>NZ_OY829290.1:1200000-2400000 GCF_963691685.1 Thalassovita sp.
TGCGGCAACCTTCAGGCCCGAATGTTTGTGGATGGTCGCAACGGCGTCACGGGTCAGATCCCGGGTGGTGCCACCCGCGCCATAGGTCACAGAGACAAAGCGCGGCGCCAGCGGGGCCAGAACCTGCACCGTGTCCCACAGGCGGAACGAGGCCTCCAGGTTTTGCGGCGGGAAGAACTCGAACGAAACAGAAGGCACGGTCATCGGGGGCTCCAGACGGAAAAACTGCGTTGTCCCCTTGTCGCGAAAATGCCTTTGTGAGACAACTTCATAATTCTCAAGGTGAAGATGAGGTTTGTTCATAATGCACATCGAGCTGCGCCACCTACGCACCATCAAGGCCATCCATGAAGAGGGCGGCCTAGCCCGTGCCGCGGATCAGCTGAACATCACCCAATCGGCTTTGTCTCACCAGATCAAACACTTGGAGGAACAGACCGGGGTTGAACTGTTTGTGCGCCGTTCGAAACCCATGAAACTGACCTCCGCCGGGCGGCGCTTGTTGTCCGCGGCCGAGAAGATCCTGCCGGAAATGGCCGCGTTGGAAGAACAGTTCAAAGGCATCCTGTCTGGCAAAACCGGACGGCTGCATATCGCCATCGAATGCCACGCCTGTTTTGAATGGCTGTTCCCGGTGCTTGAGCAGTTCCGCAAAGCCTGGGGCGAGGTGGATGTGGATATCCGACCAGGCCTTGCCTTTGACGCGCTGCCTGCCCTGCAAAAGGAAGAGGTGGACCTGGTCGTCTCCTCCGACCCGGAGGATATTCCGGGTGTCGAGTTCATCCCGCTTTTTGACTATTCGCCGGTCTTTGTTGCCTCGGCAGCGCACCCTTTGGCGCAGAAAGACTATGTGGAGGCCGCAGATTTTGCCGGTGAAACCCTGATCACCTACCCGGTGGACCGCAGCCGGTTGGATGTTTTCACCGAACTGCTGACGCCTGCCGGGGTGGAGCCCGCCGCCCAGCGTCCGGTGGAATTGACGGCGGTGATCCTGTTGCTGGTGGCTTCAAATCGTGGGGTGGCTGTGCTGCCCGATTGGGTGGTGCGTGAGGTCAAATATTCCTCGGATTATGTCACCCGCCCGATCACCGAAAATGGCCTGACCAAACGCCTCTATGCTGCCGTGCGCAGCGAAGATGCCACGCGCCCCTTTGTCTCCCATTTCATCCGTCTTGCGCGGACCGAACCGGTGAAGCTGCAGCGCCAGTAAAAACCGCGCTTTCATCGTTCCCAAAATACTCCGGGGGAGGCCCGGCAGGGCCGGGGGCAGCGCCCCCAAATCGCAGCGGTCACAAGCGCCGTCCCATGGGCCCGCCATCGCAACGCAGCTATGCAGCCTACGCAACGCGAAACCCCCTTGGCAAAAAGGCAAACCCGGCCTATACGCACGGCTTGGAACGCGCGTCCACGCGCCCCCGCCGGACAATGAGGAGCCTCACCGATGCAAGGCAGTGCAAATCTCAACATCATGATCAAGGCCGCCCGCAAGGCAGGCCGGTCCCTGGTAAAGGACTTCCGTGAGGTCGAGAACCTGCAGGTGTCGATGAAAGGCGCTGGTGATTTTGTCTCCAAGGCCGATATGGCCGCCGAACAGATCCTCAAAGAGGAACTGATGGGCGCCCGCCCGACCTACGGCTGGCTGGGTGAAGAAAGCGGCGAAGAAGAGGGCCAGGACCCGACCCGTCGCTGGATCGTAGATCCGCTGGATGGCACCACCAACTTCCTGCACGGCCTGCCGCATTGGGCGATCTCGATCGCGCTGGAACACAAAGGCCAGATCGTCTCGGGTGTTGTCTATGACGCCGCCAAAGATGAAATGTTCTACGCCGAAAAAGGCGCTGGCGCCTGGCTGAATGACAGCAACCGTCTGCGTGTGTCGGGCCGTCACCGGATGATCGAAGCCGTCTTTGCCACCGGCATTCCTTTTGCGGCCAAGAAAACCCTGCCGGCCACCCTGCAGGATCTGGCCCGTATCATGCCTGAATGTGCCGGTGTGCGCCGTTTCGGCTCGGCCGCGCTGGATCTGGCTTATGTTGCCGCCGGCCGCTACGACGGCTACTGGGAGCGTGAGCTGAACATCTGGGACGTCGCCGCCGGCACCCTGATCGCCACCGAAGCGGGCGCGATGATCGGTCCGATCCGCGAAGGTCAGGACCCGCTGCGCGACGGCAACCTGGTGATTGCCAACAACGACATCTTTGAACGCTTTGCCAAGATCGTCCGCGCCCGCGACTAAGCTGCGCTGAAAAGTTTCTTTCGGTTGACTGCCGAATTTGAAACCGCTGCCGAAAGTTCGGCGGCGGTTTTCTTTTGCCGCTTAGCGATCTGACGGGTGATTGATCCCGTCGGCCCAGCCGACCTCCCCCAGATCGCGCGGGTTGACCCCTTCGATACAGGCGACGTTGACGCCGTATTCATTGGGGCTTGAACGGCGCTGATGGTGGGTGTAGATCCCGCAGGTCTTGCAGAAATGGTGTTTGGCGGTGCCGGTGCCCCAGGTGTAAAGCGTCAGATTGTCCGCCCCTTTGAGGATCTCAATACCGTCCAGCGGTGCCGAAACGGCAATGGCCCCACGGCGGCGACAGAACGAACAATCACAGCGGCGCGCCGTGTTCAGCCCGTCTGACAGGGTGACGCGCATCTCCACCGCGCCGCAGTGACAGGTCAGTTTCAAGGGATCACTCATTTCTTCCTCCGGACGGTTGGGATGCGGCTGGTTGAATAGGTGTAGCGGGCCTCAGGATGGTTGGGCCGGCCTTGATGGTTTTGCCAATAGCGGGTGCCACCCCGCCGCAGCCAAAGCGGCAGCGCCAGAATGAACCCCGCGATGAAGCCGCCCGCATGGGCCCAGTAAGCCACGCCGCCGCCTTCGGGATCTGTGCCCGCGCCCGAGATGATTTGGAACAGAAACCAGAACCCCAGCATCAGCCAGGCCGGCACCGTGAAGATCCGAATGAGGATCACAATGAACAACAACATGTCCACGCGCGCCTTGGGAAACAGCAGCAGATAACCGCCCATGACCCCGGCAATGGCGCCGGATGCCCCAACCGTCGGCACCGTGGACCAGGGTGCTGCCACCACATGCGCCAAAGCCGCCAGCAAGCCGGACATCAGATAGAAGGCGAGGAAGCCACCATGGCCCATCTCATCCTCCAGATTGTCGCCAAAGATCCACAGGAACAGCATGTTGCCGCCCAGATGCATCCAGCCCCCATGTAGAAACATGGTTGAAAACAGCCCATGCAGATCCTGCCCCTGGCTGACCCGCGCCGGGAACAGCGCCCAGGCGTCATAAAATGCAAAAAGCCGCCGCGGGTCTGAGAACAAATCGGAATAACCGATAAAAATCAGCACATTGGCCGCGATGAGCGTGTAGGTGACAAAGGGGATGCGGTTTGACGGGTTGTGGTCACGGATGGGTATCATGGCGCGAAATTCGGCGCTTGGCCGGGCAAGGTCAATTGCAATTCAGCGCCGCTCGCAAAGCCGTGACTTGATCCGTGGCCATTTTGCGCCACCCTTTTCTGCATGAAAACACTTCGGCCGCTGCTCATCACCGCATTCCTGCCACTCACGGCACCCACCGCAGCTTTGGCCTCTGAGTGTCCGGCCGCGCCAGATCACTCAGAGGCTTTAGCGCAGCTGTTGAACAAGGTGCGTGTGGCCCCCGACGCCCGCGCCGGTCAGGCGATTTCGGATCAGATGTGGGCGCTTTGGGCCACCGCCCCGGATGAAACCGCACAGGAGGCGCTGGACGCAGGCATGGCCAAACGGTCCTCTTATGATTTTATCGGTGCAATTGCGGAATTTGACCGGCTGATCGCCTACTGTCCTGACTATGCCGAAGGCTACAATCAGCGGGCCTTTGTCCTGTTTTTACAGCAGGATTACGCCGCCGCGCTGGAGGATCTTGATCGGGCGCTTCTGCGGTCGCCAACCCATGTTGCCGCCCTTGCCGGCAAGGCGCTGACGCTGATGGGCTTGAATCGGTTGGACGAAGGGCAGAGCGTTCTGAAACAGGCGCTGGCGCTTAATCCTTGGCTGCCCGAACGCAATCTGGTGCTGCCTTCGCCGCCCGCGCCGGTGGAACAAGAATTGTAAGGGGCAAAAACGTGCCACCCTGTCCGAAAGGGTTGCTTTACACCCCCAACGCTTTCGCTATGTTCTCGCCACAACCAGTCACCGGGCCCGCCCGGTCAGCCGCGGGCGTGGTGGAATGGTAGACACAGGAGACTTAAAATCTCTAGGCCGTATAGGCCGTGCCGGTTCGAGTCCGGCCGCCCGTACCATTATAGCCGTATAAGTATCTGCTTTAATTTAATCTTATTTTTGGGCTGTCGATTTGCCCCCACACTTTTTTCGTCATGCGGCTGAGCTTTTCCATGAGCTCTGTTAGCTCGCTGACCTTGATCTGGGCGTTTTCCCCAGCTTTACCTTCTTTGCAAGCCGATAGATGGTGTTGAGCCTCCCCAACAAACCTGGCCCTCCGTTTCCCAAGCACAGGGGAGGACCAGCTTGGTTGGAAGGCTTAATGGAGCATCGAAAATCATTCAGCGCTCCCATTGTAGAACGCCTCAATTAGTTCCTAGTGGAGTGCGCAAAGGTTATCTACTCAGCGCCAGAATGGCGAAGGCCTTTGCCTACATCCAAAAACACTGGGCAGTACTTGTACTGTTTCTGGACGACGAAGGAACGATCTTAAATTCAAACTCAGTCAAGCGCATGTTTAAACTGACTATTTTAAGCTGCAAATCTCAATGCGGACAGGTTGCTGAGGCTTGTTTTGAATGATCGAGGCACGCTCTTTGACCTGTCCTGCGACGAACACATCAGCCCCATAACAAGTACCGCGAATGTCAGTGCAGGTGCTTTCTAAATGTTCACATTGACACTGCGTGGTCGCTACGGGCTTCTTTTGTCCGTCAGAATACATCTCCTACTGATGGTGACGACGCTTGTACTGTTCCGCACGTCAAACGCATCGATACAGGTCTCAGGTGTGATGTTGTTTTACCTGACTGCGACGCTAGGCATTCGTGGTGCGCTGAAAAATGGCCATAAGCTGCAATTCAATCTGCCGCAGAATAGGCAGATACTATATCCAGAAACCAAAAAAATCTGCTTTTAGCTGAGTTTCTCAAGTTTCCTTCTGTTTTTTTTCTGAGGGCTACTAAACGTCGCAATGTTGGTCCTAAGCAGTGTCCCAGATGATGAGACAGTGTGGATTTTAGCTGTAGTGTTCTATTTTGGAACACTGTGTTTTACAGATCTGATCGCACGTTTTTTTTCCGCAATCCAACACCGTGTGACACCGCGTCACGTCCGAAATAGGTCTTCCGCTTGCTCATTCTGGATTGGTTCGGTCGTACGATCTTCCAAGACCAGCAGATTGACTTCTGTGGGAGGCAGCAACACTGCTTATGATCGGGGTCGGCAGGATCGCCGCAAGTCTTCCACAACCGTTTCACACAAGGACCGGATCACTTGAGGAAGCCCAGCGGATTTGTCATTCTGGTTTGGATAGCCAAAAAACGATCGCGCGCTCTTCAGGAGCTGGATTTTGCCACTTAAATACTCTGATATATACCCCTCGGCCCCATTGCTGAGCAGCGATGAAGTGCTGCGCCCGTCGGCGGCTGGGCTGATGTCCGTGCGGTATTTTCAGGCGGATCCCAATCAGATGCCTGATGAGGTGTTTCAGGAACATCATGTGCTCCTGAACCTCAATACGCAGGCGCACCGCGTCCAGAACTGGCGGGATGGTGAACTTCGCGATTTTGCGTTCCATAAGGACGAGATCATTGTCACGCCTGCAGGGATGCGCTCGGGGTGGAGGTGGTACGCAAAATCGGATGTGATCGTAATCACTCTGGACCCGGCCAAGGTGGAGCAGTTTGCGCAGACGGAGCTTGGCATGTTGCTTGACCCCCAGCAGTTGCGGGATCTACCCCAGTTTTCCGATCCCGACCTCTGTACCGCCGGGGTCATCCTGCGCGACGCGCTGGAAACGGACGATATCTCATCCGCCGTAATGTTCGAGGCGATGAGCCGTGTATTCCTGGTCAAACTGCTGCAGAAATACGGAAAACGTCGCAAAGACGAGATCGAGTTGTCGGCGCGTTTCACTGCACAACACTATCAACGGGTTTTGTCCTACGTGCAAAACAGGCTCGGCCAGACGATCACGGTTGACCAACTGGCGGCGGAGGCGGGGATGAGTGCCTCGCACTTTTCCAGGGTTTTCAAAGAGACACTGGGGTCCACACCGATGCAATTTGTTATGGCCTACCGCATCGAGCAAGCCATCAAAAAGATGAATGACGCAGGTCGCCCCTTGGGGGATATCGCTCTCGCCTGTGGATTTGCAGATCAGGCGCATTTCACCCGCAGTTTCAAACAAGTCACCGGGCAGACACCGCGGGCCTACCGGGCTGCAAATCCCGCCTGAGCAGGATCTTTCAAAAACGCAGCAGTCAGGTGCAATCAGTTCTCTGACGGCACCTGTATCTCCTTGGTCATCGGGTTCGCACCCCAAAGAACATGCCAATGGAGATACTCTCATGAAGACGCTTACGCTGACTGCCGCTGCCGGCCTTATGGCTTCAACCGCAGCCATCGCCCAAGTTGAAACCCGCACTGTCACTTTTGAAAATGAAGGGGCCACGCTGTCAGGTACGCTTTACCTGCCGGAAGAACGCGGCACGGCCCCACTGCCGACGGTCGTTGTGACCGGGGCTTGGACATCCGTACAGGAACAGATGCCCGCAAATTATGCCCGCGAAATGGCGGAACGTGGTTTCGCCGCTTTCACCTTTGACTTCCGTGGCTGGGGCAAGTCTGGGGACCTGCCAAACAACGTGCGTTTCGTGGAAAGCCCAGAGGCCAAAACCTCGGACATCAAGGCGGCGATTGCTTTTGTTGCGACTCTCCCTGAAGTTGACGCCGCCCAAATCAATGGTTTGGGGATCTGTGCCTCGGCTGGTTACATGGTGGACGCCGTTGCCGGCAACCCGCTGATCCAGCGGCTTGGCCTGGTGGCGCCATGGCTGCAGAACGCGGAAATCGTTGAGGCCGTATATGGCGGTGAAGAAGGGGTCGCGGGGCTGATCGGTGTCTCGCAGGCCGCTGAAGCCAAAGGCGGTGACGTCATTCCTGCAGCTGGTCCCGAAGGTGCCACGGGCGTTTTGATGCCCATTGGTGGTTACTATTACGAAGCGGATCGCGGTGGCATTCCGGAATATGACGACAAGTGGAACAACGCGGGATGGGAAGGCTGGCTGACCTACCACCCGGCCGACAATCCGCAGCGTTTGGACAAACCTCTGGCGATTGTGCACTCGGAAAGCGCCGCCATCCCGCAGGGTGTTCAGACCTTCCTGGCAGGTTTTGCCGGTGAAGCCACAGCACAGTGGCTGGACGATGTGACGCAGTTCGATTTCTACGACAATCCTGAGGACGTAACTCGCGCTGCCGACACCGTGGCCGATCACTTCCGCGCGGGGCTTGAAGGCTAAGGCGAACCGGCGTGTGCCGGACTACTGGGTCCGGCGCGCGCCCATTCAGGAGGACACAATATGACCCGAATATTCCTTGCAGCCCTTGCAACTGCAACACTCATCGGAGGCACAGCAATGGCCGAAACGCCCGAAGATAACATGAAAGTCGTCCAAGATTTCTTTGCGGCCTATGGCGCAAATGACCTGGACGGGATCGCTGCCGTCATGGACGCAGATGTAAGATGGCACATCCCGGGCCGCCACCCGCTCAGCGGTACTAAAACCGGCCGTGATGAGGTTTTGGCCTTCTTCGCGCAGCTTGGCGTCGCGGGCTTTCAGGCCGATCCGATCTATTTCGGCGCCGATGACACCCATGTTGTGGACATCCATCGCGGGTGGTCCAATGCCGAGGGAAAGCCAAACGTGGATACGATCTGGGCGCTGGTCTACCGGATTGAGGGCGGCAAGATCGTTGAAGCCACCAACCTGAGTGCCGATCAGGACGCGGCAAACACCTCTTTCTGGTCGCAATACCAGCTCGCACCCGTTCCTGACCGTTTGACACGGGACTAGATCGCGCCAATCCCGGCCACACCGGAGGCGGAGCGTGGCCGGCCTCTCCTCATTCAACGAAAGGATACTGACATGATCCCCAAGTTCATCGCATCCCTTGCAACCGCAACACTTATCGGAGGTGTCGCTATGGCAGACCCTACCGCGATCACCCAAACTCTGACTGACATTGCCGCTGGCGCCGACCGGCACGATTGGGCCCGTGTGCGCGGCGCCTTTACAGAAACCGTTACCACCGACTACTCCAGCCTTTGGGGGGGCGATTCTGTGCTGCAGCCCGCCGATGAACTGGTTGCTGGCTGGGCGGCGTTTTTGCCGGGGTTTGATGTCACGCATCATATGGTGACCAACCACACCATCACTGAAACCACCGACAGCACCGCCAAGGCTGAAGCCGATTTCACAGCCACGCACCGTATTGACGACGCCCTTTGGGTGCTCGGCGGGCGCTACAGCTATGACCTTGAGAAAACCAACAGCCGTTGGCGGGTGTCCTCACTGACTATGGTGGCCCTCTGGGAAACCGGCGACCGCGCCCTTGTGGCGCAGGCCGGTGAACGCGCCGCCGCAGCCAAGTGACGGTGGAGGCTTCAGTTGATGTTTCGAAAAACCCTCCTCATCGGGCTGCTCATCGCACCGCCGGTTATGGCCAAGGATATTCCGGTACCCATCGAATGCTATCAAACCGCGACAAATGCACTGGACGTGTCACGGTTTGATGCCGCTCCTTTGATAGCATTTACTGCAGCAAAGGAGACTGACTATGGGATTGAAACGGACGGACGAATTCCGCGCTGATGCGGTGCGGATCGCGCTGACTAGCGGGCTGACACGCCGGCAGGTTGCTGCCGATTTAGGTGTTGGCCTGTCAACGCTGAACAAATGGGTGACCGGGCATCGTGACACTGACGTGGTGTTGGACAAGGAGCTTGAGCTAGCCCGTGAGAACGAGAGGCTTCGACGGGAGAACCGTATTCTTAAGGAGGAGAGGGATATCCTAAAAAAGGCCACGGCCTTCTTCGCGAGCCAAAAG
Organism: Thalassovita sp.; assembly: GCF_963691685.1. Taxonomy (GTDB): domain Bacteria; phylum Pseudomonadota; class Alphaproteobacteria; order Rhodobacterales; family Rhodobacteraceae; genus Thalassobius. Next base: position 1,209,106 of record NZ_OY829290.1, read on the forward strand.
CCATGAGGTTTCGGTTCATCGAAGAGCAAGGCCGTGATTTCCCGACAAACCGTCTTTGCCAGGTTCTGGATGTCAGCGAACGAGGCCTACGGGCTTATCGCAGCCGCCCTGCCAGTCAAAGGCAGCGGACAGACATGGTTGTTCTTGCCCACATCAAAGAACAATCTCGCCTTAGCCTGGGCAGCTACGGCCGTCCACGAATGACCGAAGAGTTGAAGGAGCTCGGGCTGAACATTGGCCACTGCCGCGTTGGTAGGCTGATGCGAGAGAACGGTATACGGGTCGAGAGATCCAAGAAATACAAGGTGACGACCGACAGCAACCACGCCTTAAACATCGCGCCGAACCTGTTGAACCGGGACTTCGCAGCGAACGCGGCCAACCGGAAATGGGCGGGCGACATCAGCTACGTGTGGACCCGCGAGGGCTGGCTGTATCTCGCCGTGATCTTGGACCTGCATTCAAGGCGCGTAATCGGCTGGGCTGTCAGTAATCGTATGAAGCGTGACTTGGCGATCCGGGCCTTGAAGATGGCAGTCGCACTGCGGCAACCGCCGAAAGGCTGCATCCACCATACGGATCGCGGGTCGCAATACTGCTCTCACGACTATCAGAAGCTTCTGCGCCATCACGGCTTCGAAGTATCGATGTCCGGCAAGGGCAATTGCTACGACAACTCCGCAGTTGAGACGTTCTTTAAAACGATCAAGGCTGAGTTGATCTGGCGCAAATCGTGGCCAACACGTCGGGAAGCTGAAGTCGCAATCTTCCAGTACATCAACGGATTCTACAATCCGCGACGACGGCACTCAGCACTGGGTTGGAAAAGCCCGGTCGCTTTCGAACGGAAAGCGGCCTAAACGAGCACTTGGGGCGGCACAAAAACGGGACAGGTCCACACAGGACATTGCTGCCTATCTGGGCTGTTTCACCGAGGACGCTGTCATGATCGATGTCCGCCGTGAGTTTGCGGGCAAAGAGGCCATACACTTCTGGGCGAAACGTGAGGTCATGCCCGGTGGGCAGAGCTTCAGACATCGTCAGATCCTGGTCGCAGAGCCGGGCTATGCCAAGACTGAGGTCAAATGGGCCAGCTGGGTGGCGCACTATCATTATTGGTGGGATGGCGACGGTAAAATTACCAAAATGTCGCTACAATATGCCGACTGATCTTTTGGAAGGAGCGATCGCATGACCCAAGAGCGCATAGCCCTTGTGACCGGGGCCAATCGCGGAATTGGCAAAGAGGTCGCCCGTCAATTGGCCCATGATCATGGTTGTAGGGTTCTGGTCGGTGCGCGTGACCTTGAAAAGGGGCACGAAGCAGCAAAGCAGATCGGCCGCGGCGCTAGTGCTATTCAGCTTGACGTATCCGACCCTGCTTCAGTCACCACCGCATTTGCAATGATCGACACGGACTATGGTCGGCTCGATATCCTCGTGAACAATGCCGGAGTGGACTATGATACGGACCAGCAGGCACTTACTGCTGACCTCGCCCGTGTTCACCGCGCATTTGAAACCAACTTCTTTGGCCCATGGGCGACGACAATCGCTGCTGTCCCCCTCTTGCAGAAAGGGCAAAGCGGCCGGATCGTGAACGTGTCTTCCGGCGCCGGGGCGATTAACGAAATGTCGGCCGGCACGCCAGGCTACGGCATCTCAAAAGCAGCGCTGAATGCACTGACGCTTAAAACCGCGGCGGAGCTAAAACCGCAGCGTATTCTGGTCAACGCCGTCTGCCCTGGATGGGTGGCGACGGATATGGGCGGCGGTGGCCGGCCCGTATTTGAGGGCGCTAAGGGCGTGGTCTGGGCGGCAACCCTGCCAGATACAGGTCCAACCGGTGGGTTCTTTCGCGACGGGACGCCAATCAACTGGTAGTCTTAACCGGATGCCATGTGATCGATCAGCTTTCTGACCCGCACCGGCAACAGGCGGCGGCTGGGATAGACGGCAAACATATCTCGGGTCAGCGGTGTGGCGCTGTCGATTTCCAATGGCTGAATGTCCCCGCTGACCATATCCCGTGGCAGCAGCGCAACCCCCAGATTACGTTGAACCGCTTGCCGGATCACATCCAGATCCCCGAAGCTGTGGGCGATCTGTTTGGGTTGCAGTGTCTCGCCGGTGTCGAGAACCCATGCTTGCCCAGCAACCAATGCCGGGAGGGCAAGAAAGTCCTTGCGCGACAGCGTGTTGCGCAACCCTCGATCTGCGATGAATTTTGTGCTGGCACAGAAACAATAGTCAACGGACCATAGCTTGCGGGCGACGAGGGTGGAGTCTGTCAATGGCCCAACCCGGAAGGCCAAATCGATGTTGTCCTGAAAGAAATCCAGAAACAGGTTCGTTGTCGTCAGTTCAAATTCCACGTCTGGATGTTGTTCTGCGAAGTCCATCAGCCGCGGCCCGACGGTTTTTCTGGCAGCGAGCGGCGGCGCGGTGATGCGGATCACCTGCCGCCGCGTGTCTTCGGCAAAACCCGCCACGCCTTGAAGGGCCTCAATCGGATCCTGACATCGATCTAGCAAGCGCCGGCCCTCTTCGGTCAGACGCACTTGCCGGGTTGTGCGCTCGAAAAGTTTGGCGCCAAGGTGTTCCTCAAGCTCCGCAATCCGGCGGCTGACCCGGCTGAGCGGGATGCCCAACTGCTCGGCGGCAGCGGAGAAGCTGAGGTGGTTGGCGACTGTGGTGAACAGGGCAAGGTCGTTATAGATCATTATCCCATTTTTAGGACAATATATCATAATATCAATTATTATCCCCGGAAGCGCCCGTTGCTACCTTCTTCGCAACAGAAGGAGCATACTATGTCATACGCAATCGAAATCCCCCAGACCGGCGGCCCGGAGGTCTTTCGCAAAACGGATCTCTCTATTCCAGCACCGGGCAAGGGTGAAATCCTGATCCGCAACCACGCAGGGGCGGTCAACTTTATCGATACGATCATCCGCCGTGGTGAAATGCCCGAGGGGATGATGCCCAGCCTGCCACATGTTCCGGGCGTTGAGGGCGCGGGAGTTGTCGAGGTGATCGGCGATGGTGTGGACGGGTTCGCCGCGGGTGACCGTGTCGCCTGGATGGGCCCGATTGGCGCAGGGGGCTATGGCAGCCATTCGGCGGTCAAGGCACCCTATGTGGTAAAAATCGCCGATAAAATCAGCTTTGAGACCGCGGCTTCGATCCCGGTGAACGCCATGACGGCCTATCACATGCTGGTCAATCTTGGCGCCGCGAAGGCCGAAAAAACTGTGCTGATCCATGCCGCGGCCGGGGGCGTTGGCACTATGGCGGTACAGATCGCCAAACATCTGGGCCTGACCGTCATTGCCTCGGTCAGTACGGACAAGATCAGCTATGTGACAGCGCAGGGTGCGGATCATGTCATCGACTATCGCCAAGAAGATGTCACCACGCGTGTCGACGAGTTGACCAGCGGGCGCGGCGTTGACTTGACGTTGAACCCGATCGCTGGTGCGGCCCTCAAATCCGATCTCGACGCATTGGCGCCTTTGGGGACGGCGGTGCTGTTTGGCTTCCTAGCAGGCCCGCCAGCAGGCGATTTTGCAGGTGATCTGGCAAAGCACTTCCAGCAATCCATCGCGGTGCGGGTCAGTGATATCTACACCTATTTCACCACGCACCCAGACGCGTTCAACACCGATATGAAAGCGGTATTTGACTTGCTGGAACAAGGCGTGCTGCGCCCTCAGATCACCACGCTGCCAAGTGCTGAAGCTGCCGAAGCACATCGCCGTCTGGAAGCTGGCGAAACAACCGGCAAGCTTGTTCTGACGCTCGCCTGATCAAGACCACTCTCGCAAAATAGGACATGACCAAAATGACCAAGATCTTCGAAACCGACCTTCAAGGCAAACACGTCGTCATCGTCGGCGGCAGCAGCGGAATGGGCAAAGCTACCGCCAAACTGTCTGTGGCACTTGGCGCAAATGTGACCATCGCGAGCCGGAGCGCGGACAAGCTAACCGCCGCCGCCGCAGAGATCGGGGAGGTCAAAACCGCTCCGATCGATATGACCGACGAGGCAGCTGTGAAGGCTTGGGCTGCACAGCTTGGCACGGTGGATCACCTGGTGATCTCAGCCTCCAGTGCAGCGCATGGTGCCTTCGCTGAGTTGCCCACTGATGACCTGCGCGGCATGTTGGCTGCAAAGTTCATCGGTCCCTATGTCACCGCGCGCGAAGTGTTGCCGGCCCTCGAAAAGGGTGGTTCGATCACGTTCTTCTCGGGCGTGCTAAGTCGAAGACCTTCAGCCGGGGCGACAGGTCTTGGTGCCGTGAACGCAGCCGTAGAAGCACTGTCAAAAGGACTGGCGCAGGAGCTTGCCGGGCGCGCGCGTGTGAACTGTATCAGCCCCGGAATGGTTGCGACTGAGGCCTATGACGCCATGCCTCCGGACGCGCGAGACGCAATGTATGCCGTAGTCGCGGAGAGTTTGCCGGTTGGGCGTATTGGGCAGGCTGACGAAATAGCACAGGCCGTCATCATGGCCATGACCAACGGCTTCTTGACCGGCGCAGTCTTGGACATCGACGGCGGGCATCTGGTGCGGGGCTAAGATTAGCGGCTGAAATGGGAAGGGAATAAGTCGGTCATGCGTTAGAGTTAACGTCGCTTTTGCAGCGCACCATACTTGCCCCCATCTGCGCGGCAAAAGATGATCTATGCGTAGTCGAAAATTCCATTGGTGGACGTCTGCCATGGGGCGATGGCAGGCCCCCAATGCCAGGCAACCGTAAATCTGCTGAGCGGGCTTTACTGGCACCGACCTCCAAACAGCCGACCTTCGCTTTGCGCTGTTTGAACAGGTCGCAAAACTGGTGGTAGCTAATACTTGATCCATTTCAGACCGACACTCGTAGTTTAACCAGTAGAAATCTGGAGGCTTCGTGCAGGTTATATGGTTTAAACGCGATTTGCGGGTGGAAGATCATCAGGCATTGTCGCAAGCGGCGCGTGTGGGGCGAGTCCTGCCGCTTTACGTCGTAGAAAATGAACTGTGGCAGCAGCCGGACGCCTCCGCACGACAGTGGAGCTTTGTTGCCGAAACAATCGCCGAATTGCGCGCTCGTCTCGGTGAATTAGGACAGCCTCTTGTCGTGCGCGTGGGTGAGGTCACGTCGATCCTGGCTGAGTTCAAGAAGTTTAACCTGATCGACGGCCTCTGGTCACATGAGGAAACCGGAAATGATTGGACATATCGCCGGGATATTCGGGTTGCCACCTGGTGTAGGCAGCATGGGGTACGACAGTATGAAGTTCAAAATCACGGCGTATTCCGTAGACTTAAATCGCGCAATGGATGGTCTGGGCGTTGGGATAGGTTTATGCGCCAGCCGGTCTCGGTGCCAATTGCCCTGGAACCTGTTCAGGTAGAGCTGGGGCCCATTCCAAGTGCGCGCGATCTTGGCTTGTCAGATGACCCATGCGCGTCTCGGCAGACGGGTGGGCGGCGTGCCGGTTTGGAACGGCTGAACAGTTTTTTGACTAAGCGCGGCGAATATTACCAACGCGAAATGTCCAATCCCGTAGAGGGGGCGGCCGCCTGTTCGAGGCTCTCACCATATCTAGCATGGGGGGCGCTTTCGATGCGAGAGGTGGCGCAGGTAACAGAAAAGCAGCGGCAGGCATTGCCGCCACAGGCAACTCAATGGCGCAAATCGCTTCGGTCCTTCTCCAGCCGGCTGCATTGGCATTGCCACTTTATTCAGAAGCTCGAAGACGAACCGCGTATTGAGTATGAGAATTTGCATCGTCTCTACGATGGGCTCCGGCCCCGCCAACCGGATTCAGAGCTGTTGGCGGCTTGGGCAAACGGTGAGACGGGCTATCCATTTCTGGACGCCTGTATGCGGTCATTGCGGGCCACAGGATGGCTGAATTTTCGGATGCGGGCGATGGTCATGGCCACGGCCAGTTACCACCTTTGGCTGGACTGGCGGGCCCCAGGTTTGCATTTGGCACGCATGTTCACCGATTACGAACCGGGAATTCATTGGAGCCAGGTGCAGATGCAATCCGGCACCACCGGTATCAATACGGTGCGAATTTATAACCCCGTCAAACAGGGGTACGATCAGGACTCGCAGGGTGCGTTCATTCGAAAATGGGTGCCGGAATTAACGCATATCTCGGATCAACATATCCACGAGCCCTGGAAGAGTAATGATGCTCAACAGATCATTGGGACGATTTATCCTGAGCGTGTCTTTGATCATCTTGCCGCGGCAAAACACGCCCGTGAACGTGTCTGGGGCGTGCGGCGTAGTTCAGGGTTTCATGCAGAAGCTCATGCGATTTCTGCCAAACACGCGAGCCGCAGAAGCGGACGGGTTGCGCGCAAAAAAGCACGGAATGCGGACAGCCCCGCCCAGCTTAGTCTGCCCCTTGGAGATCCATCATGAAAATGCGGACCAAAGCTCACTTGCCACAAAAGATCTGCGCCACCTGCCAGCGCCCGTTCACCTGGCGTAAGAAATGGGCGAAGAACTGGGATGAGGTAAAGTACTGCTCGAAGCAATGCAGGTCGGTCAAATGACTTCAGTTTTTCCTGAATTTGCCGAAAGATCCGAGCCCATCTCTTTCACCCCCACACGTGCCGATGGTCTCAAGCGGTTGGATCAGTTCGCAGCGCGCACCGGGCGCCATTATGCCCAGATGCGTAATTATGATTTCGGGGCTGAACGGCGCAGCAATGTCTCGGCCTTGTCGCCCTGGCTCAGGCACCGCTTGATCACCGAAGCGGAGGTGCTTCAACGGGTGCTGGCCCGACATAGTGTCAAGGCGTCAGAGAAGTTTCTGCAGGAAGTGTTCTGGCGCACGTATTTCAAAGGATGGCTGGAACAGCACCCAAGCGTCTGGACGCAATACCAACGTGATCTGGTCGATCTGCTTGAAGTCTTGGAAAATAACTCTGAGCTACAGAACCAGGTCAGCACCGCGGTGGCTGGCAAGACCGGTATTGACTGTTTTGATCATTGGGTGCGCGAGCTGCTGGAGACCGGCTATCTGCACAACCATGCGCGCATGTGGTTCGCCTCAATTTGGATTTTCACGCTGCGCCTGCCTTGGCAGCTTGGGGCGGATTTCTTTCTGCGGCATCTGCTGGATGGCGATCCGGCGTCCAACACGCTCAGCTGGCGTTGGGTTGGTGGGCTCCACACCAAAGGCAAGACCTATCTGGCACGTGCCGATAATATCGCCAAGTACACCGAAGGGCGGTTTCACCCCCGCGGTTTGGCGACCTTGGCAGAGCCGCTGACAGAGGAAGTGGAGCACCCGCGCGTACCGCTTTCGTTGAGGGCGATACAGCCATCCGCCCCGTATCTTTTACTCTTGACCGAAGAGGACCTGGCGGGCGCTGATCTGATGTCATCCGCACCCGCTGCTGTGATCGGTCTACTGGCGACCCGGGGGCGCACTCCAAACGCGATAGGACATGCCGCGCGGGAGTTTGCATTAGGCGCTATGAACGATGCCCTTGATGCTTTTGGGCAGCTTGCGGAACCAACCGAGGATTGGGCTGCGACGTTGATCAAGTCCGCACAGGACGCCGGTGTGTCGACCATTGCAACAGCTTACGCCCCTGTGGGCCCCGCCCGATCCAGGTTGGATTGTGCAGAACCTGAACTGAACAGCGCAGGCATCACTCTGCACCGGGTTGTACGACCATCCGATGCCATCGCCTGGCCTCATGCCAGAGCGGGGTTTTTCGGTCTGAAGAAAAAGATCCCTTCTATCTTGAGCCAGATGAATCTGACCCGCTGACCAAATTGCACGAGCCTCTTATGTCCTCAGTCACCATCATTCTTCCCAACCAGCTTTTTGCCGAACACCCCGGTCTGTTTGAGCAACCCGACCAGGTCGTGCTTTTTGAGGACCCTCTCTACTTTGGAGATGCGGTTTACCCGGCCAACATGCACAAGCAAAAGCTCTGGCTGCATAGAGCGTCGATGACGCAGTATCGTGATGATTTGCTGGCCCGCGGTTTCAAAACCAATATCTGGAGATACGAGGCAAAGGCAGGTGCCAGTATGCGGCTTTTCGAGGATCTGCGCCGGCGTGGCTTCAATCAGGCCGTCATGGTGGAGCCTGTTGATTTTATATGTGAAAATAGACTGAAAGCTGCCGCAGCGGCCACTGGTATCAAGCTTGAATTCAAGTCTTCTCCGGGCTTTTTGAATACGCGGTCGGACAATCTGGCGTGGTCGTCCGGTCGCAAACGCTGGTTCATGGCCGAGTTCTACAAAAGTCAGCGCCGCCGCATGAACGTTTTGATGGAGGGTGAGACCCCTTTTGGTGGGCAATGGAGCTTTGACGCGGACAACCGCAAGAAGGTTCCCAAAAAGCAACTGGCCAGTTTGCCCTGGATCGACTGGCCTGTTCCTAATGAGGTTGATGTCGCCGCACAGGCGCAAGTGCTCTCAGAGTTTCCGGACGCTTTGGGGTCCCTTGAGACGCTTTACTATCCGACAACACACAAAGCTGCTGCGACTTGGCTGGCGCAGTTTCTGGAACGGCGTTTTGAACGGTTTGGGGATTACGAGGATGCCATTGTTGAAGGCGAAAACTGGCTCTGGCACGGCATTCTGACGCCCGCGCTGAACATTGGGCTTTTGACGCCTCAACAAATTGTGGATGCCGCTCTGGAGCATGCAGATCGTAAGAGGATACCCCTGAACTCGGTCGAGGGCTTTATCCGTCAAATCATCGGTTGGCGTGAATTCATGCGCGCAACCTACGACAATCTCGGGGTGCCGATGCGCACCACAAACCACTGGGGCCACACGCGCCCCATGCCGCCAGCTTTTTACAACGGCACGACAGGCATTGGTCCGCTGGATGATACGATTCAAAGAGTGCTCAGAACCGGATATTGCCACCATATCGAACGGCTGATGGTTCTGGGCGGCTTCATGTTCCTGTGTGAGATCGACCCGGACGACGTCTATCGCTGGTTCATGGAAATGTTCGTGGACAGCTATGATTGGGTCATGGTTCCCAATGTCTATGCGATGAGCCAGCACGCCGATGGTGGATTGATCACCACAAAGCCGTATTTTTCCGGATCAAACTACATTCGCAAGATGAGCCATTGGGGCAAGGGACCTTGGACCGACATATGGGATGGCTTGTATTGGCGATTTATCCTGAAGCATGCGGATAGGCTTGTCAGCAACCCACGCTGGGCCATGATGTGCCGCACAGCACAACGGATGCCGACAGACCTCAAACACAAGCATATCACAACGGCCGAAGCTTTTTTGCAGCAAATATCCTCACAATAGGGCCTGTTGCACCAGGGTCTCAGGGCCGTTGAGTGGACCATACGACTGGATTTGTCGCTTGCAGAAAACAACAGATCTGTCCGCTAGAAGAACAGGGTCAACTGAACTCGCAGCGGGCCGAGATTGGCCCCGTCGCCACCAATTTCGTTTTGACCAAGGTGAACCCCGACTGGCGCGTCGACCGGCACTGCGAGCAATATTTAGGTGCCCCCACGCCCTGCAGCATTTGTCATGGAGAACGTGAACGGAATTGTACCGTCATCAATTGCAGGTTCAGAGATCATCGAGCGCATACGAAATGAGCTTGAGAACGTTGGAAAAGATGAGGGTAGTTAGGGCTGATCATCTCGCCGTAGGAAACTGACATGCTTGTGCTGGTTTTTTCGGCTTCTCGATTTTCGTTAAATGCCCTTGTAGGGCAAGGCTAAACGAAGTGATCCTCCTGATCGCTGGCTGGATCATGGGACCGGTACGGGTACCCGTTAATCCTATCGGCTATTTGACCGTCGCACCGATAGCGGTTTGAGGATCCGCTTTCAGCACATGCAGCCCGCCGGTGCCACCGACATGTTGCACCGTTGCGGCGCCGCAGTTGTTGGCGCGGTTCAGGCATTGGGCGTAGGGCGCTTTGGCCATCCATTGCGATAGAAAACCGCCGTTAAAGGCGTCACCGGCGCCGGTTGTATCAACGGCCTCGACCGGGGTTGTCGGCGCTGAGTGCCAGCTCTGGCCATCCCAGAGCTTGGCGCCTTGATCCCCCAGTTTCACAACGGTTAATGGCAGTTTGCCTTGATCCAGACCCGAGGCGATCAACCCGTCAAATTCAGAGGCGTTGGGCAGAAAAACATCAAGGCCTTCGATTAGATCGGTCAGGTCCCGACCCGCCCCGATCACATCAGCGTCCCAGCCGCAGTCGGAGGAAACGGTCATGCCAGCGGCGCGGGCTTTGTCCAGCAGGTCCGGCTGTTGCGCCAATGTCGCCAACTCCCCGATGTGGAGGTGGGTGAAACCGGCGTCGGTGAAGCTGATCTCGGGGACTGCCGCGCCGGTTTTATGGGTCAAAAACGCCCGGTCGCCCCCGAACACGGTGGCCACGGTGATCTGCGGCTGCGCCCCGGTGGCGCTGTCCTGGCAAAGCGAGGCGTCCACATCAGCTTTTTCCAAAGCGTTGCGAACCAACCCATCAAAGGGGGGCGCCGGCAGCGTGGCCGCGACCGAGGTTTTCACACCAAGCGCCGCGAAGGTTGCTGCGGTAATGAACGCACCGCCACCCGCGTGCAGCGCCAGTTCATCAGCAAAAACCTCCTGCCCGAGGACCGGCATTTGCGGCACGCCGGTGAAAATCAGATCGCAATACACGCGACCGGCACACACGACTGAGGGGGGCTGATGGGTCACTGCAGCGACACCCCGGTTTGGGCATCAAAGACATGCAACGTGTCCGGCGCAGCAGTGAGCGCAACCCTGCTGCCCAAGGCCGGTGGCGTGCGGCCGTCTGCCTTGGCGATGACCTCACCCGCCTCGGTATCGACGTAAATCAGGGTTTCGGAACCCAGGGGTTCCTGCACCGTGACGGTTCCGTTCAACAGGCCGGTGCCTTCCTCAGCAACGGTTAGGTCATCCGGGCGCACACCGACCTGGACGTCGCTTTGACCTTGGGCTTGCCAAGGTCCGGCGATCGACTGACCCGATAGCAGGGTCAGCCCCTGATCGGATAATTGCGCGGGCACCATGTTCATTGAAGGTGCGCCAATGAACTTGGCGACGAACATATTGGCGGGGGAATGATAGACCTCAGCCGGGGTGCCAACCTGTTGAATATGGCCGTCTTTCATGATCACAATCCGATCCGCCATGGTCATGGCCTCAACCTGATCATGGGTCACAAAGACGATGGTGTTGCCCACACGCTGGTGCAGTTTTTTGATTTCCAGCCGCATCTGGGTGCGCAGCTGCGCATCGAGGTTGGAGAGCGGCTCGTCAAACAGGAACACGGCGGGATCGCGGACCATGGCCCGGCCAATGGCGACGCGCTGTCGTTGACCCCCGGACAGCTGGTTTGGTTTCCGCTCCAACAGGTGGGTCATGTCCAGGATGCCTGCCACCTCCGCAATACGTGCTTCTTTTTCGGGTTTCGATAGCTTGGAGGCGCGCAGACCAAAGGCGATGTTTTTCTTAACCGTCATGTGGGGGTAGATGGCGTAGTTCTGGAACACCATGGCGATGTCACGTTTCTTGGGCTCCAGATTGTTGACCACCCGGTCGCCGATGATCACCTCACCGCCTGTGACATCCTCCAGCCCGGCGATCATGCGCAGGGTTGTTGATTTCCCGCAGCCCGATGGGCCAACGAAGACCACAAATTCACCGTCGGCAACGTCCAGGTTGATGCCATGCAGAACCTCAGTCTGATTGTAGCTCTTGGTCAGGTTTTTAAGCGATAGATTAGCCATTCTCAGGTCTCCACATAGGACATAAAGGCCGTGTCCAGGGCAGTGCGCGCGTCGCTGTGGCGCTGATTGCGCGCGCGGTGTTCGGTGGTCAATTCAGTCAGGGTGCTCTGATACTGCGTCAGTGCGGCGCCCAGGGCTTCGGGCGCGGGGCCGCCGGGGCGATTGCGCATTTCCACAAAATGGCGGGCCGAGGTCACTTGCTGAAAGCGATCCTCGGTCAGGATCGTGTCGCGGCCTGCCTCCGCGGCGAAGGCGGTGGTGAAAGCCTCAAACCCCTGCCGCAAGGGTTCGGATTGGGCGATCACCGCTTTGGCGGTGTGGGCGGCGATTTCATGGGCCTGTCTGAAGGTCAGACCCTCATCACGCACCAAAGTGTCCGCCAGTTCGGTGATGGTGATACAGGCGGCATCGGTGGTTGTGGCGACGCGATCGGCATTGATGCTGCAGGCCGGCAGAAAGGCGGTCAGCAGATCGATCATCCGCGCGCCAGAGGCAAAGGCATCATAGCCTGCCTGCTGCACTTCGCCTTCGCTGTCATTCATATCGGTGTAGGGCGTGTTGTGCATGGTGTTCACAATCACATCGCACCGCCCGGCGCTGACGCTGGCCAGATGGCGCATATGTTCAATCGGCACCGGGTTGCGTTTTTGCGGCATGATGGAGCTGATCTGCACCAGACTGTTGGGCACATAAAGCTGGCCCACCTCAAAGGCGGCCCAATAGCCCATATCCTGCACGACGCGGCCAAGGTGAACGAAGACAAGCTTCAGCGCGGAATAAAGCGCGGTGACGTAATCCACGCTGGCGATGCATCCGTAGGCGTTGAGCAGTGGCTCTTGAAACCCCAAAAGGTCCGCGACCCGGCTCCGGTCTATTGGGAAGCCGCTGGTGGTGATGGCCGCTGCCCCCATGGGGCAATGTTCCAGCCCATTGGCGGCGGCGTTCAGCCGTGCTGCATCGCGCAGCAAAACCTCAACAACCGCAGACAGGTAATGGCCAAATGTCGTGGGTTGCGCCGGCTGGCCGTGGGTATAGGCGACAATCAGCGTTTCGGCCTCGGTGTCTGCCTTTTGGATCAGCGCGTCACAGAGGCTGGTGATCTTTTGCAGCATCACGTCGGTGCGCTGGCGCAGGGCCATTTTGAACAGGGTGTGGTCCATGTCATTCCGGGACCGCGCTGTATGCAGCGCCCCGCCCAGATCCCCCAGCCTGTCGCGCAACGCGGCCTCAACTACGAAGAAGTAGTCTTCGTACTCGCCGGTATAACTCAGGCTGGCGATGTCGATGGTTGCATCGATATCCGACAAGGCTGCGGCAATGGCACGGGCGTCAGGCCCCGTCAGGATGCCGGTTTCGGCAAGCATGACCAGATGGGCCTTATTGATCTGCGCCATATGTGTGGCGTAGTTGGCTTTCACCCCTTCAAACAGCGGCGCAAGTACCGTGTCGCGATAGGTTGGGTCTGGAAAACGGGTGGTGTCAGTCATAGCGGGCCTTGCGCAAACGGTTCCAGAAAAGGGGACGGGTGGCGGTATTGAGTGGTGGCACAGCGGGTCATCCTTTCAGCCCCGCCATGACAACACCGCGAATGATGAAACGTTGGAAGATCAGGAAGACCACCAGCGTCGGGATGGTTGAGATGGCCGCGCCGGTCATGATCAGCTCCCAGGCGACATCGGCCTCATCCCCGAAACCGGAAAGACCTACGGGGATGGTGTACATTTCCACCGAATTGGTCACGATCAACGGCCAGAGGAAGGCGGTCCAGTTGCCAAGGAAGACAAAGATCGCCAGCGCCGCCAAGGCAGGTTTGACCAGCGGCATGGCCACCGTCCACCAGATGTGCAGCTCATTCAGCCCGTCAATGCGCGCGGCCTCAATGAAATCATCCGGCACCGATTCAAAGAACTGTTTCATCAGGAAGGTGCCAAAGGCCGTCATCAGACCGGGGAACATGATGCCCCAATAACTGTCGAGCCAGCCAAAGGATTGGCTCATCAGATACCAGGGGATGACCAGCATCTCGGTCGGGATCATCAGTGTCGAGAGAATTGCTATGAACACGATCTGCCGGCCCGGGAATTTGAACTTACACAGAGTGTAGCCCACCAGACTGTCAAACAGCAGGTTTGAGATCGTCGTGATCACCGCAATGATGATGGAGTTGATGAACCAGAGGTAAAACCGCCCATCTTCAAGAACATAGGTGTAGTTCTCAATCGTGGGCTCTTCTGGCACCAGGTTGACGTTATAGACCTCATGCGGCCACTTCAGCGAGGTTGAGATCATATAGGCGATCGGCATGACCATCAGGATGCCGCCAAAGAACAACAGCCCCCAGCGCAGGATCTGGCCCATGTTGCGCGGCTTGGTGACGGCGCTGCGGTCTAGGACATCTGTGGTCGGACGGATTTCGGTGGCAGACATATCATTCACTCCGCAACAGGCGCAGCTGAAGCAGCGACACCACCAATAGGATCAGGAACAGCACAACCGTCTGGGCCGCGGCATATCCCATGTCAAAGCCATTGAAGGCGGTATCATAGATCATCAACACAAGCGGTTTGGTTGAGTTAAGCGGCCCTCCTGGATTGTTCGTGGTCATGTTGAACACATGGTCGAAAATGCGCAGGAAGCCGATGGAGGAGAACACGACGATGAACACAATCGTCGGACGCAGCAGCGGAAGGGTGATCTGGGTCAGCACGGTGAACCAGCCAACACCATCGATCTTGGCCGCCTCATAGAAGCTGACAGGGATGGCACGCAGGCCCGCCATGAAGATGATGACCTGAAACCCCAGCCCGGCCCAGACCGCAGGCGCCAAAATGGCTGGCAGGGCATTGGTGGTGGAGTTCAGAAACTCGATCTGGGCGATGCCAATGCTGGCCAAGAGGTTGTTGAACAGACCGATCGGGACCCCTTGGTAAAACCAGCGCCAGACCCAGGCCATGGCCACCGCGGACGTCATGAACGGCAGGAAGTAGAGCATCCGCAGGAAGCCGTGCATAAACCGCACCTTATCAAGGTGGTAGGCAATGACGAAGCTGATGACCAGTGAAATAGGGGTGCCAATGATCAGGTAGGCAAAGGTGTTTTTGAAGACCTTCCAAAACACCGGATCATTCCAAAGCTTGATGTAATTGTCCCACCCCGTCCAGGTGCGGGAGCCAAGCAGGTTCCATTCCTGGAACGAAATCAGAAAGGCATTCCCGGTCGGGTAAAAGCGGATCACGCTGTAAAACAGGACCGGAATGGCCAGAAAACTCCAAGCCCAGACGATGAGCTTTTGGCGAATTGTGAGGCGCTCATAAAATCGCATGCATGGGCCTATGGCTTGAAGATGTAGAACTTGAGGGCAGGAGGTGGGGCCAAAGCGCCGGGGCGCTTTGACCCATCGTGAGTGGCTTAGTTGTAGTAATCGTCGAGGATTTTCTGCTCAGCCGCGGCGGCTTCGGCAATGCTGTCTGCCAATGGCTGGCCTTCGATATCCGCGCGACCAACCATATCCATCAGAACCTGACGCTGGGCCGATTCATTGGCGAATTTGGTGGTCCGGGCATATTCCAGCCCCCGGATGAACGGGCCATAGACCGGATGGTTGGCGTTGGCATCGGTCATGCCGACGGAGGGTTTTGCGGGCAGTTCACCCACAACATCCAGCCAGATCTGCATCGCCTCGTCCGAGGTGATGTACTGCATGAATTTCACTGCAGCGTCGTATTTCTCACCTTCGGCTTTGGTTGTGATGCCGTTGACCCAATAGGAGGAATAGTTGGCGCGCATGCCGTCGCCGTTGGCGGGCAGTTCAGCCACACCCCATTTCAACCCGCGCACCTTGTTCAGTGAACCAATACGGAAAGAGCCATCAATATGCATGCCGGCACGGCCTGCCTTAAAGGCGGCTTGCGGTTCATCCATAAAGCCTGAGGCGGTGACCTCATGAACTTTCTCAAGGTCGGTGTAATATTCCAGCGCGGCGATGCCTGCATCCGTGTTGTAGTTCACGGTGCGATAATCGTCCTGATAGGGCTCACCGCCGAACTGGCGGATCAGCCCCTCACGGAACCAATGGTGGTCCTGGGCGTTCATGCCGGTGGTGATCCCGACTTGGGTGATGTTACCGGCGCCGTCTTTCTTGGTCAGCTTTTTCGCGACCTCGATCAGTTCATCCAGCGTTTCTGGTGGGGCTGTGATGCCAGCATCTGCAAAAAGACGCTCGTTGTAGAACAGCGCCAGAGAACGAACCGCGGTGGGCAGCGCGTGATAGCCATCTTCGCCTTTCATGGCCTGAACCATCGGGAAGAACTCGGCATCAATGGTTGCCGGATCAAAGGCATCGGTCGGCAGCGGCTGGATCAGGTTGGCGGCAACGTAGTCATTCAGCCAGCCATAAAACAGCTGCACCACATCCGGGCCTTCGCCTGCCGGGATCGCCGCAGCAACTTTGGTGCGGTAATCCGCATAGGGGAAATGCGTCATCTTCACGGTGATGTCGGGGTTGGCTGCCTCGAAGTTGGTGATCAGCTGCTCCATCGCTTCGACGCGCGCATCAAAGAAGTACTGCCAATATTCAATCTCTACCGCGTTTGCTGCCGAAGCAAACAGAGTGGAGACGCTTGCAACGCTGGCTAAGGCGATGCTGTTCCATTTCTTAAACATAGTCGGCTCTCCTGTTGGGTATTAATTATTGACGCGACATTAACTCAACTTACTTGAGAGCTCAAGTTAGTTGAGTTAATGTGGCCTCATGACGCGAAACCTCAAAAACTCCTCCTCCGCTGCAGGTGCAAAAAGTGACCGCTCTCGCGGGCGCAATCGACAGGCTGTGCTGAGTGAAATCAGGGCCGCAGGCCGGATTGGCCGTGCAGCAATTGCCCGCTCGCTGGGGCTGTCAACGCAGGCTGTCAGCAATATCATCGCGGATCTTGAGGCCGACGGGCTGTTGGTGGAACGGGGTATGCACAGCGCCGGACGTGGCTTGCCTGCCATGCAATATGGCCTCAATCCAACGGGGGGATTCGCGCTGGGCATCGAGGTGCGCCCAGATGCCTTGTTCCTGGCGCTGCTGGATCTGGAGGGGCAGCCCGTCACCACCCGACGCAAGGCATTGGTGGATCACGCCCCCGACACCGTGGTGGGTGAGGTCACATCGCTACTGAAGCGGATGTTGGCGAAATCCGATGTAGTGGCAGAGCGCATCATCGGCGCTGGCGTTGTGTTGCCGGGGCCTTTTGGCCAAACCGGCCTCAGCGGCAAGGGGCCTGTGCTGATCGGCTGGCAGGAAATTGATGCCGCAGATCTGTTCGCCAGTGCCCTCGATCTGCCGGTGGAGGTGTCAAATGACGCTAATGCGGCGGCAATGGCGGAACGTTTTGGGGGCGCGGCGCAGACCCTGGATCACTATGCCTATCTGTATTTCGGGGCCGGTCTGGGCCTTGGGCTGGTGTCGCAGGGCCAGTTGATCAGCGGCGCCTTTGGCAATGCAGGTGAAATCGGGCATTTGCCAATTTCCACACCCGACGGGATGCGTCCATTGGAAGAGGTGCTCAGCCGTGATGCGGTGCGGCGGCGCCTTGAAGAGGGTGGTGCTGAGGCTACCCCGGTCGATTTGGAGAGAATTGCCAACCTCTATGCTGAAAAGGATCCGCGCCTATCGGAATGGCTGACGCAGGCAACCGCTGCGTTAAGTCAGGCCGTTGGCGTGATCGAAAACCTGTTTGATCCGCAATCGATCATTCTGGGCGGCGCGATGCCAGAAGAGGTGCTGGAACATCTGGTGCACCAGACACAGCTGCCTGAATTGACCGTATCCCACCGGCCAGATTCCCCGTCACCCCGGCTGATGGTGGGCGACGCGGGGCGCCTGACGGCGGCGCGCCGTGGCGCGGCTATGGTGCTGAACCGTGCCTTTACCCCCGAAGCTTTGCCCGTCCGACATTTCCAATCTTGAGGAATTGATATGCCCTTGTCCGATCAATCGCGCATCCTGCAGGACCGCCTGACCCCGCGGATCTTGATGCTGTGGCAGGCCTTGGCGCCGCTGCAAAGCGTGGTGTCCTTCATGAACACGGGCGCGCATCCGGATGATGAGACCTCTGCGATGCTGACCGCACTTGGGCTGCGCGATGGTTTGGACCTGAGCTATTGCTGCTCCACACGTGGTGAGGGTGGGCAGAATGATATTGGGCTGGAAAGTGGCCCGGCGCTTGGAATGCTGCGGACCGCAGAAATGGAACGCGCCTGTGATATCCTGAATATGCGGATGTATTGGCTGTCGTCGCATTGGGACGACCCGGTGACCGACTTTGGGTTTTCCAAATCCGGGGTGGAGACCTTGGAAAAATGGGGCAAGGCCCGCACCCTGCGCCGCTTTGCCCGCGTGTTGCGGATCGAACGGCCTGACATCATCTGCCCGACCTTTCTGGATATCCCTGGCCAGCATGGCCATCACCGCGCCATGACCGAGGCGGCGCATCTGATGATGGATCTTGCCGCTGATCCGGAGTTTGACACCGGCGGGCACGCACCGTGGGCGGTGAAGAAACTTTATCTGCCCGCGTGGTCTGGGGCAGGGCAGGCTTATGACGATGATCTGCCCCCACCGCCAGCGACCCTGACCATTCAGGCAGACGGAATCGATCCGATCAGCGGAGCCAGCTTTGAACGCATCGGCCAGCAGTCGCGCGCGTTTCATAAGACGCAGGGCATGGGGAGCTGGATAGACATCGGGGCAGAGCGGAACTGGCCATTGCATCTGGCCAAATCCCGTGTTGCGGGGCCGGATGAAACGATCACCTCGGGCTTGCCGCAGACGCTGCGGGATCTTGGGTTTGGCGCTATTCAGGACCACCTTGATGCCGCCCGCGCGGCCTTTCCCGATTTTGCGGCGGTTACGAAAGAAGCCAGTGCAGCACTTGCCTTGTTGCAGGCCGCAAAGGTGGCGCCGGAGGATCAGCACCGCATTGATCGGAAAATCACCCAAGTCTCACGTGTCATACGCTTGGCCGCGGGCGTTCAGGTCGAGGCGCGCCTTGCCCAGGACAGTCTTGCACCCGGTGAGCGCACCGATGTTCACATCGCAACGCGGCAGGGGGCGGCCACAGAAGTGAGCACGCGAATTGAGACGGCCGCCGGGTGGATCGCAGACAAGACAGAGCTGCGCAATGAAAGCGCCGAGCCCAGCCAGCCTTACCCGTGGTGCTATCTGCCGGACAGTCCCGCCGCCCCTTGTGTTGAGGTTGCGGTGACCACACATGGCGTGACCAGCACCACCGCCGTGCCCTTTGAAAGCCCGCCTTTGTCTTTGTCCACCGTTGTGGTGGACCTAAGCCCCAGCGGCGATGTGGTGAACTTGAAATCAGACCGGCGCAGGGTCGCAGTGGCCCTGCGTGTCGTAACTCCAAAAGGCGGGCAGGCCACCCTGCAACTGCCACATGGCTGGACGTCTGAGCCCACAGAAACTGGGTTTGATATCCACCTGCCTGCGGATGCCACGACAGGGTCCTATTCTATTCCCGTTCTGGTCGGGGATCAGGTGGCCCAGCAGGTGGTGACCACCCAGTATGATCACGTTGCGTCGCGCGTCTTGGCGCAGGATGCGGTTATCCAATTGCAGGTGATTGAGGCGGACCTGCCCAAAGCGCGTATCGGCTATATTGGCGGCGGCAATGATGAGGTGGATCATTGGCTGGCCACCATGGGGCTGGATGTTGTGGCCCTGCAGGACGATGATTTGGCCAGCTCTACCCGGCTTGCGCAGTTTGACACCCTGGTCGTTGGCATCTTCGCCTTTAAATTTCGGCCCGCGCTGGCTGCGATCACACCGCAGCTGCATCACTGGGTCGAAAACGGCGGTAATCTTGTGACGCTTTACCATCGCCCCTGGGATAACTGGCAGCCCGATAGAACGCCGCCGAAACCGATGGAGATCGGCCAGCCGTCACTGCGCTGGCGCGTCACCAATGAGGCGGCGGTGGTGACACATCTGGCCGAACATGCACTACTGTCGCAGCCCAATGACATTGGACCTGCCGAGTGGCAGGGCTGGAAAAAAGAGCGTGGGCTTTATTTCGCCAAATCCTGGGATGCGGCCTACACACCACTGTTGGAAATGGCCGACCCGGACGAAGCACCACTGCAGGGCGCGCTGTTGGTGGCGGATATTGGCAAGGGGCGTCACACCCATTGCGCGCTGATCCTGCACCACCAGATGGCCAAAGGCGTGCCCGGTGCCTTCCGCCTTATGGCAAACCTCGTTGCCCCGCGCGGTTGATCCCCTCCCACCAAACGGGGCGCCAGAGGTTCATAACCTTGCCGGTGGCGCCTGGCTGATCGCCGATATGACGTTCAACATCTGCGCATTGAGCATCGTGAAGTGGTTGGGGCCGGACTATCCAGCGGTGCAGCTTGTGTTCCTGCGCGCCTGCGTCGGATTTATCCTGATGCTGCCCTGGCTGCTGCAACGGCGCATGGAGTTTATTGGCCTGACGGATCTGCGCCTGCATATGGCACGGATTCTGTTTTCGACCATGGCGTTGTTTTCCAGCTTCTACGCTTTGTCGCGCCTGCCATTTGCTTTGGTCACGGCCATCGGATTTACCCGTCCGATCCTGACCATGGTATTGGCGTGGCTGCTGCTGAAAGAAACCGTTTCGAACAAACGCTGGGCCGCAGCCGGCGTTGCGTTCTTGGGGGTGCTGCTTGCGCTGCAGCCCGGCACCCTTGTCTGGTCCAGCGGGATCCCCGCCGCGTTTCTGACCGTTCTCTGCGGGACAATGGCGATCATCGTAACGCGGCGGCTGGCGGGGACACCGGTGGTGGTGATGATGACGTTTTACACGCTGGGACTGACCCTGTTCAGCGCCCCCTTCGCCCTTGCGCAATGGGTCACAATCGCCCCTGATCACCTGTTGCCACTTCTGACGATTGGCGTTGCCGCACAGGTCGCGCAGTTTTGTTTCCTGAAGGCACATTACAAAGCCGAAGCCGGGTTTCTGTCGATCCTTGCCTACCTCAGCCTGGTGTTCACGACGACCGTTGGCATCGTGGTGTTTGATGAGGTGCCCACCTTGATGTTCTGCGCAGGGGCCATGTTGATTGTCGGCGCGGCGATCTGGACCACGTTCAGTGCAAGATGAAAGGGATTGGCGTGCCGCATCACTCCCCCTGTGTCCAGGATCTCGCATTGATGGCGACACGGTTAAAACAAACCCACAGCCGACGGCCTGTCGCGGCAAATGTTTGATTTATGGCTAAAGTTCTGCGCGTTACGTTCGTTGCCAATTAGGTGATGCAGCCAGTGCCGATAGCCCCAAATGATGCGCGCGACGGGGTGGCGGTTTGCTTGAAAAATGCGAAGGTCTACCCGATCCCGGATTTGTTTAACAAAGCGGGCTTATGGTGTAAGCTGAAGAAAAAGGACCAAGAATAATACGGTGAGTTTCCCCTTAAATATTGAAATATAGAACTCTAAGGGTTCTGTGTGGTATCTTCCTACAGCCTGTGGAGTGTCGATGTCATGAGGTGGAACAGACTGCGGGAGATGCAAAATCGGAGGGCCAATTGACTACAAAATCGATTTTGAAAACCGTCGCGCTTCTGGCGGCGACACTATTTCCATTCTCTTCGGCAGCGGAGGCAAATGATCCTCTGATTTTAACGAACGGCTATTGGCCACCGTTCAAGGGCGAGTCCCTGCCCAAAGGTGGGATTATCACCGATGTCACCCTCCAGACACTGACCCGTGCAGGGTATGAGGTGGCCGTGGCCGTGGTGCCCTGGAAACGGGCCTATGCGGGAACAGTGGATGGCAGATACGATGTGATCTCGGCCATTTGGGCCACGCCTGAACGCCAAACCGAATTGGCCTTTAGTGACGCCATCCTGTCCAGCCGCGTTGTTGTGATCCACCGGTCTGACTATGATTTTACCTTCAGTTCGCTTGAGGATCTGAAAGGCGAAACTGTTGGGGTGACAGCGGGCTATGGCTACCCGGAGAGTTTCCAAAAGGCCGACTTCTTTGAACGCGAAGAATCCCAAACGCTGACCCAGAGCCTGCGCAAGCTGATCCTGGGCCGTATCAACGTCATCGTCGCCGAAGAAACCTCGGCGCGGTATGTGGTTGCTGCGGACTTCCCCGATGCGGTGGGCAGCCTGCAATATTCTGAAACTGCGCTGCAGGAAAATCCGCTGCATGTTGCCTTCACCATGGCGCGTCCTGATCATCCCGAACTGAGGACCCGCTTCAATGAAGCCCTGGCCGACATGCGCGCAGACGGAACGCTGGAGGAGATACTGGAGTTCCACGGCGTATCCAGCATGCAGAAATGACATGCTCAGAACCTTTCCGCACCATATGAGATCCAAAAGTGACCATGCTCAGGCTCAAAACTGGGTTCTGGCTCAAAACGGGGCGGCGATGAATAGAAAAGACAACGACGTACCGGGGCAAGAATGACCGTTCGGATTACCAATCGTATTTCTTTCAAACAGGCGCGGTTGGCGGTGATCCTTGCCTTTTTCCTTGGTCTGCTGATGAGTGGCTTGCAGATCTGGTTGGATTTCCGGAACGAAAAAGAACAGGTTGATGCCACTGTGTCGCAGCTGATGAGCGCGGTGCATGATACTGCTGCGCAGGCGGCCTTTGGGTTTGAGACGCCCCTGGCTGAGAGGGTTGTTTCCGGTCTGTTCGAATATGATGCGATCGTCACTGCGGAGATCAAAACCGATTTTGGCGATATCCTGGCCAGACGGGACACCTCTGATGGCACAGCACAAAACCGCCATGTGTTTGGTTTCTTGTCTGACGACAGCCCCTCGGTTTATGCCCACGATCTGTATCTGGACGACCGGGCGGATCCGGTTGGAACCCTGACGATCTGGGTCGACCCCTATCTTGCCTTCGCTAGTTTTTTCAATCGCATCGGGCTCATCCTGCTGTTTGGTATGATCCGCAGCCTGTTTTTGGCGGTTGCACTGATGGCGGCCTTTTACGTCGTTCTGACGAAACGTATTGAACAGATCTCCAGAAGTGTTGAGGGCTTTGAGACGGCAGTCACGCCAAGCGCCAATGGCGAAAACGGGCTCAACGATAAACATGATGAGCTGGACATCCTTGCCTCATCCATCGCGAGCTATCAGCGTGAGAAAAACAAAACCCTTGAGGTTCTCGAAAGACGGGTTGCTGAGCGAACGCAAGCTCTGTTGGGAACCGCCCGCAAGGCAGAGGCCGCTAGCCACGCCAAATCGCTATTCCTTGCCAATATGTCCCATGAAATCCGCACACCAATGAACGGTGTCATCGGGATGGCCGAAGTGCTGGCGCATACGGAGTTGCAGCCAGAACAACTGCGGATGGTCACCACCATTCGCAAGTCGTCGATGTCGCTGTTGCGGATCATTGATGACATCCTCGACCTGTCCAAGATTGAGGCTGGTAAAGTCACGCTTGAGGCCGTGCCGGTGAATGTCCACACGCTGCTGGAAGAGGTTGTCGATACGCTGCGACCCATCGCCAAAGGTCTGAACGTCCGGATTTCTTTCCGTTTGGACCCGTTGATCCCGCATTACATCCTCGCCGATCCAGTGCGCCTGCGTCAGGTGTTCATGAACCTGATGAACAACGCGCTGAAATTCTCCAGCCGCGAGGAGGGGCAGCAACCAGGCCGCGTGCGGTTGCTGACCGATCTGACGCCGGAAAACCGGATAAAGGTCACCGTAATGGACGACGGTATTGGCATGACAGACCATGCTATCGCCAATCTGTTCCAGCCATTTACGCAAGGCGAAGAGTCGATCACCCGGCGCTACGGCGGAACCGGGTTGGGGCTGGTGATCACCAGCGATTTGATCGCACTGATGGATGGCGCCATTCAGGTCGACAGTGTGCTTGGCCAAGGCAGCGTGTTTGAGGTGACCCTGCCATTTGTCGAAACCAGCGGTGTTGAGGAAGAGGTCGACGTTTCTGGGTTGCAGGTATTTGCCTTTGTGGATGAGGGGATCAACAGGCCGACGCTGGCGTCCTACGTTGAGTTTCAGCGATCGGAAATGCTGTTTGCGGAGACCGAGGCTGAGCTTAAGGGGCTGATTGCAAACGCGGATAGTGAATTCATTGTTCTATTGTCGCTTGAAACCGCTGAGGAAAATGAGCGCCTGCGCGACAGCCTGTCTGAGCATTACCCCGATGTCAAAATCCTGTGGTTCATCGCAGACATTGAAGAGGCCAGCCTTTGCAGATTGCCCAACTGTTTCATGGTGCAACGCTACCCGCTGCTCCCCTCCGAACTGGTGAGGGGCATCGCGCTGCTGACCGGGCGCGCCAGCCTTGTCGCGGATCAAGAAGAGGCGTTGCCAGAACCCACGGCCGTGCAGTCTGAGGATGAGGAGGATCGCAAAATCCTTCTTGTTGAGGATAATGAGATCAATATCGACGTCATCTACCGGCAACTCAGCTCGCTGGGGTTCCAGCCTGAAATCGCAAAGAACGGGCTGGAAGGGTTGGAAAAATGGCGGACTGAAAAGTTCAAACTGGTGCTGACAGATTGCAACATGCCAGAGATGGACGGCTTTGAGATGACCCAGAAGATGCGGGCGATTGAGGAAAGCGAAGGCCGCTCACGCTCAACGATTGTTGCGATCACCGCAAACGCCATGGGGGGCGAGGCCGAAAGGTGTTTGGCTGCCGGGATGGATCGTTACCTGTCAAAGCCCACCACGCTCAAGCAATTGGGGGAGGCGCTGACGATCATTCGGCCAAAGGATGATGTGACCTCTGGCGGCAGGAAGGGCGAGACGGGCCAGGAGCCGCAGCAACCAGAACCTGCCGCCGTTGACCCATCTGTTTTGACAGCGTTGCTGGGCTATGAGGACAAGACGTTTATTGCCGATACGCTGCAAAAACTGATTGCAGAAACTGGACCCGAAATTCCCAAACTGCAAGAAGCCCTGGAAGCCAACGACCGAAAAACCGCAGGGTTTCTGGCGCATAAGTTCAAATCCTCCATGCGATCTGTCGGGGCCCTTGCCTTCGGGGACCTTTGCGACGGCATCGAACAGCGCGCCAATGGTGATGAGGTGTTTGATGGGCAGGAATTTATCGAGCCGGTCGAGCAGGGCTTCATCGCCGTTCTGGATTTCGTGGAAGACTACGCCAAGGAGCAGTTGGAAACGTAATCCGTGGGAGCTGTCTGTTTGGGTAAAATGAACAGCACCAAAACAGAGTGCTTAGAGAGGCTGGCGAACGGGGCCTTTCGCCAGCTTCCGATTTTTCATGTTCGCAGAAGCGTTTAAGCCGCTTGGCTGGTCTGCGCCGGGTCGTTCATGGACTGGTTGACCCCTTTCACAATCTCATCCGCTGCGGTCAGGATCGTGTCCAGATGGGCGTCAACATCGCGGTGGAAGGTTTCCAGACTGGTCAGGATTTCCTCCAGCCCGCTGACGGCATTGGCCAGTCGGGCCATTTCAACCCGGCAGGCAATGCGGATGTTGGACAGTGCCAGGATCAACTCGCGCAGGTATTCGGTGCCGCTTTTGATCTTCAGTGCGGCCTCAACACTTTGACCAACCGCAGTCAGGGACTGGTCTTTGTAGCTATTCAGAAGATCATGCAGGAAACCGGTGTCGAGGTCCATTGAGGCATCTTCGACCTGACGGGCCTGATCGTCAAACTGGGCCGTCATGTCTTCCATCAGATGCGCCGCACAGAGCAGGAAATAGGTGTTCTGATCGCGCGACACGCCCCAGATGCCATCCAGCTCTTCGTGCACACGTACATTGGCCAGATGGCCTTCGATGCCGCGCATTTTCATGCTGTAGTTCTGGGCAATGGCGCGCAGTACCGATTGGCCAACCTGCTGTTTGTTGGCGACGATCTCCATATTGGTGATCAATAGGACAGCATGGTCAAATTTCCGCGCCAACAGGGCCAGTTCACGCTGGAAAATTGCGGTGTTGGAGGTGATCACATCAACGCTGGTCAGGACCGGATCTTTGGCAAGGTCCAGCGCGTCACGGCGGGCCTCAAACTCGGTGTAGAAGGCATGCGACTGGAACATCGCATAGGTTGGGAACCCAAGGCTCTGAAGCTGTTCCAGCAAGCGGTGCGCGCTGTCTTCTGCGGAAAGCCCCAGCTCCTGCTCATCGCGCAGGGCAGCCTGATAAAGCTTTTGAACCTGCGCAAACAGCGGGCTGGAGGGTTTCATCCGAACTGAGAGGAAGCCGTCGGTGATGGGCGAGGCAACCGCGTAAACCCAGTAGTATTTGCCGCTCTTGGTGCGGTTTTTCACATAGGCGCCAACCGGGACGCCCGCCTTCAGGCCGTTCCACAGCAGCCAAAATACGGCTTTGGGAACATCGCCATGCCGCACCAGCTTGTGCGGCGCACCCATCAGCTCACCCGGGGTAAAACCGGCGATGCGTTCAAAGGTGTCATTATAGGATTGAATGACGCCGCGCTCATCCGTGCGCGAGAAAAAAAGCTCTTCAATACCATAGGCTTCTTCTTCGTCGGTGCTTACGACGGGTAACGGAAGCTCCAGATCTTCATCGACTTCAAAATTTCCTTTCGGCTGCATGTTCATTGCATAATCCCTACGTATTCCATCTGCTTGCGGAAGCGGGGTCGAGACCAGCGTTTGTTACAAATGCCCGGCAGATGGGGTCGGGGACACCAAACATTTGATCAAGCCGCAGGTCTGTAACGTCGGCCTTTTGCGGGTCTTTAGGCAGAATTTCCTAGTTGACCGTGTTAACAACCTAAGTGCGTCGTTTTGACCGACCTCAACCTCAGATTTTGGCTGGGCCTGTCACGTCGCGACGGGAGGGGCGGCGTCCAAATTACGCCTCTGCCGCGCAGCCGTCGCCGCGCGTTCAGCCCTATAGAGAATGAGTGCAAACCTTTCCGTGAAATGGCACCGCTGTTGCTTGACAGGGCAGGGGGCCGGTGATGCTCTGCTAGGATGAATTTCAGGAGCTGAGCGAAGTTGCGCATGACCCCCAAAGCGAACGCACTTGGCCTGAGGGCAAGCCTGGCCTTCCGGCAAGCGCAGATCGCAGTTTTCGCGGGCCTTCTTCTGGGGCTGACCTTTAGCTTTCTGCAGATCGCGACGGATTTGCGGCGTGAGGTCAAAAACATCGATGCCACCTACGCCCGCAGTCTGGCCGCCTTTGAGGATGCAGCCTTTCAAGCGGCGTTCGGTCTGGATGAAGAGCTGGCGGAGCGGGTGGTTGATGGGCTGATGCTGCAGCCGGCTGTGATTGAAGCATCCATCATCGACAGCTACGGCGATGTGATGAGCCTCAAGCGCCAACCGCAATCCCCCAGCCGGTTTCCCTGGCTGGTCGAGGCCACCTTTGGTCAGTCGCGGGCGTTTCAGTCAATCCTGACAGACGGCACCAGTGCTTTCGTGGCCGGTCAAATCAATGTGGTGGTGGATACCAATGTGCTTGCCCGCGCTTTCCTGCAGCGCTCAGCGCTTGTTCTGGGGTTTGGTCTGTTGCGCAACCTCGTTCTGGCGATCCTGCTGACCTACCTGTTTTTCCGGCTGGTCACCCGGCCCCTGCGGGACATGGCGCGCGCCATTGGGGCGGGGGCTGAAACCCTGTCAGTGCCGCGCCGCAACCGCGGTGATGAACTGGGGGCGCTGGCCCTGGCCTATAATCTGGAAACGCAGCGCCGTTCCCTGACCGAAAGGCAGTTGAGCGCGGAGGAACAGAAACACAGCGCCCTGTTTGAAACCAGTGACATTTCACAGTGGCTGGTGGATTTTTCCGCGGTTGACCTGCTGTTGCAACAGCTGCGCAGGGATGGGGTGACAAACCTTGCTGAACATCTGGAACAGCATCCCAAGCTGATTTCAGAGCTGATTGTGAAAATCCGCGTGTCCTCGGTAAACAACGCGACATTGCGGATGTTCACAACAAACCGCAGCAGTGACTACGTGCAGACCCTGGGCGGTATTCTGGCTGAGGAGATGCGGAACTTTCTGAGTGATCTGCTGATCGCGGTTTGGCAAGGGCAGGGGTCTTTTGCTGAAGAGACATCGTTGCGGTCGCAGGACAACAGGCAATTCCCGGCGATCATCACCATCCCGCTGCCCCCGACCGGCAACTCGATGCAGGTGCGCACCATGAGCATTGTCGATATCTCCATGCTGCAAAACCATGCGGGGGATTATAGCCTGCAGAACGAAATCTTGAACGCGTTGGAGGATGGGATTTGCACAGTCAGATTGGCAGATACCTCCATCCTGACGGTGAACCCTGCGTTCGAGCGGCTGTTTCTGCACAGTGCCAGCAAGCTGCAGGGCCAGCCGCTGTTGTTGCTGTCGGTCAAAACCGCTGAGGCCAGGGATGGTCAGATCCAAAACCTAGCCAGTGTAATCAAGGCCGAAAAAGACTGGGGTGGTCTGGTGCAGTGCCAGCGCCGGGATGGGGTGGAGTTCACCTGCCATGTTCAGGTTTCCAGTCATTTCCACGTTGATCACGGCGCATTGGCTATCCTGTCCTTCCGGCCTGCGCAGGTTGATGGGCCATCGGCATAGCGGGGTCAGCCCCTTCGCTATTGGGTCACCGCATTCGGTTCCGTGTAGGCCCGCATGATATCGGCATAAGCACCGCCTTCACGCAGGGCATTGGCGGCTTGGCGCAGGCCCTCAACCTCGATCTCAGGCAATTGATCCTTGGCGCATTGCAGCCACATCTCCTGCCGCTCATAGGTGAAGACCTCACCCAGCACGTCCCGCCCGGTTTCCAGCAGCGACAGCTCATAAAGGATGCTCAATTCAGTGCCTGAAACGGCATCCACCCGGCCAGCGACCAGCAGCGCCACGCTTTGCGCCACATCATTGGTCAGGACAATCTTAATCTCAGGGTCTTCCAGAATGGACGAGCCTTCAAAACTGCCGCGCGGAATGGCCAGCCGGCTGCCTTTCAGGTCATCGACGGAGGTCAGCGTCAAACCGGCGCGGGCCACAATCACGGTATCGAAGCGGTCATAGATCTTTGCCACTTGTTCATAGGCGGCCTTGCTGGGGCCTGTCTGCAGGAACACGCCGCAGTCCGCCACGCCTGAGGCCAGGTTTTTGATCACGCGCGAAATTGGCAGAACGGAATTGATGTGCTCCAGCCGGGCCTGTTCGGCGGTTGCGCTCACGATGTCAACGATCAGCCCGTCCCGCCCCAGCGCATCCCCTGTTAAGGCATAGGGCGCGTAGTCGATTGTGGAAAAGCGGACCGGATCCGCCACGCTTTGACCGGCAAGGGTGAGAGCGCCTAAAAGGGCTGACTGAAAAACCATCTGTTTGAGCATTTGGACGGTCGCTCCTTCGTCATCAAGGTTGCGGGACGAGCCACATGTCGGGCGGCGCATTACGCCTATCTTGCCACAGGATTGCCCCTCGCTCCAACGCAGGAATTTTGGGAAAACCGAAACGTGAACGGTGGGGCAGACCGCATGGCGCAGAGGGGGACGGTGGCACGTCTGCGGGTGAAGGGCGGTACATGCATAAGGTGTTTCTTGGATTTTTCGGCCTGACATACGCTCAGGATCTGGTCGCAGTCAGTAAGGCGATAAGTGTCTGAAAATGCTTTCTGGTTAGCCGTTCGGCGCGACCCTCAGCGGCTAGACTACCCCGAAAGAGGTCAAATTATTCGTTGACATGAATCATGATTCATATTTCATGTTTTGCGAGGAACATCCTAGGGAGGAAAAACCATGCTGCGCGCTGTTGCGTTGACGGCTGTGGGGGCCTTGATGGCCACTGCGGCAACTGCTGAAATCCGGATTGCCCATGTCTACGGCAAAACCGGCCCGTTTGAGGCCTATGCGGCCCAATCTCACAATGGTCTGATGCTGGGGCTGGAGTATGCCACTGGCGGCACCATGGAGATTGACGGCGAGAAAATCGTTGTGATCGAAAAAGACACCCAGCTGAAACCCGACATCGGTCGCGCCCAGCTGGAAGAGGCTTACGGCGATGATGATGCTCATATCGCGATCGGGCCGGTCAGCTCGGGCGTGGCGCTGGCGATGCTGCCGGTGGCCGAAGAATATGAGCGAGTTCTGATCGTGGAGCCTGCGGTGGCGGACTCGATCACCGGCGCCAACTGGAACCCCTATATCTTCCGCACCGGGCGCAACTCATCCCAGGATGCGATTGCCAATGCGGTTGCGCTGGGCGGTGAAGGTGTGACCATCGCCACCCTGGCGCAGGACTATGCCTTTGGCCGGGACGGTGTTGCCGCGTTCAAGGAAGCGCTGGAAGCCACAGGTGCGGAAATCGCGCATGAAGAATACGTGCCGACCGACACGACAGATTTCACCGCAGCGGCTGAGCGTATCTTTACCAAGATGGGCGACATCGAGGGTGAAAAGAAACTGTTCATCATCTGGGCCGGTGGCGGCAATCCGATGAGCAAAATCAACGCGATGGAGCCTGAGCGTTTCGGTGTTGAGATTGCCACCGGCGGCAACATTCTGGCGGCGCTGAAAGCCTATAAAGAGCTGCCCGGCATGGAAGGCGCAACCTACTACTACTATGAAATCCCGCAGAACCCGGTGAACGAATGGCTGGTGAACACCCATTTCGAACGCTTTGACAGCCCGCCGGATTTCTTCACCGCAGGCGGTATGGCCTCTGGCATGGCGATTGTTGAAGCCATCAAAAAAGCCGGTGGCGCCGAAGACACCGACGCGCTGATCGCCGCTATGGAAGGCATGACCTGGGAAACCCCGAAGGGTCAGATGCAATTCCGCGCCGAAGACCATCAGGCCATGCAGACCATGTACCATTTCCGCACTGAGGTGCAGGAGGGCAAGGACTACGGTGTACCGGTTCTGGTTCGTGAAATCGGCATGGATGAAATGGCCATTCCGGTCCGCAACAAATAAGCCGACCCCGGCTTAGCAACCCTCCCCGTGGCGCGGCTTTCCCCTTGCGCCACGGGGTTCGGGACGAGAGAGATGACCCAGACACTTCTAGAAACACAGGCGCTGACCGTGCGTTTTGGCGGTCACGTGGCCGTTGATGCGGTCTCCTGCAGCTTTCACGCAGGTGAGTTGACCGCGATCGTCGGTCCTAACGGCGCGGGCAAGACCACTTACTTCAACCTGATTTCCGGCCAGATCCCCGCCAGCGCGGGCACGGTTAAGCTGATGGGTGAGGATATCACGCGCCTTGGCGTCGCAGATCGCTGCCGTCGCGGGTTGGGGCGGGCGTTTCAGCTGACCAACCTGTTTCCCAGCCTTTCGGTTCTGGAAAACGTGCGTCTGGTGATCCAGTCCCGCCAGCACAAAGGCTTTGGTCTGTTTTCCATGGCGGACAGCCACACAGAACTGACTGTGGCCGCGATGGCCATTCTGGAACGGGTGCGGCTGGACCATCAGAAGGATCAACTGGTCTCAGAACTGTCGCACGGCGATCAGCGCAAGCTGGAAGTGGCGCTGCTGCTGGGCCTCGACCCGATGGTTTACATGTTCGATGAACCCACCGCCGGTATGAGCGTGGACGAAGCGCCGGTCATTTTGGACCTGATTGCCGAAATCAAGGCGGATCGGGAACGCACCGTGCTGTTGGTCGAACATAAGATGGACGTGATCCGCACCCTGGCGGATCGGATTATCGTTTTGCACAACGGCGCCTTGGCGGCGGATGGCGATCCGGAAACGGTGATGGCCTCAGATGTGGTGCAAGAGGCCTATATGGGCAAGGAGCTCGATCATGTCTGACCCGATCTTGTCACTGAACGCGGTCTACACAGACATCGCGCAATATCACATTCTGCAAGGCGTGGACCTTGTCGTCCCGCGTGGTCAGGTGACCATGCTTTTGGGGCGCAATGGCGTGGGTAAAACCACCACGCTCAAGACCATTATGGGGCAATGGGCGGCCAAATCTGGCCAGATCCAATTTGATGGGGCCGACATCACCCAGATGGCCACCTCGGCCCGGGCGCGGGCTGGCATTGGCTTTGTCCCCGAAGATATGGGGATCTTCAGCGACCTGACCGTTGCAGAAAACATGGCGCTGGGCTGCATCTCTGGCCCGTTGAAGCCGGAACGCAAGGACTGGCTGCTCAGCGCCTTTCCCGCGCTCGCCACTTTTTGGGAGGCTGAGGCAGGTAACCTGTCAGGCGGGCAGAAACAGATGCTGTCGATTGCCCGCGCATTGGCCGAAGACCGCAAGCTTTACCTCATTGATGAGCCGACCAAGGGCCTGGCGCCTGCCATCGTTTCCACCATGGCGGGGGCGTTGCGCGAACTGAAAGAGCAGGGCGCATCAATCCTGCTGGTCGAACAGAACTTCTCGGTCGCAAAGGCCTTGGGCGACAACGCGGCAGTGATGGATGACGGCAAGGTGATCTGGACCGGTGAGATGGAAGAATTGGCAACAAGCAAAGACCTGCAGGAACGGCTGATGGGTCTCAGCATGGAGGCACATTAAGATGACTGCTGCTCCTGATCATAAACCAACGTTCGCAACCCTCAGTTTGGGGGAGCGGTTGGACAAGGCGATGCCGGTTCTGCTGATCCCGATCCTCGTGGTGTTAGGGTTCCTTGCCATTGGCGCGCCTTCATCCTGGCTGACACTGACAGTGTCCGGTCTGGCGATGGGCATGATGATCTTCATCATGGCCTCTGGCCTGACGCTGGTCTTCGGCCTGATGGACGTTATCAACTTTGGCCATGGCGCCTTTGTCTCGGTCGGTGCCTTTGTTGGCATCTCGGTTCTGATCGCCTTGGGCGATTGGACGGGGGCGGGGTCACTGCTGCTGAACATGTCCGCAGTCTTCCTTGCTGTGGTTGCGGCCATGGCGGTCACTGGTGTGATGGGCTGGGGGTTTGAGCGGGTGATCGTGAAACCCGTTTATGGCGCACACTTGAAACAGATCCTTGTAACGGTCGGCGGGCTGATCGTGATTGAACAGCTGATCCATGTGGTCTGGGGCCCAGATGAGATTTTCATCAACCGCCCCGAAACCCTGAAAGGCGCCATCACCTTTGCCGGTGCTGCGATGGAGAAATACCGCCTGCTGGCCGTGGCCATCGGTCTGATCCTGTTTGTCGCCATGCGCATGGTTCTGCGCCGTACAAAAATTGGCCTGATCGTGCGTGCGGGCGTGGAAAACGGCCCGATGGTCGAGGCGCTGGGCTATCGGCTGCGGCTGGTCTTCGTCGGGGTTTTCATCGCTGGATCTGCTCTTGCAGGTCTGGGCGGAGTCATGTGGGGCCTCTACCAGGAGGTGATCACTGCCGGCATGGGCGAAAAGATGATGGTGCTGGTCTTTATCGTGGCCATCATCGGTGGGCTGGGATCGGTTGAGGGTGCCTTCATCGGTGCGCTGCTGGTCGGGCTGACGCAGAACTACGTGGCCTTTCTGGAACCGAAACTGGCGCTGGTGTCCAACATCGCGCTGATGACCGCAATTCTGATGTGGCGCCCGCAGGGGATGCTGCCTGTTGTGAAAGCGAAATAAGATGATCGTCAAACTTCTGTCCGGCGACCAGCCACGTTCGCGTATTCTGACCCCCATTTTGCTGCTGATCCTTGTCTGCCTTGCAGGTGCCCCGTTCATCTTTGACGGCGTGCGTCCCTTGGACACGGCGGCGCGGATTTGCATCTTCATCGTTCTGGTGGCCAGCTATGATCTGCTGCTGGGCTATGGCGGCATCGTCAGCTTTGCCCATACCATGTTCTTCGGGCTTGGCGCTTATGGCGTGGCGCTGGCCTCGACCCATATGGGGCGCGGCTTTGATGCCCTGCTGCTGGGATCCATTGCCGGGGCTCTGGCGGCTGTTGTTCTTGCCCTGCTGATCGGCCTGTTTTCCTTGCGGGTGCGGGCGATCTTCTTTGCGATGATCACCCTTGCGGTGGCCTCAGCCGTGGCGGTGCTTGTGTCGCAATTCTCCGGCCTTACCGGGGGGGAGGATGGGCTGACCTATAAGATCCCGCGGGTTCTGACCTCCGCCAATCGCATGGGGGAGTTTCTGGGCACCAAGATCAGCGGCAAGATCCTGAATTACTATCTGATCTTCTTTGCCTCGCTGGCCCTGTTCCTGATCCTGCTGCGTATCGTCAATTCACCCTTTGGTCGGGTGCTGCAGGCGATCCGCGAAAATGACTTCCGCGCCGAAGCGATCGGCTATCGCGTGGTCTGGTACCGCACTGTGGCCACATGCCTGTCGGCAGCCACGGCAGCGCTGGCGGGTAGCCTGTTTGCAATCTGGCTGCGCTATGTGGGTCCGGACACCACGCTGAGCTTTGAGATCATGTTGGACATCCTGTTGATGGTGGTGATTGGCGGCATGGGCACGATGTATGGCGCGGTGATTGGGGCGGTGCTGTTCATCATGGCGCAGACCTATCTGCAGAACCTGATGGGCGTGGCCTCAGAGGCGACCCATGGGCTGCCGCTGCTGCCTGATCTGTTGGAGCCGGACCGCTGGCTGATGTGGCTGGGCATCCTGTTCATCCTGTCGGTCTATTTCTTCCCCACCGGCATCGTTGGCCGCCTGCGTAAGCGGGGCACTTCATGAGCCTGCCTGTCCTTTTCCTGCATGGCTGGGCGATGCGCGGGGACCTTTTTGAGGAGGTGACACGGCGCCTTGGGCCGGGCTTTGACTGTCACGCGCCGGATTTACCCGGGCACGGCAGCCGCGCCGATCAGCCCGGCGGGCTGGAGGCCTGCGTGGATCTGGCCTGTGACTGGATCTCGCGGTTGGATCGCCCGCTGGTTATTGGCTGGTCGATGGGGGCAGGTGTCGCCTGGCGCAGCATTGCGCGCAGGGGCACGGCGGGGATCCGCGGTTTGGTCACCATCGATATGAGCCCGCGCATGTTGCCCGCCAATGATTGGGACATGGGTATGATTGCCAGCGGGGCTGAGGCGATCCTTGCCACCTCGGATAAGATCATACCGGAATGGCCCCGCATGAGCGGCAGCATCGCCCGCACCATGTACGCCCGCACCTCTGACCCGCGGCCCAGCAGAGAGGCCATTGAGGAGATGTTGCTGGCGCAGGATCCGCGTCACCTGCGCCCTGTCTGGGATGATCTGGTGGCGATGGATGTGCGCGACACGATTGCCGACATCTATGTGCCCTATCTGGTATGCACCGGCGCGGACAGTCGACTTTACCGTGAAGACGTGGCGCAGTGGATCGCTGCTGAGGCACCACAGGCACAGGTGGCGCGGTTTGCCCAGTCAGGCCATTCGCCACATCTGGAACAGCCCGAGGTCTTTTGTGATGCCATTTGCCGCTTTGTTGCGGCACAAGGGTGGGTAAGCCACATCCCCGAGCAAGAAGGCCAGACATGACCATTCAAACCACCGCCAAACCCAAAACCAAACGCGGGCTGGAACGCCGGGCCAAGATCCTTGCCGCGGCAGAACAGGTGATTGGGGAAAAGGGGTTCGTGGCCGCCTCCATCGCGGATATCACCCGGGCGGCCGACACTGCGTCGGGCACCTTCTACATCTACTTCTCTGGCAAAGACGAAGTGTTCCGGGAACTTGTGCAGGACATGGGGCACGCGACACGTTCGCAAGCTGCCGAGCGGGTCGCAGGGGCCGCCAACCGGTTGGAGGCAGAGCGTGCCGGCCTTGCCGCCTATCTGACGGTCGTGCGCGACCGGCCCATGCAATACCGCATCGTGGAAGAGGCGCGTTTCGTCGATCCCGAGGCCTACCGCGAATACTACACCGAGTTTGGCAAAGCCTATAGTGACCAGCTGCAACAGGCGGCGGAGAAGGGTGAGATTTCAGCCGGCGATGCCGAGGTGCGGGCGTGGGCGCTGATGGGGCTGGCCAAAACCCTTGGGGAGCGTTTCGTGATGTGGGAAGACAACGTCGACATCGATCGCGTGGTTGAAGAGGCGCATAGCTTCATCTGCAACGGGTTGGCCCCATGACCGATCGGCTGACCTGTGACCTGACCGAACTGCCCAGCGGCGAAGAGTGTTTTCACATCAGCCTTCACGCGCCACGGGCCAATTCCCTTGTGCCTGCGTTCCTGACGGATCTGCACCATGCCTTTGACCATTTGGAGAAATCCGGCGCGTCCAAGTCGCTGATCACTTCGGGGCGCAACTTCTCCTCAGGTGGGGATGTGGCGGGTTTCTACGGCGCCGCGCATCAGGATCGGGCGGAGGCTTACGCGCGTGATGTGGTGCCCCAGCTGCAGGATCTGGTCCTGCGGATGATCGAAGCACCAGTGTTGATCGCAAGCGCTGTGCGCGGTGCTGCGACCGGCGGCTCGGCAGGTTTGGTTTTTGCCTCTGATCTGGTGACCGCGGCGCCAGACGCCTTTGTGCAGCCCTATTATGGCATCATGGGCTACGCGCCGGATGGCGGCTGGACGGCCACCCTGCCTGAATTGATCGGGCTGGGCCCGGCGCGGGGCTGGTTGATCGCCAATAGTCGTCAAAAGGCGCCGGATTTACTGCAGATGGGCCTTGCACAGGCGGTTTCGGGCGAACCCGAGGCGCAAGCGCTGCAATTGCTGGAAAATGTGGAAACCGGCACGACCCTGGCCAGCAAACGCCTGTTGTGGACGGCGGACCGTGTGGCCCGTGTGCGTGCGGCCTTGAGTGCGGAAACTGAGGCCTTTGTGCAATTGATCGGGCGGCCAGAGGTGCTGGCGCGCATGAATGATTTCCTGAACCCAACCGGGACAGAATGATGTTTGATCTGATACCTGACATGGCCGCAAAACGGGCCGAGTTGACGCCAGATGCACTGGCTTTTGAGGACACTACAACCGGCCTCAGCTGGAGTTTTGCCAAGTTCAATGCGGCTGCAGATGCGGTCGCCGCTGGCCTGACCGCACGGGGGCTGGTCGAAGGTGATCGGGTGGCGATCCTGTGCCAGAACCGGGCTGAATTTTTCGTAGCACTCTTTGCCTGCCAGAAGACCGGCCTGATCCTCTGCCCGTTGAACTGGCGTCTGCCCGCGCCTGAGCTGACCGAGGTTGTGACCGATGTCGGGATCTCGCTGTTCCTGGCCGATGCTGCCTTCACAGATGTGGCGCAGGCTGTGGCCTCGGCTACCGAAACTCCGCTCCTGTCCATCGAACAGGATCTGACCGGCTGGATCGCAGCAGGCGGGCCGACCCTCAGCGCCGCAATCCCGGCGGAGCGGCCCTGGTATCTGCTGTTCACCTCCGGCACAACGGGAATGCCAAAGGCGGTGATCCAGACGGCGCGGATGGCTTGGGCCAATGCGGTCAACATCGGTCAGGCGATCGATATTGCCGCCACCGACCGGGCGGCGTGTTTCCTGCCGCTGTTTCATACCGCTGGTATCAACCTTTACACCTTGCCGATCTTCCTGACCGGGGGGCTTTCGACCATTCTGGCCAAGTTTGAACCCGATGAGGTGCAGGCATTGCTGGCCTCAGGACGGATCAACCAGTTCTTCGGTGTGCCCGCGATCTATCAGGCGCTTTCGCTGATGGAGACTGTGGATGACATTGACTGGCACTCGATCAAATGTGGCTGCGGTGGCGCGCCACTGCCCGAACCACTGATCCACTTTTTTGCTGAAAAAGGTGCTTATGTGCTGAACGGCATGGGCATGACAGAAAGTGGCCCCACAGTCTTCCTGATGGATCCGGGACATGCGGCGGATAAGATCGGATCGGTCGGCAAACCCCAAAGCCTGGCCGAGGTGCGACTGGCCGGTGTCGACGACGGCGCTGAAGGGGCGGGGGAGTTGCAGCTGCGCGGTCCCGGTATCACCCCCGGCTATTTCCAGAACCCAGAGGCAACCGACAAGACCTTTACCAAGGATGGCTGGCTGGCCACCGGTGATGTCGCGCGGCGGGATGCGGATGGGTACTATTACATCGTTGACCGGATCAAAGACATGTTCATCTCGGGTGGTGAAAACGTCTACCCGGCGGAGGTGGAGCGGGTGTTGAACAGCCACCCGGCCATTTTGGAAACCGCAGTGATCGGCGTGCCCGATGCCAAATGGGGTGAGGTCGGCGCGGCCTTTGTGCTGCTGCGCCCCGGCGCCACACTGCAGGCTGAGACCCTGCGCCCCTGGGCCCGTGAACGCTTGGCCGGATATAAGGTGCCGGCCCATGTGCGGATCGTCAAAGACTTCCCGCGCACAGCGGCGGGCAAGGTCTGCAAACCCGATCTGAGACAGGAGTTTGAGGATGCTTGATCTGCAAGAGGTCTGGGTGCCAAGCCAGGCGGAGTTTGATGCCTTCGCCGCCGTATCCGGTGATGACAACGCAATCCATGTCGATCCGGATTTTTGCGCCGCTACTACATTTGGGCGCACCGTCAGCCATGGCATGCTGATCTACAGCAAGCTGTGGGGCATGCTGAAACGCCATGATGCAAGCCTCAGGCAGGTCAGCCAATCGATGATGTTTCCAAATCCGGCCTTCACTGGGGAGGCACTGGATCTGCGCATCGTGGAAACCAGCCCGGGCCAGTTGACCATGCGGGTGACCCGCGTGGCCGATGGGGCGGACTGTCTGGTCGGGGAGGCCGAAATCACATGTTGAGCCTTGGACAGTTTGCCGAAGTCACCCGCAGCTATAGCGCCGCAGACCTGCAGGCCTATCAACGCCTCAGCGGGGCGGTGGGCGACAGTGTGCCTGAGCCCCTGATCGCGGGTCTGTTTTCTTACTTGTTGGGCGTCAAACTGCCGGGATCCGGCACCAACTACCTAAAGCAGGAACTGGCGTTCAAAGCGCCCGCACCTCTGGCGACACCCCTGACGGCGCGGGTGGAGATCACTCGCCTCAGGGCCGACAAACATCTGGTTGATCTTTGGGCTAGCTGTACGGCGCCGGATGGCACGGTGATCTGCGAAGGGCGCAGTTTGGTAAAGGCCAAGGACGTGCAGGGCGCTTTTGCCGCCTAGCGTTTGCTAACTTACTGTGGCGCCCGCGTCAGTTCGGCGGACAGCTGGGTCAGCAAGGCTGAGATCATGTTGAACGACAACAGCGCGCTGGCGCAGCGATGCGTCCCGTCGTGGAAGGTCAAAGAACCTGAGGATGCGCCGCGTGACCGCAGCTGATCTGGCTGCGAAAACACCTTGGGATCGCGGTTTGCTGCGGCGAGGGACAGGAAAACCGCTGTATCGGCTTCGACCTCAACACCACACAGCGTGATCGATCTGGCAGCGGCACGTTTCAGCATGGGCTGTGGTGGCGTCAGGCGCAAAATCTCTTGGATCAAGGTGCTGCTGTCATTGTTTAGCTGTTGCGCCAGCGATGGGGTTGCGCCCAGCGTGGCCACCAGATGTTTGAGCGCCGCTGCGGTGAATTGAATGCCAGTCACAAAAACACCCAGCGCACAATCGGCCGCCTGTTCCGGTGTCAGTTTGCGATGTTGCAGGGCGGCCAACAGGCCTTGCTGTTCAGGCATCGTGGCGGCGGCCCAGTCTTGCAGATCAGCATGGAACATCGCCACGCTTTCAACGGTCACCTGATCGCCGGTCTGCTCGGCGATGGTCAGCCCCTCCAGCATTGCCTGATATCGCGGTGCCTCGCTGGCGGGCAGCCCTGTAAATTGACACAGCGCAGCAAAGACAAAGCGATCAATCAGCGCGGCATAATCCAGTGACGACTGCGGTGGGTTCTGTTGTCGAATGATGTCTGAGGCGATCTGCGGCAGCAGCGTGTTATGCTCGTGCAGGCAGTGCAGATGGGCCTCTTGCAGGACGGTCTGTTCAATGGCGGCTTTGGTATTGGTCAGGCGGTCGTAGAGGTTGGCGAGTTCTGGCGATTGCGCAACGCCCTGCTGCCGCGGGGGCGTGCAAATGAGGTCCGGATGTTCCAAAGCCTCTTTCACCTCACGATGGCCGGTCAGCAGCAGGGCGTTGCTGCCGCAGCGCAGAATGGGCGTGTCCTGACGCAGGCGCAGCAGTTGCGGCACGCTCATCGCGGTGATCGCCTCTTCGGTGAGATGGGTCACCGGTAGGGCGGCAGATGGATTAGGCTGGAGGTTGTGCATTGGAGTCACCACCCGATGCCCGGCACCGAGGGGGACGGTGTGTCATGTGAACTTGGCGTGTGTGCGTTTGGCAAAGCACAGCTGCTGCGCATCAGGTAAACCTTTGTCATCGTTGAAATACGTTTTGGCCAAATTCAGCCCCCTGAAACGACGTATAAATGCCGGTCGGGAACCCACGGAAAAGTTGAATGCGCGCAACTTAACGGCATTTTCACAAAAGTGTAGAAAAATTCATCTTAGAGTCGTGTTTTTTTGAGTCGCGCTTTTGGGCGTAACCGGGAAGGCGGTAACCCTAGCCGGGACTGGCCTGCTGCAAGCGTTTGAAGCTCATCGAGATATGGGCCCGTTGCAACTGCGCCAAAGCGGCCGGATCCTGTGCATCCAGCGCAAGTGAGATTGCTTCGAGTTCATGATGGAAAATGCGGAACTCTTCCTGCAGGTCCAGTTTGGCCTGCATCGCCAAGGTCAGCCAGATCCGTTTGGTTTGATAATAGAGCCGTTCCTGCACCTGCCGCAGGGGCTGATTGCCGATCAGCTCCAACAGGGTCTGGAATACCTCAATGTCAAACTCGGTAAAGACACGTGCAGTGCCGCTATCAACAATGTCTGCACTGCGCTGCAACAGCGCATCAAAGCGGGCGCGATAGGCCGCGTCAGCCGGGATCGGGTCCAGACGGCCGGTCAGCTCCACCAGCTCCAGCCGGAGTTGGTAGACCTGTTCCAGTTCGGCAAGGCTGGCATCGGTCACAAAGGTGCCCACACCGTGTTGGGACTGCAGCAGCCCTTCGTCTTCCAACCGGGCCAGCGCCCGGCGCAGCGGGGTGCGGGAAACGCCGAAGTCTTCGGCCAGCTCCGTCTCAGACAGTTTCATGCCCGGCGGGTAGTCCAGCAGGCAGATACGCCGGCGGAGCTCATGATGGATCGCCTCATGCCTGTCACGCGCGCCGGTTTCTGCCAT
Source organism: Thalassovita sp. (assembly GCF_963691685.1). Classification (GTDB taxonomy): domain Bacteria; phylum Pseudomonadota; class Alphaproteobacteria; order Rhodobacterales; family Rhodobacteraceae; genus Thalassobius. The sequence goes on from NZ_OY829290.1 coordinate 1,249,802, forward strand.
TCCCTCAGTTCCCTAATCGATGCCCCAGTTTTTCCAACATGGACAGGCAGTGCTGAAGCTGGTCCAACGCCAGATATTCATCTGCCTTATGCGCCTGCTCAATGGAGCCGGGGCCGCATACAATCACATCTGTTCCCAATGCTTGGAAGATACCCGCCTCGGTGCCAAACGCAACCAGATCTGCGCCATTGGCCCCTGTCAGCTCGGCGACGATCCGTTTGGCTTCGTTATCGTCCGTGGGGGTTAGCCCGGCCACTTCGGCGATCACCTCCAGATCGATCCGGGCGTCGGGATGTACGGCACGCATCGCAGGCTGCAGCGTGTCATCGCAATAGCGTTGCAGTTCTGATTTCACAAAATCCGCGTCGCTGGTCTGCACCGGGCGCATTTCCCAATCGATGCGGGCGGTGGAGGGGATCACGTTATTGGCCACCCCACCGTTCAGCGCGCCGACATTGATGGTTGTCCAGGGCGGGTCAAATCGGCTGGTTTCTGGCGCCATCGCGCGCAACCGATCCTTCAGTTCCAGGATTTTGGCCACATAGCGGCTGGCGTATTCCACCGCGTTGACGCCCTGATCCGGCAGGGAGCCATGGCCGGCAAGCCCGTGAAAATGGGTGCTGTACTCATAGCAGCCCTTGTGTCCCTCAATGATCCGCATTTCTGTCGGCTCACCGATGATGGCGATGCCGGGGGTGAGGCCGCGGTCTGCCAGAACCTGCCCCAGATGCTGCGCCCCGAAACAGCCGATTTCCTCATCATAGGTGAAGGCGAAATGCACCGGCCTGTCGGCCACCCGCCGTGCAAATAGCGGCGCCATGGCCAGGGTGGCGGCGATAAAGCCCTTCATATCGCAGGTGCCGCGCCCGTAAAGCCGGCCGTCCCGTTCGACCATTTCGAACGGATCGGTCTGCCACTGCTGATCGCTGACCGGCACAACGTCGGAATGGCCCGACAGCAGGATGCCACCGTCCTGTTCCGGCCCCAAAGTGGCAAAGAGGTTGGCCTTGGTCCCGCAGGGGGACAGGATATGGTCAACCTTGGCGCCGACCTCTTCCAGCAGACCGGCCGCATAGGCGATCAGATCAAGGTTCTCGTCCGCCGAAACCGAAGGGAAAGCGATCAGATCGGCCAGAATCTCCTTGGTGCGCGCAAGCGTTGTCATGGTTTGACAAACAGTTTGCGGTCAACTGAACAGAGCGGCTCCGCAGCGCCGCCTTCGGTGATCAGAATGGTTTCGGTTGTTTCCAGCCCCCAGCTGTCCATCCAGAGCGCTGGCATGAAGTGGAAGGTCATCCCCGGCTCCAGCACGGTGGTGTCTTCGGTCCGGATGGAGGCCGTGCGCTCACCCCAATCGGGCGGGTAGCTGAGGCCGATCGGATATCCCATCCGTCCCGAGCGTTCGATCCCATGTTTCGCCAGCACATCCATAAAGGCATTGGCGATATCGCAGGTGCGGTTGCCGGCCTTGGCGGCCTCCAACCCGACGGCAATGCCTTCAAGCTGCGCCGCCTCCGCCGCCAGCATCTCAACCGGTGGGGTGCCAAGATAAACCGTACGGCTGAGCGGGGCGTGATAGCGGCGATAACAGCCCGAAAGCTCAAAGAAGGTGGCCTCCCCTGATTTCATCGGCGCCCCGTTCCAGGTCAGGTGGGCGGCGGTGGCATCCAGGCCCGAGGGCGTCAGCGGCACGATGGCGGGGTAATCGCCCCAGATGTCATCCACCCCTTTGATGCCGGCATGGTAAATCTCGGCCACCAGATCGTTCTTGCGCAGCCCCGGCTCGGCCCGTTCAAGCGCTGTATGGATGACCTTATCGGTGATCCGCGCCGCCTTGCGGATGAAGCTGATTTCCTCCCCGGATTTCACCAGACGCTGCCAGTTCACCAAGGCGGTGGCGTCACAGAAGGTTGCGCCCGGCAGTTCCTCCACCAGAACCGCATGGGCCTTGGCCGAGTAATAGTAATTCTCCATCTCGACGCCGATGCGTTTGCCCTCAGCGCCGAGAGCCTTGATATGACCGGCCAGGTCCTGCATTGGATGGCGCTCGGTGGACTGCACATATTCATCGCCATAGCCGTGCACATGGCTTGGCGCCATCCAGCAGGTGCGATTGGCGCCCACACTGTCCATATAGCGGCCCCACCAAATCGGATCGCCTTCCAAGCCCAGCAACACACCCTGATGCACGTAGAAAGACCAGCCATCATAGCCGGTCAGCCAGGCCTGATTGGAGGGATCGGTGACAAAGATCAGGTCCAGACCTGCCGCAACCATCGCGGCGCGGGTCTTGGCAATGCGTCGGTCATATTCGGTGCGGCTGAAAGGCAGATCTTTGAGTGTCATGCAGGGCTCACTTGTTGTGTACATATTGGGTGGTGTTGCCGAGTGAAATTCAGTTATTTCTAGATTCGGCATCGATTTGGTGCTGATAATCGGTTGGTGTGGAGCTTGCGTCAATCATCTTGTATACAAGTGGTGGTGCGGAGCCGAAAATTCACCGGTGCCCGTAGGCCAGTTTGGACCCGAAAATGCAGCTAGATGACCGAGATATCGCAATTTTGCAGGTGCTCACCCAAGAAGGGCGCATCACCAAAACCGCTCTGGCGGATCGAATCGGCCTGTCGCCCACGCCCTGCTGGGACCGCCTGAAAAAACTGGAACAGGCCGGCCTGATCGAAGGCTACGGCGCGCGTATCAACCTCAAGAAGCTGGGCCCCCATGTGACCATTTTTGTGGTGGCGGAATTGCAGGATCATACTGCCGCTAGTTTCCGCAGTTTTGAGGCGGCGCTGCAGCGCTATGACGAGGTCACCGGCGCCTGGGCGCTGGGGGGCGGGTTTGACTATCTGTTTCAGGTCGTGACCCCGGACATCGATGCCTATCAGCGGCTGATGGATACCATGCTGGAGGCGCGGATCGGTCTGGCGCGCTATTTCACCTATGTGGTCACGAAACCGGTCAAGGGGCAGGGGCTGCCGCCGCTGGAACTGCTGCTTTCCTCTGCGCGAGGCGGGGAATGACGGCGCATTTTTCTGCCAATGCCTGCAACTTCGGTCCAATCCTCTGCCCATCCCGCGCCAGACTTGCCGCCAGACATGGAGGCAGGGCAATGGACCACAAGGATCTGATCACCGCTGCGGGCATCACGGATAAGACCCTGATGCGCAGCTTTTCTTACATCAACGGCAAATGGTGCGCCGCCTCTGATGGCGCGACGTTTCCTGTAACCGATTCGGCGGATGGCGCGGTTGTGGGTGAGGTTGCCAGCCTATCGGCGTCCGGGGCCGCGGGTGCCGTAGATGCGGCGCAGGCGGCTTTCTCAGCGTGGTCACAACTGCTGCCGCAAGACCGTGCCGCAATCCTGCGCCGCTGGGGCGCGCTGCAGCTGGAACATCGCGAAGACCTTGCCCGTCTGATGGTGATCGAACAGGGCAAACCCCTGTCCGAAGCCCGGGGGGAGATCGATTATGGCGCGGGGTTTGTGGAGTTCTACGCCGAAGAGGCCAAACGCCCCAACATTGAAGGTGTGACCAGCCATCTGCCCGATGCCGAGGTTGAGCTGTGGCGCGAACCCGTCGGCGTTGCCGCGCTGATCACCCCGTGGAATTTCCCCTCAGCCATGTTGACGCGCAAAGCCGCCGCTGCACTGGCGGCGGGCTGCACTGCGGTCTGCCATCCCTGCGCAGAAACCCCGTTCAGCGCGCTGGCCTTGGCGGAACTGGCCGAACGGGCGGGCATCCCCGCCGGTGTGTTCAACGTGGTGACGGGCGATGCGCCCACCATCGTGAAACCCTGGACCGAAGACGCCCGCGTCCGCGCCCTGTCGTTCACCGGTTCCACGGAGGTGGGTAAACTGCTTTACCGCCAGTCCTCGCAGACCGTGAAGACACTGGTGATGGAACTGGGGGGCCATGCGCCGGTGATCGTTTTTGACGATGCCGATCTGGACTGCGCCGTTGCCGAAACGATCAAGGCCAAATTTGCCACCACCGGTCAGGACTGCCTGGGGGCAAACCGCATCTATGTGGACCGCGCGATCTATCCTGAATTCTGCGGCAAGTTCACAGAAGCCACCAAGGCGCTGACCCTCGCGCCGGGGATGGAGGACGCTGACCTCGGCCCAATGATGAACGAAAAGGCGGTGGCCAAGCAGGTAGAACACGTCGCCGACGCCTTGGCCAAAGGCGCGCGTCTGACCTGTGGCGGTAAACGCGACCCGCTGGGGCCGCTGTTCTATCAGGCAACCGTTCTGGTGGATGTGCCCGAGGATGCCCTGATCCTGCGCGAAGAGACCTTTGGCCCCGTTGCGGCGATCCTGCCCTTTGACAGCGAAGAAGAGGTCATCGCCAAGGCCAATGACACCGAATACGGCCTTGTTGCCTATGTCCACAGTCAGGATCCCCGCCGGATCTACCGCACCTCGCGCGCGCTGCAGTTTGGCATGGTGGCGGTCAATCGCACCAAGGTCACCGGCGCGCCGATCCCCTTTGGCGGCACCAAACAGTCGGGGCTGGGCCGTGAAGGCGCCCGTCAGGGCATGGAGGCCTTTACCGAGATCAAATACCTCTGCCGCGACTGGGGGCAACCCCGCGTTGGCCAATGAAACATGGGGGCAACGCGCCCGCCGAAACGATAAAACAAGAGCCGGCCACACAACAGGCTGGCGCAGAAAGGACCTGAGATGTTGAAAAACGATCAGCTGGCGGAATGGGACCGCGATAACTTCTTCCACCCCTCGACCGCTCTGGGCGCCTTTGCCCGGGGCGAGTTGGACAACCGCGTGGTGAAAATCGCATCGGGCGTGTTCATCGAGGACCGTGAAGGCAACAAACTGCTGGATGCTTTTGCGGGCCTCTACTGCGTGAATGTCGGCTATGGCCGTCAGGACATCGCCGAAGCCATTGCCGATCAGGCGCGCGAATTGGCCTATTATCATTCCTACGTGGGCCACGGCACCGAAGCCTCGATCACCCTGTCGAAGATGATCCTCGACCGTGCGCCGGACAATATGTCGAAGGTGTATTTTGGTCTGGGTGGTTCTGACGCGAATGAAACCAACGTCAAGCTTATCTGGTATTACAACAACATCCTGGGCCGTCCTGAGAAGAAGAAGATCATCTCGCGCTGGCGCGGCTATCACGGGTCCGGTCTGGTCACAGGGTCGCTGACGGGGTTGGAGCTGTTTCATAAGAAGTTTGATCTGCCTGTTGAACAAGTGATCCACACTGAGGCGCCGTATTACTTCCGCCGCGATGATCTGGACATGTCTGAAGAGCAGTTCGTGGCCCATTGCGCGTCTGAACTGGAGGCCCTGATCGAGCGTGAAGGGGCCGACACCATCGCCGCCTTCATCGGCGAGCCGGTTCTGGGCACCGGCGGCATTGTACCGCCGCCCGCAGGCTACTGGGCGGCCATTCAGGCCGTGTTGAAGAAACACGATATTCTGCTGATTGCCGATGAGGTGGTCACCGGTTTTGGCCGTCTGGGCAGCATGTTCGGCTCGGAACATTACGGGATTGAGCCTGACATCATCACCATCGCCAAAGGCCTGACCTCGGCCTATGCGCCGCTGTCGGGGTCCATCGTCAGCGATAAGGTCTGGGCCGTGCTTGAAAAAGGTACCGATGAAAACGGCCCGATCGGTCACGGCTGGACCTACTCGGCGCATCCGATCGGGGCGGCGGCGGGTGTTGCCAACCTCAAACTGCTGGATGAGCTGAACCTTGTCAGCAATGCGGGTGAGGTTGGGGCCTACCTGAACAAATCCATGGCTGAGGCGCTGGGCGAACACGCCAACGTTGGGGATATTCGCGGTGAAGGTATGCTTTGCGCCGTGGAATTTGTGAAAGACCGCGAAAGCCGGACCTTCTTTGATGCCGCAGACAAAATCGGCCCGCAGATCGCCGCCAAACTGCTGGAGCAGGATAAGGTCATCGCCCGCGCCATGCCGCAGGGAGATATCCTGGGCTTTGCACCGCCGTTCTGCCTGACCAAGGATGAAGCTGACACTGTGGTTGCGGCCACGGCCCGCGCGGTGAAGGCCGTGCTGGGGTAAGCGTCTTGCCTTGCCAAACCATGCCTTAACAGGCATTGGCAGGCCAACCGGGGCACCCTGCGGGGTGCCCCTCGTCGTTTTAGGAGGGATGTTGAATGAGCTGTGCAGTTTGCGGAGCCACCGAACAGTTGGAAACCATCACCGTTGCGCCGCGCGAAGATGAGGTGCAACTTTGCGCCACGTGTCGCGATGGCCTTACCTCTGACCTGCAGGATATTCCCCATTGGCGTTGTCTGAATGAAGCGATCTGGTCAACGGAGCCTGCAGTACAGGTGCTGGCCTGGCGGTTTTTGAACCGTTTGCCCGCTGCCTGGGCACGGGACCTTCTGGACATCGCCTATCTGGAGCCTGAGGTGCTGACCTGGGCTGAGGCCGGGCTGGAGCAGGTGCCTGACGTTATCCACCGTGACAGCAACGGCGCGGTATTGGCGGCTGGCGATACGGTGGTGCTGATCAAGGACCTGCCAGTGAAAGGCGCGGGCTTTACTGCCAAACGTGGCACCGCTGTGCGCAATATCTCATTGGTGGCCGACAATGAGACGCATATTGAAGGCCGGGTTGAGGGCCAGCGGATTGTGATCCTCACCCAGTTTGTAAAGAAAAGCTGAACAGCGGCGCTGACAGGGTCTCACAGGCGGTTTGCAGCGTGCTGTAATGCCCGCCGCCATGCACCCGCTGAATTTCCGCCTCATGTGGCAGGGCGCTGCGCAACGCTTCGGCCATGGCGATGGGGGCCCAGGTGTCACGATCGCCATGCCATAGGGTGACCGGTGCTTTCACCTCCTCCAAAACGCCGGTCCAGTCGCTGACATAGTGGCGCAGCAGCGCTTTATAGGCATTGGGGTGGTCGTGATAGGCGGCGCGCAGGGCGGCCAACAACAGCCGCCGTGCGTCGGGCTGCGCGGCCCAGTCCTTTTCGGCCACGCCGGCCTTGGCAAACAGTTGGCGCAGCAGAAACTCCGGGGTGTAGCGCAGCATTGAGCCTTGCGCTTTGGTCAGCAGGCCCAGACCGGGGCCCTGTTTTTGGGCCAGTTTGAACACGGGCGCACCGGCCATTTGGCGCAGAAAATCGCCAAGCTGTAATGGCGCGGCGGCGGAAATCAGGGTTATTTGCCCAACCTTTTCAGGCCGCGCGGCTGCGATGTGCAGCGCCACCATGGCGCCAATGGAAAACCCGATCAGATGCACCGGTGCGTCAGCCGTGGCAAATCTATCGAACTGCGCGATCCAGGCCTCGGGTCCGGTGATCTCACCTGCATCTAGCAAATTTGGGGCGTGGATTTTTTCCGGATCAGGCCAAAGCGCCTTGGCATCCATCGGGCTACCGGGAATGCCGTGACAAAAGTAATAGGGGGCGTGGGTCATAGAGTGGTCAGAAACTTATTCGGTTGATTAATTCCCGACCATGCTACACCGATGATTGCAAAAACCAATGGTTTTAAGGTGCATTGCTGATGCGACATAACATCAGGGCGGTGCGGTCGGTTAAACCTACCCGCGCTTAAGGGGTGAGCTGACCACAAAGAAAAAGCCCGCCAATTTGGCGGGCTTCTTAGATGTTACTGGGCAACTAGCGATTAGTCGCGGGTGCCCGAAAACTTTTCCTGCCACTCTTCGCGCTGCTCATCGGTGATCTTGGCGAAGAGCACATCGGGAACGGTGAAGGCATGACCGGCGGGCAGGGCATTCAGCGCCTCAGCCACGTCACCGGGCCAGCTGTCATCTGTGGTGCCCATGGCCGCCAGCATTTTGGCGGCGGTGAAGGGGATGAAGGGGGCCGACAGAACCGCGTAAAGACGGATCAGGTTCAGGCCCAGACGCACCTGCGCGGCGGCCTGTTCGGGATCGGTTTTGAAGGTCGACCAAGGGGCCGCGGCCTGCAGGTATTCGTTCCCCGCAACCCAGATCGCCCGCAGTTCCTGCGCCGCTTTGCGGACCTCTTTGTCTTCCATGAAGCCTTCATAGGCGCGCACCTTGGTAGTCAGGTCGGCGATCAGCGCCTGTTCCTGTTCGCCAAATGCGCCACCTTCCGGCACGGCCTCGGAGAATTTCGAGCGGCAGAACTTGGTGATACGGCTGACAAAATTGCCCAGCACGTCGGCCAGGTCCTTATTCACCGACTGCTGGAAGTTTTCCCAGGTGAACTCACTGTCCGAACTTTCCGGTGCGTGGCTCAGGAGCCACCAGCGCCAGTAGTCAGCCGGCAGGATTTCCAGTGCCTGATCCTGGAACACGCCACGCCCACGCGAGGTGGAGAATTGGCCGCCATCATAGTTCAGGTAGTTGAAGGATTTGATGTAATCCACCAGCTTCCACGGCTCACCCGAGCCAAGGATGGTCGAGGGGAACGACAGGGTGTGGAAGGGTACGTTATCCTTGCCCATGAACTGGGTGTAGGTCACATCCTCCGCACCCTTATCGGTGCGCCACCAGCGTTCCCAGTCGCTGCCTTTGCCAGCCGCGACCCATTCCTGCGCACAGGCGATATATTCAATTGGTGCGTCGAACCAGACGTAGAAAACCTTGCCTTCCATACCGTCCCAATCCTGATCGCCGCGCTTGACCGGCACGCCCCAATCCAGATCCCGGGTGATGCCACGGTCCTGCAGCCCGTCACCATCATTCAGCCATTTCTTGGCGATGGAGGTGGTCAGCACCGGCCAATCCCCTTTGCTGTCGATCCAGTCGTTCAGCTGGTCCTTCATCTGGCTCTGGCACAGGTACAGGTGTTTGGTCGCGCGCATCTCCAGATCGGTGGAGCCGGAAATGGTGGAATAGGGATTGATCAGATCTACTGGGTCCAGCTGCTTGGTGCAGTTGTCACACTGGTCACCCCGGGCGCTGTCAAAGCCGCAGTTGGGGCAGGTGCCCTCAATATAGCGGTCCGGCAGGTAGCGGCCGTCAGCATTGGAATACATCTGATTTTCAGAAACTTCGCGGATCAGGCCCTTGTCCGCCAGAACCCCTGCGAAATGCTGGGTCAGCTGTTTGTTTTCCTCAGATGACGACCGGCCAAAGTGATCAAAGCTAAGGCCGAAACCCGCCGCGATCTCAGCCTGTCTTTCGTGCAGCTCAGCGCAGTAGCCCGCGACGTCCTGGCCCGCTTTGGCGGCGGCCAGTTCGGCGGGGGTGCCGTGTTCGTCCGTGGCGCAGATGAACATCACCTCATGGCCCCGGCCACGCTGATAGCGTGCAAAGAGGTCCGCAGGCAGCTGAGAGCCCACGAGGTTACCGAGGTGTTTGATCCCATTGATATAGGGAAGTGCCGAGGTGATCAGATGCCGTGCCATAAACCCAAGTCCTGATATACGTGTTGAGACCCCCTTTAGCGCAAGGGCGCGACCTGTGCCACCGCTAGATGCTGATTTGCCTGTCATGCTGGGTGAGGGCGGGTGTTGAGCCTGCGTCCTCCGGGCTTAAGGGCGGGATTGCACCGATCAAATTGAAAAGTAGGCGGCTGCAGGTTGGCGCTAACATTTTTCGCCTTTCTCACCGGCTGGGGCTGGTTTGTTGCAGTTGCCGCAGTATGTTCGCCTAAAGCGTGGGTATTTAAGACGAGGGAACGCGTCATGCAAAAGAACGAAATGGGCCGCACCGGGGTGATGGTGACGGATATGTGCCTGGGAACAATGACCTTCGGCACCCAAACGTCAGAGGCAGAAGGCCACCGCCAGATCGATATGGCGCTGGCGCATGGCATCAATTTCATGGACACCGCAGAGATGTATCCGGTGAACCCGGTGTCGAAAGAAACCATTGGCCGCACCGAAGAAATCATCGGCAACTGGATCGCCGCCAACCCCAGCCGCCGCGATGAGTTTGTGCTGGCCACCAAACATTCCGGTGAAGGTCTGGCCGCCGTGCGTGACGGTGCCGCGATCACCGCTGAAACCATCCCGGCAACGATTGAGGCATCCCTCAAGCGGCTTAAGACGGATTGCATCGACCTCTATCAGTTTCATTGGCCCAACCGGGGCAGCTACATGTTCCGCAAACATTGGCATTTCGATCCGTCGCATCAGAAAAAGGACGACACGATCGCCCATATGGAGGATGCGCTGGGCGCGCTGCAGCGCGAAGTCGACAAAGGCAATATTCGCCATTTTGGCCTGTCCAATGAATCCGCCTGGGGCACCACGCAATGGGTCAGCACCGCGGATCGTCTGGGTTTGCCACGGGTGGCGACCATTCAAAACGAATATTCGCTGCTGTGCCGGATGTATGACACCGATCTGGCCGAGGTGTCGGTGAACGAAGACGTTGGGCTGATCTGTTATTCGCCTCTGGCGGCGGGCCTGTTGTCTGGCAAATATCAGGGCGGCGCCCTGCCGGAAGGGTCGCGAATGGCCATCAACGGCGATTTGGGGGGGCGCAAAACGGATCGTGCCTTTGCCGCCGTGGATGCCTATCAGGCCTTTGCAAATGAACATGGTTTGGACCTGATCAACATGGCGCTGGCCTGGGCGCGGCAGCGTCCGTTCATGTGCTCGGTCATTTTTGGGGCCACCACTGAGGCGCAGCTGCAGCATATTCTTGAGGGCACTGAACTGGTGCTGTCAGATGAGGTGATGGCGGGGCTGGATGCGGTGCATAAGACCCATCCGATGCCGTTCTAAGGGGCCAATTCGATGTTGATGAAAACTGTGTTGGCGGCCGGCCTGGTCGCAATGGGGGCCGCCGCCGCGGCGGCACCCCCCGCGTGGGAGGGACGCTGGGCGATGAATTCCGCCTGGTGCGCCAAGCAAAGCGATGTTGAGGATGAGAGCCCGGATTATTACGGCGTAGACGGGTTCTACGGTCAGGAATGGGGCTGTGAGATCCTGAATATTCAGGAGACTGGGCTGAAAAACAGCTGGTCGCTGAAGCTGGAATGCTCACTGCCCGGCGAAACCTGGGAAGAAGAGCGGCTGATGCTACTGACTAATTTTGACCGGTTGATGTTCGTCTTCACCAGTGGCGACATGTTTGATCTGGTGCGCTGCCCGGCCTTGCCTGAGTAAACCCGAACGTAAGGACGCGCTGTGGAAAACACGCTTTGGATTTTTGTCGCCGTTGCGGCGGCCGGGTTTCAGACCCTGCGCTTCATGTTGCAGAAGTCACTGTCGATGGGCACCCTTTCGGCAGGTGGGGCGACATTGGCGCGGTTTTTGTTCTCCGCACCTTTTGTCGCCGCTCTCGCACTGGGATACCTTTCTTTCAGCGGGGCGGATTGGCCCGCGCTTGGCAACCGTTTCCTGCCCTTTGCGCTGGTGGGCGCCATGGCGCAGATCCTTGCGACCTGGTGTGTGGTCGCGCTGTTCCAACATCGCAACTTTGCTGTTGGGATCACCTTTAAGAAGACCGAGGTGGTGCAAACCGCGCTGGTTGGATTTCTGGTGCTCGGCGATCGCATCTCCTTCGGTGGGCTGATGGCGATCCTGATCGGGTTGTTGGGGGTTCTGGTCCTGTCCGATCGGCCCGAGGGTGGCGCGGGGCTGAAGCGGTTTCTGAACAAAGGCGCAGGGCTGGGACTGCTGTCCGGTGCCTTTTTCGCCGTATCTGCCGTTGGTTACCGGGGCGCCACGCTGGAGGTCGGCAGCGACGATCCGCTGATGCGGGCGCTGATTTCCCTGATGGTGGTGACCGCCAGTCAAAGCGTCGGGCTCGGCAGTTATCTGATCTGGCGCGAGCCGGGGGAAGTGGGCCGAGTCCTTGCCAGTTGGCGCAGCTCCATCTGGATGGGGCTGGCCAGTTTGGGCGGCTCACTGGGGTGGTTTTTGGCCTTCACCCTGCAAAATGCGGCCTATGTTTTCGCCGTTGGTCAGGTGGAGGTCATCTTCTCCATCCTGATTTCGGTGCTGGTGTTCAAAGAACAGATCAGCCGCCGCGAAGGCGCAGGCATTGCCTTAATTACGGCAAGCGTGCTGACATTGGTCCTGTTCCTTTAAGGCGCAGGAACAGGTTCTGCTCATCGTCGTTTTTGAAAAACGGGACCGAGGCCGGGGGCTCAGGCCGGTGCAGACGCCCGGCCACCTCGGCCAACACAACTTCTGTGATGAAGGGCAGATCAAACTCGCGCACTTTGGGCAGCGGGATCCATTGCAGATGTGACAGCTCATCAGATGCGGCTGAGAAATCATCCAGATCACTGGCAATCGCCGCCGCATCAATCAGGAAAAACCGGGCATCAAACCGACGTGGACGACCCGGCGGTGTGATGGCGCGAAACACAAACTGCAGCGCATCCGCAGCGGGCCGGTAGCCTGTCGCGGCAAAGCTCTGCCAATCGGCGGGGGCATCGGCCCAAGCAGATTTCGCACCCAAAACCAGCCCGGTTTCTTCCCACAATTCGCGAATGGCGGCCACCGCCAAAGGATGTGACAGATCGCTACCTGCATCTTCGCGGATGCGATCCCGGCAGACCTCTGGCAGGTCAGTGATCAGCGAAATCTCGGCGTCTTCAGCGTCAACTGCGCCGCCGGGGAAGACAAATTTATTCGGCATAAACGCCGCCTTGGCGCCACGCTGGCCCATCAGAACATGCGGGTCACTGTCCCGATCACGCAGCACAATCACTGTGGCCGCATTGCGGATTGCCGTCTTATCCATCTTTCCCCTAACTCGCCTCAAACCTCAGCAGGTCAGCCGGCTTTTGCAAATCCATGCATCCGCCGCGCCCACTGATAGCCGATCATTGCGCCTTTCAGTCGGGGCAAAAGGTAGAGCGAGAGGACAACGGTGCCAATACCGAAGATTTCGATCATCACCATTGGCGACGGGCGCCAGGTCTCAAATACGAACATCAGCAAAGGTGCCAGCAGGTGGCCCACGATCAGAATGGTCAGATAGGCCGGGCCGTCATCGGCGCGGTGGTGGTGGAACTCCTCACGGCACACCGGGCAGCTGTCGCGCACTTTCAAATAGCTTTTCAGCATCGGGCCATTGCCGCAGTTGGGGCATTTACGCCGCCAGCCTCGCAGGATTGCAGGTTTGGCCGGGCGCTCTTCTTGGCGGGCTTCTTGCGTCATGACTTGGGTCATAATGGGCACTCTCATTTCTTATCGGCAAAATCTGGGGCAATTCGATTGCAATAAAAACCCCACGAACGGTCGCCGCGTCGCGATGTCGCAAAATCTGACTAAGCGTTGCATCTTTCATGCCTGACCCAAGGGATCAATGGGCAGATTGCCTCATGTGCGTTTCGTCGCAGGGGATCCGCTGAATGTTGCCGACCGCCCTGTCGCGATGGGCGCCGATCACAGGAGCGTGAGCCGGCAAAGTTTTTTCGACAGCTGCGACGGAACCCACCACGGGGCGCGTATTAGCCTACAGAAATCGGATGACACACCGGTTCACAACAACTGACCAAGTTAAGAAACTGGAGAGCAAAAGATGAAACGCACTGTAATCCTGTCGACCCTGACGATCCTGGCCATTGCGGGCACAACTGTTTCCGCCAGCGCCTTTGGCGACCGCGACGGTCGCAAAGGCCCGCGCATCGAGTTCAGCACGCTGGACACCAATGGCGACGGCCAGCTGACCGAGGCAGAAATGCAGGCCCATGCCACCGCGCGCTTCAATGAGGCAGACTCCAACGGCGACGGCAGCCTGAGCGCCGAAGAACTGGCCGCCCGTTCTGAAACCCAAAAAGCCGAACGTATGGCCCGCCGCATCGCCAAGATGATCGAAAAGCGCGACACCAACGGCGACGGCGTCCTCAGCCAGGAAGAACTGCAGCCGCGCGACCGTGGTGACATGTTTGCCAAGCTGGACACCAACGAAGACGGCATGATCTCGCAGGAAGAGTTCGACGCCGCCAAGGGCAAGTTCGGCAAGCGCAAAGGCGGCCGCGATCAAAACTGATCCGTACCGAGCAGGGGCCCCATCGCACCCATGTTGATGGGGCCCACCGGCACTGGGTGAGGCCAAGATTGCCTTGCCGCGCTGAAACCGCTACGCCGAACGGACGATGGATATGGCCCTGGACACAATGAGCGATGTATCAGACGAAGCGCTGCTTGTGCTGTTCGCCAATGGCGATCAGGCGGCGGCGCGGGCGTTGAACCTGCGGATGACCCCTCGGGTTTTTGCGCAGGCGATGCGGATGCTTGGCAACCGGGCCGAAGCCGAAGACGTGGCCCAAGAGGCGATGATGCGGCTGTGGAAAATCGCCAGCCAATGGCGACAGGGTGAGGCCAAAGTCACCACCTGGCTCTACCGGGTGGTTGCCAATCTCTGCACCGATCGGCTGCGGCGCAAGCCCAGCCTGGCCATCGACGCCATTCCTGAACCCGAAGACGGGCAGGCAAGTGCGGCCGAAGGTCTGCAGGATCAGGCCCGCAATTCGGCGCTTTATCAGGCGCTTGCCACCTTGCCAGAACGGCAGCGGCAGGCGGTGACCTTGCGCCACATAGAAGGACTGGGCAATCCTGAGATTGCCGAGATCATGGACATCAGCACCGAGGCGGTAGAAAGTCTGACCGCACGGGGAAAACGGGCGCTTGCCAAGGCTCTGGCCGGGTGGCGCGATGAACTGGGGTACTCCGATGGATAAGCACTCTTTGGACGATGCAGCTTTGGACGATCTTTTTGCCACGGCCCGCGCGCAGGCGCCGCAGCCGTCGTTTGATCTGATGGATCGGGTGCTGTCGGATGCGCTCTCGGTGCAGGAACTGGCGGCGGCCGACACACCGGAACCGCAGGCCAAATCTGAACCCTTCTGGCGTGCCGCGCTGGCGGCGCTTGGCGGATGGCCCGCCATGGCAGGGCTGGCGACGGCCTGTGTTGGCGGCGTCTGGATCGGGATCAACCCGCCGGATCTGGTCAGCGACAGCGCCACAGTGTTCTTTGCGCTGGAAACAGATTCCTATTTGGTGGATGCCATGCCCGGCTTCTCGGCCGAATTTGATTTGGTCGAAGGGTAAGGGTAAAGAAAATCATGTCTGAAAAGCAGAATACATCATCACCGAACCCGAAACCCAGCCGGATTAAACCCTGGCTGCGCGGGGTTCTGTTTGTTTCACTGGCGCTGAACCTTGCGGTGGCGGGGGCAGTGGGCGGCGCCTTTGTGCGCTTTGGTGGCCCGGACAGTGACAAACGACCGCCGCGTCAGGACGAGGTGGCGGGCACCTATACGCGCGCGCTGTCCAGCGATGATCGCCGCGCCATCTGGCGTGAGCTGCGCAAACAGCGTGACGATCTGCCCAGCAAGGCTGATCTGCGGGCTGATTTCCAGGAGGTCCTGCGCCTATTGCGGGCCGAGGATTTCGACCGGGCCGCACTGGAAGATGTGCTGTCGCGGCAGCGTGACTTTGGCATCAGCCGGGCGGAACTGGGCCATGAGCTGCTGCTGGACCGGCTGCAAACCTTCACCGCCGAGGAACGCGCAGCCTATGCGGATCGCGTCGAAGACGGGGTGAAGCGGCACCGTCATAAGAAACCGAAACCTCAAGGTCCGAAGTCGCAGTAATCGCGGCAGGTCTCAGCCTTTGTTGCGGAACGGCGAAGATCGGGCAAACTTTGGGGCGCCGAAAACACTAAGGGAACCGGTCACGCCACCGACTGGCTTAGGTTGACCTGATTGCGCCCCGCAGCCTTCGCCCGATAAAGCGCCTGATCAGCCCGTTTCATCAATCGGCTCAGATCCCGCGTGTGATCACTCTTATCTGCGTCACCGGTGGTAGTCTCGGACATGGCCAGGCCCAGACTGACCGTCACGCGTATCGATGCGCCATCCGGCAGGGCAAAGGGCCGCGCTGCGATATCGCGGCAGAGTGATCGGGCGAAACGCTGTGCGCGGAGATCTTGCGTTGCCGGCAGCGCGATCAAAAACTCCTCCCCCCCAATGCGGGCCAACAGGGCACCGTCAGGTACCTCGGCCCGCAATCGCTGCGCCAGTTCGACCAACACGGCATCCCCCGCATCATGCCCATGCAAGTCATTCACCTGTTTGAAGTGATCGATGTCCAGCAGGGCCAGCGCCACCGGCTGGCGCGCCGGGTTGGCCAGCACATCCGCCAGCTGCAGCATTCCATGGCGCCGGTTGGAAACCCCAGTTAACGGATCGGTGATGGCGGCGGCCAGGCCTTCCTTCAGCGAGGCCTGCAAAAGGTCCTGCCGCCATTTACGCTGGCTGAGTTTGCTTAGGCGCAGCGCCATTTCCTGTGCGTCTGTGCTGTGCAGCATGACGTCCTGAGCGCCAAGATCCAGTGCCTCAGCCGCCAGGTTCTCATGCCCCTGTTGCACAACAACCAGCACCTGCGCCCGGCGCAGGCCCGGCTTGGCGCGCAGGGTTGTCAGCAACCGCAATTGTTCACGGGGTATTGGATCGCAAATCGGCAGCACAATGCAGTCAGGCGGTTTCGCCTGATAGGGGCCATTCAACAGGTTTTCGGGATGATCTTTTGTTAGGTCCGCCCGCAAGTGAAAAGCGAGCTGATGCTTCCAGAGGGCCGCCGTATGCGCATCCGGGTGGGTTACCTGTATACGCGGCCGTTCCCGGTGAATGCCCGCCCCGACAGAGCGGTTGCCCAGCATCATCGTAGCGGTCGGCACCTGTGACCACGCATCCAACGGAGGCCTATCTGTCGCTTCAAACAACCCCGCTGCTTTCCCCGTGACCTCACTCGCTGACCGGGCAAGAGCCACCTCATCCGGGGTTGGCCGGTCCCGGATCGCCGCGCGCAGCCGGGCAAACAGCAGTTCATCGCCGATAGGGCGCGGCAGCACATCCTCCGCCCCCCAGTGCAGCAACTTCCGCCGTTTTTCAGCGCTGTTTTCGGGTTGCAGGATAATCAGCGGCGGGCAATTTTCGCGCTGCTGCAACTTGCGGCAAAACCGGCGCAAAGGCATGTCATAAAGGATCGAGTTCACCAAGATGAGGTCACAGGCGTCGCAGTCCAGCACCTCCATCGCCTCCTGTGCGCTGGCCGCCAGCAGCACGTTAAATAGGCCCGACGTCAGACGCGCGCGAATGACAATGCGATTGGTGGCAATGGCTTCGACAACCAGTATTTTGCCGGGCATGTGATAATGTCCCTTCCTTCGTGTCCCATGGGGCGGGCCTTGCCTAAACCCCACCTGCGCAGCAGCGGTTGCGCCTTGTTCCCCACCACTATTCATGAAAAGTGTTAAGAAACTCTTCCCACCGCAAAAGAGCACTCAAACAAAGGATCCCCCATGCCGTTGACCCCTGATGCAGCAGAAACTCTTGCCCTGCAGGCGCTTGGCTGGTTGGCCGGCAATGAAGAGCTGTTGCCGGTGTTCATGGGGGCGACAGGGGTGTCGCAGGATGATCTGCGCAGTCAGGCTGGTGCGCCTGAGTTTCTGGCGTCGGTGCTGGATTTTCTGCTGATGGATGACGCCTGGGTCATGGCCTGCAGTGAAGCCTTGAACCGGCCATATGATGCGTTGATCCAAGCCCGTGCCGCTTTGCCGGGCGGGGCGCAGATCCACTGGACCTAAGGTAAAACCGGTTCAGAGAGTGGGCAGCGGCTCCGGCGCGCTGTCGCGCAGTTTGGCCAGCAGCCGTTTCAATTCCGCCTCTTCTTTGCTGCTCAGCGCCTGACGCATCGTCTCGGCATTTTCCTGCGCATAGGGCGTGCACATGCGGATCAGATCGCGGCCGGTGTCTGTCAGAACAACCTGACGGGTGCGCCGATCTTCGGTGCCCGAGGACCGCATCAACCAGCCCTCCTGCTCCATATGGCGCAACGCGCGTGAGGTGGCCGTGCGGTCAATCCCGACAAAATCAGCTATATCTGACGGTTGGCTGAGGTTTTCATTGCCAATGGCCAGCAGAATACACCAGGTCGTCCGGGTCAGCCCCACCGGCTTTAACTTCTCATCTAACCGCCGTTCCTGCAGACGGGACGCGATCGAAAGATGATAGCCGAGGGAATGATGTAATCTGTAACGTTTGGTCGTATCCATGGCTGAATCCGACCCTATGCCGCCGGTAAAGTCAAGCCGCGGATCGGGCAGGGGTGATCCGATGTTTTCCCCTCTTGCCATAGGCTTGGGCAACCGGCAGGGTCCGGCCTGAAGGTGATCGCCGGGCTTGGCCATGGCGGCAGGACTAGAAAGTTAAGGGCAGGGCAGATGAAGATTGATGGGATCCTTTTTGACAAGGACGGCACGCTGTTTGATTTCCGGGCCACCTGGGATG
Organism: Thalassovita sp.; assembly: GCF_963691685.1. Classification (GTDB taxonomy): domain Bacteria; phylum Pseudomonadota; class Alphaproteobacteria; order Rhodobacterales; family Rhodobacteraceae; genus Thalassobius. The sequence goes on from NZ_OY829290.1 coordinate 1,268,005, forward strand.
CTTGGGCGGCGCAGCTGATTGATGAATTGTCCGAGGGCAATGCAGATCTTGCTGCGGGGATCGCGCATCACATCGCCTTTGATTTGCCCACGGCGCAGTTTCGGCCTGAAAGCCCGGTGATCGCTGGCACCGGACGTGAGGCCGCGGAATGTGTGGCCCGCGCCATGCCGGGCGTTGATCTTGATGCGCTGGAGGCACGGATGAATGCCAGCGCCGCAGCGGCCCCCCTGGCCCCCGCCGTTCCACTGGCGCCACTGCTTCAGTCGCTGGCTGCGCAGGGGCTTTCATTGGGGGTGATGACCAATGACAGTGAGATGGGCGCCAAGGCCCATCTGCGCGGCGCCGGGATCTATGAGCTGTTTGATTTCGTTGCCGGTTTTGACAGTGGCTATGGCGCCAAGCCGGATGCTGCGCCGCTTCTGGCGTTTAGTGAGCAGATGCATTTGACCCCGGCGCGCGTCGCCATGGTGGGCGACAGCGCACATGATCTGATCGCCGGGCGTGCGGCTGGCATGGTGACCGTCGGCGTTTTGACCGGCATTGCCGAGGCTGCAGATCTGGCCCCATTGGCGGATGTGGTCCTGCCTGACATTGGCCACCTGCCTGAATGGCTGAATTCCGCATCCAACTAGCCGGGGACTGCGGCTGTTTCGCACTTTGAACCGCCGCGCCAACGCCCTTTCTTGGCAGTGTAAACCATTTGTTAACCTTTTGGGCGCAGCCTAATCGCGGAATTGGCGCTGGGGCTGGGTTCACTCGTCCTCGTCCGTAGCGCTGTTAGCTTTTTCGCTGGGTCTTTGGCCTGTGTTGGGATTTTCCCACGGAGGCCGGTGCCTTGGAAACCGCGGCCGTCTTTTTGACCGCCGTTGGACCGGGTGCCGTTCTGCTCAGCGTTAAAGCGCGGTTTTGGGGATTTGAAATGGACGATTCGGCGCATGATTTTGCGGACTTGCCCGTTGCGCAGGGCAGTGAAGAACCGTGTCAGCCTAAGGGTGCAGCAGCGGGATATAAGGTTGGTGTTGCACGACCTGTGCAGGTAAATCGGGCGATACTGTCGGTGAGGTTGGACGATAGCACCGATCACTCGGGCGCTGCGTTTGTCCATCCGGGGGATGTTCCGCCGGTTGCCCCGCCGCGATCGAATATGGGATCTGACATTTCTGTTGCAGGCGATGGCGGCAAGGTGACATCGGTTGCTTTTCCCCCGTCGCAGACCCCTATAGAACTGTGGCAAACCTTCTCGGCTATTATGCCTCTATTTGTGTTTGTTGATGCGTCCGGACGCATCAGGAAGATCGGCCCAACGCTTGAAAAGGTCCTACCAGGGGCCGCACAGCGTTGCGATGCCTTTGCTCAGCACTTTGCACCGAAATACCCGCAGCGTCATGCGGTGGATCACTTTAGGCATCTGGCCCCCGGCAGCACGCTCCATCTGCGTCTGCGATCTCACCCGCAGATCGGTTTACGCGCAGTTGTGTCCCCCTTGGCGGGCGGCACCCTTCTGAATGTCTCATTCGGCGCCTCGATTGCGGAGGCCATGCGCTGTTTCGATTTACTTCTAACCGATTTCCCCGCGACCGAACTGGCGGTCGATATGCTCTATCAGTTAGAGGCGAAATCCGCTGCGATGGCCGCCAGCCTGCGCTTGGCGCAACAGATGCGCGGCGCGCGGGATGAGGCGGAGGTCCGGGCAGCCACCGACAGCCTGACCGGCCTGTGCAATCGCCGCGTGTTTGAGGAGCAACTGAACCAGCTGTGCTCCAACGGGAATCCGTTTTCCCTGATGTTGATGGACCTTGATCATTTCAAACAGGTGAATGACCGGCTGGGACATCCCGGCGGTGACTACGTTTTGCAGCAAGTCGCCGCGATTTTGCAGCAAGAGCTGCGCCAAGAGGATACCATCGTGCGTTTGGGGGGCGACGAATTCGCCATTATTTTGAGCGGTATAGCTGATCAGGAAAGGCTGCGATGCATCGCCCTGCGGCTGAAGAACCGGCTGCAGGAACAGGTTTCATTTGAAGGCCAAAACTACAGGATTTCGGCTAGCTTTGGGCTTCTTTGCATTTGCGATGATGACATCACGAACCCGCAGCAGATGCTCGCAGATGCGGACCGCGCGCTTTATTCCAGCAAACGGGCCGGGCGCGGGCGGGTGACGTTTCATAACCGGGAAACTGTGTGACGGGTGACCGGCCACCTAAAACGCATATCGCCCGGCCAAAGGGACCGGGCGATAGCGACGTTACTGTAATTTAGGCGATGGGCTTAGCCAGCAGCGCGTTGATCTGGCTTGAAGCCAATCTGGTCGGACACGGTAAAGCGCCCGCCCTGTAGCTTTTCGATTTTGCCGTCCCGCAGCAGCTGCCCGAAGGAGCGCAACCCGTCTTCGCGGCTGAATTCCAGCGTTTCGATCTGGCGTGCCTTTTTCATCAGCTGAGGGCGCGAAAACTGTTCCAGACCTTCCACGTGTGACAGGTAGGATGCCGCAGCTTCCAGTAGATCCGGCAGTTCCTCGGCGCCGACGCTTTCGGCAAATTCGGCGAAGCTGCCAAACTCCTCAGTGACGCTCGGTTCTGCAACGGCGGCGGGGCGGATGCGGCGGGGACGGACCGGCGCAACTGCTGCCTCAGCAACCGGGGCAGGCGTGTCAACACGTTGTTCCGCAACAAGTTTCAGCGGCGCGGGGCGATCCCCGCGTGCCGCGCTTGCAGCGCCCGGACGATGCGGGCGCACCACGTCATTCAGGTCCTCACGGTAGGCTTCGGTATCGACGCCACCCGCGTTCAATGCGCCGCCTGCGTCACTTTCGGCGCGGGTGGCCTGCACGGCTGCGCGCAGATGGGCGATTGCATTGCGGCGGTGTGAGCCTTCGGGATTGTCCATTTCGGACACGGTTTTTTCCATTAGGCGCGAGACATCGGCCTCTTCGGCTTCGTCGGCAAAGATTGAACGGACGTCGCCAGGCTCCGCCTCTTCCTCAGGGGCGTCGCTGAACTCGGCTTCCACCTCGGCCAGCTCCCGCAGCAGATCGGCCTCTTCCTCGGCGCTGAGTGAACCTTCGTCAGTTGCTGTGGTCTCTGGCGTCACGGGGGCGGCAGTAGGTTCAGCGACCTCAGCCGCGGCCTGTGCCGCCTCATAGTCGCTGCGCTTCATTTTGATCACGCGGACGGGACGTACCGGACGTACGGGGCGAACAGGTGTCGGCGCGGCGTCTTCTACTGATGCTTCCTCAGTGGTGTCCGCTGCCTCTTCAACCGTATCCTGCGGTGCCTCGGCGATCTCTTCGAGAGTTACGTCAGCTTCAACCTCGGCCTCGCTCACCGGTTTGGCAACAGTTTCTTCGGCCTTGACCTCGTCGTCAACTTCCGCCGCGATTTCTTCGGCTTCGGCTTCGGCTTCGGCTTCGGCTTCGGCTTCGGCTTCGGCTTCGGCTTCGGCTTCGGCTTCGGCTTCGGCTTCGGCTTCGGCTTCGGCTTCGGCTTCGGCTTCGGCTTCGGCTTCGGCTTCGGCTTCGGTGTTTTCCGCATCCCGTACCGCAGCAAGGATCGCATCGAAATCGTCTTCGGCCTCTGCGGCGGCTTCATCCGAAACCTCGATCCGGGTCTCTTCAATCTCAGGCGCTGCCTCGGGCTCGGCAGCTACCTCTTCAGGGGCTTGCGCGTTGCTCAATTCGGCCACGGCGGCCAGAACGGCGGCATCTACGTCGCTGCCAGCGGGATCAGCGGCCAGCGCCTCTTCAAGCTCAGCCATTGGCGCGGCTTCGCTGGTGATTTCCTCGACGGGCTCTTCCTCAGCGGTTTCAGCTTCGATCGCTTCTGATTGCACCTCTTCGGCAGGCTCTTCAGCCGCTGGAGCAACTTCTTCAACGTCAGCAGCGGCTTCCTCAGACGGTGCGACCTCCAGAACGTCGTCTGCAGGTGCTGGATCTGCTGCTTCAGGTTCAGCCTCGTCAGAGGGGGCTTCGATGGCAGCCTCGTCAGCGGCTGCGTCCTCTGCCGGCGCGGCGACCACGTCAGGCGTTTCGGCATCGGCGGCATCTGCCTCCAGCTCTGGCGCGGGTTCCAGCTCCGGTTCGACCTCTGCGGCGGGCGCCGTCAGTTCAGCATCAAGCACCTGATCCAAAGCACCATCAAGCGCCTCATCCAGATCGCCGGTCATTTCCTCGGCGTGCTGATCCTCAGAATAGTTGGGGGCTGCGGCCTCGGTGTTGCGGGATACCACGGCGCGGATGCGCTGCAGCTTGGCGGCAACGCTGTCATCGCTGGCCGGTGCGTCAGTGTTATCGTCAGCCACCTCAATCGGGGCCGCAACAGCCGGAGTGGTTTCAACAGGCGCGGCTTCGGCGGCAGGGGGCGCAACGGGTTCGGCAACAGCGGCAGGAGCAACGGGGTCTGGAGCGGTAACGGGTGCCGCAACTGGGGCAGCAGCAGGGGGCGTGGCAGGGTCGGCACTGTCGGCAGCGCGCAGGTGAATTGTGCCCTCATCCTGGCGGGCGACAACCTGACGGGCGATTTCGCGCTCGGCGATCCGGGCCAGCATTTCCGCATCCGGGGTCGGGGGCTCGGCGCCGAAATAGCGGTCATCGGCGGCCAAATCACGGAAATACTCCGCAATGGACTTCATTGTGTCAAAAGAGTCGTCGAAGCCTTCCAGCGTGCAGGAAAACGTCCCGTAGGAGACTGTCAGTACTTTGTTGTTCGTAACCATTGTAAACTCGCCTTTCCTTGCCTCTGGCTGCCATGACGCCCGTAAAAACAGGGACATGTTTCGCGTCTAAGGGTGCTGTTTACCAAGTGTATCCCGCCAAAAGGTGAACGAATCTTGGAAAATAACTGTATCATTTTGTGACTATATTGTGGTCTCCTTCCAAAAACGGCAGATATTGCCACATGTTGAACAAGATTGTGCATTCGGTCGCGCCGGTGACCCTGCTGGGGGCTGGAGATGTCTCGCAAGAGGTGTTGCAGGCGGCGTTGGCCATCGGGCCAGAATTGATCTGCGCTGACGGCGGGGCGGACCATGCTTTGGCCTTTGGGCTGTCGCCTGAGGCGGTGATCGGCGACCTCGACAGCCTGTCAGAGGCGACCCGCGCGGCGCTGCCACAGGATGTGATCCACGCCATTGCTGAACAGGACAGCACCGATTTTGACAAGGCACTGCGCAGTATCGCCGCGCCTTTGGTTCTGGGCGTCGGGTTTGATGGCAGCCGGATTGATCATCATCTGGCGGCGCTGCATGTGTTGCTGGCCCGGCCTGATCAGCGCTGCATTCTGCTGTCGGAGGAGCAGATCACCTTCCTCGCGCCGCCGCATCTCCAATTGGATCTGCCGGTGGGGATGCTGGTCTCATTGTTCCCGATGGGGGCTGTGACCGGGCGTTCCAAAGGGCTGCGCTGGCCCATCGAAGGGTTGGAATTTGCCCCGGACAGCAAAATCGGCACCTCAAATGAGGTCAGCCCTCAGGAGGCTGATGCGGCGGCAACGCCTGTGCAGCTGCAGTTCGATCAGCCGCAGATGCTGGTTATTCTGCCGCGGGCGGCGCTGGCGGCGTCTGTTGCAGGGCTGAGCGCTGCATTCGTTGGGTGGCCTGCTCGCGCAGAATAATATAGAGGCCGGCAGCCAGGGTGATCAGGATGCCAATCGCGGCCAGACCGTTGGGCAGATCCGTAAAGATCAGCCAGCCGATGGCGGTGGCAAAAGGGATTTCCAGATATTGCATCGGCGCCAGTGTGGTCGAAGGGGCGTAGCGCAGCGACCAGGTCATCATCAGATGCGCCAGCGTTCCGACGGAGCCGATCGCGACCACCAGCCAGGCCTCTTCCGCGGTGGGTATGGCAAACTGCAGCCCAGGCCATTCCAGCAGGTGACCGATGACCATCAACAGCAGCAGCGCCACAGTTGCAATGGTGCCTGAGACCGCCTGCAGGCTGATCGGATCGGTTTCCTTGGCAATCTGGCGGGTCGCCAGCATGAACAGGGCAAAGACAACGGCCACACCCAGCGGCAACATAGCCGGCCAGCCGACAGCAGCGAAACTGGGCTGGATCACCAGCAACGTGCCGATGAACCCTACGACACAAGCGATCAGACGGCGGGGGCCGACCTGTTCGTTCAGAACATATTTACCAAGCAGCAGCATGATAAAGGGCATGACAAAAGCGATCGCCACCGCATCCGCCAGCGGCAGGTAGCCAAGGGCGGTGAACATCATGCCGATGCCCAGAATATGCAGCACTGTGCGCCAGACCACCAGACGCAGCACCCGCCCCCGCACCCGCCAGGGCCGATGTGTCGCGGTCACCATCGGGGCCAGAATCACCGCCTGAAACAGGAATCGCGCAAGGATCAGCATCCCCAGCGGCAGCGCGCCATAGAGCAGTTTCGCCAAGGCATCGCCCAAAGGTGCGGCCAGGCAGAAGCCCAGCATAAGTGTGATCCCAAGAAGCGGCCGGTCATGTGTGGTGGCTTGTGTCATGCGCAAGAGGTTTCACGGATCGCGTGCATTGGCAATGGGGCGATGGCAAATGACTGAACGGTTCGTCCCGGAACGTAGAGCTGGGCTGATATCTTACGCGCTCTAGATAGGGTGAATACGTGATGGTGAGGAGGGCGGTCGACATGACCCCAAAACAAGTGGTGCAGGCCTGGGTGGCTGCGTTCAACGCAGGGGATGCCAAAGCCATCAGCGCGTTTTACGCTGAGGATGCGGTGAACCATCAGGTCGCAAATGAGCTAGTAGTGGGGCGCGTGGCGATTGAGGCGATGTTTGCAGCGGAGTTTGCCGCGGCCGAGATGACATGCCTGGTGGAAAACCTGTTTGAGGATCAGGAGTGGGCCATCCTTGAATGGAAGGACCCGCTGGGCCTGCGCGGCTGCGGGTTCTTTCATGTCCAAGCGGGCAAAATCATTTTCCAGCGCGGCTACTGGGATCGCCTGAGCTTCCTGCGGCAACACGGATTGCCCCTGCCGACGGAGTGACCCCGTCGACGGAGGCAACCTTCTAAGGCGTCAGCAGTTCGGCACGTTGACGGCCAGGCCACCCAGAGAGGTTTCTTTGTAGTGCTCATGCATGTCACGGCCGGTCTGGCGCATGGTCTCAATGGCAGCGTCCAGCGGCACAAAGTGATCGCCTGTGCCGCGCAGGGCGAGGGAGGCGGCCGAGACCGCCTTGATCGCGCCAAGGCCGTTGCGCTCGATGCACGGCACCTGCACCAGACCTTTGACTGGATCGCAGGTCATGCCCAGGTGATGTTCCAGTGCAATTTCAGCGGCGTTTTCCACCTGTTCCACGGTACCCCCCAGCACGGCGCAGAGCCCCGCAGCGGCCATCGCCGCGGCGGAGCCCACCTCGGCCTGACACCCAGCTTCGGCACCTGAGATGGAGGCATTGTGTTTGATCAAGCCACCCACCGCGGCGGCGGTCAGCAGAAACTCATCGATTTTGGTGGTGGAGGCACCCGGCACGTGATCCAGCCAGTAGCGGATCACAGCCGGCAGAACCCCGGCTGCGCCATTGGTCGGCGCGGTGACCACCTGACCGCCAGCGGCGTTTTCTTCATTCACCGCCATCGCATAGGTGCTGATCCAATCGTTGATGGTATGGGGGGCGGTCAGGTTCATGCCGCGTTCGGCCAGCAGCGCCTCATGAATGCCTTTGGCGCGGCGTTTCACCCGCAGGCCGCCGGGCAGCTCACCCTCATTGGTCAGGCCGCGCTCGATGCAGCTGTCCATCACCTGCCAGAGTCGCGCCATGCCTTGTTTCAGATTCTGGTGCCCACCGCGCGAAATTTCGTTGGCCTGTTTCATATGCGCTATGCTCTTGCCCGAGGTGCGGGCCATTTCCATCATCTCATCGGCGGTTTTGAACGGGTAGGGGACGGGCGCGCCTTCTTCGGTGTTTTTGCCGCCTGACAGCTCCGCCTCGGTCATCACAAATCCGCCGCCGATCGAATAATAGGTTTCCTGCATAATGACGTCGCCCTGCGCATCAGTCGCCATCAGGATCATGCCATTGGCGTGACCTGCGAGGGCCGGGCCGAAATCAAACCGCAGGTCTTGTGCGGGATCAAAGCGCAGCGGCGGCAGACCTTCGGGGCAAACCTGACGGTCGCGGTTGATGGCCTCTAATGCCTCCTCGGCGGCGTCGTGATCGTAGGTATCGGGCAGGAACCCGGCCAGGCCCAGAATCGTTGCCCGGTCGGTCGCATGGCCAACCCCCGTGAAAGCCAGCGATCCATGCAATGAGGCCTTCACCCCATGCGGTTCAAAAGGGGCGGCGCGCATCTGGTCCAGAAACCGGGCGGCTGCCACCATGGGCCCCATGGTGTGAGAGGACGAGGGGCCGACCCCCACCTTGAACATGTCAAAGACGGACAGAAACATTTACGGGCTCACTCCTTCGGGGGGTTGGCGGCGGTCTGATCAGCACGGGCAGCGGATAAGCCCCGGCTTTTGGTCCGATGCAGGGTGACCATGCCGGGGCAGGAATGCAAGCACATCGCCCCAGCCTGCCGCAGCCGGTGAAAAGGCCGCGGCAGAGGGTCAAGCCGGGGCGGCGCGCTCTGCAGCGCAAAGGGGAGGATGTTGCGCAGTTCCATACCCCTAAGCTATTGACAGCCACTACCGCTGCCAGCCCAAATGCGACACAAAAGCCCGCAATGGCGGAGCCAGAGGCGAAACTTGCACCGGTTTGCGGCAGGGTGATGGGAATTGCCCCTCGCTTGCGGCGGCTATTCGACCTATAAGCGACGGGAATTGCACCCATTCCCCAGCACGGAGGAGGCCTGATGTCCGGAGAATTGTCGCCGATCGACAAAGCCAAGTTTGTGGCGGCCAAAAAGGCCGTGGAATATGTCGAAGATGGCATGCGTGTGGGGCTGGGCACCGGCTCAACCGCAGCCTGGATGGTGCGCTGTCTGGGGGAGATGGTGCGCGAAGACGGGTTGAAGATCCGCGGCGTTCCCACCTCTGCCCGTACCGCTGCTTTGGCGCGGGATGTGGGCATTGATGTGGTCAGCCTCGATGAAGCCAAATGGCTGGATCTGACGATTGATGGCGCGGATGAGTTTGACGGGGAATTCAACCTGATCAAGGGCGGCGGTGCCGCGCTGTTGCAGGAAAAGATCGTGGCCACTGCCAGTGACCGGATGGTTGTGATCTCGGACGTGTCAAAAGAGGTCGAAACCCTGGGGGCGTTCCCACTGCCGGTGGAGGTGATCCCTTTTGGCTGGCAGACCACCAAAGCCCTGATTGAGGAGATGCTGGACAGTCTGGATGTGCTGGGCCAGACCACCAGCCTGCGGATGAACGGCGCAGCACCTTTGTTCACCGATGAAGGCAACCACATTGTCGATCTGCATCTGAATCGGATCGGCAATGCGCGTCAGGTGGCGATGGTGCTGAACCAAATCCCCGGCGTGGTGGAAAACGGACTGTTTGTCGACATCTGCGATACGGTTGTGGTCGGCTACGGCGACGGTCGGGTGCAGGTGCGTGACATCAACGAAAACGCGGTGAGTGAGGACCGGTTGGAGTTTGTGGAAAGCGAAAACCTGTTCTCGGACCTGGGGGATTGACATGCAGGCGGCCCCCGAGACCTTGGAGTTCACGCTGCCCTTCTGGCGTAAACATCGTGGGACACTTGTTTTTGGGGCTTTGTTCGGTGGCTATTTTTCAGTCACTTTAACTCCGGCAATAGCCGACGTTATTGTTGGCCGTTACCAGCACAACGGGTTCGAATTGGTGTTGTTGCTGGTCGTGCTCGCGATGGTGTTGTGGACCTTACAACAATTGCTGCGTCTGTTGCGGACCGACTTTGGTAGCCGCGGGGTTGATGTTCGGGTCGATGTCGCGGGGCTGCAGTTACGCGACAGAACGGGGCAGACCCATGCCGTTGGTTGGCAAGATGTGCGCTATTTTGAACCGAAGATCGGTATAGTAAACTATGAATGCAGTGCTGACCCCAGAGGTTGGTGCGAACGGAAGGTTACGACACCGCAAATGACCGCGGCAGAGCGGGATCGGATCTGGACCGTAGTGCGCCTATATTGGCCAATTTTGGATGAAACCTGGCAACACCAATTGGTGAAGCGCCAGCACTTGGACTTTGCCGCAGCAACGCTTACATCTGGCACCGATCCGTAACTCTGAATGGAAAGACACCTCACATGAGCTTTGATTACGACCTCTTTGTCATCGGCGGTGGGTCCGGTGGTGTGCGTGCGGCCCGTGTGGCAGCTGGTGACACCGGTGCCAAGGTGGCGCTGGCCGAGGAAGACCGCTACGGCGGCACCTGCGTCATTCGCGGCTGTGTGCCCAAGAAACTGATGGTCTTTGCCAGCGAGTTTCCGGGTATGGCCGAGGAGGCCCGCGCCTATGGCTGGGACATGCCGACCGGTGCTTTCAGCTGGGACAACTTCAAAGGCAAATTGCACGCAGAGCTGGACCGTCTGGAGGGCATCTACCGCCGTCTGCTGGCGAACTCTGGCGTGGACACCTTTGATGCCCGTGCCAAGGTCGTGGATGCACACACAGTTGAGCTGTCGACCGGGGAGCGCAAAACCGCCAAACATATCCTGTTGGCCATGGGCGGCCGTCCGGTTCTGCCCGACACACCGGGTGCCGAGTTGGGCATCACCTCAAACGATATCTTCCATCTGGAAAAACTGCCCGAGTCGATCCTGATCGTCGGTGGCGGCTATATCGCGTCGGAATTTGCCGGGGTGCTGAACGGTTTGGGTGTGAAAGTCACTCAGTTCTATCGCGGCGCTCAGATCCTGCGCGGATTTGACGACGAAGCCCGTGGCCTGGTGGCCGAAGAGATGATCCAGAACGGCATCGATCTACATCTAGGCACCAACATCCTGTCGATGGAGAAGGTCGGCGAAAAGATCCGGGTGAAAGCCACCAACGGCAGCGAACATGACTTTGATCAGGTGATGTTTGCCACCGGTCGTGTGCCCAACACCGATAACATGGGTCTGGAAGAGGCTGGTGTGAAGCTGGGCCGCAAGGGGCAGGTTGAGGTGGATGAATACAGCCAGACCGCTGTACCCTCGATCTATGCGGTGGGGGATGTGACCGACCGCGTGAACCTGACCCCGGTGGCGATCCGCGAAGGCATGGCCTTTGTTGAAACCGTCTTTAAAGGCAAGCCAACACCGGTGGATCATGAGCTGATCCCGACCGCGATTTTCACCCAGCCGGAAATGGGCACCGTGGGTCTGAGCGAGGAAGACGCGCGCGACAAAGGGCCGATTGAGGTTTACAGCACCTCGTTCCGTCCGATGCGGTCGCTCTTTGCTGGCAGCGATGCGCGGGTGATGATGAAGCTCATTGTCTGCGCAGACACCCGTGTGGTGCTGGGCTGTCACATCGTCGCGCCGGGGGCCGGTGAGATGATCCAGCTGGCCGGTATCGCGGTCAAAATGGGCGCCACAAAAGAGGATTTCGACCGCACCGTTGCGGTACACCCGACCATGTCGGAAGAAATCGTCACTATGAAAGCGCCGACGCGCACGGCATAAAGCTTGAAATTTCCTGCCGATTGCACAGGTTTGTTATCAACCGTGCAATCGGTGACAATGTAGAGAGGTAGCATAGCCCATGTCAGGCAATTCTGGCGGCCCTTGGGGCGGCGGCGGAAATAACGGCGGCGGTGGTCGCAACAATGGGGGCGGCAACAACGGCGGTGGCCGTGGCCCGCAGGACGACGGTCCGCAGGTCCCCGATCTGGATGAGCTGGTCAAAAAAGGCCAGGAACAGCTGAAAGTGCTGATGGGCGGTCGCGATGGCGGCGGCAATCAGCGTGGCGGCGGCGCTGGCGGTGGCCAAGGTCTGCCCCGCGGCACCTTTGTGCTGGCCGGTTTTGCGGCTGTGGCGCTCTGGGCGTTTTCCAGCTTCTACACTGTGAAACCGGAAGAGCAGTCCGTTGAACTTTTCCTGGGTGAATACTCCTCAACCGGCAATCCTGGTCTGAACTTCGCCCCCTGGCCCTTTGTGACCGCTGAAGTGGTCAATGTGACCTCGGAACGGACCGAAAGCATTGGCCTGTCACGCTCCAGCCAGGACACCGGCCTGATGCTGACCACGGACGCCAACATCGTTGATATCGATTTCCAGGTGGTCTGGAACATCAACGATCCGGCGAAACTGCTGTTCAACATCCGCGATGCCCGTCTGACGGTTCAGGCCGTTTCAGAATCGGTGATGCGTGAGATCATCGCCGCCTCAAACCTGGCGCCGATCCTCAACCGGGACCGTGGTGTGATTGCTGACGGGGCCAAAGAACGTATTCAGGCCATCCTGGACGAATACGAATCCGGCATTTCCATCGTGCGTGTGAACCTTGAGAAAGCGGACCCGCCGCGTGAAGTGATTGACAGCTTCCGCGAAGTTCAGGCCGCCGAACAGGAACGTGACCGTCTGCAGCGTGAAGCGGATGCCTATTCGAACCGCGTTCTGGCGCAAGCCCGCGGTGAAGCGGCGCAGACCCTTGAAGAGGCCGAAGCCTACCGGGCGCAGGTCGTGAACGACGCTTTGGGTGAAGCCAGCCGTTTCTCGGCGGTGCGCACCGAATATGAAAAAGCGCCGGAAGTGACCCGCAAACGTCTCTATCTGGAAACCATGGAAAAAGTGCTGGGCAACGTGGACAAAACCATCCTCGACAGCTCCCTCACAGGGGGCGAAAACGGTCAGGGCGTTGTGCCTTACCTGCCGCTCAACGAGCTGCGCAAACAGGGGGGGAACTGATCGATGCGTAAGATGACTTACCTTGTGCCCGTGATCGTGATTGCGGTTGTTGGCATCATGTCTTCGCTGTTTGTGGTGGATGAACGTGAAAAAGCGCTGGTGCTTCAGTTCGGTCAGATCAAGGCCGTAAAAGAAGAGCCGGGCCTGAGCTTCAAGATCCCGATGATTCAGGAAGTGGTGCGCTACGACGACCGGATCCTGTCGCTGGACACCGACACCATCGAGGTTACCCCGTCAGATGACCGTCGTCTGGTTGTCGATGCCTTCGCGCGGTACCGGATCGCTGACGTGGTTCAGTTCCGTCAGGCGGTTGGTGCCGGCGGTGTCCGTCTGGCCGAGGAACGCCTGAGCTCGATCCTCAACTCGAAGATCCGTGAAGTTCTGGGTGCTGATCAGGTCACCTCAGACACGATCCTGTCGGAAAACCGGGCTGAGCTGATGGTGCGGATCCGCAACCAATCCCGGGCCGAGGCGCGCAGCCTGGGTCTGGATGTGGTGGACGTGCGTTTGAAACAGACCAACCTGCCGGCGCAGAACTTGAACGCAACCTTTGCCCGGATGCGGGCAGAACGGGAACGTGAAGCCGCCGATGAGGTCGCCCGTGGTAACGAAGCCGCCCAGCGTGTGCGCGCGCTGGCCGATCGTACCGTGGTCGAAACCCTGTCTGAGGCAGAACGTGAAGCGCAGGTTGTGCGTGGTGAAGCGGATGCGGAACGCAACGCCATCTTCGCCGAAGCCTTCGGTGCGGATCCTGAGTTCTTTGCCTTCTACCGCTCGCTGCAGGCCTATGAAAACGCCCTGCAGGGCAGCAACTCGTCGATGGTGATGACCCCGGACAGCGAGTTCTTTGACTACCTGAAGTCGGATCAAGCGGGCCAGTAATGGAACATGTGATCCTGGCCATCGGGCTAGTGTTGATTGTGGAGGGGCTGGCCTATGCGCTGGCCCCTTCGCTTGTTGAGCAGCTGTTGGAACTGCTGAAAACCCTGCCGGAAGCGATGCGCCGCAACTTAGGTTTTTCGGCGCTGGCCCTTGGGTTGGCCCTGGTCTGGCTGGCCAAAATGCTGGGCGCCTGAGGGGGGGATCCAGCGGTGCGCGCTGCCGCGCGCGCAGGTTTTCTCAGCTTTCGGGGATTTGCCCCTCGGCTTCGGGTGGGGCGAATGCCATTTTTGCCCTATATTGTCCGAAAACAGCATGAGCGGCTCACCGCCGCTTCACGCTCTGTTGAAAAAATCTTTGTTTGGGGTGAGTTGCACATCCGCCCCGCTCGACCGATGTTAAAGATAATCAGCTCTGACCGTTCCCGGTGAGAGACATTTAAGGAGAGGAGACCATGGGCGTGAACCACTCAAGTGCAAATGCCGTTGTACTCGCAACCCCTCATGCGCGGGGCGCCGCACTGCGGGCCTTCTGGCTGGGGCTCTTGGCCACCGCGATGACCCTGATGCTGGCGCTGCAGGCGCAGGCACGACCCGACAGTTTTGCGGAACTGGCCGAAGACATCAGTGACTCGGTTGTCAACATCACCACCTCGACCGTGGTGGCGGGCAGCGATGGGCCAAACCTGAACATCCCCGAAGGCAGCCCGTTTGAAGATTTCTTCCGCGAGTTCCAGGATCGCAACCCCAATGAACGCGCGCGCCGCTCTTCGGCGCTGGGCTCGGGCTTTGTGATTTCCGAAGACGGTTTCATCGTGACCAACAACCACGTGATCGAAAGCGCTGATGAGATCTTCATCGAGTTCTTCTCAGGCGAGGAGCTCCAGGCCGAAGTTGTTGGCACCGACCCCAACACGGATATCGCGCTGTTGAAGGTTGAGGCAGACAAACCGCTGCCATTCGTCAGCTTTGGCAACAGCGACACCGCGCGTGTTGGTGACTGGGTGGTTGCCATGGGCAACCCGCTGGGTCAGGGGTTCTCGGTTTCGGCTGGGATCGTTTCGGCCCGCAACCGGGCGCTTTCGGGCAGCTATGACGATTACATCCAGACCGATGCTGCGATCAACCGCGGCAACTCGGGCGGTCCGCTGTTCAACATGGACGGAGAGGTGATCGGCGTGAACACCGCGATCCTGTCGCCCAACGGTGGCTCCATCGGGATCGGATTTTCCATGGCCTCCAACGTGGTGACCCGTGTTGTGGACCAGTTGCGTGAGTTTGGCGAAACCCGTCGCGGTTGGCTGGGCGTGCGCATTCAGGATGTGACCGAAGATGTCGCCGAAGCGATTGGTCTGGAAAACACCGCTGGCGCGCTGGTGACCGATGTGCCGGCAGGTCCGGCGCTGGATGCGGGCATGCTGCAGGGCGATGTGATCGTGACCTTTGACGGGGTTGAGGTTGCCGATACCCGCGGGCTGGTCCGTCAGGTGGGCAACACCGAGGTGGGCAAAACCGTGCGTGTGGTGGTGTTCCGCGATGGCAAGACCGCGACGCTGAAAATCACCCTTGGCCGCCGTGAAGAGGCCGAAGCCATTCCTGCAGCCCAGCCTGGTCCTGCGGATCCGATGGAACCGAAGGAAATGCTGGGCATGACGTTGAGCCCGGTCACCCCGGAGCTGAGCGCCGAGCTGCAGCTGAAGAAGGGCGCAACGGGTCTGGTTGTTGTTGGTGTGGATGAAGCCACCGAAGCCTTTGAGAAAGGTCTGCGGATGGGCGATCTGATCACCGAGGCAGGCCAGCAGAAACTGGAGCGGATTGCCGATCTGGAAGAGCGTGTAGAAGAAGCGCAGGAAGCGGGCCGCAAATCGCTGCTGCTGCTGGTGCGCCGCGCCGGTGAGCCGCGCTTCGTTGCGCTGTCGGTTGCCGAAGAATAAGCACTGATCCCGCTGAAACAGAAAGAGCCGCCCCCCGTGGGCGGCTTTTTTATGCGGGAGTCTTGGGCAGAATACCTGGCGCAGGTGCGGCGTCTTGACTGTGATCGGGGCCTTCAGCTTGACAGGGCAGTGGCCTTGGACAAGTGTCCGCGCAAATTGATGGGCCCCGACCCCCAGCAGCGCGATATGCGTTTTGGCCAGGGTTGCGCGATCTCGGGGCGCCCCATGCATCAAGACCTGCGATCTATGACACACGAACACCTCATCGATAAATTCCGCGCTATCTGTGGCCGCAAACACGTATTGACCAATCCGCGGTCGATGGAGCGGTTCTGCAAAGGCTACCGCTCAGGCGAAGGGGCCGCCATTGCGGTGGTGCGTCCCGCGACCTTGCTGGAACAGTGGAAGGTGCTGCAGGCCTGTGTGGCGGCAGATATGATTGTCATCATGCAGGCAGCCAACACTGGGTTGACCGAAGGTTCCACCCCGAACGGCAGCTATGACCGTGACGTGGTGATTGTGTCGACCAACCGGATGGATCAGATCCAGTTGCTGGATGGTGGCCGCCAGGTGCTGAGTTTCCCCGGCGCGACGCTGTTTAAGCTGGAAAAGCTGCTGGCGCCTTTGGGGCGGCAACCGCATTCCGTGATCGGCTCCAGCTGTATTGGTGCCTCGATCGTGGGTGGAGTCTGCAACAACTCGGGCGGCGCGCTGATCGAACGCGGCCCAAGCTATACGGAACTGTCTTTGTTTGCGCAGGTGACCGATCGTGGGCTGGAACTGGTCAACCATCTGGGGATTGAGTTGGGCGACAGTCCCGAAGACATCCTGACCCGGCTTGAGGCCGGCCAGTTCAGTGCCGAAGATGTGGATCGCACCAACAAGAAAGCCTCGGACACGGCATATGTGGACCGGGTGCGCGATGTGACTGCCGACAGCCCGGCGCGGTTCAACGCGGATAAGCGCCGTCTTTATGAGGCCTCAGGCTGTGCCGGCAAACTGGCCGTTTTTGCGGTGCGCCTGGACACCTATGAAAAGAACGACCGCGAACAGGTCTTTTACATCGGGACCAATGACACGGCCGTTTTGGGCCAGCTGCGCCGCGATATTCTGTCAGGTTTTGAAAACCTGCCGGTAAGCGGTGAATATATGCATGCCGATTGCTACGACATCTCAGAGAAATACGGCAAAGATACGCTTGTGATGATCGACAAATTGGGCACGGATCGGTTGCCGATGTTCTTTGCACTGAAAGGCGCGATTGATGCCCGGCTGAACAAGCTGCGCCTGCTGCCCCGCAATTTGACCGATCATGTGATGCAGGGGCTTGCGCGTCTGTGGCCCAAGGTGCTGCCAGCGCGGATGTCAGAGTTCCGCAAGCGCTATGAGCATCATCTGATCCTCAAGATGAAAAACGACGGTATTGAAGAGGCGGCAGAGTATCTGAGCAAGTTCTTCGCTGAGCGGGATGGCGACTTCTTTGCCTGTGAGGGGCGCGAGGGGAAGCTGGCGGGGTTGCATCGGTTTGCGGCGGCGGGGGCTGCCATTCGCTACCAGAATGTTCACCGCGCTGAGGTCGAGGATATTCTGGCGCTGGATATTGCGCTGCGCCGCAATGATGCCGATTGGTTTGAGGTTCTGCCGCCTGAGATTGACGGCCAAATCGCCCACAAACTCTATTACGGACATTTCTTCTGCCACGTGCTGCATCAGGATTACATCCTGAAGAAAGGTGCAGATCCCAAGGTGCTGAAGGAAAAGATGCTGGCGCTGCTGGACCAGCGTGGGGCGGAATATCCGGCCGAACACAATGTCGGCCATCTTTATGCGGCCAAACCTGATCTGGCGGCGTTTTATAAAGAGATCGATCCGACCAATGCCCTCAATCCTGGGCTGGGAAAGATGAGCAAGAACAAACACTACAGCTGACGGCTGGCTGCCAGTTCCCTGAGTGGCGGGTTAAATCCCGTCGCGTGAGATGGCGATCAGCCCCAGTCGGCGGGCGCTGGCAAGGGAGAGGATGCCACTGTCCAGCCCCTCGGGCTGTTGATATTTGCGCACTGCAGCGCGGGTGCGTTTGTCCATTTCGCCGGTGATTGGACCGCGGTAGAGCGACCGCACCTGCAAGGCACGTTGCAGGGTGGCGACGAAGTCCGGCGTCATCTGGGCGGCACAAGGGGTTTCAAACCAGATTTCCCGGCGTTCCTTGACCACAGCCTGGCGCGTCTCGGTCTTGTAAATGGCCGGGCTCAGCACGGTGCCGTCGGCCAGGACCTCAGCGGGTTGCAGCATGATCTGTTCGGTCACGGTTTCATAGACGCCGGGCTGAATGCGCTTGCCCCAGCAGCTGCCTGCAGGCGCGCCAGGGGGCGTACCGCTGACCAGCCGGGTCACCTCAGGCTCAGTACCCAGATGCGGCACGGGCAACGTCGACATGCAGCCCGCTAGCCCAAAGCCGGAGCCCACCAGTGCTGTGATGATCCATCTGCGCATCTGCTTTGCCTCATGGCGCCTGTCCCGTTACTTTCGCTCGGCAGGCGGTCTGTTTTTTGACACCATAGCGCCAAACGCTGCGTCAATAAAGCACCGGCTTGGCCGCAGCCCGCTATATGCGACACTTACAAAGGCGTGAGTGTCGTGAATGGGGCTGGCATTGCCCGGATGACCCCGCTAGGAGGGGATTAGACATGAATAGCAAAACGAGCAATCGGAGTAAGCCGCATGGCGAAGATCACCTATGTTGAACACAATGGCACCGAACATGTTGTCGAGGTCGCCAATGGGCTGACCGTGATGGAAGGCGCACGCGATAACAACATTCCCGGGATCGAAGCTGACTGTGGCGGTGCCTGTGCCTGTTCAACCTGCCATGTTTATGTGGATCCGTCCTGGGTAGAGAAGATCCCCGCGATGGATGACATGGAAGAGGACATGCTGGATTTTGCCTATCAGCCCGATCCGGCCACCTCGCGCCTGACCTGCCAGATCAAAGTGACCGATGCGCTGGACGGTCTGGTTGTCAAAATGCCTGAGAAGCAGATCTGATGTGGCGCGCGGCGATCCTGACGGCCGCGCTAGGCCTGTGTGGCGCGGCAACGCATGCAGAGGCTGAGATCACGTCGGCCCGTTTTGATGGGCCGACGACCCGCTATGCCCACGGGGTTTTGGGCGATACCGTCGAATATGGTCAGCTGGTCCTGGAGACCCGCGATGGCGGCAAACGTCAGACCGTGACCATCACCCTGCCACAGGATCATGTTTTCGAGGATCTGCAGCCACGGCTGGCGGATGTCACCGGGGACGGCCTGCCAGAGGTTGTGGTGATCGAAACGGACGCGCGCCAAGGCGCAGCTCTGGCGATCTACGGGCCCAAGGGGAAACTGGCGGAAACGCCCCATATCGGCACCTCAAACCGCTGGCTTGCGCCGATTGGGGTGGCGGATCTGGATGGTGATGGCGCGGTGGAACTGGCCTATGTTGATCGCCCGCATCTGGCCAAAACCCTGCGGGTCTGGCGTTATGAGGATGGCAGCCTGCGCCAGATTGCCAGCGCCAAAGGGCTGACCAACCACAAAATCGGCTGGGACTTTATCGCCGGCGGTATTCGTGGCTGCGGTGAGGATCTGGAACTGGTCACAGCCAATGCTGGCTGGACCCGTATTGTGGCGACACGTCTGCAGGCGGGGCAGCTGATCAGCCGCGATCTGGGCGCCTATAGCGGCCCCGACAGTTTGAACCGCGCGGCGGAGTGTCGCTAATCACCGCAAAAGAAAAACCCCAGACCAAGGTCCGGGGCTTTCTGTCTCTAATCACGCAAGCGGTTAAAGCGCGCGCCAGCCGATGTCGCGGCGGCAGAAGCCCTCAGGCCAGTCGATCTGATCCACCATCGCATAGGCGCGATCCGCAGCTTCCTTCAGCGATGCCCCGCGTGCGGTGACGTTCAGGACACGGCCACCGGTGGCGATGATCTGGCCGTCCTTTGCGCCGGTGCCGGCGTGGAAACACATCTCAGTGCTGGTTTCGGGCAGCGTGTCGAGGCCGTTGATGACGGAGCCTTTTTCGTAAGCGCCCGGATAGCCTTTGGCGGCCATCACAACGGTCATCGCATGATCGTCAGCCCAGTTCACCTGTGCCTCAGTCAGACGGCCTTCAGCACAGGCCTGCATCAGATCCAGCGCCTGTGCGCCAAGGCGCAGCATCAGCACCTGACATTCAGGATCGCCGAAACGCACGTTGTATTCCACCAGACGCGGCTGGCCGTCTTTGATCATCAGACCGGCATAGAGCACACCTTGGTAGGGCATGCCGCGATCGGCCATGACTTTCATGGTGGGTTTGATGATTTCATTCATCGCCTTTTCGGCAATCTCGTCAGACAACACCGGGGCAGGGGAGTAGGCGCCCATGCCGCCGGTGTTCAGGCCGGTGTCACCTTCGCCCACACGCTTGTGGTCCTGCGCGGTGCCGATGGCCAGACAGTCCTCACCGTCGACCAGAATGAAGTAGGAGGCTTCTTCGCCTTCCATAAACTCTTCGATCACCACCTCGGCACCCGCAGCGCCAAACTCACCGCCGAACATATCGTCGATGGCGTCCAGCGCGGTCTGTTCGTCCATTGCAACGATCACACCTTTGCCAGCGGCCAGACCGTCAGCCTTGACGACAATCGGCGTGCCATTGGCGCGGATGTGGGCCTTGGCGGCCTCAGGATCGGTGAAATGGCCGTAGCCTGCGGTCGGCGCATTGGCGGCGTCGCAAATCTCTTTGGTGAAGCTTTTTGAGGCTTCCAGCTTGGCCGCCGCGGCAGAGGGGCCGAAGACCAAAACACCTGCGTCACGCAAACGGTCGGCGACGCCCTCGGCCAGCGGCGCCTCAGGGCCGACGATCACGAAATCAATGGCGTTTTCTTCGCAGAAGTTCACCACCGCCGCGCCGCTCAGGATGTCGAGGCTGGCGCAATCGGCGATCTGTGCGATCCCGGCGTTGCCCGGTGCCACGATCAGCTTGTCGCATTTCGGGTTCTGCATCACTGCCCAGGCAAGAGCATGTTCACGCCCGCCACTTCCGAGAATTAGGATATTCATGATAGCCCTTCCGCTTGGCCTTCCGTTGGCGGCGTTCTAAGGTGCGCGGGACTAGGAAACAAGTGAGCAGAGCGGCGCAGGCATGTCTGACCTCTTCGACGACCCCAGAGAAGGCGAAAACGCCCCGGAATTCAGCGTCACGGAACTGTCCGGTGCGATCAAAAAGATGATCGAGGGGGAGTTTTCCCATGTGCGCATCAAGGGTGAGATTGGCCGCGTGTCCTTTCCCCGGTCGGGCCATGTCTATCTGGATCTGAAAGACGACCGCTCGGTGATTGCCGGGGTGATGTGGAAAGGCGTGGCCGCGCGCGTCCAGACCCGCCCCGAGGAGGGGATGGAGGTTGTCGCCACCGGTCGTTTGACCACCTTCCCAGGTCAGTCGAAATACCAGCTGGTGATTGAGGATCTGAAACCCGCCGGCATGGGCGCCTTGATGGCGATGCTGGAAAAGCGCAAAGCGATGCTGCAGGCCGAGGGTCTGTTTGATCAATCCCGCAAAAAGCCGATCCCCTACCTGCCTGAGGTGATAGGCGTTGTGACCTCACCCTCTGGTGCTGTGATCCGCGATATCCTGCATCGGCTGCGCGATCGTTTCCCGCGCAAGGTGCTGATCTGGCCGGTGGCCGTTCAGGGCGAACGCTGTGCCCCCGAAGTAGCGCATGCGATCCGTGGCTTTAACCAATTGACGCCGGGCGGGGCATTGCCGCGACCTGATCTGCTGATCGTTGCGCGCGGTGGTGGCTCGATCGAGGATCTCTGGGGCTTCAACGAAGAGGTGGTGGCGCGCGCGGCCGCAGCCTCGGACATTCCGCTGATTTCAGCGGTGGGGCATGAAACAGATACGACGCTGATTGACTTTGTGTCGGATCAACGCGCACCGACGCCCACGGCGGCAGCGGAACTGGCGGTGCCCGTCCGTATGGAACTGTTGGCCTGGGTGGATCAGCAAAACGCCCGCCTCAGCCGGGCGCTGAGCCAGGGGATCACCCAGCGTGGGCAACGTCTGCGCGATCTGTCGCGCGCCCTGCCACGGGCCGAAACACTGTTGGACGGTCCGCGCCAACAGTTGGATCGTTGGTCCGATAAGCTGCCTGTGGCTTTGATGCAGGGCGTGCAACGCCGCAAGACGCATCTATCAGAGATCAAAGGTGGGTTGCGTCCGACAGGACTGCGGCAGCGCATCGAGCGTGAACAGAGAGAGCTCGCCAAGGTCAGCCCGCGCATGAACACAGCATTCCAAAGGGATGTGCGATTGAAGCGCGACGCCTTTGATCGCCTGAGCAAACGCCTGTCGGATGCCGGTGGGCGGCAGTTGCAGGGCTGGCAGCAACAGCTGGAGGCGATGGACCGACTGCGCGAAACACTGGGCTATAAGGCGACCTTGCAGCGGGGCTATGCGGTGGTGCGTGGCGATGGGGCTGTTGTGACAACCGGCGCGGCGGCGGCCCAGGCCACGACGCTGGAGATTGAGTTCGCAGATGGCCGGCTTGATGTCTCAGACAAGGCGGCCGGTCCGGGCGGATCTGAGCCTACGGCTGCAAAGGCGCAGGCGCCCACAACCACAAAGGCCAGGCCCAAAGCGACCCCACCAAAACCGGAGCAGGGCAGCCTGTTCTGAGAGCGACCCTCGGTGCCGCATTGGGGCGGATTCAGAAAAAAGATTTGTGCATAACTCATCTTTTTTGCTGTGTGCTAAAATTTGTTTTACCAGAAATCTTGCGCCGAAGCGCTGGTCATGTTCATCTCTTGCCACAACACATTCAGGGAGAATGAGATGATTACCCGAGTTATCGGTCTGTCTGCTGCACTTCTGTGCGGCACCATTGCAGCACAGGCGGAAACCCTGCGCTGGGCCCGCGCTGGTGATGCACTGACGCTGGACCCGCACGCCCAGAACGAAGGGCCGACCCACACGATTCGTCACCAGATGTACGAACCGCTGATCATTCGTGACACCACCGGCGCCTTTGAGCCGGCACTGGCCACCGAATGGGCGCCCAGCCCCACCGACCCCAACGTATGGGTCTTCAAACTGCGCCCGGGCGTGAAATTCCACGATGGTGCTGACTTCACCGCCGAAGACGTGGTGTTCAGCTACAACCGTGCGAAACAGCCGAACTCGGACATGAAAGAGCTGATCGGCTCGATCACCGAAGTGCGCGCCGTGGATGACCTGACCGTTGAAATGGTCACCAATGGTCCGAACCCGATTCTGCCGTCGAACCTGACCAACCTGTTCATCATGGACAAAGGCTGGACCGAGGCGAACAACACCGTCAACGTGCAGGACTTTGAGGGCGGCGAAATCACCTTCGCAACCACCAACGTCAACGGCACCGGCCCCTACACCCTGGTCAGCCGTGAGCCCGACGTGAAAACCGTCATGGCGCGTAACGAAAACTACTGGGGCCGTGACATGTTCCCGCTGGAAGTCAGCGAGATCATCTACACCCCGATCCAGAACGCACCGACCCGTGTTGCAGCGCTGCTGTCGGGTGAGGTGAACTTCCTGCAGGATATGCCGGTTCAGGACCTTCAGCGTGTTGACGGCGCAGCCGGCTACGGCGTCAAACAGGCCCCGCAGAACCGTGTGATCTTCTTTGGTATGAACCAGGGCGCAGATGACATCGAAGCAGACAACGTTGACGGCAAGAACCCGCTGGCCGACGTTCGTGTGCGTAAAGCGATGTCGATGGCGATCAACCGTGACGCCATCCGTCAGGTTGTAATGCGTGGTCAGTCGATCCCGGCTGGCATGATCGCACCGCCCTTCGTCAACGGCTGGACCGCTGAAATGGACGCCTCGTCGAAGACCGACGTGGACGGCGCCAAGGCGCTGATGGCTGAAGCCGGCTACGGCGACGGTTTCTCGATCCGTCTGGACTGCCCGAACGACCGCTACATCAACGATGAAGCGATCTGTCAGGCGTCGGTTGGCATGCTGGCGCAGATCGGTATCACTGTGAACCTCGACGCCAAGCCGAAGGCACAGCACTTCCCGCTGATCACCGACGGCAAGACCGACTTCTACATGCTGGGTTGGGGCGTTCCGACCTATGATTCGGAATACATCTTCAACTTCCTGGTTCACGGCCGCGAGTCGGACATCGGTACCTGGAACGGCACTGGCTATGACAACGATGACGTCGACGCCAAGATCGCAACCCTGGCATCGAACACCGACCTGGCAGCCCGTAACGCGGATATCGCGTCGATCTGGTCTGCCGTTCAGGGTGATCAGCTCTACATCCCGATCCACCACCAGGTTCTGAACTGGGCCATGGCGGACGGCGTGGGCATCGATGTTGATCCCGAAGACCAGCCGAAGGTCAAATACATCAAAATGAACTAAGGTTCGTTTGCTGCCGGTGGCCCTCGGGCCACCGGTTTTCTTTCGTGTTATCAATTCCTGGTCGGCCAACTCTGTGCCTGAAGCATCGCCGAACCGACCGACGTTACCGATTTCCCAACGCCGGTTTCCGCCGGGAGGATGACCATGACACCCCTGCTATCTGTATCTGCTGAATGCCTTGCCGCCACCGTGGCGCGCATGGGCGTGCGCTGTGGGGATAAGGGGAAAAAATCGCATTCGGACGTTGGGGGAAACGCCCTGATTGCATGGTCCAATTCGCGTTTCGGCAAGCGTTTCGACACATGGGCGGGACAAACGCCGCGTCATAGCCGCGCGCCCCGTGCCGACTATCCCAAAGCGAAGGTTGACCTCCTGTCCGTGATGGGGGAAAGCAGCGCCGATCTGGCCCGTAGGGCCGCGGAGCTCATGGCGCCTGAGCCCCTGCGTTTGCAGGGCTGGACCCGGGCGTTACGTAGATAAAAGACCGCAGGCCAAGCCTGCACAAAACACCGAGCTGACTGTGCATCCGTATCAGGCCCCGGCCTGTGCCTGTCAGCATAAATAACCAACCCGTGGCGCGCTTTGGCGCGCCGCAACAATAAAGTGGGGACAACGTGTTTTCCTATATCGTTCGACGGGTGTTCCAATCTGTCATCGTGCTTCTCGTCGTGGGGCTTGTCGCCTTTGCGATGTTCAACTTCGTCGGTGATCCAATCGACAACATGCTGGGTCAGGAAAGAACGCAAGAGGACATCGATCGTCTGCGCGCCCAGCTGGGATTGGATCAGCCCTTCCCGGTGCAATACTGGAAATTCCTGATGAATGCCGCCGAAGGCAACATGGGCGTTTCTTATCGTCAGGGCCGCCCTGTGACCGAGATCATCTCGGAGCGTTTGCCTGCCACTCTGGAACTGGCGCTGGTTTCGGGCTGCCTGGCGCTGTTCTTCGGCATTGTGATGGGCGTGCTGACCGCGATCCGCCGCGATGGCTGGATGGCCAACACGGTGATGACCCTGTCGCTGGTTGGCGTGTCGCTGCCAACCTTTCTGATCGGGATCCTGCTGATCTACATCTTCTCGGTTGAGCTGGACATGCTGCCCTCCTTTGGGCGCGGCGAAGTGGTGGAAGTTGGCAACTGGACCACAGGTTTCATGACCGCCAGCGGTCTGAAAGCGCTGATCCTGCCGTCGATCACGCTGGGCCTTTATCAGATGACGCTGATCATGCGCCTGGTGCGTTCGGAAATGCTGGAGGTGTTGCGTCAGGACTATGTCCGCTTCGCCCGCGCCCGTGGCCTGTCTGAGCGGGTGATCAACTTCCGCCATGCGCTGAAAAACACGCTGGTGCCGGTGATCACTGTGACCGGTCTGCAGCTGGGCTCGATCATCGCCTTCGCCATCATCACCGAGACCGTGTTCCAATGGCCGGGTGTAGGCTTGCTGTTCATCAACGCCGTCCAGTTTGTGGATGTGCCGGTGATGGCTGCTTACCTGATGATGATTTCTGTCCTGTTCGTGGGCATCAACCTGATTGTCGATCTGCTCTATGTGGCGATTGACCCACGACTGCGCGGATAAGAGAGACACCAATGACTGATTCAACAAACCCTCAAAAAACGCGCCCGATGTCGAAGCTGGCCCGCGCCTGGGACAGCGACATCGCCTATGCGTTCCGTCGCTCCCCCGTCGCGATTGTGTCGCTGGCGGTGGCAATGGCGCTGGTGCTGGCGGCGGTGTTTGCCCCGCTGATCGCGCCTTACAACCCGTTTGATCCGGCCACCTTGAACCTGATGAACGGCTTCACGCCGCCAAGTGAGCCGAACGCCTTTACCGGTGAAACCTTCTGGCTGGGCACTGACGATCAGGGCCGTGATGTGTTCTCGACCATTCTTTATGGTCTGCGCATCTCGCTCTTCGTGGGCTTCGCGGCTGTGATGCTGGGCCTGACCCTTGGTGTGATTGCCGGTCTGGTATCGGGCTACTACGGTGGCTGGACCGACACGCTGATCATGCGGACGGCAGACGTGCAGCTGACCTTCCCCTCGATCCTTGTGGCTATGCTGATCTTCGGGATCGCCAAAGGTGTGACCCCGGTGGAATACCGCGATCAGATGGCGATCTGGGTGCTGATCCTGGCCATCGGCCTGTCGGACTGGGTGCAGTTTGCCCGTGTCGTCCGAGGCGCCACCATGGTGGAAAAGAACAAGGAATACGTCCAAGCGGCCCGCCTGATCGGGCGCGGCAGCCTGCCGATCATGTTCCGTCACATCCTGCCCAACGTGCTGTCGCCGGTTCTGGTAATTGCCACGATCAGCCTGGCGCTGGCGATCATCGCCGAAGCCACGCTGTCCTTCCTGGGCGTGGGCGCCCCGCCGACCCAGCCGAGTCTCGGCACCTTGATCCGTGTTGGTCAGGGCTTCCTGTTCTCGGGTGAGTGGTGGATCCTGTTCTTCCCCGCCTGCACCCTGCTTGCGCTTGCCCTCAGTGTGAACCTGCTGGGCGACTGGCTGCGCGATGCGCTGAACCCCAAACTGCGGTGATCTCATGAGCCTTTTGAACATCAAAAAACTCACTGTTGAGTTCCCCACGCGGCGCGGTGTCTTCACCGCGGTGAACGCCGCCGACCTTTCGGTGGAACCGGGGGAAATCCATGGCCTCGTCGGGGAATCCGGCGCGGGCAAATCCACCATCGGCGCGGCCATCATGGGCCTTTTGGAACGTCCCGGTCACATCGCAGATGGCGGCATTGAGCTGCAAGGCGATGCGATCAGCGGTCTGGACGCGGATGCCATGCGGTCCCTGCGGGGCCGTCGGATCTCGATGATCTTCCAGGATCCTTTGACCTCACTTAATCCGCTGTTCACCGTGCGTCAGCAGCTGGTTGAGACCATCCGCGCCCATCTGGACGTGAATGAGGCCGAAGCCAACAAGCGTGCCCGTGACCTGATCGACCGTGTTGGGATCCCGGATCCTGACGGCCGTCTGGACCAGTACCCGCACCAGTTCTCGGGCGGGATGCGGCAGCGGGTTGTGATTGCCCTCGCGCTCTGTTCTGAGCCTGAGGTCATCATCGCCGATGAACCGACCACCGCGCTGGATGTGTCCGTGCAGGCGCAGATCCTTGATCTGATCCGCGAGTTGGCCCGGGAACGTCAGGTCGGGGTGATCCTGATCACCCACGACATGGGCGTGATTGCCGACACCACCGATCGTGTGACGGTGATGTATGGCGGTAAAGTGGTTGAAACCGGCGAAACCTCGCAGGTGATCGGCGCCCCACGTCACGAGTACACCCAAGCCCTGATCGCCGCAGTGCCGCGCCCGTCGGTGCGTCTGCATCGTTTCCCGCAGCTGTCTTATGGCGGCCGTGAGACCCGGTTTGCGATCGAGGATCTGGCGCGGTCGTGGCCGAAGGTCGAAAACGATCCGTCCCGTCCGCTGTTGGAGGTCAAGGGCGTCACCAAGAAATTCGTGAAACGTCAGGGGCTGCTGCCTTGGGATCGCGATTACTTCACCGCGGTGGACAATGTCAGCTTTGACATCCGCCCGGGCGAAGTGTTCGGCGTAGTGGGGGAGTCCGGTTCGGGCAAATCCACCATCGCGCGGATGATCTCCGGTCTCTATCAGCTGGATGGTGGCTCGGTCGATTTTGACGGCAAGCTGGTCAGCGATCTGAGCGATAAGGCCCGTCAGGCTGATTATCGCAAAGAGATCCAGATGATCTTCCAGGATCCCTATTCCTCGCTGAACCCGCGGATGCGGGTGGATCAGATCGTGTCTGAACCGATCCGTCATCACCGTCTGCTGAACGGCAAAGCGGTGGATCAGCGGGTGGCAGAGCTGCTGGAACGTGTGGGTCTGGGCGCCGAAGCGGCGTTCAAATACCCGCATGAATTCTCCGGTGGTCAGCGTCAGCGGATCGCGATTGCGCGGGCTCTGGCGACCCAGCCGCGCTTCCTGATCTGTGATGAGCCGACCTCGGCACTGGATGTGTCGATCCAGGCGCAAATTCTGAACATCCTGAAGGATCTGCAGGAACACCTGGGCCTGACCATGCTGTTCATCAGCCACGACCTGCCGGTGGTGCGCCAGATGTGTGACCGCGTGGCGGTGATGAAATCGGGCAAGCTGGTGGAACTGCAGGAAACTGAGGCGCTGTTCAGCAATCCGCAGACTGATTACACTAAATCGCTGCTGGATCTGATGCCGCGTCTGGCGGATCTGTCGGAAACCCCGCAGGCGTCCTGATCCTGAGCGTGATGTGAAACGCAGCGGCGCCCCTCGGGGCGCCGTTTTGCGTTTCTGGGTCTGTGTATTGCGCTTATTGCGGCGTTAGCGCATCCAGACGCGGGTGCATGATGCGGCGCCACAGGGCTGGCCATAGGGCCACCACCGCCATCGTCGGCAGCGCATAGGGCAGGCGGGGCATCGCCGCCTCCAGTCGCAGGCCGGGGTAGGGCCGCGTCGGGTTCAGGTGATGGTCCGAATGACGCGGCGCATTCAGCATCATCGCGGACGAGTAGCGATGCGGTGTGTTCCAGCTGTGCTGCGGACCAACGGGCTCTGGTTTGCCGTTCTCACGGATCGCGCGGCGTAGACCGTAGTGCTGCACATAGTCCGACAGGATCATTTGCAATTGGGCATAGCAGCAGACAGTGATCAGGGCGAAAGCCGGGCCGGCGCCAAAGAGGGCCGTGCTCAGCAGCGTAAGGGCGGCGATGAGGCTGTAGTGCAGATAGGGATGCTGCCAAAACCTGCGTCCTTTGCGGCGCTTGTTTTCAGCGATGAGGCCCTCACGAAAGGCCCCGCGCCACCAATGTGGTGCAAAGTACCAGACACTTTGCCCGCGCGGCGCGGAGCTGGGATCGCGGTCGGTGCCGACATGGATGTGGTGCACCAGCGGATGGGCGGACACATGGTGGCCGATTAACAAAGATGAATAGACCAGCTTGCCCAAACGGCGCAACCAGCGGCCCGGCCGATGGATCAATTCATGGGCATTGGGGTGACCGATCTGACCAAAGAACAAGCCATAACCGATCAACAGCCCCAACCGTTCCCAGAGGCCCAAGCCACTGACCCCGCCAATCGCCCAGACAGCCAAAGCCAGCATCGGCAGATGCAACAGGCCCAAGGTCACGGACAGACCATCACCGGTCGGAAACTCCGCGTCGGGATTTGGCGCTGTGGGGGTAAGCTTGTCGAGGCTCCAGGTGAAAACCGTGATCGCAAGAACAGCAGCTAGAACCAGCCAGCCACCGGTAACACTGGCGCAGATCAGCAGCGCGGCTGGCAGCAATGTCGCAAAGGTAAACAGCCACATGGTGGGGCACTCAGGTTCAATCCAAGAGCGAGCTTACCCCTGTGCCGGGATCAGTGCAAATACTGAAGGATTTTGTTGGCTTGGAGTCTTAAGGACAAGTTTCGGGCGATAATTGGCCAGGCAAGTCGGATTACAAATTGCCTAAAGACAACTAAACACCAACCTCGGGACCCGGGCAGTTGAGCGGATCATCGGTTTTTAGCACCTCATACAGCTCTGACGCTGGCTCTGGTCCGTAGAAGGTGGCGCGTAGCCCTTCGGCCTCTTTGACAAAGCTCCAGCATTGCGGGCCATTGAGGTCCTCATAGACAAAACAGATCCGCCGATTGTCTTCGTACCAGTAGCCCTCTTTGCATTCGCCGCCCAGAAACGACCAGCGCACGCGGCGATTGTTGAGGTATTCCTCACCGCCATAGGGCACGCCGTCCTCGGCGAAATAGAAGGTCTGCCCCTTGGTGTAGTTTTCAAACTCTTCACCTGTCATCGCGTCCTGCGCCTGTGCGGGTGACGACAGGGAAAGAGCTACAAGGGCTTGAGCGATCAGGGGTAACATGGCTTTCATAGCCCCATGCTGCCGCAAAGCGGCGCAGCAACCAAATCACATTTTTTGAAACTGCGCGGCGGGGCCGGATGTTTACCTTTCTTAACTTCACCATTTTCGCGGGGTTTGCTCTGTCCGCGGTGTACTTGCTGTGGTTCTGCTACCGGCCTGCAAGCGGCGCCAAAACGGCGGTCAAAACCCTGGCCGTGGCGCTGCCGGCGCTGGGGCTTAGCGTCAGCGGTGCGCCCTTGTTGCCGCTACTGGGGCTTTGGGCCTGTGCTATGGGGGACTTTCTGCTGTCGCGCGATGGTGAGGCGATGCTGCAGGGCGGTATCGGTGCTTTTGCGCTGGGGCATATCCTCTATGTCGTTGCCTTCTTTGTGCATTTCTCGCCGGAACTGGCCTGGGGCACTCTCTGGGTTCCGGTGCTGTTGATCCTCTTGGGCTTGTCGACCGAGTGGTGGTTGCAGCCCCATACCGGGGCGCTGCGCTGGCCGGTGCGGATCTACGTGCTGCTGATCCTTACCATGGGCTGTGTCGCTGCGCAGCAACCGATTCCCCAAACTTGGGTGTTTTGGGGCGCATTGGCGTTCATTTTGTCGGATTTGGTGCTGTCAGTGCAGATTTTTGTCAAAAATGACGGTCCTTTCGGTCGGGTGGCGCCATTTGTCATCTGGTTCTTTTACTACGTTGCGCAAGTGCTTATTTTTAATGGATTCATCGCGTGAAAATACATTGAGTCTCACAGGGTTTTCCACAGGCTAATCCCCAAGAAAACAAGGGCTTGGCCTTTCAAAGGGGGCGGGAACTGGCTAGGTGAAATCAAACACTTGCGGAGTCCCGGATGTCCTTTTTCGGCAAATTGAAACAGCGATTGATGAAGTCGTCCTCACGTCTTGAGGACGGGCTGGAGTCGATTGTTGAGGATGGTGGCGAAGTTGAGGAGGTTGTGGAGACAACCCCCGAAGCACAGCCAGAGCCGCGGTCTGCACCAGCGGAAGAGCCTGAAGAGCAGGGCGCAGAAGAGGTTTCAGAGGCCGCTCCGGAACCTGAGGTGTCGCAGCCCGAGGCACCGGAACAACCCGCCGCTGAACCCGTGACAGCACCCGAGCCTGAGCCTGAGCAGCAAGACAGCAAACCTGGTTTCTTCGGTCGCCTCATGGGGCGGAGCGAAGCCAAACAGGTGACCCGCCGCGTGTTGGATGACGACATGCTGGAACAGCTCGAAGAGCTGCTGATCGCATCGGACATGGGTGTGGAAACGGCAACCCGCGTCACCGCCAATATCGCTGAAGGGCGGTTTGGCAAGAAACTGTCGACCGAAGAGATTAAATCACTGCTGGCCCAGGAAGTGGCCCGCATCATGGAGCCGGTGGCCAAGCCATTGCCCATTTATGCCAAAACCCCACAGGTGGTTCTGGTTGTGGGCGTCAACGGATCCGGCAAGACCACAACTATCGGCAAACTGGCCAGCCAGTTCCGTGCGGCTGGAAAATCCGTGGTGATTGCGGCGGGCGATACCTTCCGGGCGGCCGCGGTTGAACAGCTGCAGGTCTGGGGCGAACGCGCCGGTGTGCCGGTACTGACCGCGCCCGAAGGTTCGGATCCCGCAAGTCTGGCGTTTGACGCCATGACCAAGGCCGAGGCAGAGGGCGCTGATCTGTTGCTGATCGACACGGCAGGCCGGCTGCAGAACCGCGCTGATCTGATGGAAGAGCTGGCCAAGATCGTGCGGGTGATCCGTAAGAAAGATGAAACCGCACCGCACAACACGTTGCTGGTGCTGGATGCGACCACCGGGCAAAACGCTTTGAACCAGGTTTCGACCTTTGGGGAATTGGCGGATGTTTCGGGTCTGGTCATGACGAAACTAGATGGGACCGCAAAGGGCGGCGTGCTGGTGGCCTTGGCTGACCGGTTTGGCCTGCCGATCCACGCAATTGGCGTGGGGGAGCAGATCGATGATCTGCAGGCCTTTGATCCCGAAGAATTTGCGAAGGCGCTGACGGGTCTCGATGCTTGAAATTCATGATTCACTGAAAAACGAACACGGCTGGGATATCGTGGCGCTGCATGAGGCGGTGGACGAGCTGCTGGATGGCAGCCGGTTGAGCCACCCGTTCCCCGGCGATGATATCTGGGGCGACGATCGCATTCTCTATGCGGAGGTCGTGGTGACCCATGGCGATATCCTGATTGGTGCGGGCCGTTTGATCTGGGATTCTGCCCAGGATCAGGCGCTGCCGCGGATCACCGATCTGTGTCTGCTGCGGCGCTATCGCAATGCCTTTACGGTTGAGACGATTGTGTCGAGCCTGATTGATGAATACGCCAAACATGCGGACGGTGGGCCGGTCATTCTGGGTCATGACGGGCGTGAGATCGATATTTCGGAACGGCTGGAGCGGCTGCGCGATATCGAAATGGGGCAGTTTGAACCCCGCGTGATCTGAAGCAGAAGGCGTGAGCTGAGATGAGTGCGTGGCTGACATCTCTGGAAGGGACAGAGGCCGGGCACCAGCTGGCGCTGGCTTTGGCCCTGACGGCGGCCTTTCTGCATGCAGTGTTCGGTGCCCTGCAAAAGGGGCGGCACGATCCCTGGCTGACCCGCGGCGCCATTGATTTCAGCTACGGCGTCATGGCGGCGCCTTTTGCTTTCTTTGTGGTCCCTTGGCCTGAGCCGCATATGTGGCCAATCCTTGGTGGTGCCTTTGTGATCCACGTCGGCTACAAGCTGCTGCAGAGCTACACCTACACCAAGGGCGATTTCACCGTGGTCTACCCGGTGGTGCGCGGCATGGGGCCGTTGTTTACCGTGGTCGGCGCCTATCTGGTGTTTGGCGAGACGTTCAGCTGGATGCAATGGGCCGGTGTCGGTGTGTTGTTGGCGGGCATCTTCGGGCTGGCGATTTACAATATGATTTTCCTGACCTCATCGCGTGACACGCTTGGGGTTGCGATGGTGCTGGCCTCCTTCACCGGTTTGTTTGTGGCGCTTTACACCACCTATGACGC
Organism: Thalassovita sp.; assembly: GCF_963691685.1. Taxonomy (GTDB): domain Bacteria; phylum Pseudomonadota; class Alphaproteobacteria; order Rhodobacterales; family Rhodobacteraceae; genus Thalassobius. Next base: position 1,300,883 of record NZ_OY829290.1, read on the forward strand.
CTATGGCATCCGGGCGACAGCGGATCCTTTTACCTTTCTGGCGTGGTTCTTCCTGATTGATGGTCTGGCGATGCCACCGATTGCTTACCTGCGCTGGCGCCGCATGGCGCATCCCCCGGCCGTTGCGCCGCTGATGCTCCGCGGTGTGATTGGCGGGTTGATTGCTTTTGCCAGCTTCGGCTCGGTCATGATGGCGACACGGCTGGACAAAGTGGGTGAAGCCGCAGTGCTGCGGGAGACCTCAACCGTCTTTGCAGCGATCATTGGCTGGCTGTTTTTGAAAGAGACAGTGGGGCCACGGCGCATCGCTCTGATGGCTTTGATTGCTTTGGGTGCGGTGATTGTTGAAATGGGCGGCTGAACACCCGATATAGGGCGGCACAGCCCGCGTTTGGGCCGCGATGAGGAGTGAAGATGTCAAAGACCCCCGAAACTGACGGCGCAGTGCCTGCCAAGTCGGTGAACCCGATGCTGAAATCCGCGCTGGAATTCGGCCCCATCGCAGCCTTCTTTGCCGCCTATATCCTGCTGAAGGATCAGAGCTTTGACATCGGTGGCACGGCCTATGATGGCTTCATCGTGGTCACCGCCGGGTTCATCCCGCTTCTTGTGGCCTCAACCCTGGTGCTGTGGCGCCTGACCGGCCATCTGTCGAAGATGCAGATCGTGACGCTGGTGCTGGTGGTTGTTTTTGGCGGCATGTCGGTCTGGCTCAATGATGAGCGGTTCTTCAAGTTGAAGCCGACGCTGATTTACCTGCTGTTTGGCGGTGCTCTGGGCTTTGGCCTGATGCGCGGGACCAGCTATCTGGAGGCGGTGATGGACACCGCTCTGGCGCTGACGCGGGAAGGCTGGATGATCCTGACCCGGCGGCTGATGTATTTCTTCTTTGGGCTGGCGGCACTGAATGAAATCGTCTGGCGCACCCAAACCACTGAGGCCTGGGTCTATTTCAAAACCTTTGGTCTGACCGCAGCGATTTTCCTGTTCTTCATGACACAGGGCAAGCTGTTTAAGGACCACAGCCTTGAGGCCGAAGAAGAAACGGCGGAGTAACCCACGCCGTTGTCTAAGAATCTGTGAAGGGCTGGCCGTTTGGTCAGCCTTTTTGTTTGAACAGCAGTTCCTGCGCCTTTTTGTTGTCCTGCAGGTTTGACCGCATGTCTGCCGCCACTGCGCGGCCTTTGGCAACGCCATCGCGGGCCGCCAGTTGGTCCAGCCAGCGTTTCAGGTTCGGCTTGTCGCTCAGGTCCTGCTGCTGCCCTTCCCAGAGCGACGCCCAGGGCCAGATCGCCATGTCTGCGATCGAGTAGAAATCGCCCGCGACAAATTCATTGTCCGCCAGCTGGGTGTCCAACACGCGATAGAGACGGCTGACCTCATTGCGGTAGCGGTCCTTGGCGTAGGGCAGGTCATTGGGCGGATCCATCGCCGGGGCGTATTTCAGGAAGTGGTGCGCCTGACCCGCCATCGGGCCGACGCCACCCATCTGCCACATCAGCCATTGTTCCACGGCCACCTGTTCGCGCGCGTTTGAGCCATAGAACTGGCCGGTCTTGCGGGCCAGATATTGCAGGATCGCACCGCTTTCAAACATCGCAATCGGCGCACCGTCCGGTCCATCCGGATCTACGATGGCGGGCATCCGGTTGTTGGGGGCGATTTTCAGGAAATCCGGCTCAAACTGCGCCCCCGCGCCAATGTCCACCAGATGCAGATTGTACGGCAGGCCCATTTCCTCCAGCGCGATGGAGATTTTCCAGCCGTTTGGCGTGGGCCAGTAATAGAGGTCGATTGCGTTGCTCATGTCATACTCCCTTGTTGGGGGCGATGATGGCGCTTTGACCGCTGGTGGCAAGGGGGCATCGCGTATCTCACGTATAGGTGTCGTGACGATAGGTTAACTTGACCTTCCCGTCGCTCTGTCCTATCAGGCGGGCCGTGGCGATTTGTTTACCGGATTGCGGGCCACGTAAAATATTCCGCTAAAGAGGTCAGGATGAAAGAGCCCCTTTCGCTTGACCGCGACGGGGCTTTTTTGTTTGGGCGCGATGCCCGGAGGATTTGGAATGAGCGAGAGCTGGAACAAACGGACCAAGCTGGTGCACGGCGGCACGCGGCGCAGCCAGTATAATGAGGTGAGCGAAGCGGTCTTCCTGACTCAGGGGTTTGTCTACGACACCGCCGAACAGGCCGAGGCACGGTTTGAAAAGGCAGGGCAGGATGAGTTCATTTATGCCCGCTATGGCAACCCGACCATGGCGATGTTCGAGGACCGGATTTCCGACTATCTGGGCTATGAGGATGGTTTTGCCTGCGCCTCTGGAATGGCGGCGGTCAATGGCGCGCTGATGGCGCTGTTGAAGGCAGGCGACCACGTTGTTGCCTCACGGGCGCTCTTTGGTTCTTGCCTCTACATCCTCGAAGATATCCTGACCCGTTTTGGCGTCAATGTGACGCTGGTCGATGGCACCGACAATGCGGCCTGGGCCGAAGCGATCACTGCAAAGACCGATTTGGTCTTCCTTGAATCGATTTCGAACCCAACGCTGGAAGTTATTGATCTGAAACACGTTTGCGATCTGGCGCATGAGGTTGGCGCGATCGTGGTGGTGGATGATGCGATGGCCACGCCGGTCTATTCCTATGCCAAGGCCTGCGGCGCCGATATCTCGGTTGTGTCGACCACCAAACATGTGGACGGGCAGGGCCGGATGCTGGGTGGCATCATCTGTGGCCCCAAGGATCTGATCCGTGGCCCGATTGAGACCTACATCAAACACACCGGTGGCGCGATGAACCCCTTCACCGCCTGGACCCATCTGAAAGCGCTGGAAACCATGGAACTGCGGGTGCGCGCGCAAGCCGCGGCGGCCCTGGACGTGGCTGAGGCGCTGAGCGGCCATGACAAGCTGAACGTGGTGCGCTACCCGACCCACAAGGCCCATCCGCAGCAGCAACTGGCCTTGTCGCAGGCCCCGGCCGGTGGCACCGTACTGACGATTGAGGTGAAGGGCGGCAAAGAGGCCTGCTTCCGCTTCCTCAACGCGCTGCAGGTGATCACCATCTCAAACAACTTTGCCGATGCGAAATCCATCGCCACACATCCGGCAACGACGACCCACCAACGTCTGCCGCAGGAACAGAAAGACACGCTGGGGATCAGCCCCGGTCTGGTTCGCCTGTCGATCGGGCTGGAAGACCCAAGCGACCTGATCACTGATCTGCTGCAGGCCCTGGATCAGGCCTAAGACGAATTTCAGTAAGAAACCGACAAGGGGGACGCTTTGTGTCCCCCTTTTGCCGTTCATGGGATTGCACCACCGCAGGGGCTGCACTAGTTCACGGTTAAATTTGGCAAACTGGCCCGGCTGCATTAGATTGAGGGTCCACAGTTGCCACGGCAACAGCAGGTCGGGGATCACCAGCTATGAACGTCCATACCTCCGAAATTGATCGGGTGATGCAGGCGGATGAGGCGCGCGATGCGTTGGCGCGGCTGCGGGCCTGGGCTGAAACTGCCTCGGATGCTGAGCTGAAAGAGGTGGATGCAGGGCTGCTGGCGCTGCTGCGCGGCGGGCAATATCCTGAGCTAAGCCGCGAATACCCTGAGGATTTCACCGTTGATGCGGCCTATAAGGCCAGCCTGCCGGATCTGCAAAACGGGCCCTCCAGCCTGATCCGCGGCGCGAAGCGTGCGATCCAGCATGTTGGGATCTCCAACTTCCGTCTGCCGATCCGTTTCCACACCCGCGATGGGGCGGACATCACGTTGGAAACCTCGGTCACCGGCACCGTCAGTCTTGAGGCTGAGAAAAAGGGCATCAACATGTCCCGCATCATGCGGTCCTTCTATCGCCATGCGGAAAAGACCTTCAGCTTCGAAGTGGTTGAGGCCGCGTTGGAGGATTATAAGGCCGATCTGGAAAGCTTTGATGCGCGGATCCAGATGCGGTTTTCCTATCCGGTGAAGGTGCCGTCACTGCGGTCGGGCCTTGCGGGGTACCAGTATTACGACATCGCGCTGGAACTGATCGAAACGGCCGGTGTGCGCAAGAAGATCATGCATCTGGACTATGTCTATTCTTCCACCTGTCCCTGTTCACTGGAATTGAGCGAACATGCCCGCCAGACACGTGGTCAGCTGGCCACGCCGCATTCGCAGCGTTCAGTGGCGCGGATCTCTGTCGAACTGGTGGGTAAGGCCTGCCTGTGGTTTGAGGATCTGATCGAATTGGCACGTCAGGCGGTTCCGACGGAAACCCAGGTGATGGTCAAACGCGAAGATGAACAGGCCTTTGCCGAGTTGAACGCCGCAAACCCCATCTTTGTTGAAGATGCAGCGCGGCTGTTTTCACAAAGCCTGGAGGCTGATGCGCGGGTTGGGGATTTCCGCGTGGTGGCCAGCCATCAGGAAAGCCTGCACAGCCATGATGCGGTGTCTATTCTGACCGAAGGGGCCACCTTCGCCGCCGAAAGCTATGACCCCAAGATGTTTGCCACCTTGCATCATCCAGGCTGAGCCTCTGCCTGAATTCGGGGCAATTGCCTAAATGCCGCCTGTTGAGGCGGCATTTTTCGTTATTGCACAGCTCTCGGCAGGTCATCTTTCCGTAACGCAGTCCCCTTATGGCTAAGCTGGTGAGATCAGCAAAGAAGAGGGAAGTGCGATGATGATCATGATGACCCCTTTCAAGGCCGCCAGTACGATTTGCCATTTGACGGCACTGGGGCTGGCAACGCAGATGCAAATGGTGCGTGTGGTGACAGGCATGATGCAGGGGACGCCCGCGCCGGTACCAGCCGCTGCAACAAAACGTGCCGTCAGTGCTGCCAAACCCGCGAAACAACGGGTGAAACAGGCTAAAAAACGTCCACGTAAACCGGCCGCGCCGCCGCAGATGCCACTGGCTGATGACCCTATCGATACGGTGGATGGTCCCAACAATATGCCTGTGTGACAGCGGCTTAGCGGTAAGTTGAAGCAGGTGCCGCCGGTTGATCGCTGCGTTGCAGCAGGCGCAGGGCTGATATTCCGAACCGGCAGTGGTATGGTCAATCACTCTGCCCTATTTTCAAGGTCAAGGGGGGGACCAACGTAACAGAAGGTTCCAAGATCATGGCATTGAACGCTGTAAATCACATTGAAAACGCTGGTCTGGTTGCCCGTATGGGTCAACTGTGGTCCGGTCTGGTCCAGGGCATGATTGCCTATGGTGAAAGCCGTTCGCGTTTTAACGAAATCCAGGCACTGGAACGCATGAGCGACCGCGAACTGGCCGATATCGGTCTGAAGCGCGACCAGATTGTCCGCCACGTTTTCCGCGATCAGTTCTACCTGTAATCAGACACCCTGCGCATGGCAGGGCAGATGCACAGGCGATAGGCCGCACCAAGGGGCTCCGCAGCATGCACAGCATGCCGGGGCCTTTTTGCTGTCTGACGCCGATGCCTTACCTGTTGCGCGGCGGTAGCGTGTAGGGGGCCAGATGATGGGCTTGGCCGCGCGCTGTCTTGACTCGACCCGGTTCAGGGTCCATCGCTTCCTCATGTTGGATCTTCGACCCGTCGGATATGTGATTGGCCTCTTGGTGGCCGTGCTGGGGCTGACCATGCTGGCACCGATGCTGGTGGATCTGGCCACGGGTGAGGAGCATTGGCGCGTCTTTGCCCAAAGCGCCCTGCTGACCATCTTTATCGGCGGCATGATCTCTCTGGCGTGTCAGAACGGCAACCAGGAAGGGCTGAACATCCAGCAGACCTTTATCCTGACAACAGGCGTTTGGCTGGCCCTACCGATCTTTGCTGCGCTGCCTTTCTATTTTGGGGAAACCCAAGCCACGCCGGTGGATGCGTTTTTCGAAGCCATGTCCGGGCTGACCACCACCGGTGCAACGGTTTTTGCCGGGCTCGACACCATGGCCAAGGGGCTGTTGCTGTGGCGGGGCATCCTGCAGTGGCTGGGCGGCATTGGGATCATTGTTGTGGCGATGGTGTTCCTGCCGGAGCTGCGCGTTGGTGGGATGCAGATCTTCCGCTCGGAAGGATTTGACACTATGGGCAAGATCCTGCCCCGCGCGACCGAGATTGCCAGCCAGATTTCAGTGATCTACGTGGCGCTGACGGTGCTCTGCGCCTTGAGTTATCTGCTGCTGGGGATGAGCGCCTTTGACGCCACAGTGCATGCGCTGACCACAATTTCGACCGGCGGGTTTTCTACTTATGACGCGTCATTTGGGGCCTTCTCAGGGCCGCTGGAATATGTGGCGGCGGTGTTCATGGTGCTGTCGGCGCTGCCTTTTGTGCGGTACGTGCAGATGCTGAACGGCCACCACGGTGCGCTGCTGATGGACCGACAGGTCTATGGTTTCCTGCTGACCTTGGTACTGCTGATCGCTTTTGCCACCACTGTTCTCATCACCCTACAGGGACATGAGGCCGGGTCTTCGCTGCGGCAGGTGGTGTTTAACGTGACCTCCATCATGACCGGCACCGGCTATGCGTCGGTCGATTACATGGGTTGGGGCAACCTGCTGATTGCCATGTTCTTCTTCATCGGTCTAATCGGCGGCTGCGCGGGCTCAACAGCCTGTTCGGTGAAAGTGTTCCGCTACCAGATCCTCTTTGCCTCGATCAAATCGCAGCTGCTGAAAACCCAAAGCCCCAACGCCATGGTGCCGCCCCGCTATGAGGGACGCAAAATCGATGATGATATTCTGAACTCAGTCATGTCGTTCTTTGTATTTTTCTTCGTCACCATGGGGGTGCTGGCCGTGGCGCTTGGGATGACGGGGCTGGATTTCATGACCTCAATCTCAGGCGCGGCTTCGGCGCTGGCCAACATCGGTCCGGGGCTGGGGGATGAGATTGGCCCCGCCGGTAACTTCGCCGGCCTTAACGACGCAGCGAAATGGCTGTTGTCCGTGGCAATGCTGATCGGGCGGCTGGAACTGTTGGCGGTCTACGCGATGCTGACCGTGACCTTCTGGCGGGCGTAAGACGGGGGCTTTTCTAGCCTGTTGATCACAAAGAAAAACCGGCGCAAATTGCGCCGGTTTCTTTTTATCTCACTGTGGGGCGTCTTAGTCCCAGCAGTTGACCAGTACCGTCAGGCCGCTGGCCTTGGTGGTCAGGTCCTCAGGCGCCATGGTGGAAAGGACATCGGTCGCCGTCGCCGCAACGCCGAGCGTGCTGAGGAAACCCTCAATCGCGGTGGCATCCACTGCAAAGCTGACGTCCTGCGGCAGCTGTTTGCCATCGGCATTGCGCGGCAGCAGCATGCCCATGACCGCGCCGCCCGCATCAAAAACCGGGCCGCCGGTGTCACCGGGCAGGCTGGCCAGCGCCAGGCGGGTCAGCTCTTCCTCACCGCTGAGGCCGGTCAGATCCGCCAAAGTGCCGAAGGTCAGGGTCGGCGCGCCCAGAACACCACCGTAGGAGTAGCCGGAAACGGCCACGTCAGACTGCAGACGCGGCACTGCGCGCTGTAGTTCTGCCACCTGCGCCGGTGCCAGCGATTGTGCTGGTTTCAGCGCAGCCAGACCCAATGCGGCGTCGGTGCCGATCACCTCAGCCTGAACGCCGTCTTCCAGCGTGATGCGGCTGCAGCTGCCCACAGCGTCAATACTGGTCAGCACGGTGCCTGCGCCATCCACATAGAACCCGGAGCGCGCCAAACGCGGTTTGCGGATCTGCAGACCTGAGAGCAGGTCGATGCGCTGTTCTTCATTGCTGCCGGCGGCAGGGCTCATCACGCCATCAAGACGGGCAAAGCTTTCCTGCATCTGACCCAACAGTCGGCTGCGGCGCTCTTCGTCACCGGCGGGCCAGATCAGGGTAAAGCCTTTGATCTCACCATCTTTCAGCGCCACTTGAGTGTGCGACACGATCTGGCTGTTGCTGCCGGTCAGCAGGAAGCTGTCTTTGCGACGCTCACGTTTGCCCTCCAGCGGTACAATTTCCAGCGTCTGCATGATGTCATAAAGACCAAACAGCGTTTTCTGATCGCCGGGCTGCGAAATCAGCAAGGCGCGCGCCTGCGGCACAGCGCCCGAGGCGTCGAAATGGGCATAGGGCGCTTCGTATTTGTTGAAGGCAACCACACCCAGCGGCAGGTTCATTTCGATGCCCGCGGTGGCGTCGCGCACCAGCTGGATGTCCAGCCCTTCCAGAACGGCATTATACTGACGCAGTAGTTCGGCCCGCTGGCCGGTGGTCAGAATGCCAGTTTCTTCGTGCCCGTAGGCCTGCTGCCAGGCTGCCATGGACCCGCGGGTGCCACGGCCAAAGGCGCCGTCGATCGCCGAGTTGTAAAAGCCGGCCCACTGCAGCATGCGCTGCAGCTCCATCTTTTCCTCTTTCGACAGCAGCGACTCGGAGCGGCGGGCCTCAGCCTTGGTTTCATCCGGCAGCTGCGGTTCTGCCGGAACGGCAACCGCTTCGGGCTGTGCAGCTGCAGTGTCGGTTGCGCCAGAGGTCACCGAAGGGGTGACCGCGGCCACGGTGCTGCCGCCAACGGGCCAGAATTGTTGGCCATAGGCGCGGGAGAAGGCGATGTAGCTGTCGCGTGGGATTTTGCCCTCACTGCGCAGCACGTTCAGCACCTGTTCGGCATCTGTACGGCTGTACGGGCCCAGGGCCACGGCGTACCAGCCACCCTGCATGGCAAAACCGTTGATATCCTCAAGCGCGGCAGAATAGTCGCGGATCCGGTCTTGGGCTGCTGCCAGATTGGGCTGGGCTTCGATCTGAACCCAAACCTGCCCCTCCTGGGCTGAGGCGATGCGGGTCAGCATCAGCAGCGCGATAAAGAAAGAAACAAATGTTCGCATCATAGTCAGAAATATCCTTACCTGTCGCGTCGTCACGATTGCGCGCTGTTTTATCAGGTTCCGTGCGGCTTGCACTTAAATAATGCGTCAGGCTGCAATTGACCCCGCGCTGTTGCCCTCGTAGGTAAGGCGAGCAAATTCACATGGGCCCCAGTGAGGGGTGCTTTTGGCCGGATAAGGCAGGGATCATGGCAGAGACGATCAGCAAACCGCGCAGTTTTCAGGAGATCATTCTGAGGCTTCAGGCCTATTGGGCCTCAAAGGGCTGCGCTGTGATGCAACCCTATGACATGGAAGTGGGGGCAGGCACGTTCCACCCGGCCACCACATTGCGCTCGCTGGGCTCCCGCCCTTGGGCTGCCGCCTATGTGCAGCCTTCGCGTCGCCCGACCGATGGCCGCTATGGGGAAAACCCGAACCGTCTGCAGCACTACTATCAGTATCAGGTGCTGATCAAACCCTCGCCGCCGGATCTGCAGGAACTGTACCTCGGCTCGCTGGCTGCGATTGGCATCGACATGGATATGCATGACATCCGCTTTGTCGAAGACGACTGGGAAAGCCCAACACTGGGCGCCTGGGGCCTGGGCTGGGAGGTTTGGTGCGACGGGATGGAAGTCAGCCAGTTCACCTATTTCCAGCAGGTGGGCGGTCATGATTGCGCGCCTGTATCGGGTGAGCTGACCTACGGGCTGGAACGTCTGGCGATGTATATCCTGGGCGTGGATCACGTGATGGACATGCCGTTCAACGATCCCGACGGCACCATTGCGCTGTCCTACGGCGATGTCTTCAAACAGACCGAGGAAGAATATGCCCGCTGGAACTTTGACGTTGCCAACACCGATGTGCTGCTGAAACAGTTCGAAGAGGCGGAGGCCGAATGCGAATCCATTCTGGCCAAAGAGCACATCGACCCCAAAAACGGCAAACGCATCATCATGGCGCATCCCGCCTATGACCAGTGCATCAAGGCCAGCCACCTGTTCAATCTCCTGGACGCGCGCGGCGTGATCTCGGTCACCGAACGTCAGGCCTATATCGGCCGCGTCCGTGCGCTGGCCAAACAATGTGCCGACGCCTTCGTGCTGACCGAGGCTGGGGGACACGACGCTGCCAAAGCAGAGGCGGGCGCATAAATGTCCGGAAAACTCTTTGGGGGGGCATTGTTGGTTTTGTCGATCGTAGCTGGCATTGCGATGTATTACCTGCAGGTCTACGCCTATTACGATGAGGTGCAGGCCAATGGCACCGATGATGTGGTGATGACCGTGCTGGCCTCCGGTCAGGCGGAGCCGATCCTCTATGAGGATTATCAGGCCATCGATTCTGACAGCTCCCCGATCCGCTACCGCGCCTGTTTCACCACCACGATGAGCCAGGCGATGATGACGGAAACCTATGAAATCTTTGACCGCCCCGAACCGCTGGTCGCGCCCAGCTGGTTCGACTGCTTTGACGCCAAAGAAGTTGGCGCAGCACTGGAAAGCGGCAAAGCCCTGGCCTTCATGGGGCAGGAAAACTACCAATATGGCATTGACCGTATCGTCGCCGTGATGGACGACGGACGCGGCTATGTCTGGCACCAGATCAACCACTGCGGTGAGGTTGTCTTTGACGGCAAACCCACCCCTGCTGATTGCCCCACACCTCCGGAAGGCGACTGATATGCCCGATTTGCTGATTGAACTCTTTTCCGAAGAAATTCCGGCCCGTATGCAAGGCAAAGCGGCGGAAGATCTGAAAAAACTGGTCACCAACGCCATGGTTGACGCCGGCCTGACCTATGCGGGCGCCGCTGCCTTTTCGACGCCGCGCCGCCTGACGCTGGCGCTGGAGGGGGTGCTGGCCGAAAGCCCCACGGTGCGTGAAGAGCGCAAGGGCCCCAAAGTGGGTGCGCCGGAAAAAGCCATCGAAGGCTTCCTGCGCGGCGCTGGTCTGACCATGGATCAGTTGGAAGAGCGTGACACCCCGAAAGGTGCCGTGTACTTCGCGACGATCGAAAAGCCCGGCCGTCCGGCCGCCGCGATCATTGCCGAGGCGCTGGAAGGGGCGATCCGCAACTTCCCCTGGCCAAAATCCATGCGCTGGGGCGCGGGGTCTTTGCGTTGGGTGCGCCCGCTGCATTCGATCCTGTGCATCCTGACCAATGAGGCTGGTGAGGCCGAGGTTGTGGATCTGGACATTGACGGCATCACTTCCGGCAACACCACCGAAGGCCACCGTTTCATGGGCGAGGGGCGCTTTGCCGTGACCTCGTTTGAAGATTATTCCCTCAAGCTGAAGCGCAACCATGTTGTGTTGGATCCAGCTGAGCGGGCTGATGCGATCTGGCAAGACGCCACCAATCAGGCGTTTGCTTCCGGTCTGGAAGTGGTTGAGGACAAGGGCTTGTTGAAAGAGGTTGCCGGTCTGGTCGAATGGCCGGTGGTACTGATGGGCGCGATTGATGAGGAGTTCCTGGAGCTGCCGCCGGAGGTGCTGCAGACCTCGATGAAGGAGCACCAGAAGTTTTTCAGCGTGAAGAACCCTAAAACGGGCCGCATTGAGAAGTTCATCACCGTCGCCAACCGCGAAACCAAAGATCAGGGTGCCACCATTCTGGCGGGCAACCAGAAGGTTCTCTCAGCCCGTTTGGCTGATGCTAAATTCTTTTGGACCAATGACCTGCGGGTTGCGAAATCCGGCATGGAGGCCTGGACCGATCAGCTGTCCAACGTGACCTTCCACAACAAACTGGGCACCCAGGCGGCGCGGATTGATCGCATCGCCGCACTGTCGCGTGAGATTGCGCCGGTGCTGGGCGTGGACGCGGATCTGGCGGAACAGGCGGCGAAAGTGGCCAAGGCCGATCTGAGCTCGGAAATGGTTTACGAATTCCCGGAATTGCAGGGTCTGATGGGCCGCTACTATGCCGCGGCCGCTGGCCTGCCGGCGGAGGTTGCTGCGACCTGTGAGGAACACTATTCGCCGCTGGGTCCGTCTGATGATGTGCCCACCGCGCCTGTTTCCGCCACCGTGGCGCTGGCCGATAAGATCGACACGCTGACCGGGTTCTGGGCGATTGATGAAAAGCCCACCGGCTCCAAAGATCCCTTCGCCCTGCGCCGGGCCGCATTGGGTGTGATCCGTCTGGTGCTGGAAAACGGTGTGCGCGGCGGCTTGGTTGACGTCTTTGCCAAGGGGTATGAGGGGGCGGATAGCGCCGACCTCCTGTCCTTCTTCCATGACCGCCTGAAGGTTTATCTGAAGGACGAAGGCCTGCGTCATGACGTGATCGATGCCTGCCTGTCGATGCCCGGCAATGATGACCTGACGCTGCTGGTCAAACGCGCCCGCGCCCTTGGGGCGTTCCTGAAAACCGATGACGGTGAGAACCTGCTGCAGGGCTACAAACGCGCCAACAACATCCTGACCCAGGCTGAGGAGAAGGATGGGGTGGAATATTCCTTCGGTGCGGATGTGAAGTTCGCCGAAAGCGATGAGGAAAAGGCGCTGTTTGCCGCGCTGGATCAGGCTGAGGCCGCGATCACCCCTGCGATGCAGTCCGAAGATTTCGAGGCGGCGATGGGTGCAATGGCTGCGTTGCGGGCGCCGATTGATGCCTTCTTTGAAGGGGTGCAGGTCAACAGCGATAATGACGTTGTGCGCCGTAACCGCCTGAACCTCTTGAGCCGTATCCGTCAGATCTGTGGCGGTGTGGCGGATCTGACCCGCGTCGAAGGCTAAACGCTGCGACTTCAGAAGGATGACCAAAGGCCGGGGCAACCCGGCCTTTTGCTTTTGTGACAGGTATTTTCTTCACCGGGTCACGAAGTGAGCCGGTTCGTGCCCGACCCCGCCCCCAAGGGCGGGCACGATTTGCGCGGTTTTGCATTGCACTTTCGTTGGCGAGTTTGGCAACACTATCGGCCCCAAAAATCCGCCCTCGGGATCGGGCACGACCTTACAGTTGCGAGAAACAAAGGGTCATACGCTGCTCTTGTTCATTGCCGCTGCTGCGGCAAATTTCCCCCGCGTTCCAATGTGATCACGCCCTTGCCTTGTGTCATATCCCCGTTATGCTGCAGTGACGCAGAAAGGATGCGGCAGTGCAGCACGACCCTGAAAATACCGAGATCCCCGAGGTCCCCGAGATTACAGTCATCACGCCGACCGCCAAATTGGCGACCGACACCCATGGTGGGCGGGCGAAATGCCTGCAGCGTCTGGTGCGGTTGGACCTGCCGGTGCCGCAGACGGTGGCCCTGTCGTTTGATGAGGTGCATGCCATCGCGGCCGGGGAAATGCCGGATCTGCAGGCGATGCTGGCACCATTTGGTGAGGATGCGCTGCTCTGCGTGCGCCCCTCGTCCGAGGACCCGGATTGGGGCGGACCGGGCGCGGTTTTGAATATCGGTATCAACGATGCGCGCTATGTCGACCTGTGTGAACAGCTGGGCCGTGAGGCCGCGACCTCGATCTATCTGCGCTTTGTGCAGGCCTACGCGATCCATGTCGCACGGCTTGATCCGGATATGTTTGACCACATCCTGCCCGACGGACCCGATGCGCTGAGTGAAGCGCTGCGTGCCTATGAGGATGAGACCGAAGAAGCCTTTCCCCAGGACCCGGCGGTGCAGCTTTCAGAAGTGCTGCGCTCAATGGCGCGGGCTTGGGAAGGGACCACGGCCAGGCTGTTGCGACAGGCCAAAGGGGCACCAGCGGATGCGGGTCTGGGCCTGGTGGTTCAGGAAATGGCGCATGGTCTGGGCTTGGGCGAATGTGGCTCCGGCGTGATCCAGCTGGTCAATTCCAAAACCGGGGCACCGCAGATCACAGGGCGTTACCTCAGCCAAAGTCAGGGGCGCGATGCGCTGCTAGATCGCTCGGCCTCAATGTATCTGGAAACAGACGATCGTGGTCCATCGCTGCAGGCGCAATCGCCGGAGCTGTTTGAACAACTGTTGGAACATACCCGGCTGATGCGTCGCCGCCTGCGCGAAGAAATGCAGGCCGAATTTACGGTCGAAAACGGCAGGGTGCACATCCTCGATGGGGTGCGTGTGGCGCGCACCGCCCGCGCGGCCGTGCGGATTGCGGTCAGCCTGGCCGAAGATGGGATCATCCCGCGCGAAGAGGCGCTGACCCGGATTGATCCGCGCTCAATGAATGAGCTGCTGCACCGTCAGGTCGCACCTGATGCGGACCGTGACACGCTGGCGACCGGGATCGCGGCGAGCCCCGGCGCGGCAACGGGCCGGATCGTGTTTTCCGCTGATGAGGCGCAGGCCAGCGCGGCACGAGGTGAGGCCTGCGTGCTGGTGCGCCGGGAAACCAGCCCCGAAGACATTCGCGGCATGCACGCCGCCGCCGCCGTTCTGACCGAACGGGGCGGGATGACCAGCCATGCGGCGGTGATTGCACGTGGCATCGGTCTGCCCTGCGTGGTGGGCGCCTCTGACATCAAGTTTCATATCCGCGAAAAGCGTCTGGTTGCCCCCGATGGGCGTGAGCTGCAGGCGGGCGATATGGTCACAATTGACGGCAGCAACGGTGAGGTCCTCTGGGGGGAGCCGCTGATGCTGGAGGCGGCGCAGGATGATGCCTTCCGTCAGCTGATGACCTGGGCGGATGCAGTGCGTGACATCGGGGTGCGCGCCAATGCGGACACGCCGGCGGATGCCCAAACCGCCAAGAATTTTGACGCAGAAGGCATCGGCCTTTGCCGGACCGAACATATGTTCTTTGAAGCGGATCGCCTGACGGTGATGCGGGAAATGATCTTTGCCGATACCTCGCCTGATCGGGCGGCGGCGCTGGAACGTCTGCTGCCAATGCAGCGGGCGGATTTTATCGAACTGTTCCGTATCATGCAGGGGCTGCCGGTCTGCATTCGCCTGTTTGACCCGCCGCTGCATGAGTTTCTGCCCTCTGACCGCGCCGGCCATCGTGAGTTGGCCGAGGCGCTGGATCTGCCCCTGTCAGATGTGACCCGCCGGGTTGAGGCACTGAGCGAATATAACCCGATGCTGGGTATGCGCGGCGTGCGTCTGGGCATCACCGTGCCTGAGATTTACGACATGCAGGCGCGCGCGATCTTTGAGGCGACGATCGAGGCCAGCGAAGAGGGCGATCCGGTGGTGCCGGAGATCATGATCCCGCTGGTCTCTGCCAAACGCGAGGTTGAGCTGGTCAAAACCCGTGTTGATGCCGTTGCTGCCGCAGTGCGCAATGAAAAGGGGCGGGATTTTGACTACCGTCTGGGCGTGATGGTGGAAACACCACGCGCCGCGCTGAAGGCGGGGGAAATTGCACCGCATACCGCGTTCCTGTCCTTTGGCACCAACGACCTGACCCAGATGACCTATGGTCTGTCACGCGATGATGCGGGGCGGTTTATGTCCGCCTATGTGCAGCAGGGGGTCTTCCCCGAGGATCCGTTCCACGATCTTGACACCGAAGGGGTAGGGGAGCTGTTGGAGATCGGCGCCAAACGCGGTCGGGATGCGCGGCCTGATCTGGTGCTGTCGATCTGTGGGGAACACGGTGGCAGCCCCGAATCAATCGCCTTCTCACGGGCGGCTGGGTTCAACTATGTGTCCTGTTCGCCGTTTCGGGTTCCCGTCGCACGGCTGGCCGCGGCTCAATTTGCGGTCCTTGAGAAGGTTGGGGCGCGAAAGATCTAACTCTCTGTGATCTTTGCGAATTTTAAATAAATTTGTGCCTTGATCAGAATCGATCAGATTCCTAGCATGCGCCGCTTTGACGCTCCCGGGTGGACCCGGGCAGCGATTTTGGGTATTCCGCCGCAGATTGACCCAGAGGATCGGGAGGCTCTGCGTCCCGGTGAACCAGGAGATCAAGATGAAACGCATGTTTAACGCCCCGGCCCGTTGGGCGGCGCCGGTACTTGCATTGATGCTTGCCGCTGTGACCCCGCCGGCCGGCCCCGCTGTGGCCGAAGCACAGGTCGAAGAGGTGCTGAAACAGGAACGTCGCGGCCTGATCGGTGTCAAAGGCGGCCTGCTGGACCGTCTGTTCAACCCGAAAAAGGCCCCCGCCAAGATCGACTATTCGCGCAGCTTTGTTGACGGTCTGCCCAAGGCCAAAGGTGACGAAGAATGGGCCTGTCTGGCCGAAGCGCTGTACTTTGAGGCACGCGGTGAAAGCGTGAAGGGCCAGTTCGCTGTGGCCGAGGTGATTTTGAACCGTGTGGATTCCGTGCGCTTCCCCGATACGGTCTGCGGTGTCATCAATCAGGGCACTGGCCGCAAATACCAGTGCCAGTTCACCTATACCTGTGACGGGCACAAAGAGGTCGTGCGCGAACCGGAAGCCTTTGATCGGGTCGCCAAAGTGGCGCAGCTGATGATCAACGGTGCGCCGCGCGCCCTTACCGACAATGCCACCTATTATCACACCAAGGCTGTGCGCCCCAGCTGGTCGCGTAAGTTTGCCCGCACCACCACCATCGGCGTGCATCACTTCTACCGGCACCCGACTGAGGTCTCGATGAAGTGAGGCTCTTGCTGCCTGCACACAATTGAGCTAGCTGGAAAAGGGGGCTTCGGCCTCCTTTTGCTTGCTTAATTGACGTCAGAGGCAGCCCATGACCACCCCCACAACGCCTTCGCCTGAGCGCGACGCTGAGATTGCACTGGCCTTTGATCATCCTGAGGCCCGTGCTGCTGCGACGGCCGATCAGCCACTGGACCGTATTTCCCTGCGCGATCACATCGTAGAGGTTGAGATCGGCGCCTTTCAGGTGGAACGGGAGCTGACCCAGCGGCTGTCCTTCAACGTTGTGGTCGAGGTGGCCCCGGTTGCGGCGCCGCTGGAGGATGATGTGGACCGCATCCTGTCCTATGACAAAGTGACCGAGGCAATTGCGACGGAACTGGCAACGGAGCGGTTGAACCTCTTGGAAACGCTGGCCGATAACATCGCTGCGCGCATTCTGGCAGAGCCGCAGGCGCGGCGGGTTTTCCTGAGGATTGAGAAGCTGGATCGCGGTCCGTTTAAGCTGGGCGTCGAAATTGTGCGCAGCCGGTCCGATCAGGCCGGTGCGGCGTCCAAAGAAACTTTGCGGCCGCGGTTGGTTTTCCTCAGCCGTGCCGCGCAGGCCTCGGATAGGCTACCCGCCTGGCTGGATGATTTGCAGGGCGATGTGCCAGTAATCCTCTGCCTGGCGGAGCCTGAGGCCGAGGCCGCGGCGGTTTCCGAACCACGGGCGCAGTTGAACATCGATCTGCTGCGGCAGGATCAGGCGGCTTGGGCGCTGATGGCGCGCGATGCACGTCTGAATGTGGCCAACACCCGGACCGAACTCGACTGGGCCATGAAACAGGGGCACGTCAGCGTCTGGGCCCCGGCCAAGATGGTGTTGGACGCAACCGAGGCGCCGGTTGACCTTAGCGGCATTGGCCTGTTGCAATGGTTCGCGGCGGAGGTTTCCGCTGTTGATGTGGTGCTGATTGATGCGCCGATCCTGCCGGGCCTAGACGCGCCGCAACGCCAGATCAGCCTGTGACGGAGGCGCCGCAAATGAAAGCTTACTATCGCCCCATTGTGCAAACCGACCCTTCGCGGCCTGACCATGCCCTGACGCTGGCCGGCGGCTGGGCGTGGTTTTCTGAGGTTGAGGTGCTCAGCCGCCATGAGGCGCCGCAGCGCATCTCGGCGCTGGATCTGCCCGCTGCCATGCGCGATCGGCTGACCGCGCCGCGTGCTGACATCACCCGGCTGGACCTCAGCCAGCCGCAGATCATGGGGATCCTCAACGTAACACCGGACAGTTTCAGCGACGGTGGCGAATTTCAGGGCATCCAAAAGGCGCTGCGACATGCCCGTGACATGCGCGACAACGGTGCTGATATCATCGATATTGGCGGTGAATCCACCCGACCCGGGGCCGAGGAGGTTGAGCGCGCGCGTGAGGTTGACCGCACGGCGCCAGTGATCAAGGCGATCCGCGAAGAAATGCGTGTGCCGATTTCAATCGACACCCGGAAACAAGCCGTGGCGGAGGCTGCCATCGCCGCCGGTGCCGATTTGGTCAATGATGTCTCTGGCTTCACCTTTGATGAGGCCTTGCTGCCCTATGTGGGACAGCACGCGTTGCCTGTCTGTGTGATGCACTCCCTGGGTGATCCAACCACCATGCAGGATGATCCCAACTATGAGGCTGTTTTGCTGGACATCTATGATTTCCTTGAGCAGCAGGTGGAGGCGTTGGTTGCGGCAGGTGTGGCGCGCGATCAGATCATGGTCGACCCCGGGATCGGCTTTGGCAAAACCATCGCGCATAATTTGGCGCTGCTGAAACGCGTATCGCTGTTTCACAGCCTTGGCTGCCCGATCCTTATCGGTGTGTCCCGGAAGAAGTTCATCGGCACCCTGGGTAATGCCCCTGAACCACGTGACCGCGCTGCGGGCTCCGTCGCCCTTGCGCTGGCAGCTGTGGCGCAGGGGGTGCAGGTCCTGCGCGTGCATGATGTGTTTGAAACCCGGTCCGCCCTGAACCTCTGGCAGGCGGTCAGCGGCTGAACAGCCGCTTGAGCGCGCCAAGCTGTGAAATCAGCACTCCACCCAAGATAAGGGCAAGCGCGCTCAGCAAGCCCGGCGGCAGCGGTTCACCCAGAACCCATGCCCCCAGAAAGACGGAACAGACCGGCACGATGTAGTTGGTCAGCGACATGAAGGTGGAACCCGCAGAGCGGATCACCAGCACCCGCAACAGGTTGGCAGCCGCCGTGGGCACCAGACCCAGCAGGGCAAGGTAGCCCATGGTTTCGGCGGAGGGCATCTGCGGCACGCCTTCGATCACCAGCGCGGCAGGCAGGATGATCAGCGCCCCGATGATCATCAGATTGGCCGACAGGCCCAGCGGATCGATGGCCGGCAGGCGGCGGGTGATGATCGAGTTCACCCCGTAGCACATCGCGGCCGAAACACAGGCGACACGGCCCCAGATCTCACCCTCTAGGCCGGAACTTTCAAAGGCCTGCGCCCCGATAAGCATCGCGACGCCAGCAAATCCGGTGACAAAGCCAACCGACCGGCGCAGGGACATCTGTTCCCCGACCAAAAACACATGCGCCAGTGGCAGAACCATCAGCGGGATCGCCGCCATCGACACCCCTGCAAAGCCGGAGGTTACAAATTGCAGCCCCCAACTGAGCAGCAGAAACGGAATAGCCGCGCTGAGGGCCCCTGACAGGATCAGCCAGTGCCAGGGCCGTTCCTCCCCCAGCCACAGTTTGCCGCCGCGCAGCTGCCAGATCGTGCCCAATAGAAGCGCGGCAAAGCCAAGCCGGGCGAACGTCAGCCAGAATGGTGTGATGCCACGCAGCGCCAGCTCAATCACCATGAATGTGGCGCCCCAGACAAAGCCAAGGGTGATGACCATCGCCCAAGAGGCGCGGGTGATGACGGGCTGCATGGGGTGATCTTCCTAATGTCTGGCCTCTGCTCTGGTGAGACCTGACGTGTTTCACCACCTCGGGTCAAGGGGGCTGTGGTGGGATTGACGAATCGGGTTAGCAAGTACTAACGTATAAGCCATGACTAACGTAAATGATAGCTTTGCCGCATTGGCTGATCCCACCCGCCGTCAGGTGCTGGAGGTGCTGCTGGCCGGTCCGCGCCCGGTCACGGAGCTGGCGAAAGATCTGCCGGTCAGCCGCTCGGCCGTTTCGCAGCATCTGCGGGTTCTGTCTGAAGCTGGACTTGTGCGATCCGAACGGCAGGGGCGGCATAATTTCTATCAGGTGGATCCTGCTCAGCTGGCCGCGCTGCGCAGCTACTTCGATGACATGTGGACCCGCGCATTGGCGGCCTATGCCCAAGCCGTCGAAGCGCAGTATGCCAAGGAGAGCCGTGATGACTGACCTGCACGCAGTGGAGCCGATTGAGAAGCATCTGACAGTCCGGGTGCCGCAGGCCTTTGCCTTTGAGGTGTTCACAGAACGGATGGCGCAATGGTGGCCCGCCAGCACCCATTCGGTTGCCGCAGGGCAGGGCGCGCAGCCAACCGATATTGTGATGGAGGGGCGCCTTGGCGGGCGGATTTATGAGGTGCTGCCGGATGGTCGCGAAAGTGATTGGGGGCAGGTGACCGAATGGCAGCCGCCACAGCGTGTCGCCTTCACCTGGCACCCCGGACACCCGGTTGAACGCGCCACCCTCGTCACAGTGCAGTTCGCAGCGCTTGCTGAGGCTGAAACGGAGGTCACCCTTTGCCACGACGGGTGGGATCGCATTGCCGATGGCGCAGCCATTCGCCCGCAATATGTCCCGGGGTGGGATCATGTGCTGCGGGAATGCTATGCGGCTGCGCTGATCGTCAGCTGAGGTCGGTTGCCCGACCTCAGCCCCCTGATGGCGGGGCGATTACCCCCGCAGTTTGTGATGCAACAGGATTGGCACGGTGAGGTCTTCTTCATCCGTGAGGTGGCGATCCAGGAACCGCTGAATAGCCTGCGCATTTGTCAGAACATCCGGCAGTTCATTGGGCGCATCCCGTCGCGACAGGTCCATCAGCTTGATGAACCGGTTCGACGATTGCACCAGCCCATCCAGCAAGCCGTCCATCTCATGATGGTCTGCCTCCAGCATCTCCAGCCCGTCGATGAACCGGTCATCCGCTGCCATCAGTTCAGGGAAAAACTTGCGGTCTTCCCAGGTGTGGTGGCCATGCAGATTGCGCACCAGCGCATTGCCGAAATGGCCCAGACGCATCGCGTACCAGTCCGGATCCAGCTTTTTGTCCAGCATCTCTTCGGTATCGACCGCCACGATCTCAGCGATCTGGCGGAACATGGTATGAGCCCCCATCCAGCGTTCGATGGAAGCGGCGAAATTCGGGTGATCCGGCCAAGCGTCGCGCGGATACTCCCGAAGCAGGGTCTGCATGTCTTCGGGCAGCCCCTGTCTGACGGTGATGTCATATTGGGTCATGACAGGCAGATGGGGCGGCATGGGGTATCATACAACCTCATGAGCTGTGCGACGGTGAACCGGTCTTGTGCGCTGTTAGGCGGTCTGGCGGCTGGGCTGGCGCGACAGCAGCAGCCCGCCAAGGATCAGGGCCAGTGCCGCAAACAGTTGCGGCGGAACCGCTTCGGATAGCAGGAGGGCCCCGAAGATCACCGACCAGACCGGTACCTGATAGTTCACCGTCGCCAGGAAGGACGGCCCGGCTGAACGCGCCACCTGCACCAGCAGGATCTGGGCAACGGCGGTGGGGAAGATCCCAAGGTAAAGGATGGCCAGCAATGGCGTGGTTGAGGGCAGGCTTGGCACCCCTTCCTGCCAGAGCGAGACAGGCACAATCATGGCAGAGCCACAGATCAGTGCAGCGGCCGAAAGCGACAGCATGTTCACCTGCGGGCAGAGCCGGGCGATGATCGCCCCAATCGCATAGCAGAGCGAGGCTGCCAGGCAGGCTATGCGGGCCAGCGATTCAAAATCGGTCCCGGCAGAAGCGAAGGCATCCAGACCGATCAGCACCAGCACCCCAACGAAGCCAACCGAAAAGCCCAAGGTTCGGCGGAAGGTCATGCGTTCCTCGGGTACAAAAACATGCGACAGCGGCAGCACAAACAGCGGCACAATTGCCATGCAAACCCCGGCAAAGCCACTGTTGACGTAGGTCTGCCCCCAGCTGAGCAGCGTGAAGGGCAGGGCATTGGAAAAGAACCCCATGCCCGCGGCGGCAAGCCAAATGATGCGGCCCTCACCACTGCTAAGCGACGGCAAGGAAATCCCCATCACGCGGATCAGTGCCAGAACACTCAGCGCGCCGATCAGGATGCGCACAGCCGCAATGCTCATCGGCCCCATATCGTTCAACGCCACCGAAACCGCCATAAACGACGCGCCCCAGATGATGCCGAGGGTGATCAGTTTGATCCAGTTGATCAGGCCGGGTTGGTTGGGCTGACTGGCCATCATGGCGCTGCTCCGAAAATGGGATTTCAAATTGAAAGGGCGCCCCGAAAACCGGCGCGCCCCAGAACCTTTAGGCGGCGGGGCAGAGCCCGCCAAGCCTTGACCGGAAAATCCGATTAGTTCTTTTCTTTGTCGACCATTTTGCCGGCCGAGATCCAGGGCATCATGGCGCGCAGTTTGGCACCGGTTTCCTCGATCATGTGCTCGTCGTTGGCGCGACGCGACGCTTTGATGGTCGGCTGACCAACAGCGTTTTCCAGCATGAAGTCACGCACGAACTTGCCCTGCTGGATGTCGGTCAGAACATCTTTCATGCGGGCTTTGGTTTCGTCGTAGTTCAGGATGCGCGGTCCGGTAACGTACTGGCCGTACTCGGCAGTGTTGGAGATCGAGTAATCCATGTTGGCGATGCCGCCTTCGTAGATCAGGTCCACGATCAGCTTAACTTCGTGCAGACACTCGAAGTAGGCCATTTCCGGCGCGTAGCCAGCTTCAACCAGGGTCTCAAAGCCGCAGCGGATCAGTTCTACCAGGCCACCGCAGAGAACAGCCTGCTCACCGAACAGGTCGGTTTCACACTCTTCACGGAAGTTGGTTTCGATGATGCCCGAACGGCCGCCACCAATGGCGGAGCAGTAGGACAGGCCGATTTCCAGCGCTTTGCCGGTGGCGTCGGTGTCAACGGCTACCAGGCAGGGCACGCCGCCGCCTTTGGTGTACTCGCCGCGTACGGTGTGACCCGGGCCTTTCGGCGCCATCATGATCACGTCAACGCCTTCTTTCGGCTCAATCAGGCCGAAGTGTACGTTCAGGCCGTGGGCAAACGCGATGGCCGCGCCGGGGCGGATGTTGTCGTGAACGTATTTCTTGTAGGTTTCAGCCTGCAGTTCGTCGGGCATGGTGAACATGATCACGTCGCACCAGGCTGCCGCTTCTGCGATGCCCATAACTTTCAGGCCTTCTGCTTCGGCTTTCTTGGCCGAGGCGGAGCCGTCGCGCAGGGCAACAACAACGTTTTTCGCACCCGAGTCACGCAGGTTCAGCGCGTGGGCGTGACCCTGCGAGCCGTAGCCTAGGATCGCAACGTTCATGTCTTTGATCAGGTTGATGTCGCAATCGCGATCGTAATAAACGCGCATGGGGCGCTCCTCTTCACTGTCAGATGTGTTTGTCTGAGGTTGAGCATAGGCAGAAAATCTGCGTGTGCGAGTGTGAAGGGAATGGAAAATGTTCAATTTTTGCCGTAGCTATTCGTCAATCTGCGAATTTTCGGAAAAATCATGCTAGATGATCTGGATCGGCGCATATTGCGCTACATGCAAAGCGACCCTGAAACCTCGATCCCGGATCTGGCGGATCGGATCGGGCTGACCACCTCGCGCCTGTCACGCCGGCTGGACAAGCTGCGTGAAAGTGGTGTGCTGCGCGGCCAACAGGCCATCATCGATTGGCGCGCGCTTGGGTTTGAGGTGGAAGTCTCTTTGCGCATCACACTGGACAAAACCCAGACCCGCGCCTTTGACGAGTTTATGGAGGCCGCGCGGCTGATCCCTGAGGTGATCGAGATTCAGACCTTCCTGGGCCAGGTCGATGTGCGCCTGTCGGTCATTGCCCGCGACATGGGCCACTATCAGGATATCTATCGCCGCCAGATCCTGACCCTGCCGCATATCAACGACATCGAAGCGCTGATGCATGTGGCGCGGATCAAATCAGACGAAAGCCTGCCGATATGATCGACCTTGACGATATCGACCACCAGATCCTGCTGGCACTGTCGCGGGACGTCACACAGAGCGCCTCGGCCCTTGGGCGGCGGTTCGGGCTCAGCCAGCCTGCGACGTGGCGGCGGATCAAACGGTTGCAGGACGCGGGCATCATTGCCGGGCGCAAGCTGGATCTGGACAAGGAGAAGCTGGGCTTTGGCGTGACCGTTTTCCTTGGCGTGAAACTGGCCACCAAAGGCCGCGCCAGCCTGGAGGATTTTGAACGTGCCGTTTCCGCCATCCCTGAGGTGCAGACGGTGGAGCATGTCTTGGGCATGTATGACTACCGGCTGCGCGTCACCGCCCGCGACATTTCCGATTTTGAACGGGTTTTGCGCCGCCGGATCATGACGCTGCCCGGCGCCGGGAATGTGGAGGCCAATGTGCTCCTGTCCGAGGAACGTCGGCCCGGCCCCTTAGGCGCGGCGCCCAGCTAGTTCTATAATGCCCCTTGGCCCCTGTCGCCGGGCCGCATAAACAGGTCGCATAGAAAACAAAGGAGAAGCCATGCCTGCGCTGCTCGATACCGTTGATCCAGACGGTCTGCTTGAATTTTCGGTGGTCTTCACCGACCGCTCACTGAACCACATGTCCGCCGCCTTTCAGGGGGTGATGACCGATATCTCATCGATGCTGAAAGGCGTCTATAACGCGGATGCTGTGGCCATCGTGCCCGGTGGCGGCACCTACGCGATGGAGGCCGTGGCCCGCCAGTTTGGCCATGACGCCCACGCGTTGATCGTGCGCAACGGCTGGTTTTCCTACCGTTGGAGCCAGATCTTCGAGGCGGGGGATTTCACTGCGAAAACCACCGTGTTCAAGGCGCGTCAAACCGGCAACGGGGTGACCGAACCTTTTGCGCCCGCCCCGATTGATGAGGTGGTAGCCGCCATTCGTGAGGCCAAGCCAGAGGTGGTGTTTGCCCCGCATGTGGAAACCTCGGCCGGGTTGATCCTGCCGGATGACTACATCAAAGCGCTGGCCTCAGCCGCCCATGAGGTTGGCGCGCTGATGGTGCTGGATTGCATCGCCTCGGGCTGTGCCTGGGTGGACATGCAGGAAACCGGCGTCGACGTGCTGATCTCCGCGCCGCAAAAGGGCTGGTCAGCCTCCCCCTCGGCGGGGCTGGTGATGCTGTCAAAACGGGCGGAGGAACGGCTGGCCGCCACCACCGCAGACAGCTTTGCCATCGATCTGAAGAAATGGCGCGACATCATGGTGGCCTATGAAAACGGCGGTCACGCCTATCACGCCACCATGCCCACCGACGCGCTGCGTGCCTTTCGGGACACGATGGTCGAAACCCGTGACTACGGTTTTGACAGGCTGCGTGAGGCGCAATGGGAGCTGGGCAACGGTGTGCGGGCGATGTTGGCCGAAAAAGGCATCACCTCTGTCGCCGCCGACGGCTTTGGCGCCCCGGGTGTGGTGGTCAGCTACACCAGCGATGCTGAGATCCAGAACGGCAAGAAATTCGCCGCCGAAGGGATGCAGATCGCGGCCGGTGTGCCTTTGGCCTGCGATGAGCCTGAGGGCTTCATGACCTTCCGCCTTGGTCTGTTTGGCCTAGACAAGCTTTATGACGTGGACGCAACGCTCGCCCGCCTGAAGACCGTCCTCGACAAGGTTCTCTGAAAAACACGGGGCCGCTGCAAAAACGCGCGGCGGCCCTTTTCAATGTTCCAAAAATACTCCGGGTGATTTGGGGCAAAATCCCATTTTGACCCAAGAGGGCAGCGCCCTCCCTGCGAACTATTCAGGCCGGCCTCAGCCCTTCGCGCCAAGACCCATCTGCATCATCAGCTTACGCACCTGAGGCATGGAATAGATCGCGTTTAGCCCGGCAGCCCGCAGATCGCGCAGCGGCTGGGGTTCAATCATCGACGCCCGGTTCAGCAGATCAATGCCAGCGGCGCGGATCTGCACCTCGCGGTGGCGCAAGCGGTTGAATTCTTTCAGCATCTTCGCATCCCCCAGGCCCTCGGGGCGGGCTTCGGCCAGATCCAGCAGTACCCGCATGTCACCCAGCGACATGTTCAGCCCTTGCGCCCCAATGGGCGGCACCACATGGGCGGCTTCGGCCACAAGCGCAACACGTTCGCCGTCCATCCGTTCTGCCACTTGGTTGATGATCGGCCAGACAGTGCGGCGCGATGCCAATGACAAGGGGCCGAACAGCAGGCAGGAGCGTTCGTTCATCGCGGCTTCAAACTCGGATTCGGGCAGGTCCGCCAGACGCTGCACCTCAGCGCCCTGTTCCATCCAGACCACCGCGGAGGAGGGCATGCCCTGATAATCTGAAAGCGGCACCAGCGTGAAGGGCCCGCCGGAGCGGTGGATCTCGGTTGAGACGTTGTCATGCGGAATGGGGTGGGTGACGGCAAAGGCCAGCGCCTTTTGTCCGTAGCGGGTGGTTTTCACCCGAATGCCAGCGGCCTCACGCATGGGGGAGGTGCGCCCGTCGGCGGCAATCACCAGTTTGCAGGTGGCAGTGGTCCCATCCGACAGGCCAACCCGCGCCATCGTGCTGCGGGTGAACAGGGTGGTGGTGCCGGTTCCGGCGCGGAACTCTACGTTGTCCAGCGTCGCAAGATGTGCCGTCAACTCCCGCCGCAGCAGCCAGTTGGGCAGGTTCCAGCCAAAGGGTTTGTCCGAGATGTCGGAGGCGTTGAAATCTTTGACGATGCGCGGCTCTGGCAGGGCGCCGCCCGCATCCACAATACGCATGATCTGAAGGGGGGCAGCTTCATCCGCCAGCCGGGGCCACAGGCCTGCGCGTTCCAGCAAGGCCTGCGAGGGCTGCAAAAACGCGGTGGTACGCAGGTCGGATCCTTGCGCATCCCGTTCCGTGACCGGCGGCGTGGGATCGACGCAGAGCACCGAAAATCCCGCCTGCCCGAAAAGCGCTGCGGCCGTCAGCCCGGCGACGCCGCCACCGGACACCACAATATCAACATCAATGTTCTGCGCTGTGTTTTGCATTGGACTGCCTCTCTATTGCCCGGCAACCTAGACCTATCTGGCGGGCAGTCCAAGCGGCATCCTGTCACCCGCGGGTGATCACCAGAAGCAGGAGGTAAACCACCGGCACTGCGGCAACAGCAGGGATGTAGAGACCCGGAATGCCGAAGGTGAAAATCGACAGGCCCCAGAGGGCCAGCAGCACGACGGCGATCAAAAAGGCGATCACTTCACCCGAAAGGGATTTGCGGGGGCTTGCTGCGGTTTCAAAGGTGGTGTTGGCGTCTGCGATGCTCATCTTGGGGTCTCCAATCAACGTGGGGTCGGCGGGTGCTGGACGGCATCAGCCGTTGGCTTGACCCCCAGATAAACATTCAAACCCGCCGCACCATTGGTAGGATTGCCGCAGTGCGGCAACGCGCCACGTCCCCTGCTGCGCAATGCCGCAGGGCGGAGCAAGGGTGTGATTGCAAGGCCTTACTTGGCGTGCAGCTGCCCCAGGAAGTGGGTCAGGTCATCGGTGTGGTGGTGGATGTGATCGGCCTCATGCGGATCGGGGGCGACGTGAACTGTGCGCATCCCCAGGGCATGTGGCACGGCCAGATTGCGCGGGTCATCTTCGAACATGGCCCCCCGTTCCGTGCTGATCCCATCTTTGGCAAACACCATCTCAAAGGCTTCCAACTCGGGCTTGGGGCGGAAATCAGCATCCTCCACACCGTAGATCGCATCAAACAGGCCCGAGAGACCACGCGCCGCCAGCACCCGCTCCGCATAGGGGGCGGAGCCATTGGTGTAGACGATCTTGCGGCCCGGCAGCGCCTGAATGTGGCTGGCCAGATCGGCGTCAATTTCCAGATGATCCAGTGAGATTTCATGCACCTCAGTCAGGTAAGGGCCGGGATCGACATCATGTTCGCGCATCAAGCCGGTCAGCGTGGTGCCGTAGGTCGCCCAATAGTGGGTTCGCAGGTGATCAGCGCGGTCACGATCTACCCCCAAAGCCTCCATGACATATTGGGTCATCTTGACCTCAATCTGATCAAACAGCCGCGCCTGCGGCGGATAGAGCGTGTTGTCGAGGTCAAAGACCCATTGATCCACGTGGGAGAAGTCATTTTTAGGCATGGCCGCAAACTAGGCACGCGCGACAATAGGCGCAAGAGGGGAAGGGGTGAGTTTGCCTTGATCCTTTGGGCTGGGTCGCTACTGTGCCGGGATGACCCCTGTTGCCCCTCGGAGAGAGTTGAATGAGTGAGCTGAAACCGCAGAAAGACGCCTACACGCTGATCCTTGAGGCGATCGACACCGGCGTTTATCGCCCCGGCGATCGTTTGGTGGAAAGCGAGCTGGCCGAGCGTTTTGGCGTGTCGCGCACCCCGATCCGCGAGGCTTTGCAGCGGCTGGAGACACAATCCTTGCTGGCACGGGATGGCCGCAGCCTGATCGTGGCCTCACTGGATCACAACCAACTGTCCGAGCTATATGCTGTGCGCGCCGAACTGGAAGGTCTGGCTGCACGGCTGGCGGCGCGCCATGCCAGTGTGGAAGAAGTCAGCGTGCTGCGCGACATGGTCGAAGAGGATCGCAATCTGCTTGATGATCCGGCTGCGCTGAGCCGGGCCAACCGCCGGTTCCACAAACAGATCCATTTGGCATCCCACAACCGGTATCTGGTGCAGCAGTTGGATCTGGTGCACCGCACCATGGCCTTGATGGCGACCACCTCGCTTGCGGCCGAAGGGCGCGGCGTTGATGCGCTGGCCGAACATGAGGCGATTGTGAACGCGATTGAGGCGCGTGACGAAGATCGCGCGGACGACGCGCTGAAAAACCACATCTCAAAGGCCTTCACCACCCGCTTGAAGCTCGATTCCGGGCGCAACAGCCGCCTGTCCTGATCCCCGCAACGCCTGCGTAGGCGGGGAGATGCCGTGTTGTGTTTTGTCCCAATAAAACGGTGCAAAAATCAGCTCGGCCAAAGCTTTGTAGGCGGCCAGAACAGCCATGGGATAGTAGAGGTGCAGGCTGGGCACCCAAAGGGTCAGATGCCGTAAATGCGCCGCGCGTGTGGCGATGATGCCGATTGTTATGGTCAGCAGCTCTACCGTGATGAACCCTGCGGCCAAAAGTGTCAGCGCAATCGGGGGCACAACGGCCTCCAACGGGTGGCTGAGGCCCAGCGGGACCAGCCAAAAACTCCATAGCAGCGGCGCCAGAAAAAACTGCGACAGCGCGGTGATGAAGTGCAGCTGGACGCCAAGGAACTGCCGTGGCCCCAAATCACGGAACAATCTGATCGGCTGACGCATGTGCACCAGGTAGGTGGCCAAATACCCCTTTAGCCAACGGGATCGCTGACGCACCCAGGGTAGCGGGCGGCAGTTGGCCTCTTCCTCGGTGGTGCTGGGTAGCAATTCGACGCGATAGCCAAACCGTGCCAACCGGATGCCAAGATCTGCGTCCTCGGTCACGTTGTGGGCGTCCCAGCCCCCGACCCGCAACAGGGCATCGCGGCGGCAAAACACTGTGGTGCCGCCCAGCGGTATCGCAAAGCCCAGCCGCCGCATGCCTGGCAGGATCAGCCGGAACCAGCTGGCATATTCAACGGTGAAACAGCGGGCGATCCAGTTGCGGCCCGCGTTGTAATAATCCAGCACCCCCTGCACCCCGGCCAGATCACTGGGCGCATCGGTCATAGCCTGGGCCACCTGCCGCAATTGGTCCGGGGCAGGGGCATCCTCGGCATCGTAAATGCCGATGACATCCCCTGCGCAGACATCCAGCGCGTAGTTCATTGCCCGCGGTTTGGTGCGGGGCGTTCCATCAGGCACAACAACGGGTCGGATCCAGTCAGGCAGCGCGATCTGTTCCATCACCTGACGTGTGGCATGATCACATTCTTCCAGCAGAACCAGCACCTCCATCAGCTCCCTCGGGTAGTCCAGCCGGCTGAGCCTTTGGATCAGAGAGGGCAGCACCTCAGGCTCCTTATAGAGCGGCACTAGAATGGAGATGCTCAGGCCGGGGGCTGCGGATGGCAGGGGGATTTTCTGCCTGTTGCGGCCCAGATGTGCCAGCAAAGCCAGGCTTTTGGTGAGGCTGGCAACTGCCTGCGTGAAGATGGCCCAGCAGGTCAAGGCCGCCAGCACCAGCAGCGGGGCGATGGACAGCGCCAGCAGAATGAGCAGTGGTACGCTGGCAAGGCCAAGCGTCCGGCGTAAAGGGCGCTGTCCCCACCGCCGACAGCTGTGATCCAAAGCGGTGCGATGGCTGGCCGCATGGCACAGGCGCGGCCCCTGATGCGCGATCAGCGTGTCTTGGATGCAGCTGCGGGGGCTGAGGTATAGTTTGCAATTGCTGGGATGCAGATCGGCCCGCAGCCTGTTAGGGCAGAACCGTTCGGGGCGGGCCACCGCCAGATGGGTGACACCTGCCTCTTGCCAGAGGGGCAGCACCTGCATCTGCAGACACCGATGCGAATCGAACCTGTTCAGCAGCGTGGGATCTTGGCGGAGGTTTGGGCTGGGGTAGCGTTCCAGTCCCAGCCAATTGGCATAATGTTCCTGCTGTGTCTCACTGGTCAGGATACCGGCGCTGACCAAGACATCGCCAAGCAGCAGCGAGGTGCGGATTAGTTGCCCCTGCGCCCAGAGCAGCTGGCTGGCTGAAATCACCCCGCGATCCAGCAGATATTGCCCATAGCGGGGGCCGGTTGCCTTCGGGTGGGATTTCGGATGGTGAAGCACCATGACACACCAACAGATTGCAGAAACAAAAAAACCACGCCGGACGGGGCCGACGCGGTTTACTCTGTCTCAACTGTGGTTAATGGCGCGTTAAGGCGCTGTTAGCCACGGGCCGCCATGTTTTCGGCAAACCGCTCAAACAGGTAGAAGCTGTCCTGGGGGCCGGGGCTGGCTTCGGGGTGATGCTGTACCGAGAAGACCGGGCGGTCGGCCATACGGATACCGCAGTTTGACCCGTCAAACAGCGACACATGGCTTTCGACCACACCTTCGGGCAGCGTCTGCGCATCCACCGCAAAGCCGTGGTTCATCGAGGTGATTTCCACCTTGCCGGTGTCATGTTCTTTCACCGGGTGGTTGGCGCCGTGATGGCCGTGGTTCATCTTGACCGTTTTGGCCCCCAGGGCCAGCGCCAACATTTGGTGACCCAGACAAATGCCAAAGACCGGCAGGTCTGCATCCAGCACACCTTTGATCATCGGCACGGCATATTCGCCGGTTGCCGCCGGATCACCGGGACCGTTTGACAAGAACACACCGTCAGGATCGTGCGACAGGACTTCTTCGGAGGTGGCAGTGGCCGGCAGTACGGTCACGTCACAGCCGGCGGAAGCCAGACAGCGCAGGATGTTGCGCTTGGCACCAAAGTCGATCGCAACAACCTTATGCTTCGGTGCTTCCTGGCGCGGGTAGCCATCAGGCCAGGCCCACCGCATCTCATCCCATTTGTAGGATTGGGCGCAGGTGACTTCCTTGGCCAGATCCATGCCCTCAAGGCCGGCAAAGGCGCGTGCCTTGGCCACCAAGGCTTCGATGTCAAAGTTGCCTTCGGGATCATGGGCCAGGGCCACATGCGGGGCGCCCTGCTGGCGGATCGCGCGGGTCAGGCGACGGGTGTCGATGCCGCCGATGGCGATGCGGCCACGTTTGGCCAGCCAATCCGACAGGGTTTCCACGTTGCGCCAGTTGCTGGGCTCCGTCGGGTCCCATTTCACCACCATACCTGCCGCGACCGGATCGCCAGTTTCATCGTCTTCCGGGGTGGTGCCGGTGTTGCCGATATGCGGGAAGGTGAAGGTCACGATCTGACCCGCATAAGACGGGTCAGTCATGATTTCCTGATAGCCGGTCATGGCGGTGTTGAAGCAAAGCTCTGCCTCGGTTGCGCCGGTGGCGCCGAACCCTCGTCCGTAAAAGACGGTTCCATCGGCAAGGGCAAGGCACGCGGTGGGGCGGGTGTCGGGCTGCTGGGCCATGTGTCTGGTCTCCGATGTGGGCAAATTGGCGGGGTAATACGGCTGGTGGCGCATGGGGTCAAGGCCCGTTAGGGCCAAGTGGGGCAGGTTTTTCGGGCATTCTGCCGCAGAGTGCGCGTGCAGCCAAGGCAGAAGGATAGGGCGTTGACGCGCACGGCAAGCCAATGGTTGTCAGACACAAGGCAACAGGGTAGGGTCGGCGGCTATCGGAAACCCTTGGGGATGGGACCAAATGGAATTGCGTGAGCGTGTCATGGCCGAAATGAAACAGGCCATGAAAGACAAAAACACCACCCGTGTATCGACACTTCGTTTGATCAACGCAGCGATCAAAGACCGCGATATTGCCGCCCGTGGCGAAGGCCGCGAAGAAGGCGTTGGCGATGCAGATGTGCTGGCAATCCTTGGCAAAATGGTCAAGCAGCGTCAGGAAAGCGCCCGCCAGTACGAAGAGGCCAGCCGGTTCGATCTGGCAGAGCAGGAACTGGTTGAGATCAAGGTGATCGAAGACTTCCTGCCGCGTCAGTTGAACGACGATGAAGTGGCCGCCGCCGTAGATGCCGCGATCACCGCTGTCGAAGGGTCTTCGATTCGCGACATGGGTAAGGTGATGGGTGTTCTGAAAGAGAAGTACACCGGCCAGATGGACTTTGGCGCGGTGGGGCCGATGGTGAAAAACCGCCTGAGCTGACCCATCTGTCAGAGCTATTTTCAAAAGGGGCCGTCTGGCCCCTTTTTCTTTGCGCGTGATCCATGTTCTAGTTCCCCCCGGAGTGAAGGGAGACGGCCATGTTTGCAGAGGTTTTGGCAGAGGTACGCGGCCACCATCGTGGTTTGGCGGACTATCTGGAGGCGGTTGCAGACAAGCCATTGCGATTTGACGGTGATAACGCCAACCGCCAGTCCGGCTGGAACCATGAAACTTTGGGCTATCTGGAACTGCTGGCCCCTTCTGAGCCTTGGATCAACAGCGGGCTGCGCACCCGTTTTGTCGAAGCGATCCTGCAGCGCTGGCAGGCGCGGCTGAAAGGCATGGCCCCTTATCGGGCGCAGGGCTATCGCCTTTATGTCTACGAATCGCTGGCGCTTACCGTTTCTGCAGTGGCGGAAACCGAAGGAGGATTTCCCTACCCCGGTCAGCCAAGGTTCGTCGACCACCCGCGGGATGTGGCCAAGCTGTTTCATGGCGGTGGGCTGTTTGAACGCAGTGAGTTGGTGCCCGTCACCCCTAAGGAGGTGCTGGCAGCGGTGGAAAAACACAACGGATCTATCAGCAAACTAACCGCTCAGGCGCTGAGTCTGCAGGTTGGTGATTTGCGCAAATGGATTGAGTTTCTGGGGCTGGCCGATCAGGTCAACGCGCTGCGCAAACGCAACAAGCGTCGCCCCGCACAGTTCCGTAGTGAAGAACAGATGCCAGAGCATAGCTACCACATCTATGAGCGCCGATTGCCTGCCGGGTATTGATCCTAAACGCTGGACGTGACTTGCAGGGCTTTCAGGTAATCCTTCAACTCGCCATGCAGCACTTTGCGCTCATCCTCTGACAGGAAGCTGCCGATTTCCACCCGCCGCCCGTTGCCGGACAGGGTGACGTAGAACGGCACCTTACCGCCGCTCACATGCATCTCGGCCCGGGCCCAATAGGCATTGCAGCGCCATTCCTGCGCGGCCCCTTTCACAGGTGTGTGGGTCAGGATCAGCTCGTCCTCATCGAGGTGCAGTTCCTCTAAGATCTCACCGCTTTTGTAGGACTTCTCCAAGCCCAGCCAGAGCGCGGCGACCATGATCAGGATGAAGGGCAATATCACCCAGAGCGCCGTGGTGCCCAAGACCCCATAAAGCGGGATGAGGCTGAGGAAGAAAGCCATCAGAATCATCGCCGCAAACCCGCGGCGGGGCAGGGACCGATAGGGCCAGAGGCTCAGCGCTGGGGTGTCTGACGGAACCGTCGGGGAGGGGGACCATTGGTGCGGCATAGGGCGGAGTTTAGCGCCCTGCCAGCGGAGGGAAAGTGACGAATTGATGCGTTTCGCCATTATGCCAAAAAGGATCACGGCAAAGAAAAAGGCCCCGGAAATCCGGGGCCTTTGGTGTTGCTTGGATCAGCGGTCGCTTAGTGCGACGGCGCTTTGTCCCAGTCTTCCTGCTTGGGGAGCGTTTCAAAAGTGTGCTCCGGCGGCGGGCAAGGCAGGGTCCATTCCAGGGTGTCTGCGTATTCGTTCCAGTAGTTGTTCTCTTCAACCTTCTTACCGCGCAGCAGGGCGTGGATAACAATGCCGAAGAACAGGATGAACGATGCGAAGGAGATCAGAGCACCGAAGGAGCTGATCTTGTTGAAATACGCAAAGGCTTCCGGGTAGTCGATGTAACGACGCGGCATGCCCTGGCGGCCCAGGAAGTGCTGCGGGAAGAAGGTGACGTTCACGCCAATGAAGAACAGCCAGAAGTGAATCTTGGCAGCAAATTCATTGTAGTGACGGCCTGTCATCTTACCGAAGTAGAAGTAGATCCCGGCGAAGATGGTGAAGGCTGCACCCATCGACATGGTGTAGTGGAAGTGGGCCACAACGTAGTAGGTGTCGTGGTAGGCGCGGTCAACGCCAGCCTGGCTCAGAACGATGCCGGTTACACCACCGATGGTGAACAGCACCAGGAAGCCCAGACCGAACAGCATCGGCGCTTTGAACTCCAGCGAGCCGCCCCACATGGTGGCGATCCACGAGAAGATCTTAACCCCGGTCGGAACCGCGATGACCATGGTGGCCAGCATGAAGTAGGACTGCTGGGTCAGCGACATGCCAACGGTGTACATGTGGTGCGCCCAAACAACGAAGCCCAGACCACCAATGGCGATCAGCGCCCAGACCATCGGCAGGTAGCCGAAGACGGGTTTGCGGGCGAAGGTTGCGAACACGTGGCTGACCAGACCGAAGCCGGGCAGGATCACGATGTACACTTCGGGGTGACCGAAGAACCACAGAATGTGCTGGTACAGGATCGGGTCGCCGCCGCCAGCAGGATCAAAGAAGGTGGTGCCGAAGTTACGGTCGGTCAGCAACATGGTGATGGCGCCTGCCAGAACCGGCAGCGACAGCAGGATCAGCCACGAGGTGACGAAGATCGACCAGGCAAACAGCGGAACCTTGAACAGGGTCATGCCAGGGGCACGCATGTTCAGGAAGGTGGTGATCATGTTGATCGCACCCAGGATCGACGAGGCGCCCGATACGTGCACCGCAAAGATCGCCAAATCCATCGACATGCCGCCTTCGCTGGTGGACAGCGGCGGGTACAGAACCCAGCCCACGCCCGAACCCAGCTGGCCGTTGCCGCCGGGGCTCAGCATCGAGGCAACACCCAGCGAGGTGCCTGCGAAATACAGCCAGAACGACAGGTTGTTCATCCGCGGGAACGCCATATCCGGTGCACCGATCTGCAGCGGCATGAAGTAGTTGCCGAAGCCGCCGAACAGTGCCGGGATGACCACGAAGAACATCATCAGCACGCCGTGATAGGTGATCAGTACGTTCCAAAGATGGCCGTTCGGGGTGCAGGGATCGGCCATGAAGCCTTCCTGGCACATGTACTGAACGCCGGGCTCCATCAGCTCCAGGCGCATGTAAACGGTGAAACATACCGAGATCAGACCGACGATCGCCGAGGTGATCAGGTAAAGGATACCGATATCCTTGTGGTTGGTCGACATGAACCAGCGCGTAAAGAAGCTGCGCTCGTCCTCATGGTCGTGGCCGTGGATGGCTGCGTCTGCCATTCTTGCCTCCTGTTGGTGTGTTAAACGGCGCAAGAGGGAAGCCCCCACACGCCGGTGATCAATTCACGTTTTAGAATGATGGGCCTTAGGGGGCAATTGCGGAATTTGACGTAGATCAAAGTATTTTGTCGCACCCCCGCCCCTCAGACCCTTGCAAAGCTGAGGCATTTCTGTCTGGAGACGCGAAAACAGGCACCCGGTCGGGTGCCTGTCGCGCGATTTCCTTGAAACGGCGGGAATCACTCCCTATGCGTCCATCGCCTGGCGCATCAGCTGTCGGATGCTGCGGCTTCGGTCTCTTCCTCAGCCGGGGCAGGGGCCAGCGATGCCAGATAGGCCGCAACATCTTCGCCGCCCTTTTTCAGTTTGAAGGTCATTTTCGATTTGGCCTTCGAATCGCCGGTCACCTCTTTCAGGTAACCTTTGGGGTCTGCGACATAAGCGGCCAGGCCCGCTTCGTCCCAAACGATGCCCGCTTCGCCGGCGGCCACGATGCTTTTGCCGTATTTATAGCCCTCGACCGAGCCCAGTGGCTTGCCGACGATGCCATAGAGGTTCGGGCCGGTCTTGCCGCCTTTGACGATCATGGTGCCGTCATCAGCTTTGATCATGTGGCAGGATTTACATTTCTTAAACGCTTTTTCGCCTGCTGCTGCATCACCTTCGGCAAGAGCGGGGGCGGCGAGGGCAGCCAAGGTGGCTGTGGCGATCAGAATATTTTTCATTGCGTGCCTCTTGTTGATATGGGTTCGCGTCACCGCAATAGATAGCGCCAGCCCCGTTGCGGCAATAGGTTTCTGTGTCTCACGGGCGTGGTTGAATTGTCGCAGGGGGGCATCATCAAGGTGGGTTTGGGTGCCTGCCAAGGTGCAGCTTGGCGACGAGAGCCTGTAAAATCATCAGGGCTGGCACTTAGCGCTTCTGATTCTCGCCCTTTCCCTGTAGGAAGCGGCGCAGTTGATGGCTGGCTAAGGGTCGATGCCATCAACACTCACACAAGATATGCAAAGGGTAAGACAATGACCACCAAGGTATTCATCGATGGCGAAGCAGGCACGACGGGACTCCAGATCCGCGATCGCCTGATCCGCCGCGATGACATCACTTTGGTGCAGATCGACCCTGACCTGCGCAAAGACGCAGAGGCCCGGAAGGCCGCATTTGCGGAGGCGGATGTGGCGATCCTGTGTCTGCCGGATGCCGCGGCCAAAGAGGCGGTGGAACTGTCCAAGGATCTGGACGTGCGCATCATTGATGCCTCAACCGCGCACCGGGTGAACCCGGATTGGGCCTACGGGCTGCCGGAACTCTCCGCCGCGCAAGAGGCGCAGATCAAATCGGCGCGCTATGTCGCCAACTGCGGCTGCTATGCCACCGGCGCAATTGTGCTGCTGGCCCCGCTGGTGCGGACCGGGTTGATCCCGGCGGATGCGGCGATTTCGGTCAATGCGATTTCTGGCTACACCGGTGGTGGCAAAGGGCTGATTGCTGAATATGAAAGCGGTGAAGCCCCCGATGCCTTCCTCTATGCAACAGGGATGGCGCATAAACACCTGCCTGAGATGATGAAGTTCGCAGGTCTGACGGCCAAGCCGATCTTCGTACCTTCGGTGGGGAACTTTGCGCAGGGCATGGCCGTGTCGATCCCGCTGCATCTGTCGCAGCTGCCCGGCGATCTGACCATGGAGCAGGTGCATGCCGCCTTGGCTGAGGCCTATGCAGGATCGACACATGTGAAGGTCGCCGATCTTGCGGATCAGGACAGCCGGATTGATCCCACCGCGTTGAACGGCACCAATGATCTGATGGTGCATGTCCGTGGCGACGCCGAAGACGGCCGCATCGTGCTGGTGGCCGTGCTGGACAACCTTGGCAAAGGGGCCTCTGGCGCCGCGGTGCAAAACCTGGATCTGATGATCGGCGCCTGAGCAGACATTCCCATTAAATAGCAACGCCCCGGTGAACATCTCCGGGGCGTTATGCGTTCTAGCGATTGGTTCAGGCCGCGTTTTGGGATCTGGTCCGGGGGCGCAGGCGGCTCAGCCAGTCCGCAGGTGCAAACATCACCAGATTGCCGCAGAGCGCCAGCGCCAGTCCGGCGCTGTTCATCAACCCCCAGACGTACCCTTCAAACACGGTTGAGATTGCCAAAGCGACGATCGGGAACATCACGGTCGCATAGGCCGCCTTGGCCGATCCAACCCGCGCCACCATGACCAGATAGGTGGTAAAGCCCACCACCGAGCCGATCACCGCCAGATAGAGCATCGCACCGAGATAGACCGGATCGCGGGGCAGTATGATTGGCGTGCCGGTGGCAAAGATCAGCGTCAGCAGAAACAGCGCGCCATAGCACATGCCCCAGGCATTGGCCGTGAACGGCGTCAGCCCATTGGCTGAGTTTCGCCGCGACACCATGTTGCCGAAGGAAAACATCAGCGTGCCACAGCCGGCTAGGGCAATGCCGATCCAGGCATCCTCGGCCCCGGCGCCCGACAGATCGCCAGCAAATAGCAGCGCCAGGCCGCTGAGGCCCAATAGCCCGGCCAGCAGGGTTTTGCCGCTGACCCGATCGCCAAAAAAGATCCGCGCGTTGACCGCGTTAAAGATGGTTGCCAGCGAAAAGATCACTGAGATCACGCCCGAGGCCAGATAGCCCGCGGCGACGTAGAAACATAGGAAGTTCAGACTGAACAGGCAGAGCGCCTGTGCCAAAACCCATTTCTGCTGCCTCGCGGCGGGAACCTGTAGCCGGCCCAGCAGCGCCAGCCCCAGAACAAACACCACACCGGCCGTCGCAAAGCGGTAGAACACCGAAACCATCACTGGCACGTCACCCACCTGTAGGGCGATGGCAATCCAAGTGGTGCCCCAGATCAGCACGGTCGCGATGTAAAGGATGAGCGTCATGACGGTCTCCGGTGTCTTTTTCGCCGGGATAGACGGGGCAGGGTGCGCGTGGATTGCACAATCTTGCGGTAAAGGCGCGCGCTGGTCCGATTGGCCATTTCGCCGGGTCGCACACCGCCGCTATAAGGGGCCAAGCCAAGCTAATCCAAGCTGACCCTGCCAAACCGTGAGAGACCATGCCCCTTGATCACCCCTCTGTTGCTTCTTTCCTGACGGCGTCGCCGCAGGCGCAGCAGCGTGGGCATATCGATCTGGGCTTTGATCGGCAGGCGTCGCTTTGGCACAACAGCGATGATCGTGTCAGCTATGTCGCCCCCGAAGGCCATTGCCTGAGCTTTTATGCGCAGGGGGGCATGGGAACCCGCCGGATTGATGGCGCACCGGTCCATGGCTGGGCGGAGGCTGTGTGTATTCTGCCCCATGGGATGGACAGTGAATGGGAGATCACCGATCCCTTCGACTTTGTGCACCTCTACCTCAGCGATGCCGAGTTGCGCCGCGCCTTTGCTGAAACGTTTGACTGTGACGCCCGGCTGATGGAACTGACGGATGAAACCTATTTTGACGCGCCTTGGCTGGCGGGGCATTTCCTGACCATCCAGCAGGCCACCCAGAGCGGCAATCCCGTGCAGGCCGAAGAGGCGGTGAGCGAGCTGGTGCATGGCATCTTTGCCGAAGGCATCGGCGTCACCCGCCGCAAACGACAACTGGTGGGGGGATTGGCACCACATCTGATGCGGCGGATCCGGGATTTTGTGCGGGCAGATCTGTCGGCGAAAGTGACCCTGTCAGATCTGGCGCAGCTTTGTGATCTGAGTGAGTTTCATCTGCAGCGCAGCTTCCGCGCCTCCTTGGGGCTGTCCCCCCATGAGTGGATCCAGCGGCAACGGCTGGAAGAGGCCAAGCGGCTGATTGCTGCGGGGGAGCCTTTGGCCCAGAT
This sequence comes from Thalassovita sp., assembly GCF_963691685.1. Taxonomy (GTDB): domain Bacteria; phylum Pseudomonadota; class Alphaproteobacteria; order Rhodobacterales; family Rhodobacteraceae; genus Thalassobius. Next base: position 1,340,004 of record NZ_OY829290.1, read on the forward strand.
CGCCAGCAGTTGCGGGTTTTCCAGCCAGAGCCATCTGAGCCGCAGCTTCAAGGCACAGATGGGGCTGACACCGGGCGCCTATGGGCGCCTGATCTGAGCGGCGCCCGGCCGGTCAGGCCTCCACACTGTCCTTTTTGACCGGCGTGTCCCCGAACATCGCAGTGAACTGACGTTCCAGCGCCAGATCCAGATCCGCCATGGTCACTGGCAGGCCAAGATCGACCAGGCTGGTGACGCCAAATTCGGTGATGCCGCAGGGCACGATCCCGTCAAAATGGCTGAGGTCAGGCTCAACATTGATCGAAATCCCGTGGAAACTGACCCATTTGCGCAGGCGAATGCCGATGGCCGCGATCTTATCTTCAGCGGTCTGGCCGGTGATGGTTTTCGGTTTGTCCGGACGTTCCACCCAAACCCCAACCCGGCCGCAGCGGATTTCACCCTTCAGATTGAACTCATCCAGGGTGTTGATCACCCACTGTTCCAGCTGTTGAACAAACTTGCGCACGTCGTGGCCGCGCTTGCCCACGTTCAGCATCACATAGGCCACCCGCTGGCCGGGACCGTGATAGGTGTATTGCCCGCCGCGCTTGCTGGTGTGGACCGGAAAACGGTCAGGATCGGTCAGGTCATCGATCTTGGCCGAGGTCCCTGCGGTGTAAAGCGGCGGGTGTTCCACCAGCCAGATGCATTCCTCAACCTCGCCTGCTGCGATGGCGCTGGCGCGGGCCTCCATGAAATCGACCGCCTCTTGGTAGTCTGTCAGCCCTTCGGTGGTGATCCATTCGACCATGTAACGATTCCGCAGATTTGGTGCCCTCTTAAGGATGTATTCGCCACATTTTATTGCTGCGAAGCCTTAAGGATGCAGTAGAGTGATTCCATTATTCAAAGAGTTATATGGAGGAAGGCTGATGTTTTCCAAGCCGATTAAGACCGCATTGGCGGCAAGTTTTGTTCTGACCACAGGCAGTGCGCCGGTGCTGGCTGATAACCTGGGCGCGGCGATTGTCGGCGGGTTGATCGGCGGCGCGATCATGAACGAAGCCAACAAGAACAAGCGCAAGACCTACAGCAGCTCCGCCAATACTGCAGCGCGGGCACAGAACCGTGAAACCCAGACATCGCTGAATTACTTCGGCTTTCCCGCCGGCACCCCGGATGGGGTCATGGGCAAACGGTCGCGTCAGGCCGTGGCGCAGTATCAGGCTTTCATGGGGTTCCCCGCCACTGGCAAACTCACCCAGTATGAGCGTGATTTTCTGATCTCCTCCTACAGCCGTGCCCAAATCGGCGGTCCTCAGGTCATCAAGGCAATGCAAGGACCAAACGGTGTGCGCAGCCTGTTGCAGACCTGGCGCAACGAATCGCTGGGCGGCAGCACAACGATGGTCGGCATGTCCAACAGCTATGGCGGTCTGCCGGTTGAGGTGAGCCAGGCCATAGATGAGATCGCCGCTAGCTCTGACCCCAGCGCCGATCAGCTGATGCAGCGCACCGGCTTCATGCAGCTCGCCGATCTGAACGGCGATGGCAAAAACGACTACATTCTTGATACCGCTGTTTCTGGCAGCAACTTCTGGTGTGGCCCGTCAAACTGTACGGTGATGGTTTTTGCCTCCAGCCCACAGGGCTATCAGCGCAGCGATTTTCTGGCCCGTGGCGTGACCACCGCCAGCTTCCAGTGTCAGCAAACGGTCTGCCGTATGGTCGATGCGCCCAGCACGACAATGGCGGCGACGCAGGTGCAGCCCGCGCAGCCCGCCCAGCCCGTGGCGCAGCAGCCGGTGACCCAGATGGCGGCTGCCACGGCAACCCAGCCCGCAGCCCCCTTGGGTGGCATTCAGGCCTTTAACCTGGCCGGTGATGATACGCCTGAGGCCTCATTGGCCAGCCATTGCAGCAAGATCAGCCTGATGACCAATTCGAACGGTGGTTTTGTCACGCTGGCTAATCTGCGCGATCCGGATCTCGCGCTGGGCGAACAGTTCTGCCTGACCCGCACCTATGCGATCGGCAATGGCGAAAATCTGGTGGCCAAGGTGAAGGGCGCGACCGCTGCCCAGATCGATGCGCAATGTGATGCCTTTGGACCCGCTGCGGCACCCTATATCGCGATGCTGACGCAGAAACCGGCGATGGAGGTTGTTGGCGAAGTGCAGAAGTTCGTGCTGGGTTCGTCGATGTCGCTGGAACAGCTGCAAAACACGGCACAGATCTGCCTCTACTCAGGCTATCGCCGGGACACGCTGGATGTGGCGCTGGGCTCGGCCATGCTGATGGTCGGCACCGGTCAGGCCCCCTATGCGGAACTGATCGGCCACCACCTGTCGCAGGGGTTCGGGGTTGAGACTAACTCGGATCTGGCGCGGGGCTGGTATGAACTGGCTGTTGCTGCCTTGGAAGCGGGCGCAGAACCGGCCTTTGCACCTGCCCAGCCAGAGCGTGTTGCGTTGATCAAAGCCGCCTCCGAGGGTCTGGGTGGGGCGATTGCAATGCCCGCCAGTTCTGAAGGTGGGCTGCCAAGTTTCAGCCTGGAATAAGCGCCTAACGCGCTGACTTTTCTGAACATGTAGCGGCCCGGGGCATTGCCTCGGGCCGTGGTTATTTGGGTGGGCTTCAGGGGCGCTACAAAATCAGCAGAAAGCGTCAATTGCCTCTTCACATCCCTGCACAGCTGATTTATACGCGGCCCCACTACCTGATCACGTGCGGTCGTGGCGGAATTGGTAGACGCGCAGCGTTGAGGTCGCTGTTCCTTAACCGGAGTGGAAGTTCGAGTCTTCTCGACCGCACCAAATCATCCCAAACATGATTTGATTTGATGATGGCCTGCCGCGGTGCGACAGGTCCAAATTTGGCGTAATCTGCGTTAACCCAGCGTCTCGCGAAAGCGCATCAGAACGCGGTTTTCTTCGTCCATCAGCTGCAACAACGCACCGCTGCGCTCATAGCGCACAACCCCTTGCACACCGGACAGCAAGGCCCGCTCCAACGCTTCACGCTCAGGGGGGCAGGCCATCAGCGTGCCCGCCATTTGCGCGGGGAAGCGCACCTCAGTGCCATCCAGCGTCAGGCTGCCGTTGAACCGGTTGCAGCCGCCAAAGAGGGAAAAGCTGCCGTCGGGGTTCACCGCCAGAGTTGGCGGATCACTGTCAACGCTGCTGCGCCCGTCCAGTTCGAACAGCGACCAACTGATCCCAACGATCGTATCGGGCATCGCAGTGTTGGCCTGCACCAAAAGGATCTCAGCCGTTGTGTCATCGGCAGTTTGCAACACCGGAATATGGTCAACACTGCGGAACATCACGGCGCCATCTGCCACGATCTGCGCGCTGAGCGCGTAGCTGAACCGGGTATCGACCACGTCAGTGTCATAGCTGAGTGAGACGGTTTTGGGGGAACCCTGCATCGCATACACCTGCTGCGACAACCGGCGGGCGGGCGCATCCGCACGGGAGACATCCCTGAGCTCGACCACCAGTTGGGCGTTCGGCGGCAGCGCGATCCGTTCGCGGTAGGCTGCGGTGACCTCCAGGCTGGCATTTTCAGCCAAGGCAGGCAGCGCAATTGAGGTCAGGCTAAGGGCAAGGCTGGCCGTAAGGGCCTTGGGTGAAAACATGTGATGGCTCCTGATGAAACGGATGGACGTCAAATACCCGAGGACTTAGGGCCGCCTGACGGCAGAACAACCAACATCGGTCTTCCTCCGATCGCATTTGCCCACGTCCGCCGCGTCTAGAAATCCAGATCGTAGCGCAGCGACAGGCCATAGACCTCATAGGCCTCGGCACCGATCCCATCATAGAACCCCGACAGTTCCAGCCGCCCACCAGCCGCGCTCAGATGCGAAACCCCAAGTTCCAGCCGGCCACTGCCGCCTTCATAATCGGTGTTGCTCGGAACGGATCCGCCGCTGTCTGATTTGAAAGCATAAGATCCCTGCAGCCCGCCCTGCAGGCTCCAGCCCGTGCGGCCGTCACCCAGAGGGGTTTCAAAATCCAGCCCAAGGGCGATCTGCCCGTACTCCAATCGCTGTGCCGCAATCGGATTGCCCAGGCTATCGGTGTAGGCCTTTTGGTCATCGGTGGTGTACGTGGCTGACAGGCTGGGGAAATAAGTGACCTTGCCGCGCTGAACTTCCCCGGTGACAGCCGTGTGCAACAACCACCGTTCGGTGTCGAACTGGTCGGTGTAGGTGCCAAAGGGGGAGATGTCATTTTCGCTCTGTCCGTAAAGCACATAGGCCTCAAAGAACAACGGCTGCTCTGCCGCCCGCGCCGCCACATAGGGGCCAACCAGCCAGCCGCGCCCTTCGATCGACAGCGGGCCATTGCGTTGCTCGATCTTGTCGACCTGCAGCATCGCACCGACCGCAACCCGGTTGTTGACCCAAGTGTGCCCGCCAAACGCCCCGAACAGGTAATCGGCCTTGCGATTCCCGGCTGTGGAACGCGCGCCCTGCAGCTGGAACCACAGCGGCGCCCCGCTGCGCGAGTTCAGGGCGAAGTTCAGCTGTTCACTTTTGGACGACAGAATAAAGCCACCGGATGCACCGCCAAACACAATCGAACGCAGATCAGGCTGGTTGCCGATCAGAAGGTTCGCGCGGGTGTTGAGGAACGTCGCGATCTCACGCTCGGTCTCCGCGGCGGTTTGATCCGCGACCGTGGTGCTGGCCGAGGCCTCAATCAGCGCGCCTGTGCTGGCGCTATTTGCAATCCCCGCCGGGATGGAGATGCTGACGTCGCCGCCGGTTGGCGTGATGGTGATCGTGTAGCTTGCGCCGCTGCCACTCAGCCCCGCGACGGTGCCATTGCTGACATTGACATCGGCCGCCACAAATCCGGTGACCGGTTCGCTGAATGTCGCTGTGACATCGAAATTTCCGCTGCCGGACATAGTGCTTGGCGCACCGGACAGGACCACGGTTGGGGCTGCAGCGGCACTGCCGCTGACCAAGATATCAAATGACGCCTCATCCGGATCGTTGTTGGCCAGGCTAAGGGTGAAACCATAGGCGCCACCGGCCGTAGGCGCGAAGTCGACCACAAGGGGGGTGCTGCCCCCCGGCGCCAGCGTGGTGCTGGCGAGGGTCAGCACACTGACAGAGACATTGCTGCTGGCGGAGACGGCCGTGGCAACACTCGGCGTGGTCAATGTCAAAACATCCGTACCGCTATTGCTGATAGTATAGGTGATTTGGCTGGTCACCCCTTGGGCAGTGGCGGTGCTCACCGTGTCGGTTCCGCCGTCGGTCACAGCCCCGCTTTCTGACGAACTGACACTGATCTCCGGTGCGCCGGTGGCCGTGCCGGAGACGGTGATGTTGTAGGGGGTCTCATCGCCGTCGCCATTGACCATGGCCAGATCGAAGGAGAAGGCGCCGGCAACGGTCGGCGTATACTGGACGATGAATGTTGTGCTGCCACCCCCCGCGGCCACACTGCTGCTGCCGGGGGCAGAGATACTGCCGACCACGACATTGCTGGCGCTGGAACTGGTTGCGGTGCTGAGGCTCAGCGCATCGGTGCCGGAATTGGTGACCGTATAGGTCACCGTCACCGGGCTGCCCGCGGCACGGCTGCCCTGGGCATCCGTCCCGGCATCCGCCACTGCGCCGGACACCGAGGAACTGACGCTGATCTCCGGCGCGCCGGTGGCTGTGCCAGAGACGGTGATGTTGTAGGGATTCTCATCCGCGTCACCATTGACCATGGCGAGATGGAAGGAGAAAGCGCCGGCGACGGTGGGCGTATACTGCACGGTGAAGGTGGTGCTGCCACCGCCCGCAGCCACGCTGCTGCCAGGGGCAGAGATACTGCCGACCACGACATTGCTGGCGCTGGAACTGGTTGCGGTGCTGAGGCTCAGCGCATCGGTGCCGGAGTTTGTGACCGTAAAGGTCACGGTGACCGGGCTACCGGTCGCGCGGCTGCCCTGGGCATCCGTCCCACCATCCGCCACTGCGCCGGAGACCGAGGAACTGACGCTGATCTCCGGCGCGCCGGTGGCTGTGCCAGAGACGGTGATGTTGTAGGGATTCTCATCCGCGTCACCATTAACCATGGCGAGATCGAAGGAGAAGGTGCCAGCCACGGTGGGGGTATACTGCACGGTGAAGGTGGTGCTGCCGCCGCCCGCCGCCACACTGCTGCTGCCGGGGGCGGAGATCGTGCCAACGACCACATTGCTGGTCGCGGAACTGGTTGCGGTGCTGAGCGACAGCGCATCGGTGCCGGAGTTGGTGACGGTATAGGTCACCGTGACCGGGCTGCCCGCCGCACGGCTGCCTTGGGCATCCGTCCCGCCATCCGCCACAGTGAGCCTCCCCCAGTGAACTGGTCCGCCGCTATGTTTAGGAAACGGAGGACCACGCATGGCAAACAAGCGACCGAAGCCGGAAGAGATAGTTTCGAAGTTACGGCAAGTTGAGGTGTTGATGGGGCAAGGCATGTCCCGTCTGGATGCAATCAGACAGATCGGTGTTGTTGAACAAACCTATTACCGCTGGCGTAAGAAGTATGGCGGAATGGGTGTGGATCAATTGAAGGAGCTGAAGCGGCTTCAAAAGGAAAATGAACGGCTCAGAAGAGCTGTGTCTGATCTTACGTTGGACAAATTAATCCTGAAGGAAGCCGCAAAGGGAAATTACTAAGCCCCGCTCGCCGTCGTGCATGTATTGATCACATTCGAAGCCAGTTCAAAGTATCGCAACGCAGGGCCTGTCGGGTTCTCGGGCAGCATCGCTCCACACAAAGGCATATCCCGAAAGGCCGCGCCGATGAGGATCGTTTGGTTGCTGACATGATCGAATTGGCCAGACAGTTTGGCCGCTACGGCTATCGGCGGATCGCGGCTCTGCTCAGAGAGGCGGGTTGGTCCGTGAGCGATGGTCGTGTCGAACGGCTATGGCGACGAGAGGGGCTGAAGGTTCCAGCAAAACAACCGAAGAAGGGGCGGCTCTGGCTGAATGACGGATCATGTGTTCGGCTGAGGCCCGAGTATCGGAACCATGTCTGGAGCTATGACTTCGTGCATTGCCGGACAGATGATGGAAAAGTCTTCAGGACGCTGAACATCATTGATGAGCACAGCCGGGAATGTTTGGCGATTAAGGTGCAGCGCAAATTGAACTCGACAGATGTGATCAATGTTCTGACAGACCTGTTCATCCTGCGCGGCGCTCCGGCATTCATCCGGTCGGATAATGGCCCTGAGTTCGTTGCACAGGCTGTTCGGGACTGGATCACCGCCGTCGGCGCGAAGACCGCCTACATCGAGCCAGGGTCACCCTGGGAAAACGGATATTGCGAAAGCTTCAACGGGCGGATGCGGGATGAACTTCTCAACGGCGAGGTATTCTACAGCCTGCGCGAAGCGCAAATCCTGATCGAAGAGTGGAGGAAACACTACAACACAAGGCCCCACAGTGCATTGGGCTACAAACCACCAGCTCCTGAAACCATCATTCCGATGGATCAGAGGCCGATCATGCACTAACAATCAAAATGGACCACTCAGATGAGGCTGCTCAATCTCATAGGTCCCTTGTTGAAGGGCAGGGGTGGTTGGCCCCTGCCAAAGCAGCGAGAAAGCGCCGCCGTCGCGGGCGCCTGTCCCCAAAGTGGATGCTTCCAAGAGTTCAAGCGCACAGCTGCCTTCGGTCAGGGCAATATTGAAGTTTTGCCCAAGGTATGGCTGGAAGTCTTGCGACGTCATTTTTTGGATATCGGTCATCATAATTGCCTTAAGGTTGTATATACAGGCAGTCTACTAGACCGCGGGGCGCCAGTCTATCGTTATGCGGGAATGGTGTGTTTCTAGCTTGCCATGCAGTTGCATGAATTGCCAATCACTTTATCATGCAAAAGCATGTCAAAGTGGCTATTTAGCCGGTGCGCAATTCTAGGTGAGCGCTGGAATTGACGTAGGGTCGCTGCGTCGCTCGCCCCGCAGAGAGATTCGATGGCGATTTTTGCTAAGTAAATAAGGGTGTCTGCGTATTTGTTGCCTATTTGCCGCAATACTGACTAAAAGAGTGGGGTATACGAAGGAATACAGCCGTTAAATACATTAAAAGTTGTTCGCGCTCTTCTGCCATCGTTAACAAAGCCGCACGCAAGTAGCCATAGCGCGGCGAATGGACTGTCCGCTTAGCCCTCTGACGTATCCAAATAAGATCAGAACCGGAGCCGACCCATGAAGCCGACCGCATCGCACGCATTGCGTGTGGCATTGTTGTCCACCGTTGCGACCACCGCACTTGCCTCAATGGCACATGCACAAGAGATTTTTGACCCCAACGCCATCTACCTGGATACCATTTACCTGGGTGCGGATGATGCAGAGGTTTCGGCAGAAGACCTAGAACGGGACAATCCCGCAGACCTGGCAGATCTGTTCAAAGCGCAGCCTGCGCTGACAGTGGGTGGTTCGTTGCCCTCCACGCAGAAACTTTACGCCCGTGGTGTTGAAGAAAACAACATGGTGGTGACCATCGATGGGTCGCGCCAGAACAACAAGGTGTTCCACCACTCCGCCACCACGGTGATTGACCCTGACCTGCTGAAAGCTGTGCGTCTGGACCCCGGTGTTGCCCCTGCGGATGCGGGCCCCGGCGGTGTTGCCGGCTCAATTGCATATGAAACCAAAGATGCCCGCGATCTGCTGGAAGAAGGTGACACCTTCGGCGGGCGCGTTGGCCTTGACTTCAACTCCAACGGCAACACGCTCTCGGCGCATACCACGCTCTATGGTGCGCAGGGTGGCTTTGACTTCCTGGTCTATGGCAAGCGCGCCAAAGGTGATGAGTTTGTTGATGGCAACGGTGATGAGGTCTTCGCCTCGTCCACCAATTTCACCTCAGGCATTGCCAAGATTGGTTATGACACCGCCGAAGGCCGTTTCGAACTGTCCTATGAAAACGTGTTGGATTCCGCGCTGCGTCCGCACCGCGCCAACTTCGGCGACTCCTCGGATGGTGCGCGTCAGTATGACTATGACCGCAGCAACCTGGTGTTCAGCTACAAGGATCAGAATGTCAGCGGCTTCTGGAACCCGTCCTTCCTGATCGCCAAATCCGAGGTGGAGCTGGCCACCGGTGACAACTTCGCCGCCGCCTCGCCGACCTTGGCCTATACGGGCACCAACAGCTCGATCAACGGCAAGATCTCGAACGAAGCAGAAATCGGTCTGGGCACCGTGACCTTCGGTGTCGATTTCTTCAACGATAAGACCTACGCGGCCACCATGGCGCCCCTGCCTGTTGTTGGCCTGTCCTTTGTGGACACTGACGAGCGGCTGAAAAACACCGGCATTTTTGCGCAGGCCGGTCTGGACCTCTCGGACAGCACCCGCCTGTCTGTTGGCGGTCGCTATGACTGGCAAAAACTGGAGGGCACACGCCCCAATCTGCCGGCTCTGGGCTACAACGGTGAATCCGTTGAGATCGAAGAAGACAGCGGGTTCTCCGGCAACATCTCGATCGAGCATGACGTGAACGAAGCTGTCACAGTATCGGCGGGCTATGCCAAGACCTGGGCCGGCTTCAACCTGCCCGAAGCCTATGTGATGAGCCCCTTCTGGGCCTATGACAGCCCGATCCCCGCAGCGACCGGTGAATCCGCCTTTATCGGCGCGACCTCCGGCTTTGGCAGCTGGGACTTCAAGGCCAACGCCTTCATCACCAGCATTGATGACGCGCGTTTCCCGCTCTTTGGCACGGCGCCGTTTTTCCGCGACGGGTTCGACAACACCAAAAGCATGGAAGCCAAAGGCTTCGAGCTGGGCGCGACCTACAGCTGGGCCGACGGTTTTGTCAGCGTTGGCTTCTCCGATGTGCGCTCCACCGTCAATGGCGAGGACACCAGCTCCTATGCGGGCAACTACCTGACCATCCCGCTGGGCAAACAGCTGAACATCCAGGTGGCGCATCAGTTCAACGACACCACCAGCGTCGGCGCCGATCTGCAGCACGGTTTCGAAGTTGATATGTCCGATGTGCCCTATGATCCGGCCGATGTGCCCGCAGGCTACAACGACATCCCAAGCTACACCGTGGCGAACGCTTATGTCGAACACCGCCCCGCGCGCTTTGACGGCAAACTGGCCATCCGCGGTCAGGTCAACAACCTCTTTGACGCCCAATACTACGCCCGCGGCACCTACGGCCAGGAAGCCACCGACAATGGCTTCGAAGTGCAAGCCGAGCCCGGCCGTTCCTTCCTGTTCAGCGTCTCGATGGAATTCTAAGCTGAATTCTTCAACCGCTCAGGTTGGTTAAATCAAAGGAACGCGCTGCCAATCGGCGGCGCGTTTTGCGTTTTTGGTGGGCGAATGACAAGGGTAAAGATGCTTGAAGGCGCAACAGGTTAGCTGGCGTAAACTGCCAGCAATTTTTGTATGAGTTTTGGGGAGTGTGGTGGAGGCGAGTACCGGAATCGAACCGGTGTACACGGATTTGCAATCCAGAAAGAGGGGAAGCAAAAACAACGGTTTAGGGGTGCAAAACACCCTCTGACAAATAGTGAACAAAAAGCGAAAGTTTCAAAGCCAAATTCGCCGGTTCAAAACGAAAAAGGCCCCGTCACAGCGGCAACTGTGAACCGGGGCCAAATAGAAAAAGCCTGTCAGCTTTCGAAGTACATTAGCATGGGCCAGTGCCACATCGCAAACGGTCAGTCGGCTTTTTCGAGGTCTCTGTCTGGTGGGGTAATCCAATGAGCTGGCGTATCGCAAACGAATGCGCCGAGCGCCGCTTTGGCAGCGCCGCGCGCAAGCAGATCATCATGTTCCTAGCGGACAAGGCGAGCGACGACGGTTCGGGCATCTGGTGCTCCAAGGGGACGATTCAGCGCCACACGGAGCTCAGCGAAAGCACGGTGAAGCGCACCATCATCAACTTCCTGCGGGAAGGCATTCTGATCGAGACAGGTCGGCGGCAGTGCAGGAACGGCTATACGGTCATTTACCGCATCGGTCTGGAGCGTGTGACCGCGCTCGAGCCCACGGCTGAGCCCGACATCGACACGGGGGTCACTGTGAACCCCGTCCAGCCTGAACCCGGTACGGGGTCCACGGTGAACGGGGTACGGGGTTCACGGTGGACCCCAAACCATCCTAAAACCATCCATAAACCACCTACGCGCAGGCGCGAGGCGGCGGAGGAGGTTGAAGATCTTGAATCTGAGAAGATCTTGGCGGCCTATCCCGAAGACAGGATCCGAGACAAACGAACTACTCTGCGCTTGATCGCTGCAGCATTGAAAGCCGGTGTGGAGCCCGATGACCTTCTGCTGGCGGTCAAAGCCTATGCCAAGGAAAGCGAAGGCTACACACGCAGCAAGGTCTGCTTCTCAGACAACTGGTTCAAGATGCGCCGATGGGAGAAGGGACTGGCCCAGATACAAGCGGATCGTGAGAAAACGCGAGTGTCCGAAGCCAAAGGACGCGCCAGCCTCGCCGAGTGGATCCATGAGCGCCATCCCCTGTGCCGCCACATCACCAACCGGCAGATCGAAGATTTGATTGTGTCAAAACTGGTGACGCCCGAGCAGGTGCGCGCGGCGGGGCTGCAGGCATGACTTTCGAAGGAAGGCAACGCAATGGTTTCGTTCGAGCAGACGAGTTGTATGAGTGCGGTGAGGTAACGAGGCCATGTTTCGTACTGGTAACCTTAATTCTCTCGATGTTATGTAGAGATAACATAAACCTTGGTGCGAGCTGGGGTGTTGGATCGTCAGGTTAAGCGGCGAAAATTGACATTAATGTTTTCTCAGTGTAACAAGTTGGGGCTTAGTGTTTCTTGGAGATATCATTATGGCTGTTTCGATCAAAATGCCCAGAGCGGCGCGTAAGGAGCTCGTGACACTTGGGGAAAACATTCGCGTTGCACGACTGCGCCGCAAACTGACCGCTGAGATTGTTGCGCAGCGTGCTGGCACAACGCGGCAGACCATCGCCAAGATCGAAAGCGGTAACCCTGCAGTCAAGATCGGCACCTACGTTGCCGTATTGCAGGCGCTCGGCCTCTTGAAAGGCTGGGGGGATCTGGATGACCCGGTCGGTGAGCAGATGGCCTTGGATGACCTTCCGCAGCGTGCGAGACTAAAAAATGGTTGAGGTCTGGATCGACTGGAAGGGGCTGAAACGGGTTGGTATGCTCCACCGTACAGCTGGGCGGGGCCGAGAGCGGGTCTCCTTTACCTATCATGACGATTGGCTTGCCGACGAAAATGCCTTCGGGCTTTCGCCGGACATGCCACTCGTCAGAGGGCAATTCGTGCCGGAAGCGGGGCAGGATATGCTTGCGCCACTCGGGGATTCTGCCCCGGACACCTGGGGCAGAACGGTGATGCGGCGCTATGAGGGGCGCATGGCAGAGGCCGAAGGGCGACGTCCGAGAGTGCTGCAAGAAACCGACTACCTGCTTGGGGTGAATGATGAGACCCGTTTGGGTGCGCTGCGTTTCAAGGTTGAAGGAGTGTTTCAAGCCCGCGAGGGCATTGGCGTGCCTGCGCTGGTGAGCCTCGGAGATTTGCTTCATGCGTCTCAGCGCGTTCTGCGCGGGGAGGAGACCGCAGAGGACCTCAAAATGCTGTTTGCTCCGGGAAGCTCGCTAGGTGGCGCACGGCCGAAGGCCAGCATCCTTGACCAGCACGGCCGTCTTTCTGTCGCCAAGTTCCCGAAAGAGACGGACACTTATTGCGTAGAACGCTGGGAAGCCATCGCACTGGAGCTCGCAAGGCGCGCCGGAATCACGGTTTCTGATCACACGCTTGAGATGGCTGGCGACAAGCCTGTTTTCCTGTCCCATCGGTTTGACCGGAACGAGGACGGCAGGATCCCGTTTATCTCAGCTATGGCGATGCTGGGCGGCAAGGATGGCGAAAGCTACAGCTATTTGGACCTGGCCGATATCATCACCTCAGAAAGCGTCACTCCCGATCAAGACCGCGAAGAGCTCTACCGGCGGGTTGCCTTTTCCATTCTCGTGACGAACCTCGATGACCATATGCGCAATCACGGGTTTCTGCGTGGGCGTGGCGGATGGCACCTCTCACCAGCCTACGACATCAACCCTGTGCCGAACCAACCGCGTGTGCTCAAAAGCTACGTTGATGACGACAACCCGGACGCCAGTATCGCCCTGCACCGCGCGCAACATGAATCCTATCTTCTCGAACGCGGCGAGGCAGATCGCATCATTGCAGAGGTAGCCGACGCGACGATGGCTTGGCGTGACGTTGCCCGTGCCTTGGGTGCTCCGGAGAGGGAAATCAAGGAGATGGCGACAGCCTTCGAGCACGAGGAAGCGGATTTGGCGCGATCGTGAACTGGAGCATCTGCTGCAGTGGCTTGAGCGAAAGCCATTTAGCTGCCGAGATTTTTTTGAGGTCCTTCGCCATTGCGACGCGAGATGACGAGGCAGGCAGATTTTGGGATGCCAAGTTCGGCCCCTCGACGCCGTGTTTCTGATCGCTGAACATAAGCGGGCAGCCGTGTCAGACGCGGAGCAAGCCCCGCTTCAACAAGAAAATTCCCCTGCTCCAGCGCATTCCTCGCGAAGCAAGTTTCTCGCTGACAGCCCCTTGGTGCCAGCTTTGATCATGTTCATCGAAACACTCAAAGTGAGGATCAAAAAATGGCTACTCAAACTCTGAAACTGAATGTCAAATCAGGCGAAAAAGACGGCAAGAACTTCTGGGACCGCTGCGGTGTCCTCTTCGTCAACACGGACGACAGCGGCAACATCACATCGATCAACGTCAAACACAGCATGTTCCCCGACGTCGAAATGGTCGCCTTCCCGCGCCGTGATGAAGATCCGGTCACCGAATAAATAGACACATGTTTGGGCAACACCTTAGTTGCCCAAACTGCTGTTACAAAAATTGTGATCACAAGCTGTTTTGCAGCGCAATTCCAAACCACTGCAAGGACCTAGTTCTGCGCGTCTTCACGGACATATGGTCTCGACGAGGTCTATGTTGGCTGGCCCATCGCAATTTTTTGGATGCCGTTAGACTTACGAAAAATTAAGCTTTGATTGCGAAACTAACCTCATGGAAACAGTTGCTCTTGAACGGTTCGGGAGACCCAGCGTCACCAAGCGGACAGGTGAAACGCTCTACAAGTGGGGCAACCTTCTTGCGGTGATCGTGTTTGATTCCGGGGAAGTCGGTCAGTTCTCAACGTCTCTTGCGATTTCGAGGAGTGAAATCGAGGGACTTGTCGAGGAATACTCGCCGTCCAAATCTTAGGAACGTCAACGTAGGTCCACTGAGTCACTCGTCCCCGGGTCCAATTCGTTTCGCGATTGCCCGGATGAATACCTCTCTTGGATTTGCATGTTCCCTTCCCTTGCCTTCAAGCATTTCCGCGATGTCATCAACAAGATCCCTCTCATCGGAAGGTGGCAAGACCAAGGGTTGGTCCCCCCGCAAGAACTGCCCTGATGCGAGACGCTTTAGATCATCGATTTCCAAGGGCTCGAATTCCTTGGCCAAGTAAGCCAGCTTTTCGGCCATCGGTATGTCGGCTGCAACATCCAGGTAGCCGCTTGGCAAACCTAGGCTATGGGCAATGTCATCCATGTCATAACTCAAGACCTGCATCCCCTCGATGCTAAGGGCCCTCGCCGGACAACAGTCGTAAGGGAACCGCGCATGGCAATCCAGGAGCAACGTTCCGATCTTTGCGAGATGTTCTGCGCAGGCGGACACCACGTCTTTTCCGACGAGTTCGCGGGGTACTGGTACCGAGTTCCCGGCGAAACGGTGGGCCCACCCGTACGAGGTAGAACCGCCAACAACCGAAACGGGACCCTCCTTTTGCGAGATGTTCCTGAGTTCGAGAAAAAATCCCATCGCCGCATCCGACCTCATCGTCGTCTGTTGTCCTTCGTACCACTCGGGGAAACCCCGAACGCGCTTCATGCTCTTCTGCAGCACGAAGGTGACGCTACGACCTGCGCTCAAGAATGCGTTGAGATGGAATTGAAACTCCGAACCGTCCTTGGTCGAAAGCTGTGCGAGGAAATACTCGGCCTCCTGAAGCCTTAAGAGCGGGTACCTAAGGGAAGTGAATTCGTGGGGCATACCTAGCGCTCCTTTCACAATTGCTGGACGGCTATTGTGTTGTGATTGGATTACCGGCAACCAGCGGAAATTGATCGATATCATATCGATGGCCGCGACCACCTATTACGCTCCGGGACAATCCATGTAAGTGGTTTACAATTCGAACCTCTAAGCCCTAGGGTTGCAAGAAAGAATTTTTAGCTCTCGCGACCCCGAACAAGAAACGAGGCGCGCTTTTCGCAAAGATCACGAATGGAAGACCAAGAATACAATTCCGTAAATAGTGCTTTGAATGACTTTTTCTTCCGGGGGCGTTTCGAAATGCTCCCGGTCTACCTCGATCTCGAAGGCGATGCCGAGGAGCAGATCGCCGAGGCCCTGGGCGTTGATGCCGACGAGCTTTGCGATTTCATTGGCCTGACCGCCGCACGGTCCCTGAGGTTTGACAAGAGGGACCCTTACGTCGACCAGGCGAGGTGGTTGTTGGAATGGAGCCTTGAAGGCCGTCGAGACCCGCCACCGTTCACGGCGCTACTCTGCGCGCTTTCGATCGCGGCGGAGAGAATGGGAACCGACGAGAATTTTTCACCGAACAACTACTCGGAACGATTGTTCGAACTTCTCGGGGTCAAGGACGCGACATCCCAGCAAAAGCTTCGGCAATATGCCAAGTCCACGCGCCAGTTTTGGCGTGCCTTGAACATGTGGCTTGCGGAGAACGACTTCCAGCTCGGCAGGCCGACCGCGCGCGCGGTCATCGGCCATTGGAAATACGCGAGTTTCGGCCTGTCGCAAGCGCTCGTTCGGGACGCGGACAGGAAACGAATTTCGGGGCTGTTCGAGAAATACGACCTCGTGCCGGGCGAACCGGTGCCGGATGCAGAAATGGCGTTGCTCGTGCACGATTGGATGTCTACGCACGGGGCCACCGGCCCAACTCCTTGGCTTCGCAAGCTTTGGCAATCCAGCGACCTGAGGCCACGGGTTGTTTCCGCCGCACTAGATGCCTTCGAGACCTGGGAAAGGACGGCGGGCGTAACCGGAGACGGTCCCCGCAAGGCGCGCCTTCAATGGCAGGTCGGTTTCACCGGGTTCCCCAGGAAACGTGCAAGACTGTCCTTGGCCGTGTTCAGGGGTGGTGAGGCCGAGGCCCTGAAGGAAACCGGCGTTGGCACGGAGACAGGGGATCAACTCTTCCTCGAGGATGGAATGGAGCAGGGAACACGGTTCCTAGGGCCGGTTGGGTCTATCAACCTTGACATGCTCTTGTTGAAGTCCCGGTCATTCACGGGTGTTTCTAGCGGCGTCAACTACGCCTATATCGCCAAGCCCATCGTGGCCCTTGCGCGGGCCCCGGACGGTCCCGTGTTCCGGGAGGTATCCCGGGTCAGCCTTTTCGAGGAGCACGCGATCCTGTGCCACGAGGCTTGGCTGGACAAGGTCGAAGGACACCTATCCAAGTGCGCGAGACCGGGACATTCGGTCCTTCGAACCACTGACATGGCCGGCATTCCGGAGGGTTGGTGCATCCTGCGTGGTGTCGAGATCGTCCGGGCGGTCGACAATGCCCATGACAATTTCCACGCGTTGAGTCCCATTGCCAGCGCCGCGGCAATTGCCTGCGTGGATGGCTTGAACCTTGGACATGGGACCTGGCATGTTGCCGCCCCACCCCGCGTGGAGGCAACATCGGAAAAACCTGGATCGACGATTGAGGTCATTCGTGAACAATTCGGTAAGAAAGACGAGGTGATCGCGAAGGAAGGCGCCGTTGGGGACTTCATGGAAGCAAGCCTTGACGCTTCTTGCGTTGAAGCTGGAACGAACCTTCGGGCAGTCGTCAAGCACAAGTCGACGGAGCTTGCGGAGACGTCCTTTTCCCTTCGGTCCGCCGATATTCCACGACCACTTGGGAGCAAGCGGCTTTACCACGTTCATCTTGGCAACGGGTTTGCATTGGATCCCGCGATCGAGCTCGAAAGGGCGCCGGAAAACCTCGAGGGCTGTGTTCTGAACGGCGGGCTGGACGATGTTCCCGTTGGGGTCATCCATCACGGGGTAGGGACCGCTGGTGAAGTTCCCGAGGGAACATTGGAAGAGGCAAGCGACCTGGAATGGTGCCACTCGAGCGACGCGGCCGTGGTGGCAAGCGAAAGCTGCGTCATCCGGGGATACCACTACTGGGTCTACGAGGCTTTTGAGAAAGGGGACGACCGTTACGATGCCAAGATGGCAGAGTGCAAGGATTGCCAGGTTAAGGCGCTTTCGCGAACCCGGGAAGTTGCGAAGGGCAATGCCAAGAAAATGGCACAGCACCAGGTTTTTGCCCCGGCGCGCCGCTTGGCGAAACGCGGGGAAGACACCGCGCAAGTCTCCGAAACGGGTCACGAAGGAGTTTCGGCGGACACGGTACTCGATGGGCTTTGCTACCTGGGACACGGCTCTTGGCCCGCGTTCCAACGCCTCGCGACGGCCGTATCGCCGGAACCGTGGTTTGCCCATTCCCTCGCAAGCGATCTCTTTTCCCTTGGACATGTCGAGATGCGAGGACGCCTAAACGCGACAGGTGGTGATTGGTCAGTGGCGCCACCCGCCCTGGTCATCGGCATGGATGGCAATGGCTACCTTGCCGGGTTCCAGTCGGGCAGTCTCGTTGAAGCGGTGAATTCTGCCTTGTCATCCGGGGGGGCGGTCCATGCAACTTGCAAGGAGCCGAACCAGGTGACAGTGCACCGTTGGACGGGTCTTGGAGGGATGGACCTTGAGGCCTTGCTGGAGACCGTGGAAGACGCCCATGGGCGCAAGGTCGCGGTCGCACGCAACCTTGCCGCATCGATCGCCCGGGGACTACCGTCGTTCACGGACGTGTTCGAACAAGCAACCCCGGTTCACGTTGAGCAAGCCGATGGGCTTGCCAAGTACGACACGGTGAAGGCTCGCTGGCGCAGGGTCGAACGATTGGAAGGCCCGGGGGCCTACAGGATCGGACTGCACGGAACGCGTTACGTTTTCCGGGAACGGGATGGAACGACAAGGCAAGTTGGCCACCAGGTCGCCAAAACATTGTCGGCGCGAGAAGAGGGGCGCTGGTTGCACGGGTACGACATGTCCACGGGTAGGTTCACGGCTGCCCTCGGAGTTGAACCCCCATGGCTATTCGCGCGGGCGTTCGTAGTATCGGGCGGGTCCCTGCCGAGAAGGGACGGTGGGCGGGTTGTTTACGAGCGCGTCGACCCGCGGGTTGGTGCCGCCATCTTGGACAAGATGTATGGAAAGGACGATAGCATTGGGTAAAGCAACGCCGGGAGAGGTTCTCGACTACATCCAGGAAGCCTACCACAAGTATTATGACAGCGCGTTCTGGCTGCGTGACGAATACCTCATGCGTGAACGGCGCAACCTGCTCGACGAACCCGGTTTGACCGCGCAGGAGATCCTGCTGGAAGCGGTGTTGGCCTACCCATCAGAGGTGCCGGTTGCCGATGCCTGCGCTGCAGCGGGCCTGTCGCCGGCGGTCGCCGAGCACCTAGGCAAGATCGTCTTCGGCGCCAACTACGAATTGCGGAAGCACCAGGCGCAGTCACTCGAAACATCGCTGGCCTCGAACTCCGCCACCAAGCGGAACGTTGTCGTGACCTCGGGCACGGGTTCGGGCAAGACCGAGAGCTTCCTGGTTCCCGTGATCGCGCGGCTTCTCAGGGAACGGTTGAGTGGCGTTGGCCAGGGCAGGTTGCACGAATGGTGGAACGAGAACTGGGGGAGCGCGAGCACGTGGCGGGGAAGTCGATCGAGGATCGAGAACGGTCCCCAACCGGCACTTCGCGCGCTGTTACTTTACCCGACGAACGCCCTCGTGGAAGACCAGGTCTCCCGCTTGCGACGGGCGGCGACCCGTGCGCGGGACATACACGGGGCGCCCATGTTCTTCTTTGGGCGATACACGGGCGCGACGCCGGGCGGTACGTTTGACCCGGGTGGACACCTAGACTCCAAGGGTCGCCGCATCGTCAAGGAAGTTGCGCGCGACATCAAGCAAATCGAGGCCGAGGCAGCACGGCTTGCAGATCGAGACGAGGAGATTCGCGGCCAGTTCCAAGATCCTTCCTGCGGGGAGATGCTGACCCGGTGGGACATGATCGATGCGCCACCAGACATCATGATTACCAACGTCTCGATGTTGAACGTGATGCTGATGCGCGAACACGAGGCACGCTTGTTCCAACAGACCCGTGACTGGCTCGCGGCGTCGGCGGACAACCATTTCTCCCTGGTTGTCGACGAGTTGCACGGGTACCGGGGCACGGCGGGAACGGAAGTTGCACTCGTCATCCGCAACTTGTTGATGCGACTGGGGCTGGAACCGGGATCGCCACAGTTGCGCTGCCTTGGTACGAGCGCGTCGCTTGATGGTGAAGAGGGCAAGGAATACCTCGAGCAATTCTTCGGCGTGGACCGAAACACGTTCGAGGTCTATCCCGGCGAGCCGCGCATTCCGGAAGCGACATTGCCAATCGACGCGAGTAAAATTGCTCCCCTGGCCGATGAGGCGATCGAGGGAGACGAGGACGCGCTCGACGAGATCATCGGCATTGCCTCGCCCCGGCAGGCGCTCGGGGCCGCGTGTCGCGAAGCCGGCAGACGGGAAGAAGACGACGCGGTCGTGCCGGCAAGGCTTGGCGCGATCAAGCAAAGCCTGCTCGGTGAACATGGAAGCGATACCGTCTTCCAGGCCATCCTTCACGCCGCCGCGCGAGAAGACTCCCCGTCGTTCAAGGAGCCGCACCCCTCGTTTCGTTCCCACATGTTCTTGCGTCAAATCCAGGGAATGTGGGCCTGTTCGAACCCCGGCTGCGACCAGATCGAGGACGCTTACCGTGACCCGGAGCGCAAGATTGGCAAACTGTTCAAGCACCCGGCCATCAAGTGCGGCTGCGGAGGGCAAGTCCTTGAACTTCTGTATTGCTACGACTGCGGTGAAGCATATCTCGGTGGCTACGTGACGCCTCGGGCGGAGGGAGCCGAGGACGGACAAGTCTTCTTGGAGTCCGGTCCAACGGACCTTTCGAGCACCGTACCCGGGTTGGTCAACGAGCGGCCGCATTCCAAGTTCCGATGGTACTGGCCGGGCAAACAGGTGGATGCCGGGGTCACCCCGACCTGGCAGCACTCGGAGCCTAGCACGAAGAAACAAAAATCCTTTGGATACGCCGCCGCCAATTACGATCCGCTCTACGGGCTCCTGGAGAAAGCCCAGCACGGAGACACGCCGACAGGTACCTTGTTTACCTGCCCGGGGGACGTGAACGCGCCCGCCCTTCCAGAAAAGTGCCCGGCCTGCGAGTCCAAGAAGAGCCAGCAAAGGATCCTCAAGGCCTTTTTCTCAGGGAGCCGGGTGAACAGCCCGATAAGAGGCCTTCGAACGGGTTTGAATGTCACGACCCAGGTAATTGCCGACCGTGCGTCCACCAAGCTTGGCACCCCCGAACGCACCGCACAGATGATCGCGTTCACGGACAGCCGAGACGATGCCGCGGATGTTGCGGCGGGGCTGGAACTCAACCACTTCCGGTCACTCTTAAGGCAACTTGTCTTCCGGGCCCTGAAACCGGGTGCCAGCTTCACCGTCGACGACGCGAGATCAACCTCCGCGAAAATCCAAAAGGGTGAAGTCCTCGACAAGCGGGGGGTGGAAATAGCAACGGCGATCAAGGCGCAGGGGCCCGAGCTTCAGACCGCGTTGCTCATGCAATCGATGTCCATGTCGAACGCGGACCAGGACGCACTCGTCAAAACCTTCGAGGAAGACGTCGTCAATGCCCGGGGTATATCTTGGAGCGCCCTTGTTTCCGGGGTCATGAACGATCTCCTGGCACTTGGCGAGAACCCCGCGGGCACCGACGCCTCCAAGCAAGAGATCGGTAACGAACCATGGTGGCGTTACTTTGATCAAACCCGACCGGCTCCCGTGACCCGGCTTGACCTTTCCGTGGAAAACGAGGGCAGGCGGCAAATCAGGGAAACCTTGTCCTCGCTCATTGCCGCGGCCCTTTTCGATGCCGGTGGACGCGACTTGGAATCCCTTGGACTCGCCTTTGCCTGTCCGGTGGGAGACCACTCGACGAGGCTGGGAATGGCGGCCAACGATGCCAGAGACTTGCTTGCAAACGTGATCCGCTTGCTGGGCCAAGCGAGGCTCTACCAGGGCGGTGGCAGCAGCCAATCTTCGACCAACATTCCAACAGGGGTTCGGCGTTACGTCGAAAAGGTTGCCCCCTCCCATAACCGTGACGCGTCCGATCTTGGCGAGATCATCGGGGCGTTGTTGCGCGACGAGGGTATCGTGAACGAGAACTGGGTCATCCAGGTCGGTCGCTACTCGAGCTTGAAACTGGAGCTTGTGCCCATTCTCGACGGCTTGCACCGGTGCAACAGGTGCTCACGGGTTTCGGCCAACGTCGCGCTCAAGGCGTGTACCTCGGTGAACTGCACGACCACGGGATTCGAGCCAATCTCGGGGCCCGAAGACGACTACTACCGTTGGCTATCGGAAGAACCAGCGCACCGGCTCAACGTTGAGGAATTGACGGGCCAGACGAAACCGCTTTCCGAGCAGCGACGACGCCAACGCCTTTTCAAGAAGGCCTTCCTTGAAGACGAGATTGAACCGGTGCACGGGATCGACACCTTGAGCGTCACGACGACGATGGAGGTCGGCGTCGATATCGGTTCCTTGGAGCTGGTGATGATGGCCAACATGCCGCCGCAGAGGTTTAACTACCAGCAAAGGGTTGGCCGGGCCGGGCGCATGGGACAGAGCTTTTCCTACGCGCTCACCATTTGTCGCGGTGGCTCGCACGACGATTTCTACTACGGAAACCCGGAACGGATCACGGGCGATACCCCACCGCAGCCATACCTGGACCTTTCGAGGCCGGAGATCGTGAAACGCGTCGCGGCAGCGGAATGCCTTCGACGCGCGTTCTCGGCACTGGATGAACCGCCCGTTGGCGCGGCCAGCACGCACGGCGTGTTTGGCAAGGCCGCCGAATGGGAAACGGTCTACAAGGCGGACATCTCTGCATGGTTTGCAGTCGACCCCGGCGTTGACGAGGTCGTGGAGGCGCTTTGTTACCTTGCGCCACTCGCGGAAGACCAACCTGCCAAGATAGCGAGCTATTGCCGGGCGGAGCTGGCGGATCACGTCTCCAGCGTTGTTTCCGATGGCCGTTACATCCAGATAGAACTTAGCGAGCGCCTCGCAACGGCTGGGGTGCTTCCAATGTTTGGGTTCCCGACGCAAAGCCGGAACCTCTTCAAGTACAAGCGTGACGCACGCCTTGACGACATGGTGTTGAGTGACCGGGCACTGGACCATGCGGTTTGGGCCTTCTCACCCGGTTCCGAGATACCCAAGGACAAGCAAATCCACACGGCCTGTGGGTTCGAGTTGCTTCGGGAAATCCGTGGCCGGGTCGAAAGCGACCCCGATCCGCTTGGTCCGAGCCTCGAGTTTTCGAAGTGCAGCGATCCCGATTGCGGCCACATCATGCAAGGCGTCGAGGAGACCTGCGAGGTTTGCGGTCAGTTCGCGATGAAATTCGACCTCTACCAGCCGAAAGGATTCATAACGACCCCGGGCCAGCCGCGCGACTACGATGGCCAGCGCCAACGTGGTCCCTCGCTCTCACCCCCGGTACTTGCCTTCAAGCCCAAGTACGCCGACGGGTTCTCCCTTGGCCCTGCCCGCGTGGCGCTTGCATCTGACGAACCGATCGCGCTGGTCAATGACAATGGCGGGGAGTTCTTCAAGTTCCGCCGAAAGTTCAACGCCATGATCGTGAACGACGAGCACCTCTACCGCGATCGCCAGCCCCATCCCGAACTCGAAGGTGATCCGGAAGCGGAAGGTGCCATTGGCGCCGTGTTCAAGACGGACGTCATGACGATGCTTCTCGAGAACTTGCCGGGCGTGGGCCACAACGGCGTCTTGGACGTCGAGGGCCAAAAGGCCGCTGGCTCGGCCCTTACGTCTTTCGGTGAATTCCTGAAGGTCGCCGCGGCCCGGGAACTCGACGTGGACCCGGCAGAGCTAAGGGTTGGTACGCAGAAATGGCGCATGGACAGCTGTGTTACGCGGCAGCTCTACGTTGCAGATGCCCTTGAAAACGGTGCCGGTTACAGCCGGCACATTTGTGATCCAGACCGGCTTCGCGGGTTAATCGCGACCCACTACGAGGATGTTAAGAAAAACTGGCACGACCCTTCGCACGCCGATTGTGATCGCTCGTGCCCGGATTGTCTTCGTAACTACAATAACCGCTTTCTTCATGCTTCCCTTGATTGGCGTTTAGCGCTGGACGTTGCCGAGCTGGTCCTGGGCGAGCCCCTGGATACGACGCGTTGGCTCGGGGACGCCCGGGGCATCGGGCAAAGGTTTGCCGACTTGTGCAACCACCACGCGGGGAGCGTGCAAGTTGAGCAAGCCGATGGTCTCGTCGCGGTTACGGGCGGCAATAAGCTATCCCTCGTGCTATCGCACCCGCTGTGGCACATGCGGGAGGGGCTGGCGCAAGATATCCAGAGAAACGCGAAACTCATGCTGGAAGCCAACCATGGTATGGGCCTCAAGGTCGAGTTCGTGGATATCCGTGACTTTGCACACCACCCGCAGACCTACATCGTCAAGATGCTGGAGGCCCAATGATCACGATTACGGGCGCCGAGGGGTCAAGCGAGTACCAGGCCGCCATCCTGGTAAAGAATGCACTGGAGGCATCTTGGCCGGGCGTGGCGGCGACCCCTAGGGAAGTTGATGACATCCGGATCGCGGTCAGCACGAAGCTCTCGGGCTACCAGGTACAAGACATCGATGTTGTCTTGGCTGGTCGGCTGTCGAAGCCGCGCATGTTTAAACCCTTGCGCGTTATCCGGGGATCCTCGGGGAACAAGCTAAACACGCGCCCGATCATGGTCGAAAGCTTCGTGGTCGCGATCGAGGTCAAGGATCATGACGATCGTGGTGTTCGCATTATGGATGACCAGGTCGAGGTCAGGTACTCGCGTGGCGGTCCATTGCAATGGAAGAGCGCGACAGACCAAAACGTCAAGCAAATGCACGCCCTTAAGACATACCTTTCGGACATGCATGTCGATGTCTTCGCGCGCCGTTGCATGGTTTTCCCCAGTCTCGGCTCGATTTCTGCGCCAAGCGCTGTCGCGGGTGCTTTCAATGGTCACCAACTGATGAGCGCGATCGCGGCGTCCTCACCGCTCCTGGAACGCCGGGGGCAAGGGCTTCTTTCGGCAGGTGACAAGGAAACGATCGAGAAGGCCCTAGCGGCACCGATTTTTAAGAAAGCGATCCCAACGCGCCTTGACCGCGAACGCATGGATCGCTTGGCCGCGAAGAACCCGGCGATCGACGGCATCATCGATACCCTGGGAGACGGTACGGTGTTCCTGCGTGGCTTCGCGGGAACCGGGAAGACGGTTTTGCTTCTCCAGGCGGCGTGGAAACTCTTTCGCATGGAGGGCAAGCGGACGTTGGTCTTGACCTACAACCACGCCCTGGCCGCTGACATGCGTCGCCTAATGTCCCTGGCAAGCATCCCGTCCTCGGTGCAAGCGGGTGGCATCCGCGTCGGCACCGTGATGTCATTCCTCTACACCTGGTTTTCGAAGCTTGGATTGCTCGGCGATGGTCCCTTGGATTTCTCGCGGTACCCCGAGCTCTGCGCAGAGGCGCTGGAACTTATCAAGGCGGGGGCCGTTACACGGGATGACATCGAGGCAATCATCTACGACGATCCCGATTTCTTCGATTTCGATCAGGTGTTCGTTGACGAGGGACAAGATTGGCCAAGCGGGGAGACCGCCTTGTTGAAAGCCCTTTACGACCCGACACGGCTATGTGTCGCGGATGGCGTGGACCAGCTTGTCAGGGGTGCACGTGCTAACTGGCGTGCGGGTCTGCCCCGCGACAAGAGAAGCACCTTGCCATTGGGAAAATGCTTGCGCCTCAAGCGCAACTTGTCGCTCTTCGTATCCGAGGTTGCACGGGAAACGGGAAGTGCGTGGGAGGCTGAGCCTAACCCGGCCGCCGGCGGTGGCAGGATAATCATCTTGAACACGCCATACGCGCAGGCAGCCGGGTTACACGAGAGACTCGTTGGCGACCTAAGGTCCGACGGCAATGACTGTGTCGACATGCTGGTCTGCGTTCCGCCAGACGGCGTTGTCGGTGATGGCTCGCGGCGGTCGAGCCTGGTGGGCCGGGAAATGACATCCTGGGGCCAGGAGTTCTGGGACGGCGTTGATCCGACGGCAAGGTCGGATTTTCCTCGCGGGCCAGACCAGGTGAGGATCGTTCAATACGCTTCTTGCCGGGGCTTGGAAGGGTGGACCGTAGTTCTCGACGGGTTTGATCGATTCCTCGAAGAGATGTTTGAAGCCAAGATCTCATCTGGTCTCGATGCATCCGAAGAGGAGGGATTCGTTGACCTGGAAAAGGCAGCGCAGGGCGAAGCGTGGCGTTGGGGACTGATCGCCCTAACACGTCCCATCGATACATTGGTGATCCAGCTCGACGACCCCGGCGGACGGTTCGGAACCCAAGTCCTTGAAGCGGCGAGAAAGTTCCCAGATTTCGTTGAAATCTTGGACGACTAGGCCAACGCGCGCTCGATAAAGCGGGCGACAGAACGGCCGAATTGCCCCCAACATGTAGTAACCGCCTGGACAGCCCATTCCAGATATGCTAGCTATTTTCAAAAACCATGAAACTTGGCCGGACGATAGATGCTTCAGGAAACCCTTGCGAGAGACGTAAACGAAAACCCTACCCAGGCGGGAACTCCCCGGCACGAGGCGACGCATCGCCAGTACAACATGATCGATCTCTTCGCCGGGTGTGGCGGCCTGTCTCTTGGGTTCGAGAACGCGGGTTTCACGCCGGTATTCGTCAACGAGTTGAACGAGGACGCTCAGGCCACCTACCTCATGAACCGACACCATTCGCTTGGTGGCATGAAATTCTCGGAAAATAACGCGCTACACTGCAATGACGCACACGAGTTGAAGGGGAAACGGCTCGAACAGTTGGTTAGCGACCTGTCTCAGGTTCCCGGTGTAGAATTGGCTTTCGACACCGCAACAAAGAAGAGCGGGGGCGGAAGCAATCTCGATGTCTTGACCGGTGGCCCACCTTGCCAGGGCTATTCCGGCATTGGCATCCGCCGGTCGTATTCCGTTGACAAGAAGGACCTGCCGTCGAACCAGCTTTACCAGCGGATGGCCAGCGTAATTCGCCGGATGCGGCCCCGTGTATTTCTTTTCGAGAACGTGCGCGGCCTGCTGACCTCCAAGTGGACCCGGGATGGGGGAGAGCGTATTTTCCCGGACGTCCGGGACGAGTTTCGGGCCATTCCTGGCTACGAGGTGCGCTGGTCGTTGGTCTATGCCAAGGACTACGGCGTTCCCCAAAACCGGCCGCGGGTCTTGCTCGTTGGCGTGCGTCGAGACGTGTTGGAAGCCTGCGGCTTTCTCGACCCCAAGGCCGACCCGGAAGACGCGGTTGCCTGCGGGTTCCTTCCGGCGGGAAGCCCGGGCGAGTTTCCCGACCTCAAAGACCTTCTCGGCGATCTAGTCGATGACACGGTGGCCGAGGTTCTGCGCAGTCGAAACTTCGAGCGCGGCACCTTTGAAACGACGGCTTATCCGCGGCCCGCGCGCACCGCGATCCAGAAGTCCCTTCGCACTGCGCCTTCTTGGTACGAGGGCCGGGGCATTCGTTTGACCGAGCAGGAGTATTCCAAGCACAAGCCGGCCGTGGTCGAGAAGTTCGACCACATGATCAGCAACGCGGGCGAAATTCCCGAAGAGTGGCGCACCAAGAAGTTTTCCCAACGCCTATTGAAACCGAGCTGGGGCAACCAGGAGCCCAACATCACGGCCACGTCGCTTCCCGATGATTACGTTCATTACTCGCAGCCTCGTATCTTGACCGTGAGGGAGTGGGCGCGCCTACAACTCTTCCCGGATTGGTACCGTTTCGCAGGTAAGCGGACCACGGGTGGAATTCGACGCGCGGGTAATCCGCGCGAGGGCATTTTTGACCGCGAAGTTCCCAAGTACACCCAGATCGGCAATGCCGTGCCGGTTGGCCTTGCGGAACGCGTGGGGTCTCATTTTAAAAGAGTCTTGGACGAAGCTATAGGATAATGCTCGAAAAATCGGACACGAGCGTTGGAGAGGTATTGACCCTCTTCAACGAAACCGGCTTGGACGTAGGTCTGCTTGTCCCGACGCCGACTGGCTTGAAGAAATCGATCATGGATGCCACGGCAACGTTTCGGGATTTCCTGCTCGATGCAAAGATCCATGACTTTTCAACCCAAGCCCAGGGCCAGGAACACAAGGTCGTTGTCCCGGCGAGGATGGTTTTCGCGAAGGGATCGAAGCCGACGAAAGTGTCCCTTTACCGGCCCACCACGAAGAAGGGCGACCCACGTATCTGCGTTTACGGCCTCAAGGCGCACGCGGTTCCTTACAACTTGCTGGCGCTTTTTGTTTGGGACGGCTTGTTGCACGTCGTAAATTGCAGCGATCCTGAAGTCCTACGATCAATAAAGGACCCGGGCTCGCCGCTTGGGGCAATCGCGCAAACCGCGCGACCGGGACTATCACCCGAGGCAGGAGAATTGCTCGACCTGCTGCGCGATATCGGTGCACGCGGTTGGATTCCGACCATGCGACCTGGCGATACGGGTATCGGGATGACGCTGGAGACCCTGTTGGGGATCGAGGCCAATTCGAGCAAGCTTCCCGATTTTAAAGGAATCGAGATCAAGGCAAAGAGGGCAGGCCGCAAGCGCAAGAACCGCGTGAACTTGTTTAGCCAAGTACCTAACTGGAAGCTTTCTCCGCTTGGGTCGAACAAGGCCCTGCTTGACGCCCATGGCTACGAGGTTGATGGCCGTAGGCAACTATACTGCACGATCTCTGGGAAGATGGCGAACCCAAATGGGTTCGTGTTGTCGATTGATGGCGAAAAGGATTGGTTGCGGCAGAACCACGTGGTGGCCGAGAGGACCACGCGCATGGTGGTTTGGGAGCTTGCCAAGCTAAGGGATAGGTTGACATCCAAGCATCGCCAAACGTTCTGGGTTTCCGCAGAGACGAGGGGTAAGGGGGCCAGCGAGGAGTTTCACTACGTTCAAGTCGAACACACCCGCGCACCCCGGGTGCGTAATTTCGAAGCCCTAGTGGAGGCTGGCGTGATAACCTTGGACTACACGTTATACCAAAGGGAAAAGGGTGGATCGGTTGGCGACCATGGTTACCTGTTCAAGGTGAACCCGAAGGACTTCAATGCGTTGTTCCCACCCTCTGAATACCATGGGCTCGTTGCCTGACATTCCAACCCGGGGTGAAAAGCGGAAGATTACGAACCTTGGCCGCTTCTTACGCGCGTGGTTCAAGGACAACGCTCGGGAGTTTCCGTGGCGTGAGCCAGGTACGGGAACCTATGAAAGGATTTGCGTCGAGGTTTTGCTTCAGCGCACGAGGGCCCAGACGGTAGCCGCCGTCTATGATGAATTCTTTGCACGATTTCCTGACTGGGACGAAGTCTCCCTAGCTGACGAAAGTGCGCTAGGTGAATTTTTGAAGCCACTTGGGCTTTGGCGCAGGCGCACAAGTAGCTTAAAGCAACTGGCCAATTATGCTGCCGATCGGGGCGGGGCTTTTCCTGATGCCACGGAGGAACTCGTCAGCATCCCTGCGGTTGGTCAATATGTGGCCAATGCCATACTTCTATTCCAGCATGGTCAGAGGAAACCGCTCTTGGACGTCAACATGGCCCGGCTGCTGGAGCGGTACGTTCGCCCGCGCAAGCTAGTGGATATCCGGCATGATCCATGGCTGCAAGCCGCGGCCCACTGGCTTGTACGGGAGGGAAATGCAGTTGAAACAAATTGGGCCTGCTTAGATTATGCCGCGCAAATTTGTTCACCTACTCGACCGCATTGTCTTGAATGTCACATCAAGCATCGTTGCCCTTACGATTGACTGTTCCTAGGTCAAGTACAGAAGCATTCATCATGTACGGTTGAGTTTGCTTCCTAGTGTTTCGGGTGCCTTTTGTGATATGTTGAACCGCGGCTGAACGAGCCAACGGCGCATTCAACCGCGATTGAGGCATCCTTCTTGGTTTGGTCCGCCCAACATCCCTGACCGGGGCGGTCAACCTTAGTCCATCCCCAAAATCAGCCACCAATTTCCCCTGTCTCGCATGCGAGCCATTCCTCGCGGGGCAAATTGGCGTCTGATTTCGGCGCAGACATTTTCTTCGCAAATGTGGCCGATTGACAGCCCCGTTCAAGGCCGTGGGTCGGGCCTTGCCCTCTCCCACTCTGTTCCGCCGAATACATGCGTATTCGGTCAGATCAGGTGGCCGAGGCGCAGCCCATCGGCGGAAGGGGGCACGAAGCCTCACCCGCGTCACTTTGATTGAGGAGGCCACAAATGGCACCGAAGTTTGATGTTTATGCCCATGTCACTGACACCATTATTGCAGAGATTGAGGAAGGCACGCCGCCTTGGCGCAAGCCGTGGACAGGGAGCGTGTCGGGCATTGCCCTGCCGACCCGATACAACGGGGAGGAGTATCGCGGGATTAATATCCTGATGCTCTGGGTTATGGCGGCCAAGCATGTCTATGTTTCGAGCCGCTGGATGACCTACAAACAGGCGCAGGAGCTGGGCGGTCAGGTCCGCAAAGGTGAAGCGTCGTCCACCGTGGTCAAATACGGGACGTTCACCCGAGAGAACGAACTGGGCATCGAGGAAGAGCTGCCCTATGCGCGCGCCTACCGCGTGTTCAATGCCGATCAGATCGAAGGTTTGCCGGAGGATTACTACAACCGGCCCGAAGCACCGCGCGACCTTGGGACGGCGGAAGATCCAGAGCTTGAGGCATTTTTCAGCCGAACTGGGGCAGAGATCCTCACCAGTGATGACCCGCGCGCCTACTACAGCCCCGCCAAGGATCACATCCACATGCCGCCGATTGCCACGTTTCACGATGCGGCAGGCTATTATGGGACATTGGCCCATGAGGTGATCCATTGGACCGGCAGCGAAAAGCGGCTTGAGCGGATCAAGAAATTTGCGAATCGCGAAGCCTATGCCTTTGAAGAGCTGGTGGCGGAAATCGGCGCTTGTTTCCTTGGGGCCCAGATTGGTGTCGCGCCGGAATTCGACCAAAGCGCCGCTTATGTTGAAGGGTGGTTGAAAGCTCTCAAAGAGGACAAGCGGGCGATTTTCCGCGCGGCGTCCGAGGCGCAGAAGGCAGCCGATTTTGTCTTAGCAGCCGCAGGTCAATCGAAAGCGACCGCAGCATGAGCCGCACCGCAATCCTACCCCGGATGACGTGCCGCAAATGCGGCGCGTCAAACCCAGTGATCTTTCTTGCGCCGGTTATCGTGAAAGGCAGTTGCTCCTGTATTTGCTTGGATTGCGCCGAGGCCCGTTCCTGGCTGGATCCGGACGGCAACTTGAAAGCCGGTGTTGAGCTTTAAACGCCTGCGCCCCGCCTCATGTGGCAGGGCGCAGGCATTTTGAACGGGATGAGAAAATGTGGCCCGTGCTGCTGCGCACGGGCCGCCCTGAGAAACGGACTGCGCGGAGGATCGACCGGCTTTCAGCCCGCTCACCTCCTTCAGGCTTCTTTCAATTTGATTGGTCCGCCCAACATCCCTGTCACGTCCCGTCAATGGGCAAGCGCCGCGCGTGCGCGTCGTCAAAGCCTGCAACCCGTGTCCTCGCGCGGGGCGCGCTGCGGGCCGCACCAGTTGCTGGCTTTGACCCTTTGACTGGCCGCTCCTGGGCCGTGGGTCGGGCTGTGCCCCCACCCACTCTGTTCCGCCGAATACATGCGTATTCGGTTAGATCAGATTGGCCGGTGTGCAGCCCATCGGCGGAAGGGGAGCCACGCCCCAACCGCAGCACCCAAGAGGAGGTCACAAATGGCACACAAATATCAGCCCCCGAAATTCTGGACCTGCGACTGTGATCGCACGACCGGCGGTCATATCATCGACGGGCACTATAGCACCTGCGTGTATTGCGGGAAGCATCGGCACGAGCTGAAGGAGATCGTTGTTCCGTCAGGTTTGGGCGGCGTGTTCTGCGTCGAGATCCTCTGCGTCGAGGATAATTGCGCCAAGGTGAAGGTGGCCAAAAGCTCGAACGGCTTTGACGCGCTGCCGCCCTTCACCGTGCCGTTCAAAGACATCGCCCCGCGTTGGAAGCATAGGGCGGTAGAAATCCGATGATCCCTGACTATCACAGCGATGATTTTGCGACTGCGCATCTGGAAGATACCGTCAGCTTGCGAAGCGCTGCCCGCGAGGCGCGCGCCACGCTTTACGCGGTGTTGAACCGGCTGGAGCTGAACGATCTGGACGGTGAGGAGCAGCCCTATATCGACGATTGCCTTGGGGCTCTCGCAATCCTTGAGGAGGCGTTGCGATGACCTTGGAAGAGATCAAAACGGCAGTGGACGCGGGCAACCGCGTTCACTCGGTCAACAGCGGGTATGTGGTGACGGGTGATGACCTCGGGCAATACCATATCACATTCACGCGGAACGGGTCGGCTATCGGCTTGACCAGTCGGGATGGCACCCGCCTGAACGGCGAGCCTGACGAATTTTTCCTTGGGGAGAACGTGGAGGCTTTGCCATGAAATATTCTGACATCAGGCAAGCGGCCCGAGAAGGCCGAGCTAGCGTGCATCTGCATGGGTTCTGCAATCTGCCCGATGGCGGGCAGGAGTATTGTGATGATCCAGCACTGATCGATGGCTGGGCGATCTATGTCCGAGTTGAGACCCCGGACGACCCGCAACAGCCCTTTGATTTGCACGAGCTGCCGGATCATCAAACCTATGCCAGCGCCGAAGGCGCGGCCCGCGCAATAGCGCTGCAATTGCTTGGCGATGCTGAGGCGTGGAACCACGATTAGTGGTGCCATGCCTTGCGCATGTGGCCGGGCTTTGCCCGGCGGTCGCAGCCTATGGCTGCTCCAAACGGAATACAGGCAGTTGATGCAATATTATAATATTGAATCAATTATGGCGAAGTGCCATAACAGGGCTGCCTGTATGATGCTGGCAAGAAATAGGGGTGATTACTTCACATGGGCCGACCGCGCGTACCACGGCACAAGCGACTGACGCAAAACCAGCGTTTTGCCATCGTGCGCAAGCGTGCCGAGGGGGTGCCGATCGAGGATCTGGCCCGCGAATTTGGCGTCACGACCCGCAGCATCTTCTACGCGTTGAAAGCCGATCAAAGCCGCAAGCTCGATGCGCGCGTGCGCTCTGAGCTGGTGAATGTCCGGCTCACACCGAAGGAGCTTGCGGGCTTTGATGCGGTGCTGACGCGGCATGATATCGCCAGCCGGGCGGAAGGGCTGCGTCGGCTGATCCATGCCTCGAACGATCTCTTTGTCCCTGATGATGAACTGGCCAATCAGATGCAGGGATTGTCGGCCTCTCTCAATCGCACCGGCAACAACATCAACCAAATTGCGCAGCGCTTGAACGAGGCGAAGCGTCAGGGCAAGACGCCGCCCTATGGCAATTCCGCCCATGGTCAGGTGCGCGCCTTGGCCGGGCTGATCTTCGACATCGCGGACCAGGTTCAAGACATGGCGCAGCGCCGCCGAAGCGCGCTGTCTGGCGAGATTGCCCGCGTACTGAGAGGCTTTGCTGATGGCCCGCAGTAGCGCCGTCGCCGCCGTGCAGGAGGCTTTCTTTGATCGAGACTGGAGCCGCATTCGCGGCAGTGGCCCACGCGCTCGTGCAAAGCAGATGGCGCGCGCAGCCCTGGGGCATTCGCCCGCGATCTTCAAAGCCATTCGCGATGGCGGCACCCATACCAAAACGCAGCTGCGCAACCAGTTGGAATATCTGACCACCAAGTCGAGCTTCATCATAGACAGTCGTGGCACCTATGACGGCCAGAGCATCCTGTCAGCCAAAGAGATCGAACAGGTCACGCGTCGGTTTTCGGCGCAATGGAATGAGGGGTTTCACCCAAAGCTGGGGCATACCTCGCACCTCTTGATGGCCTTTCCGATTGGCACGCGCGGCGAGCATGTCGCTGAAATCACACGCGAGATCTGCGAGCGGTTCTTTCAGGGGGAAGGCAGCCACTTTGATTACATCGCGGCAGTGCATGAGGACCGGGACCATCCACACGCGCATATCGTCTTGAACCGGCGTAGCAAGGATGGAGAGTTTTTCTTTCTCAAGCAGAGGCATCACTTCAACTACGACAGCTTTCGCGAGGCCATGGTCGAAGTGTCGGATCGCTATGGGCTACGGCTTGAGGCCACCCGAAAACTCGGGCGCGGGATCACAACGAAAAGCCCAAGTGACAAAGAACATCGTCGCGCGGGAACCACGGTAACAGAACTGACGGAAAGGGATCGCGTAGGGCATGAGCTTGACCGCGCCTTGGCGGAAGTGGCTCAGAATGCGCGGCTCTATCGCGGGCTGGCAGCAGAAGCCTCGCGCGAAAATCAGCACGACATTGCGGCTGCCTTGGAGAAGGCAGCGACGCTTCTAGTGCAGGGCAAACCAATTGAAGCAGATGGAAAGGTATATGGCATGGCCGAGGAACAGTATTCCTTTGACGAGGTCGTGGATGCGTTCCACGGCAAGATTGAGCAGGCCGAAAAAGTGGTGGCCGATGCTCCGCCGGACCGGCGCGCAGCGCTGGAGCAGGAGCTGAACGAGATCTATCGTTCAATCTCTCACCTCAGCCCGATCGGCGTGCGTTCTCACACTTTGCTGGAAACCCCGTCTGGCGGCGGGATCTATTCGGCCGAGAATATTGCGGACCAGCTACAGGATAAGCTGCGCAGTGATGCCGTGGCGGATCGGCTCCAACTGGCGTTGAAAGACACCGGTATTTCTAGGCAGGAAGTTGTGTCCCGTATCGAGATTGGTGCGCAGAATGCGGCGCTGGAGCGACAATGGCTTAGCCGGGATTTGGTTGCTATCGCTGAAACCGAAGGGCTCGACCTGTCTAAGCGTGACGATTTGGAAAAAGCTGTTGATCGCCTGGATGAGCTGCATGGTGAGTTGGGGCGTCTACTGAATGAGGCAGAGGTATTACGTGATGCAGGGACAACCGAGGTGGTTGAACATGACCGTTCGCCGGTCGAGAGCCTGCCGCCAGTCGCGTCCGATGCTCTTCAGCGCTTGCGGCAGGATCCGGCTTCAGATCCATTCCGCGATGATTTGGAGCGTGACACACTGCGCCAGGAACTGAATGAGCTGGTTGGTGATGACCGCGCCGCTGATCTTGCCATCGGTGATGAAAGCGCTTTGGAAGATCACGTCGAAGATCGGCTTGACCGTCTTTATGTGGCCAAGGCCTATCTGCAGAGTGAACCAGAGCTGGCGAATTCCGTCGCAATGGAACATGTGCTAGACGAAATCGCCAGTGAAGAGATTGAAGTGCAGCACCAGCGGCACGTAGAAATCGACGGCGAAAAAGGCGTGACCCATGGATAAAACCAGGATTGCGCTTGGCGTCTTCAGCTTTGCCTTGCTCGGTGCATCTTTGGGCTATGTTCTGGCGTCGGCCTTTCTAACGTTCCATTGGTACGGGGTCGGGAGCGATATCGATTTCCTGATGCTGGCACGCGGTTATGTGGCTTATCGAGCAAGCCAGCCGGGCGATATGCAGGTCGTGCACTTGATCATTGGTATCTGCGCTGGAGCCGGTGTTTTGCTCAGCGCTGTTTTGATGAACGACGCTTTGACAAAATTCGGTGAAACCCACTGGCAGCATATGTCTGAGATGAAGCGAAACGGCTTTTTCGGAAAGCCCGGCCACGGCTTTGTCCTGGGCAAAATGGGCAAGCCCAAGAGCCGCAAACCCTTCGTGATGTCCAAAGTATTCCCCCATGCCCTGATCGTCGCCCCGACCGGACGCGGCAAAACAACTGGCTTCGTCATCCCGAACCTTCTGACCTATCAGGGTAGTGCTGTGGTGCTGGACGTGAAGGGCGAGAACTTTGAGGCAACGGCCCGCCACAGGGCAGCGCAGGGCGACAAGGTGTTCCGGTTTGCGCCCACTGATTGGAAGGACGGCCGCTCCCACCGGTACAATCCTCTGCTGCGCATATCGGCGCTGGACAACGTCGACCGCCAGCAGATGGAGCTGCAACTCTTGGCCTCGCTGTTCTTGCAAGCTGATAACGACCGGGTGCAAGGGCTCCTCGATGGCGGCATTGATCTATTCGTGGCGGCAGGACTTTTGGCTTTTGAGCGAAAGCGGCCGACCTTGGGAGAGATCTACCGCATTACGGCCTCTGGCGGCGACAAGCAGAAAGAGTATCGCCGCCGCGCCGACGAAGTGGTCAATCCAGCCGCCAAGCTGATCTTCATGCGCATGGCCTCGACCAACAACGACACGCTGACATCCTACCTGTCGCTCTTGATGACATCTGGCCTCAAGCAGTGGTCAAACCCGGCCATCGACCGTGCGACCGCAACGTCGGACTTCGATTTTCGCGACATCCGAAAGACGCCGTTTTCGGTATATCTTGTGGTTGAACCACTCATGGTGAAACCCCTCGCGCCGCTGATCCGTCTGTTTTTCTCAGACTTGCTCGCATCCCTTCAAGACCACGAACCCGGCAAGGACGAGCCCTGGCCGGTGATGATCA
Organism: Thalassovita sp.; assembly: GCF_963691685.1. Classification (GTDB taxonomy): domain Bacteria; phylum Pseudomonadota; class Alphaproteobacteria; order Rhodobacterales; family Rhodobacteraceae; genus Thalassobius. Next base: position 1,375,834 of record NZ_OY829290.1, read on the forward strand.
TGCTCGATGAGTTCAATCGCCTGGGCAAAATGCCGATCGTGCTCGACAGCATCGAAACTCTGCGATCTTACCGGGCAAACTTAGCGATCGTAACTCAGACGATCCCGGCTTTGGACGAGATCTATGGTGAAAATGCCCGCCGCGCCCTGCAGGGCAACGCGGGCATCAAGCTCTATCTGACCCCCTCAGATGAAAAGACCATCGAAGAGCTCAGCAAAGCGGTTGGCAAAACCACCAAACGCGTTGTGACCCGTTCGCGTTATGTCGGCCGAAACCCCTTCGTCGGTCGCAGCATGTCTGAACGGACGGAAGAGACGCCTTTGTTACCTGAGGATGAGGCCCGTCGCATGGATCTTGATGACATTGTTCTGGTGGTCGACGCGCAAATGCCCGTGCGCGCCAAGCGGATCAAATACTATGGCGACCGGTTCTTTAAGCAGATCTTCGACAAGCAGACCGGCGATCTGCCATATCCGTCAGCTGGTGACCAGATGCGCGGGCTGCAAGGGCAGATCAAGGCACTGGAAGCGAAGATTGGAGCGCTTGAGATGCCGAGGGCGGTTTCAAGTGACGGCTCTGGAGGTGGTGGGAAACGGCGCGATGAGATTGAGGATTTGGCGTCCGGCGGTCAAAGTGTACAGTCAGGTGATCAGGCCAGTTTGGGGGATTATCAGGCTGGAACTGAAAGGGTGGAACGGTTCATGGAAGAGGCTGCTCGGGGATGAGGGCGGAAACCGGACCTTCGCCGACGCTGCGCTGTGGGTTGGAGACATCCTGAAAAGCAAGCAATGAATCGAAGCACGCTTTGCAGAAGCGTAGCCTACTCCTGCCAAACACACTGAAAATTTTGAAGCCTCTCGTCTCAGTCTACAAAGACTTGAACGCTGGATTTGACGCAAGCCAGTGGCATTCCTCAGTTGAAGAACGACCAATCAACGTCCGCCGCAATAGGATTCGAATGTTCAGACGGCTTGTGACCAGACTGGCCATTGCAAATGGGGAAGCAACCATAGTGATTGAGAAAATCACTCAAGAAGAAGCTTTCAATGTCAAAAAGGTTCTCACTTCCGTAGTTCCTGAGAACATCAGCAGAGTAGTACGTAAACTTCACCCTCTGCGTCTTTGCGTAGTTGCTAATTCCCACGTTGCCGGATTGGCCGGACAAATGGCCGCCAAGCCTCTTGAAAAGGCTGTTTTGTTTTGACTCGCTCATCCCAATGTAAATCAGCTTTGAGTTCGCGAAGGGATACGCGATTTCACTTTCGGTCAAATAGATGAAGTAGATGCCCGCAACGCCGCGAACAAACTTGATTTCTTGCTCGCTAAGATTGTACATTTGTGTGAATAGTATTCGCATATTTTCAATATTAAACAAGGGGGTAGGCCTTGACCACCGAAAACATCAAGACAGCAACTGAGGTCATTACCGAGTTCCTCGACACCCAGGCTAAGGACGAATCCCTCGACGCGGACACTGTGGCCGCTGTCAGAAATCTTCGAAAGGACGATGATCTAAGCAAGGTCAAGCTGCTGCGAAAGCTGGAAGAGGTGCGCAAGGCCGCAATCAAGGCTGATATGGCGGGTGCAGAGGAGGCAGGTGATGACTAAAGTTCGCAAGATCACCGTCTCGCGCTTTCGCGGCGCACGTTTCGAACTGCCCCTCGATTTTTCGAAGAAAACGAAGAGCGTTGCGATCTTCGGTGAAAACGCGTCGGGCAAGAGCACCATTACAGATGCCCTTGAGTGGTTCATTCATGACCGCGTGGACCACCTGTGGCGGGAGGACTGCAAGCAGGACTCGCTGCGCAATGTGCTAGCCGATGACAAGCCCAGCTCTGTGGAGCTGGTTTTTGACGGCACTGACCGCAACGGAACCAAAGCGCTCTCGGACGCGCTGAAGACCTCAGCCACCTTTGCCAATGACAATGCGGAGCAGCTTGTTGCCGATCTGAAAGGTGACAATATCATTCTCAGGCATGCCGATATTGTTAACTTTCTCGACAAAACAAAAGGCGGGAAGCGTGAGGCCATTGCCGATATTATCGGCTATAGCGAGATCACGAAATTTAGAAATGTCCTTTTGCAAACAAAGAACCAGCTTGAAAAGGAAACTGAATACACGACCGCAAAGCAGCAGATTCAGCGCCTTCAATCCGGGATGATCGCGGAAGTAGAACAGGTTGTTCCAAACAGAAAGGAATTCTACGGCGTAGCCGCTAAGGTCACGAATCCATTTGATCTTAAGACAGAAGTTACTGACGAAGAGTCCTACAATGAGGCTTTAGAAGAGCTTCGGGGACAGGGCAGTAGTGAGGAAAAGATACGACTGGCAGAGAGACTCGCGCAGCTTGAAAAAGCTTGCAGTGATCTTGTCGCCGACATTGATCAACTCTCGGATGATGCCACGGCATTTACGGATAAATATAACGCCCTCGCAAAGGAGAGCGAAAACGTCAACAAGCTTCGGCTCAGTGACTTTCTGATGCGCGGCAAGGCCGTCCTGGATGATAAAGTCTTTACTGATCCGCAGTGCCCGTTTTGCCTGGAGCCCTTTGAGCTTGCCCAACTCCAGGAAGAGGTCGGCAAGCGCCTTGAAGCGTTAGAGGCGTTGCAGAAGCGGCTCGATGAAGCTGGCTCGCTCAAGGATACTCTTGCCGAGACCATCACCAATGCGGGCCTTAAGACGAAAGCCATCATGGAGACGTATTCCGATCTGGATGATTTTTCTTCGCTGATCGAGGCTGTTAAGTCTGCGCGCCTCAAGCTGCGCGACTATCTGAAAGATCTGAAATCCGCCTTTGATGACAAGAAGGTTTTCGAGGCCCCCGCCGATTTCGACGCCGAACTGAAGGCGTTGCGTGCAGAATCGGAAACGGCTTCGGAGCAAGCCAAAAAAGCCGCGAAGAAGCTGCAGCTCACGGAGCTGGAGAAGAAGGTCGCCGCTGCGCTGATAAGGCTCAAAACCGTCAGCGATCAGGTGAACGACTTTGAAAGCTATCAAAACATTAGGGGTGCTTACGAAGCCCAAATCATTACGCTTTCCTCAATGCTGGATGACTTCATCAAGGTTCAGAACGGGGCGCTGCAGGCTGTACTGGATACTATCAGCGATGATGTCGGGAAGTTCTACGCGGCGCTTCATCCCAAAGAGAGCGTCGACAAAGTGCGCCTGACTATGGTCGGCGATGAAGGTGTCGAGTTCCAATACGCGTTCCATGGCAAGGCGACCCAGCCGCCACGCAAGTACCTAAGCGAAAGCCACCTGAATAGTCTTGGGGTGGTTCTGTTCCTCGCTAACGCTCGCATCTTCAACAAGCACGCCAAGTTCCTGGTGCTGGATGATATCGTCACAAGCTTCGATACATCGCATCGGCGCAGGCTCTTACGCCTTTTGCGCGACGAGTTCTCCGACTGGCAAATCATCATCCTCACGCACGAGAACATCTGGTTCGACATCATCAAGAGGGAGATGGGGCAGCATGGCTGGATTTTTCACGAGGTCCGGTCAGACGGTGCAAATGGCATCCTTATCGAAAACAGCCCCGCGTCTCTGAAGGAAATCATCGAACAGAAGAAGGGCAAGGAAGACGTCACAAACGACCTACGCAAACTACTGGAGCTTGTGCTCAAGAATATCTGCCAGGCTCTTGAGGTGAAAGTGGCCTTCCGCTTCAACGACGTTAACGAAAAACGCATGTCGGATGAGCTGATCAGTGCGCTGCGATCGACCTTGAAGGACAAGTCGCCCGATCTACTGGATACGCAAATCTTCTCCGATCTGGCAGGATCGGCCCTCATCGCCAATCTGGTCTCTCACGATAACGCCGACAAAATTGTCGGCGAGGACATCGATGTGTTGCTGGAAGATATCGAGAAGCTGGTCGCCCTCTTTGTCTGTGAGCATTGTGGCCGCCATATTCGCGCAGATGTCGATGTGCCCGGTGAGAAAGCGATTTCGTGTAAGTGTGGGAAGTCTCGATTGCCTTGGAAAACTTAAGTGATGCAAGACATGCTTAACCTGAATTCGCAAATCACGCGATTGGCAGAAAAGCCGGAGCGACCGCAAAGTCTGAGCAGAAGTGCAGATAGACCGGTTTGGACGTCGATCGGATATGGTGAATGCAGCATCTTAGTCTGCTAGGTGTGCGGACAGATTCAAACTATCGGGAGGTCTTCCATGGATAACCCTCATACAGCGGCCACGAAATTTGCGGCAGATTTTGGGGCGATGGAATACGCCCTAAAGAGAATGCCAAAGTACCGCCGCAAGAACAGAGCGATTGCGGAAGCGGATTGGGACGCATTTGCGAGAGATTTGGGGCAGGAGTTCTTCGATCATGTAGTGAAGTCTGGGACTGCAAAAACACTGGTTGGCGAGCCACCGCGCCGCCTTCTGGCAGATATGCAGTGGGATCCACCTAATCCCGTCCCACTCTCAAATGTCTCGCAACTCATGGTCAATGGTGTCTGTCGCGTGAGAAATAGTTACTTCCATGGCGAAAAGTTCACTGGTGGACCGGCTGGGCAATGGGAGCGCGACGCCAAGCTCATCGAAGAAGCTCATGCCGTACTTAAGGAGGCTCAAAAATTCGCATTCAATCAGCCTAGAAGCGTTGTTGATCCCGCGTAGATAGCCCGAACTCGCAGCCCGACAATCTTCATCTGAACCGTAACTCAGCCAATTCGAATGTCTGAAATGAGTTTACTGTGCCGCAGAACTTGGCCTCTCGGCGAAGGTTTGGAGTGGGCCAGAGCCCTATTCCAACCGCTTAGCTCTTTCGGCAACCTTCTGAACCATCGAAACAGTAGCTCCGCCCGCCTGCCGTATCCCGGCCCCCGCAATCTCAGCATTTGACCTGGTCCCAAACCGTGCCCGCGCCCGGGATCCCTTGGTGCCGATCAATCCCTTGGCGAACCCGCCGGGGCCGGGAATGCTCGGCGGTCCAGCCATCATGAAATTGCCTGAGATAGAGCGCACGATCAGCGGGGTGGCGATGATCATGCCGCCTGCGAGAAACATCATCATGAAGAAGGGCACCAGCGCGCCGATGTTGCTGGCTCCGGAGGGATCTCCGAGCTCGGTCATGAGCGAGCGCGACATGCCGACAACGGTGGAAAACACGCCCGCGATCACGAGGGGGTAGAGCGCGTAGGATACTGTGCTGGACAGCCAACGGTGGAAATAGTCCTTGCTGACATCGAACAGCGACAGCGCGATCATGATGGGGGCGATGCCGATCATGAAGGCCAGCATGATCTTGGCGAAGATCAGGACAAGGCCGCAGAGCGCGCCGATCACGCCGAGGAGGAACGCGCCGATCGCGCCGATCAGGGCACCGGCCATCCAATGCATGTTGTCACCGGCCGCGTTCAGGTAGTCGCCAAATTCCTCGATGAGATCGTCGAAGGCTTCGGCAAAGTAAGATGCACCTGCACCGCCGCCGCCAAGCCCGGCCACCATGCCGCCCGCGAGTTGGTCGAGCCCATCGATCAGGGCGCTGGCCACACCGTTGAATTGGACCCAGTTCATGGCAAACACCGAGATGAGCATGAGTTTGAGCGCGAACCAGAAGGCGGTCCGCCCGTCCATGGATTTGTACTGAAACACCATGTTGAGGAAGACGCCGATCACGGCGAGCGTCGAAGCCACGGCAATGACGCCGCCAAGCTGACCCGCGACGTTGCCAAAGGTGGTTTGAGCCGCGTCTTCCAGAAAGCTGTCGGTTGTTTCTACCATCCAGGTGACGACGCCCATCGGATCTTCCTCGGTCTGCTTTAGGCGCTCGCGCTGGTGCGACGTTTCATGAAGGCCTTCAGAATATGTTCGCCGTCGAAATCCGGTACCACTGAGACCAGCTCCCAGCCATCCTGACCAAGGGCCGTCAGCTGCGATTCGATCTTCGGAGGCTTTGTCTTGGCGGTGTTGATCTGTTCAATCTTGTATTCAAACATGGGCTGTTTCCTTTGAATGGGCCGGATCAATCGGCAGGTAGAATTCGGTAATGCCGCGCGCGCCTTCATGGCGACCGGCCTGGATGATCACATCGATCGAGCGGGTGATGTAGTCGTTCATGTCCTGGTAGGTCATAGGCACGTCGGTTTTCAGGGCGGCGATGGCGAGGCGCTGCACGGCCAGCTGAGGCGTTTCAGCGTGCAGCGTGGTGAGTGAGCCACCATGGCCGGTGTTAATGGCCTCAAGGAAGGTCATGGCCTCCTTGCCGCGTACTTCGCCTAAGACAATCCGGTCCGGCCGCATGCGCAGGGTGGAAGTCAGCAGAACATCAGCGCTGCGGATGGCTTCGTCCCTGTCAGACATCAGCGTGACGACATTTGGCTGCGTCGGTCGCAGTTCAGCGGCCTCTTCGATCGTGATGATGCGCTCGTCAGCGGGCACGAAGGAGAGGATCTTGCGCGCCGTGACGGTCTTGCCGGTCGAAGTCCCGCCGGAAACGATCATGTTGAGCTTGTGGGTGACGCAAAACTTGATCGCGGCGTCGATGTCGCCGGTGGCCACGACATCTCGCAGCTCGGCATTGCGCTTGCGTCGTGCGCCCTCGTTGCTGCGCTCTTTGCCGAAAAGATATGATAGCTTGATCTGATCCAGTGGCAGGTCCGCAAAGAAGCGCAGTGAAATCGCGTAACCGCCATCAACGGCGGGGGGCTGGATGACTTGCGCCCGGATTGGGCGGTCTCGGTAGGTAATGCTGACCGAGACGATGGGTTTCGTTCGGCTGAGCGTGGTGTTCGCGGCGGAAGCAATCTGATTGCCAAGGTCTTTGATCTCGTTCGGTGACAGCCGTCGATTGACGCATCGCATAAAGTGATCCCGCTGAAACTCCGCCCACAGCGTGCCATCAGGATTGATGCAAAGCTCGATCAGCCTTGGGTCACGCGCCTCGGGGATTTTGTCCATCGAGCTTTGCAGATAGCTGGCCGCCATGATCAGAAGATCTCCAGATCGCGATCGACCATCACGGTGACGCGGGCACCTTGATCGACATAGATCACGGGAGAGACGGAGAGATATTCGCCGATCACGCTTTGCGCGCTGTTCTGAAGGTCTTCGCCAATGCCCTCGAGCACATCAGAGGTGATCGCGTCTGATGTGTTTTGGGCGGCCACGGCGGGCAAGGCTCCGATCAGCGATATCAGGGCCGCTGACCCGAACCGCGTGCCAAAACGGCTATCGACAAAGCCAGTTGTGCCGGAGCGGCCCAGTTCATCACCACCGAAAGCGCTGATTTCGACGGTCTGGTTGCTGGGCAGAATGATCCGATCCCAGGCGATCGTCACGCGCCGCTGCGCTATGTCGAGGCCGGATTGATACCGCCCGATCAGACGCGCGCCGCGCGGGATCAGAACCCGTGAGCCGTCATAGGCATGGACATCTTCTGATACCATCGCGCGGACCTGACCGGCAAGCGAGCTTTCGATTGCGGTTTCCAGCACGGCCTGGATCATTGTGCCCTGAACGACGGTGTTTGACGGGTTCACGATCAACTGGGCTTGCGTCACGTCTGCGGGTTCAGCGCCATTGCGGACAAAGTCTGTGTCGCCATCAAGCCGCCGCTGCTGCGCGGCGGTTTCGTTGTTGCCGCCTCCAGTGCCGCCAAAGGCGATGATTGGGCTGGCGATACGGGCTTGGAGTTCCTCAAGTTCGGCTTGCCGCCGCCGCTCGAGCTCTTGAAGACGCAGTTCCTCGGCCGTGGGGCCGGTTGGTGTAGGCGTGCGCGGTGTTTCCAGGCGTGCGAGCTCAAGATCGTTCTGCAGTCGCTGGATTTGTCGGGCACGTTCTTCCAACTCTTCGCGCAGAGCGGCTTGCGTTGCTGCCGCTTCGCTGCGCAGGGCATCGATCTCTGCGCCCAAGGTATCCAGTGCCTCGAGGTCGACAGTTGGCGCTTCAAGTGCAGGTGCGTTGTGCAGGGCTTCAAGCTCTTCCCGCATAGCTTCCATTTGGGCGCGCAGCTCTTCTGTGTCGCTGGCCGGTTCCGGCTCTGGCGGTGGGGATGTGTAAATAGGTGCAGGCGTGGGCTCGAGCGCACCAAAGCCCGGTCCGGCCGCTTGGAACTCATCAGGGGACGCGGTTTCCAGGCTGTCGGGTTCAGAGCTGCCAGAGAACAGCAGCAAGAGGCCACCAAGGGCCGCGATTGCCCCGATGCCTAGGGTGATAGCGAAAAATGACGGTCGCGATTTTCGGTTTTGTGGTTTTCCTTCAAGTGCTTCGAGGCGTTTCTTGAGATTTGCTGTTTCACTCATTCTGATTTGCCTCGCTCATCTCTTGGACGCAGATCTCGTCCTCGCCAAGCCTGAGAACCCATCGATCGCTGACACCTGACACGCGGATCACGCCATCCGGTCGCGCGAGCGCATTCACGCTGCGCTCATTGCCGTTTGACCAACGAAAAATCGCGGGCAACGGCGCACTCGCTGCAAAGCGGAAGTAGGTGAATGCGCCGTCATCCCAGATTTCCCGTGGGGTGATCTCAGATCGTGCGCTGACGCCATAGGCATGGTTTGCAGGTTGGCTTGCCGCCACTCGGGATTGATGGGGAGCGGACTCAGGATAGGTGAAACGGATAACGTAAAAGGTCGGCGAGCTCGCCTCAGTGACGTTGAAATAATAGCTGCGCCGGTTGGTGTAGACGGTGATGTTGGTATGCGCGCCGCGCGTGACGGGCTTGATCGCAAAGGCCTGGCCACCAGGCACGCCGTCCAGAAGGAAGCCCTCGGTATCGCCCGCAATGATCGAGCGGATGGTCTCGCCTTGGCCGAATTCAATGCTGGTCACATGGGTCAGGCTGGTGCGGATGCGGTAGACCTGTCCATCCTGATAGGTGGCCAGCCGGACGCGTGCATCATAGGGGCCTTGGCGCGGCTGGGTTTCTGCATAGGCGGTGCCAGCAAACGGAATTAGGAAGGCGAGGATCAGGAACAGGCGGCGCATTGGTTACTCCAGACGATCCGAGCGGATCGCATATTCGGTGACGGTGAAGCCGAAGGGGTTCTGCCAGACATCGTCGATCGACCGGCTGTTCTCGGGTCGGAACTCAAACATCAGCGTTGCGGTGAAGAGCCCGTTTTGACTGCCGCGCGGCGAATTCAGCCGCTTGCGCAGGCGCACTTGGGCACGATTAGCACTGATGTGCGTGATCGAAAGAACCTCGACGTCAAGGCGCGCATCTGTGCCGTAGCTGTCGGGCGGGTAGGCCTCATGGCCACTGGTCCAAAGCGCGCGCAGCCCTGCGGCGGCCGCGCCGTCCGACTGGTCCAGGACCCGCCGCACCCGCACGTCATTGTCGAGCTGATTGTAGGTCTCTCGATCAATGACATAGCGGTAGACCTGTGCCTCGATGATAGCGGGGCGTTCCGTGAGTGAGACCGCTTCAACCACGGCATTGGGGAGGGCCATGCCGGTTTCGCTATCAAAGGGCACGATCATGGGGGGCGGGTCCACGTCGAGCAGGGCGACAAGAGCAGCGGCCAGGCAACCTGCCATGCCAAACGCCATGCCTGTCAGCCCCAGTTTCTGCCACATGAGCTCGCGTCGTCGAGCACCGTAGACGAGCTCTTCTTCGATGATTTCTGCCTCGCTGTTCATGGGATCAGTCCGCCCGCAGGTCTGGCAGGGTAAAGTCCATGTAGCGGCGCTCTTCGGCCAGCGTGGCGGCATCCACCACGCCGGATTGGCCCGCGCCGACGGTCTGAATGGCTTCGAGTTCCCACATGCGCGTCATGGCGATTGCCAGCTCAGCCGTGATACGGGTGTTGTGATCGACGGCTTCCTTGAGCGTTTCCATGTCTGGGATCAATGAGACCAGCTGTTCGACCCGTTCGAGGGATTGCGCGGCCTCTTCATAGCTGTTTTCAGCGGCTGCCGACATGACGGCCCCGGTGCCTGCCTGACTGGCAATGCGTTCCGCGCCCGGATTGCCACTGCTGGCCATGTCGGACAGGCTGTCTTGGTCAAAGCCTGCATCTTCCAGGGCTTGTGTCATGCGGCCTTCCATCTGGGGTGCGGCGTTGCCGATCAGGCCGCTGAAATCGCCGCTTTGGATTTGCCGTATGGTGCCAAGGAGATCTCCGAACTCTTGATCGAGCAGTCCGTCAAGATCACCGCCCATGGCCATCTCGATAATGTCCGTCGCGCCAGTCAGGGCGGCGTAGGTCTCATTGAGCGTGTCGAGTTGCTGCTGCACCAGGTCGAGCTGTTCGAGAAGCGTGTCGAGCTGGTCTGTCTGAATGCCGAAATCCTCCAGCAATTGCTGGAGCTGGCGAATTTCCTGCGCGATGTTGCGCGTGTCGACCGTCGGCACGCCTTGAGCAATTGCAGGAGACGCAACCAACAATGCGCAGGTGGCTACGGCAGAAAGAAAGCGGATCATCGGGGTGCCTCCAAATCGAATTTCATGAAGTCTTGTTCGCGGGCTTGCGCGGCCGCCATGGCCAGCTCTGCCGCGCTGAGCGGGCGGGTATGAGCTGCCTTGAGGCGCGTGCGGATCGCGATCAGGCGAGCGAGTTCTGCCCGCGCGTAGGTGTTGAGCGACATGGCCGCGTGAATGTCATGTGTCTCGCCAATGCGGGTGATGATGTCCTGCACGCGCAGGGCGGCCGCTTGCACCGAGACCAGTGAGTAGTCGCCATAGACACCTGCGCCGAAGGAGGTCAGGCTCATCGTGGAGTTGGCGAGCAAAACCGGATCAATGGTGCCAAGCGCGTCGACGCCGCCCACGCGGGCAAGGTAGAGATTGTAGCGTTCGGGGATGACCTGAACGTAGTGCTGGGTCTCGGCAAATGGCGGCACGCCACCGTAGCGCTGCACATTGCCGGGACCGGCGTTGTAGGCGGCCAGCCCGTGAATGATGTTGCCGTCAAACATGGCCAGCATCTGCGCCAGATAGCGCGCGCCGCCCGTGACCTGAATGTAGGGATTTTCATAGTAGGCTGGATAAATCCCGAGATCCTGCGCCGTTCCGGGCATGATCTGGGTCAGACCGAATGCACCAACAGGCGAGCGCGCGCCGATGGTGAAGCGGCTTTCCTGCCAGATCAGCGCCTGCAACAGGCAGCGCCATTGCTTGGGCGACAGACCGGCAGCGCGCACGCCAGATATGTGGTGCGTTTCTTGCGCGGCGCGAATGATCAGCTGTTCGATGGAGCCCGAGGCATCGCCGAACATCTGGCCCGCGCCGGGGTTTGGGTCGACCGGACCATAGAGCGTCTCTGCAGCGCTTTCAGGTGATGAACCAGCTTCCAAACTCGCGACAAGTGGGCCGGAATTCCCGCTGGCCAACGTCGTGGCATCGAGGATGTCTTCCAGTGCCTTGAGTTGTTCTTGCTCGAGCTCTTCAAGCTCTTCCTCTTTGGTCAAACGATCCCGCTGCAGCGCCAGATCTTGTTCGCCCTGCTGCAACACGCGCTCGCGCTGAAAGAACATGCCCGCATCAAATGTGGGCACGCCCTGGGCAAAGGCCACTGGCGCGGCGAAACAGACCAAGCCCGCAAAGATATGCAGGCGGTGCTTACTCACCCAGGCCACCAATCGGCCCGAGTAGCTCGAAATTGCAGTTGCTGCGGCTGACCTCTGCAAAAGAGTTGAAGCATTCAGCTTCGGACGGCCGGTATTCCGCGCAGGCTGTCAGGGTCAAAAGGGTGAGGGTCAGTACGCAAAGCCTACGCATCAATCTGTCTCCAAAAATCGGGGTTTTGACGATAATCTGGGCCAACCAGAGCTTCGCCTTTCTCCATGCCACCAAGGATCGTGAGGTAGGATCCAAGGGCGCTGAGATCAGCGTCGATCACCACCGAACCTTGATCATCGCGCACCAACGCCAGACGGGAGTTGCTGCCGGTGCCGAGCAATACGCTGAGCTCTTTTTCAGTGAGCCCCAGCATAGTGTAATCGCTGGCCGAGGCGCGGATATTGGGTAGCAGAAGCTGCGTTGGCACAGCCTCCACAATCGTCTTGCCGGTGCGAGTTTTCTCAAGCTGGCTTGCGTATTGGGTCATCATCACAACGACGGCATTTTGTTTCCGCGCCGTGACCAGCCAGTTGCTGAGCCGGTCGGCAAAATACGGGTTGTCGAGCGCTTTCCAGGCTTCGTCGATGATGATCAGCGTTGGCTTGCGATCCTCGATGACGCGCTCCACCCGCCTAAACAGGTATGACAGAACCGCCATGCGCTCTTTCTCGCTTTCACTGTCGAGAATGCCGGTCAGGTCGAACCCGACGACATCGCCCTCGAGCGAAAAACTGTCTTCGACGCTTTGCCCAAAGATCCAGCCCAAGCGGCCATCAGCGGTCCATTCCTGAATCCGTTCGAACAGATCCCCTTCATCTGCCCCCGCCACAAAGAGGGAGGCCAAATCCTGCCAGTTGCGAAGGGCGGCATCGCTGGCTCCGGCGTTCTGGCGCACCACTTCCTGAATGCGGTTGATCTGAACCGGGCTCAGGGGCTTGTCGGCGCGATGCAGCAACGTGGCCAGCCAATCGGAGAGCCAGGCTTGCCCGCGCCCGTCGATCTCGGTGCGCAGCGGGTTCAGGCCGGTTGCTTCACCCGCCTTGATGGCGCTGTAGCGGCCGCCATTGGCGCGTACGGCCATTTCCATACCCGCGCGATAGTCGAAGACAAACACGCGCGCGTCGCAGCGACGAGCTTGGGTCATGAGGAAGGCTGATAACACCGACTTGCCGGACCCAGGACGGCCAAGGATCAAAGTGTGGCCGCCCGTCGGCTCTTTGTTTGGCTGACCCGTTTCATGGTAATTGAACAAGAAGCCCGAGCGTTCAGGCGTTGGAAACAGGGTGATTGGCTTGCCCCAAGGCACTTGGTGACCAGGTTTGCCCAGTTGACCGCGATGAAGCGCTGCGAGGTCGGCAAAGTTGGTGTTGGTGATGGCGGCCTTGCGGCTGCGCATCTGCCCATTGCCCGGATGCTGCGCGAAATAATGGGTGCGCGCTGCAAAGCTCTCGTTCACCAGATTAACACCTTCGCTGGCCGCGATGTTGCGCACTTCGGCGGCGATGGCTTCCAGCTTTTCTTCGGTCTCGGCGAAGACCGTCACCGTCATGTGATGATCGCCAAAGCTCAGCCGTTTGGATTCCAGATCGTCCAGAGCGTCGACCAGTTCTTCGGCGAGGGAAATCGCGCCGTCATCGCTGGCCTTCATCAGACGCTGCTGGCGCTTGATCCGGCTGGCCATGATGTTGCTGTTTATGGGCGTTAAGGAATGCGTGACCACCATGTCGACGGGCAGGTTCAGCTCATCGAACATGGTGCAGCTGGTTTTGGCCGGGTAGGTCTTGATCGCAAAACTGGTGCCAAACCGCTTACCTGCCGTCCCATCGTCGAGCGTAAAGCCTCGCCCCTGAAACGTGACTCGCGTGTTGGCCACATCTTCGGCAATGATGCCAAAGCGGGATTTTGCGAAGAGCGGTCGCTCATGGCCGATGTTGAGCGCCCCGAGGAACCCGAGTAATTCGCCGCATTCAGCGCCGAGCATGCGCGGGTTCATCTCTGAAAAGGATGATCGCAGAAATCCGACGACCTCCTCAAGCTTGCGCAGCTGCTTGGCTGTCTGGTCTTTCATTTGTGCGATGGAGTCTGAGCGCTTCAGGCGCAGCCGTGCACCGAGGGGCGGACGCTTCAGCACGGTGAGCGTGAGCGTTTTGTCCCGCAGACCTGCCCTCGCCATGGCCAGCTGCCAGCGGGTATCCAGCGCTTGTGCAAATCCTTCATTTGGCACCGGCGGCAAGACGGTCTCGATCGCTTTTGAAACCTTGTGGACGTAGAAACTGTACTCCGGCCCAATCTGTGCGATGATCGCTGCGAAGAGCGCGCGGACCTTCTCCAGATGCGCGTCATCGCTGGTCATGCTGTTGACCCCGTCGAGGCGGATGCACTGGAACAATGCATTGCCGCGCGTGCGGATCGTCACATCATTCACCAGGCTGACATAGGGCAGCATGCTGGCCATCGGGCGCTCTTTACGCGCCCAGTCTGGCAGCGTTGCAAGATCATCCGAGGGATCACGGAGCATAGCTGTCCCCCGAATGGATCTTGCGGTTTGGGGTGGGCGGCGTCTCCTGCAGCGCTGTTACCATCACCTCAAGAAAGGCAGGATCCCAATCGGCCGCTTTCCACAGCGCGGGATAGGCCAGAGCGGCGATGATGATCACCGGCCAGCTCTGAACCCAGAGAAACAGCAATACAAACCCGAAGAGCCAGACCATGGCATACATGATCGGCAAGCCGATGAGCTTTGGCGGCCGGATTAGACCGAGGAAGAGGCGGGTTTGCGTTGCCATGTCGAATTTACGCGCCCCAGATGGCGGTCACGATGGTGGGCGCAGCTGCAATGCCTGCGATTGCGACCAGCACCCAAAGGGCCTGGCGGAAATCCAGAATGCCGAAGAGCCAGGAGAGGAACACGCCGATCAAGGCCAAGGTGCCGATGACAATGCCCAAGGGGCCGGTGATCGTGTCGACGATGCCCTGCAGCAGGTTCTGGACCGGCGAGAGGTCGATGCTTTGCGCAAATGCCGGATTGGCAATCATTAGACTGGCCAGAGCCAGCGACAGGATTGTGCGGAATTGAATGTGCATCAGGAGGCTCCAGTCAGTCGGTCACGCACGGCCATGACGCGGCGCACGTGATTTTGGGTTTCGTGGTAGGGAGGAATGCCGCCATAGCGCGCGACCGCGTCTGGCCCGGCGTTATAGGCGGCAAGTGCCAGTTCAGGCGTTCCAAAGCGCGACAACATCATCAGAAGGTACCGGGCGGATCCATCGAGATTGGCCTGCCAGTCATTCGGATCAACGCCGAGCTGTGCGGCCGTTGCGGGCATCAACTGCCCAAGGCCAATCGCGCCTGCGGAACTGCGTGCATTCGCGCGATAGGCGCTTTCGATCTCGATATTGGCTTGGAAAAGCGCGCGCCATTCAGACACAGATAGACCGGCTCGGCGCAGGGCAGGGTGTCCGCCATAGCGATGCGCGGTGCTTTCAAGAGCTGCGAGGATTTCGGGGCGGGGAACTGTGCGGGTTGGTTCCGGAGGAGATGCCTCGGGCTCAGGGCCTGAGAAAACGATTAGTTCTGGTGGGTTTGCACCAATCCCGTCGACATAGGTTTGGGCAAAACCTGATTGGGGTGTTTTGGTCTCCAGCTGGCCATCGGCCCGCATGAAAAGCACGAAGCCTTCAGAATAGGCGGGCGCAGCAAGGAATGCTGCGAGGGCGGCAAGTGGTTTAGCCGGCGACGTCCAGTTTGTGAGAGGCGACTTTGCCCTCAAACATAGGGATAGAAATGATCGAAGCGCCAAGCCCAGCAAGGAAGCTGGATAAGCCGTTGATTGTCTTGAACTCTCGGGCAGCCATGTTGTTGCGTGCAGTGACGAGCAGGCGACGCGTCTCGCCATCTGGCGAGACGCAATGCACGGTCCAAACTCCGGACCACTGAGCACCTGTACGTTTGGGCGTAACCCGGCACACAACATCCGCCGAATGACCCTCGGCAAGCAGCGTGCGCAGCCCGTCTTCACTGACAACATTAGGGGCGTCTTGCATCAAATTCATAGGATCGAGCCTTGCAGAATTATGCATTGGCCCGGCAGTCCCTCATGGACTACCGAACCGATACAATATTATAATCTTGCAATCAATAGGTGCAATTTGCATTATTGCGCCATTCATGCGTTGAAACAAATTTACTGCAACGGAGTGACTGAGCCAAGATAATATGGGGCTTTTGAAACAAACATGGGGGGTTATCGTCGTTCTGAGCTAGGGGTCTGCCGCGATTGAGCTACTCCCCAATGATTGGACAGTTCCCGGCTTAATTTAAGCTACTCTCTGTTCCTGCTGATCGGGCTGCACTTCATCTTTTCTCAGCCAGTAGACCATGGTCGGGGGCTTGCTGCCAAGGGCGGAGTGGGGGCGTTTGTAGTTGTAGAACTTGATCCACTTTCCGACGCCCTTCTTTGCCTCTGATCCGGTTTCCCAGGCATGCAGGTAGACGCATTCATATTTCAGGCTTCGCCAGAGCCGCTCGCCGAAGATGCTGTCGAGGAACCGGCCTTTTCCATCCATAGAGAGGCGCACACCGGAGCGGCGCAAGCGATACGTCCCAGCGAATGACATGAAATGGCTGCCTTGATCAATTGCCCGGCAGGGGATTGCATCGCAATTTCTCGAGAGGGGGGTGTTCATGATCTCGGGCGGGCCGAACTGGGCAATCGCCTCGTTCAGTGCCTCGACACAGAAGTCAGCTTCCAGCCTGTTCGAAATGCGCCAGGCCAGCACCTTGCAGGTGTGTCAGGCCATGATCGCCACAAGATACAGGAACCCGTTCGGCATCGGCAGATAGGTGATGTCGGCGGCCCAGACCTGATTGGGTCGGGTCACGCGCAGCCCCCTCAGTAGGTAGGGGGCTGCAGGTAGGGGTTGGTCTTGTGGCCCTTCGTGGCCTTGCTGGTGTCGGGCTTCTGGTAGATCGGCATCAGGCCCATCAGCCGCATCAAACGTCGGATGTGCTTCTCGTTCACAAAATAACCTTCGTTGCGCAGGTGCCAGGTCATCTGGCGGACGCCAAAGAACGGCGTTTCCAGAAACGGCTCATCGATCTGGCGCATCAGCATCAGATTCATCGCCGTCTCGCCCTTGGGCTGGTCGTAAAAAGACGAACGCGAGTTCGACAGCATCTTGCACTGTTTGCCGATGGAGAGATCGAGGTTAGTCGACTCAACCATCTTCCGCCTCACTTTCCGATCCACGGCTTGAGCTTTCGTGACAAAATCTCGTTGGCCAGGGCCAGCTCCCCGATCTTGGCGTTCAACTCCTTGACTTTCTCCTCGTCAATCTTAGGGGCTTTCCTGCCGTCGCGCTCGAACACACCGGATGCGCTGTCTATCAAAGCAGGCTTCCAGCTGTGGATCATCGTCGGATGAACCCCGAACCGGCTTGCCAGCGCGGCCAGGGTCTGTTCACCCTTCAGCGCCTCAAGCGCAACCTTCGCCTTGAATTCCGGCGAATGGTTCTTCCGTTTCGACATCTCTGATCTCCTTCTTATCGTAAGCGGTGCGCCGATCACACGGTTTTAGCGTAGTTCCAAGGCAGCAGTTCATTGATGTGGGTTTGCTTGTGCCCGCCAGCAATGGCTGTGAGTACGCCGCACAGATATGCGTGTGGCTCGATACCGTTGAGTTTGCAGGTCTCGATCAGTGACGCGATGGCGGCCCAGTTCTGTGCGCCAGCGTCGTGCCCGGCGAAGAGCGCGTTTTTGCGGTTTAGAGCAATGGGTCGGATGGTGCGTTCGACGGAGTTGTTGTCGAGTTCGATGCGACCATCGTCGAGGAACAGGATTAGCCCATCCCAGTATTTTGCGATGTATTTCAGGGCCTCTCCAGTTGGGGATTTGGACGAGACACGGGCACGACCTTGGGCAAGCCAAAGCTCGAGGGTGTCGATGATAGGTTTTGAGCGCTCCTGCCGTGCAGCATTGCGTTGGTCTGCGGTTAGGCCACGCAGGTCTTTTTCGATGCGATAGAGCGCCTGAATGTGCGCCAAACCCTCCTGCGCGATCGGGGCAATGCTGGACTGGGTAACATCATGCAAGTTGCGGCGTGCATGGGCCCAACAATAGGCCAGCCTCACATCCTGTGCGGGCCGTTTGAGCAAGCGGTTGTAGCCAGCATAGCCATCCACCTGCAGGGTGCCGCTGAAGCCTTTCAAGATATTGTCTGCATGCTGGCCGGATCGCCCTGGCGCATAGGTGAAGGCCACACCGGGCGGATCATCACCGCCCCATGGGCGATCATCACGGGCCAGCGCCCAGAAGTATCCGGTTTTGGTCTTTTTCCGCCCTGGGGCCAGAACCGGTGCCGGTGTCTCGTCCATGAACAGCTTGGTTGAGCGCTTCAGATCGGCCATCAGCGCCTCATAGACCGGGGCCAACTCGAATGCCGATTTGCCCACCCAAGCGGCCAAGGTCGAGCGATCCAGATCGATGCCCTGGCGACTGTAGATTTGCGCCTGTCGATAAAGCGGCAGGTGGTCCGCGTATTTGGAGACCAGAACATGCGCCAAAGTGGCTTCGGTCGGCATGCCGCTTGCAATGATGTGTGGTGGTGCTGGGGCCTGAGTGATCCCGTCCTCGCAGGATCGGCAGGCGTATTTGGGGCGACGGGTGACGATAACGCGGAACTGTGCAGGGATGATGTCCAAACGTTCGCTCACATCCTCACCTATGACATGACGCGCGGTTCCGCAGGCGCAGGAGAGATCAGGTTCAATGACCACCTCTACCCGTTCCAGATGCTTGGGCAGCGATCCACGGTTTGTCTGGCGCGGCTTTGCTGGCCGCACCGGCGCGGTGCGTTCGTCTGCGTCAATCTCGGCTTCGACCTGCGCGATGGCCGTCTCGATATCTTCGAGTTCCAACTCATATTGGGCGGGGTCAATCTTCTCGGATTTGGACCCAAACAGCGCCTTCTTGAAGGACGCGACCAGGGCTTCAAGTCGCGCATTCTGATCCTGTTGCGCACGGATGATCGCCTTCAACTCGGCAATGTCGTTGGGCAGGTCATCAGGGGCACGCATGCCCAGTTCCATACCAAAACAAGGGTGGAATGGCCCGCCCAAACGCCCCCGTGAGTCACTCCGCCGCAGCCGGAGCTGTCACCTCCAGGGGCTGCACGCGTCGCCAATCCAGACCTGCGAACAAAGCCTCAAACTGGGCTGGCTCCAGACGCATCACCCCGTTCTTAATCGCAGGCCATGTGAAACTGTTATCTTCCAGCCGCTTGTACGCCATCACCAATCCGCTGCCGTCCCAATAGATCAGCTTCAATCGATCTGCCCGCTTGGCACGGAAGACATAAACCGACCCATCAAACGGCTTCTGACGCAGGTGGCTCTGTACCAAGGCGGCCAGCCCATCATGACCTTTGCGGAAGTCCACAGGATCGCTGGCCACAAAAATCCGCACTTTATGGGATGGCATGATCACGTAGCCAAAGCCCGTGCGATCTCAACGACCCGCGCCGCTGGTGTCGCGGCGTCCAAACGAATGGTGACATCGCCTTGGATCACATCAAGCGTGCTGGTTGATGCTGTTGGTAGGGGCGAAGCCACGGGCGCAGGCGTCTCCATCTCAACAGGAACGAAGTCCATGCCGTCCAAATTGGGCAGAACCAACTTGCCCTGCCGCGCCATCCGCCGCCAATCAGACACTGTGCTGGGGATCAGCTCATACCGCTTCGCAACCGCCTTGACCGTCTCGCCTTCGAGCAACGTCTCCGCCACAATCCGAGCCTTCAACTCCGGTGGCCAACTCCGCTTGCCATCCGCCCGACGCGGCACACTTGCCAGAAACTCACATATAGCTCCCATCGAGAAACTCCCCACAAAACAAAGAAGCCTCTGAATCGCAGATCAGACGTCAGTTCGAAAGTGTGGGGGTGGCGCACCGCTTACTTCTTATCGAAGATCAGCAGACAACAAATCGTAGCTTACGTCAGTGTCTGATTTGCGGGGAGTAGCTCGGTGCAGGGCGCAGACCAAAACACGAGCCAGTCAATGCCTCTAGGTCAGCCTCGCTTTTTCTTATGCTGGCTAGGATATCACAAATTTTCTGACAAGCCTGAGCGACGTAGAACAGTTTCGACAGGAACAGAAGAATTCACAAGGTATTGCCATGACTGATTTCAGTGCCATCGGCCGAATTTCCACAACTCTTGATGACGTACCGTTCTCGGTTTTTGAGGGAATCGTAACCGCCTTGAAAAGCTCCAATGCAAGCGAGATCTCAAGTTTGCATCAGGGGAAAACAACCTATCAACCTTGCCCGGATGTAAAATTGTGGCCCACGGGCGCTTTTGAACTGGAACACAACGTCCATGCCCCTCCGCAAGGTATCAGATCGCTCAAAGAAGTCATCCAATCCTCTCACTTGAAGCGCGGATACGGCAATTTCTTGATGGATCAACTTATGATCTGTGCTGGCGCGACCCATGGCCTGAAGATCGCCGCAGACTCTGTTCTAAGTCCAGGTGATGAGGCGTTGATCTTATCGCCTCAGTGGCTTTTTGCGCGCGGCGTGCTGAAGTCTTGCAACGCTGCGGTTTGTGAGGCCCCTTTGTTTCTTGACCTATGCAAAGATCCCAACCTTGATCTGCGCACGTATCTTGAAAACGCTGTTTCGGCCAAGACGCGCCTCATCTATTTCAATACGCCGAATAACCCGACCGGATATTCAATGACCCGGGCGCAGTTGCAAGAATTGGTCAATTTTTGCCATGACAAAGGGATCTGGCTTATCGCGGACAACGCATATGAGTTCTACGACTACTCTGAGCAAGGTTTCATAGACGCGAGAGATCTGGACGGAGGCGGAGAGATTACCTTCTCGCTCTACAGCTTCTCCAAAAGCTACATCATGCCAGGGTATCGGGTCGGCTACCTGATTAGCCCCAATTCGCGCGCATTAGACATGCAGAAGCGTGGATTGCATACCGTTTACTCGGTGGCAACGCCATCACAATATGGCGCGTGGCAAGCCCTCAAGACGTCGACAGGGCAGTTGCAGTTCCAGCGTGACGAAACGCTGGCACGCGCAAAAATTGCTCAAGAATGCTTGGCCGTACCTCATCTGGGTTTTTCGGGCGGGTTCTATTTGTTCCTCGACCTTTCAGCTCTTGGGCCAGCGGGCCCTGCGCCATTCTATGAGGAGTTGTTGGAAAACGGTATTTCTCTCGCACCGGGGCAAGCATTCGGAACCGGCATGGACCGCTATGCCCGACTTTGCTTCACGGCTGTCGAGCGCGAACTGCTCAGGAAGAGCATTCAGACTATCAATGAACTCTATTTAACCCGCGTGGCGATCGCCGCATAATTTGGAGCGCAAAAATGTCTCATAACTTGTTCGGATACCTGGCTGAACAATCAAAGGAAAGCCGAGAGACCCCGCGTCTGAAGATCAACCTTTATCGCGACTATGAAGTTGCGGCCGTCGCAAGCTCGGCAATGAAATTGCTCAAAGAGGGCCTGCCTTGCCGGGTGGAATGCGTCATGGTTTCAGATTCGTACCTTATGACGCATATGGGGCAGAGTGCGACTGCTCTGGAAACTCCCGCTGCTCAGGCTGAGTTCTTCGACACGATGAAGGATCTCACTAAAGAAGTTGCGGGAGAAGTCTCACGGAGCTTCCCCGCGAACATCCGCCCATTTGTGCTTGCTGATATGCCCGACGGATCGACAGCAGATGCCGAAAGCGCGATTAAGAACGCCTCCCAGATGCTCGCCGTTGGCGCGGATGCTGTAAAGTTGGAGATATTCTCTTCTGACCGTTTTGAAATCGTAAACGCACTTACAAACGCTAGTATACCGGTCATTAGCCACCTCGGATACACCCCGCAAAACGGCGAGAACCGTTCGGTCGGCAACAGCATCGAGGAGGCTTTGGATCTGTTTGCCAAAGCACGGATGGCCCGGGATGCTGGCAGCATCGGTCTGGTGTTGGAACGGGTCAATGAATTTGTGAACCAATGCCTGTGCCGGCCTTCTCTACACGGCATTCCGTCTTACAGCATCTTCAGCGGTCAGTCGGATTGGGGTGGGCAATCTTTGAATGTCTGGGACTCGATCATCAAGCCTGAATTCAAAAACAGCTTCTTCCCGGATACGGCGACAAAGACCAGAGCCGATTTCCCTGAATGCTACACCAAGGAGACACTTGCCGCGTCGATGTATGAGTTGATGCGGCAGGCCATTACGCTGGCTTACCCGCGTTCGCCAGTATCAAAGCTCAGCCAGGCCGACTTGCGGCAAGTGATCTGCACTGACCCATGGCGCGAGGCAGTGCAATCGTCGGGGAGACGCCTCCGTGCTGCCTGAAAAACAGAGTTTTCGAATTGGCGTTGTCCAGCTCATTTCCGCCATGTGCATCGCCGGTACAATCGGTGTTCTTGTGGTGGAATCCGGACAATTGCCGACGAACATCGTCTTCTTTCGGTGCTTAATTGGAGCCCTTAGCTTGGTTCTGATCGCGCTGGTAACAGGCGATCTCTCTTTGCGCGGTATAACTCGCAAAGATTGGATGCTGATAGGCGTCGGTGGGGCTTGCTTGGTCTATAACTGGCTTTTCCTGTTCATGTCGTACCAGACGATTTCCCTCTCGTTGGGCACAGTGGTCTACCACATCAAGCCCTTCGTCATAATGCTGGTCGGTGCATTTCTCTTCTCGGAGCGGCTTACGGGTCATTCCATTGCATGGACTGTCTTGGCGTTCATTGGGATGCTCTTGGTAGTCGAAATCAGCTTTGACTCGCTGCATATGGAAGCGAGCAAAGCCTTAGGCATCCTGTATGCTCTTATCGCAGCCCTGATGTACTCAGCTTCCACGCTCATCGTGAAATATGTGCGCAGCGCTTCGGGCATCAAAATTGCGCTATTGCAAACGTCGCTTGGCGTCGTTCTGTTGTCGCCATTTACCCAGCTCTCAGAGCTGACCCTTGGCGAAGGTGCGTGGATCTTCCTACTGACCCTCGGCGTGGTGAACACAGGCGTCATGTACAGCTTGAACTATTCTGCCTATCAACGACTTCCTTCCTATTCAATCGCGGTGCTATCGTTCATCTACCCCATCGTCACCATCGTCACGGACTACATCTTCTATGGTTTTTTGTTCAATTGGGTGCAGCTGATCGGAGTGGTGCTGATCTTTGCAGCCACCCTCGGCGTGAACCTTGGTTGGCGCATTCTTCCTAAGTTGAGCTTTCGGAAAACAATCAATGATCGGAGCACATAATGGTCATTAAAGACAGAACTTTTCTTCTTGGCGGCGGTCTTGGGCTTGTCGGATGGCATATCACCCAAGAACTGTTGAGAAAAGGCGCTCGCGAAATTCGCATTTTGGACAACAGCGCATTTTCCGAACCTCATACGGTCAATGCATTGGGAGCAATTCCTCAGGTCAAGATCCACAACGGTAGTGTTCTAAGCGGTGATGATTGCGCAGAAGCTATGCGCGGTGTCGATGGGCTGTTTGTCTTGGCTGCCTGCATGAGCCGGTTTACTAAAGACGATCCTCGCCGCACGCTGGACATCAACCTCATTGGAATGGACAACCTGCTCTCGGCTGCGGTTGAAGCTGGGGTTTCGAATGCGGTGTTTTCGTCCTCAACAGGGGTGTATGGCTATGCCGTATCGGGGTCGGTGACAGAAGATATGCCACTCGGATCGGAAGGCGTGAACAGCGCAGCGGTTATCTACGGCGCATCAAAACTGATCGGTGAAAAACTCTGTGAACACTATTCCTCAACCTCAGACTTGAAGGTCGTGTCGCTGCGCTACTCGACTGTTTATGGCGAGCATATGCATAGCCGTGCCGCCAACGCTCGCTACATTCTTGGGGTGATTGACCAGATCAATCGCGGTGAAGCTCCATCATATTTCGATGGCGGCTTTGAGACCAAGGATTTCGTCTATGGTGGCGATGTCGCACGCGCCAATGTCATGGCTATTGAATCTGATCTCGACCAGGAATCCTTCAATATTTCTGGTTGCAGAATGATCCCTGTAAAGGAGATCGTCGGCATTATTCAGAAAGAAATGGGATCGCAACAGGAGCCGAAAAACCTTAGCAGCGCGAACATCGTGAGATTGGTGTCGCCTGACCCCTTCATCTACTGCTGCGACAAGGCCAAGGCCATGCTTGGCTGGGAACCCGAAATAAGTTTTGAAGATGGGATTAACCGCGTCGTCAACTGGCGCGCTGGCATTGAAGCCGAATTTGATTTCGACACGTTAGGTAAGAAGAGCGCCTGATGAGCGGGTCCGGCGACAATCCTCTTCCTGAAAGTTCGCCGGGCCTCACTTAAACGGCATACCGATATCGTCAGCTATGTGCTTTTTGATCCACCTACGAAACTTCTTGGCCGCCAACTTTGGAGTGCGCCGTTTAGGCGTCAGCACATAGTATCCTCCCTTTGCAGGCACCCAGGAACCAACTGGTGCAACAAGCACACCTTCATCCAGATATTTCTTTGCAAGAGAGTATCTCGCCAACCCAATGCATCTTCCTTGCAAGACAGAGCTGAGAAGCGCCATTGCGTCGTCAAAAATCGGACCCTTGCCACCGTCAAGTATCTGAGAATCTTCAGCTTGCAAAAAATTGGCCGCCCAATCGACCCACTTCGTGACAACTGAAGGATTTGTTCCGGATGCGTGCGCCCGCCGCACGTTGACAATATCCGCCGGTGTTTGAATCGAGCGCGCGAAATCAGGCGTACAGACCGGTGCAACAAAATCCTTCAAAATAAGCTGGCTGTCTGCGTCATCGTAGTTCCCGGCGCCGTATCTGATAGCAACGTCAACGTCCTCTTTATCAAAGTTGACCAGCCCTGATGACGAGACAATGCTAAGCTGGACTGCAGGTGATTGCGCCTCGAACGCGTCAAGCTGGCCGAGCAACCAACCATGGGCCAAAGACGGAATTACGCTCACGCGCAATGGCCCTTCTTCTGCGGTATTGGTCAGTTCGTAGGTGGCCTGGCTGATCAGATCAAAAGCAGGTCGAATACCGGTGAAATACTTCTCGCCTTCCTGCGTGAGTACAAGCCTGTTGGACTTACGCTCGAACAATGGAGCATTGAGGTAGGTTTCAAGGCTCGTAATATGTTGGCTGATAGAAGAAGCAGAGACATTCAGTGCTTTTGATGCGGCCGATATACTGCCTAAACGGGATACAGTATCGAATGCACGCAATGCGTTCAGAGGCGGTATCTTTTCTATCGACATCGCTAGATCAATTCTTAGACAACTACGATCAGCTTTAAGGTGTGGGTGATCTATGTACCAAGCCCCTGTCAGAGTGAATAGTTTTTTTGACGCTACGCGAGTTTACGCCCACGACCACTTCAGCAGGGAAGGACCCGTCCCACAGTTGGTGAGGCAGGGTAGAACTCTCACTAGGTCATGTTGACTAAATGGATGCACGCGCCGCGCTGAATGTGATTCAAACTTGTATCTGCAATGGAGACCAGCTTGGCTCTAGACCGGATGTCGGACGAGGATTGGGTGTTCTTTGAGCGTTTCATTCTGACCGTCCGCGCCCCGAATGGACGCAAACCCACCAATCATCGCCTTGTTCTGGATGGGATTTTCTGGATTGCGCGGACAGGGTCGCCGTGGCGTGACCTGCCAGAAGAATTTAGAAAATGGTCGAGCGTCTACCGCCAGTTCCGGCGTTGGACTTTGGCTGGGCTGTGGGAAAACGTCCTGAATGCCATGAACCAGAGCGGGGCCGTTCCGGACGCCCTGCAAATGGTCGACAGCACAGTGTTCCGGGCCCATCATCAGGCAGGGGGTGCTAATGAGGGACGCCGAGACAGGGTTTTGGTCGTTCAAGAGGTGGGGTCACGACCAAGATCGACCTCCACGTTAATGCGCATGGCCTGCCTATGAGAACCGAGACAACACCGGGGCAAACGTCGGATTACCTCGGCTTTGATCTGGTCATGGCAGACAACCTGCCGGAACCTAGGGTGCTGCTGGCCGACCGCGGCTATGACACTGACCGCATTCGGAAAAAAACATGGGTGAACGGGCCATCCTCACTAAAATTCCGATGCGTATGGCCCAGAAAATGCGGGTCGGTGTGGACCACACGCTTTACCGGCTGCGCAACATGGTCGAGTGCAGCTTCAACAAGCTCAAGCGCCCGCCGTGTCGCAACCCGTTATGACAAAACAGCCGAGAGCTTTCTGGGCTTCTTCGACATCGCATCTATTCGCCTGTGGCTAGGCCATTTGTCAACATGTCCCTTGCGTAGACCAATGACCGCTTCCTCGACATTTGTAGCTGCGCGGCGAAACCTGTCACTTACATGCAAGCAAATACTGCGTCAGCGAGGGGGGAATCCAAGGTCGGTTTTGTCCGCCACCTGTAAATTCGACGCTTGAACCTTTCTACGGGCCACACCAATGGTCGTTTACCTCGCCGCGCGACGGCATGGCGGTTTTCGCTCACGCCGCATCTTTAATGCTGCGAGCGCGCGCGGCATTAAATCACAATGACCGGGTCGGGCTCCTTCCGGCCGTTAGCTGCGTTTTGCACCAAGGTTCGGCTCAGCGGTAAGATCTGAGCGGTGTGGTTTTTTGGGATGCCCGCCATCGTATAACGCTGCCTGCGTCTCGCCATTATCCCACTGATACAGCAGACCGATTTCTTCGCCAGTCTTGATGCACGTAATGCGACCGATGGCTTCTGCCGTCGTGCGAACACTCTCAAGTTCGGGCAAAACTAACCCCTCTCGTTAAACAATTCCTTGGGGTCGACGCTGAGGGCATCCGCAATCCGCTCCAAAACATCGATTGATGCTGAGTTTTTGGCGAGTTCGATCTCGCTGATATAGCTGCGATCGACTTCCGCAGCTAACGCTAGCTGTTCTTGGCTAAATACTCTGGAACTTCTGAGATTCCGGACATTTAACCCTACTCGTTCCCTTAATTTCATGCCTCTATTCGGCCAGATCACAAAAACTGCTCTACGGAATATATTCCACAAAGCGCGCGCGAGCCTCACAAATAGCATGCTTGCATATGGTGTGTGGCGAGAGGGGTGAAGTAACGTTTCAATAATATAGTAGTGTTATCAAAAGGATCTTAATGAAATGTGGTGCAGACTTATCAGAAATTGGGCCGCCGAAGCCGTCGTGGTTCTTCTTTCAACCGTGGCTCCACAGGAGGCGAAGGCCTATCAGGTCGACTGTGCCATTCTGCTGTGCCTGGCTGGTGGGTGGCCCGCGTCAGCTGAATGTGCTCATGCCCGTGCTGTTTTCATCCGTCGGATCACGCCTTGGCCGATTGAGCCGCCTTTACAAATCTGGCGTTGTCCTATGGGTGTTTCTGAGCATGTGCCTTTGCAAAGCACGGCCCCGAAGATCTGGGAGGCCAGCAACCACAATGGTCAGACACTCGCTCAAATTATTCAGGCTCAGGTGGCTGACGGCGGTGCCGATATCGACATCAGCGGTCAGGAATTCGACTTCGTGCGCTCTATCCGAGTCTGGGATGTTCGGCACTACAGCCATCGCGAACGTGGTCGCGACGATGATTGTTCTGAGAGCTACAACATGCGCCTCGGGACCTATGGCACGCAAGGCGAATTCGGTTGGCAGCGCACGACACCAGCTGCTGCCCCGCAATGGGTTCTGCCGTCACGGCGCTGTTCGTCGTCTAGCTGGCGTAGCGGGGTCGGTGTCGAATGGCAAGATCACGAAGGCAACCATGGATATGAGTGGGTGGGCTACTAAGGCTATTCGCCGATGTCCTTCATACGTTCCGCGATATCGCCCGCAATGCGCTCATACAGGGCGGCTTGTTTGTCCCTAGGTGTCCCAGGCTTCGGATTCCTCCGGCGGATGCGTTTCGCTAGCCAAAACAGAAGCCGCGCGGCGGGGTCGTCCAGTTTTTCCGGCACTGGGGCCGGATATTTTTCTTCGAGTAGGGCAACGACCTCAGCATTCATACTGCGGTGGTTGGCCTCGGCTGCGAGGCGAATACGATCGCGCAGGCCGTCTGGCAGCCGCACGATGAATTTATCCTGATTTTGAGAGCTTTGTTCTGGCATGGTGGCACTGTGCCATAAACAGCAATTGACGCAATAGTGGCTAAATGCCATTATACGGTTGTGATTTCAACCTGGGGGCGTTTCATGAACAGTCGTAAACCAATGCAGCTTCGGCTTCCGCAAGAGCTCAAGGAGTGGATCAAAACGGAGTCCGATCGCAATGGAAACTCCCAAAATTCAGAAGTGATCCGCGCCATTCGCGCGGCGAAAGACAGACGTTCTACGTGCGGAGCAAATGGAAATATCAATATGGATCAAGGTGATAGTGCGCGTTGTTAACGAGGTGAGAGAGGTGTCGATAAGATGACCAAAGCTAGTGTGCAGGCAAAGGCGAAACAGGCAGCCTCGGCTTTTATCCGCGAGGCGCGGGAGGCAGGTTGGCAACGCGCGAAGTTCGAGATCAAGCCAGATGGCAGTGTCATCGTCGATGCCAATATGGTCGCGCTAGAGGCAGCCGACGATTTCCTGAACAGTGACTTGAGAATGGGCGAATGACCCGCAAGAGCCTGCCAAAATACGTCTATAATGACAGGGGGTATCTCCGGTTCATCCGGCGTTCACGCGGTATCTCGGTCATGATGCACGAGGAAGCGGGAACGCCGGAATTTTGGGATCATTACAATCGTCTGCTGAAGGGAAAACCAGCGCCAGCGCCAGTGAAGCGCAATTTTGAGGCGTTGATTCTCAGCTACTACGAGAGCGACGCCTACAAGAAGCTGAAGCCTCGGACGCGATCCGACTATCGGCGGTATATCAGCCACATTCGTGAGATCTGGGCCGACAAAGACCCGGCGAGGATCGAAACCCATCACATCTACGAATTGCACCGCGCTAATGCGGATCACTGGCGGCAAGCCAACTATCTTGTCCAGGTCATGGTCGTCTTGATGAACCACGCTCGGTTGATCGGTTTCATCAAGAAGGAGCACGGCAATCCGGCGAAGGGCATTCCGCTCTTCAAGCAGCAGAGCGATGGCTGGGAGCCTTGGCCAGATGATGTTCGTGAAGAGTTCGAAGCGCTGGCTTCAAAGCGGGCGCGACTGGTCTATGAGCTTTGCATTGGTACAGGCCAGCGCATTGGCGATGTTGTGAAGATGAAGTGGGAACACTTTTCCGATGAAGGTTTCGATTTCACGCAGGGCAAAACCGACAAGCCGCTGTGGATCCCGCTCACCGACCGCCTGAAAACCCATCTGGAAGGTATCGCGCGAACAGACGGCACTGTTGTGATCGACGCAAAGGGTAGATCTGTTAGCTACCGTATCGTTGCCGAGGAAATGCGTGCCATCAAAAAGAAGATGAAGCACGAGAAGGCGAGCTACTACAAAACCCACGGGCTCAGGAAAAACGCGACGATCGAGCTGTATCTGGCTGGATGTGATGACGAGATGGTCAAAGCCGTCACCGGCCATTCAGGCGTCGAGATGCTGAAAAAGTACGGTGGGCCGATCCGGCAAAGAGAGCTCGCCAAGCGCGCGCAAGAGGCAAGAAATCAAATGGAACGAAGCAAGACCGAAACGTGAAAGTTTCAATGGTTGTTTCAAAAATGGCAGTGAAGGAGAGGAAGGGTGACGCAAGTCATTGATTTTATTGGAGGCGAGTACCGGAATCGAACCGGTGTACACGGATTTGCAATCCGCTGCGTCACCACTCCGCCAACTCGCCTCATGTGGTGTGTCACCCAAGTGCGGGCTGTACCGCGACTTGTTGGGGTGATTTAGAGGTTTCCAAAAGGAGTGTCCAGAGGGTTTTCGATATTCTTCTCGCCTCTCGGTTCAGTTCAGGGTCACGGCGGGCGGGGCGGGGCGGGCGCGGGTGGTGGGTCGGTGGGGATCTCTTTGGGCAGATCATTCAGGCGCGACTGGATGGTGTTCAGCACAACAGGTAGGCGGCGGCCGCTGGCGTGGCGCGACGGGTAGACGGCAAAAATCTCTTTCGGGGCAGGGGGGTAGTCCGGCAGGATCACCTCCAGCGCGCCGCTTTGCAGCGCATCCGCGATCAGGATTTTTGGCACCCGGGTGTAGCCCGATCCGTTGAGCACCGCGCGCAGGATCAGGTCAGGATCATCCGCGGTGAAGCCGACCCGGATCGGCGCCTGATGCTCCGCGCCATTGCGAAACAGCGCCATATAGGGTGCCTCATGTTCCTCGTTGCGCAGGATCAGTTTCAGCCGATGCATATCTGCCGGTTTCTTGGGTCTGCCGACCTGATCCAGATAGTCTGGTGTGGCGACCAGAACCGCCTCCAGCTCAGCGATCTTGCGGGCGTAGCCGTCGGTGTCACCCAGGCGGCCGCTGCGGATCGCCAGATCATAGTTTTCCCGGATCACGTCAACAAAACGGTCCTCAGTCCGCATCACAAAGGTCAGGTCAGGGTGGGCCTGGTCCAGATCCAGCAGCGCGGGGCCCACCACCATGCGCCCCAGAAAGGTGCTGACGCTGATGCGAAACGTGCCGCTTAGGGATTGATCCAACCCGGCCAGATCGGCGCGCAGGTGGTCATAGCCTGACAGCAGGCGCCGAGCGTGGCTGGCAACCAGATCCCCGGCGCGGGTGGCCTTGACCCCACGGGGTGTGCGCAGCAGCAATTGCTGGCCCAACAGTGCCTCAAGCTGGGCGATCTGCTGGCTGACGGCGGATTGTGTCATTTCACGCCGTTTGGCAGCGCGGTTGAGGCTGCCCTCATCCAGGGCGGTCACAAGGGTGTCAAGCAGGCTGAGGCGGTCCAAGGTATCGTGATCTCTTATATGTGCTATCGTATCTCAGCGGCTTATCTGCCGCGTTTCATTGAAATACGTTCATTTGGCACAGGAAATCCAGAGAGATATTGCAGGAGTTGCTTATGACTTTTTCACGCAGAACAGTGATGCAGATGTTGGTGGGGGCGACGGCTGGGGTCGCGTCCCTTGGCATGCCGCGGGCGGCTTTGGCCACCTCAGGGGCTGCGGGGCAGCCAGCGGGGATCTACCGGTTTCGGCTGGGGGAGGCCAAGGTGACGGCGCTGCTGGATGGCCATATCGCGATTGCCCCCGAGTTGGTGGTTGGCATGGATCCAGCGCGGGCTGATCAAACGCTGATGGCGGCGGGCTATCCCAAAGGGTTCCAGGGGCTGCAGATCCCGGTCAACGGCTATCTGGTTGAGATGAACGGGCGCAAAACCCTGATAGATGCCGGTGCGGCGGCGACGATGGGCCCGGGCGGCGGCGGGCTGCTGCCGGCACTGGCCGCGCTGGGCGTGACGCCGGCTGAGATTGATGAGGTGCTGCTGACCCACCTGCATTTGGATCATGTGGCAGGCGTTGTGGATGGCAGTGGTGCGGCCATGTTCCCCAATGCGGAACTGGTTGTGGCGCAGTCCGAATGGGATTTCTGGCATGATGAGGCTGTTTTTGCCTCGGTGCCTGAGGAAAATCGCGGTTTCTTCCATATCGCGCGGAACTCAGTTGCGCCTTACGCGGATCGCATGCGGTTCTTCACCGGGGAAGAAGAGGTTTCAAACGGGATCCTATCGGTGCCGATGCCGGGCCACACGCCGGGCCATGCCGGGTTCCAGCTGAACTCAGGCGATGACAGCCTGTTGATCTGGGGCGATCTGATCCACATGACCACGCTGCAGATGGCCCATCCTGAATGGACGGTGGTGTTTGACGGTGATCCGGCGCTGACGGTTGAGAGCCGCAAGCGGTTTCTGGACCGGGCTGCAGCGGACAATCTGCTGGTGGCGGGCATGCATCTGGACTTCCCCGGATTGGGCCGGGTGCAGCGCGCGGGTGAGGCCTATCATTTCCAGCAGGCCCCTTGGCAGGCCCTGTTGTGATGTCACCCCAAGGCAACACCTGAAAAATAAGGGGCGGCCCATGCGGGTCGCCCTTCTTCTTCAAGGGCTTCATTTTTAAGTGTCTAGCTGGTTTTCGCCGATTGTTATGCGTTGCCGCTTGAATGGTGATGTGACACACTATAGATCACCAATCTGAACGAAAGAGTTTAGTAAATGACAGACTTTACCGCGCGCCGCACCATGATGGTGGACACACAGATCCGCCCGTCAGATGTGACCAAATTCCCGATCATCCAAGCGATGCTTTCTGTGCCGCGTGAAGATTTTGTTCCTGCCGACAAGATTGAGTCCGCCTATGTTGAGGAAAACGTCGATCTGGGCGGCTCTCGGGTGGTGCTGGAACCGCGCACCCTGGCCAAGATGCTGGACGCGCTGGACATTCAGGCGGATGAGCTGGTGCTCGATCTGGGCTGTGGGCTGGGCTATTCCTCGGCTGTGATGGCCCGTATGGCCGAAGCTGTCGTCGCCGTCGAAGATGACGAAGCCCGCGCTGATGAGGCGCAGGCTGCCCTGTCACGTGCAGGTGCTGACAATGTTGCGGTGCATGTTGGTGCGCTGGCAGAAGGGGCGGCAAAACACGGGCCCTATGATGTGGTTGTGCTGCAGGGTGCTGCCGAACATCTGCCCGAGGCGATCATCGATCAGGTAAAAGAGGGTGGCCGGATTGCCGCGCTGCTGGTCGAAGGTGCGCTGGGCACAGTTAAAATCGGATATAAGATTGACGGTGTGATGTCGTGGCGGTTTGCTTTCAATGCAGGGGCGCCCGTGCTGCCCGGCTTTGAACGCCACCAGGCCTTCACATTGTGAGGACATAAGGCAAACGTCCCGACGGAGTACACATCGGCGGGCGTATCATAATTTCAGGCCGGACGGGGCCTTGGAGGGAGCAGGACATGAAACGCGCGTGGATCAAATCCAAACAGGCGGCCCAGGTCGCGGTATTGACGGTGACAACGGCCCTTGGTGGAACGGTGGCCGGGGTGGCTACGGCGGATACATTGGCCGGTGCCCTGTCGGATGCCTATAAGAATTCAGGCCTTTTGGAACAGAACCGCGCCGTGCTGCGCGCGGCTGATGAAGATGTGGCACAGGCCGTCGCCGCCTTGCGCCCGGTGCTCAGCTGGGCGTGGGATGTGACCCGCCAGTTCGGCACGCAGCAATCTGCACAGACCGGCAATGTGGCGGCGGGTTTCAATAACTCTGCGACGACATTGAGGCTGTCTGCGTCGCTGATGCTTTATGATTTCGGGTCCAGCAAAGGGCAGATCGATATTGCAAAGGAATCGGTGCTGGCAACCCGTCAGGCGTTGGTGTCGGTCGAACAGAACGTGCTGCTGCAGGCGGTGGATGCCTACACCCGTGTGCGCACCGGGGCGGAAACGCTGGCGCTGCGTCAAAACAACGTGCGTGTGATCACCGAAGAACTGCGCGCGGCCAAGGACCGGTTTGATGTGGGTGAAGTGACTCGCACCGACGTCGCCCAGGCTGAGGCCCGCTTGGCACAGGCCCGTGCGTCGCTGGCGCAGGCACAGGGCGATCTGGTTGCCGCGCAGGAGTATTTCCTGGCAGCCGTAGGCCGCAAAGCCGGCAACCTGGCCAGCCCGACCCGCGCCCCGATTTCAGCCAAGAACGCCGGTGAAGCCAAAGCGATTGCGCAGCGCAATCACCCTGATGTTCTGCGCGCCAAACATGAGGTGGCCGCCGCAGATCTGGGCGTTGCGGTTGCTGAGGCTTCGTTGAAGCCCACCGTGAACCTCACCGGTAGCTACGGTCTGACCGAAAACTTCGATTCCAGCGACTACAGCCGCGCAGGCTCCATCGGTGTTCAGGCCTCCGGCCCGATCTACGCGGGTGGCCGTCTGGCCTCGGTCGTGCGTCAGGCCATTCAGCGCCGGGATGCGGCCCGCTCGGCATTGCACCTGACGACCATTTCGGTGGCGCAGGATGCTGGCACCGCCTTTGCCAACCTGCAGGTGGCCCGCGCCGCACGTGAGGCGGGCGATCGTCAGGTGCGTTTCGCGCAGGTCGCCTTTGACGGTGTCCGTGAAGAGGCCTCTCTGGGCGCGCGCACCACGCTGGACGTGCTGAACGCGGAACAGGAACTCTTGAACGCCAAGGCCAACCTGATCACTTCGGTGGCAAATGAATACCTGGCCTCCTATTCGTTGCTGGCGAACATGGGGCTGCTTACCGCTGACAATCTGCGCCTGAACGTGCCGCGTTATGATCCGGCTGAGTACTACAAGCAGGTGAACAAAGCCCCCGCCGCGGTCAGCGCTCAGGGGCGTCAGCTGGACAAAATGCTGCGCCGGATCGGAAAAGAGTAAAAATTGACCGGTCGGTTGTGAGAATCTCTGCCTTTGGCTACACTTAGCCAGAGGCAAGAGTGGAAGTGTAAATGTCAGATCCCGTAACCAATGTTGAAATTGAGGACGTTTTGGCCTCAATCCGCCGCCTTGTGTCCGATGAACATGGCGACGAATCGCGCCGTGATGCAGCGGTCGAGGCTAAGGCGGACAAACTGGTTCTGACCCCGGCGTTGCGTGTCGCAACGACGGAAGACGCCCCACAGCGTTTCCCCGAAGAAGAGCCCGCGCGCACCAGTTTCGGCCGCAAACAGCCCGGTGAAGCCAAGCCCGTTGAACCCGTTACGGATGACGCGCCAGAGCAGGTGGTTGAAGCAGAGCCAACGCCGCTGCCGACCATGCAGCTGGGGGCGGAATATGCGGTGTCGGATCCCGACGAGCCGCAGAAAGATCTGGCCGAGGTTGCTGAGGTGGATGAGCCTGCCGCACCGGAAGTGCGCCTTGAGGATCGTTTTGCCGATCTGGAAGCCGCGGTTTCTGTTTCCGACGATCAGTGGGAACCGGACGGCAATGATGAGGATGCCTTTGGCGCCGCCCCGATGAGCATGGAGTGGCTGGATCACACGCCGCAGGAATCTGTTGGGGGCGCCGAAGCCGAAGAAGCCCCGTTCTGGGAAGGTGTGGAGCCGCTGGAAACTTCTGCAGAAATCACCGCCCTGCACCATGATGTGGTCGAAGCGGATGAAGTCGAAGAGGTGGTCGACGAGGCCGAAGAAGAACTCGACGCTGCTGATGATGTCGCCGATGAGGGCTTTGAGGCGGCTGAACATCTGGACGAGGCCGCTGCACTTGATGAGCCTGCAGTGGCCGTCGAAACCCCGGTGGAAGAGAGCTACGACGCAGTCGACCCTTACACCACGCAGGCCTACGACAATGTAGAAGAGGATGCCTCCGCCGCGCTTGAGGATCTGGCTGGCCTCGGCCTGCAGGATGGCATTCTGGATGAGGAAATGCTGCGCGAACTGGTGGCTGATATCGTCCGTCAGGAATTGCAGGGCTCGCTTGGGGAACGGATCACCCGCAACGTGCGCAAACTGGTGCGCCGGGAAATCCAGCGCGCGCTCACCGCGCGGGATCTCAGCTGACCCTAGCCTGCGCTTTCGGCTCTGCCGCAATCTCCAACAGGGTTTTGAGGTCCATATGGGCCTCAATATGATCGGCCAGTTGATCCAGCACTTGTTCCAGCCCTTCATCATAGGCGATCTGGGCCGTGGCGCCCAATTCTCCCAGGTACTGCGCGCGGAAGGCATCCGCGCTGAACAGCCCGTGCAGGTAACAGCCGCGGACCTTGCCATCGGCTGAGGCAGCCCCTTCGGGCCGACCATCCAGATCCAGCCAGGCCCTTTCGCAATCCGGTCCATCTGTGACGCCAAGGTGGATTTCATAGCCCGACACAGCATCGCCCGTCGCACGGTAGCTGGCATGGCTCAGTGCGACGCGTTTTTGCGGTTTCATAACTGTGGTCACATCCAGTAGCCCCAGCCCGGGAGCCGTGCTCGGCGCGCCTTCGATGCCATCGGGGTCCGAGATTTCGCGGCCCAGCATCTGATAGCCACCGCAGATCCCCAACACGTGACCACCGCGGCGCACATGGGCCTGCAGATCAATGTCCCAGCCCTGGGCGCGGAAATGGGCCAGATCGGCGATGGTGGATTTTGATCCCGGGATCAGCACCAGATCCGCATCGCCGGGCAGCGGGCGACCGGCCTCGATAATCTCAACGCTGACATCAGGTTCCGCCGACAGTGGGTCCAGATCATCAAAGTTGGCAATCCGCCCCAGACGCGGCACCGCAATCTTCAAGCTGCCGCCGGATTTGGAGGAGATGTCCATCACATCCTCAGCTGGCAGGCGCCAGGCATCGGCAAACCAGGGCAGGGTGCCCAGATCGGTCCAACCGGTCTGATCCACAATCGCCTGCGCCCCGTCGGCAAACAGGCTGACGTCACCGCGAAATTTGTTCACGGCAAAGGCTTTGATCCGTTCGGCATCTTCTTTGGGCAGGATCACCTGCGTGCCGACCAGCTGGGCGATGACGCCGCCCCGGTCGATATCGCCCAGCAGAACCACCGGAACGCCCGCAGCCTCGGCAAAGCCCATATTGGCGATGTCCCCTTTGCGCAGGTTCACCTCGGCAGGGCTGCCGGCGCCTTCGATCACGACGATATCGGCCTCAGCACACAACCGGTGGAAGCTTTCAAGGGCAGGGCCCAATAGCTCGGGCTTGGCTTTGGCGTAGTCCCGCGCCCGCAGGGTGGCAAAACGTTTGCCCTGCACAATAACCTGTGCGCCGGTATCGGTTTCCGGCTTCAGCAGGATCGGGTTCATGTCGGTATGGGCCGGAACCTTGGCGGCCAGCGCCTGCAGCGCCTGCGCCCGGCCGATTTCACCGCCATCTTCGGTGACGGCGGCATTGTTGGACATGTTCTGGGGCTTGAAGGGCCGCACGGTCAGGCCACGATTGACCAGCGCCCGGGTGATCCCGGCCACCACCATGGATTTCCCCACGTTGGACCCTGCGCCCTGGATCATGATTGCCCGTGCCATCTACCGTTCTCCTGCCTTTCCTTTGCTATAGCAACTGCCCCGCAGCGGGGGGAGGGCAAATACGGCGCGCCTGCAGCATTCTGCGTCGCAGGCTCAGTCTCACGCTCAACCCGCCCCAGAACCGACACCCAGAAATGAGAAAACCTGCCTTCCCCCAGGAAGACAGGTTTTTTCTGACAGACGTGAGTGTGTCTGCAACTGCGGCAGCAGTTGGATCAGGCGGCTTCGGCCTGCTGTGCGGCGTTGCGACGCTCGCTTTCCTCGCGCGACAGCGCGACGGAGGTACGTACACCTTTGCCTACAAACTCCATCAGCCCCTGAACAACACGTTCGTTGGGGTCGATGCCGGCACAGGACAGAACTTCGCGGCCGTCGCGCGAACGCGCCCAGCGAGCGATCTGTTCAGGGCCGTTGCCATATTTCTTGTCATCAGAAATGGCATCGTCGAGCGCAGCCAAAACAACGGCTGCAAACAGTTTGCGTGCACGGTTGCCTTGCTCGTTGTTAAAGGCGGTGCCGTCAACGAATTCTTGCATAGATTCGTCCTTTATTATTGCTCTTGTGTTTCTGGCGTGAGGGGCCTTATGACCGATTTGTGACGATTCGGGTAGGCCTGTATTGCATGGCTTCCATGCGCTCAGTGCATGGCTTCCGATTTTGCCACCCCGTGGTCGGTCTTCTTGCTTTGGGGCTGCCCGCAAGATATAGGTGCTGTCAAATTCCGATCAACCTTACGACGTGGTTTTGTTACATGCCTAAAATCAACGGGAACGAGATCCGCCCCGGCAACGTGCTGGAACATGACGGTGGCCTGTGGGTCGCTGTGAAACTGGAACATGTAAAGCCCGGTAAAGGCGGCGCTTTTGCTCAGGTGGAAATGAAAAACCTGCGCAATGGCTCCAAGCTGAATGAGCGCTTCCGCTCGGCCGACAAGGTAGAGCGTGTGCGCCTGGAGCAGAAAGACCAGCAGTTCCTGTACGAAAGCGACGGTATGCTGGTGTTCATGGACACCGAAACCTTTGAGCAGATCGAACTGCCTGCCGACCTGCTGGGCGAACGCCGCCCCTTCCTGCAGGACGGTATGACCGTTGTGATCGAATACTATGACGTTGAGGCACTGAACGTGACCCTGCCGCAGAAAGTCACCTGCCAGATCGTTGAGACCGAGCCGGTTGTCAAAGGTCAGACCGCAGCGAACTCGTTCAAACCTGCAGTGCTGGACAATGGTGTGCGCGTCATGGTGCCGCCGTTTGTGGCCCAGGATGAGATGATCGTGGTCAACACCGAAACCATGGAATATTCCGAGCGCGCCTAAGCCGCTGCTTGGTGATTTTGAAAGGCCGCTCGGATCAGGGCGGCCTTTCTTGTTTCTGGCGATCCTTACGATGCACGCTTCAGATCGTGATCCGGCGATCGATCCCGATCCGATGCAAGAACTCCGGATCGTGACTGACCACCAGCAGCGCGCCGTCATAGCCGTTCAGCGCCGCCTCAAGGGTTTCCACCGCCTCAATATCCAAGTGGTTGCTCGGCTCATCCAGGATCAGCAGCTGACGTGGTTGGCTGTGCCCCAAGGTGCAGGCCAGCGCGGCACGCATGCGTTGCCCGCCGCTGAGCGTTCCAATGCGGCGCTCCGCATCGCTGCCGCGAAACAGAAACCGGGCAAGCACCGAACGTCGGTGGTTATCCGTTGCGTCCGGGTCCAGCCGGGCTATGGCCTCAACCACGGTTTCGTCTGGGCGCAGCAGACTGAGATCCTGATCGATCAGGGCGTGCGGCACGGACAGACTGACCAAGCCTTTCTGCGGCTTGAGCCGACCTTCAATGCAGGCCAGCAGCGTGGACTTGCCCGCGCCATTTGCCCCCTCAATCGCCACCCGCGCGGGGCCATGCAGGGCAAAGGACAGGTTGGAAAACAGCGGATGGCTGGATCGATAGCCAAACTGTAAGCCCTCAATGCGCAAAACCTCGCGGCTGGGCGGCAGGTCACAGGTGGGGATTTCCATCTTCAGCGGCTCCAGCACTTCGATCGCCTCTTTCGCGGCCTGCAGATCGGCGGTGGCCGCCGCCGCTTGACGCGCGCGCAGCCGGGCTGCTGAGGAGGCGGAGCCTTCGCTGCGTTCCTTGGCGGCATCCAGCACCAGCTTTGATTGACTGCCCGAGATCCGCAGCTGCTTGCCCTGTCGGTCGGTCCGGGACTTACGCTCGGTGGCGCGCTGCGCCTCTGTCTGCACGTCCCGCACACGGTGTTCGGCCTGCTGCAGATCTTGTTGGGCGGCCCGCAAGGCGGCGTCCTTGGCGCTGCGATAAAAACTGTAGTTGCCGCCGTAGCTCTCGGCGCCAAGGCTGGTGAGTTCAAAAATGGCGTCCATCTCCACCAGGAGAGCCCGATCATGGCTGGCCACCACCGCGCAGCCCTGCCAATCACGCAGGGCCTGCACCACATATTGGCGACCCTCCTGGTCAAGGTGGTTGGTCGGCTCATCCAGCAGCAGCGCATCGTGATCTGCAAACATCAGCGCGGCGAGGTTGGCCCGGGTGCGCTGCCCGCCGGACAGCGCGGTCAGCGGCGTTTCGGGCGCATGGTGCAGGCCCAGCCGATGCAGCGCGGCAAGCAATCGCGCCTCCAGCGTCCAGTCTGCAATCGCGAGGTCTTCCGCAGTCGCCACGCCGCGGTCTGCCCGCTCCAACAGGGTCAATTGGTCTGCGACCCCAAACAGATCGGCAATTGTAGCCGCTGGATCCAATTCCGGGATGATATTTGGATTTTGGTGCAAAACCCCGATTGAGGGCGGCCGTCGGATGGCGCCCGCATCAGGCGTCAACGTGCCCGCCAAAAGGCGTAGCAG
The DNA here is from genome assembly GCF_963691685.1 of Thalassovita sp. Taxonomy (GTDB): domain Bacteria; phylum Pseudomonadota; class Alphaproteobacteria; order Rhodobacterales; family Rhodobacteraceae; genus Thalassobius. The sequence continues at coordinate 1,415,056 of NZ_OY829290.1, forward strand.
CGTCGTCTTGCCCGTACCATTGCGCCCGACAAGACCAGTGCGTTGGCGGCCAAATGACAGGGTAAGACTGGTGAAAAGGGGATCGCCATCAGGCGTATGCCAGCTGAGGTCGGCGACGGAGAATGTAGACATGGTGCAGCTCGCAGGAAAAACCGAAAAAAGGGTTCAGTCGGCGCGTGCGTGATCCATTGTCTTAATCTCCAAACAGGTCTGACGGCTCAGCGTCTGAGGTGCAACATGGCCATGGGGGGAGGGGATTTCAAGCCTGGTGTTTGGAAAAGGGGCCTTGGAGCGGCCCCGGCGGGACCGCCCAGTCTGTCTTGACTTAGAGCCGCCGAACCACCGCGTCGCCGGCCTGCATATCGTCTTTGGCCCGGTCAAACCTCAGGTAAGCAATAGCCTCATCCCCGGCGCGGCTCAGCAACTCACCAGCCTCTTTAACACCGTTCAGGATCTTGTCACCCGTGGTGGCCTCACCCTCAACGGAGACCCGCGCCAGACCTTTGCGCAGCTCGGTTTTATGTTTCATCCGCGCGGTGACCTCCTGTCCGACATAGCAGCCTTTGCGGAAATCCACCCCGTTCAGCCGTTCAAATCCTGCTTCCAGAATGAAGGTGTCCGGCGTCAGCTCAACCCCGGTTTCCGGCACCAGATGGGCCACCCGCAGCGCCGTCCAATCGCTGCCGTCATCGCCGCCCTCATTACCGTACAGACGCCAGCCCATATCGGGGTGACGCGGATCCGGCAAAGCGCCGTCCGGCAGATCGCCGGTGCCGCGTTTCACGGTGAGGTCGGTTTCTTCCAGGGTCACCTGCGCGCGCAGCTTGTACATGGACAGGCGTTGAAACAGCATCGCGGCCAAATCGCTGGACACATCGATCAGAATGTTCGCGCCCTCGGGCACCAGAAAGAAATCGGCCATGTACTTGCCCTGCGGCGTCAATAGCGCGGCATAGACAAGCCCTTGATCCAGCTTCTTCACGTCATTGGTCACCAGCCCTTGCAGGAAGTCCCGGGCGTCATCGCCTGTCAGGCGGAAAATGGTGCGGTCTGTCACGTCTATGCTCCCGTTGCGCGTGGTTCTGTAATATAGGCTTTGCCAGCACAGGCAACAGGGGCAGATGCCACAGAGGCATCAGAATGAGGTGAAGATGCGCGCAGCTCTCTCGGTAGTGATCCCGACACTGAATGCCGGCGGGGCCCTGGCGGTCTGCCTACCCCCGCTGATGGAGGGGCTGCAGGCTGGTGTGATCCGTGAATTGATCATTTCTGATGCTGGCTCAACGGACACCACGGTTCAGATCGCTGAAGAGGTTGGCGCGATGGTTGTGACTGGCGCGCCATCCCGCGGAGGGCAGTTGCGCCGTGGCGCTGCTGCGGCCGCGGGGGACTGGGTGCTGTTTCTACATGCGGATACCGAACTGCCTGCGGGCTGGGCGGATGCGGTTTTGGACCATATCGAGGCTCATCCTGATACTGCCGCCTATTTCCGCCTGACGTTCCTTGAGACGGGGCTGGGCGCGCGTTGGGTCGCGGGGTGGGCCAACCTCAGGGCTAAGTGGTTTGATCTGCCCTATGGCGATCAGGCGCTTCTGATTCCCCGCGCCTTGTATGATCAAGTGGGTGGGTTTGCCGATCAGCCCTTGATGGAGGATGTGGCGATGGCCCGCGCCCTTAGGGGGCGGCTGCGGGCCCTTCCCCTTAGCGTCCGAACAAGCGGCGCGAAATACGTCCAAGAAGGTTGGTTGCGCCGGGGGCGTCGGAACCTGTGGTGCCTGCTGCGCTATCTTTGCGGCGCCGACCCGCACGTTCTAGCGCAATCGTATCGGCGGTCGGGCCGTCGGTCTTGAACTGCAGCTGATGCAGCTGGGCATAGATGCCACCGCGCGCCAGCAGCTCATCATGGGTGCCCTGATCCACCACCTGACCGCGGTCCATCACAACGATCTTGTCCGCATTGCGCACGGTTGACAGCCGGTGGGCAATGACCAGCGTGGTCCGGCTGGCGGCCAGCTTGTCCAGCGCTTCCTGAACAACCTTTTCCGAATGGGCATCCAGCGCGCTGGTGGCCTCATCCAGCAGCAGAACAGGGCTGTTGCGCAGCAGCGCGCGGGCGATGGCCACACGTTGGCGTTGCCCACCTGAGAGCGCTGATCCACGGGGCCCTACAGGCGTGTCCAGCCCTTGCGGCAATTTCTGCAGGAAGTCGCTGACATGGGCGGCGTCCAATGCGGCCTTCAACTGTGCGTCACTGACATCGGTCCGACCCAACAGGATGTTTTCGCGCAGTGTTTCGTCAAACAGCGCGGCGTCCTGGGTGACCACGCTGAAGAGGTTGCGCAGCGCGGGCAGGGCCATCTGATCCGCCTTGACGCCACCAATCAGCACGTCACCGGAACTTGGATCAACCAGCCGGGTCAGCAGGTTGAAGATGGTCGATTTCCCAGCACCCGAGGCCCCAACCAGAGCGGTGGTTTTGCCGGCAGGTGCCGTCAATGTGGTGCCACGCAGAACCTCGGTTTCGCCATAGGACAGACGCACATCACGCAGCTGCACGTCAGGCATCCCGCTAGGCGCTTGCACCGGCTTGGCCGGCGAGGTCAGCGTCGGTTCCGTGTCCATCAGCTCTTTGATGCGCTCAATCGCGGCGGCAGCGTTCTGCCATGTGGCGGTGATCCCGCCCAAGCGACGCAGCGGTTCAAAGGCAAAGCCAATGGCGGTGAAAAAGGTCATGAACTGACCTATGGTTTTTTCACCTGCAATGATTTCAGAACCGCCGAAGACCAGCACCCCAAGAAAACCAACACCGGCCATGATATCGATCAGCCCCGGGATTGCCGCTTCGCCAATACGGGCCCGCACCTGCGTGGTGACCAGATCATCAGTCAGGTGGCTGTAGCGGTCGGATTGGTAGCTTTCCAGCCGGTTCAGTTTCACCGGAACCATACCGTGGAAAACTTCATCCAACCGGGTTGCCAGCTTGGCCGACAGGTCACGCGCCTGCCGTGAACGGCGGCGTACAAAGGTCTGCACCATCTGGCTTGGCAGCACCAAAAGAGGGATGCCCACACAGGCAATCAGAGTCCACTGCCAATCGGTGGTCAGCGCCACCATCATGAGAATGAACAGCGAAATCACGTCGCGCCCGGCACCCGTGATGACCACGCCCCAAACCTGGTTGATGGCTTCTACGTCACCTTGCACACGCTGGATCAGGAAACCCGGCGGGTGGGTCTGGTGAAAACTGCCGTCCTGACGCATCAGGTGGTTCAGCATATCAACCCTCAGGTTGGCTGCGGAGCGTTGAGAAATATAGGCCAGCAGGGCTTTCTGACCGATAGAAGTCAAAGCGCGCAGCAGGAAAATGGTCAGAAAGGCGCCGCCGACCCACCAGATTGCGCCAGAGCCACCGTCAACAAACACGTCGTCGAACATGGGGCGCATCATCCAGCTCATCGCGCCCAGCATTGAGCCTTCGATCGACATCAACACAATCGCTCCGATCATCCAGCCGGTGTACTGGTGCAGGTATCGGGTCCAGAGCCACTTCAGCAGTACGGTGCTTTTGACGTCTTCGACGGGCTGCTTGGTGTCGCCGGTCTGGGGCAGGTCGGTCTTGTCGGTCATTTTGCGGACTTCGATCCGGAAAAATAAGCGTTGTTGAGGGCGTCGGCGTCATATTCGCTGCGCACCCAGTCCTCGAAGGAAATCCCGGTTTCTTTCTGGCGCGCCTCATAGACATCCAGAAAATAGTCCAGCACACCGGTGTTGGACCACTTGATATGCAGGAACCGAAGCGACAGCATTTTGCGGGCTTCGGCGATCGGTGCTTTTTCGATCAGCAGCAGGTACAGCACGCTGGCCAGCCCGGCGCGGTCCGCACCGGATTTACAATGCAGCAGGAACGGGCGTTCGATGTTGTTGAACGTCTCCAGCAGTTCCAAAATGCTCTCACGCGGTGGGGCCGATCTTGCGTGCAGGGTGATGTCATACCGGGCGAGGCCCAGCTCCTCGGTGATCTTCTTTTCCAGATGGAAGTGTGGCCGCTTTGAAACGCCGCGCAGGTTGATCACCGATTTGATCCCCATTTCGGCGTATTTCTTGAACTGCTCTTCATTGGGGTGGTTGGAGCGATAGGCGCCGGGGGCAATTTCATAGAAATTAGTCCACACCCGGCGCAGAATACCGTGGTCGGCCCAGTCGAAGTGGCGCAGCGCCTGTTTGCGGTGCTCTGGGTTGGACAGGTCCAAAGGATCGGGCATCGTATTGCCCTTTTCATAGTCTTTGAACTTCTTGAAGATATTCATATTGTCCTGTCCTTGCAGTTCGAGCGGGACTCTTAGTGTACCGCCTGACCTGTGGCAAGCGCGCCCGGCGGAGCAGCGCCCATAGTAGTGGCAAAGCCGCGCATATCACAAAGCAAAAACACCCCCATCAAGAGAATTGATGTTAGCGCAATTGACCCCGCGTTTTGCGGAGTTAGGGTCACTCGCAGCAAGACAGGAGACCAGCATGACACTGAAGAACGGACAGCAATACCTCGCCATCCCCGGTCCCTCGGTAATGCCAGAGGCGGTGTTGCGTGCAATGCACCGTTCCGCGCCCAATATCTATGAGGGTGAGCTGGTTGAAGTCACCGAAAGCCTGATCCCCGATCTGCGTTTGGTGGCAGGCACAAAACATCACGTCGCGATCTACATCGCCAATGGTCACGGCGCCTGGGAGGCGGCGCTGGCCAATGTGCTGAACGAGGGAGGCACGGTTTTGGTGGCGGCGACGGGGCGGTTTGGCCATGGCTGGGCGGAAATGGCACGCGATCTGGGTATCAAGACCAAGGTGGTCGATTTTGGCCGCAAGTCGCCCTTTGATGCAGACCGTCTGGAAAAAGTGCTGCGCGAAGACACCGACCATAAGATCAAAGCGGTACTGGCCACCCATGTTGATACCTCCAGCGGTGTGCTGAATGATATCCCCGCCTTGCGTGCTGCGATGAACGCGGCGGGCCACCCGGCATTGTTGATGGCGGATTGCATTGCCTCGCTGGGGTGTGACCGGTTTGAGATGGACGCCTGGGGCGTCGATGTCATGGTGGCGGCCAGCCAGAAGGGGTTGATGACGCCGCCGGGGCTGGGTTTTGTCTATTTCAGTGACAAGGCCGCAGAGGCGCGCAAAGCAATGGCGCGGGTTTCGCGCTATTGGGACTGGGAGCCGCGGGCCAACCCCGATTACCTTTATCAATACTTTGGCGGCACTGCCCCGACGCATCATCTTTACGGTCTTCGTGTTGCGCTGGATATGCTGAAGGAAGAAGGCATGGAAAACGTCTGGCGCCGCCATGATGTTCTGGCCCGCGCTATCTGGGCTGCCTGTGATACCTGGGGGCAGGATGGGCCGCTGACGATCAACGTGGCAGATCCCGCCCATCGTTCCCGCGCCGTGACCTCGCTGCGGATCGGGCTGCCTTACGGGCCGAGACTGCGGGCCTGGACGGAACAGAACGCCGGCGTGACCCTTGGCATTGGGCTGGGCATGTTTGAAAAGGATGACCCCAAAGGCGAAGGCTTCTTCCGCATCGGCCATATGGGGCATGTGAACCCCCAGATGGTCATGGGGGCGCTTGGCGCGATTGATATGGCGTTTAAGGCTGAAGGGATCCCGCATGGCACCGGCGCGCTGGAGGCCGCGGCGCAGGTGATCGCCACCCGCTGATCCGAAATTCTGCGACCTCGCGGCCAAGGCTTGCATTTGTTCACGATATGTTCATGATTGTGCCATGCATGATGATGACGCGATTCCATCTGAACAGCTGTTGCAAATGCAACCTGGCCAGCTGCTGGCGCGCGGCGTAAGCCGGGCGCTGATAAGCTATGGTTTTGTTTCGGTCGAAGAGTTCGTGCCAGCCCGGGGCCTGCGCGTTGACGTGATGGGGCTGGGGCCCAAAGGTGAGATCTGGGTCTTTGAATGCAAATCCAGCCGCGCCGATTTTCAGTCTGACAATAAGTGGCAGGGCTACCTGGACTATTGTGACCGCTATTTCTGGGCGGTCGATGCCGAGTTTCCCACCGAACTATTGCCGGGTGGCACCGGACTGATGATCGCAGATGCCTATGGCGGGGAAATCATTCGCATGGGGCCTGAGGACAAACTGGCCGCGGCCCGGCGCAAGAAGCTGACACATAAATTTGCCAGCGACGCGGCGCGGCGGCTGCAAAGCTACCGCGATCCGCGTGTGTAAGGCATCGGCTTACTTGACCGCGCGTGCAGCTTGGGCGGCGGCGCGGATTTCTTCGGCGATTTCTTCAGCTTCTTCGGGATCGAAATCCATTGGGATCTCCAGCTCACCGGCGTCGATGAACAGGCGCACCATACCGTGGTCGGTCGGTCCAATTTGCAGGTTGGCTTCGATGTCGCGTTCGGTATTGATGCCCATGATCGGCTCTCCTTTTCGGTTAAGTTCAGCTAGCGGTTTGCGCTGACTTTGGCAAGATTGCCCCGTGCCCTGACATCGATCCGGCGATGCGTTTGGGCTGAAACCGGGTAAGAATGGGAACCGGGCAGGGGGACACATAGGCGGGGCCCTTGTTTTTAAGCGCTTCCATTGCGTCGTTAAAAAAGCCGCCAAGAAAGCGTAGAAATATCGCTTGAACGGGCTTGCAATCCCCCGTGGGTGTCTGTAAATCGCCCCTCAGTGCCGCCTTAGCTCAGTTGGTTAGAGCGCTGGATTGTGGATCCAGAGGTCCCCCGTTCGAGCCGGGGAGGCGGTACCATATTCCCCAAAATATCTAACGAAATATGCGCCCATTATCACTGTGTGTTTGGGGCGTTTTTTGTGTTTTAAAGCAACGAGATACAGTCAGCCTGTGCCGCGTTGGACCAGCTGCGGATCGATATAGACCTGTTCATTTGGCTTGCCGGGATCCGTCAGACGTTCCTGCAGCAGGCGCAGAATCTCTTCGATGGTTTGATCCAACGGGTTGCGCAGGGTGGTCAGGTCATATTCCGGCCAACTGGCCTGAGCGATGTCATCAAACCCAACGATCGACAGATCCTGTGGTACCTGCCGATGCAGCCCGTAGCGCGCGACCGAAAGCGCCCCAAGCGCAGTGGCATCATTTGCACAAAGCAGTGCGTCAATGTGGTGATCGCTCAGCAGCTTCCCCGCAACCCCGCGGCCGCCTTCGTAGGTATAATCTGACTGCGCCAGCGCGGTCAGTTCCAACCCGGCCTCAGACAGGGCTTGCCGAATGCCCGTCAATCGGTCGTTGGAGGATGACAGTCCCTCAGGCCCGCCGATAAAGCCGAAATGGCGCCGACCTTTGGCGATCAGCTGGCGGGTGGCCTGCGCGGTGCCATCGGCGTTGCGGCAGGAGACACAGTCGGCAAAGGGGGCTTCGATAATACGGCCCGAGAAGATCAGCGGGATGTTCAGCTTGGCACAATCTTCAAAAACCTGTTTCGACAGCGAGGAGCCGCGGACAATCAGCGCATCCAGCGGATAGCTCAGCACTGGCAGAATCGCCTCTTCCAAAACCGCCTCGGAGCCGCCGATCACAATCGGCCATTTTCCTGCGGCGTTCAGACGGGCCACCAACATCGCGGTGAACTCCGCATTATAGAGGTTGTTCATGCCGCCGGCTGCGACGGCCACCAGATTGCTGCGCTTGCCTTGCAGACTGGCCGCCAGGGCATTGGGCCGATAGCCGAGCCGCAGCGCGGTCGACATGATGTGACTGCGTTTTTCCGCATCCAGATAGGCATTGGGCGTAAAGGCCCGTGAGACGGCCGACCGGGAGACGCCCGCGGCCTCAGCCACATCGGTGGCGGTCACACGTTTGTTCCGTTTCACTGTTGTACCGATTGTTCGTTCCCTCAGGTTGAGTTTAACGCCCTCGTCACAAGTAAAGAAACCCAAAAGAAATCCGATTTAGTGAAATTGTCTGTCAGTTGTCACATTGCAGTTATGTTTTGACAGTAGATGAACACGTGTGCAGTTATAGTGCGACTCGTTTGGGAGTTCTCGGATTCGCAAAAGGCGGACGGGGCCGGTAGGCTTCTGTTTTTTATGTCTTTTGCAGTTCGGATGTTTCGGGAGGAACGACCTTGGGTCGTGTGCAACCCGTCCTATGGAGCGCCGCGTAACTGAAATCATTCCACGCGGTGTGGGGTGCGCACAGGGAAACAAGATCGGGGTCCGCAAGGTCCCCACACTGGGAGAAAACAAATGACTTTCAACAAAACCGCGTCGCTGAGCGTCGTGCTGAGCATGACCGCAGGTGTGGCCTTTGCTGAGACGGAAATCACCTGGTGGCACGCCATGGGCGGCCAGCTGGGCGAAACCGTAAACCAGATGGCAGCTGACTTTAACGCCAGCCAGTCCGACTATAAGATTACCCCGGTTTACAAAGGCTCTTACGAAGAGACCCTGACCGCAGGTATCGCCGCCTTCCGTGCGGGTGAGCAGCCCAACATCATGCAGGTGTTTGACGCCGGCGCCGCCACCGTGATCGGCGCCAAGGGTGCAACCATCCCGGTTCAGGATCTGCTGGCCGACAATGGCATCGCCTTTGACATCAACGACTACATCGCCGGTGTGCGTTACTTCTACGCCGACAGCGATGGCAAGATGATCGGCATGCCGTTCAACTCGTCCACCCCGATCATGTATTACAACATGGACGCGCTGGAAAAAGCCGGTGTAAGCGCACCGAAAACCTGGGAAGAGTTCCAGTCGGTTACCGCACCGGCCCTGAAAGGCGCAGGCTACACCCCGCTGTCGCAGTCGCACCTGCCGTGGATCTTCACCGAAAACTTCATGTCGCGCCACAACCTGCCGTTTGCCACCAACAACAACGGCTATGACGGTGTAGACACCAAGATCCTGGTCAACAACGACGCCATCAAAGCGCACTTCTCGGCTGTGACCGAGTGGCAGAAAGACGGCATGTTTGAGTGGTTCGGCACCGGTTGGGGTGACAACGCCAAGCCGTTCGAAGAAGGCAAAGTGGCCATGTGGCTGGGCTCCTCGGGCTCCTTCGGTGGTCTGCTGAACAAAGACCTGGGCTTTGACTTCTCGGCAACCATGCTGCCCTACTGGGAAGGTGTAACCAAAGAGCCGACCCAGACCTTCATCGGTGGCGCCGCGCTGTTCGCGATGGCAGGCAAATCGGCCGAAGAAAACAAGGCAACCGCCGAATTCTTCCGCTTCCTGACCTCGGCTGAGACCCAGTACTTCTGGCACAAAGAAACCGGTTATGTTCCGATCACCAACGCTGCCTACGACATGGCTGGCAAAGATGGTCACTATGAGCGTTTCCCTGCCGCCGAAGTTGGCATCCAGCAGCTGACCCTGCCCGCCGGTGACAACACCAAAGGCTACCGCATGGGCTTCTACGTACAGATCCGTGACGTGATGAACCGTGAATACGGCCGCATCCTGACCGGTGAAACCGACGTGGACAGTGCGTTCAAGGCGATTGAAGAAGAAGCCAACAAACTGTTGGAACGCTTCGCAAAAACCCAAGGCTAATCGCCGCTAAACAGCAATAAAGGGGCGGCTGCCATCTGGCGGCCGCCCAACCCTATTCAAGATCGAGAACGCGATGAAACGTGCAGGATTTACCAATCGATGGTTGCCGGTCCTACTTCTGGTGCCGCAGCTCATCATCATTGCCGTGTTTTTCTACTGGCCCGCGGGCTATGCGATCCAATCTTCCTTCTATTTGCAGGACCCGTTCGGTTTCGGCTCTACCTTTGTGGGGCTGGAAAACTACACCGATCTGCTGAGTGCCTCTGAATATCGCAAGGTTGCCTGGTTCACGGTTATCTTCACCCTACTGGTGACTTTCTTTTCGCTGGCCTTATCACTGCTGCTGGCAGTCAAAGCCGACAACATCCTGCGCGGGGCCAAGACCTATCGCACGCTGCTGATGTGGGTCTATGCGGTGGCGCCGCCGGTTGCGGGTTTCATCGGCATCATGATGTTTGACCAATCCACCGGGCCAATCAGCAACTTTTTCAAGTCGCTGGGCTGGGATTTCACGCTGGGTGTGAACTACTTTGATACCGCCTCAGCGATGGTGATTGTCTCGGTCTGGAAACAGGTTCCGGTCAACTTCATCTTCTTCCTGTCCGGCCTGCAGTCGATCCCACGGTCTGTGCGCGAAGCTGCGCTGATCGACAACCGGTCCGGCATGGGCCGCTTCTGGGATGTGACCTTCCCGCTCTTGGCGCCCACCGGGTTCTTCCTGCTGATCATCAACATCACTTATTCGCTGTTTGACACCTTTGGTGTGGTCGACACGCTGGTGAAAGGTGAGCCGGGCAACAACCCGATGACCCTTGTTTACAAGGTCTATGTGGACGGGTTCCGTGGCAACGACCTTGGCGGTTCGTCGGCGCAATCGGTGATCCTGATGGTGCTGGTTCTGGCGCTGACCATCTTCCAATTCCGGCTGGTAGAACGCCGGATCCACTATACTTGAGGGGGCTGACATGACTGATATCACAACAGCCACACCCAATGCGGCCACTGTCACACCGAAACGCCGGTTCAAGTGGAACGTTGCGCTGGACCATCTGGTGCTGATCGTTGGCTCGCTTTTCATGATCCTGCCGGTTCTTCTGGCCTTCACCACGGCCAGCCATGATGCGGTGACCATTCACCGTGAAGGGCTGCAGCTGAAAATGGGCGACCAGCTGGGCGTCAATTTCCAAAAGGCGATGTTTGAAAAGGGCGGTTTCACCGACACGGTCGATGGGATGCGGATGCTGACCAACTCGTTCATTCTGGGCATCGGTTTTGCGGTGGGCAAAATCATCATCGGAATGATGGCGGCTTACGCGATTGTCTACTTCCGCCTGCGCTTTGCCAGCTTTGCCTTCTGGATCATTTTCACCACGTTGCTCTTGCCGCTGGAGGTGCGCATTCTGCCTTCCTATGAGGTGATCCAGGGCCTTGGCTTGACCAACACCTACACCGGGTTGATCGTGCCGCTGATTGCCTCGGCAACGGCGACCTTCTTCTTCCGGCAGTTCTTCCGCTCAGTGCCGGAAGAGTTGGTCGAAGCCTCGCGCATTGATGGGGCCGGTCCGGTGAAATTCTTCATCGACATTCTGGTGCCGCTGTCGCGCACCATGATTGCGGCGATGTTCATCATCATGTTTGTGTTTGGCTGGAACCAATATCTGTGGCCAACCCTGATCACCACCGAAGAGAGCTTCTTCACGCTGGTGCGTGGCATCAAACAAATCGTCATCTCTTACACCGATGCGCAGATCCCCGAACACGGGCAGGCGCTGGCACTGGCCTTTGTGGCGATCGTGCCGCCGGTCCTCGTGGTGATCTTCTTCCAGAGCTGGTTCGTTAAGGGCCTGACGGAATCCGATAAATAAGGAACGAAAGTACAATGGCAAAAGTAACGCTAGACGGAATCCGGAAGGTTTACCCAAACGGATTTGAGGCCGTCAAACCCAGTTCCTTCGACATCCCCGACGGGGAGTTTGTGGTACTGGTTGGCCCTTCGGGCTGTGGCAAGTCCACCCTGTTGCGGATGATCGCCGGTCTGGAAGACATCAGTGAAGGGGCGCTGAGCATTGGCGACCGTGTGGTCAATGACGTTGATCCGGCGGATCGCAACATTGCGATGGTGTTCCAGAACTACGCGCTTTATCCGCATATGACCGTGGCCAAGAATATGGGCTACGGGCTGAAAAACCGCGGTGTCTCCAAGGCGGAGATTGAGCGTAAGGTGGCTGAGGCTGCTGAGATGCTGGATCTTTCGGCGCTGCTGGACCGCCGACCCAGTCAGCTGTCCGGTGGTCAGCGTCAGCGGGTGGCAATGGGGCGCGCGATCGTGCGGAACCCGGATCTGTTCCTGTTTGATGAACCGCTCTCCAACCTCGACGCCAAGCTGCGCAACCAGATGCGGATCGAAATCCGCGCCCTGCAGCGCCGCCTTGGTGTCACGGCGATCTATGTAACCCACGATCAGGTCGAAGCCATGACCATGGCAGATCGCATCATCGTTCTGAACGGCGGTGTGATTGAACAGATCGGCACCCCGACCGAGATCTATGAAAACCCGGCCTCAACCTTCGTGGCGGGCTTCATGGGCGCCCCGCCGATGAACCTGCTGAAAGCCAAGGTCAACGGTGCAGGCACGGCTGAGGTGACCGATGGGCTGTCCTTCCCTGCGCCGGCAGGGGCCAGCGGCAATGTGCTGGTTGGTATCCGCCCCGAAGATCTGGAGATTGCCGAAGATGGCGACATGCAGATGGAGGTGAAAATCGTGGAGGAACTGGGCGCCAACCGGTTGTTGCACGGTGATCTGGGCGGTCAGGACTTCTCGGTCTCGGTGCCCAAACAGCAAGAGGTGGCCGAGGGCCAGATTGCGCTTCGGATCAAATCCGGTGAACCGCATGTCTTCGACGCCAACAGTGGCCGCCGTTTGTGAGCCATGAGGTGACCGAAACGGTACAGAAACTGCCAGCTGTGTCTGAGGCGCAGCTGGCAGAGATCCGCGCCGCCGATCGCACAGGCGCGGCGCATCGCAATTTGTTGGCCGCAGTGCCAGCAATGCAAATGCTGGAGGTTGGCGGATCAACGGCCGCGCAGGTTTTGCCTGCTTCCTTCAACATCGCAGCCTGGAATGTCGAACGCGGGTTGTTCCCCGACAGATGTGCAGCGGCCTTGGCGCCGTATGTGCCACAGGTGGTCCTGCTCAGCGAGGTGGACAACGGCATGGCCCGCACCGGTCAGGCCAATACCACCGCCGAAATGGCGGCCGCCATGGGGATGCGCTACGCCTATGGTGTAGAGTTTTTGGAGATGGATCTGGGCGGCGTGGTCGAACGGCAGTTTTGCCGCGATGATTTCAACGCTTTGGGGTTTCACGGCAATGCCATCCTGTCGGCTGTGCCCTTCACGCGTCTGGCGCTGATGCGTCTGGATGAAGAGGGGCATTGGTTCCAGATTGGTCCAGACAGTGCCGGTGATCCCGGCCAGCCCCGGCTGGGCGGCCGCATGGCGATTGCGGCTGAACTGGCAACCGAGGCCGGGCCGATCTGTGTGGCCTCCGTTCATTTGGAAAGCAACGCCAAAGGGGATTATCGCGGCAGGCAGTTCGCTGACCTGTTGGAGCGTGTTCAGGCCTTTGCGGGCGATCTACCGGTGGTCATCGGGGGCGACCTGAACACCGGCTGCCAGAACCCGCCCGATTACGATTGGCGCGCGGAGCCGCTGTTCGCGCTGGCAGAGGCACAGGGCTATAGCTGGGCCGCCACACCCGACGGGCCGACCATTCGCGCCAGCCTGATTTCGCTGCAACCCACCCTGGGCATGAAGCTTGATTGGTTTGCCACCCGGGGCCTAAGGGCTGAGCCCGTTGCCGTATTGCCCGCCCTGGACCCTGAAGGCACACCCTTGTCGGACCATGAAGCGGTGATCTGCAACGTGGATCTGAGACCCGACGCTTAATCCAGCTGTAACAAAAGGGCGTGTCCCGCCAACGGGGCATGATCCAGCACCTCCTGTGGCTGGCCGTCCCGTTTGGAGGTCACCATCAACCGATCCCGGTTCGGACCGCCAAAACACAGGCCCGTGGGGTGCGGCAGCGGCAATGTGTACCGCGCCAGTAACTGGCCGTTGAGGCTCAGCTTGCTCAAGCCCCAGCCCTGTTCAAAAGCCACCCAAAGCGACCAGTTGGCGTCAATTGCCAGTGCTGCAGGACGCCCAGAAGCTTTGGAAAACTGGCAGATCTGTTTCAATTGGCGGGTGATCAGGTTGTAAGACAGGATCTCACCCCGATCAGGCACGGCCAGATAGATCGATCCAGACACGGCGCAATAGGTGATCGATCCCAGCCCCAGTGGCAGCACGGCATGATCACTGGCGTGGCCGTCCAGCGTCAGGTTGATCAGCTGCTTTTCACCATAGCGTTCGGTAACCGCCCAGATGTCATTGGCGGTGCCCGGCACGGCACATTGTACAGGGCTTTCCATCAGGCTTTCCTTGCCGCTGGACAGGTTGACCAACCGGTCACCGCAAAGTGCAATCACCTGATCGGCCGTGGTCACAACCAGACTTTGCGGCCGCGAGGTAAACTGGTGCAGCTGTTCCGAACTGCCATCCAGTTTGGACTGCCACAGCTGGTTTTCGTCACGATCGATCCACAGAAAGGCCTGCCGTTCTTCGGACCATTTCGGCGCGCTGCATTCGCCGCTGGCCTGTTCGCTGAGAACCGAGATGTCCGTGGGCCGTTTGGGGGTCAGATCCGGCCGGATCATTTGATCGGTGATGCGTCGCGCAGCAGCTTTCACCGCCTCAGCCAGCGCAGGGATGCGGGCGTGTGGGATACGGTAAGGCGGGCCGGCAACCGTGATACAGCCGATCACCTCACCATTTTCGCCAAAGATCGGTGCGGAAACAGCGCGCTGGCCGATTGAAAATTCCTCATCTGAGATCGAACAGCCACGACGTTTGGTTTCCTGCAGGTCCTGGCGCAGGGCGGCGCGATCCCGCAGCGTGTGTTCCGTCCGCTGGGTCAGGGGCTGGTTCAGCAGGCGATCCTGACGCTCCTGCGCGGCATAGGCCAGAAAGACCTTGCCGGAGGCCGAACAGTGATAGAGGAACCGAGTGCCAAAATCATCAATCACCGGGATCGGGTGCGGGCCCAAGACGTGGGCCAGATTGCGGGCGGCCTGCCCGTCATCAACCGCCACAACAGCGGATTCCCCACATAGGTTGCGCAGCTCGGACAGCTCAGGTTGGGCCACCAGCGCCAGTTCACGCCGCCGCACCATGTCGACGATGGATTGCAGTTCCGAAAAGCTGAGGCTGTAGCTTTGATCGCCGGGTTCGCTGCGCAACACATCGCGGTTCAGCAGGTCCTGCAGGCAGAAATTCACCAGATCCGGGCCAAACTCCTGCAGGGCCGTCAACTGGTCACGCCTGACTCCATGCGGCGAAGACCGGACTTGCAGGACGATGGTTTTGGCGCAGCGCAGGGCATCGGCCATTTCTGGCGCGGGGTCGGGTGGGTCAGGCATGCGATCCCCGGCAGCGGGGGATTTGGGCTCAGTCATCTACACCTCAAGGTGACGCTGCATCAGCTTAGACGGGCGAGCGGTGCCATGCCAAATGAAACGAACACTGGGCGGATACCGTAGGCTTTGCGGCGGATTGCCGTGGTATGCCCAGCGTGATGGCTAGGCCGTGACCTCGATCCAGCTTGTCATGCCGCTGGCGGCATGGCCCAGCATATGACAGTGGAACAGCCATTTGCCGGGGTTGTCGGCGACAAAGGCGATGCTGCGTGTTTCGCCGCGTCCCAGCAGCAGTGTATCGCGCATCGGGCCGTAAGTGCCTCCTTCCAACACCTCACGGAAGTGCATACCGTGCAGATGCATCGCATGGGCAAAGGCCGTGTCATTGCGCAGTTGGATCTGCAATGCCTCGCCCAAGGTGGCGCGGGCCAAAGGGTGATCCGTGCGCCCCGAGATGCCGTTGAAGGCCCAGAATTGCCCTTTTCGTGCCAGATCACGCATGCCCAGCGTTTCGCCCTGATAGCTGGCTGAGGCCATGCCGCCCATCGCGCCACCCTGCATGTGCAGGTCCAGCGGGCGGGCCTCAGCCAAGGGCGCTGTCGCCATATTGGGGTTTGGTGGCAGGGGGGCAGGGGCCTTGCGCGGTTGGCTGGCGGCCTGGCCACGCACCGGGAAGGCAACCTGCACCCAGGCCTCCCCGTTCACAGCCTGGCGCAGCACAAGCGCCTCTTCGCTGGCGGTGACATCGACGATCAGGTCGATACGCTGCCCCGGTGCCAGTACCAGAGCCTCGCTTGCAACAATTGGTTCGGGCAGGGGCATGCCATCAAGTGCCATGACCCAGCCGGACATGCCCTGCAGCGCCAGGGTGAAAATCCGCGCATTGGCCGCATTGATCAGCCGCAGGCGCAGCCTTTCGTTCTGTTTGACCGGGATCACCGCATCGTAAAGACCGTTACAGGTTGAGATATTGCCCAGACGACCGGCGTGGCTGCGATCATGCATATTGTCAAAATCGGCAAAGATCTGGCCATCCTCTGGGTTCAGGCGCCAGTCATCCAGCAGCAGAACCTCATCCCGGTCGACATCTGGCGCATCGGCCTCGGTGACCACCAGCGCCCCGTGCAACCCGCGCCCCACCTGTTCAGGGCTGGCCCAATGGGCGTGGTACCAATAGGTGCCCGCATCCGGCAGCGCAAAGTCATAGTCAAACTGCCCACCGGGCGGCACAGCCTCCTGTGTCAGCCCCGGCACCCCATCCATCGCGTTGTCAATGCGAATGCCATGCCAGTGCACCGAGGTGGGCTGCGGCAAGCGGTTGATCAACTGGCGCTGCAACCGACCGCCCTGCGGGTGGCGCAGCACCGGCCCCGGCGCCAATCCGTCGTAGCCCCAAACCTCGGTCTTGGGGAATTCTGCCGGGGCCAGTTGCACCGTGCCTTTGCGCGCCTCCAACGGGGCAAAACCACTTGCTTGGGCGACTTGGGGGCGCCCAAAGGGCAACAGGCCTGCGGTTGCGGCGGATGCGGCGGCACCGATCAGAACATGGCGGCGGCTTGGTCTGCTGGATGGCATGATGTCTCCTCTCCCCCTCAACCTATCGCGCGATGCTGATTTGTCAGCCCGCTGCCTGCGCTAAATCCAAATTGCGGCGCTACGGGTGTCACATCTGGCAGCTTTGCGCCGTTAAGGAGGGGAGGCCAACGAACAGCTCAATCGTAATCCGGGCAAAACCAAGGCGAATGCGGGCGCAAAGGCGGCACAGGTCGGTCACGGGCCGTCAAATAAACCGAAAGCCGCCTCAGTCTGGCCGCAGCGGGCTGGCTGAGTGAGGGCAAGACATTTGGAGGTAACATGCGTTTAGCGAAGTTCTGCCTGGCGTTGGCCCTGTCCTTTGCAGTGGCCCCGAAAACAGATCCTGCCAGTGCCGAAAGCGGCCCTTGGCGCAGCGTGGAAAATATCGCCGGTTGGGAAGCGGTTGGCCGCTTGTCCATCTCGGGCGAAACCATGTGCACCGGCGCTTTGGTGGCCCCCAATCTGGTGCTGACAGCCGCACATTGCCTTTATAATCCTGCCACTGGCCGCCGCGTCCGCGCTGATCGCATCACCTTTCAAGCCGGGCTGTCAAACGGCCGTGCCAAGGCCGAACGCAGCGTTGTGTCGGCCACCGCTCATCCCGAATACCGCCACCGCCCAAACGGCGCCGCGCAGGTTGGCCATGATCTGGCCCTACTGACGCTGGATCAGCCCATCGGCCGCAATGAAGTGGCCCCCCTGGCCTTTGAAGGCCGTCCTGAGAAGGGCGATATCCTCAGCGTCGTGGCCTATACCGTCGGCAACCGTCAGGATCCGCGTATGGCCTACCCCTGTCAGGTGATCGCACGCAAACAGGCCACTTTGGTTCTGAACTGCGAGGTGGATTTTGGTGCCTCGGGTGCGCCGGTTTTTGCCCTGCAGGGCGGGCAGCGGCCCTATCTGGTGTCGGTAATCTCGGCCAAGGCTGAAATGGCGGGGCGCGACGTCTCGGTTGGGACTTCGCTGGATCCATCGGTGCTGAGCCTGCTGGCCAGCCAGAGCTAAGCCCGCAAAAACCAACATGCCTCGGCGCCAAATTGGCGCCGGCTTTGCAGTGCTGCAATTTGCGAAAATCAGGGTTCGCGGAAGGCTTCGCGCGACTTGTAGAGCGGTTTCAGCAAATACTGCAGCACCGTCTTTTCACCTGTGTGCAGCTCAACCTGTGCCCGCATACCCGGTCGGATCTCAATGGCTTTCTGGCGTTCGGTCAGCCCGGCGCTGTCCACACTGACAGAAACACGGTAAAACGGCTCGGCCCTTGGATCGCGTTCATCTTCAAAAGTGTCAGCGGAAATCAGATCCACCGTGCCTTTGAGCGTCCCGTAAATCGTGTAGTCATAGGCCGTCAGCTTGATTGAGGCCGCTTGACCGCGCCCGACGGAGGCGATGTTTTCCGGGCGCACGCGGGCCTCCACAAACAACTCCTCGCCCAATGGGATGATTTCAAAGATCTCCTCCCCCGGACGCACCACGCCGCCAATGGTGGTCACTGACAGGTTGTTCACGATCCCGCGCATCGGGGCGGTGATCACGGTGCGGTTCAGCTGATCCTGCGCCAGCCGCATTTCCTGCCGCAGCGAAGTGATGTCTTTCAGCGTCTGGGAATATTCCTCAGCCTGTTCCAACTCGGCGGCGGTGTTGATCTCGGTATAGCGGATTTCGGCCTCAGAGGCGGCTTTGCGGGCTTTGTTGACCTCCAGCAGGGCGACAAACTCTTTCTTATAGAGCCTCTCCATATTGGCGAGTTCTGATTTGGCCTGTTCCAGCACAACCAGCGCCCCTTCACGGCGGGAGTTCAGATCGGTCTGCCGGGCCTTCAGCAGCGCCCGTTCTGAGGTCAGGATGGTCTGCGACCGCGCGGCCAGCGCGTCAGAGACGTCAAATTCATAGGCGCCGGCAATTTCAGCCTCTAGCCGCAGGCGTTTGATCTCCAGCGCGTCGATCTGATCCTGCAGATCGTCAAAGGCGGTGCGGAACTTGGTGTCCTGCAGGGTGGCCAGGATCTGCCCAGCCTCGACCAGGTCGCCCTGTTTCACGGCCAGATCTGACAGGATCCCGCCCTCAAGGTTTTGAATGATCTGCGACCGTGAGGAGGAGACAACTTCGCCCTCAGCGCGCACAATCTCATCCACCACGGCAAAAGCGGCCCAGGCGATGAACAGGGCAACGGCCAGTCCTACCAAGCGAATGGTCAGCCGGGACAGGCGGCTGTGATCATCAAAGCTTTCGTCAAAATCGCGTTCGCTGATCCCGGCCATCAGCCCCGCTCCCCGCTGGCAAGATGGGCCAGAACCTGTTCGCGCGGCCCATCCACGACCAGACGACCAGCCTGCAGGATCAAGGTGCGGTTTGACAGCGCCAGAATGGGGGTGCGGTGGGTCGCGATCAGCGCGGTGCGCCCCTGCAGCCAGCCCTCAAGCCGGCTGACCAGTGTCCGTTCCAACGTCTGATCCAAGGCGGCGGTCGGTTCGTCCAGCAACACAATCGAAGGGTTCTGCAGCCACAGACGCGCCCAGCCGATTGACTGACGCTGCCCGATCGACAGGCCTTCGCCGCCATCGCGGATCTGCAGGTCCAGCCCTTGCGGATGTGCCCGCAGGAAGGGGCCTAGGCCGGCAAATTCCAGTGCCTGCATCAGGCGGTCATCATCCCGCTCCAACTGATTGAGGTTCAGGTTGTCGCGCAGCGAGCCGGCAAACAGGCGGATATCCTGACTGAGGTAGCCGATCCCCCGGCGCAGGTCGCGCGGATCGATCTGGGACATGTCGGTGCCGTCCAGCATCACTCGTCCCTTGCTGGGCGCATAAAGACCCGACAGCAGCTTCAGCAGGGTCGATTTGCCAGATCCGTTAGCGCCCAGAATGGTGACACGCTGACCGGGTTTGATCACCACGGCAGGCACGTCCAACGTGGCTGGGCCGTCCTCATCATAGGCGAAGTGAACCTCGCGCAGCTCAAACTGGCCCTGAAACTTATCACGGCGCAGATAACGCCGTTCGCTGTCGCGCTCCTGCGGGGCAAGGGCGATGGTATCAAGGCTTTCCAGTGCCGCTTTTACATTGCTCCAACGGGCCAGTGTACCGGCAAACTGGGTCAGCGGCGCTAGGGTGCGGCTGGTCAGGATGCCTGTGGCGATGATGGTGCCGACGGTGAATTGCCCGGCAAAGACAAGGTAGGTGCCGATGACGACAGTGGCGATATAAGTGGTCTGCTGCACGCCCTGCGACCAGTAGGTTAGGGTGGATGACAGGCGCCGCTGCTCTGCCGAGGCATGGGAGGATACTGCGTTCAGCTCATCCCAAAGCCGCAGAATACGGTCTTCGCCGCGTTGTGTTTTCACCGTGTCCAGCTCGCTCACCACCTCCTGCAGCAACCGGCCCGCCTTGGCAGAGGCGCCTTGGGTCTGACGGGTCAGTGCGATCATGCGCTTTTGCAGCACATAGGCGGGCAGCACCATCAGGATACCGCCAAGGACCAGAACCCAGACCAGATTGCCTGCAATTGACGCCACCAGCGCCAGGAACAACAGGATAAAGGGCATATCCGCCAATACAGCGATGGTGGAGGAGGTAAAGAACTCGCGCACAGACCCGAAATCGCGCATCGCGGCAAACAGGCCTGAGGGGGGCAGGGCGCGCTGGTCCGATCGCATCCCCAGAAGGCGGCGCATCAGCATGTTCTGGATCGACAGTTCCATCCGCCGCCCGGCCGCATCCGACAGACGCGCGCGGGCCAGTTTCAACAGGCCTTCCAGCCCGATGGCCATGATGGCACCAATGGCCAGCACCCAAAGCGTCGCCTCGGATTGATGCGGGATCACCCGGTCATAGACCTGCAGCGAAAACAGCGCCACGGCCACGGCCAGCACATTGGCCACCAGTGACCCAAGCATGATCTCACTGATATGGCGGCGGAACTTTGGCAGTTCGCCCCAGAACCAATGGCCCTTGGTCAGCTGCGGCACATGACGTTCGGCCATCTGACGCAGGCTGGTTTTCGCGGCCAGAATGGTGCCGGTGAAATGCGGGGTGAATTCCGCCAGTGGCACTTCGGCGCGATTGTCGGGGCAGGTGGTGTCATAGATCGTCAGCACCTCATCCTCTTGTGACAGGATGAGAATGGACTGCCCGTTGCTCATCTCGGCAATCGCGGGCCAGAGCGTGGGGGCTGGCGTGACTTTCTGGCTGATCTTGGGGGCGATACCGGCGTGATCCAGCGCCTTGGCCAGCGCCTTCAGTGAAACATCACCGGGGGATTGTACCCACATATATTCGGCCACATCCGTCAGCGGCACCTCTTCGCCGTGCAGACCGGCAAGGGTCACGATCAGTGCGGCGCGGTGCTGGATCCGTTTGGCGGTGCCTTCGATGAGGGATTGGATTTCCGGCGCAGTGTCGGGACCCGGCGTAGCAGGGGCCACTGGTGCTGTGGGGGATGGTTCAGGCGTAGCTTGGGCGTGGCCCGGCGTATTGGCGGGCTTTGCCGTCTTTGGCACAGTCGGGTTGATCGACAGGATGACCGGACCTTTCTGGCTCAAATCGCGCCCCCGTCGGCCAGTACACCCAGATCCCGCGCCAGTTCCAATTGGACCAGGATAACCTCATATTTCGCATCCAGCCGCTCCATCTCGCGGCGGGTCAGCTGTTCGTAGATATTGACCACTTCCAGGACCGAGCGCTGACCGGCTTTGAACTGTGACTGAAACAGGCTGAAGGTTTTGCGGCTTTCGCGCACCAGCTTGGCAGTTTCGCGTTCCTGACGTTGCAGCGACACCAGCCGCTGTTCCAGCCGCGACCGGTTGCGCCGGGCGGTTTCGCGGGCCTCCACCACGTTTTCACGGGCGGTTTCCTTGCTGTTTTCGATCGCGTCCAGCCGCGCCTTGGTGCCAAAGCCCAATCCCTGCGAGGTACCAGCGTTCAATGCGCCCGAGGTGCCGTTGCGGTTCAGCGTGCCCGAGGCGCTGAGCCCCGGCAGCTGACCCGCACGTTCTGCTGTGGCCTGCGCCACGGTGCGTTTGGCCTCAGCTTCGGCCTTGATAACGCTCAAGGGGTCAAGACCGTCCGGCGCGTAGGATTTCAGCGGGGCTACGTCAGAGGCGGGAATATCCAACCCCAGCATGGCCTGCAGTTCGGCGCGGGCGGTATTGGCCTGTTCGGCGTCCAGATCCCGCGCGGCGCGCAGATCCAGCAGTTTGCCCTCAACCATCCGCTGATCGCCCTTGTCAGAGACGCCACCGGCCACGCGGCCATCGACAATCCGTTTGAACCCCTGCATCTGGCTGATGGCCTTGCCGCCCATCGCTGCTTTGTCGTGCCCGCGCAGTGTGGTCAGGTAGAGGCTAAGCGCGGTATAGACCCGATCGTTTTGATCCTGTGACAGGGTGACGGCGGCCACCTCAACGTCGGCGGCGGCATAGGCGCGTTCTGCCTTGCGCTTGCCGTTGTCATATAGCACCTGATCCACCACCAGTGAGGCCAGGGTTTCCCCCAGTGAGGTCAGTGAAACGGTGCTGGAAAGCGTCGGCAGCCAGTTCTTATTCTCAGCCTCTGCCCGCAGTTTGGCGCTGCGCAATTCGGCCTCAGCCGCGCGGCTGCCTGCCGCCAGTGCGGCATCGGCAACGCGGTCATAAATACCGTCCTTTGGCAGAACCGACCGGCGGGCCACCAGCGTCTCAACCACCTCACCCTCACCTGTGGCGTCAAAATCAGCGGCGTCCGGGCTGCCGTGCGATTGTGTTGGGGCAGGGGCCTCACCCGCCAGATGGGGCGGGGCAAAGTTCAATCCACCACCCAGCCCGCCGGTCATGCAACCAGCCAGCACCGTTGTCGCGCAGAGCAGTGAGAGGGCCTTGGACGGGATCACCCGGGTGGTCTCCTGAATGGCTTGGGGTGGACGGATGGTTGGGGCGGCGCTCCGCCCCAACGCGAGGTTAGATGATGACGTTGATGTCCTGGTCGATGACCAGCGTCACCCCATCATCGCCGATGGTGTAGACGTCATAAGCCTCACCATCGATGGTTTCGGTACTGCCGGTACGCTGGGCGCCGGCAACCGTGACCTGATCGTCGCCATTGCCGTGGATTGTCAGCGTGTCCGAGGTGTCCGACAGCGCTTTGATCTGCGCCTCGGTCAGGGTCAGCTGGGTGCCTGCGGCATAGTCCAGTTCAATCGCTTCGATCTGGAAATCACTGATCTGGGCATGGCCCAATGTGCCGGCGTTGGTTGCGTTGTCATCCAGAACCACCATCGTGTCGGAGACATTGCCCGCATCATCTGTTGCCGAGATCACCAGATTGGTGCCATCGGGAACCCGCGGATTGAAGGCATGCATGGTGGTTGCGCCCAGATCCACCTCAGTCGGTGACAGCTCGGTCGTGGTGCCATTGGCATTGAGGGTTGAGATCGTGTGATCCGAACCATCCGCAACCAGAGTGATTGCGCTGATGTCATCATCGGACTGGGTGACACTGTCGACCAGCGGGTTGGACACCTCGGTATCCACAAAGAAGGTGGTGGAGGAGGTGCCGACATTGCCCACGGCATCGATCGTGGTCACGGTTGCGGTGGTTTCATATTCACCGCGCGGCAGGCTGCCGGGCTCATAGGTGACCGACCAGCTGCCGCTGGCGTCCGCGGTTGTGGTGCGGGTCACACCTTCGACCACAACAGTGACCGAAGCGCCTGGTTCCGCAGTGCCATCCAGCACCAGGCCCTGGCTCATCTCGGCCGCGTTGACGAAACTGTCCCCGCCGATGGTGGTTTCCGTCACCTCAATGGTGGCGGCTGTTGTGGTGTCCACGCGGATCGCACGGGTGGCCTGTTCTGTGTTGCCTGCGGCATCGGTGATGGTAGCCACAACGGTGGTGTCATACTCACCGGCGCGGATGTCGCCGCTGGCGTAGGTCACAGCCCAGGTGCCATTGGCCGCCACTGTGGTGGTTTTGCTGACGCCGTCCATCTGAACGGTGACACTGGCCCCAGCTTCGCCGGTGCCGGTCAGGGTCACGCCTGTGCCAGCCTCGGCGGCGTTGATGATGTCATCGCCCCCGGCCTGACCTGCATCAACCGCCACACCGATTTCCGTGTCCACGTTCACAGTGGCGCGGGTGGTGGCGGTGTTGCCTGCGGGATCGGTGGCGGTCACGGTGACGGCTGCCTGATAGGTGCCTGCGGGGATGTCGGCGGTGGTGAAACTGGCCGACCAGCTGCCATCCTGTGCGGCGGTGACCAGTCGGGTCGCGCCCTCCAGCGTGACCTGAACCATCGCGCCAGCCTCGGCCATGCCGGTCAGGGTGACGCCGCCTGCAGCCTCAGCCGCGTTGATCATATCGTCACCTGCAATCGGCGCGTCCAGACCAACGAGGGTGGAGGTGTCCACCCGCATCACAGAAGAAGTGGTTGAGACATTGCCCACCCCATCCGTCGCGGTGACGTTGATCGTGGCGTCATATTCGCCCGGTGGGATTTCGGCGGCTGCATAGGTCGCAGACCATGTGCCCGCGCTGGTGGCGGTGACGGTGCGGGTGACGCCCATCATCTCCACCACAACGGTCGATCCTGCCTCAGCCGTACCGGTCAGGGTCAGGCCCTGCGCCGCTTCGGTGGCGTTCAGCATATCATCGCCGGCAATCGGCGTGTTCAGGGCCACATTGCCTTCGGTGTCGATATGCAGAGTGTAATTGGTGGTGGTGCTGTTGCCCGCCGCATCGGTCGCAACCAGCTGTACAGCACTGTCGTAAGTGCCCGCCGCCACCTGACCGGCGCTGAAGAAGAGCGACCAGCTGCCGTCATTTGCGACGGTTGTTGTGGTGGTCTGCCCCTGGAAGGAGATCGACAGGCTTGCGCCCGGTTCGCCAGTGCCGGCCAGCGTCACCCCGTCAGAGGCTTCGGCTGCGTTGATCACATCATCGCCTTCCACCGTGCCCATGGCGATGGCCGGGGCGATGGTGTCGACCTCAATGCTGTCGGTGACAACTGTTGTGTTGCCGCGCGCGTCCACTGCGGTGATGGTGGCGTCGATGGTGTATTCCCCTTCGGCCAGCACATTGCGCGCAAAGGATACGGACCAGCTGCCGTCCTGGGCAATGGTGGTGGTCTGGCTGTGGCCGTTGACCTCAACCGTTACGGTTGCACCGGCCTCGCCCTGGCCAGACAGCACATGACCGTCATCATGTTCGGCCGCGTTGACCACTTCGCCAACCGAAACCGTGCCTTCGCTGACCGAAACGGCAGGCGGGGTGGTGTCAATGTCCACAGCCGGGCCATCGAGGGTGAATTCTTTGTCGTCCGGGTTCACCACGGTGACCTGGCTTTCGTACACACCGTCTGCGGGCAGATCCGCGGCCTGATAAGTAACGGACCAAGTGCCATCGCCGCCCACGGTTGTGGTCTGGACAGAGCCGCCTACAACAACGGTGACGTCGGAACCTTCCTCGCCAGTGCCTGAGATGGTCACCGCATCCGGGGTCGGGCCGCCGGTTTCATAGGTGGCTTCGGGATCGTTCACCGTGGGGGTGACTTCTCCGTCGCCGCCACCGCCGATCACCTTGTTGGCGACGTAGCCACCGCCCAGAACCGCCGCGCCGGCGGCTGCAGCACTGCCCAGCCCACCAAGAACCGGGGCCACCAGAGGGGCCACCACGGGTTCAACCCGTTCCAGATCTAGGAAGACCAGCTGGTCATAAGCGCTCCACTTACCGCTGGTATCGACCGCGTTGTAAGAGGCGAGGTATTGGTCCCCGACCTGACCGCCCAAGTCTACATGTTGGATTTCACCATGTGCCGAGAGGAACAATTCAGGCTCGCGCCCGTCCTCAAAGAAATAGCCCTGTATCGTCACGGTTTGACCGTTGCTTAATTCGACGATCAGATCGTCACCGCTGGTGCGGTAGGCGATAACATCCTGTGGGGCCAGGTTCAGTGAAATCTGAGACCCGGTGAAAAAAGGAATAATGTTGCCGTCTGCTGGGCTGCTTTGGCCATAGGAAACGGTGCCGCCCGCGCTACGGACAGAGTAATTCACTGCACTCATCAGCTTACTGCTCTCTCAAAAAGTAGGGCTTTTGCCCATTATCTAGATTACTTCAGGCATACTATAGGGCAGACCGCGAAAGCTAGTGGTTTTTGTTGAAATTAAGGCAAAATATGGGTTTTTGTTGCCACGATCTGGCGTGGATCCGCGGTAATCCCGTGTGTTTGCAGGCAAAATTTCCCTTCATAGGTGTCGAAAAGTCGAC
Organism: Thalassovita sp.; assembly: GCF_963691685.1. Lineage (GTDB taxonomy): Bacteria > Pseudomonadota > Alphaproteobacteria > Rhodobacterales > Rhodobacteraceae > Thalassobius. Next base: position 1,440,909 of record NZ_OY829290.1, read on the forward strand.
GCAGGTGTCGTGTTTTGGTAACATGTCGCACACGAATCCGGTTTAGACTGTTGGATGTGTGCTGCTGTTTTCGCGGTGTGCTGGGGTGTTTTGCGATCTGTGCCTGGCGGAATTGAACGATGTGTTGCGCGTCTCTTCTGCCTGGGATACGATTTGAGAGCCGCTAAATTCTTTTGTTTATAATAGGCTTACGCCACGGCGCCTGGTGTCTACTAATAAATTAGTTGACGGTTTGATCCACGTCTGCGAACGTGTGCACATCCGGCGGGAGGCCGGCCAATTACTCAATTTGGGAGGACAAGATGCGCAAGTATCTTATGTCCGCTGTCGCGGCTGTCGCCGTGATTGCGGGAACGCATCCTTTGCATGCTGACGAAGCTGCCGCCAAGCGGTGGATTGACGCTGAATTCCAGCCGTCGTCGCTGAGCAAAGATGAACAGATGAGCGAAATGCAGTGGTTTATTCAAGCTGCACAACCCTTCGCTGGCATGGAAATCAACGTTCTGTCCGAAGGCATTCCGACCCACGGCTATGAAGCCGAGGTTCTGACCAAAGCCTTTGAAGAGATCACCGGCATCAAAGTGAACCACCAGATCCTCGGTGAGGGCGAAGTGGTGCAGGCGGTGCAGACCCAGATGCAGACCAAGCGGAACCTCTATGACGGCTACGTCAATGACTCCGACCTGATCGGCACCCACTCGCGTCTGCAGCTGGCCTATAACCTGACCGATCAGATGGCAGGGGATTGGGCGGCGACCACCAGCCCGACGCTGGATCTGGCTGACTTCATGGGCACCCAGTTCACCACCGGTCCCGATGGCGACCTCTACCAGCTGCCCGACCAGCAGTTCGCGAACCTCTACTGGTTCCGCAAAGACTGGTTTGACCGCGCTGACCTGCAGGAAGCCTTCAAAGCCAAGTATGGCTACGATCTGGGTGTTCCGGTCAACTGGTCGGCCTATGAAGACATTGCTGAGTTCTTCTCTAACGACGTGAAGAACATTGATGGCGTCGATATCTACGGCCACATGGACTACGGCAAACGCGCTCCTGACCTGGGCTGGCGCATGACCGATGCTTGGCTCTCGATGGCTGGCGCAGGGTCCAAGGGTGAGCCAAACGGCGTGCCGATCGACGAATGGGGCATCCGCATGGAAGCCGGTTCCTGTAACCCTGCTGGTGCATCGGTCACCCGCGGTGGTGCAGCAAACGGTCCTGCAGCGGTCTACGCGATCCGCAAGTGGGACGAGTGGCTGCGCAACTACGCACCGCCCGGTGCCGCATCCTTTGACTTCTACCAGTCGCTGCCGGCACTGAGCCAGGGCAACGTGGCCCAGCAGATCTTCTGGTACACCGCCTTCACCGCCGACATGGTGAAGCCGAAGTCCGAAGGCAACAACACCGTGGATGATGAGGGCTTCCCGCTGTGGCGGATGGCACCCAGCCCGCACGGCCCCTATTGGGAAGAAGGCCAGAAGGTTGGTTATCAGGACGTTGGTTCCTGGACCTTCCTGAAGTCGACCCCCTCGGAACGTGCACAGGCGGCTTGGCTCTATGCCCAGTTCGTGACCTCGAAAACCGTCGATGTGAAGAAGTCCCACGTTGGCCTGACCTTCACCCGCGACAGTTCCGTGAACCACGAAAGCTTCACCGAGCGTGCCCCGAAACTGGGTGGTCTGGTAGAATTCTACCGCTCGCCTGACCGTGTGGCATGGTCGCCGACCGGTGTGAACGTTCCGGATTATCCGAAGCTGGCCCAGATCTGGTGGCAGCAGATCGGTGACGTGAACTCGGGTGCCTTCACCCCGCAGGAAGCGATGGACCGTCTGGCCGAAGAAATGGACATCACCATGGCCCGGATGCAGCGTGCTGACGAAGCACAAAACATCTACGGCGGCTGCGGCCCGCGTCTGAACGAAGAAAAAGACGCTGAGTGGTGGTTCGCAAACGGTGGCGCCAAGCCGAAGTTGGACAACGAAAAGCCGCAGGGCCAAACCGTCAACTATGACGATCTGGTTGCGCGCTGGAACGCCAACTAAGCCGCCGCTGAAACCCGGCGTCTGACCGCTCCTCTCCCCGTGGTCGACGCAGGCTGGGGCCACCCTATGGTCCCAGCCTCTTGCCGCCCGGCATCTGACCAGAGGTGGCGCAAAACCCCAAGATACAAGGGTGCAAAATGGCACTTGAATTGAAAGAGATCACCAAGGTGGTGCAGGGGGTAACCCATATCAAGCCCACCAGCCTGACGTTGAAACAGGGACATTTCAACGTTCTCCTCGGCGAAACCGGATCCGGCAAAACCTCTCTGATCAAGATGATGGCCGGCCTTGATCCCATCGCCTCGGGCCAGATCCTGATGGATGGCGCGGATGTCACCAAACTGACCACCCAGAAACGCAAGATCAGCCTGGTTCACCAGTTCTTTGTGAACTACCCGCATATGACGGTCTTTGAAAACATTGCTTCGCCACTGAAAGTGGCCGGCATGGCCAAGTCCGAGATTGAGGGCCGTGTGCAGGAAGCCGCAGATATTCTGCAGCTTGCCCCGATGCTGCATCGTCGTCCGCATGAGCTTTCGGGCGGTCAGCAACAGCGTTGCGCCCTGGCGCGCGCCATTGCCAAGGACAGTCAGGCCGTGTTCCTGGATGAACCACTGGCCAACCTTGACTACAAACTGCGCGAAGAGCTGCGGGAAATGCTGCCTGAACTGTTTGCAGGACGTGGCGCCGTTGTTGTCTACGCAACCTCAGAACCCGAAGAGGCCCTGCTGTTGGGCGGCGAAACTGCCCTGATGATGGACGGCTGCGTGGCCCAGTTCGGCGCCACCGCAGACCTCTATCGTGCGCCTGCCAGCCTGACCTCGGCGCAGGTCTTCTCGGATCCGCCGATCAACTATGCGCCTGTACAAAAACAGGGCGACCGGATTGTCATGGGTGATGTCAGCTGGGCGGCCGAAGGGGACGCAGCCGGACTGGCCGATGGCGGCTACACCGTTGCGGTGCGACCACACCACATCCTGCCGCAACCCAGCGGCGGTGCCACGGTGGCGCTGAAAGGGCGCATTGGCGTGACGGAGCTGTCAGGCTCGGAAAGTTCGGCGCATTTCACCTTTGACGATCACGGCTGGGTCTCGCTGGCCCATGGCGCACACCCCTATGAGGTGGGCGAGGATCATACGTTTTACATGGATGCCGGGGCGTGTTTCTACTTCGCCGCTGACGGCAGCCGGGCCGCCTGAGGGGGGCGAGATGGCTAAAATTACACTGAAAAACCTGCGCCATTCCTACATGCCCAATCCAAAAGGGCCTGAGGATTACGCGCTGAAAGAGGTCGACCTGGACTGGCAGGATGGCGGGGCCTATGCGCTGCTGGGGCCGTCTGGTTGCGGAAAATCGACGCTACTCAACATCATCTCCGGCCTGTTGGTGCCGTCTGAGGGGCAGATCCTCTTTGACGGTCAGGACGTCACCCAACTGCCACCTGATCAGCGCAACATTGCGCAGGTGTTCCAGTTCCCGGTGATCTACGACACCATGACGGTTTATGACAATCTGGCCTTCCCGCTGAAAAATCGCGGTGTGGATCAGGCGACCATTGACCGCCGCGTCCGCGAAATCGCTGAGATGCTGGAAGTCACCGACATGCTGAACCGCCGCGCGGCAGGCCTCAGCCCGGACAACAAACAGAAGATCTCGATGGGCCGTGGTCTGGTGCGGGACGATGTGAACGTCGTGATGTTCGATGAGCCTCTGACGGTGATTGACCCGCATCTGAAATGGAAGCTGCGTTCAAAACTGAAGGAACTCCATCAGCGCGTCAAAGCGACGATGATCTATGTGACCCACGACCAGACTGAGGCGCTGACCTTTGCTGATAAGGTTGTGGTGATGCAGCTGGGGGAGGTGGTGCAGATCGGCACCCCGGTGGAGCTGTTTGAACGCCCCGCCCATACCTTTGTGGGCCATTTCATCGGCTCTCCGGGCATGAACGTGCTGCCCGCCGAACTGCGCGATGGCGTGGCCTATTTCCATGGCCAGCAGGTCGCTCTGGAAGGTCCGGTGACCCCGGGCACAACGGGCAAGCTTGAAATTGGTGTGCGGCCGGAATTTGTCTCGCTGGGCGACAGCGGTATTGAGGCCACGGTGCGCCGGGTGTCCGACGTTGGCCGGCATTACGTCATCGATGCTGAGGCCGGCGGCAGCAAAATCTCCGCCATCCTGAACGGCACCGCGCCGATGGTTGGCGAAACCGTGCACCTGCAGTTCCGCGCTGACCAAACCCGCGTCTACGCCGATGGCTGGATCGCCAGCACGCCCGCAACAGAGGAGAGCGCGGCATGAAAACCGAAAACCAAAAAGCCTGGTTCTTCGTTCTACCGGTTCTCTTGCTGGTGGCGTTCAACGCGCTCATCCCGATGATGACCGTGGTCAACTACTCGGTGCAGGAAACCTTTGGCGATAACATCTTCTTCTGGGAAGGCCTGACATGGTTTGAACAGATCCTGCGGTCCGACCGCTTCCATGCGGCGCTGGGCCGGCAGTTCATGTTCACCTTCCTGATCCTGATCATCGAGGTGCCGCTGGGCATCGCGATTGCGCTGGCGATGCCGCGTCAGGGCTTCTGGGTGCCGGTCTGTCTGGTCCTTATGGCCCTGCCGATGCTGATCCCGTGGAACGTTGTGGGTGCGATGTGGAACATCTTTGCGCTGCCGGATATCGGCCTGTTGGGCTACTTCCTGAACCACGTTCTGGGCATCAACTACGACATGACCCAAGACCCCATTGCGGCCTGGGTGACCATCATCACGATGGATGTCTGGCACTGGACGTCACTGGTGGTTCTGCTGGCCTATGCCGGTCTGGTTTCGATCCCCGAAGCCTACTATCAGGCGGCCAAAATTGACGGCGCATCCAACTGGTCGGTGTTCCGCTTCATCCAGCTGCCCAAGATGAAAAACGTCCTGACCATCGCGATCCTTCTGCGGTTTATGGACAGTTTCAACATCTACACCGAGCCCTTCGTGCTGACCGGTGGTGGCCCCGGCAACTCGACCACGCTGTTGTCCATCGATCTGGTGAAGATCGCACTGGGTCAGTTTGACCTTGGACCAGCCGCCGCCATGTCGCTCATCTACTTTGCAATCACGCTCTTTGTGTCCTGGCTGTTCTACACGCTGATGACCAAAGACGACCTGAACTAAGGAGGCAGGAATGCGCAAACGTTCTCTTGTCCCAATCGCTTACATCTTCTTCCTGATGCTGCCGATCTACTGGCTCGTCGCGATGAGCTTTAAGACGACCAATGAAATCCTCGCCGGGTTCTCTCTGTTCCCGCAGACTTTCACGCTGGAGGCCTATCAGACGATCTTCACCGATCCGACCTGGTATTGGGGTTATATCAACTCGATCATCTACGTGTCGCTGAACACCGTGATCTCCATCGCGGTGGCGCTGCCGGCAGCCTATGCTTTCAGCCGGTATCGTTTCCTCGGTGACAAGCAGCTGTTCTTCTGGCTGCTGACCAACCGGATGGCGCCGGCGGCCGTCTTCGCCTTGCCCTTCTTCCAGCTCTATTCGGCAGTGGGCATCTTTGACACCCATCTGGCAGTGGCTCTGGCGCATTGTCTGTTCAACATCCCACTGGCGGTCTGGATTCTTGAAGGCTTCATGGGCGGCGTGCCCAAGGAACTGGATGAAACGGCCTATGTGGATGGTTATTCTTTCCCGCGCTTCTTCGTCTCAATCTTCATCCCGACGATCAAAGCGGGCGTTGGTGTGGCTGCCTTCTTCTGCTTCATGTTCTCATGGGTGGAACTGCTTCTGGCGAAAACCCTGACCGCTGTTGCGGCCAAACCGATCGCCGCCACCATGACCAAAACCGCATCCTCTGCGGGCTATGAACTTGGGCTTCTGGCGGCGGCGGGCACGCTGACCATCATCCCCGGTGCCGTGGTGATCTACTTTGTCCGCAATTACATCGCGAAGGGCTTCGCGATGGGGAGGGTTTGATATGTTGAGTTGGATGGCTTGGACCTGGCCCACCGCGCTGGTCTTCATCGGATTGTTCAGCGCCATTGGTCTGCTGACGGTGATTGAAATCAAATACCCCGGCGGGGCCGAGCGGAAAGGGATCCTGGGCCTTGTGACCACCCGTGGCGACCGCCTGTTCCTGACCTGTCTGGGTACCAGTTTCATCTTCCTGGCCTGGCTGGGTCTGGTCGGCATGCCGCTCTGGGCGCCGCTTGGGATTTCCATCGGCTGGGGGATCCTCTGCTTCTGGAAAGTCTGAAGCTGGAGTGAAAATCTGCAAACGGCCCGGGGGAAACCTCGGGCCGTTTTGCATTATGGTGTTGCCGGTTCTTATGGGAAAATGACTGCGAGATTTGGCAGCCCTTTTGGCCGTTTCCAGACTGTTAAAGGGTTCATGTGAGGGCAGCACTATGGTCCGGTTGGCGATGTGCAGTCAGGGTTGGAAAACGTGGGCTAACAGGCCGCCCGATCCCGTTGCATGGCACGACGCTGTGACGAACGGCTCTCAGCCTAGCCCAGCACAAAAAAGGCGGCCCCTCAGAGCCGCCTCCTTACGTCAATTGCACATTTTTACCAGCTGCGCTGCGCCATCGTGTTAAGTTGGTTCAGCCGCTCCAGATTGGCCACGGTGGACAGCATGATCCGGTCATGGCTCCAGTCTTTCGGCTGAGCAACCGCAGTGGCTGTCGCCAGCACGGCAGCGATCATGACCAAAGACATCGCCATGCTCAATGCCCGGGTATCGCGGCTGGGGCTGCTTTGATCCGCTGCAATTTCCAGGATCCGGTCTTTCAGCATCGACCGACGTCCCAGAACGGGTAGGGCACGCCCGACCAGCGGCACCCCAAAGGCGGCGGGCTGCCCCACTGCATGACGGCTGCGCCGCGCCACCGAAAGCAGCCGCATCGAATAGCCATGCGGATCAAATCGGCGACGGCGCAGATAGTTGCGGTCGCAGACCAGTTCCCCCAATTTGCGCAGGCGTGAGCTGAGGAACCAGAAACCAGGGTTCAGCACCACCAGTGGGGAGATTAGCGACAGCGCCACCTCAGCATCCACATCGCCCTGACGAATATGCTGCAATTCATGGCCCAGTGACATCTGCATGGCATCACGATCTGCGCAGAAGCTGAGCGGCAGCACAACATAGTAGTGCCTCAGCCCACGGGTCGAAAACGGCACGCTGACGCTGGGGCTGAGGACGATGCGCAGCCGACGGCCACGACGCAGAACCTGACCGCCTTGGATGGCGCGTCGAATGCGAATGACGTTCACGATCAGATAGATCAGCCGGCCGACAAAGGTGGCGGCAAAGACCAGCAACACACCAAGCGCCAGCCAGCTGCTGCCTTGGCTCAACTGATCAATCCAGCGCGATTTCATCTCCAGCAGCGATGTCACCTCACCGGCAGACATCGACAGATTGCCCTTAAGATATTGCGAAACAACAAGTTCCGTCGCGTTGATTGAGGTCGCATAACTGGTCGCCAGCAGGGCCGGCAGGGCCAGTGGCACCAGCGCAATGGCGGCGATTGCGGTCAGCCCCAATCGTCGTCGCGTCAGAAAATTACGGCGCTGCCCGGACAGCGCAAAGAGACCATCAAAAATGGCAAAAACAAGCGCGGCCATGAGTACCATTCCCTGGACCCAGACCATCCCCCCTACGAGTTGTTCAACCGTCATCCTTTCTGATCCTCGTCTCAATGATCGCTTTAATTTCTTGGATCATTTCATCTGTCAGATCCTCATTGTCCACCAGTCGCGCAACCAGCGCGGTCGGGGTCCCCCCAAATAAGGAATCTGATAAGTTTTTCAGAGATTTGCCTTCATACTCACTGCGCTTGACGGTGGGGGTGTAGATCAGGCTGCGGTCTTGGCGCTCTGAGGCTACATATCCTTTGTCGTCAAGGATCTTCATGATGGTCGCAACTGACGTATAGGCCCGTTTGCTTTCACCCGAAAGCGCCGCCATCACCTCGCGCACGGAACCTGACCCGATCTGCCACAGGGCAATCATCAGTTCTAATTCAACATCCGTGAGCATCTCGCTGCGTCGCCGTGGCACTAAACTCTCTCCATTCATTCATTACTAATTAATTCGTATACGATTGCACCCAACGAAGAAAGGAATTTTTGCCTGGCTTGGCTCCTGCCAGACTCTCAGGCATATCCCGCGCCTGCTGCCGCATAACGGCGCTTTGGATGCGAACGACGCACTCGCTTCCGCGAACATCAAAACACTCACAGAGACCTGTCCCAACAGGACATGACCACATACAGCCACGATCACGCGCGGTTTCCTTTGAGTGGGCCGCCGCCGCATCTGACATGGGCGGCTCCCCATGCATTTTCGCAGTTCACGCAGGTCCACTCATCGCATGACGAACGGATTGGCCATCGGCGCTTCAGAAGTGCTGACCCAAGTCGTCTGGGTCCGCGTGTAGTCCAAAATCGCCTCCATTCCCGCTTCGCGCCCATAGCCTGATTGGTTGAAGCCTCCAAACGGCGCGATGGGGGAGACCGCGCGATAAGTGTTGATCCAGCAAATACCCGAACGTAATCGTCCCGAAACGCGGTGCGCGCGCGCCAGGTTTTGGGTGAAGACGCCAGAGCCCAGCCCAAATTCCGTGTCATTGGCCAGATCAATCGCCTCCTCCTCCGTGTCGAACGGCAGGAGGGACATCACAGGGCCAAACATTTCCACCTTCAAGGTCTCAACCTCAGCGTCGGGGCATTCCACCAAGGTTGGCACCATATAGTTGCCCGGGCGGTCCAGCGGGGCACCACCGAATCTGATCGTAGCGCCCTGATCTTGCGATTTTCTTAACGTCTGGCGGATCACCTCAACCTGCGCTTGGGTGCATAGCGGGCCAACGTGAGTCTCCGCGGCCAGCGGATCGCCCACCCGAATATCGCGGGCTTTCTCCGCAATTCTGGCCACCAGGGCCGGGTAGATACCGCGTTGGATCAGCGCGCGTGACCCGGCCACACAGCTTTGACCAGAGGCGCCGAAATTGCCGGCGATCAGCCCGTTTGCTGCCGCCTCCACATCCGCATCGTCAAAGACGATGATCGGGGATTTTCCCCCGAGTTCCAAGGTGGTTACGGCAAAGTTCTCGGCCGAGTTGCGCACCACATGTTTGGCTGTTTCAGGCCCGCCGGTGAAGGCAATCCGGTCGACATCAGGGTGGCGGGTGAGGGGGATGGCGCAGCCTTCGGCGTCGCCGGTGATCACGGAAACAACGCCGGGCGGGAACCCGGCGGCTTCGATCAGCTTGGCAAATTCGAACATCGGCGCCGGCGCCTGTTCGGAGGCTTTCAACACCACGGTGCAGCCAGCCGCCAAGGCCGGGCCAAGCTTGGTTGCCGTTAAGAACATCTGCGCGTTCCAAGGCACAATCGCGGCCACAACCCCGATGGGCGCGCGCCGGGTAAAGACGTGCATGTCAGGTTTGTCGATCGGCAAAACCGCACCTTCCAGTTTGTCTGCTAGGCCGGCGTAATAGCGGTAATAATCGCCGACATAGGCCGTCTGGCTGCGCGTCTCCGCCAGCAGTTTCCCGCTGTCGGTGGTCTCCACACGGCCGATGGTGCCGGCATGTTCTTCGATCAAGTCTGCCAATCGATAGAGTAGCTTACCGCGCGCCGTCTGGCTGAGATCACGCCATTCAGGCGCCTCCAGCGCGCGCCGTGCAGCGGCGACGGCGCGGTTGACATCCTCGGGGGCGGCGCAAGCAAAATCTGCCCAGATCTCACCCGTGGCGGGGTTTTCAGACGTCATGGTCTGACCGGTTGTACCGTCGCACCAAGTGCCGTCAATGAAAAGCTGGTAATGTGATAAATCCATGGGAAACCTCGGTTAACGGCACTCAGTTAAAGGCGGGCATGACATCGTCGATAAACCGCGCGAGCGAGGCGCGTTTACGATCGGTGCTCATGCCGGAATCGATCCAAAAGGCAAACTCATCGTAGCCCAGATCTTCATACCTCTTAATCCGGTCAATCACTTCCTGCGCCGTGCCGACAGTCAGATCCTGACGCAGTTTTTCGGCTGTGAACATCGGATTGCCGGCAATCTCATCCGCGCTCAGCGCAGCGATGTGGCCTTGACTGACCGGCCGCTTGTTTTGAAACCAAGCGCCGAAGTAATTGTAATACCGATGTAAATCCGTGACCGCGTGACCAACGTCAGCACTGTCCTGGCCCACGTAGCAGTGGTGCAGCAGCATGATTTTGGGTCTTTTGCCCTCATGGCTGTCACAGGCTGCATCGAATCGGTCCATCAAGGTTTCAATTTCCTCCATCCCCTGCCAGAGCGGGGTCACTTGGATATTGAAACCATTGTGAACACCAAATTCATGGCTGTTCGGATCCCGCGCCGCAATCCAGATCGGGGGGCCCTCTGGTTGCCGCGGCTTGGGGGCCGATGTGGTGGCTGGAAACTGAAAATACTGACCGTCATGGGCGCAATCGCCCTGCCAAAGCTGCGGCAATAGGGGCGTCAGTTCCCGCATGCGCTGACCCGCATCCCAGGCGTCCATTCCGGGCATAAGTCGTTCATATTCATAGGAATATGCGCCGCGTGCGATGCCCAGCTCAATCCGGCCACCAGTGATCTGATCCGCTGCTGCCGCTTCGCCGGCAAGCTTGATCGGATGCCAGAACGGCGCGATGACAGTGCCGGTGCCAAGGCGGATCTGCTTGGTGCGATGCGATAGGTCCACAAGGGACAAAAACGGGTTCGGGGCGATGGTAAACTCCATCCCGTGATGTTCGCCGGTCCAAACCGCGCGCATCCCGCCCTGATCGGCCATTTCGCAAAGACCCGCAAAATCTTCGTACAGCTGATCCGCAGGATCCTCCGGGTTCAACCGTTCCATATGTGCAAAAAGCGAAAACTCCATCACGTGCTCCGATCAGTCATTTGGTGCAGTTCTCCGGCCTTGGCGTCGCCGAGGTAGAGCATGAAATTGCGGCTCTCAGCCTCGCGTGCGAAACGGCTGAGCAGGGTGGCAAGGGTCGGGCTGGCAAACTGTTGCAGCGGCAGGTCGGCGCGGGGCATCCAAACCAGCCCCTCACCGTTACTGGGGGCGGTGCAACGTGCTAGAAAATATGAATATTCGCGTTGCTCCGTTGGATCGTCAAAGACCGAATAGACCTGCTGCAGGCTGGCCGTCAGCCCGCGGTTTTCCAAAGCCTCGGTCAGCGTTTTGCGCGCACTTGCCCCTTGGGGAAAGTCAATTTGAAATGGGCGCAGCCCGTCTTCACCCTGTTCCAGCAACACCTGGTCGCCATGTTCGACAATCGCGCCACTCACCCGATGTTTCGCGGATGAGGCCGCGGCCCGGCGTTCACGGCCAAGGCTGAAATACCCACCGTTCTGGTAGCCGAGCCCGTCGCCAGGGCGTTGGGTGAACCCCGTGATTTGCCCCAGCAAGATGGCGTGGTCGCCGGCGTCGATCCAGCGATGGGTCTGGCAGGAAAACGTCGCAATGGCGCCGTCGATCAGCGGCACATCATTGCCATCCACGTGATGGGGAACCTTGGCAAATCGGTCCTCTTTTGAGCGGGCGAAGACGTTGGAGATATCTTCCTGGCTGTCAGCCAAAATGGAGATGCCGAAATGGCTTGCCTCTTTAAGGTTCTGATAGGTCGACAGGAATTTGCCTGGGCATACGGATAGCAGCGGCGGATCCATCGACACCGAACTGAAGGAATTTGCGGTGAACCCAATGGGCGTGCCGTCAGCGCTACGCGCCGTGACGACGACAACACCGGTCATGAAACGCCCAAAAGCGTCCCGCAACGTGCGCGGATCAAAAGGGATGGCGTCAGTCATGCAGGCACTCCTTTGCGAAACTCTGAACGGCGCTGTTTGTCTCAGGGGCATGCGTCATTGGCATCATATGCGCGGCGCCTGCGATCACCTCGGCCCGTCCATTCGGGGCCAGATCGGCCATCGCGATTGACATGGCTGGGGTGGAATTAGGCTCCTCCGCGCCGGTGAGGAATAGCGCGGGGCAGCGCAGCGTTTGCAGGGACTGGGGCGATGGCCCATCTGAATTGGCAAAACAGCGATAGGCCTGTTGGTACCCACGCGGCGACACGGTGGTCAGCCAGTCGTGGCAGGCATCACGTTCGGCTAATGGATCAGAGGTTTCGGCGCCAAACCAGCGGGTTAGCGTGGGGGAAGGATCGGGCAGGCTGACCCCGTCCAATTGTGCGGCACGGGCTGCGACAGCGGCGCGCGCAGGCGTCTCGCGTTGGAAGATTGCGTTCATTGCAATCACGCCGATGCATTGTTTGGCGTGTTGCTGCGCCAATTCCAAGGCAATCATAGCCCCCATTGAATGCCCGATCAGCAGGCAGTCACGGTCGGGCGTTTGCTGGGTCAGTGCTATGCCCAGCAATTCGGCGTAGCCTTTCACGTCGTCTAACGGAGTGAACACGCTTTGGCCGTGCCCCGGCATATCTGGTGCCAGAACATCAAACCCCAAATCCCTCAGTGTCGGGATCTGCGCCGCCCATGCCTCAGCCCGCAGGCCAACGCCGTGCAGCAGTATTGCCAACGGCGGTTTTTCAGTTGGCCCGGTTTGTTGTGAGTTAGGCCCGCTGGATGCTGGCACGGTGATGGCCTGCATCGGGCCAAAATCAGACCGCGGCTGGATTTTCCAGGTCATGGCCCAGCTCCTTAAGGTCTTGATAACGATCACCAATGCGGTGATGCGGCCGACCCGAGGTGGCGCCTGCCAGAACCGCAACCACCTCATCCGCGCGTGGGGCATCCGGGATGGCGAACTGCAACGTCAAGTAATGTGAGCGGCGGCCCACATCGTTTTTATCCATCATCGGCACCATAATCGGTGCGTTGGCGCCACCGCGGGTGTTGGTGAACGACAGGTAGGACTTTGCCGCCACGGCTTCGCGGTAATGATTGCCAAACCGCAAGGTATGGATCAGGCCCGAAGCGTGTTCGACCTCACCATCCAGTCCTACCACAGCGGCCTTGCCGTAAGCCTCGATTGCATCGCCACCGCCTGCCAAGGTCAGGATGCGAGTCGTCAGCATTTCCCCCAAGATTGGGCCAAAAGCGTTAATTTCTGGTTTAAGATCCTCAACAAATCGTCCCGCCCAAGGGTTTTTCAACACAGCCGCAACCGCAAACATGCGCCAGGGCTGGGCAGCGGGGCGAAAACCTTCGATCAGGGTCTCTTCTTCATAGGTGACGATTTTTCGAATTTCTGGGGTCATTTCGGGCTCCTGTTACGCTGGGTGAGGATCCGCCGCAGAGCAAGTTTTGACAAATGAAAGAACTTCAGGCTAAAGCATTAGTTTTGCTAATGGTCGGGTTCTTCATGGCGCAAAATTTACCTCCGTTAACGTGGTTTCGCTCATTCGAGGCAGCGGCGCGGCATCTGAGTTTCACCGCTGCGGCGGATGAGATTGGCCTGACGCAGTCGGCCGTCAGTCAGCAGATCAAAGCGCTGGAAACCCGGTTGAATGTGATCCTGTTCAAACGGTTGCCACGCGCTCTTACCCTGACGGATGAGGGGCGGCGGTTGCTGCCACAGGTCGAGGCGGCGCTGCAGGTGCTGCGGCAGGCGACGGAACGGTATGAACTGGCGCAGGCGCCGCAGGTGTTAACCGTTGCGGCCTCGGTCAGTGTGATCGACTGGCTGATCATTCCGCATCTCAGTGACTTCATGCAGCAAGAAAAAGACCGTTCTGTTAGGTTTTTATCAACGATTTGGCCGGATGATTTTGCCACGCCCCGCGCGGATGTTGAGATTCGCTTTGGCTCAGAACGGCAGGTCGGGCAGGGCGCGGTGCCTTTGGCGGGGGCGGCACTGATCGCGGTTGCGTCCCCGACCTTACTGGCTGGGGCAATGGCTGATGATGGGGCTGTACAAAGTGTAGGGCAACCAGAAGGGGTAGACTTGTCGCGCGAGGCGGAGCGCAGCTGGACCACATTGCCCCGCATTGAGACGGTCGGCACCTCGGGCGGGTGGCGGGAATACTATGCGCAGGCAGCGGATGCGGGGCAGGGGACACCTGTGCCGGGAAACCAGAGGGGTGACCAACAGACGCCGGCGTTGCTGGCGGATTCTTATGGCTTGGCGTTGCGGTTGGCTGTGGCGGGGCAGGGATGTGCCTTGGTGCCAAAGTCGCTGGCGCAGGATGCGCTTCAGAAAGGACACATTGTTCAATGCGGCAGACAGGAACTGGCCGTTTCAGAAGGATACTTTTTGGCGCACAGCGATCATGATCCGGCGGCCGGGCGGTTTGCCAGCTGGCTGCAGGGCTTGATTGAGGCACCAGCCGTTCGTTGAGGAAGGCCCTGGTTACAGGCTGCTGTTGCTGGGATACAGTTCGTGGTCACCGGCGACCAGCGGCCTGCGTTGAGGCGCGGGCGAGCAACAGGTCCGAAAACGGATCTGACAAGGCTCACGTGGTCATGCAGCCAAGCGCGACATGCGACGATTATGCTTGAGTCAAATCCTCGGAATAGGCTGGACATGCAACCGCACGCGGGCTAAGCCCCTGTCATTATTCATGCAGAGCCAGCCTGACCCGAAAACGGCAAGCCATGCAGTCAGATTGGAGATCCCAAGATGCTGAAGAAGCTTGCCCTTTCGCTTGCCCTGATGGCAGGCCCCGCGCTGGCCGAGACTGTGACCGTCGACACCTACCGCGGTGCAACCGACGTCAAAGTCGCCCCCAAAACCATCGCCGTTTTTGATGTTGCCGCGATTGATACGCTGTCGGCGCTGGGCATCAGCCCTAACGGCGCCGTTTCGCCGATCTACGTGTCCTATCTGGACGAAGCTGTGGCCGGTGCTGAGAAGGTTGGATCGCTGTTTGAACCTGACTTCGAAGCGATCGCCGCCATGGGACCGGACCTGATCGTGGCCGGTGGTCGATCGTCCAAAGTTGCGCCGGATCTGGCCAAGATCGCGCCGACCATCGACATGACCATCTGGGAAGACACCGTGGGTCAGGGCCTTGATCGCCTGGACGCCTTTGGCAAAATCTTTGGCAAAGAAGCCGAAGCCGCCGCGCTGAAAGCGGATTTCGAAGCCAAACTGGCAGACGCCAAAGCCGCGGTTAACGGCAAAGGCAAAGCGCTGATCGTGATGACCAACGGTCCGAAAATCTCGGCCTATGGTGCCGGTGGCCGCTTTGGCTGGCTGCACGCCGAACTGGAGCTGCCCGAAGCGGTGGATGAGGTTGAAAAATCGACCCACGGCGAAGCCATCAGCTTTGAGTTCATCCGCGACGCCAACCCTGACATCCTGATCGTTGTGGACCGTCTGGCGGCAATCGGCCGTGATGGCGAAAGCGCCCAGGCAACGCTGGACAACGCGCTGGTGCAGGAAACCAACGCCTGGAAAAACGACAAGGTGATCTACCTGAACAGCGCACCGCTCTATATCGCAGGTGGCGGCATTCAGTCGATGACCCTGATCCTTGACCAGTTTGTGACCGCGTTCTCCGGTAGCTAACACATGCAAGGCAAGGCCTGGAAGATTGGGCTCATCGCCCTCGCGGGCCTTGCTAGCCTGTCCTTGTTCGTGGGGGTGATTGACGTCGCCCCCACTGACCTTTTGCGGGATCCCGAAGCGTTGCAGCTGGTGCTGCTGTCGCGGTTGCCCCGCACGCTGGCGGTTCTGATCACCGGTGCAACGCTGGCCGTATCTGGCACCTTGATGCAGCAGATTGCCCGAAACCGATTTGTGGAACCTATGACCGCCGGCACCGGCCAGGGCGCGGCGCTGGGCATCTTGCTGGTCACCCTGTTCATCCCGACAGCACCTTTGGCCCTGCGCATGACTGGGGCGGCGCTGACCGCGCTGATCGCCTCCATCGGGTTTTTGCTGATTGTGCGTCGTCTGCCCCCCAGTCAGCCGCTGCTGGTGCCTTTGGTTGGGCTTGTCTACGGCGGCCTGCTGGGCGCCGGGGTGACATTTATCGCCTATCAGGGCGATCTGATGCAATACATCGAGGTCTGGATGTCGGGCGAGTTTTCCGGCGTGCTGAAAGGCCGGTATGAGCTGTTGTGGATTGCCGCCCTGGCGGCCGCGCTGACCTATATCATCGCCGATCAGTTTGCCATTGTTGGTCTGGGCCGGACGGCTGCGGTGAATCTTGGGCTCAACTACGGGCAGGTGGTTCTGCTGGGGCTGATCGCGATTTCCATCGTCACGGCGCTGACCGTCGTCACCGTGGGGATGATCCCTTTTGTGGGCCTTGTGGTGCCCAATATCATTTCGCGCCGCTATGGCGATAACCTACGCGGCACATTGCCGATTGTCGCGCTGATGGGCGGGGCGATGGTGCTGGCCTGTGACATTCTGGGCCGGGTGCTGCGCTACCCTTATGAGGTGCCGGTCGGCACGGTCTTTGGTGTGATCGGCGCTGTGATTTTCCTCTATCTGCTGAACGTGAGGCCGAAACATGCTGGCTAAACGTCTGGGGCTTCTGGCCGTGGCATTGGGGCTGTGTTGCCTTGCCTATATGACCTATGGCGCCAAAGGCAGCTGGTCCTTCCTGATCCCGTTTCGCGGCGCCAAGCTGGCGTCGCTGCTGCTGGTGGCCGTCTCGGTCTCGACCGCAACTGTGCTATTCCAGACCATCACCCGGAACCGGATCCTGACCCCTTCGATCATGGGGTTCGATGCGCTTTATCTGCTGATCGTTACGGGTGCGGTGTTCTTTCTGGGCGGGCAGGGCTTTGCGCTGTTGCCCAATGAGGTGATCTTTGCCGTTACTGTGGTGGCGCTCATCGGGGCATCGCTGTTGCTGTTTGGCTCCCTGCTGCTGACGGGGGGGCGGGATCTGATGCGGATGATCCTGACGGGGATCATTTTCGGCACCCTGTTCCGGTCGCTGACCAATATGATGCAGCGGATGATCGATCCAAATGAATTCACGCTGGTCCAAGTGGCCAGTTTCGCCCGCTTTAGCCGTGTTGATACCGAGCTGTTGTTGATCGGCGGCGTCTTGATGACCGCCAGTCTGGTGACGGCCTGGCGGATGCGCCACCGTCTGGATGTTCTGGCACTGGGCTATGATGCGGCGATCAACCTTGGCGAAGATCCGCGTCGCGGCCATTTCCAGGTGCTGACGCTGGTGGCCGTGCTGGTATCTGTCTCCACCGCACTGGTGGGCCCTGTGGCCTTTCTGGGCCTGCTGGTGGTGGCCATGACCCATCAGATCATCCCAACCGAACGCCATGCGATCCTGTTGCCGGCGGCGGCGCTGGTCTCGGGCATTGTGCTGGTCGGCGGGCAAACCGTGCTGGAACGGGTGCTCAGCCTTGCAACACCGCTGTCGGTGGTTGTTGATCTCTTAGGGGGGCTGGTGTTCCTCTGGCTACTTCTGAAAGGACTACGTCGATGATCCAAATCTCGGGCCTGAGCCACCGCTACGGCGCGACGCCGATCCTCAGCGATCTGTCCCTGACCCTGCCGCGGGGTGGGGTGACGGCGCTGGTTGGGGCAAACGGTGCAGGGAAATCGACACTGCTGAGCCTGATCGCCCGTCTGATGCCGATCCAGTCGGGCCGGATTGAGGTGGACGGGATGGAGGTTGGCAAAACTCCAACCCGTGACCTGGCGCGCAAACTGGCGATCCTGCCGCAGGCTGCTGAGGTCGCCCCGCGTCTGACGGTGCGGGAATTGGTTGGCTTTGGCCGTTACCCGCATCACCGGGGACGCGCCACCGCAGAGGACCATCAAAAGGTCGAAGAGGCACTGGTGGCCTTTGACCTGCAGGATCTGGCGGACCGCCCGTTGGAGGCGCTTTCGGGGGGGCAGCGGCAGCGGGCCCATGTGGCGATGACCTTTGCGCAGGATACCGACTACGTCCTGCTGGATGAACCGCTGAACAATCTGGACATCGCCGCCAGCCGATCCCTGATGAAACGTCTGCGCGCGCTGGCGCATGATCATGGCCGCACCGTGGTCACGGTGCTGCACGATATCAACTACGCCTGCGCCTATGCCGATCACATGGTGACCCTGACTGGCGGCCAACTGGGGCCGATGGGACGCCCGGCCGAGATTGTCAGCAAAGAGCTGCTGGCCCAGGTTTTTGGCACCGATGCTGAGGTTGTGAAAACCGAAACGGGGGTTTTGGTGCAGGTCTGAGCCCAGCAGCCTCCTGCCGCCTATGGGGAAGACGTAGCCGCCTATCCCAAGGGTTATAAAGCGCACCCTCTGCACCGAGTTTGGCATGGGATGAACATGATAGCGATGACTTCAAAGAGGAGTCACCGATGTTCACACAACGCTTTTCCCCCCCGGTCGCGGCTGCCGTTGCAGCCTGCGTGATGGCCGCGACCGCTGTTTTTGCCGATACCGATGAGGCGGCGCTTTATGCGCCGGATCTGCCCAGTGATGCGATTTTTCTGCGCTGGGTCGATACCGATGTGCCACTGCCCGCTTTGGGTCTGACGCATCAGCCTGTCGCAGGCCAGGAGGCCTATCGCCCGCTCTCCGCCCGCCATCTCAGCGGCGCTGAGCCGGGTGCGTTCTATTCGGTGCTGGCCGGTCCTGAGGGCACGGCGCGTCTGGTTGAAGAACCCGCGCGTGGTCAGAAATCCAAGGTGCATCTGATCCTGCTCAATGCCTCGGGTCAGCCGGTGCGGCTGGTGCTGGCGGATGCCGGCCATGAGGTGATCCAGCAAACCAATGCCTTTGCCAGCGGCGGCCGGATGGTCAATCCGGTCTCGGCCCGCTTGGCGGTTCTGGCGGATGATGACAGCCCGGTGGGGGAGGTCGCGGTGCGGCTGCGCCGGGGGCAAAATGTCACTGTTCTGGTGACCGATGACGGCGTGCGGCTGATCGAAAACCAGATCGGTGATCTGCTGGAGGAGTGAGCCATGATCTTCTCCACCCCGATGTTTATCTTCGGCTTTCTGCCGGGTTTTCTGCTGCTTTACTATGTTGTGCCGCGCAGTGGACGTTCGCCGGTGATCCTGCTGGCCAGCGCGGTCTTTTACGCCTGGTGGCGGCTGGACTTTCTGGCACTTGTTCTGGCGATGGCCTTTGGCAGCTATGTCTGTGCGGCGATGGCCAATCGCGCCGCGTCCGCTCAAACCCGCAAAGCCTGGGTCAGCCTTGGGGTGATCGGCAACCTGTCGGTTCTGGGCTATTTCAAATACACCAACTTTGTCCTCGGCAATGCTGATGCCCTCTGGCAGGCGTTGGGCCGGGGCGAGGTCACCAGCCCTGAGATCATCCTGCCGATCGGCCTGTCCTTCCTGACGTTTCAATGCATCAGCTATGTCATCGATGTCGCACGTGGTGATGCGCCGCCCGCCCGCAATATCTGGGATTTTCTTGCCTTTTCAACGCTGTTCCCGCAGCTGATTGCCGGCCCGGTGCTGCGCTACAAAGACCTGGCCGATCAGTTCCAGACCCGCAGCCATTCCCTTGCACAGTTCCTCATGGGGGTCCGTCGGTTTGCCCTGGGGCTGGCGATGAAAATCTTGATTGCTGACAGCGTGGCCCCGATGGTCGATCGCCTGTTTACCCTGCAGGATCCGACGCTGGTGGAGGGCTGGCTGGCTGCCAGCGCCTATTCGGTGCAGCTGTTCTTTGATTTCGCGGGCTATTCAGCGATGGCAATTGGTCTGGGGCTGATGATCGGTTTTCGGTTCATCGAAAACTTCAACGCCCCCTATATTAGCCAATCGGTAACGGAATTCTGGCAGCGTTGGCATATCAGCCTATCGACCTGGCTGCGCGATTACCTCTACATCCCGCTGGGCGGCAACCGGGGCGGGGCGGTGAAAACCTATCGCAACCTGCTGCTGACCATGGTGCTGGGCGGCATCTGGCATGGTGCCAACTGGACCTTTGTCCTTTGGGGGATCTGGCACGGCGGCTGGATGGCCGTGGAGAGGGCCCTGGGCAGCAAATCCGGCGCGGTCTGGTCGCGCCACATCGGATCTGTCGGGGCCTGGGGTTTCACGCTGGTCTTGGTGATGCTGGGCTGGGTGGTGTTCCGTGCGCCAGATCTGGCCACGGCCGGGCAGGTCTATGCCGGGATGTTTGGCCTGAATGGCCTCGCCCTGCGGGGGGAGGTTTGGATGCTCTGCAAGCCGACGGAATGGCTGGCGATGTGGCTTGGCTGGGCGATTGCCCTCTGGCCGATGATGTCCGCGGCGCGGGTCAATCTGCGCCTGCCGCAAGCGCCCCGCTTTGGCACATTGTTACTGCTCTTGTCGGCGGTGCTGGTGATGCAGGCGCGCAGTGACTCACCCTTTCTGTACTTCCAGTTTTAAGGAGACGTTGAAATGCTAAGCGATCATCAACAAAACATTTGTTTCGCCTCCTTGCTTGGTCTGGCCGTTGCGCTGGCCGGATGGCAGGGCCACCGCGCCGCGGCGCCGGAACAGGCGTTAGCCGGGCTGACCGGCGGCACCTATCAGCGACAGTATGAAAGCACATTTGCAGATGCCTTGCCCTCGCGCGGTTGGAGTGTGGAGGCCTATGCCGCCCTGCGCCTTGCCCTGTTTAAGGAGGTGGCGGAGGGTGCCGTTCTGGGCCGTGACGGTTGGATCTTCACGGCGGAAGAGTTTGAAACCCCCGCCCTGGCCGAAGATCCGGTGCCCCTGCTGCGGCAGGCGCGCGCGGAACTGGCAGCACTAGGCGTGCAGCTGGTGCCAGTGATCTTGCCGGATAAGGCGCGGGTGCATGCGGATCGCTTGCCCCATCGCCGCTCAGCCGCGTTGCAAAACCGCTATGCGGCGGCGCTGGAAATGCTGCGGGCCGAAGGGTTTGCCCCGCTGGATACCCGCGCAGCGATGCAGGCGCATGGGTTCCTGCGCGGGGACACCCATTGGCAGCCAGAGGCGGCCCGCGCCGTCGCTGAGGCACTGGCGCAGCAGTTGGGCACGGATCCGGCGGAGGCTGTCTTTGTCACGCACTCCAAAGGGGAGGGACCGTTTCGCGGTGACCTGATGGTCTTTGCTGAAACGGGCCGTTTCGCTGATTGGGTCGCCCTGCCGCTGGATCGGATCACCCGTTATGAAACGCTGGATATGGCCGAAGATGCCACTGACGCCATGGCACTTTTTGCGGACACCCGTGTGCCGGTTGCGCTGATCGGCACGTCTTATTCTGCCAAGGAAGACTTCCATTTCGAAGGGTTCCTCAAGTCGGCGCTGGGTCAGGACGTGCTGAACCTGGCGCAGATCGGCAAGGGGCCCTTTGCCCCGATGCGGGATTACCTGACCTCGCCCGAGCTGCACGACAGCCCACCCGATATCGTCATTTGGGAAATCCCCGAACGTTACATTTTGCTGCAAGGAGGTTGATATGACCCGTTTCACCAAAACCCTTTCTCGCTGTGTTTTTGCAACCTGTCTCAGCGTGCTGGCCCCCGCCCTTGCTGCCGCGCCCTATTGCGAAGCGCTTTTGGACGCTGATGCTTTGCCCGAGAAATATGCCAGCCTGGCGCCGGTCTATTCCAGCGCCGACACCGGCTGGATCTTCGCCGCCAACCAGATGCGCCAGTCCTTCGCGCTGAAGGACAAGCCAAAGGCGATGATGGCGGAAATTGTGCAAGGGTTTGAGGCCAAAGGCGTCAAACTGGCGATCCTGATCACGCCGCCACGTCCGGTGGTGGCAGGGCAGGGAATCCTGCGCAAAACCATGGGACCGGCAGCGGCCGATTATGATGCAACCGCAACGCAGGCCAGTTTTCAGGCGATGCTGGCGGAATATCGGGGTATGGGGGCAATAGTGCCGGATCTGAGCGTGCTGGCGCTGAGCGATCCGCAGCTGCGCCGCCGGTTCTATTTCCGCCGTGACACCCATTGGACAACCGTTGGCGCGGCCCATAGCGCCGAAGCGCTGGCCCAAGCCGTCGCTGCTGAGGCGCCCAAATTGCGGGCTGCTGAGGGGCCCGCGATCCTTGGCTGGAAAGGTAAGATTGAAGAACGCGGTTCCCTTGCCGATCTGGTGCGCAAAAGCTGTGACCAAAAGGTCCCGAAAGAGACATCAAACATCGCCGTTCTGGCGGATGTGCCGGGCGCGGGGCTGCTGGATGACACTGAGGGGCCGCAGATCGCTCTGGTCGGCACCAGCTTTTCTGACCGTTACAAACGTGATCACTACCGGGTTGCGGATGCGATGGCGGCGGCCTTTGGGCGGTCGGTTGTGAACCATTCGGTCTCCGGCGGTGGGCTGCACCGCGCGATGCAGAGTTTCCTGAATTCAGGTGGGCTCGACAATCAGGCCTATGACCTGGTGATTTGGGAAATTCCCTATACGCAGAACTTCAACTCCACCAAACGCTTGGGCGCTGTGCTGAAGGCGATGAAGGCCGCGCAGAACGGCTAGGCCTGCGGCCAATCACACTTCTAACCGATAGGTTAGTCCGGCTGACCCGATGGGCGCCGGACTGCCCTGCTGACCGCACTTATTTTTGTGCGAAGGGCTTAGGGTCTCCATAGGTTTCCCGTTTCCGGAGGTTTCGATGAGGGTCGAACACCGATCTCCCCATGCGGATCTGGACTATATGGTCCGGGCACCGCTGAATTTTGAAACGCCTGAGGGCGTGCCGGTGGTGATCCGTGAGTGGTCACTGCAGGGCGTGAAATGGCCCGAAGATGCGCCGGAACGTCCCGAGGAGGGCTACCTTGCCGTGCCGTTTCAAGGGGTTGATGTACGCTTCCCGGTCACATTGGAACCTGCCCCGGACACCCGCGAAGTTTTCTTCAAGGATCTGACAGGGCGTCAGCGCGAAGTGCTGGCGCTGTTTTACCGGGCGTTGTTGTCGGGGCGGATGGTCGCCTCCGGCGATGTGATCACCTCGCTCGACACCCCGGTGGATCTGGTCCCGGTTGAGGAAACCGAGGCGGAAGCAGAGGCCAAGATCGGACAGCGCCGCAAGATCACCCAGGTGCTGCGCAGTGTGGTGCATGTGGTGATTTATGTCAGCCTGTTCATCGGGGTGATGATCACCATTGGCAGCAATATTTTCAATGCTATCAATCGGATCGATGTTCAGCACGGGCGCGTGGTTGCTCCCGTCGCGGCCTTGAGTGCCCTGCGTCCCGGTGTGGTCAGCGCCCTGCAGGTTGAGGCCGGGCAGGTGGTGGCCGCCGGCGATGTGCTGGCACTGATCGAAGATCCCGAAGTTGTGGCCCGTCTGAAGGCCAGCCGGGTGTCCTATGCGGCCACCAGTGACGTGATCAAACGTCTGGAAAAGGCGCTGAAACGTCTGGAAAAGCTGGCCCGGGTCAAAGATGAGGCGCTGCGTCTGTTGGAGGTTGGCCTGATCTATGAGGCGCAGATCAGCCCTCGCGGCTACGATGCTCTTGTAGACCGCTGGAAACAGCTGCGTCGGGATGATCCCTATCTGGCCACCGGCCGTGACCCGCTGGAGGTCACCGCCCGCCTGCTGCGCCAGCGACTAGCTGAGGAAAACACCCTGCTGCGTCAACATCGCTCGACCCGCGATGGCTACAAGGCCCGCCTGCAAGCGGCCAAGATCATTGCGCCCCATGCGGGTGTGGTTCAGTCGGTTCTGGTGCAGCCCGGTCAATATGTCCTGTCGGGCCAGCCCGTGGTTGAGATGGAAGATGATGCGCCGCGCCATGTGGTGGGCTGGGTATCTGAACAATATGCCGAAGACCTCTACCCCGGCATGCCGGCCTGGGTGCGGGTCAACACGGCGGGAACACGGCAAGAGGTGACCGGTCGGGTCAGCGATGTGCGCGCCGGCGATATTCCGAACCGTCCCGGTGAATATGGGATTGAGGTTACGGTGCAGCTGGATGGTTTCACCAATGCCCAGCTGCGTGACGCCCTGCGCGTCGGGGCGCCGGTGAACCTCAGCGCGGATCGGCAGATGTTTGCAGGGCTGCGCGGCTGGATGCAGGCGCGCGCTGACAGCCTGTGGCCCAGTGATGATGACAAAACCCAAACCCCGGGGGCGCGTGATGTACAGCCCTGAGGATGAATATGGTTTTGACAAAGATCTGGCGGTGCGTCTGCGGGATTATGAAACGCCACGCCTCAGTTACCTGCGCCGCTGGCGGCTGCCGCACATCTGCATTCTGTTAATCACCGTGCTTGCGCTGCAATGGATGATGTTCAACCTGCCAAACCGGTATTTCGATCCCGAGGTGATGCATATTTCCCTGATCCTTGGCGGGCTCGGCATCTGGCGGTTTGGCTGGTGGTTCACCCATTCGGTGCGCGCAGGCTACTGGGGGCGGGCTGTCTGGCCGGGCATGCGAGCCCGCGCCGATGCGCTGTGGCAGGACGGCTGGCGCCCCAAACGCCTGCATATCCAGATGACCACCTATTATGAGGAACCGTCGATCACCAAACGGGTGATCGGCTCCATCCTGGGGCAGGTGCGCCGCGAAAAGATCCCGACGACGATCTATATCGGCACCGGCAGTGCCTATGATGAAAACATCATCCGCGACTTTATCGAAACCTATGCCCAAGACATCCCCGATGATCTGGCTAAACTGGTGTTCCTGCGGCAGAACCAGCCGGGCAAACGGATGGCCATCGGTATGATCCTGCGGGCCATGTGCCGCGAAGATGTGGACCCGGACGATCTGGTGATCTTCATGGATGGCGATGCGCTATATGGCGGCGATGTCCTGCAAAAATGCCTGCCGATGTTTGCCGCCGACCCCGAACTGGGTGCGCTGACCACCGATGAAGAGGTGATCTGCTACGGCCCGGACTGGATCGCCCGCTGGCTGGACATGCGGTTTGCGCAGCGCAGGCTGGCCATGCAGAGCCACGCGCTGGCGGGCCGGGTGCTGACCCTGACCGGGCGGATGAGCGTGTTTCGCGCCCGCCACATTCTGACCCGCGCCTTTATCCGCAACATTGAGGCGGATCACCTGGATCATTGGCTGTGGGGGCGGTTCCGCTTCCTGTCTGGCGATGACAAATCCAGCTGGTATCGCCTGTTGAGCAATGGCGTGAAGATGACCTATGTGCCGGATGCCACCGTCTACACGATTGAGGTGATCAAGGAAAACGGGCTGTCGCGGATGGTGCAGAACTTCCGTCGCTGGTCGGGCAACATGCTGCGCAACGGGGCGCGGGCAATTGCGCTGGGCCCACGCCGGATACCGCTGTTTATCTGGTGGTGCATTGTTGATCAGCGCATTGCAATGTGGACCATGATGGTCAGCCCGGTGATGGCAGTTCTGGGCAACTTCATCGCGCCGGGCTATGTCTGGAACTGTTTGATCTGGGTGGTCTTTTCCCGGGTGATCCTGTCGATGTTCCTATTTGGCTATTCGCGCAAGGCGGACATGAGCTGGCCGTTTATCCTCTACCTCAATCAGGTGATTAACGCCTCGGTGAAGATCTACATGATCTTTCATCTGTCCAAACAGAAATGGTCAAACCGGGGCAACCAATCCGCGGGGGAGGCGCGCAGCCTGAAGGATCGGTTGCGCAACGGGTTTGCGCTTTTTCAGCTGTGCACGGCGGTCTGCCTCTTTGTTACGGCCATCATGGTCTATGTCGATCTGATGCAGCTGCCGGGGCTTTGAAGGCGCCAGCGCTATGCGATCAGCCCAAGGCCTAACCTTTTGCACAGGCCACTGACCCTTCGCCCCCACATTTGTGCCCCGTCCGCATGTATCTTGGTCTGGCAACAACGATTGCAACAAATGAGGGTTCTGATGATTATTCCTGTGATTATGGCCGGTGGCACCGGCACCCGGATGTGGCCTGCCTCGCGCAAGGCGCTGCCGAAACAATTTGCCCCGCTCCTGGGCGGTGACACGCTGTTCCAGCAGACCGTGAAACGTCTGAGCGACCCCCGCTTTGACCGCCCCTGTGTGGTCAGTGCTGAAGAGTGTCGTTTCATTGCGCGGGATCAGATGGGCGCTGTCGGGGCAAACAATGTGCTGCATCTGGTGGAGCCTGTGGCGCGTAATACCGCAGCCGCCGTTTTGACCGCGGCGCTGGCCCATCGTGACCAGCCCGAAGCGGTGCTGCTGATCAGCCCCAGCGATCATGTAATCTCGGATGAGGCAGGCTTCCACGCCGCTGTTGATCTGGGACGTGACGCAGCGGCTGAGGGTGAGGTGGTGTGTTTTGGTGTGTTTCCCACCCACCCCAGCAGCGCTTATGGTTACCTGCAGGTCGACCGGGGCAGCGATGCCAAGGTTCAAAAGGTCACTGAATTCATTGAAAAACCAGATGCCGCCGCCGCGACGGAACTGCTGGGCCGGGGCAACTCGCTGTGGAACGCGGGGATCTTTATGCTGCGGGTGGATGTGGCGCTGGAGCTGTTCAAAACCCATGCGCCGGATCTGCTGCCGCCCTGTCATGGGGGCCTCAGCCTTGGGGGGGAGGACCTTGGCTTCCACCGGCTGAATCGCGATGCGTTCAAACGCTGCCGCGCCATCGCCTTTGACCGGGCGATCATGGAGAAACTGCCAAGCTGCACCGTGGTGTCGCTGGATTGTGGCTGGGCGGATCTGGGCAGCTGGTCAGCCCTGCGGGACCATCAGGTCAAGAAACCCGGTGGCAATGCGTTGATTGGCGATGCCAGTGCGATTGACTGCCGCAACAGCCTGCTGAAAAGCACCAACAGCGATATGGCCATCGTCGGCCTTGGTCTGGACGGCATTGTGGCCGTGGCAACAGATGACGCGGTGCTCGTCGCCGATGCCAGCCGCAGTGAAGAGGTGGGCAAAGCGATAGAGGTGCTGAACGCCCGGTCTGCCCCACAGGCTGAGGAATTCCCCCGCTGCCACCGCCCTTGGGGGTTTTATGAAACCCTGTCACTGGGCGCGCGGTTCCAGGTCAAACGGATCGTTGTACATCCCGGCCAGAAGCTTTCGCTGCAAAGCCATGTGCACCGCGCGGAACACTGGGTCGTGGTTGAAGGATCCGCGCTGGTGACGGTCGGCGATGAGACCAAATTGGTTGGTGAAAACGAAAGCACCTACATCCCGCTGGGCGCGGTGCATCGGCTGGAAAATCCCGGCAAATTGCCCCTGGCGCTGATTGAGGTGCAATCGGGCTGTTACCTCGGCGAAGACGACATCACGCGCTACGAAGACATCTATGCGCGTGACCAAAACGAAGAGGTTGCCTGACGGCGGCATCTTGACCCTCTGTGCCCCGTCAGTCGGGCCCGCATGCTGCAGCTTGCGGGCCCATTTTTGCGTTTGGATTTTTCCCTATTTTTATTGATATACAAAGGGTTAGTTTGGGTGACCCTCTGTCGGTTGTTCTGTCCTTTGTGGCGTCACCACCCCCTCCTTTCTGTGGCTAGTCTCGAGGAAACTCATAGGAGGGTAGTTATGGAACTTCTGGATCTTGACCTGCGCAACGCCGATGTTGTCGACACCCCGCGACCGGTAATGAACCCCGATCTGGTCCCGGCCCTGCGCCCGGTTCTGAACCCCAAAAAGACCCCCGCCCTGAAGCCCGCGATCAGCGTGGTGGGACTGGGCTATGTGGGCGCGGTTTCGATGGCTTGCCTGTCCAGCCTGGGCCACCGCTGCATCGGTGTTGATGTGGATGCCCGCAAGGTGGAACAGATCGCGGCCGGCGAAAGCCCGATCCATGAACAAGATCTGGGCGAAACCCTGTCCGAGGGCGTTGCCAACGGGCTGATTGAGGCAACCGATGATCTGGAACGGGCGGTCTGGGACACCGATGTGACCTTTGTTTCGGTCGGCACCCCGACGGCCGCGGATGGTGGCTGTGATTACCGCTACATCGAGGCCGCCGCTGAGGGCATGGCGCGGGGTTTGCGCCGCAAGCGCAGCTTCCACGTCTTTGTCATGCGCTGCTCCATCCCGCCGGGCACGACGCTGTCGGTGATGGCACCGATCATTGAACGGATTTCGGGCCGTAAGGCGGGGCGTGACTTTGGTGTCTGCTTTAACCCTGAGTTCCTGCGTGAAGGTGTGGCTATCGCTGATTTCCACAACCCGCCCAAGACCGTGATCGGCACCACCGATCTGCGCAGCGCTGAAATTCTGCGGGACATCTACGCGCCGGTGGATGCGCAGCCGATCTTCACCAGTATTGAGGCGGCTGAGATGGTGAAATACGTCGATAATGTCTGGCATGCGACCAAGGTCTGCTTTGCCAATGAGGTGGGCCGCCTGTGCAAACCCTCGGGCGTTGATAGCCGCGAGGTGATGGATATCTTCGTGCAGGATCACAAGCTGAACCTTTCGGCCTATTACCTGAAACCCGGTTTTGCCTATGGCGGCTCCTGCCTGCCGAAAGAGGTGCGTGCGGTGCAGCATATGGCCAAAGAGGCCGGTGTTACCCTGCCGATGATCGGCAATCTGGAACGCTCGAACCGCGAACATATTGACGAAGCGGTGCGCATGGTGCGGGCCACCGGTGCCCGCCGGGTTGGGATCCTTGGGCTGGCGTTTAAACCCGGCACCGATGATCTGCGCGAAAGCCCGATCCTGGAGGTTATGGCCGCGCTGCATGCCGAAGGCGTTGCCCTGCAGGTGCATGATGAGGCGATCACCAAAGACACCCCGCTGGAGGGTCAGCTGGCATATGTGCGCCACGGCTCCAAAGGGGGCGCGGAACTGGCGGCGAACCTGCCGGCGATGCTGAACGACGACCTGGACGAGGTTGTTGAGGGCGCTGAGGTCTTGGTGGTCTGCCATGCCTCTGAGGCCTACCGCAGCAAGATGCGCCGCAGCCACGCCCGGGCCGTGATTGATCTGGTGGGGCTTTACAACAGCCCCTGCGAAACCCGCGCACCGCTGGAAGGCATTGGCTGGTGATCTAGGGCGCTGAGCCGGCTCAAGCTTGGGCTTCACCCCTCTGGTGGCCGCATGACGGCCACCCGCCTTCCCCCAACCGATTTTCCCCTAAGGGGACCCGTCACAAAGGAGAGTTGTTATGTCTAATCTACTTGACCAGTTGATCCAGGGCACTGGCCTGTCAGATGATCTGAACGCCGGGGCAGGGCAGGACACAATGGTGGGTCTGTCCGGCGATGACACCCTTGCCGGGGATGGCGGCAACGATCTGATTTATGGCGATTATGCCGAAGCCAACCTGTTGGGGGATGCCGGGGCCTCCCTCAGTTTTTCGGACTACGCAAGCCTTGGCGCCTGGCAGGTGACAACCCTGCCCAGCGGCCATCAGGAGATGAGCCAGACCGTCAACACCGAAGCGCAGGGCGTTTATGAGCTGTCATTGTCACTGGCTGCGAACTTTGCCGGTGGCCATGTGGATGCTGGGGTTGAGGTGTTGGTCGATGGTGTGGTTGTTGCCAGCTATGACAGCCAGAGCGGTGCCTTTGCCGATCACAGTTTTACCTTCACCGCGACCGGCAGCAGTTCCGAGATTACGCTGCGCACGCTGGAGGGCAGCGGCAGCGGCCCGGTGATTGATACCAGCGGCGCGGTCTATACCACCGACACACAGGTGACCATCGGCGGCCAGGAGGTGACCGTTGCGGCCTTCGCGCCGGGTCAGGCCAACCTCTATCAGGTCTTTAACGGCACGCTGCATGTGTTTGACACGGAAAATTCGACCTATCAGCAGGTGGGTGCGGATGGCACGGTGAACGTCAATGCCATTGGCTTCAACCAGCAGGACAGCCTGATCTACGGTGTTGCCGTCGGCAACGGTCAGGACGCGCTGGGCAATCAGGTCAGCCGCGACGATCTGGTGATGTTTGACGCCGAGGGCAACGTCTACCGCATCGGCGAAGGCCCGTTCCGCAGCTGGACCGGTGACTTTGACGATCAGGGCAACCTGTGGATCTTCAATTCACGGCTGAACTTCCTCAGCAAAATCGATGTGGACACGCTGGACGCCAATGGCAACCCGGTGGAGGAACGCATTGACCTGAACGACGCGCTCTTTGGTTTGAATGTCTATGATCTGTCTTTTGATGCCAACACGCAGAGCTTTTCGGGTGTGGCCCGCGGGTCTTATGAGGGGGCGCCTGCGACATTGGTCACGGTGGATGTATCTGGTGATACGCCGCAGATTTCGTCCATTCATGTGACCCATACTCAGGTCGGCGATCAGCTGCTGACCGGCACCCCGGCGATCACCTTTGGCGCCGCGATCTATGACACCGATGGCACGCTGTTTGTCGGCGGCAATTCGGGCGATCACGATATGAACAACGCCACTGGCGCCTCGGGCGGGATCTACCGGGTGGAGATTGACCCGGCCAGCCAGACCGCCACGCTGGTTCTGGTGACAGATGCGCCGCGGTCCTACTCAAATGACGGTGCCGCAGACCCCAATGCGCTAAGCCCCTTTGAGGCGGTGGATCTGGAGGCCACGGTGCTGATCCGCGATCTGCAGCTGGTGGCCACGGCCGAAGGTGAGTTGAGCTACAACGACGACCTGCAGGGTGGCGGCGGCGCTGACACTATGGAGGGCGGCATTGGGGAGGATCTGCTGACCGGCGGTGCCATTGGCGACAGCCTGATGGGCGGCGATGGCAATGATAGCCTGCACGGCGGCGCCGGGTTTGATGCGGTGGCTACCGGCCCGGCCTCAACCTATGACGCCGAGGGCGCGCGCTACGATCATCTGGGCAACCTCTTGCCGGAAAACGATGATTGGCTCAGCGGTGGGATTGGCGACGATCTGATTGCGGGGTCGGCCGGCCATGACACATTGCTGGGCGGCACCGGCGATGACACCTTGCAAGGCGGCACCGGCTTTGACCACCTGATGGGCGGTGAGGGCGCGGATGATCTGAACGGCGGCAGTGACCGTGACACGCTGGATGGCGGCGCGGGGGCGGATACGCTGGACGGACGCACCGGGGATGACCTGCTGAACGGCGGGGAGGGCAACGATCTGTTGCTGGGAAACTCGGGCGCTGACACGCTCTCCGGCGATGCCGGTGACGACATCCTGCGCGGCGGCAGCCATGATGACCTGTTGATGGGCGGCGAAGGGGCCGACACGTTGGAAGGCAGCGGCGGCAACGATGACCTGCGCGGTGACGACGGTGCAGATAGCCTGTCAGGTGGATCAGGTGCGGATGCGCTGGATGGCGGTTCCGGCAATGACACGCTTTACGGTGGCTCTGGGGATGACGACCTGACAGGTGGCGCGGGCCGCGACCGGATGAACGGCGGATCAGGGCACGATACCCTGTCAGGCGGCGAAGGGCGTGATACGCTGGCGGCCGGATCTGGGGATGATGTGATCGATGGCGGTGCCGGGCGCGACAGCCTGTTCCTGGGGGCAGGGGATGACATCGCCTATGGCGGCGACGGCGCGGACAGGTTCATCTTCCGCGATCGGGATCTAGACAACTCCACAGTGGAGATCCGCGACTATGACATCGATGAAGGGGATTATCTGGACCTGCGCCAGGTCAGCCTTGGCGACAGTGAGACCTGGTTCGCAGGCGCGGTCACCCAGGCGCTGGACGGGACGATCAGCATGGACCTTGGGGCCTGCACCGTTGAACTGACGGGCACCGGTCTGGATCTGCTGACCCAATCCGATGCCCTTTATGACAGTCTGGTTTTCTGAGGAAGGGGAGGGATGCGGCGGTGGATGTCAGGCAAACCCTGCTTCTTTGGCAATCACCGCCGCATGCGTTCTGTTCCGGGCATCCAGTTTCTTGCAAAGAGTGCGCACATGCAGTTTGATCGTCACCTCCTGAAGACCCAGATCGCGGGCAATTTCCTTGTTGGAATGGCCCGCGCAAAGGCCGCTAAGCACTTCGGTTTCGCGCTGGCTCAGCTGGTTGTCAAAGGGATCTTCGACCGAATTTGCGGCCTGCATCACATCTGCAGGGATATACGTTTCCCCAAGGGCCATGAAGCGGATGGCGTTGACCATGCTCTTGGCCCCCATGGTTTTCGGCAGAAACCCCAAGGCGCCGGCATCGACCGCCTCTTGCGCAACCGAATTGGGGGCAGTGCCGCTGAGGATGGCAAAGGGTTGGTTGGGATAATCGGCAACCGCCTGTTTCAGGCCCTGAAGCCCGTTCATGCCAGGCATCTTGTAGTCCAACAGGACCAGATCAAAGGGACCTTTGGCTTCGATCAGCTGTATCGCTTCTTTCAACGAGGCCGCAGGCAGTACCTGAATACGGCCTTCGGAATTCAAAAACACAGTCAGCGTGTCGCGAACCATTTCGTGATCGTCGGCAATCAAAATACGCATGTTGTAACCCTCTCATCGTAAATCGCCGGTGTAAAAACCGATACTAGCAAGAACTATGCCGCATTCATCCCACGGGAGAACAATAGCATGGTTTGACCAAAATTCCTTCCCTGACCTTAAGGCGAGCGCGAATTCCCGCCAGCCGGGCAAGAGGTCAGCCGATTTGGCGATGGTTGAGGCAAACTATCCCAAAGGTTAGTTGCCTATCCCACTGCACAGACACAGACGAATTCAAAAGCGTCACAGTAAGGGGGCAACACTAAGAGGTCCCCAAATGTTTTTCACAACTGTCTTCCGCCCCATCGCTGTGGCCGCCACCCTTGTTTTCATACTCGCCACGACCAGCTTGCCTGCTTTGGCTGAGCCAATTCTGACGGTCAAATCCCCCGGTTCGGACCGTCCGGTCACCTTGGAACGTGTGGATCTGGATCAGCTGCCACGGGAGGTGGTGCGCACCCGCACGATCTGGACCGAAGGTCTGGTGGAATTTGAGGGCGTGTCACTGGCCACGCTGGTGGCCGAACTGGGGCTGACGGCGGGAGAGTTGAGCTTCGTTGCGCTGAATGATTATGCGGTGACCATCCCCCTGTCTGATGCGGTGGCGGGCGGTCCCATTATTGCGGATCGGATGAACGGTGAACCGATGTCGGTGCGCGACAAAGGACCACTCTGGGTTATTTATCCTTTTGACAGCAATCCCGAGTATCAGGCAGAAAAATACTACGCACGTAGCATCTGGCAGCTGCATCGTATTGAATCTGCACTGTAACGTGTCAGAGTGCGTGTTTTGAAACCGCTGAAGGGTGCCCTGTGTTGCTGGGCGCCTTTTGCTGCAAGGCCTTTATTTTCCAAAAGCGCGAGGGTCAGTAACACCTTGTCAAAGAAATCTCTTTTCCCGTTGAAACAGGTCAAACTTGTGTTTGCTGCAGTGCTTGTGGCGATGTTTGTCCTGACGGGGATTTTGATGGCAGAGGTCTATGGCCGGCTGCGCGATCTGGCGACGGCCTCAACCGATAACCTGCAATGGAACATCGCGCAGCTTGAGGTGGAGTTGCTGCGGCTGGACGCGCAAATCTCAACCACCGCGCAGCAGGTAGAGGCTGAGGAGACAACGCCTGCAGAAACCGCAACCAGCCTGCGCCAGTTGCGCACACGATTTGATATTTTCTACAGCCGCATCGCCACCTACGAACATGGCCAGCTTTATCAACCTTTGTGGCAGGACGCGGAGAACGCCGCGATCCTGAAGGGGTTGCGGAATTACCTGCAATCCGGTGCCGCCTTGGTGGACACGCCGGATGCCGAATTCCGTACCCACTTGGCAGAACTGGGGCAGCTGACCGCAGCCCAGAAAGCGCCGGTCCGTGCGCTTTTGCTGAACGGAGTGGCGCAGTTTGCCCAAACCTCTGACGATGCGCGCGCAGCCCTGTCGCAGACGCTGACCCGATTGGCGCTGTCTTCGCTGTTGCTGATTGCTGTCCTGATGTCGCTGGCGCTGATGTTGCTGCGTCTGTTGCGCCAGGGCCGGCGGGTGGCGGCCGAAAACGAAGAGGTGCGCGCCAATCTGGAAACGATGGTGGCCTCCTCACTCGACGCGATTTTGGTGGTCAACCGCAAGGGGCGGATCCTTGAATTTAATGGCGCGGCGGAAACTGTTTTTGGCTACAGCCGCAAAGAGGTGCTGGGCAAAAACATGGCGCAGAAGATTGTGCCACAACATCTGCGCGGTGCCCATATTGAAGGGATGCAGCGCTATCTGGCGACCGGTGAGAAAAAGGTGATTGATGCCGGCCGTTTGCGGCTGGAAGCGATGCGCAAATCGGGTGAGGTCTTCCCGGTAGAACTGTCGATCACCGCCGCCAAACTGGGTCGTCACACTGTCTTTGTCAGTTTTCTGCGCGATATCACCTATCAGGTGCAGGCTGAGGCGGATCTGAAACGCGCCCGGGATGAAGCCCGCGCCGGGGAGAAGGCGAAATCCGATCTGCTGACCGTGATGAGCCATGAGATGCGCACGCCGCTCAACGGTATTTTGGGCTCATTGGAACTGCTCAAACGCGATCCGCTGAGCGAACGTCAGCTGCGCAGCCTGCGGGCGGCGAAACTGTCGGGCGATCTGCTCTTGAGCCATGTGAATGATGTGCTGGATCTGTCCCGCCTTGAGGGCGTGCAGGAAGCGGCGGCAAACGTGCCCTTTGATCTGCCCGAATTGGTGGAGGGTTTGATGACCGCGCAATCAGCCCCGGCCAAAGCCAAGGGCACCGCGCTGCGGGCGCAATATCTGACCGACGGCTTAACCCATGTGCTGGGCGATCCGGCGGCGCTGAACCGCTGTTTGGTCAATCTGGTGGGCAATGCGGTCAAGTTCACTCAGGACGGTGAAATCCTGGTGGAGATTGAGCGCCTGCAAGATGGCGCCACCGTTGAAATCCGCGTCAGCGACACCGGCAGCGGCATTCCCGAAGATAAGATCGACAGCATCTTTGATGAGTTTGTGACGGTTGACCCCAGCTTTGGCCGCGAAAGCGGTGGCACCGGGCTGGGGCTGGCGATCACCAAACGGCTGGTCACCCGGATGGGCGGGTCGATCATGGTCGACAGTATTGAGGGCGAGGGCAGCCTGTTTCAGATC
The DNA here is from genome assembly GCF_963691685.1 of Thalassovita sp. GTDB lineage: Bacteria > Pseudomonadota > Alphaproteobacteria > Rhodobacterales > Rhodobacteraceae > Thalassobius. Next base: position 1,475,720 of record NZ_OY829290.1, read on the forward strand.
ACCTTGCCGCTGCCAGAGGTTGAGGCACCGCTGGAGGCTGCAGAGGCTGAGGTTGAGGTTCTGGAAGACCTGCCACCCCGGCAGGTGCTGGTGGTTGAGGACAATGAGATCAACCGCGATATCCTGACCGATATGCTGACCGAACTGGGTCAGGAGGTGGAAACCGCTCCGGATGGTCCAACGGGTATTGAGGCGGCGCAGACCGAGTGGCAACACATCATCCTGATGGATATTTCGATGCCCGGCATGGACGGGATTGAGGCGCTGTCACATATGCGGCAGGCGGGTGTTGAAAGCCCTGCTTTGGCGGTCACCGCCCATGCCTCGGCCAAGGACCACAAACGGATCCTTGCGGCAGGGTTTGCCGGCATCGTTACCAAACCGGTCAGTCTGGACCAATTGCACAAGGCGCTGTCTGCCTTGGCGGCTGAGGGGCCTGAGGGGCCTGTGGCACAGGTGTTTGAGACCGATCACAGCCAGCTGGGGCGCCAGACACGCGACGATTTTGTGGATCGGATGGGGCAGGATAAGTTTGGTGCGCTCATCGGCAAATTCAGTAAGGATGCCAGCGCTCTGTTGACCTCCTTGCAGGGGGCAGACGCCTTGTCTGCCGCGGCGGTGCAGGAGGCGCATAACCTCGCCGGCATGGCCGGGTTGCTGGGGGAAGCGGATCTGCAGAGCGCGTTGAAGGCGATCGAAGATCTACCTGTTGCGCAGCAGGCCAGTGAACTGCCGGAACTGGTTGACGCGGCCCGTCATCAACTGGCGGCGCTCAGCCCATAACCCCTCAGCCCTCTAGCGCACTGACATCCCGATCTTTTACCGCCTCCATCGCCACATAGGTCGAGGAGGACGCCACATGCGGCAGGCGGGAAATACCATCGCCCAGCACCCGGCGATAATCGCGAATGTCGCGGGTGCGCACCTTGATCAGGTAATCAAAACCGCCCGCAATCATGTGACATTCCTCAACCTCGGGCAGCTTACGCACCGCCTCATTAAATGCGGTCAGCGCGGCCTCGCGTGTGTCTGAGAGCTTGAGCTCAATAAATGCCACATGATCCAGCCCCAGACGTGTGGCGGACAGCTGGGCACGGTAGCCCGTGATGATGCCATCCTTTTCCAGCCGTTTGACCCGCGCCAGCACCGGCGTCTTTGACAGGCCAACCCGCGCGGCCAATTCCGTCATCGAAATCCGCGCCTCTACCGAGAGGATTTCCAGGATCTTGCGGTCAAAACTGTCCAGCTCTGCCGGCGGGGGGAGGGTTTGGTTCATTTGCGCTGCCTGAAGCTAAATCAAAAGACGGTTCGTCTATGTTAGGGCAAGGATTGGTCAAATGGTATCGTTGAAATGCGCTATCCTGTCAGAAGTGAATACCCCTTTTGAATGAGGCCCCGCCATGATCGACCTGGACCCCCGCTGGGATCAGAACAAACGTCGTAACGAAGTTGAAACCGTCGCTGCCCTTGTGGAACAGGCCGCGCTGGATCAGGCGACGCGGGATAGGATCGTGGCACGGGCCAGCACCTTGGTCAGCCGGATCCGGACCGAATCCAAACCGGGCTTGATGGAGGTCTTTCTGGCCGAATATGGCCTGTCGACCGATGAGGGCATTGCGCTGATGTGTCTGGCCGAGGCGCTGCTGCGGGTGCCAGATGCCGACACCATTGATGCGCTGATCGAAGATAAGATCGCCCCGTCTGATTGGTCCAAACACCTTGGCAACTCGGCCTCGCCGTTGGTCAATGCCTCCACCTGGGGTCTGTTGCTGACCGGGCGGGTGCTGAAAGATGACGCGCAAGGCCTAGCTGGCACCCTGCGTGGTGCGGTGAAACGTCTGGGCGAACCGGTGATCCGGACCGCGGTGGGCCGTGCCATGCGGGAAATGGGCCGCCAGTTCGTGCTGGGTCAGGACATTCAGGCCGCGATGGAGCGTGCCAAGGGGATGGAAACCAAAGGCTATTCCTATTCCTACGACATGCTGGGGGAGGCGGCGATGACCGCCGCAGATGCCGCCCGCTATGCCAAGGCCTACGCCGATGCGATCACCGCGATCACCGACCGCTGCAAGGGCGGCGATATTCGGATGAACCCCGGCATCTCGGTCAAACTGTCGGCGTTGCACCCGCGCTATGAAGTGGCCAAAACCGAACGTGTGATGGCCGAACTGGTGCCGGTGGTGCGCGATCTGGCGCGGCAGGCGGCGCGGGCGGGCATGGGCTTTAACATCGATGCGGAGGAGGCCGACCGTCTGGGCCTGTCGCTGAAGGTGATTGAGGCGGTGCTGGCCGACGAACAGCTGGCCGGCTGGGATGGGTTTGGCGTGGTGGTGCAGGCCTATGGACGGCGTGCTGGTGACGTGATCGATGGGCTTTATGACATGGCGCAGCGCCATGAGCGCCGCATCATGATCCGACTGGTGAAGGGCGCCTATTGGGACACGGAGGTCAAGCTGGCGCAGGTCGAAGGGCTGACCGATTTCCCGGTGTTCACCCGCAAATCCGCCACAGATGTCAGCTATGTCGCCAATGCGCGCAAACTGCTGCAGATGACTGACCGGATTTATCCGCAGTTCGCCACCCACAATGCCCACACTGTGGCTGCGGTGCTGGAAATGGCCAGTGATCTGCCGAATGAGGCCTATGAGTTCCAGCGCCTGCACGGCATGGGTGAGGCGCTGCATGATCTGGTGCTGTCTGATGAAAAGACGCGCTGCCGGATCTACGCACCGGTCGGGGCGCATCGTGATCTGCTGGCCTATCTGGTGCGGCGTCTGCTGGAAAACGGCGCCAACTCCTCGTTTGTGAACCAAATCGTGGATGAGGATATCAGCCCGGCTGAGGTGGCGGCCTGTCCCTTTGCGCATGTCGATGCGGATCTGGCGCAGGAGTTGGGTTATCTGAAATACGGGCCCGAGCTGTTTGGCGCGGATCGCAAAAACGCCAAAGGGTTTGATCTGTTTGATGTCAATGAGCTGCGCCAGATTGAGGCCGCGCGTGGTGGCCAGGCGCTCACCGCGGCAGGGCCGCAGATCGCGGGGGCTGTGGACGGCGGGGCGGTTGAGCCCTCCATCAACCCGGCCACTGGGGAGGAGATCGGCCAGATCACCCTGTCGTCTGAAAAAGATGTGGCCACTGCGCTTGAGGCGGCAACGCCCTGGGATGCGCCTATGGCGGAGCGTGCGGCGGTGCTGAACCGGGCGGCGGATCTGTATGAGGAGCACTATGGTGAGCTGTTCCAGCTCCTGGCGCGGGAGGCTGGTAAGACGCTGATGGATGCGGTGGGGGAACTGCGCGAGGCGGCGGATTTCCTGCGTTACTACGCGTTGGAGGCCGGCAGCCTGCGCAATCCGGCGCGCGGGATCTTCACCTGCATCAGCCCGTGGAACTTCCCCTTGGCCATTTTCTCCGGCCAGATTGCGGCGGCGCTGGCGGCGGGCAATGCGGTGCTGGCAAAACCTGCCGAAACCACCCCGTTGATTGCCACCCGCGCGGTGCAATTGCTGCATGAAGCCGGCGTGCCGAAAACCGCGCTGCAACTTCTGCCTGGGCCGGGATCTGTGGTCGGCAAGGCGCTGACCTCTGACCCGCGGATTTCCGGCGTGGCCTTCACCGGATCCACCGCAACGGCAAAACGCATTCAGGCGGCGATGGCTGGATCGATGGCCCCGGGCGCGCCGCTGATTGCGGAAACCGGTGGTCTGAACGCCATGATCGTGGATTCCACCGCCCTGCCGGAACAGGCGGTGCGGGATATCGTGGCCTCCAGTTTCCAGTCGGCAGGTCAGCGTTGTTCGGCCCTGCGGTGTCTTTATGTGCAGGAAGACATTGAACCGGCCCTGCGTGAGATGCTGATCGGGGCGATGAACGAACAGCGGGTGGGCAACCCTTGGGATCTGGAGACGGACATCGGCCCGGTGATCAATGCGGCGGCGCAGGCCGAGATCAACGCCCATATCGCGACGGCCAAGGCGGAAGGTCGCCTGCTGCATCAGCTGGATGCGCCAGCCGAGGGGCACTTCGTGGCACCGTCGCTGATCAAGGTGGGCGGCATCGCCGATCTGGGCAAAGAGGTCTTTGGCCCTGTACTGCATATCGCCACCTTTAAGGCGGGGGAGATCAACGATGTGATCGCTGCGGTAAACGCGACGGGCTATGGTCTGACCTTTGGTCTGCACACCCGTATCGACACCCGCGTGCAGGAGGTGGCGGATGCGGTGCATGTCGGCAACCTCTATGTGAACCGCAACCAGATCGGCGCCATTGTCGGCAGCCAGCCGTTTGGCGGCGAAGGTCTGTCGGGCACTGGCCCCAAGGCGGGCGGGCCGAACTACCTGCCACGGTTCACCCGCGCCGCGGTTTCGCCTGAGGGCGCGCAAGCGACCAACCCGGTGGCCAGCGAACAGGTGCAACGTCAGCTGAGCAGCGCCGAGGTGCCAAGCGCGCCGGTGATGCAACGCGACATGCCCGGACCGACCGGCGAGATGAACCGCCTCAGCGCCTATGCCCGTGGGCCGGTGCTGTGTCTGGGGCCGGGGGTAAAACTGGCGGCGGAACAGGCGGCCTTGGTGCGCGGACTAGGTGGCGTCGCGGTGGAGCAGCCGGGCGCGGTTGATCCGGGCGCGATGCGCAGTCTGCGCGATCTGTCGGCCGTGATTTGGTGGGGCGATTTGGGGTTGGCGCGCGGCTATGCGGCGGCGCTGGCTGAGCGGGATGGGCCATTGGTGGCATTGGTCACCGATGCGCCCGACGCGGGCCATGTGCTGCATGAACGTCACCTCTGCGTTGACACCACCGCGGCGGGCGGCAACGCCAACCTGCTGGCAGGTCAAAACGGCTAAGCTCAAGACGTTGGGGCGGCGTGCAGGTTGCATTCCGCCCCAACGTCACACAACCCAGCCCTTTCCCTGAGGGCAATCCGATGGTCTAGTCGCCCCAAGTGGAGGAGGATGACCATGGATTTTGGTATTCGTGCAGAAAACCGCAAGCTGCTGGATCGGGTGATCGCGATGATCGACACCGAGATTGCACCGCTGCAGGATGAATATGAGGGTGAGGTCGCGAAGGGTGACCGCTGGCAATACACCGACCGGCAGGCTGAGATCCTGGAAGGGCTGAAAGCCAAGGCCAAGGCGGCAGGTCTGTGGAACTTCTGGTTGACAGATGGCGACCGCGGCTTGGGCCTTTCGACCGTGGAATATGCCTATTTCGCTGAGGAAATGGGCCGTGTTGGTCTGGCGGCTGAGGTGTTCAATTGCTCGGCGCCTGACACTGGCAATATGGAAGTGTTCCACAAATACGGCACCGATGCGATGAAGACCCAGTGGCTGGAACCACTGCTGCAGGGGCAGATCCGGTCGGCCTATCTGATGACGGAACCTGATGTTGCCTCCTCAGATGCGACCAATGTGTCGATGTCCTGTGTGCGCGATGGCGACCACTATGTGCTCAACGGTGAAAAGTGGTGGGCCTCGGGCGCGGGGGATCCGCGCTGTAAGGTCTATATCGTTATGGTGAAAACCGGTGGCGAGGACACTGCGAAACATCAGCGCCATTCGATGATTGTGGTGGATGCGGCAACGCCGGGGATTGAGGTGTTGCGCCCGATGCATGTCTACGGCGCGGATGATGCGCCGCATGGCCATATGCACATCCGGTTCACCGATGTGCGGGTGCCAGCAGAAAACATGCTGCTGGGCGAAGGACGTGGGTTTGAGATCAGCCAAGGGCGGCTTGGCCCGGGGCGGATCCATCACTGCATGCGGGCCATTGGGCAGGCGGAATCCGCGCTGACCCTTATGTGTAAACGCGCGCTGGAGCGGGAGGCCTTTGGCAAGCCACTGGCCAGTCTGGGTGCGAACTATGACATCATCGCTGAGGCGCGGATGGAGATTGAGCAGGCGCGTCTGCTGTGCCTCAAGGCGGCGTGGTACATGGATCAGGGGGATGCCCGTGCGGCAGCGCCGTGGATTTCCATGATCAAAACCGTCGCGCCCCGTATGGCGCTGAAGGTGATTGATGAGGCGGCGCAGATGTTTGGCGCGATGGGGATTTCACAGGACACGCCGCTGGCCTCAAAATGGACCCATGTGCGCACCCTGCGTTTGGCGGATGGCCCTGATGCGGTGCACCGGCGTCAGATCGCGCGGACCGAACTGCGCAAATACACTCAGGAGCGGATCTGAGCCTGCTCATTGGCGTGGCGGGGCATTGCGCCTCCGCCATTACAGTAGCGATCAGGTTTCATCTATTGGCGATGTAATGCTGGCCCGCCGTTTATTCGGCGGGCTGAAATCCTTCGATCAACTGGCGCAGCCCCAACGCGGCCCCGGCAAAGATCGCCGCAAAGGTCACGGGCGCTGACCAGGCCAGCGTGGAAAAGGCGGTCATGCCCTGACCCACGGTGCAGCCCAGGGCCAGAACCGCGCCGATCCCCATCAGACCTGCGCCGATGATCTGGCGACGCAGCTCGCGCGGGTCATCGCAGGCCTCCCAGCGGAAATGCCCTTTGATCAGGGATCCGATGAAAGCGCCAAGCGCCACCCCGGTGATGGAGCCAACGGCAAAGCTGGGTTCGCGCACCGATGCGGTCATGTAGTAGATCAGCGTTTCGCCCACGGGTGCGGAGAAACTGTGCGACACCACAGGCAGGTCTTCGAAGCCGGCGGTGGCGGCGTAGTAGCTGCCGGCCCAGCCAGATGTGATGGCAAGCCCGACGACAATGCCCCAGAAAATGGATTTCGGGTCCTGCAGAAACCGGCGGGAGCCAAGCGCGCCAAGGGTGATCAGCGCGCCAAGGGCCAGACCGATATGGACCGGCGACAGACCAAGGGCGCGGCCCAGGAAATGGGCGATGCCCGGTGGCACCTCACTGGTCACATCAACCTGTGGAAAGGCCATGTTGCGCAATGGCGCCAAGGGTCCCGACAGGGTGGCATAGGCGGCGACACCCATCACCAGCACGATCACAAAGGCGCGAAAATCGCCGCCACCAAGACGCGCAATGGCGCCGTAGCCGCAGTTGCCTGCCAGCGCCATGCCATAGCCAAAGGTCAACCCGCCAAGGATTGAGGCCAAGGGCATCCAGCGGATGGACAGGTAATAAGACGCCTCGGGCTGCATCATGCCGGCGCCGGTCAGGCCGAAACAGCCCAAGATGCCGACCCCGATCGCCAGCACCCACATCCGCATGCGAATGTCTGAGCCGCCGTAAAGCAGATCCTCAATCGCGCCCATGGTGCAGAACCGGCCCAGCCGCGCCGCCAACCCCAGAACAAGACCACCAACCGCGCCAAACAGCGCGGTGGTCCAATACTCTCCGATGATATCGATCATGGGCGCGCGCCTCCCAACGCGGCCCTGCGCAGGCTCAGCAGCTTATGCTTGGCTATCGCTGTCTTCGGCGCAGAACAATTCGTAGACCAGTTCAAGCATACGCTTGGGCCGGTCATCCGCCAAACGGTAATAGATCGCTTTACCTTCGCGCCGCGGCACAACCAGACCTTCGAGGCGCAGACGCGACAGCTGTTGCGAGACCGCGGCCTGACGGGCCGAAAGCAGATCTTCCAGCTCGGTCACGGATTTTTCGCCCGAGACCAGATGGCAGAGGATCATCAGGCGGCCTTCGTGGCTGACAGCCTTGAGGAAGTTTGACGCATTGGTGGCGTTTTCCACCATGCGGTCCATTTCCGCGTCAGAGATGTTTTCGTCAAAGACAGGCAGACCCATGTCACCCTCGATCCTTGTTCCTATGGGGCCTCATAGCGAATAGGGCCTCAAGCGTAAAGTCACAGCCGCATCCGTGCGGCGTTCTGATGGGCGGCGTTGCCCTCAGGTGCCACTTTCTGTGGCAAATTCGGTTTTGGCCTTCAGCATCATCTCAAGCAGGCCCCAGAAGAAATCTTCGCCGGGGTAGCCTTCGATGCGGCCGATTTCCAGACCTTCCTCAACCAGCACAAAGGTGGGCGTGTAAACCACCTTGCGCGCAAAACTCAGGCCGTCGGGCAGGGGATCATCGATGTCGATCTGCTGCAGCGGGGCAAATTTGCCAGCGGCGGTTTTGGGATAGATCGGGCCGATCTCTTCTTTCCATTGGATGCAATAATGGCAACCCGGCGTTTCCACCATAAACAGCTCCGCCGCCCAGAGAGGGCTGGCGAGTGTGCTGGCCAGCAAGGTGGCCGCTATGGCAAGACGGTGACGCAGGGGGTGCAACATGATTGACGATCCTCTCTCATACTACATAATGTGAATGTATGAATTCATCAAGGGCAGGTCATGATTGATATTTCATTTGCAGCTGCGGCATTTGCGGGGCTTTTGAGCTTCTTCACACCCTGCATTCTGCCGATGGTTCCGTTTTATCTGTGCTACATGGCCGGTCTGTCGATGACTGAGTTGCAGGGCGACGGCACAATCGCCAAAGGGGCGCAGCGGCGGTTGGTAATTTCGGCCATCGCTTTTGCCTTTGGCGTCAGCACGATTTTTGTCCTGCTGGGCATGGGGGCAACGGCGCTGGGGCAGGTCTTTGCCCAATGGCTGGACACCTTGCGCTGGGTCGCTGCGGCGGTGCTGCTGCTCTTTGGTTTGCATTTCCTTGGGCTGCTACGGATTGGTCTGTTCTACCGTGAGGCCAAGCTGGAAAGCACCATGGCGCCGTCGACGCTGATGGGCGCCTATGTGATGGGGCTCGCCTTTGGCTTTGGCTGGACGCCTTGTGTGGGGCCGGCGCTGGCTTCGATCCTGATGATCGCCAGCGGGATGGGCGATATCTGGCGCGGTGGTCTGCTGCTGCTGGTCTACGGCCTGTCGATGACAGCGCCCTTTGTGGTGGCCGCGCTTTTTGCCAAGCCGTTTCTGCGCTGGCTGGGGCGGCATCGCTCCAAGCTGCAATATGCGGAGAAGATCATGGGCGGGATGCTGATCCTTTTTGCGATTTTGATTGCCACCAACGGGGTGCGGCTGATCGCGGATGTGATGATCCGCTGGATGCCATCATTAACGTCGCTTGGTTAAGGGCCGTCTGAGTTGAAGAGGGAGGGGAACATGAGATCGATTTTGGCAGCATGTGTTGTGGCGCTTGGGCTGGCCGCGCCGACGATGGGCGCGACGGCAGAACTGGGGGATGACGGGCTGCACAAGGCGGTCTGGATGCAGGATACCTTCAAAGACCTGTCCGAGGATCTGGAGGAGGCAAATGCCGCGGGCAAACGCCTGCTGATTCTCATTGAACAGCGCGGCTGTATCTATTGCACCAAGATGCATGAAGAGGTGTTTCCCGACCCCGAAATCGCACTTAGCCTGGAGCAAGATTACTTCGTTGTGCAGATCAATATGTTCGGCGATGTCGAGGTCACGGACTTTGATGGCGAATCTTTGGCCGAGAAAGAGATGGTGCGCAAATGGGGGCTGATGTTCACCCCAACGATGCTGTACCTGCCAGAAGAGGTTGCTGAGGGGCAGAGCGCTGCACAGGCGGCAGTTGCAACCGTGCCGGGGGCATTTGGCAAAGGCACCACTTTGGCTATGTTGCGTTGGGTAAAGGAAAAAAGTTACCTAACGGAAGAGCCGTTCCAAAAATATCTCGCGCGGATGCTGGCTGCGCAATAATCAACATTTCACAAAACAACTCGCACACATATCGGTAAATTCACGATAATGAATTTGTTGTTGCGTCATGCACAACCGTCGACTACCGTATGCAAAAGCGAGCTTAGCCACTTAACGGGTAGCCATGGGAGGAAACATGAAGCTTACGACTTTGACACTGGTGGCGGCGCTGTCTGCTGGGACGGCATTTGCCAATCCAGTTGCGCCTGCCGATGTTGTTTTCGACGAGTACGGGGCCGTCGAAGCCTCGTTGACCGGCACCGCCGGGGACGCGGAAATGGGCGCCAAGATCATGGCGTCGAAAAAGATGGGCAACTGCATTGCCTGTCACGCGGTCACCGCGCTGAACGACGCACCGTTCCACGGTGAAGTTGGCCCGGAACTGGATGGGGTCGGGGATCGCTGGAACGCCGCAGAACTGCGCGGCATTCTGGTCAATGCCAAAGGTGTCTATGACGGCACCGTGATGCCCTCCTATTACAAGGTCAGCGGCTTCATCCGTCCGGGCGATGCGTATACCGGCAAGGCGCCCAAGGGCCCGCTGGATCCGCTGCTCTCTGCACAGCAAATCGAAGATGTTGTCGCCTTCCTGGCCACTCTGACCGAGTGATCAGGGCGCGACGAAATTAAGGAGATCACAATGGAATTCTCACGACGCGACACGCTGGCCATGGGCCTGGGTGCTGCTGCGCTGACCGTTCTGCCTTTCCGGGTGAACGCAGCCGCAGCGGATGATTTTATCGCTGAGTTCACTGGCGGTGCCGAAGTAGGCGAGGGCGGCCTGACCCTGACCGCACCGGAAATTGCCGAAAACGGCAACACCGTTCCTGTGTCGGTTGAGGCCGAGGGCGCCGAAGCCATCATGCTGCTGGCCATGGGCAACCCGACCCCGGGTGTTGCCACCTTCAACTTTGGTGAGCTGGCAGGCAGCCAGTCGGCATCGACCCGTATCCGTCTGGCAGGCACCCAGGATGTGGTGGCCATCGCCAAAATGTCCGACGGCAGCTTTGTCAAAGCTGGTCAGACCGTAAAGGTTACCATCGGCGGCTGCGGCGGCTAATCAGGATCGAAGGAGAAAAGACATGGCAAAAGGTGTAAAACCTCGCGTGAAAGCCCCGAAAAAGGCGGCTGCCGGCGAAACCGTTACCCTGAAGACCCTGATCAGCCACAAGATGGAATCGGGTCAGCGTAAGAACAAGGATGGCAGCGTCATCCCGCGGTCGATCATCAACCGTTTCACTTGTGCCTTCAACGGCAAGACTGTTGTGGACGTCAAGCTGGAGCCAGCGATTTCGACCAACCCTTACTTCGAATTTGAGGCCGTTGTGCCCGAAGCGGGCGAATTCCAGTTCACCTGGTATGACGATGATGGCTCGGTCTATGAGACCGCCAAAAAGGTCGCAATCGCTTAATAAAAATAGATGTTTCTGTCCCGCCGGTGCGCCGGCGGGATCTGAGGCATCACAGGGAGGAAGCTAGATGACATTCAAGCCAACAACTGCGATTGCTGCCCTGCTGCTGGCAGTCCCAACTCTGGCGATCGCCGAAGCGGATGAGGATACGCTGATCGTCAATGATGAGCTGGAAATGGTAACCAAAGCCGCTGCGCCAGCCCACTTGGCCGATGACCTTGATGAGGTGATCTCGGGCTGGCATTTCCGCTCGGATGAGACGCAGGCGCTGCAGATGGACGATTTTGACAACCCGGGCCTACTGGGGGTTGAACTGGCCATCGACGCCTGGGAAACCGTTGAAGGCACCGCCGAAAAATCCTGTGCATCCTGCCACGGCGACGTGGAAGAAAGCATGGCCGGCGTGCGCGCGGTTTATCCCAAGTGGAACGAAGCGGCCGGCGAAGTGCGGACCTTGGAAATGCAAGTCAACGATTGCCGCGAAAACCAGATGGGCGCCGAGAAGCTGGGTTACACCAGCGGTGCACTGACCAACATGGTCGCGCTGATTTCCTTGCAGTCGCGTGGCATGCCTGTGAACGTGGCCATTGATGGTCCGGCACAGGCCATGTGGGAGCAGGGCAAAGAGCTCTACTATACCCGCACCGGTCAGCTGGAACTGTCCTGCGCCAACTGCCATGAGCAGAACTACGGCAACATGATCCGCGCGGATCACCTGAGCCAGGGCCAGATCAACGGGTTCCCCGTCTACCGTCTGAAAAACGCCAAGCTGAACTCGGTTCATGCGCGTTTCAAAGGCTGTGTGCGTGACACCCGCGCCGAGACTTACAAGCCCGGCAGCGCCGATTTTGTTGCGCTGGAACTTTATGTCGCCAGCCGTGGCAACGGCCTGTCGGTCGAAGCACCTTCGGTGCGTAACTAAAACCACTCTGACTGGGGCGGCAATGATCGCCCCGGTTCCTCCTCCATCCCACTCAATAAGATCGCCGGTCGCGTCGCACTTTGGCTGACATCAGTAGTCTTTGGCTGCCGGCTGATCGTTTAACTCGTTTCGGAGCAACACGGATATGATTTCGCGTCGTGATTTCCTGCAGGTCTCAATGGCCGCCACTGCAATGCTGGGCGGATCCGCCTATGGCAGCTGGGGCCGTTTGGCAGCACAGCAGAAGCTGACCCAAGACCAGCTGCTGGAGTTTGATACGTTCGGGAATGTGTCGCTGATCCATATCACCGACATTCACGCACAGCTGAAACCGATCTATTTCCGCGAACCGTCGATCAACCTGGGCGTTGGCCCGGCGCTGGGTCAGGTGCCCCATGTCACCGGCGCAGATTTCCGCAAGATGTACGGGATCGAGGACGGCTCGGCCTCGGCCTATGCGCTGACCTATGATGATTTCACCTCGCTGGCGCGGGGATACGGCAAGGTGGGCGGCATGGATCGTGTCGCCACGGTGATCAACGCGATCCGGGCCGATCGTCCCGATGCGCTGCTGCTGGATGGTGGCGACACTTGGCATGGATCCTACACCTGCCACCACACCCAAGGCCAGGATGTGGTCAACGTGATGAACGCGCTGAAACCGGATGCGATGACCTTCCATTGGGAGTTTACGCTGGGCTCAGACCGGGTGCAGGAAATTGTGGACGGCCTGCCGTTTGCGGCCCTTGGCGCCAATATCTTTGACGCGGAATGGGATGAGCCGTCGGAGAACTTTGAGGCCTACAAGATGTTTGAACGGGGTGGGGCCAAGATCGCTGTGATCGGTCAGGCCTTCCCCTATATGCCCATCGCCAACCCGCGCTGGATGTTCCCTGAATATTCGTTCGGGATCCGGGATGAACGGATGCAGGAAGTGGTGGAAGAAGCCCGCGCCGAAGGTGCGGAGCTGGTGGTTCTGCTCAGCCACAATGGGTTCGACGTGGATAAGAAAATGGCCAGCCGTGTCAAAGGCATCGACGTGATCCTGTCGGGCCACACCCATGACGCCGTGCCGGAACCGGTGCTGGTGGGGGAGACGATCATCGTCGCCTCAGGCTCGAACGGTAAGTTTGTCAGCCGGGTGGATCTGGATGTGCGGGAGGGCCGGATGATGGGCTTCCGCCACAAGCTGATCCCAATCCTGTCGGATGTGATTGAGCCCGACAAAGAGGTTGCCGCCGTGATTGACGCGCAGCGCGCGCCCTACAAGGACCAGCTGGAAGAGGTCATCGGCCGCACCGATGACGATAGCCTGCTCTACCGTCGTGGGAATTTCAACGGCACCTGGGATGACCTGATCTGTGACGCGCTTCTGTCGGAGCGTGAGGCGGACATTGCCATGTCGCCCGGTGTGCGCTGGGGGCCGTCGATCCTGCCCGGTCAGGACATCACCCGCGAAGACATCTGGAATGTCACCTCGATGAGCTATGGCGAAGCCTACCGTACGGAAATTACCGGTGAGTTCATCCATGTCGTGCTGGAGGATGTGGCCGACAACCTGTTCAACGTGGATCCCTACTACCAGCAGGGTGGGGACATGGTGCGCGTCGGTGGCCTTGGCTACAAGATCGACATCACCAAACCGCAGGGCAGCCGGATCAGCGATATGACCTTGCTGAAAACTGGCGAAGCGATCGATCCCGCAAAGAATTATGTGGTCGCCGGCTGGGCCTCGGTCAACGAAGGCACCGAGGGGCCACAGATCATGGATGTGGTGGAAAATCACATCAAAAAGCTGGGCACCGTGAATGTCACCCCGCGTGACAACGTTAAGGTTGTTGGCGCCTAAGTCTTGTCTCTTCTTCATGCGGGTAACCGTGTGAAGAAGGATAAAAAACAATGGGTTGCGGGATGTAACAAAGTGCCCGTTTCGCACCCAGCCTCTTGAATTAGTTGGCAGCAAATACCCTGTCTGGGGTTCACTTTTTCCAACTAATTCATTAAAATGAATTTGATTATAAGTGCCGGAGGCAGAATCAAAATGTCGAATGAACAGAAGGGCCTGACGCCCTCGCGACGGGCCTTCCTGAAAGGCGCCGCGGCGGTCGGTGGCAGCATGGCCGGGGGCGGCGCAGCCCTCGCATCCAGCCCCGATCCCCTGATCGTTGAAAAGCAACCCTGGGCGCAGGGCACCGGTGATGGTGTCGATGCATCGCCCTATGGTCTGCCGATCCAATACGAAGGCGACGTGGTGCGCCGGAACGTGGAATGGCTGACCGCGGATACCATCAGCTCGATCAACTTCACCCCGATCCACGCGCTGGACGGCACGATCACCCCGCAGGGCTGCGCGTTTGAACGCCACCACTCGGGCGCGATCGACATGCGCAAAGAAGATTTCCGGCTTATGATCAACGGCTTGGTCGATACGCCGCTGGTCTTCTCGTACGCGGATCTGGAACGGTTCCCGCGTGAAAACCGCACCTTCTTCCTGGAATGCGCGGCCAACACCGGAATGGAATGGGCAGGCGCCCAGCTGAACGGCGCACAGTTCACCCACGGCATGATCCACAATATGGAATATTCCGGCGTGTCGCTGCGCAGCCTGCTGGAAGAGGCTGGCATTAAACCTGAGGGCAAATGGGTCTATGTTGAGGGCGCGGATGCGTCGTCAAACGGGCGTTCCATACCGCTGGAAAAGGCGCTGGATGACTGCATGATCGCCTTCAAAGCCAATGGCGAAGCACTGCGCAAAGAACATGGCTATCCCGCGCGTCTGGTTGTGCCCGGTTGGGAAGGCAACATGTGGGTCAAATGGATCCGCCGCATTGAGGTGACGGATCAACCCATTGAAAGTCGCGAGGAAACCTCAAAATACACTGACACGCTGGAAGATGGCACCAGCCGCAAGTGGACCTGGGTGATGGATGCAAAATCCGTTGTCACCTCGCCCTCGCCGCAGTCCCCGATCAAACATGGTCATGGCCCGCTGGTCATCACCGGTCTGGCTTGGTCAGGTCGCGGCGCGATCACCCGCGTGGATGTCTCCAAGGACGGTGGCAAGACCTGGGAAACCGCCCGTCTGGCCAATCCCGGTCAACCGATGGCGCTGACACGTTTCTATCTGGACACCACTTGGACCGGCGAAGAAATGCTGCTGCAGAGCCGCGCGATGGATGAGACCGGCTATGTCCAGCCGACCAAAGCCATGCTGCGCGAAAGCCGCGGCGAAAACTCGATTTACCACAACAACTGCATTCAGACCTGGTGGATCAAATCCAATGGGGAAGGTGAAAATGTCGAAGTATCGTAACCTTTTGCTCTGTGTTGCTGCGGCTTCGGTCGTGGCCGGTCCGGCACTGGCGGGCAAGTTCGGCCTGGGCCGCGCTGCCCTGCCGGAAGAGATTGCTGCCTGGGATCTGGACATCGCACCGGATGGCACCGGCCTGCCTGCGGGAAGCGGATCGGTGCTTGATGGCGAAGAAACCTTTGCCGAATTCTGTGCATCCTGCCACGGGGATTTTGCTGAAGGCGTTGATAACTGGCCAAAACTGGCTGGTGGCGCAGACACGTTGGCAGACAAGGATCCGCTGAAGACCGTTGGCTCCTACTGGCCGTATCTGTCGACCTCATTTGATTACATCCGCCGTTCCATGCCCTTTGGCAATGCGCAGAGCCTTACGGATGATCAGGTCTATGAAATCACCGCCTACATCCTTTATTCCAACGATCTGGTGGATGAGGATTTTGTGCTGAGCAACGAAAACTTCATGGAGGTTGAACTGCCCAACGCGCAGGGCTTCATCCTGGATGATCGTGACACGGCTGAGGCGCATTTCTGGACGGAACCCTGCATGCAAAACTGCAAGGATGTGGTGGAAATCACCATGCGTGCCGCCGTGCTGGACGTGACGCCTGAGGACGAAACCGCCAAGGCCGAGGCACCGGCTGTGGTCGAAGCCGCCGCAACGCCTGAGCCGGCACCTGAACCAGAGCCCGCGCCAGAACCCGTTGCCGAGGTCGCCGCGCTGGATGAAGCGTTGGTGAAGAAAGGTGCGAAGGTCTTTAAGAAGTGTAAAGCCTGCCACCAGGTCGGGGATAAGGCCAAGAACAAGACCGGCCCGATCCTTAACGGTATCATCGGCGCGCCCATCGGCCAGGTGGAGGGGTTCAAATACTCCAAAGCGATGAAGGCCCTGGGCGAAGAGGGGCAGGTTTGGGATGACGAAAACCTCACCGCCTTCCTGACCAAGCCCAAGAAGTTCCTGAAGAAAACCAAGATGAGCTTTGCCGGGTTGAAAAAGGAAGCCGACATCGCCGCGGTGACGGAATACCTGAAAAGCGTTGGTAATTAAGCGATGCGCGCCCTTGCCATCATATCATTCTGGGCGGCCCTTGCAGGGGCCGCCCTTTCTGATGAAGCAGCCACAGCCATTGGTGATGCCGACCGTGGCGCCAAGATCTTCAAGAAGTGTCAGGCGTGTCATCAGGTGGGTGAGGGCGCCAAACACCGGGTTGGCCCGCATCTGAACGGCATCTTCTTTCGGCCCGCTGCCAGCTTTGCTGGGTTTAAGTACTCCAAAGGTATGCGCCGCGCTGCCGACGGTGGGCTGGTGTGGGATCTGGACGGGCTTGAGGCGTTTTTGGCCAATCCCCGCAAAGCCGTGCCCGGCACCAAGATGAGCTTTGCTGGTTTGAAAAAGCCAAAGGACCGCGCGGATCTACTGGCCTACCTGCGGCAGTTCTCAGACAATCCGGCGGATATTCCCGAAGCGGCACCAACCGCCCGCAAGGTTGAGATTGATCTGCCCCCTGAGGTGCTGGCGCTGGTGGGGGATCCCGATTACGGCGAATATCTGTCGACCGAGTGCACCACCTGCCATCAGACCGATGGCGATTATGACGGCATTCCCGCCATCATCGGCTGGCCGACCGAAGATTTTGTCATTGCCATGCATGCCTACAAACAGAAACAGCGCGACCATCCGGTGATGCAAATGATGGCCGGTCGCCTGTCTGATGAAGAGATTGCCGCGCTGGCCGCCTATTTCGCAGGGCTGGAGTGACCAGCACGCCGTCAATGGCGGGTAAGTCATTGAGCAAACACACAAAACCTGAGGAGGTTTGACCTCAAAGACCCAAAAGGCCCCAATAAGACATTGATTTATTTAGGGAGGAAGAGACATGAAACTGAACAGACGGAGCTTTATCGGCACCACTTCACTGGCTGCGGCCAGTCTGGCAGCCCCAGCCGTGCTGGGTGCGGGCAAGCCGCGGGTCGTTGTAATCGGCGGCGGGGCAGGCGGCGCGACCGCGGCGCGCTACATTGCCAAAGGGGCCAAGGGCGCGATTGATGTGACGCTGGTGGAACCCAGCCGCAGTTACTACACCTGCTTCTTCTCAAACCTCTATATCGGTGGCTTCCGGCAGCTTTCCTCCATCGCGCACAGCTATGGCACGCTGGCCTCTGCCTACGGGATCAATGTGGTGCATGATTGGGCCGTTGGCATAGACCGTGACGCGCGGCAGGTGACCCTGGCTGGTGGGGCGGTGCTGCCCTATGACCGGCTGATCCTGTCGCCGGGGATCGATTTTGTAGACGGGGCGGTGCCGGGTTGGGATGTCTCCGCCCAAAACAAGATGCCACATGCTTATAAGGCCGGGTCACAGACGGAACTGCTGAAGGCGCAGATCGAGGCCATGCCAGAGGGCGGCACCTTTGCCATGGTCGCCCCGCCCAACCCCTACCGTTGCCCGCCGGGACCCTATGAGCGGATCTCGATGGTGGCGCATCTGCTGAAACAGACCAACCCAACCGCCAAGATCATTGTCGCCGACCCAAAGCCGAAGTTTTCCAAAATGGGCCTGTTTCAGGAAGGCTGGGCCAACCACTACGCGGGCATGGTTGATTGGATCGGCGCCGATTTCGGCGGTGGCAATGTTGAGGTGAACGCCGACGAGATGACGGTCACCATTGATGGCGAAGTCACCAAGGTGGATGCCTGCAACGTGATCCCTGCGATGAAGGCGGGCCGGATCTGTGAAATGGCCGGCATCACCGAGGGCAACTGGGCACCGGTCTCAGGGCACACCATGCAAAGCCGACTGGATGAAAACATCCATGTGCTGGGTGATGCAACCAATCAGGGGGACATGCCGAAATCTGGTTTCTCGGCCAATTCGCAGGCCAAGGTGGCAGCGATGGCGGTGCGCGGTGCATTGACTGGTTCCAAGGTTTTCCCGGCGAAATTCTCCAACACCTGTTGGTCGCTTATTGCCACGGATGATGGTGTCAAAGTAGGTGCCACCTATGAGGCAACGGATGAGAAAATCGCCAAGGTGGATGGGTTCATTTCGCAAACCGGCGAAGACGCGGATCTGCGCAAAGCCACCTATGAAGAATCCATTGGCTGGTATGCCGGGATCACCTCGGACATGTTTGGCTAAAGGTCAGAATATTGCGACCAAACGGGGCGTTTTGCGCCCCGTTTTGCGTTTTGGCGCTGTCGTGGCACAGTGTCCTTCAGGGAGGATGCGATGATTACACGACGTAAACTGATGACAGGCGTGGCCGGAACCCTGGTAACCGGGGCATTGATGCCGGTGTCTCTCAGGGCCGCTGGCGGCGCGGATGGGCTGGAACTGGGGGACGATGGCCTGCACAAGCAGCCGTGGTTCATGGACAGTTTTCTGGAATTGGGTGACGATCTGCAGACCGCTGCGGACAGTGGGCGTGGCCTGATGGTTTTGTGGGAACAACGCGGTTGCCCCTATTGCCGGGAGCTGCATGCGGTGAATTTCGCCCGACCCGAAATCAGCGATTACATCCAGGAGCATTTCGATGTGGTGCAGCTGGATATGTTCGGATCCCGTGAGGTGTTGGATTTTGACGGCGAGGCGCTGGAAGAACGTGCGCTGGCGGGCAAGTGGTTTGTGAACTTCACGCCGACCACGCAGCTGTTTCACCGCGACAATGCCGGGGCCACCGGTCTGTCAGCGGCGGAAAGCTTCCGCATGCCGGGGTATCTGAAACCTTTCCACTATCTCAGCTCGCTGGAGTTTGTGGCGGAAGGCCATTATGAGACCCAGCGCTTCCAGCGTTACCTGCAGGACAAGTTTGCCAAACTGCGCGAACAGGGGATCGATCCGGACGTCTGGTAGCGGTCAGGCCCAGGATTTCCGATGCGCGTTCGGGGAAGAACCGTATTTTTCCCGGAACACCCGCGCCATATGGCTGGAGGAGCGGAAGCCGGTGGCGGCCGCGATTTCCGTGACGGTCAGGTCGGTTTCATTCAGCATGCCATAGGCCCGCGACAGTCTCAGGTCGTTGTAATAGGAAATCGGACTCTGGTTCAGGTAGCGTTTGAACAGCCGTTCCACCTGACGGCGTGAAACGCCAAGCTTTTCGGCGATGTCATCCATCGACAGCGGCTCTTCGATTTCCTGTTCCATGATCTGGATAGCCGCCAGCAGGTTGCGGTTGCGGCAGCCGATTGCGGCCGAGTTGGCGGAGCGTTGCGGCGCCCGCTGCGCGCCTGAGCGCATGTGGATACACATATCCGCCACCATGATCGCCAGCTCAGAACCGTGCCGCTGTTCAATCAAAGTCAGGATCATATCCAGTGCGGAGTTGCCGCCGCCGCAGGTCATGATACGGCCGTCCACCTCATAGAGGTTGGGCGAGGGCTGCAGGTCCGGAAATTCCTCAATCAGGCCGGGCTGATTTTCCCAATGCATTGTAAAGCGGCGGTTTTTCAGGATGCCGGCCCGCGCCAGTGCAAAGGCGCCGGAACAGATGCTGCCCAAACGGCGGCCAAAGCGATCTTCGCGGCGCAGCCAGTTCAGCGTGCCATCTGTGACCGTATCCTGCGGCTCAACCCCAGAACAGACAAACCCATAGGAATTGGCCGGCAGTGGTTCCAGCGCCATATCGGGGGTCACCGTCATGCCGTTCGAGCAGGTGATCGGGCGGCCATCCTCACTCATCGTGTACCAGCGATAGAGCTGCCGTTTGGTCAGCTGATTGGCAATCCGCAGGGGTTCAATGGCAGCCGCGACGGCCAGCATTGTGGCTTTGGGGACCAGCAGGAAATAGAAATCTTCTGGCGGGCCTTCAAATTCCATTGGGAAATTGGCCGAAGCTGCACGCTGGATGAATCGATCTTGCTGCATGTCTCCCCCTTTGGTGCCGAGCTGGAATGGTACCATAATTTGTGTCGCTCTGCGACCTCGGGTAACGGGATCGCGACAGCTTGGTGTCGCAAAATATCAGTCTTCCGTGGGGCGCCAATACGCAATGCGTCACATTTGCGTAAAATGGCGACAAATTTTAGTGAGGCTAAGCGGGTAATATGGTCGCATATGTCGCAAATATGCTCATATCCGCCTGTCAGAAGATGGCGCAGATGCTGGCACGGAACTTGAAACCTCTTTTGCGGTTAACGGGTTGTCGCCGCCAGTGCCGCCTTTGTCGTTGTTGACGCCAAGGGTTATGGGATTGGTGGCGCACCCCATTAATTCGGAGGGGTCCCCTTGCAGGCCAGAGGGGGCAAGACTAAGACTCAATTAGCACCTTGCTGATAAGTGTGCTTCTGACAGTAACAGGCAGGCGACTATGAACGATCCGATTGATACTTACATGAATACCCTGGTGCCTATGGTGGTTGAGCAGACCAGCCGTGGGGAGCGGGCTTATGATATTTTCTCGCGCCTGCTGAAAGAGCGCATCATTTTCCTCAACGGTCCGGTGCATGACGGCATGTCCTCGCTGATCGTTGCCCAGCTGCTGCACCTGGAGGCGGAGAACCCGTCGAAAGAAATCTCGATGTACATCAACTCACCCGGTGGCGTTGTGACCTCGGGTCTGTCGATCTACGACACCATGCAGTACATCAAACCAAAGGTTTCGACCCTGGTGATTGGTCAGGCGGCCTCGATGGGTTCGCTTCTGCTGACCGCGGGTGAGGCCGGCATGCGCTTCTCGCTGCCGAACTCCCGCGTGATGGTGCACCAGCCCTCGGGTGGTTATCAGGGGCAGGCGACGGATATCATGATCCACGCGCAGGAAACCCAGAAACTGAAAACCCGTCTGAACGAAATTTACGTCAAACACACCGGCCGCACCTATGAAGAGGTTGAGGCCGGTCTGGAGCGCGACAACTTCATGTCGCCGGAAGAGGCCAAGGAATGGGGCCTGATTGACGAGATTGTCACCAACCGCGCCAAAACCGGCGACGACGGCGACAGCTAAACCTAAGACACACGGGCGTTAACGCGCCCGTGTGACGTTTTTGCATTGTGGCTGCCTGAGGGCTGTCTTAAGCTATCTCTCCAAGGGATGCAGGACAGCCAGACGGCAGCATCTGAGTAACCTGAGACTTCAGGCCTGAAAGGGACGAAATGGCGACGAATACCGGTGGCGACAGCAAGAACACGCTTTACTGCTCCTTCTGCGGCAAGAGCCAGCATGAGGTGCGCAAGCTGATTGCCGGCCCAACCGTCTTCATCTGTGATGAATGCGTTGAGCTGTGCATGGATATCATCCGGGAAGAGACCAAGAGCGCGGGCCTGAAATCCTCGGAAGGGGTGCCAACCCCGATGGATATCTGCAACGTTCTGGACGATTACGTGATCGGTCAGGCGATGGCGAAGCGGGTGCTGTCGGTGGCGGTTCACAACCACTACAAACGTCTGAACCACGCACAGAAGTCGGGCGATATCGAACTGTCGAAATCGAACATTCTGCTGATAGGCCCAACCGGTTGCGGTAAAACGCTGCTGGCCCAGACCCTTGCGCGTATTCTGGATGTGCCCTTCACCATGGCAGATGCCACCACGCTGACCGAAGCGGGTTACGTGGGTGAAGATGTTGAAAACATCATTCTGAAGCTGTTGCAGGCCTCGGAATATAATGTGGAACGCGCGCAGCGTGGCATCGTCTACATCGACGAAGTAGATAAAATCACCCGCAAGTCGGAAAACCCATCGATCACCCGCGATGTTTCGGGTGAGGGCGTGCAGCAGGCACTGCTGAAGCTGATGGAAGGGACCGTGGCTTCGGTTCCGCCGCAGGGTGGCCGTAAGCATCCGCAGCAGGAATTCCTGCAGGTCGACACCACGAACATCCTGTTTATCTGTGGTGGTGCGTTTGCCGGTCTGGACAAGATCATTGGCCAGCGTGGCAAAGGTTCGGCCATGGGCTTTGGCGCGGACGTGCGGGAAAACGACGAACGCGGTGTGGGTGAGGTCTTCAAGGATCTGGAACCCGAAGATCTGCTGAAATTCGGCCTGATCCCGGAATTTGTCGGCCGTCTGCCGGTTCTGGCAACGCTGGAAGATCTGGATCAAGACGCGCTGGTCACCATTCTGACCCAGCCGAAAAACGCCCTGGTCAAGCAGTACCAGCGTCTGTTCGAACTGGAAGAGGTTGAACTGTCGTTCACCGATGACGCGCTGTCGGCCATCGCCAAACGCGCGATTGAGCGTAAAACCGGTGCCCGTGGCCTGCGGTCGATCCTCGAAGATATCCTGCTGGACACCATGTTTGACCTGCCGGGTCAGGACAGCGTGACTGAGGTTGTTGTGAACGAAGAGGCCGTGACCTCGGACGCGCAGCCGCTGATGATCCACGGTGAGAAAAAAGAAGAAGCCAGCGCCAGCTGATCTGAGCTATCGCTTTACCAAAGCCCGCCCCGGCCTGTTCCGGTGGCGGGCTTTTGCTTGTCTGGGCCTTTGGCGGTGGCTTGATGCGTTTGATGGGGCCGGAAAACACCTGCTGCAGGCCCCCCGCCACTGGACCTTGAGGGGTATATGGTCCATATCTTCCGGTAACTTATTGCGGAGAGACTCAATGGGCATCCTGAACACCCTGCTGCGCGCCGTCACCTGGTGGGACGGTCAGACCCTCAACACCCAGCTTTACACCGCCCGCAAAGGCGTGAAAGTGGGTGAGGATGATCAGGGCAATGTGTTCTACACCTCCAAGGACGGCAAACGTCGCTGGGTTATTTACAATGGTGAGGTTGAGGCCAGCCGCATCAGCCCTGACTGGCATGGCTGGTTGCATCACACCTTTGATGAGCTGCCGACCGACAAGCCGCTGGTCCATAAGGACTGGGAAAAGCCGCATCTGGAAAACCTCACCGGCACCGCGATGGCCTATGCCCCCGCCGGATCGATCCGTCGCTCTGAGCCGTCTGAGCGGCGCGACTATGAGGCATGGTCGCCCGAATAAGGCGCAAGCGCAGGCGTAAGGGGGCACCGATGTCCACCAATCCCACCGAAGTTGCTGTAGGCGCAGCGGTCTTGGCCGCCGCTGTGGGCTTTGTCCTTTATGCGGGGCAGGTCACCGGGTTTACCGTACAGTCTGACGGCTATCCGCTCAGCGCGTCGTTCCGTTCACTGGAAGGGATCAGCGTTGGTTCTGACGTGCGCTTGGCCGGGGTTAAGATCGGCACCGTGACCGATATCGACCTGAACCCTCAGACCTTCCGCGCTGACACTGAATTTCTGCTGAAAGACGAGATCGATATCCCTGACGACAGTGCCGTTGTGATCAGCTCCGAGGGGCTGCTGGGCGGCAACTTTGTGGAGATTGTTCCGGGCGGATCCCCCTTCAACTTTGAGCCGGGTTCCGAGATCGAAGACACCCAAGGCTCCGTCTCGTTGATTTCGCTGTTGATGAAGTTTGTGTCCGGAGGCGACGAATGATCCGCACCGCTGCAGTCTTTTCTTTGCTTCTGGCGTTGCCATCCGTCGCCGAAGAGGTCAGCCCGGGCACCGGCGCCGTCCTGCGCGGGCTGGACAAGGTGAACGGCGAAACCACGGATATGGAGATCCCAAATGGCGGTGAGGCCGTATTAGGCGATCTGCGGGTGTCTCTGGGGGAATGCCGCTATCCGGTGGGCAACCCGTCTGGGGACGCTTATGCCTTTGTGACCATTCAGGGCATTGGCAAAGACGCCCCGATGTTCCGGGGTTGGATGATGGCCTCAGCCCCAGCGCTGAACGCGCTGGATCATGCGCGTTATGACGTCTGGCCGTTGCGCTGCAACACGCCTGCGGCTGAGTGATCGACACCCTCAACGTTGAAAAATGCCCCTTCGCGTAAGGCCTCCCGCAGCAGCGCCTGATAGGCCTTGCGAGGGATTTCCACCGCCCCAAGTGAGGCAAGGTGTGGCGTGATGAACTGAGTGTCAAACAGGGTGAAACCGGTCTGCACCAAATGATCCACCAGATAGGCCAGCGCTATCTTTGAAGCATCGCGGCGGTAGCTGAACATGCTCTCGCCAAAAAAGGCGCGGCCCAGCGTGACACCGTAAACGCCCCCCGCCAGTTCACCCTCCATCCAGACCTCCAGCGAATGGGCGCGGTCCATCGCGTTCAGCGACATGTAAAGCGCATGGATGGTGGGGTTGATCCAGGTTTCATCGCGATCCGCGCAGCCGTTCAGCACGGCCTCAAAATCGCCGTTGATCCGGATCTCATAATCCTCTTTGCGCAGACGTCGGGCCAGCGATCTGGAGATGTGGAAGCCGTCGAGGGGGAAAATCCCACGGTGGCGCGGATCAACCCAGAACACCTCGGGGTCATCGCGACTCTCAGCCATGGGGAAAATGCCCTGGGCATAGCCCGAAAGCAGGATCTGAGGGGTGAGCGTGAACTCGTCTTTCAAACGCCTATCCTCTGGAAAAACGCCCCATGATCCGAAACGGGGCCGCAGGATTGCCTGCGGCCCCGGCGGGGCCTTAGCCCATGTTTGCGTCCAACCACTTTTCCAGCCAGTGGATGTTGTAGTTGCCGGTGTGGATGTCATCTTCCTGCAGCAGCGCTGTGAACAGCGGCAGCGTGGTGTCGACGCCGTCCACGATCAATTCACCCAGCGCACGGTCCAGACGAGCCAGCGCCTCGGCACGGTCGCGGCCGTGCACGATCAGCTTGCCGATCAGGCTGTCGTAATAGGGTGGGATCGAATAGCCGTCATAAAGCGCCGAATCCATCCGCACACCCAGACCGCCAGGGGCGTGGAACTGGGTGATCTTGCCGGGGCAGGGGGCGAAGTTCGGCAGCTTTTCTGCGTTGATCCGCACCTCGATCGAGTGGCCGTTGATTTCCAGATCTTCCTGGCTGAAGGACATGGGCATGCCTTCGGCCACACGGATCTGTTCACGTACCAGATCGACACCAAAGATGCTCTCGGTGACCGGGTGTTCCACCTGCAGACGGGTGTTCATCTCAATGAAGTAGAACTCACCGTTTTCATAAAGGAACTCAATGGTGCCGGCGCCGATGTAGTTGATCTTGGCAACCGCATCCGCACAGACCTTACCGATCGCTGCGCGTTCTTCAGGGGTGATGCAGGGGCCGGGGGCCTCTTCAAACACCTTCTGGTGACGACGCTGCAGCGAGCAATCGCGCTCACCCAGGTGAACCGCTTTGCCTTTGCCATCGCCAAAGACCTGGATCTCAATGTGGCGCGGTGTGGTGAGGTATTTCTCGATATAGACCTCATCGTTGCCGAAGGCGGCTTTGCCTTCTGCACGTGCGGTCCTAAACGCCTCTTCCATGTCAGCGGCGGTTTGCGCCACTTTCATGCCACGGCCACCACCGCCAGCGGTTGCCTTGATGATGACGGGATAGCCGATTTCCTCACCGATACGCTTGGCTGCGGCCAGATCAGGCACGCCACCGTCAGAACCTGGAACGCAAGGCACGCCCAGATCTTTCATGGTGTCTTTGGCGGTGATCTTGTCGCCCATGACGCGGATGTGTTCCGCGGTCGGGCCGATAAAGGTCAGCCCGTGATCCTCAACGATCTGTACGAAATTCGCATTCTCAGAGAGGAAGCCGTAGCCCGGGTGGATCGCCTGCGCGCCTGTGACTTCACAGGCGGCAATGATGGCCGGGATCGACAGGTAGCTTTCGGTGCCGGAAGGCGGGCCGATGCAGACGGATTCATCCGCCATGCGCACGTGCATGGCATCGGCGTCCGCGGTCGAGTGGACCGCTACCGATTTGATGCCCATCTCGCGGCAGGCGCGGATCACGCGCAGCGCGATCTCCCCCCGGTTCGCAATCAGGATTTTATCGAACATGGCGCGGCCTTACTCGATGATGACCAGAGGGGCGCCGAACTCAACGGCACCGCCGTCTTCGACCAGAATACGCTTCACGGTGCCCGATTTCGGGGCCGGGATCTGGTTCATGGTTTTCATCGCTTCGATGATCAGCAGGGTCTGGCCTTCGCTGACCTGGCTGCCAACGCTGACAAAGGACGGGGCGCCGGGCTCTGCCTGCAGGTAAACGGTGCCAACCATGGGCGAGGTCACTGCGCCGGGATGGCTGGCGGGATCCTCAGCGGCGGCTGGGGCCGCGGCGGGTGCGGCAGCCGGGGCGGCTGCGGCGGGGGCGGCGGCAGGTGCGGCAGCAACAGGGGCTGCGGCGACCGGGGCTGCGACCTGAATAGCGGTCTGGCTGGCGCGGCTCACGCGAACGTTGAGGCTGTCGTTGTCACCATATTCACGCATCACTTCCAGCTCAGTCAGATCGTTGTCTGCCAGCAGCTCTGCCAGAGCCTGAATAAATTCGACGTCGGAGTCGTGTTTCTTATTAGTCATCATTCCCTCGACCGGTTTGTGGTGGGCGCATGTACGGATCCGCCCTATCCCCATCTGGAGGGCTTATACGCCATCCTTGACGAAGCGGAAAGCGCCCATCTGGGGGGCAAAATGGGGTTTCGTGCAGAAAATTTCGAGGGGAATTGTCAAAAAAGCATCGCAGAACGCGCTTTGGCCCTTCTGTTGCTGGGCCGGGGCAGCAGAATCAAAGCGGCATGCCGGCAAGTTTTGCGACCAGTTCCGCCAACTTGCGGGCCTGAAATTTTTCCAAAAGACGCGCGCGATAGACCTCAACCGTGCGATAAGAGAGGTCCAGTTCCAGACCGATCTCTTTGCTGGTCAGGCCACGGCAGGTCAGGATCGCCACCTCGCGCTCGCGCTGGGTCAGCTCTACAATCGGGCGTTCATCTGACAGATCGGTCACCGACCAGATGCCGCGCTGAAACGGGTCTTCGGGGGTGAGTGAGACACCGCGCACCCGGCACCAGAACATTTCGCCCGACCGGCGGATCATCACCCGCTCGTCGGAATAGCGGCCGGTTTCGGACATTGCGGCCAATCCACGTGCGCCGATATTTTCGTAGTCTTCGGGGCTGACGTAAAACTCGGCAAAGGGCACATCGGTGAAACTCTCGACGCTGCCGCCAAAGGTTTCGGCAAACTGGCGGTTGCAGCCCCGGATCACGCGGTTTTCCAGCATACACAGGCCAACAGGGGCAAATTCAAAGCCCAGTTCCGCGATATCCATAATGCCCCTCTCCCCTCGATTGCGCGTATTTCTACCAATTGATCGCAGAAATGACAGCTGCATTCTTTGGTGCAAGCATAGGAGGGATGCAAAATGGTTTACATCGTTGGCTGGGGGCACACCAAATTTGGCCGCCTGAGCGATCAGAGTTTGGAACAGTTGATCGTGGATGCCGGGCGTGAGGCGCTGGCGGATGCGGGGATCCCGGCGGCTGAGGTGGACGGCATGTGGCTTGGCCATTTCAACGCGGGCATGGTGGATGATGGCTTTGCCTCCTCGCTGATGATGTCAATCGATCCCGACCTGCGGTTCAAACCGGCGGTCCGGGTGGAAAACGCCTGTGCCACAGGATCTGCCGCAATTCACGCCGCGCGTCAGGCGATCCTGGCGGGTGAGTGCAAGGTGGCGCTGGTTGTTGGGGCTGAGATGATGACCCATCTGCCCGGGCCTGAGGTGACGCAGGCGCTGGGGCGTGCGGCCTATCAGCGGACCGAGGCGGGGATTTCCTTCCCCGGTGTTTTTGCCGAATTTGCCAAAGCCTATTTCGCTGAATATGGCGACCAATCCATGGCATTGGCCCAGATCGCCGCCAAGAACCACGGCAACTCGGTGAATAATCCGCTGGCACAGTTGCAGAAACCTTTGGATCTGGAGTTTTGCGCCACCGAAAGTGACCGCAATCCGATGATCGCGGCCCCGTTGAAAAAGACTGATTGCTCGCTGGTGTCAGATGGTGCCGCTGCAGTGGTTTTGGTGGCGGAGGATCTGTTGGGGGATGTGCAAAAGGCGGTCAAGATCCGCTCGGTTGCGCATGTGAATGACCTGTTGCCGATGGCGGGCCGTGATCTGGTGGGCTTTGAAGGGCCCAGCCGGGCGATGGCGTTGGCCTATGAGCGGGCGGGCATCACCGTCAACGATTTGGATGTCGCTGAGGTGCATGACTGTTTCACCATTGCCGAGTTGCTGATCTATGAGGCGATGGGCCTCGCGCCGCGCGGGCAGGGGGCGAACCTGCTGCGCGACGGTGTGGTGCAGGCCGGGGGACGCCTGCCGGTGAACCTGTCAGGCGGGTTGAAGGCCAAAGGCCACCCAATTGGCGCGACGGGCGTGTCGATGCACACGATGGTCGCGCGTCAGGTGACAGGGCAGGCGGACGGCATGCAGCATCCCGGTGCCAATATGGGGCTGGTGTTCAACATGGGCGGCGCCGCGGTGGCGGCCCATGTCTCCATCCTTGAGGTGGCCAAAACCTAAACAGAACTCTTTTGAGGCGCTTAATGCGCCTCGAAGTCCTTGTTTTCCATCGCCGGCAGGGTGAAATCTTCAGTGTGGACGATCACATCCTCACCGCGGGTGAGGATGATGCCATAGGCGCCCGGCTCCGGTACGGAATGGCCAAAGCCCTCTTGCCCCAACAGCATCGGCATCTGATGGCAGGTGCTTTTGAACACGGTCATGGACTGGCCGGCGACCGTGGCGGTGATGGTGCGGTGGATATGCCCGGCAAAGAGGTGGCGCACATTGTACTCTGCGGTCAGTGCCAGCAGTTCCGGCGCATTGGTCAGGCCGATGCCGTCCATCCCGTTGAAACCGGTGTCAAACGGCGGGTGATGCAGGAACACCAGGCAGGGCTTGCCGTCAGCCCCGTCCAGCGCCGCCTTCAGCCAGTTCAATCGCGCCGGGCAGAGGACACCGGAATGCAGCACCTCAGCTTCGGTGTCCAAAGTGTCCAGCGTGATCAGGCGCACATCGGGCAGATCGATCACCGCTTGCACAAAACCCTCTTCGGTCACCGGTGCGTCGGGGAAACTGGCGCGGAACGGTTCGCGCAGATCGTGATTGCCCATCAGCATGGTGACCGGCCAAGGCAGATCTGCCAGCAGAGGTTTCAGAACTGCATATTGTGCAGGCGTGCCCTCGTTGGTCAGATCGCCGGTCAAAACCAGATGATCAGCATCGGGATGCATCTTGGCGGCATGGGCCAGTCCTTCGGCCAAACGCTCCGCCGGGCTGAGATCGATGATGGTTTCAGGCGGCACCACGAGGTGCAGATCGGTCATAACCAGAATTTTCGACATCAGGTCAGGCTTTCTCTTTAAATCTGTTTGCCCCCAGATTTGGCGGATTCGCCGGTGCAGGGGTGTCTTGTTGCGACCCACTTGTCATAGAAACGTGTCGGGTTTGTCACAAACGGCAAATCGGCGAAAACAAAAAAGGCCCGGCACTGACAGCCGGGCCTTGTTGGTCTGTTCCGAGGATACGCTTAGCGGTTCATGCGGTTTTCGATCAGATCGTCCACCACAGATGGATCCGCCAGGGTCGAGGTGTCGCCAAGCGCGCCGAAATCATCCTCGGCGATCTTGCGCAGGATGCGGCGCATGATCTTGCCCGAACGGGTTTTCGGCAGGCCCGGCGCCCATTGGATCAGATCAGGGGCTGCGATCGGCCCGATCTCAGTCCGGACCCAGGTGCGCAGCTCCTTGCGCAGCTCTTCGCTGGGCTCTTCGCCGTTCATCAGCGTGACATAGCAGTAAATGCCTTGCCCCTTGATGTCATGCGGGTAGCCCACCACTGCGGCCTCGGCCACTTTGGCATGGGCCACCAGGGCACTTTCGACCTCAGCCGTGCCCATCCGGTGGCCGGAGACGTTGATCACATCGTCCACACGGCCGGTGATCCAGTAGTCGCCATCCGCGTCACGGCGGCAACCGTCGCCTGAGAAGTAGTAGCCTTTGTAGTCAGCAAAATAGGTCTTCTCAAACCGCTCATGATCGCCCCAGACCGAGCGCATCTGACCAGGCCAGCTGTCTTTGATCGCCAGCACACCTTCGGCGGCGGTCTCAGCGATCTCCTCGCCCGTGGTGGCTTCCAGCAGAACCGGCTGCACGCCGAAGAACGGTTTGGTGGCCGAACCCGGTTTCAGCGCAGTTGCGCCCGGCAGCGGCGTCAGCATGTGACCGCCGGTTTCGGTCTGCCACCAGGTGTCAACGATCGGGCGGCTGCCTTTGCCGACAACCTCATTGTACCAGTTCCAGGCTTCGGGGTTGATCGGTTCACCCACGGTGCCCAAGAGTTTCAGGTCGCTGAGGTCGTATTTTTCAACAAACTCATTGCCCTGACCCATCAGCGCACGAATGGCGGTGGGGGCAGTGTAGAACTGGTTGACCTTGTGTTTCTCACAGACGGCCCAGAACCGGCCCGCATCCGGGTAGGTGGGGACACCTTCGAACATCACCGTGGTGCCGCCATTGGCCAGCGGGCCATAGACGATATAGCTGTGGCCGGTGACCCAGCCGACGTCTGCGGTACACCAGTACACGTCACCTTCGTGATAATCGAAGGTGTATTGATGGGTCATCGCGGCATAGACCAGATAGCCGCCGGAGGAATGCACAACCCCCTTGGGTTTCCCGGTGGAGCCCGAGGTGTAGAGGATGAACAGCGGATCTTCGGCGTTCATCGGGCGCGGCGGGCAGTCAGGGCTGGCGGTTTCCATCAGCGCCTTGACGTCGACATCGCGGCCATCAATCCAGGTGGTCTGATCGCCGGTGTGTTTCACCACCAGGCAACGCACCTTGTCCGAGCAATGCAGCAGCGCCTGATCCGCGTTGGATTTCAGCGCAGTACGGCGGCCCCCACGCGGTGCGGTGTCGGCGGTGATCAGCAGCTTTGCTTCAGAATCGTTGATCCGGTTGGCCAGCGCATCGGGGCTGAAGCCTGCAAAGACGATCGAATGGATGGCACCGATCCGGGCACAGGCCAGCATGGCATAGGCCGCTTCGGGGATCATCGGCAGGTAGATCACCACGCGGTCGCCCCGCATCACACCCTGGCTCAGCAGGACGTTGGCGAAACGGTTCACCTTCTCCGACAGCTCATTATAGGTGATGTGCAGCGCTTCGGCATCCGGCTCATCCGGTTCCCAGATGATCGCGGTTTGCTCCCCGCGGGTGGCGAGGTGACGGTCAATACAGTTGGCCGAGACGTTCAACACACCATCTTCGAACCATTTGATGCTGACTTCGCCCAGTTTGAAGTTGGTGTCTTTGACCTTGGTGAAAGGTTCAATCCAGTCAATCCGCTTGCCATGTTCGGCCCAGAAGGCCTCAGGATCTTTGACCGAAGCGTCATACATGTCCTGATATTTGGCGGCGTCGATATGGGCTTTGGCGGCAAAGTCCTCTGGAACCGGATAAACGGCGTCCGTCATTTTTGGGGTCCTCCCTCGATCCCTAAATTGCGTCAGCCCGCC
This sequence comes from Thalassovita sp., assembly GCF_963691685.1. GTDB lineage: Bacteria > Pseudomonadota > Alphaproteobacteria > Rhodobacterales > Rhodobacteraceae > Thalassobius. The sequence continues at coordinate 1,507,278 of NZ_OY829290.1, forward strand.
TCAGGCGAGGCGGGCGAACGGAAGTGTTTGCGGGCCACATCAGATGGCGAGGTACTCCTCCCGCAGTTCTTTGTTCTGCAAGACCTCAGCCGCGGATCCGTCAAACACCACGTTACCGGTATCAAGGATCACGGAACGGTCGGCAAGTTCAAGGGCACGGACGGCATTTTGTTCAACAATTACCGTGGTGATCCCCTGTTCCTTAATCTTGCGCAGCGTGCGCTCGATCTCATCCACGATCACCGGTGCAAGGCCTTCGTAAGGTTCATCCAGCAACAGAACCTTGATGTCACGTGCCAGGGCGCGGGCAATGGCCAGCATCTGCTGTTCGCCCCCCGAAAGCGTCACACCCTCCTGCTGGCGGCGTTCGCCCAGACGGGGGAACAGCTCATAAAGGCGTTCCAGCGACCAGCCGATGGGCGGGGCGATCTGGGCCAGCTTCAGGTTTTCCTCAACCGTCAGGCCGGGAATGATGCGGCGATCTTCGGGCACCAGACCGATCCCGGCGCGGGCGGCTTCATGCGATTTCATCAGGTGCAGCGGCTGGTGGTCCAGCCAGACCTCACCACGGCGGATTTCAGGGTCATCCAGCCGCGCAATGGCCCGCAGGGTGGAGGTTTTGCCAGCGCCGTTGCGACCTAGAAGCGCGAGGATCTCACCTTCGTGGACGTTAAAGTCGACACCCTGAACGATGTAGCTTTCACCGTAGTAGGCATGCAGATCCCACACCGACAGGTAGGCGGGGGCGGTTTCAGCAAGGTTGTGACCTTTGGAAAAATCAGGTTTCACATTCATGGTCGGCCTCCTTACGCGGTCTCACCCAGATACGCTTCGCGTACCTTCGGGTTGCCTTTGATGTTTTCCGGATCGTCTTCGACCAGGGGGGTGCCCTGCGCCAGAACGGTGATCCGGTTGGCCAGAGAAAACACAACATGCATGTCGTGTTCGATGATGGCGATGGTGATGTCACGCTCATCCGAGATCTGTTTCAACAGATCGATGGTGTTGTTGGTGTCTGCCCGCGCCATACCGGCGGTGGGTTCATCCAGCAACAACAGGCGCGGCTCCTGCGCCAGACACATGCCGATTTCCAGTCGGCGTTTGTCCCCGCGCGACATGGCGGCGGCGTTCATGCCATGTTTGTCCGCCATGTTCATTTCTTCCAGCATGTGCTGGGCGGCTTCGACCACCTGCTTTTCGCTCATCATGTCTTTGACCGCATGCATGCGGAAGGCCCCGTCACGCTTGGCAAAGATCGGGATCATCATGTTTTCCAGCACCGAAAGATCACCAAAGATCTCAGGGGTCTGGAACACGCGGCTGATGCCCATCTGGTTGATCTCATAAGGCTTGCGGCCCAGCACGGACTGACCGTTGAACATGACCGACCCGGTGTCGGGGATCAGCTTGCCCACCAGACAGTTCAGCAGGGTGGATTTGCCCGCCCCGTTGGGGCCGATGATGGCGTGAACGGAGTTTTCCTTCACGCTCAGGTTCACGTCCCCCAGCGCCTGCAGGCCGCCGAAGCGTTTGTTGACGCCTTTGACTTCAAGGATACCCATTGTTGTCTCCTTACTCTGCAGGCTCGGCCTTGGCCGATCCGTCGGTATTGTTGGGTTGTTTCTTGCGGGTCAACAGGTTGCCGATGCGTTTGCCCAGTTCAACCAGACCGCCGGGCACAAAGATGATAACCAGCATGAAGATCACACCGGTGGTGATGTGCCACTGTTTGCCCACAAAGAGGTTGGTGATCGCGATGAAGAAATCCGACATCCCATCAGGCATGAAGGAGAACCAGCCCTCCAGTACGCCTTTGTTGATCTTGGACAGGATGTTCTCCATGTACTTCAGCAGACCCGAACCCAGAACCGGACCGATCAAGGTGCCAGCACCGCCCAGAATGGTCATGATCACAACCTCACCCGAGGCGGTCCAGAACATCCGTTCCGCGCCCACCTGCGTGTCCATTGCCACCAAGAGGCCACCAGCCAGACCGGCATACATGCCCGAGATGACAAAGGCCGCCAGCGTGTAGGGACGTGGGTTCAGACCGGTGTAGCTGACACGCTGCTGGTTCGACTTGACCGAGCGCAGCATCAGCCCGAAGGGTGAGCGGAAGATGCGGATCGACATGTAGAAGGCAGCCAGCATTGCAACGGCGGCGATATAGTAACCTGCGTTGAAGGTGAACTCCCAGCTGCCGATGGCCAGCTTGTAGCTCGCGCCCATTTCCAGACCAAACAGGTGAGCCTTAGGCGTTGCGCCTTCGGCCAGTGCGGCGTCTAGAATGCGGGGATCGTTAACCTTCGGCTGAAGGCCGGTTTCACCACCGGTCAGTACACCACCGAACAGCTGCCCAAACAGGTCCGAATAGGCCAGCTGATACATCATCATCGCAAAGGCCAGTGTCAGGATGGAGAAGTAGATGCCCGAGCGGCGCAGCGAGATCCAACCCACGAGGAAGCTGATCAGGCCGGCAACGATTACCGAAACGATGATGGCCGGGATGACGTTCATCGTCAGCAGTTTCATCATCCAGATCGCCGCGTAGGAGCCCACACCCAGGAAGGCCGCGTGGCCAAAGGACAGGTAGCCGGTCAGGCCAAACAGGATGTTAAAGCCGATGGCGAAGATCCCAAAGATCACGAAACGCTGCATCAGGTCAGGGTAACCTGCGTTGAACTGCGCCATGGCTGAGCCTTCGGGGAAGGGGTTCAGGATGAACGGTGCAAACAGGGCGAGGATGGCGACGACCACGAGCAGTGTGGCGTCTTTCTTATCGAGACCAAACATGGATCAGTCCTCCATCACGCCTTTGCGGCCCATCAGGCCCCGCGGACGTGTCAACAGAATGATAATGGCGACCAGGTAGATGATGACCTGGTTGATACCGGGAATGAAGGCGATGACCTCACGCATGGAGGCAAAGCTTTCCAGAATGCCAAGCAGGAAGCCTGCGGCGACAGCGCCGGGCAGGGAGCCCATGCCGCCGACAACAACCACAACGAAGCTGAGCACAAGGAAGTCCATGCCCATGTGATAGTTCGGCGCGTTGATTGGCGCGTACATCACACCCGCCAGACCCGCGACCGCAGCTGCAAGGCCAAACATGATGGTGAAGCGCTTGTCGATATCGATGCCCAGCAGGCCAACGGTTTCGCGGTCAGCCATACCGGCGCGGACAACCATCCCGAAGGTGGTGAACTGCAGGAAGACAAAGACAGCACCGATGATCAGAGCGGCAAAGCAGAAGTAAACCAGACGCCAGTAGGGGTAGATGATGGTGTTTGGATCAAAGCCCAGCATCGCGCCGAAATCAAACGAGCCTTTGAAGGCCTCGGGGGCCGGGGTCGGGATCGGGTTGGCACCGTAGTAGTACTTGATGATTTCCTGCAGCACGATCGCCAGACCGAAAGTCACAAGGATCTGGTCCGCATGGGGGCGCTTGTAGAAAAACTTGATCAGACCGCGTTCCATGATCACGCCGACCAGGATCATCACCGGGATGGCAAAGAGGATGGCTAGAGGCACAGACCAGTCGATGATCGATTGTCCGGTGGCTTCGCCGAACAGGTCATAGACGTAAGGCACGTCAACTTTCAGGGGCTGGCCCAGAAAGTCGGTGCGTGACGGATCTACAACCTGATGGCTGAGCGTCAGAATGCGGTTAAGTGTAACGGCGCAGAAAGCACCGATCATGAACAGCGCGCCGTGGGCGAAGTTCACCACTCCCAGCGTGCCGAAAATCAGAGTAAGCCCGAGCGCGATCAGCGCGTAGGCAGAGCCCTTATCGAGCCCGTTCAGGATCTGCAGGATAATTGCGTCCATAGTCCCCACCTGTGTTGAGAAACATGGTGCCGCCATTCACCAAAGGGTTTCGGGAGGCGGCGCGCCATGTAGAAGTGTTGCAGGCCGGCTCAGACTGCTGCCAGCCGGCCTGCTTGGTTTGATTAGGTGCCCGGGTTGCAAGCGCCCAGTTCGCCACCGAAGATCGAGGCGTCGTAGGTCACCTGAGCGGTCGGGGTCACTTCCACGATCTCCAGAAGGTCGAATTCCGAAGTCGGGTTCTCTTTCCCTTTCACAACCAGCACGTCTTTGAAGCACTGGTGGTCCGCCCCGCGATACAGGGTCTTACCGTTGCCCATGCCGTCAAACTCAAAGTCTTCCAGAGCTTCAGCAACAGCACATGGGTTGAACGAACCAGCGCGCTGAACAGCATCTGCATAAAGCAAGGTCTGAACGTAGCAGGTGTGCGCGGCCTGGCTCGGCGGGAAGCCGTATTTGGTGCCGAAGGACCGTACAAAGGCCTGCGAGCCTTCGTCCTGCAGCGACCAGTGCCAGTTGGTCGAACCATAGATGCCTTTAACGTTGGCACCTGCACCCTTCGCCATCAGGCGCGAGTAGAGCGGAACAACAATTTCGAAGTTCTTGTTGTTGACCAGCTTGTCGCGCAGGCCGAACTGAACCGCGTTGGTCAGCGAGTTCACCATGTTACCGCCATAGTGGTTCAGAACCAGAACGTCGGCGCCCGATTGCAGAACCGGCGCAATATAGGACGAGAAGTCCGTCTGCGTCAGCGGGGTACGTACCGCAGCAACGGTTTCCCAACCCATGGCTTCGGTCGAGGTTTTCACCGCTTCTTCAGTGGTGTAGCCCCAGTTGTAGTCTGCGGTCAGGTGATAGGCTTTACGGTCGGTGCCGTAGTTGTTGGCCAAGATCGGCGCCAGCGCCGCACCGGACATGTAGGAGTTGAAGAAGTGGCGGAAGCCATTGGCCTTCTTGTCCTTACCGGTGGTGTCGTTGGAGTGGGTGAGGCCGGCCATGAAGATGACGCCAGCTTCCTGACACAGGGCCTGAACAGCCACAGCCACACCGGAGCTGGAGCCACCGGTGATCATGACGGCGCCGTCTTTTTCGATCATCGAACGGGCCGATGCGCGTGCGGCGTCAGATTTGGTCTGGGTGTCGCCGGTCACATATTCGACCTTCTTGCCCAGGATACCGTTGCCCTGCAGAGCCTTCGACGAGAAGGTTTCCAGCATGCCGTTGTCAGAGCCGGTACCATTCAGGTGCTCAACCGCCAGCTGATAGGCGCGCAGTTCGTCGGCACCTTCGTCAGCGTAGGGGCCGGTCTGCGGCACGTTAAAGCCTAGCGTTACCGAGCTGCCAGTGGGTTCGTTTGTAAATGCGGCAGCGGACTGCGCAGTAAAGATCGTCGGCACTGCCAGCCCGGCACCGGCAACGGCCCCCGACTTCAGCACACCACGACGAGACATATTGGTCTTGGTCATAAATTCCTCCCGTTTCAAGACGTGTGGCGACGCCTCCTCTTGCGTCCCCACGCGCACATTTGTGCAAATTCATTATCGGGGGCGGTTGGAAAATTTCGCAACAATGGCTTTTTGCGTAACATTTTTTTTGTAAATATTTGCACAATGCTGTGGTATGCATTGTAAAGAAATTATTCTGCGATGCAGAAGCGCGTTGATTTTGATGGGAAAAGAAAATGCCGCAGGGGCAGCTTACCGGGACAAGGATCCGCGAAAGGCGGATCATGCAGGGAATGCGACAGGCCGAATTGGCGCAAAAAGCCGGTATTTCGGCCTCATATCTCAATCTGATCGAACATAACAGACGCAGAATCGGCGGAAAACTCCTCCTGTCGCTGGCCGAAGTGCTGGGGGTGGAGCCTTCGATCCTGTCCGAAGGCGCCGAAGCGGCGATGCTGGCCACGCTTGGGGAGGCGCGTGCCGCCGATCCCAGTGCCGCCCCGGTTGAAGAAACGCCCGAGGCTTTTGCCGGTCGTTATCCGGGCTGGGCCGAGCTGTTGACCCGCCGCCACCGCAGGGTGCTGGAGCTGGAACGGACAGTGGAAACCCTGACTGATCGTCTGACCCATGACCCCTATCTTGCCGCCGCCCTGCATGAGGTGATTTCCACCGTGACGGCGATCCGCTCGACCGCGGGTATTCTGGCGGACACCCCGGAACTGGAACCGGAATGGCGGGACAGGTTCCACCGAAACGTCAATGAAGATGCCGCGCGGCTTGCTGAAAGTGCGCAGGCGCTGGTCTCTTATCTGGATGAGGGCGCCGAGGAACAGGGCGGTCTTGCCTCACCTCAGGAGGAGTTGGAGGCCTTCCTGAAGGATGCGAATTATCACTTCGCCCAGTTGGAAAATGGCAAACGCAGTGAGGTTGAGACCATGCTGCAAGGCGCCGATGTTCTGCAATCTGTCGCCGGGCGTGGTTTCGCGCGCAGCTATCTGGAACGCTACATTGAAGACGGCCGTGACATGCCGCTGGATCAGGTGCTTGCCTGTGTGCACGAGTATGGTCCTGACCCGTCGTCTGTGGCGCAGATGTTTGGCGTCAGCCTGTCGCGTGCGATGCGGCGGATGGCTGAACTGCCCAAAGAAGACGGCATTCCTGAGATCGGATTGGTCAGCTGCGATGCCTCGGGCACGCTGATTTTCCGCAAAGCCATCGAAGGTTTCGCCTTGCCAAGGTTTGGCGCTGCCTGTCCGAAATGGCCGCTGTTTCAGGCGCTCTCACGCCCCATGGTGCCAATCCGGCAGGTGGTGGAACAGGATCCGCGCGGCGACGCGGCCTTTGTGGCTTATGCAATTTCTGAACCGGCAACGCCGCCCAAGTTTGGCGAAGATCCGTTGTTTCACGCCCATATGCTGATCGTTTCACGGGCCCCCGGCGCACGGCGGGAGGAGCGTACGGCGCCACTTGGGGTGAGCTGCCGGATCTGCCCATTGCAGGACTGCGCCGGCCGGCGTGAGCCATCAATCCTGACGGATGGGTTTTGACTTGTCCCCTGAATGTGGCAATAACAGTCAGGGAAATTTGAAATTGAGTGCTCAAGGGGGGGCGATACATGGGCAAACATGTCCTTGTCATCGAAGATGAGCCAAACATCATCGAGGCGATTTCGTTCATATTATCGCGTGACGGCTGGACCGTTGCGACCCATTCAAACGGCCACGATGCTGTGGATGTGGTGCGCGACAAGAGCCCCGATTTGGTGATTCTGGATGTCATGCTGCCGGGCAAGTCCGGTTATGACATCCTGACGGAACTGCGCGAAGGCGAAGCAACACGGGATCTGCCGGTGTTGATGCTGACCGCGCGCGGCCAGAGCAAAGACCGCGATCTGGCCGAGCGGATCGGGGCCAGTCGGTTCATGACCAAGCCCTTCTCAAACGCCGAAGTTCTGGAGGCCCTGCGCGAACTGGTGCCGCAATGAGCCGCAAGCAATCGCCCCTGTTTCTGGAACGGCGCAGCTACCGCTTGCGGCGTTTGATGGATGGGGCGCGGTTGATGCCGTTTCTGGGCGCTGCGCTGTGGGCGATCCCGCTGCTGTGGACCCGCGAAGGCGGCGCGCCCGTCTCAACCTCACGGGCGATGCTCTATATCTTCTCGGTCTGGTTTGTGCTGGCCTGCCTAGCGGCGGTGTTGTCCATCTGGCTGGATGGCAAAGCCGAAAGTGAGCGATCAAACCCGCAGGAGGGCCCGCGCTGATGGGGACATTGAATATCCTCATCGCCGTGTGCCTTGGCTATGTGGCACTGTTGTTTCTGGTGGCCTTCATGGCCGAACGGGCAGCACTCAGGGGGCGGGCGAAATGGCTGCGCTCACCTTTTGTTTACACATTGTCGCTGTCGATCTACTGCACCGCCTGGACGTTTTATGGCGCCGTTGGCTTTGCTGCGCGCTCCGGGTTGGAGTTTCTGACCATCTACATCGGGCCGACGCTGGTGATGATTGGCTGGTGGTGGGGCCTGCGCAAGCTGGTGCGGATCGGGCGCACCCAGCGGATCACCTCAATCGCGGACCTCATTTCCTCCCGTTATGGCAAGTCGCCCTTGCTGGCGGTCTTTGTGACCCTGATCGCGGTGATCGGGACCACGCCATATATTGCGCTGCAACTTCAGTCAGTTACGCTGTCCTTCGCCAGCTTTTCGGCCAATGCAGCGGAGACGGGACAACTGGGCGATCATGATGCCACAGCCCTGTGGATCGCCGCCGGGCTGGCCCTGTTTACCGTGTTGTTCGGCACCCGAAATCTGGATGCCAACGAACGCCACCACGGGGTGGTCATGGCCATCGCGCTGGAGGCAGTGGTCAAGCTGTTTGCACTGGTCGCGGTGGGGATCTTTGTGGTCTGGGGCATTGGCGGCGGGCTGTCGGCAACGCTGGACCGGATCGATGCCTCGGCCATTGGTACCTGGCAGGTGCCGGATGGGCGCTGGGCGGCGCTGACGTTGCTGTCGGCGGCGGCTTTCCTCACCCTGCCACGGATGTTTCAGGTGCTGGTGGTGGAAAATGAGGACGAAAACCACCTGCGCACGGCCAGCTGGGCCTTCCCTGCCTATCTGATGCTGATGAGCCTTTTTGTGGTGCCCATTGCGGTGGTCGGTCTGGACCTTATGCCGGAGGGTGCAAACCCCGATCAGTTTGTCCTGACGCTGCCGCTGAGCCAGGGGCAGGAGGGGCTGGCGATGCTTTCGTTCCTGGGTGGGTTTTCCTCGGCCACGTCGATGGTGATCGTGGCGGCGATTGCGCTGTCGACGATGGTGTCGAACCATATCGTGATGCCGATCTGGCTGCGCCTGGCCGAAGGTGGCGCGATGATTTCCGGCGATGTCCGCCATGTGGTCCTGCTGGCGCGTCGCCTTTCAATCGCCGGGGTGCTGGCACTTGGCTATCTGTATTACCGGTTCTCCGGTGGTGGGGAGGCGCTGGCGGCCATCGGCCTGATTTCATTCGCTGGGGTGGCGCAGTTCCTGCCGGCGCTGATGGGCGGGATTTTCTGGCGCGGGGCCAACCGTGTTGGGGCCTTGGCTGGGCTGGCCGTGGGCTTTGTCATCTGGGCCTTCACCCTGTTCCTGCCCAGCTTTGGTCCGGGTGTTTTCCTGCCAGAAACCGTGTTTGAGGCAGGGTTGTTTGGCAATTCCTGGCTGCGCCCTGAGGCGCTGTTTGGGATCACCGGGCTGGATCCGCTGGTGCATTCGGTGATGTGGTCGATGACCCTGAACACCGCTGTCTTCATCCTCTTCTCTCTGCTGACCTTCCCGCAGCCGCTGGAACGCTTGCAGGGGGCGCAGTTTGTGAATGTGTTTCAGCATACCGGCAACCCGCAGGGCTGGTCCGGCGGCGTGGCCCAGGCCGAAGATCTGATGGTCATGGCGCAGCGGATCCTTGGCCCGGCAGAGGCGCAATCGCTGTTCCAGCGCGCTGCGACGGCGCAGGGGCTTGCGGGCTATCTGCCTGATCCGACACCAGAATTTCTGCAAATGTTGGAACGCGAGATGTCGGGCTCCGTTGGTGCGGCAACGGCGCATGCGATGGTCTCTCAGATCATGGGGCGGGCCACCGTTTCGGTTGAGGATCTGCTGGCGGTGGCCGATGAAACCGCCCAGATGATGGAACATCAAAGTCAGCTGGAGGCGAAATCGGCCGAGCTGACCCGCACCGCCAGACAGCTGCGGGCGGCCAATGACAAGCTGACCCAGCTGTCGGTGCAGAAAGATGCCTTCCTCAGCCAGATCAGTCATGAGCTGCGCACGCCAATGACCTCCATCCGGTCGTTTTCGGAAATCCTGCGCGATGCCGAGGAATTGGGGCAGGAGCAGCTTACCAAATACGCCAATATCATCCATCAGGAGGCGATCCGCCTGACCCGTCTGCTGGACGATCTGCTGGATCTGTCGGTGCTGGAAAACGGTCAGGTGAACCTCAACATCCAGCGCGGATCATTGACCGCATTGCTGGATCACGCGACGGCCTCAACCGGGGTCAGCGGGGCGGGGCTGCGCATTCATCGGCGCGGTCTGGATCTGGATGTGGAGATGGAAACCGATCTGGACCGGCTGTCACAGGTCTTCATCAACCTGATCGCCAACGCCAAGAAATACTGCGATGCCCCCAGGCCCGAACTGACCATTCGCGTGGCGCAGCGGGACAACTATCTGGTGGTGGATTTCACTGACAATGGATCTGGCGTGCCGCGCGACAAGCAGGATCTGATCTTTGAGAAATTCGCCCGTGTCAGCGATCAGAAAGCGGGCGGCGCGGGGCTGGGGCTGGCGATTTGCCGTGAGATCATGTCGCGCCTTGGCGGTGCGATCACCTATCTGCCGGGGCAGGGCGGTGCCTCATTTCGGGTGACCCTGCCGATGCGGATGCGTCAGGCGGCAGAATGATAGGTGCCGCTTAGTGTAGATACTGGATTGCGAGGGCGTATGCCCGAGCAGCGCCCGACCCTCCCCACGGGAGGGCGCTTTTGCGGTGGTGTGACGGGCAGATGCGCTGCGCTTTGTTGCAACGTTGCGCGTAGGAGTGGGGTCTTTTGCGCCCACCCAGGGTCGGGCGCTGCTCTCAGCTCTGGGCCCAAAAAGGGCATAAAAAAGATGCCGGACAAGGAGACTTGCCCGGCATCTTTTAATTTGTGTTACCCGTGGATCAGCCTTCCAGATGGGGCCGCAGCTGTTCCAGCATGTAACCGGCCTGCGCGGCGGTTCCGAGGATCTCATCGGCGGAGGCTTTGCCGGCCTGGCTGAGCGCCCAGATCACGGTGCAGCGGGTGCCTGAGGCGCAATAGGCCAGCACAGGGCCCTCTGCTGCATCCACCATCTCAAACTGTTTCACCACGTTGTCGGGTGTCATCGTCTGATGGGTCAGCTCCAACACTTCAAACGGCATGCCTGCGGCTTCGGCGGCGGCGGCCATTGCATCGGCCTGATGGCTGGGCGGGTTTTCAACGTCTGGGCGGTTGCAGATCACCTTGGTGAAGCCTGCCGCCTTGATGGCGGCAAAATCTTCGGGGTTGATCTGCGGCGAGACGGAGTAGCGGGGTGTGATCTGACGAATATCCATGCGCCAAGCCTTATTCCGCGGGAACCGCCCTGTCCAGTGTCACCCGCACGCCGGGTGCCACCGCCATGCCGGCGATCATCGCCGCGACAAAGACCCAATGGCCAACACCGCCATAAGACAGTGAGGCAATCGAGGGTCCGGGGCACAGCCCGGCCAGACCCCAACCTGCACCAAACAGGATCGATCCCAGCACCAGATTGCGGCCCAGACGAGGGGCGGCTGGGGCGGGAAACTCACCACCGGCCAAGGGTTTGCGCCCGGGCACCAGCAGCCAGGCAATTGCCATCGGGAGGATCGCGCCACCCATCACAAAGGCCAGCGTAGGATCCCAGTTGCCGAAGATATCCAGCCAACCCTGCACCTTGGAAGTGTCGGTCATGCCGGACAGAAACAGGCCGGTGCCAAACAGGCCGCCTGCGATAAAGGCATAGATCAGTCGCATCAGATCACCCCCAGAATGTGGCGGAACAGGATGACGGTCAGCCCGCCTGCCATGATGTAGAAAACAGTGGCCACCATGCCGCGCAGCGACAGGCGTGAGATGCCGCAAACCCCGTGGCCTGAGGTGCAGCCATTGGCCAGACGTGTGCCGATACCAACCAGTAGACCCGCTGCGATGATCACGATCCAATTGTCGGTGATATGGGTGTCAACCGGCCCGGTCAGCGGCATGATCAGGATCGGCAGTGCAAAGACGCCGGTCAGAAACACAACACGTTCGGCCCAGGTGGACCAGCCCGAGCGGTCAACCAGACCACCGATGATGCCGCTGGCGCCCATGATGCGCCCGTTGGCCAGAAGGTAGACGGCGCCACCAAGGCCGATCAGCAGACCGCCGATCAGACCCCAGAGCCAATCTGAGGGAATAGCACTCAACATCGCGTTTCCTTTCCTGGATGTTGTCATAGGTCACCTGTCCTGCGCCGCAGTTCGCATGCGGGCGCAGGCAGGAAGAGTTTAGGTAAGTGAGGCCGCCCGGATCAGAGCTTGTTGACCGGCACCTTGAGGAACACGTCACCCTGTTCATCCGGCTCGGGCATCTGGCCCGCGCGCATGTTCACCTGAAGGGAGGGGATGATCAGCTTCGGCATCGCCAGTTGCGCATCCCGCTCATCGCGCATTTTGACAAAGTCGTCCTGCGCGGTGCCATCACCGATGTGCACGTTTTTGGCTTTCTGTTCGCCGACCGTGGTTTCCCAGGCATAATCTTCGCGACCAGGCGCTTTGTAGTCGTGGCCAACAAAAATGCGGGTTTCATCCGGCAGGGTCAGGATCTTCTGGATCGATTGGAACAGCACCTCGGAGGAGCCACCGGGGAAGTCACAACGCGCGGTGCCAAAGTCAGGCATGAACAGTGTGTCGCCAACAAAGGCCGCATCGCCCACCACATAGGTCAGGCAGGCCGGGGTGTGGCCGGGCGTGTGCAGGACGTCCAGACGCATCTGACCGATATGGATGCTATCCCCTTCAACGAAAAGCTTATCAAACTGGCTGCCATCGCGCTGGAACTCGGTGCCTTCGTTGAACACTTTGCCAAAAGTGTCCTGTACGATTTTGATCTGGTCGCCGATGCCGATTTTGCCGCCAAGTTTCTCTTGCAGGTAGGGGGCTGCGCTCAGGTGATCGGCGTGGACATGGGTTTCCAGCAGCCACTGAACCTCCAGCCCTTCTTTTTGGACATAGGCGATGATCTCATCTGCCGATGCGGTGTCGGTGCGGCCGGAGGAATAGTCAAAATCCAAAACGGAATCGATGATCGCCGCGGCTTTGCCCGCTGGGTCCTGCACCACATAGGAAATGGTGTTGGTGGCGTTGTCGAAAAAGGCGGTTACGAGCGGGGTCATTGGGGTATCCTCTGAATTTGTGCAAAACATATAACAATATTCGAATACGTTTCAACCCCCATATTTGGCTTCTGTTCAGGGTTGATATGCATCAAGGCGCTAGACCCTGAAATTATGTCAAACTTTCCATGTTTCGTTAAGGAGGGAACGCCATGATTGCGTTGGATATCCGTCGTGGACAGTTGCTGGACCGCCTGCAGGAGCTTGACGGTCGCCTGCATGGGATTGAGGCCGAGTTGGACAGCCCGCACTCCAAAGATTGGGAAGACGCCGCGGTCGAACGCGAGGGTGATGAGGTGCTGGAAGGGCTGGGCCAGGCCGGTCAGGAGGAGATCCGCCGTATCCGCGCCGCGCTACAGCGCATGCGCGAGGGCGAATATGGCTACTGCGTGCAATGCGGCACCGAAGTGGCGGAGGACCGATTGAACCTGCTGCCGGCCACCCCGTTTTGCGCGCCCTGTGCGGCGAAACACGGCTGACATTTTCTCAAGTGGGGCGCATCTCAAGGGAGGGACGCAATGAAACATAAGATCACACAGCTATTGGCCGAGATCGAACAGCAGATCCAGCAGGTCCCGCCTGAGGATCTGCAAGGTGTTGTTTTGGATATCACAGAGGACCTGCGGGGGCTGGTGACCCGGTTGGAGGCTGCGGTGGGCAATGCCACAGCTGGCACGGCCAAATCAGTACCCGCCGCGGATGAGGATCCTCTGGAAGGCTACTTTGACAACATGCCCGTCTGACTGTCGGCTGGGCATCGCCTATGGCAAGCGTGACGCAACCTCAAGGCGGGGCTTGCTTTTCCCCTGCCACCCTTGGCACAGTAAATCATCCAAGGGGCGTGAATTGGCCACGCAAGGAGGCAAGGTGGCAGAACAGGTTAGCCTGCAGGTGCAGGACGGCATTGCAATACTGCGGATGGAAAACGGACCGCAGAACACCCTGTCGCCGGATCTGCGCGCGGCGCTGATCGCCCGCTTCAGCGCGTTGGCGGATGCTGATGAGGTTTCAGCGGTGGTGCTGACCTCTGTGGGCGCCGCCTTCTCAGCCGGTCTGGACATCGGTGAGTTGGGCCGCCCCGTGCAAGAGCCGAGCCTGATGCAGCTGACCTCGCTCCTGGCTGAATTTCCCAAACCTATTGTGGCAGCCCTGCGGGGCAGGGTGCTTGGCGGCGCGGTGGATCTGGCGCTGGCGGCACATGCGCGGGTGGCCTCTGCAGATACCCATGTTGGTTTTCCTGCGATGGCCATGGGGCTGTTGCCTTTGGGCGGTGCAACCCAACGTCTGCCAAATATCCTGACGGCCCCTTCGGCGCTCAGGGTTTTGCTGGGCGAGGGGATGTTCGCTGTCAGCTCAGCCGTGATGGATGGCTTTGCCGAGATTGCAGCGGACAATGCCGCCCTTGAGGCGCAGGCTGTGGAGCTGGCAAAACAGCTGGCCCAACACCCCGATCAATGGGACCGCGCGCGGTTTGCGCGGGTGTCCGCAGCCGACCCAATCGCGACCCAAGCGGCGCTGCAGTCGGCGCGCGGTCAGTACCATGGCAAAGTGGCCCCCTCAGAAACCAAGCTGATTGAATGTGTGGAGGCCAGTCAATTGTTGCCCCTGGCCGCAGGTCTGGCGCTGGAGGAAACGCTGGCCGAGGATTGCCGCCTGTCGGACTATGCGACCGGACTGCGCCATGCCTATCTGGCACGCCGTCGCATTCAGCATTTCCCGGAACGGACGGAGGCCAAACCGCGCCAGATCCGTCACCTTTGGCTGGTTGGCGGATCCGCCAATGCCTGCGCCATCGCGGCAATCACGGCCACACGCGGCACAGGTGTCACGATCTATGAACGCAACGCCGCCGCGGTGGCGGAGGCTGAGGCGCGGGTGGAAAAGGCCTGTCAAACACTGGCCGGGCGCGGCGACCCGGCGGCGGCACTGGCCCAGATACAGGTCACCGCCCAGCTGCAGGATCTGGCCGCGGCCGATCTGGTTCTGGAAACTGTGGGCGAAAGTGTCGAGGCCAAACAGCAGGTGTTCCAGGCCCTTGATCAGGTGCTGCCCCCTGATGCTATCCGGGCCAGCCATTCGGCGCTATTGCCGATGGTGGAGCTGGCCAAGGGGCAGGCCGTGCCGGAAAACTTCCTTGGCCTTCACTTCCACGCCCCAGTGTTGCGCGGCGAATTGGTGGAGCTGATTGCGGGGCCTCAGACCTCCGCAGAAACGCTGGTAACGGTGGCCGAGTTCATCACCGGCCTTGGCCGTTTGCGCCTGCGCAATGGGGGCCATCCCAGCAGTATGGCCGAGCCGATGCTGGCGGCCCTGCGCGAAGTGGGCTGGTATTTCCTGCTGCAGGGCATCAGCCCCTATGCAGTGGATCAGGCGCTGATTGATTACGGGCTGCCCTATGGCGTTTTTGCTGCAATGGATCGGGTTGGGCTGGATGTTCTGTCACGTCGCCTGGCGCTGGTTGCGGCATCCTTGCCTGTGACCCACGCGACATTGCTGCAGCTGATGCAGCAGGACGGGCGGCTTGGCCGTCACGGCGGACGTGGGTTCTACCTGTGGCCTGATCCGCAGACACCCCGGCCTGACCCAGAGCTGAGTACGCTGTTAAATGACGCGCAGCCCTGGCGCACACCGCCGAAACCTGCCGAAATTGTTGAGGTGACCGTTGCGGCCTTGGCCAATCAGGGGGCCAAGCTGCTGCGGGCAGGCGCGGCGGTTCGGCCTTCAGATATTGATGCGTTGATGGTGTTGTCGCAGGCGTGGCCACGCCGTCAGGGCGGACCGATGCACAGCGCAGAACAACACGGCATGTTTGCGATCCTACAGATCCTGCGTCACCGCGCTGAGGAGGTGCCAGCCCTGTTTGACCCTGACCCGGCCTTGGCGGCGATGGTCAAAAACGGTCAGACGTTTTCGGATCTCAATGGCATTGGGCGCAACCGGGTGGTTCTGCCGGCCTGAACGCGCCCTGTGGCGGGCTGGCCAACCCCAATCCTCGGTTTGATCAGCCGAGGAAAATGCCCATCACAACCATCATCAGGCCAAAGACTGACAGGAACAGGGCGCCCATGTTCAGCGGCACCACTTTCTTGACGGCTTCGCGCATCTCTTCATCGCTCAGCCCCGCCTTCTTGGCGCCGGCCACTTTGAAGATGCAGTAGAACAGACCAAACAGACCCGCCACCGACATTGCGGCCCCAATCCAAATCAACCATTCCATCGTTTTGGTCCTACTCTCTGGCTCTTTCACGATCTCTGAGGCCGAGGCCTAACCGATCCGCCGCGCCGTTGCAATGTGGCGCAAATTCGCAAGCGCTCCGACGTCGCTTTGCGAAGGGCTTGCGGGGCGCGGACAGGGGCGATAGGGAAGGGGAAACTCAATGGAGATGAGCGCCATGGAAGACGAAGATTACAAACAGGACAAAGATTCCAGCTACCGCGTCACCGCGGATGAACTGCGCCAGTTCATCGAACGGTTTGAGCGTCTGGAAATGGAAAAGAAAGACATCGCCGACCACCAGAAAGAGGTGATGGCCGAAGCCAAAGGCCGCGGCTATGACACCAAGGTCATGCGCAAGCTGATCGCGCTGCGCAAACGCGATAAAGACGACATCGCCGAAGAAGAAGCGGTGATGGAAATGTACAAAGAAGCGCTGGGCATGTCCTAAGCCCTGCCTCTTTGGTTTATTAGAAAACCCGGCCTGATAGGGCCGGGTTTTTTGTTGTTTTGCGCGGCGGCAATTTCTTCCCCCCTGCTGCAGGGGTTAATACACGAAGGGCAGGAACTTGGCCGTTTTGGCCGCATAGGCCTTGAACGGATCGCCGTAACGGTCTGCCAGATAAGCGTCGAGCGGTGGGATGTGGTAAAAGATGAACATAAAGGTCATCAGCGCCGGGATCGAAAACGCCCAGAGTGACGCCGTTAGCAAGGCCCAGCCAGTAAATAGAATGCTGTCACCTAAGTAGTTGATATGCATGGAATAGGCGAAAAGACCGCCGGTGTAGCACTTGCCTTTGGATGAAGGGTGTTTCTTCCACGCGCGCCGCTGCAGTTCCGATCCGGTGTTCAGGTATGAGCCCAGCAGCAACAGTGCCAATGCCAACCCGTCCCACAGGCTGAGCGGCGTGGCCTCCCCCGACAAAGCACCTGCGCCGAGCAGCAGAAAGCCAATTTCAAACACTGCGATGAAGAGGGTCAGGCCCAATCCTTCGGACAGTTCGACGCGGCGCTGCAGCAGGACAAACAGCGTGATCAAATGACGCAGGAAATAGAGGGCCGCTGCCAGCGCCAGAATTTTGGCTCGGGTCGGATCGGCCCAGTCAAAACCCCCAAAGGCGAGCCAGAAACAGATCGCCACGATCGTGCCGTGCAGCAGGGCAAAGGTCAGTTTTGGACCCAAAGAACGGTCATGGACGCGGTCAACGCCGCCGTATTTTGTGCTCATCTTCAAAGTCTCCAATCAAATGCCCCGGTGCATCAGCCTGGTCCGAGGGTGAGTTTATTTCGTCCATATGGACTAAATAAGAATGGAAACGGCACAGTCAATGGCGGCGGTCGGTTTTTTGGACCAATCGGTCCATAAAGGTCAAATCGCCAAAACCCATCACGGGACACAGGTCCGCGACCGCACCACAGTGCAGGTGTTGCTCACGCAGAGTGATGTTTTGAGGCTGGGTTGGGCAGGGCCCTAGGGCTCAATCATAGTGACGCCGGGGATGCGGGAGATCTCGAAGACGTCTTCGTCGTAAAGCTCACTGAGGCTATCAACCATGTCTTCGGTCCAGCCGGGCAGGTCGACCTCTTCTTCCAGCTCATCCTCTAGCGCGAATTTATCGAGGAACGCGGCGATCACGCGGCGTTTTTGCATCTCATTCATATTGGGATGCTCTTTGAGGTACCCGCGGAAGCGCTTCATGCCTTCTTTGTTCATGATCTCAGACAAGAGATCGAAGCCGCCGATGATCTTCTCATTGTGTTCCAGCGCAGCCATTTCCCGCACCAGCTGTGCCCACAACAGCGGGCTGTCCTCGTTGCACCAGACGTGGATCTGGGCCTGCGGCACCGCTTCGCGCAGGCGGGTGATCAGCTCACTCCAACGGACATCACGCGGATCCGCGCCGCCCATGAAATCCAGAAAGTCGTCAGTGGGCGATTGCGCATAAACCGCGGGAAAGAAGGTCGCCGGATTGCGGATGGCCAGAAACAACTCCACCTCATCGCGCTCAAAAATCTCACAAAAGCGCGCCAGTTTGCGTTCGGCGCCGGGGTAGATGACACCTTTGTTGATCGCCACCTTGGGCACGGAAAAGAAGTGTTCGTTGGAAAACAGGATACGTTCGGGATGATCCGCGCCATCCAGGATTTCTTCCAGCAGGGTTTCGCGGGCATCGGGCGCCAGCGGGCCCTTTTCCATCGCTTGCAACACATCGCGGATCAAACGCCGGTAGGACGTGGGCCGTGGCACGGCGATGCCCCGTTTGAAGAAACTGTCACGGTTTTTCAGCAGGCAGCGGACCAGGCGATCATCATCAGTGTTATGTGCACCGGCGTGCAGGACAACTTGCATCGAATTTCCAGAATAGCGGCAAGGATGGAATGGCTTGTTTTCAGCACTATAAGGTCTTTTCTGGACAGTTAAACCGCTTTCAGGCATGGAACAGCTATGAGTGATACGTCGGCCTCTCCTACAGTTCGCAGATCCATCCTGATGCGGTGGAACCCCTGGTCCGTCGGGGCGGCGATGATTGCTGTGCTGGTGCTGATGCCGATTGTTGCGGTGATCTGGATTGCGTTCAATCCGACCGACAATATCTGGCCGCACCTGCTGTCCACCACCTTGCCGCGTTACATGCGCACCACCGTTTTGCTGATGCTGTCGGTGGGCTTTCTTGCCGGGATGATGGGGACTTGTGCGGCCTGGCTGATCGCGCGCTACCGTTTTCCGCTGGCACGCTGGTTGGAGTGGTTGTTGCTGTTGCCGCTGGCGATCCCGGCCTATGTGGGTGCCTATGCTTTGGTCGATCTGCTGGAATATGCCGGGCCGGTTCAAACCTGGCTGCGCAGCATAATGGGGTGGAAAACGGCGCGGGATTACTGGTTCCCGGAGATCCGCAGTTTTGGTGCAGCGGTGATTGTGCTGTCGGCCGCGCTCTACCCCTATGTCTATCTGCTGGCACGGCAGGCGTTTCGCGAACAATCCGCCGCGACGGAAGAGGTGGCGCGGTCTTTGGGCTCCGGTGCCTTGGGCCGGTTCTTGCGGGTTGGGTTGCCCCTGGCGCGGCCCGCCATCGCGGCGGGCATGGCGATTGCGATGATGGAAACGGTGAATGATTTTGGCACCGTGGATTATTTCGCGGTTCAGACGCTGACCACTGGGATCTTCACCGTCTGGTTGGAAAGCAACAACGCAGGCGGCGCGGCGCAGCTGGCTTCGGTCGTTTTGGTCTTGGTGATCTTTCTGGTGACGATGGAAAAGGTCAGCCGCCGCAAGACGCGCTTTTTTGCCATGTCTGGCCGCCACCGCGCGGTGGAACCGGTCAAACTGTCGGGCCTGCCGGCACTGGCGGCCATGGTGGCCTGCGCCATACCCTTTGCGATTGGGTTTGTGTTGCCGGTTGGGGTGATCCTGCACCACGCGCTGAAAAACGCTGAGGTGTGGCAGGATCCGGCGCTGTACACCGCCTTGTGGAACACCGTTTACGTTGGCGGTATTGCAGCGGTGCTGACGGTGCTTGCGGCGGTCTTCATGGTTTACGGCGTGCGCCTGTCCGGGCGGCAGTTGCCAAAGCTGCTGCTGCCGATCACCACCATTGGCTACGCGGCCCCGGGCGCCGTTCTGGGGGTTGGCATCCTGATCCCGCTGGCGCTGTTTGACAACTGGCTGGCCGATTTGATCGAGGGGGCGACGGGCGTCGATATTGGCCTGGTCCTCACCGGATCATCAGTGGCACTGATCTTTGCCTATGGGGTGCGGTTCTTTGCCATTGCGCAGGGCGCGGCGGATGCGGCGATGGGGCGGGTTTCGCCCAGCCTGCCGATGGCCGCGCGGTCGCTGGGGCGCAGTAAGGGGCAGGTGCTCCGGCAGATCTATGCGCCGCTGATCCGTGGCTCCGTCGGCTCTGCCTTGCTGCTGGTGTTTGTTGACGCGGTGAAAGAGCTGCCGGCCACGCTGCTACTGCGCCCGTTCAACTTTGACACCCTGGCGACACGTGTGCACGAACAGGCGTCCCTGGAAAATCTGGGGGACGCTTCGCCTGCAGCGATCCTTGTGGTTCTGGTAGGCCTCTCTGCGGTGGTATTGTTGGCACGCGCCAACCGTTAACCCCACGCGGGCGCTGAAAAAAGCTCACGAAACTGTGCCCAAATATTGGGCAAAACAGGGCTTTCGGCCTATGTCCTGACAGGATAACCTGACCCGAACGGAGAGCGTCATTGGGGGAGGGACCAGGCGATGCATCATCCGCACGACCTGCCAGCCCCAGCGGCAGACAACAGGCCAGGCAACGGGTCAACCCTTTGGGATGGCCCGCATTTTGCAGACCTGTCGCAATGCGCTGTCCGAACTTCGGACCCGTCTAACAAAGGACATCTGCGATGGGACGCTACCTGATCTTCTTGATCGTTACGGCATTGACCGCACTGTCATTGCTGGCAGCTGCTTTTAACCCTTGGTTTTTAATCCCTTTTCTTATCTTCTCGGGCTTCACGATCTTAGGCATCCGCGATTTGGTGCAACCGCGCCATGCGATCCTGCGGAACTATCCGGTGATCGGCCATATGCGGTTCCTGTTTGAAGGGATCCGCCCGGAAATCCGTCAGTATTTGATCGAAAGTGATCAGGATGAGGAACCGTTTTCTCGCGATGCCCGATCGCTGATTTATCAACGCGCCAAAGGGGTTGAGGACAAGCGGCCCTTTGGCACCCGGCAGCGCGTTTACGACTCGGGCTATCAGTGGATCACCCATTCGGTGGCACCGAAGGATATCGAAAATCACGATTTCCGCATCACCGTTGGCGGCCCTGAATGTAAGCAGCCCTATGAGGCCTCGATCTACAATATCTCCGGCATGAGTTACGGGGCGCTATCGGCCAATGCCATTCTGGCGCTGAACACCGGGGCCAAGAAGGGCGGCTTTGCCCATACCACCGGTGAGGGCGGTATCAGCCGTTACCACAAAGAGGGCGGTGGCGATCTGATCTACCAGATCGGCTCAGGCTATTTTGGCTGCCGCACCCCTGAGGGCCGGTTTGACCCGGAAAAATTCACCAAGGTGACGTCAAACCCACAGGTGAAGATGATTGAGGTGAAGCTGAGCCAGGGCGCCAAGCCGGGCCACGGCGGGGTTCTGCCCGCAGCCAAGATCACCCCTGAGATTGCCGAGGCGCGGGATGTGCCGATGGGGCAGGACTGTGTGTCGCCCGCGCGCCATCCTGAGTTTGAGACACCGATTGAGCTGTGCCAGTTCATTGCCCGACTGAAAGAGCTGTCAGGCGGCAAACCGGTGGGTTTGAAAATGTGTATCGGACACCGGCGTGAGTTCATGTGTCTGGTCAAGGCGATGCTGGAAACGGATATCGTGCCTGACTTTATTGTTGTGGACGGCAAAGAAGGCGGCACCGGTGCAGCACCGGTAGAATTTGCTGACCATCTGGGCATGCCCCTGACCGAAGGTCTGACCTTCGTGCACAACACAATGCGTGGGGTGAACCTGCGGCACCGGCTGAAAATCGGGGCCTCAGGCAAGATCACTTCGGCCTTTGATCTGGCGCGCATCATTGCGCTGGGGGCGGATTGGGCGAACTCGGCGCGGGGCTACATGTTCTCCATCGGGTGCATTCAGGCGCAGGCCTGTCACACCAACCATTGCCCGGTGGGGGTCGCCACGCAGGATCCGCTGCGCCAGCGTGCCCTTAATGTGCCGATCAAGTCTGAACGGGTCTACCGGTTCCACAATAACACCATGCATGCGCTGGCTGAAATGACCGGCGCTGCCGGGTTGGATCACCCCAGCCAGTTCCTGCCGCACCACCTGCTGATCCGGGAAAAAGATGCCGACATGAAAACCGGGGATGAGGTCTATCCGTACCTGCCCGAGGGCTTCCTGCTGCGGAACGAAGATGTGGGCGGCGGCTACATGAAACGCTGGGAACGTGCCCGCGCCGAAAGCTTTGCGCCGGTGGATTACATTCCCTGAGGATCTACTGAGCTACGAAAACAAAGCGCCCGCCAATTGGTGGGCGTTTTCTTTAGCTCGGGCAAAGTCCGAGCCGCGCCTGACCTTCCCGATGGGAAGGCGCACTGTTTGTGTCCCGCTTCACAGAAATGAGGTCACTGCTTGAAGTGCATCGCTTTCACAGCCGTCCTAAGCGCCTCCCCAAGGTCAGGCGCGGCCCGGACTATTCAGCGCCCTGCTGCAGCTCAATCACCTGTGACAATTCACCCGTGGCGCGGCTATAGATCAGCACCCGGTCATCCTCTGTCACCACCGCCTGCCAGCGTTTGGTCTGGGTGTAGGCCTCAGCCGTCACACCATCGGGCAGAACCAGCGTTTCAGGGAATTCCAGCGATTTGTCGTTGAAGCGGATGACAATCACCGCGATCAGCACTAAAAGCCCGACAATCATCGTCCCTGTCAGCCCTGTCACCAACAGGCGCAGGAATTTCAGCTCCGCCGGCAGCTCGGCTGCGGGTGTCTCTTCGGTCTCTGGCTCTTGGGAGTTATCCATGTCGCTCACGCAGCTTTCCGTCACCATTCAGGCGGATCCGCCCAAACGCCTTGATAAGGCGCTTTCGCGCGATGTGCCAGCCGAAGCTGCGCTGTCCCGCACGCGGCTTGCGAAACTGATGGCGGATGGCATGGTCACACGCGAGGGCGAAGCCCTGACCGATCCCAAGGGACGCGTGGCCGAGGGCGACGTGATTGAGATCACCGTTCCGCAGGCTGAGGAAAGCCACATCGGCCCGGAAGAGATTGCGCTGGACGTGATCTATGAAGATGACGACCTGATCGTCATCAACAAACCGGTCGGCATGGTGGTGCATCCGGCGCCGGGCACACCATCGGGCACCTTGGTGAACGCGTTGCTGCATCATTGCGGTGATACGCTATCGGGGGTGGGCGGGTCGAAACGTCCGGGGATCGTGCACCGGATTGATAAGGACACCAGCGGCTTGCTGGTGGTTGCGAAATCCGACAAGGCGCATCACGGACTGGCCGCGCAATTCGAAAAACACACGGTGGAACGTTACTATCAGGCGGTGTGCTACGGCGTGCCGGATGCCAATGATCCACGTGTGCGCGGGGTCAAAGGGGTGAACTTTGAAACCGGCAATATCATGAAGATCACCACCCAGCTGGCACGGCACAAAACCGATCGCCAGCGTCAGGCGGTGCTGTTTGAGGGCGGGCGCCACGCTGTGACCCGCGTGCGTATTGTTGAGGCTTTCGGCAGCCCTGAAGTGGCCGCGCTGGTGGAATGCTGGCTGGAAACCGGCCGGACCCATCAGATCCGCGTCCACATGGCCCATGCGGGTCATTCGCTGATTGGCGATCAGACCTACGGCGGGCGGCGCAAACTGTCGGAGAAGACATTGGGCATCCGCGGTGTGAATGCTGCCAAGGACTTCCCGCGTCAGGCCCTGCATGCGGCGGTTTTGGGGTTTGTGCATCCGGTCACTGGCGACGAGATGCGGTTTGAAGCCCCTCTGCCCAGCGATATGACCAAGCTGATTGAGGCAATGCGGGTCGGCCCCAAAGGCTGAGGCCTGCTGATCCAAACATTCTTGCAGGGCCGCCATGCATTTATGGCGGCTCTTTTGTTTTGCAGTGGTGCGCGCGGACTGTCACAAACAGCACATGCGCGTGAGCGCACTGTAGCAGGGGTTTCCCCCGGGCGATTGTGCGCCAATATACGTGCAGCAGATGAGATTTTTCCAAGAGCGGCCCTTGAAAGGCGCTAACAGCGTTCTTAACTGGATGTTAAGCTCTTAAACATTAAACTTGGAACAGGGAACAATGGGCAACTACGCAAACCTCCCGGCACCGACCCCCGAAGGCGGGCTGAACCGTTACATGCAGGAAATCCGGAAATTTCCAATGCTGGAGCCGGAAGAGGAATACATGCTGGCAAAACGCTGGGTAGAGGAGCAGGATAGCGCCTCGGCCCACAAGATGGTGACCTCTCACCTGCGTCTGGCGGCAAAGATTGCAATGGGCTATCGCGGCTACGGCCTGCCTCAGGGTGAGGTGATTTCCGAAGCCAACGTTGGCCTGATGCAGGCTGTGAAACGGTTTGACCCGGAAAAAGGCTTCCGTCTGGCGACCTATGCTATGTGGTGGATCCGCGCCTCGATCCAGGAATACATCCTGCGCTCGTGGTCGCTGGTGAAACTCGGCACCACCTCGGCACAGAAGAAACTGTTCTTTAACCTGCGCAAGGCCAAGGCCCGCATCGGCGCTCTGGAAGAAGGCGACCTGCGTCCTGAGAACGTCAAACAGATCGCCAACGATCTGGGCGTGACCGAGGATGAGGTGATCTCGATGAACCGCCGGATGTCCGGTGGCGATGCCTCGCTGAACGCGCAGGTGGGTGCCGAAAGCGAAGGCACCATGGAGTGGCAGGACTGGCTGGAAGACGAAGACGCTGACCAGGCCGGTGATTACGCTGAGCGTGATGAGTTGGAAGCACGCCGTGAGTTGCTGTCACAAGCGATGGATGTGCTGAATGAGCGTGAGCGCGATATTCTGGTGCAGCGTCGCCTGTCGGATGAGACCGTGACGCTGGAAGATCTGTCGGGTCAATATGACGTCAGCCGGGAACGGATCCGCCAGATTGAAGTGCGCGCTTTTGAGAAATTGCAGAAGCGGATGCGCGATCTGGCCGCAGAGCGCGGTATGCTGGCGCTGGCGTAACTCTGCCACGACGTGTATGAAACTAAACTTTGAGTAGTGCCCCTTGCCCTTATCCGGGTAAGGGGCCTATTTTTTGATTACAAAGTCTAGGATTTGCCATGCGCTTCCGAAGGGGGCAGAGGCATGCTTTGGGTTAGCTATCCTTCTGTATCATTGAATGAATACAGGGGGTTTTATATTTTGCATCCAGAATTAAATAGACGAAGACGTGCGAGTGGCCGTGGTCAGGACGGATCGGGTGGAAGAGGTATCACTTCCCGAAATCAACCTTGGATTGCATCACTTTTGGCGTCGTGATCGAGGATCCTTTTCATGAGCCGCTGTCTCATCCATTTGCCCCCTTCCCAAGCTGGCTTGGCCCATCCACAGGCCGCCGGATTTTATGGCGATCTCTGCCGTGCGTTACAGCGGTCTGGTTGGCAGGTCTCTTTCCGGGTCGATCGGATCTCAGATGTTAAATCTGACTATGCGGGGGATCTGTTCCATATCGTGCATGAGGGCCAGATCGATCTGCCGAAGGTACTGAATACGGCACCGGGCCCGCTGCGTGATTTCTGGTACATGGATCCGCTGGGCACAGGTGCGGCCAGTTCAATTGCGGCTGCATCTTTTGACCCCAGCACAGTGCCCGCCCATCGCGCGCCCGCTTTCTTTGAACGCCAGCAGCGCCGTTTGGTGACACAACGCCAGTCCAAACGCCCGCAGCCTGATCTGTCGCAGGACTTCGGTCAGGGGCATGTCGCGGTCTTCCTGGGTCCGGAACAGGCATCCGAAACAGGCAACATCAGCGATCTGCAGATGGTTCAGGCCCTGGTGCAGCTTCTGCCGGGCGACCGCCTTGTCGTCAAAGCCCATCCGGAAAACCAGTCCGGGGAAGTTTGGCATGAGCTGCGCGATCTGGCACAGACCGCGCCTTCGCTGCATCTGGTGGAGGCCAATGTGCATGACGTGCTGAATGGTGCATCGCTCTGTTGCAGTCTCGGCTCCAGCGTGAGTTTTGAGGCAATGCTGCATGATGTGCCATCGCTGGTCTTCTCACCCGTTGCGTTCCATCACAATGTGCTGATGGTCACGGATCTTGCCGATTTGCCAGCTTTGGCCGCTGAGGCGCGCCAAAAGGACTGGCCCAACTCTGAATATCTCTTCTGGTTCCTGCGTCAGAACTGTCTGGATCTGACCGGCAAGGGGTGGAAAGACAAAGCCGTGGAACGTGTGGAACACGCCATGCAGCAGCTGCACCAGCGCGCCGCCTGATCGTCAACTTGCCTCCGGGTGCTGCGGCTCGTAAAGTCGCGGCACTATCCACGGGAGCGCTAACATGACTGATCAACCTGTCCGCTGGGGCATTCTGGGCGCGGCCCGTTTTGCCCGCCAACATATGGCCCCGGCCATTCATGCTGCCGAAGGGGCGGAACTCGCGGCGCTTGCGACCTCCAGCGCGGAAAAATTCGCTGAATTTGCTGCTTTTGCGCCGGGGATCACCCATCACACCAGCTATGACGACCTGCTGGGCGATCCCAACATCGATGCGGTTTACATCCCGCTGCCAAATCACCTGCATGTGGACTGGGCCATCAAGGCGCTGGAGGCTGGTAAACACGTCCTATGTGAAAAGCCCGTGGGCATGGACGTGGCCCAGATTGACCGGCTGATCGCGGTGCGGGATCAGACGGGTCTGCTGGCGGCTGAGGCCTATATGATCGTGCATCACCCGCAGTGGCAGCGGGCGAAAGAACTGGTCGCAGATGGCACAGTGGGTGAGCTGTGCCATGTCAACGCGGCTTTCACCTTCCGCAATCTGGATCAGGGCAACATCCGCAATCAGGCGGAAAAGGGCGGCGGTGGCCTGCGTGATATTGGCGTCTACACCCTCGGCTCCGCCCGCTGGGCCACCGGACAGGAACCGGAACGCCTGAGCCATGCGCGGGTTCAGATGGAACATGGCGTCGATGTCTTTGCCGATGTTGGGTTTGATTTCCCCGGCTTCACCTATCAGGGTTTCACCTCCATCCGCATGGCGAACCGGCAAGAGGTGCATTTCCACGGCACGGAGGCTTTGCTGACCCTGACCTGCCCGTTCAACGCCAATGTCTTTGATCAGGCGGAGCTGCATATCAAACGCCCGGACGGCAGCACCACGGTGGAACGTTTTGCCGGCGTGAACCAATATGTGCTGCAGGTGCAGAACTTTGGCCGCACCATCCGGCAGGGGGCGCCGTACCCTTGGACGCTGGAACAGGCCCGCGGCACCCAGGCGATGCTGGATCAAATTTTGGCTACCGTCTGAATGAAGAAGGGGCGCCTCTGATCTGGCGCCCCCTTTCAATGTTCCCCAAATACTCCCGCGGAGGCGTGTTGCCTAACCGCTTGCGCTCACTTCAGACTGGCGCGCAGAACCCGCAGCATGTTGTCCCCCATCACCTTGCGGATCTGCGGTTCACTCAGACCTGCCAGCATCAATGCGTGGGTCAGGGCGGCCAGCTCAGAGGTGTCAAAAGCGGTCTCAACCGACCCGTCGAAATCTGACCCCAGTGACACGTGATCCTCCCCCAGTGTTTCCACAGCGGCCTTGATCATCTTGGCAATGCCGGCTGGCGTGATGTCATCACAGGCGGCGCCGGTCCAATACCCCATGCCGATGACGCCCCCCTTGTCGGCGATCGCTTTCATCAGGCTGTCCTGGTAGTTGCGTTTGACCGGGCAATAGCCATGCAGGCCCGAGTGGCTGACCACAATCGGCTGGTCGACCAGCGCCAGCACGTCGCGGGCCACGGCAGGGCTGGAGTGGGCCACATCAATCACCATGCCGCGTTTGGCGGCCTCACTCACAACGGCGGTGCCAAACTCGTTGAGGCCTGCGTTGCTGATCCCATGCAGCGATCCGCCCAACTCATTGTCAAAGAAGTGGTGCAGCCCGATCAGCCGGTAGCCCGCATCCTCCAGCGCATCCATATTGGCAATGTCACCTTCCAGCGCATGCGCACCTTCGATGCCAAGGATGCCTGCGGTCACCTGCGATCCGTTCTGGCGGGCGGCAATCACCTCTTCCAGATCCGCGAGGGAGCGGACGATTTTCAGGTGATCCGGTGCCTTGGCTTCAAAGCCGGCCAGCTTGTCAGCCTGATAGATCGCCCGCTGCAGCAGGCTGTCCCAGGTCCGCATCGGCCACAGCTGACCCACAGCAAGAAGGGTGATGTTGTCAAACGCCTCGGCCGAGTTCTGTTCGTAGTTCTGGCCTGAGGGCGATTTTGTCACCGCGGTAAAGACCTGCATGCCCACATTGCCTTCGCGCAGGCGGGGCAGGTCGACCTGGCCATAGGTGCCGCGTTCTGTCAGGTCGCGTTTCCACAGCAGCGGATCGGCATGCCAATCGCCCACCAGCAGGCTGGCATGCAGTTCGGCTGCCGCGTCTGAGACCGGGTATGGATCATGGGCGATGACACCGTTCCTTTGTTTGGCCACATAGGCCTGTGCAAAGGTGACGAAGCCGGCAAAAGCAATCACCGCCAAGACGAGGGCTGTGATGAACAGCCTTTTAATCCATTTAAACATTGATCCCTCCCGTTTGCGGGTCAGGGTAGGCACAGGCCTGCGTGACACCAAGGGTTACCTTGCGTAGGCTTCACGTTATGATAGCGCCGAACCAACAGCGCCGGGGCGGCGTTGATCTGAGACAGAGATGTAAGACAGAGAGATTGAGGGAAGATCATGGCGGATCCTAACGAATTTGATGAGGTCATGCCGGACCGTGAACCACGGCCCGAGCCGCGATCGCTGGTGGTGGTGGAAAGCCCGGGCGCACGAATCCTGTATTCCGTTGTGATCTGGGTGATGATGGGCTTTGCCTCAACCGTGATTGGGGTTCTGGCGCTGCTGCAGGCGGGGATCCTGTTGACCAATGGCAAACGGCGCAATGAACGGATTGCAGGTTTTGGCACCGATATCGGCATCTGGTTCGCCAAGGCGACCCGCTACATCACGGCGGATAGCGAAGACAAACCCTGGCCCTGGACCGAATTGGACTGAGCTGGACTGAGCAGGGCAGGGCTGGCCTGATCCGCCTCATCGGGCCGATTTGTAATCAGGCTAACCCGCGACCACATAGTTCTCAGTGTTACGGAGGTGAATATGGCTGGTGGCTGAGCGCGTGATGGCGCAGTGGAAGAGCAGATCGAAGCCTCGATCAAGGATGAACTGGCCCGCATGAAAGCGGTTCGGGCGGAGCCTCAGGGTGACAGCCTGACCCATTGTGCCGAGTGTGAAGAGGAAATCCCCGAAGCCCGCCGTCTGGCGCGCCCCGGGGTGAAACTGTGCATCGACTGTCAGGAGGAACGTGATGGCGCCTTCAAGCAGCGCGGCGGCATCAACCGCCGCGGCTCCAAAGACAGCCAGCTGAAGTAACGCCACCGTTTCGCTGCGGCTTGACCCTTGGGCGGAGGCCCGCTAGCGTCGCGGTAGTGATTGAGAACAAGACCAGTCAATGAGGGAGGGTCGGATGCATATCAAACGTTATCACGATCGAACCCGCGGACCGGTTGATGCCCTGCAGATCCGTTTGCAGGGCTGATCAGAGACAGCATTCCGCCGGATCACTTGCAAACCTAGCCGGCGCCATGTCTTTCGATTTGCCCTAATCGGCAGCCGATGTGCTGTCACCCTGTGCATGAAAGACTTCACAAATGTCCCTGATTTCCCTGAACAAAACCGCTGTCATTTTCGCGGATCCTCTGTTTCGCGACCTCTCACTCACGCTGAACAAAGGTGACCGCCTGGGTGTGATCGCCGCCAACGGGCGCGGTAAATCCACCTTGCTGTCGCTGCTGTCAGGCACGCTGGACCCCACCGAGGGGGAGCGCACCACCGCCCGTGGCCTGCGCCCAGCCCTGGTGCCGCAGCATGTGCCTGACGATCTGTTGCCCCTCAGCCTTTATGACGTGGTGCTGGGGGCGCTGGACACTGATCTGGCCGAACACGAAAGCTGGCGGGTGGATGTGGTTTTGGCAGATCTGCAGGTGCCTTATGGGTTGTGGCACCAGCCGATGACCACGCTGTCCGGCGGCTGGCAACGGGTGGCGCTGTTGGCGCGGGCCTGGATCGCAGAGCCCGATGTCTTGCTGATGGATGAGCCGACCAACCATCTGGATCTGCAGCGGATCGGCATCCTACAGGACTGGCTGGCCACAGTGGCCCGGCAGGTGGCCTGTGTGATCGTCAGCCATGACCGCGCCTTTCTGGAAGCGACCTGCAATCGCAGCCTGTTCCTGCGCCCAGAAGGGTCCCCACAGTATGCGCTGTCCTATGGCGCCGCGCGCGCTGCGCTGGTGGAACATGACGCGGCCCAGGCGCGCCAGTTTGAAAATGACATGGCCAAAGCGGGCCAGTTGCGGCGCCAGGCGGCGAAGCTGAAAAACACTGGGATCAACTCGGGCTCGGACCTGTTGCTGACCAAGACCAAACAGCTGACCGCCCGGGCGGACAGGCTGGAAGAGGCAGCGCGCCCCGCCCAGCAAGACCGTAGCGCCGGGCGGATCCGCCTCGACAGTTCCAGCACCCATAACAAGGCCTTGGTCACGCTGGATCCCACTGAGGTTTTGCGGCCCGATGGGGCGCTTTTGTTCAAGGTCCCGCAGCTCTGGATCAACCGGGGTGACCGGGTGGTTTTGCTGGGCGGCAACGGAGCTGGGAAAACGACGCTGGTCAGACGGGTGATCACCGCATTGACCGGGCAGGATGCGCAGATCCGGGTGGTGCCTTCGGCGGTGCCGGGCGTCTCCACCCAGGATCTCAGCCAGCTTGCCCCCTTCAAAACCCCGATGGAGGCGGTGCTGAGCAGTTCCGACATTGGTGATCGGTCTGCCCGGATGGTGCTGGCCGGGGCCGGCATGGCGCATCAGATGCAGGACCGCGCCTTGTCAACCTTGTCAGGCGGACAGCGGGCGCGGCTGGCGATGTTGCTGTTGCGTCTGAAACAGCCGAACTTCTACGTTCTGGATGAGCCGACCAACCATCTGGACATTGAAGGGCAGGAAGCCTTGGAGGTCGAACTGCAGGCCGAGGGCACCACCGCCCTGATCGTCAGCCACGACCGCGCCTTTGTGCGCAACATCGGCACCCGGTTCTGGCAGATCACGCCGCGCGGCACCACTGCCCATCTGCAGGAGGTGGCAGACCCCGAAGCCTTCTTTGCCAGCCAGATGCAGCTGGAGGCTTAGCGGTCCAATACAGCGGGCCAGTTTGCGTTGGCTTTGGCGATGTTGCCCGGCACATCCTCAAGCCAGCGCTTCTGCACCCCTTTGGAGAAGTTCAGATACAGCTTGCCGTCCACAATACGCCAGGCCTCGGGCACAGTGGGGGCGGTGGCGCCATTTGCGACAGCATAGGCGCAATAGCCACCAAACTGCGGTGCATAGGCCGCGGGATCGGCGGCGAAGGCGGCGCGGTTGGCCTCCGATGCAAACCGCCAGGTGGCGCCCATCCAGTCATGGGTGATGTCCTTGCGGCCCATCACAGGCTTGTTGTCGGTGAAATAGGCCACCACATCCGATCCATCCACGGCTATGCCGTCTTCGGTGTAGATCTTCGGCGTCGCGGCGCTGGCAAGGCTCGGCAGGCTGAGCGCGGCGGCTGCGGCGGGCAGGGTTAGCAGGATGTGGCGACGGGTCAGTTGGCTGGGCATCTTAAGTCTCCTCCGGTTCGGTTGATCCCAATGTGGAGGAGGTTTCAGCCCCGCGCTACAGCCCTCACGGTGCTGTGACAGGACGTTAGCCGCTAGGCGGCAATGTTACAGATGACCCAGCCCAGTGGCACCGCGCCACGGCCAGTCAGTCTCCCCCCTGCCTTTCAATGATCCAAAAATACTCACTGCGCGACGGTAGCGGCAGGCGCCGCCGTCAAATAAAACAGGCCGCCGAGGTATCCCAAAAAGGTGTCCCTAGGCGGCCTGTCATTAAGGTGTGGATCGGGGGGATCAGTCCTCCATCGCTTCCAGCTCATCAATCATGCCGGAAATCATGCTGAGGCCCTTGTCCCAGAAGGTCGGGTCGCTGGCGTCCAGGCCGAAGGGGGCCAGCAGTTCCTTGTGGTGCTTGGATCCGCCTGCTTTTAGCAGGTCAAAATACTTGTCCTGGAAGCCCTCGGGGTTTTCTTCATAGACCGCGTAAAGCGCGTTCACCAACCCGTCGCCGAAGGCATAGGCGTAGACGTAGAAGGGCGAATGCACGAAGTGCGGGATATAGGCCCAGAAGGTTTCATAGCCTTCCATGAAGTCAAAGGAGTCACCCAGGCTTTCGGCCTGCACCGACATCCACAGATCGTTGATGTCATCCGGGGTCAGTTCCCCCTCACGACGCGCGGCGTGCAGTTTGCATTCAAAGTCGTAGAACGCGATCTGACGCACCACGGTGTTGATCATATCCTCAACCTTACCGGCCAGCAGGATCTTGCGCTCTTCTTTTGTTTCGGCCTTTTCCAGCATCTTGCGGAAGGTCAGCATTTCCCCAAAGACTGAGGCGGTTTCGGCCAGGGTCAGCGGGGTGGAGGAGAGCATTTCACCCTGTTCGGCTGCCAGCACCTGATGCACGCCATGACCCAGCTCATGCGCCAGTGTCATCACATCGCGCGGTTTGCCAAGGTAGTTCAGCATCACATAGGGGTGCACCTCGGTCACGGTGGGGTGGGCGAAGGCGCCGGGGGCTTTGCCGGGTTTCACACCGGCATCAATCCAGCCCTTGGTGAAGAAGGGATCGGCGATCTCACCCATACGCGGATCAAAGGTGTTGTAAGCCTCCATGACGGTGTTGGTGGCGGCTTCCCAGTCAACAACCTTGGTGCTTTCCATCGGCAGCGGGGCGTTGCGGTCCCAGACCTGCATCCGGTCCAGACCCAGCCATTTGCGCTTCAGCTCATAATAGCGGTGGCTCAGTTTGGGGTAGGCTTTGACCACGGCGTCGCGCAGGGCTTCAACCACCTCAGGCTCCACATCGTTGGACAGGTGGCGGGCGGTCTGCGCGGTGGGCATGGTGCGCCAGCGGTCCACCACCTCTTTTTCCTTGGCCAGCGTGTTGTGGACGCGCGCAAAGGTTTTGATGTTGGCGCCAAAGACGGTGGCCAGTTCCCGTGCCGCCGCTTCGCGTTTGCTGCGGTCCTGTTCGGTCAGGAAGTTCAGGGTGCCTTCGATATTGTACGGCTCACCGTCCACCTCAAAGCCGAGACCGGCAATGGTTTCGTCAAACAGCTTTTCCCAGGCATCCGCGGTGACTGAAAGGTCGTGCAGGAATTTCTCCAGCTCATCGGACAGCTGGTAAGGTTTCATCGCGCGGGTGCGGTCGAACACCGGTTTGTAGCGCGCCAGATCGGCGTTTTCGGCCTGCATGGCGGCCAGTTTGTCATCGTCGATCCGGTTCAGTTCCAGCGAATAGAAGACCAGCGGCGTGGTTAAATTGGTGATCGCTTCTTGGCAGTCCGACATGAACTTGGCGCGATCCGCATCCACCGTCATCTGGTAATAGCGCAGCCCCGCATAGGACATGACGCGGCCGGCCTTGGTCGAGATCTTTTCGTTACGCTGCACACATTCCAGCAGGCCAGCTGCATCCAGATCGGCCAGCTTGCCTTCATAATCGGCGGCGAAGGCGGCGCATTCCTGTTCCAGCCAGTCCAGATCGGCCTGCAGTTCAGGGGCATCGGGGCTGGTGTAGAGATCGGTCAGATCCCACTCGGGCAGGTCCCCCAGATCCTTGGCGCCGGTGTCGGCGGTCACATCGCGAAGCGGGAAGGGCAGTTGAAACATGGGGCACCTCTTTTGGTCTGTTAAGGACAGACATATGCCGCAGGTCGACATGCCTCAAGGGGCGTGGTGCCCTCCATGGTGGAAAATGCGCGGTGCGGTGCTGTTGTTCGGCTTTATTCGGCGGCTTCCGCTGTGCTGTCGGCCACCGCGGCCAGATAATGCGCTGCGATATCTGCGGCGAATTGGGTTCGCCGCTCTTCGTCTTCCATAAGCACTTCGTGTTCACTGTTGGTGACGATCTTCAGCGCACCGTTTGGCCAGGCGGCCATACGGTCCTTGATCCGCTGCGGATCAACGATGCGTTCATTGTCGCCCAGATAGGTCAGGCAGGGCTGACTGGGGGAGGGCATCTGCGACAGGGTGCGCATTTCTGACAGCGCTTCATAAAGCCAGTTGATGCTGGGACCGCCAAGCGACAGGTCGGGCTGGGCGTTGAGTTGCGCCGCCATCAGATCCCACATTGTGCGATCCCGGGTCAGCGTGTTGTCGGCAAAGTCGCCCTCCAGCACATAGGGCGTCAGGCTGGTGTTGGGGGCCAGTTTGCCGGAAAACCCAGTAAGGCGGCTCAGCCAGCCAATGGACCAGGCCACCGGGCGCAGCGGGGCAGAAATCAGTATGCCCCACATCGGGCCGGAGAAGGACGCGGCCTTAACCGGCAGGCCTTCGTGCAGGGCGCGCAGGCCAATGCAGCCGCCCATGGAATGCCCGTGCAGGAAATAGGGTTCTGGCAGGTCCAGATTCCGCGCGGCCTTTAGCGCGGCCTGAACGTCGTGCTGGAAATCCATGAATTTGTCGACATGGCCGATCAGCCGGTTGTCCAACAGCCTGTCCGCAATGCCCTGTCCGCGCCAGTCGATGGCCAGTGTGGCAAGGCCTGCTTTGGCGAAATCGCCCGCAGTTGGGGCGTATTTCTCAATATACTCGGTGCGTCCCGGAAACAGCAGAACCGTGCCTTTGGCGGGCTCTGCTGCCTCAGGACGCCAGGCCGCGACCCGGATGCGCACCCCATCTTCTGCCGTGACCCACCAGGCATCCGCCTTGGGGAAGTCTTGGATGATCTCGGCAAAGAAGGGGGCTTTTTTCATTTGGGTCGCTTTCCGTTGGCGTTTAGCTGCGGTTAGGCAAATGCGGTGGCCAGTGCCATGGCCTGACCCATGTCACCGTCGATGGTCAGTTTGCCGCTCATGAAGGCGGAGGTCGGGTTCATTTCACCGGTCAGCATCGCCTCAAAGGTTTCGGCATCTGCGGTCAGGGTAACGTCGGTGTCTTCGTCGCTGGCACGGGCGCCGTCGCCGTCAACAACGATCGATGCTTCGCCTTCGATGACAAACTTGGCCGAACCGGAGAAGTCAGCGCCTGCCATTTTTTCGTTCAGGGCCTCAACGGCTGCTGCAACTTTATCGGTCATGGAAGTGTTCCTCTGCTTTGGGATCCGGCAATCTGTTCCGGATGTTGTGATCCATTCTTTGTCCACCGGGGCTGTTCAAATCCCGGCTTCGGTCTAAACTTGTCTCACTATGAGCGTAGTTCTAATCAGCCCCAAGCCTATCGTCGCGGCAATCATGACGTTAGTGCTGTTTACGTCACCCGTCAAAGGCGAGGATACAGCTGTTGCAGATCTGCTGGAGCGGCTGCAACAGGCCGACCCGGTGGAGGCCACCAAGCTGAGCCGGGAGCTGCAATTGGAGTGGTCTAAATCCGGCTCTGCCTCGATGAACCTATTGTTAAAAAGGGGGAAAGAGGCGCTTGAACGTGGTGAGTTCGACACAGCAGCCGACCACCTGACCGCACTGACCGACCATGCGCCGCAGTTTGCCGAAGGCTGGGCGCTCAGGGCGCAGCTGTGGCATCACATGGATCGCCCCGGCCTGGCGCTTTCAGACCTGCAGCAGGTCCTGGTGCTCAACCCGAATCAGTACGAGTCACTGTTTGGTTTGGCCGTGACCCTTGAGCAACTTGAAGAGCACGAACTGGCGCTGGAGGCCTATCGGCTTGTGCTGACCATTCACCCGCATTACGAGGAAGCAACGGAAGCCGTTGAACGCCTCGCACCTCAGGTGCAAGGGCAAAGCCTGTAAAGACGTCAGGGACAGATCATGCCCCAGAATTCCCGGATAACGGCGGTCCTTGGGCCGACCAACACCGGCAAAACCCACTACGCCATCGAACGGATGCTGGCCTATCGCACAGGTGTGATTGGGTTGCCGCTGCGTCTTTTGGCGCGTGAGGTCTATGACAAGATCGTCGCGGCGCGCGGGCCTTCGGTTGTGGCGCTGGTCACCGGCGAAGAGCGGATTGTGCCAGACCGGGCGCAATATTGGGTCTGCACGGTTGAGGCGATGCCAGAGGGCATGGGCTGTGATTTCCTGGCCGTTGACGAAATTCAGCTCTGCGCTGATCCTGAACGGGGTCATGTTTTCACCGACCGTTTGCTGCGCTCACGGGGGCTGCAGGAAACCATCTTCCTTGGCTCTGATTCTATGCGGCCGGCGATTGCTGCGCTGGTTCCGGGTGTGCAGTTCATGCGCCGCGAACGGATGAGCCAACTGGAATACACCGGCTCGCGCAAAATCTCGCGCATGAAACCCCGCGCAGCCGTGGTTGGGTTTTCGGTTGATGATGTTTACGCCTTTGCTGAATTGATCCGCCGTCAGAAAGGCGGCGCTGCGGTGGTGATGGGGGCGCTTAGCCCGCGCACCCGCAATGCGCAGGTGGAACTCTACCAGAATGGGGACGTGGACTATCTGGTGGCAACCGATGCCATCGGGATGGGGTTGAACTTGGACATCAACCATGTCGCCTTTTCCTCAACCGTGAAATTTGACGGCCGTCGGATGCGCATGCTGATGCCCAATGAACTGGCCCAGATCGCAGGCCGGGCAGGGCGCGGCATGTCGGACGGCACCTTTGGTGTGACCGGTGAGGCCGAGCCGCTGGACGAAGGTGTGGCGCAGGCGATCATGGATCACCGGTTTGCCCCGGTGCGCAAGCTGCATTGGCGCAACGCGCGGCTGCAGTTTGGCACACCGGATGCGCTGATCCGTTCGCTTGAGGCGGCGCCGGATCATGAAATGCTGATCCGTTCGCGCGATGCCGATGACCTCTTGGCGCTGAAAGCGCTGTCGCAGGTGGCCGAGATTGCCGCCCGTGCCATTGACGGGCCGTCGGTGAAACTGCTGTGGGATGTCTGCCGCGTGCCGGACTTCCGGGGCATCAGCCACGCCGAACATGCGCAGCTTCTGGAAACTGTTTTTGGCTATCTGCATGAAAAGGGCAAGGTGCCAAATGACTGGTTGGCCCGGCAGGTGCAACGGATCGACAGGACAGATGGCGACATTGACACATTGTCGAAACGTCTCTCATTTATCCGCACGTGGACCTATGTCGCACAAAGATCCGGCTGGGTAGATGACGAAAGTCATTGGCGCGGCGAGACTCGCGCTGTAGAAGACCGATTGTCGGATGCGCTGCACGAGCGTCTGACCCAAAGATTTGTGGACCGGCGCACATCCGTGCTTTTGCGCCGGCTCAAGCAGAAGGAGGCCCTTTTGGCCGAAGTAAATGATAAGGGTGAAGTGACCGTCGAAGGCGAATTCGTCGGTCGTTTGGAAGGGTTCCGTTTCCGTCAGGATAAAGACGCAAGCGGTCAGGAGGCCAAGACGCTGCGTCAGGCCAGCCTGCAGGCACTGGCGCCGCATTTTTCGCTGCGCGCCGATCGCTTCTACAATGCACCCGATACCGAAATTGATTTCACTGAGCAGGGTGGCCTGATGTGGGGCACCGAGGCGGTGGGCAAGCTGGTGGCGGGCGCTGATCCGCTGAAGCCGACAGTCACCGCTTTTGTTGACGACGAAGCTGGTGCCGATGTGGCGCAGAAGGTTGAACGTCGCCTGCAGCATTTCATTGATCGCAAAATTGCCGCCCTGTTTGAGCCGCTTCTGGCGCTGGGCCGGGACGAAGAGCTGAACGGGCTGGCCCGTGGCTTTGCCTTCCAGATGGTCGAAAACCTTGGCGTCATTCCGCGCGCGCAGGTGGCCGATGAGGTGAAGGCACTGGATCAGGACACCCGTGGCGCGCTGCGCAAACACGGCGTGCGTTTTGGTCAGTTCACGATCTTCATGCCGCTGATGCTGAAACCGGCGCCGACCCGTCTGCGTCTGGTGCTCTGGGCGCTGGCCAAAGGGCTCGACATCTTCCCCGAAGCACCGCCGCCCGGTCTGGTCACTGTACCGACCGACAAAGGCGCTGCTGAAGGTTATGACGCGATGGCGGGCTACCGCGCTGCTGGCGAACGTTCGATCCGCATCGACATGCTGGAACGTCTGGCCGATATGCTGCGCGTTGAAGACAGCCGTGGCGGCTTTGAGGCCAAAGCGGACATGCTGTCGATCACCGGTATGACGCTGGAGCAGTTTGCAGACCTGATGCAGGGCCTGGGCTACACCGCCGAACGCGGTGAGCGTGTGAAGGTGAAAGCCGCGCCTGTCGCAGTGGCCGCCGATGCACCTGCTGACGCTGCAGCCGAGGGCGAAGCCCCCGCCGCAGAAGCTGCTGAAGCGCCTACCGAAGACGCTGTGGCTGAAACCCCTGCAGAAGAGGCCCCCGCTGAGGACGCTGTCGCAGAAGCTGCAACTGAAGAAACCAAGTCTGATGAGGCCGCTGAGCCTGAGATGGAGGTATTCTTTACCTTCGCTTGGGGCGGACGTCGCAATCAGGGTGGCAACCGTGGCCGTGGCCGTGGGGACCGCAATGAACGCGGCGGCGAGCGTGGTGAGCGCAAAGGCGGCGGTAAGCCGCGCGGCAAAGGTGGCAAACCCCGTGGCGACGGCAAAGGCCGTGGTGGCCCGAAAGGCGCCAAATCCTATGAGGCCCGTCCGCCGAAGAAGGAAAAGGCGATCGATCCCGATAACCCCTTCGCAGCAGCGCTGATGGGGCTGAAAAAGGGCTGATCGCTCTGGCCCATTATGGGCCCAAAGACTGGGGTTGTCCCGCAGAGGTGTCTTTTGACCGAAACCGCTTCGCAACACGGGCCGAAGCAACGGCTTGATAAGTGGCTCTGGCACGCGCGTTTTTACAAGACGCGCGGGCTGGCCTCGAAGATGGTTTCGGCAGGGCATGTGCGGGTCAACTCTGACAAGGCTGCAAAGCCTGCACATTCGGTAAAGCCCGGGGATGTTTTGACCTTTCCCCAAGGGAACCAGATTCGCGTTGTGCGGATTGAAGCCATCGGCGAACGCCGTGGCCCGGCCCCAGAGGCCCAAACACTGTACACGGATTTGACGGAACCGCAGGAGAAGGTTCCACGCGGACCCCGTTTTGAGGGCAAAGGACGCCCCACAAAACGCGACCGGCGAATGATAGACCTTGATCGCCAGCGAGGCTTGAATGATCCGGCACAGTGAATTAGCTAAGTCGCCAAGCCAAAAGCCAGAGAGACTGCCATGACCTACGTCGTCACCGACAATTGCATCGCCTGCAAATACACCGACTGTGTCGAAGTGTGTCCGGTTGACTGTTTCTATGAGGGTGAGAACACTCTGGTCATCCACCCTGATGAATGCATCGACTGTGGCGTCTGTGAACCTGAATGCCCGGCTGATGCCATCCGCCCCGACACTGAGCCGGAGATGGAACAGTGGGTCGAGTTTAACCGCAAATATGCGGAAATCTGGCCGGTCATCCTTGAGAAAAAGGATCCGATGCCGGGGTATGAGGAAAAGGATGGCGAGCCCAACAAGCTGGAGAAGTATTTCTCCGAAGCACCAGGTGAGGGCAGCTGATCTGTAGGGAATCAGTGATTCGCCCGATTCGGGCGGAAAACTGGTCCAAAAGGTAAAAGATAGGAGAATCGGCAGGGATTCTGCCCTAGATTCCCCTTTCGTCTCTTTTGGGGTGCTTTCGAGACGCCCCAAAATGTGCTATATGACAAGGACATGACGAAGACTGCCTGACGTTTATCCGCGCCTTTTGCAAACCAGCGGATGAAATCTTTGTGACAATCACCGACTGACGAGCGTATTTACGTACCTCGCCCGGTCTTTTTGTCGCCGGGTGTTGGGCGGTCCTTGCGGAGAAGGATTGCATGAGCAAAGCGAAGAAGTCTGAATTCAGCCCGAACGATTACGTGGTTTACCCGGCGCATGGCGTTGGTCAGATCGTCTCGATCGAGGAACAAGAGATTGCCGGCATCAAGCTGGAGCTCTTTGTGATCTCCTTTGAGAAAGACAAGATGACCCTGCGCGTGCCGACCAACAAGGCCACCGAAATTGGGATGCGTTCGCTGTCGAGCCCGGATGTGGTGTCGCAGGCGATGAAAACCCTGAAGGGCAAAGCCAAGGTCAAACGGGCGATGTGGTCGCGCCGTGCCCAGGAATATGAACAGAAGATCAATTCGGGTGATTTGATTGCGATTGCCGAAGTGGTGCGTGACCTGCACCGCACCGACGATCAGCGCGAGCAGAGCTATTCCGAGCGTCAGCTTTATGAAGCTGCGCTGGAGCGTCTGACCCGCGAAGTTGCCGCCGTATCGGGCAGCGACGAAGTGGCCGCCGCCAAGAAGGTGGACGAAGTTCTGGTGTCGCGCGCAGCCTAAACCTGCGATGTCATCAGTGACGGATTACAGAAAACCGCGCCCTAACCGGCGCGGTTTTTTGATGCAGGTTAGGGATTAGCCGAAAAGCGAGATCAGCAGCACAACCTCGACCAGTTGCTGCGTTGCCCCCAGCACATCGCCGGTTTGCCCGCCAATCTTGGCTCGCGCGATGGCGATCACGGCCGCGATGGTTAGTGCGGCCAGGATGGCCACCGAAAAGGCTGACCAACCCAGCATCAGCACAGCGATCACAAAGCCGATGCCGGCGGCGCTGGCGGCCACGGTTGCGTCTGGGCGACCTTGTGCATGGCTCAGACCGGTGGCGCGGGCGTGGGGCAGCGCCGCCATCACAACGGGCATGGCAGCGCGGCTGACCACAGGAACCGCGATCAGCGCGGCGTAGGCGCCTTGATCCAGCAACAGGCTCAGCGCCCACCAGCGGGCTGCCAGGGACAGCACCAGCGCGATCACCCCGTAGCTGCCGATCTGACTGTCCTTCATGATCTCCAGCCGCCGGTCCTTCTCCCAGCCGCCCCAAAACCCGTCGGCACAATCGGCCAGACCGTCTTCGTGCATGGCGCCGGTCAGCACAACGGAGGTGGCGAGAATCACCAAGGCAACGGCGCCAGATTCGAGGCCCAGCCACAGCAAAAATCCCGATAAGGTTGCTAGAATGAAACTTATCACAACACCTACGAGTGGATAGGCCCATGCGGCACGTGCACCTCTGGTAAAACTATCCCTCTTCAAAGGTATAGGTAGCCTTGTCAGCAGGGCGAGAGACACCGCAATATCACGGTATTCATATCGGCGTTTGTCGTTTTCATACATTTGAAGTCTCATTCTGCTGCTTGCCCACGGTTAACATTCGGGTAAACACTCAGGCAAGGATGGGAGAGGGGCTTGGGGAAGTCATGAGTCAAAGTTTTCAATCACTTGACGAGTTTCGTCAAATTCTGTCAACCGCCGCGTCTGCGGACCTCTCGGCGCAGGTTGCCGCCAGTGCGCGCAACGGGCAGTTGACCAAACCACCGGGCGCTTTGGGCCGTCTGGAGGATTTGGCCATTTGGTTTGCCAGCTGGCAGGGCAATGCCAAACCCAAGCTGCGTTTTCCGCAGGTTCTGATCTTTGCAGGCAACCACGGCGTGATGGCGCAGGGGGTCTCTGCCTTCCCGGCGGAAGTGACCGAACAGATGGTTTTGAACTTCCAGCATGGCGGGGCGGCGATCAATCAGCTGTCGCGCACATTTGGCGCTCAGATGGCCGTGCATGCGCTGTCGCTGGAGACGCCAACTGCCGATTTCACCCAAGCGCCTGCGATGAGTGAGTCTGAGCTGCTTGAGGCGCTGCAGACCGGATGGGACGCTGTGAACCCGAACGCGGATCTGCTGATCACCGGAGAAATGGGCATCGGCAACTCCACCTCCGCCGCAGCGATCTGTAACGCGCTTTATGGCGGTGAGGCTGCTGATTGGACCGGGCGTGGCACCGGGGTTGATGATGCCGGGCTTGAAAACAAAACCCGCGTCGTCGCAGAAGCCGTGGCGCTGCATGGCGGTCAGGGCGATGGGCTGGAAATGTTGCGCCGTCTTGGCGGGCGTGAGCTGGCCGCGATGGCGGGCGCAATGGCGCGGGCGCGGGTGGAGCGTATTCCGATGCTGCTGGATGGTTTCATCTGCTGCGCTGCTGCCGCAACCTTGAAAGCGGTGAACGCCAAAGCAATGGATCACGCTGTTGCAGGTCATGTCAGCGCCGAAGCGGCCCATGGCAAACTGTTGGAGCAACTGGGCAAGGAGCCATTGCTGGCGCTTGGTCTGCGCCTGGGCGAAGGGTCCGGTGCGGCACTAGCGATTGGCGTGCTGCAGGGCGCGATTGCCTGCCATTCAGGCATGGCCACCTTTGCTGAGGCTGGGGTGTCTGACGGCTAACGGCCTGGCCGGGCAAAAGACCACACATAACACGCATCAAAAAGGGGGCCGCTTGGCCCCCTTTGTTCATTATGCTTCGTCGCTGTCTTTGTCTTCGCGCCGGGTTTCCAGCTGGGTCGACAGGGCCGTTTCCAATTCCTTCTCCAACTCACGGGCCCGGGCCACATAGGCCTTGTTCTGGGCCGAGGGCGTGTTGGGATCCCAGACCTGCGCCAATTCGCGGATCGCCATCCGGTCGTGCTGGAAAAAGACCCGTTCGGCTTCGGCGGCCTCATATTCGCTGAGGCCGATGTTCTCCAACACGTAACGTCCGGCCCGCAGGCTGCTGTCGAAGGTTTCGCGCACGATGTCATTGGCCCCAGCCTGGTAGAGTTCAAAAACATGAGTGCGGTCGCGGGCGCGGGCGATGATGTGCAGATCCGGGCGTTCACGTCGGGCGAAGCCAACCAGCCGTGTGGCGGCCGCGCGATCATCCAAGGTGACGGCCAGAACGCTGGCCTCCTTCAGGCCGGCGGCATGCAGCAGCTCAGGCCGGGAGGGATCGCCAAAGAAGCCTTTGAAGCCAAATTGGCGCATCAGCTGGATGGTGCCCATGTCATTGTCCAGAACCACGGTTTTGAAGCCGCTGGATTGCACCAGACGGTTCACGATCTGACCAAAACGGCCAATGCCTGCAATGATGACAGGGCCATGTTCGTCGATCTCATCTTCTTCGAAGGTGTCGCTGTCCTTCATGGTTTTGGACAGGAGGTCATAGATGATGAACAGCAGCGGGGTTGCCAGCATCGACAGAGCCACCACCAGCGACAGCGTATCGGTCAATGGGCCGGGCAGCACGTTCTGTTGGCGGGAAAACGACAGCAGGACAAAGCCAAACTCACCGGCCTGCGCCAGTGACAGGGTGAACAGCCACCGTGCCCGGCCTTTGATGTTGAAGATATGGCTCAGCAGGTAAAGGATCGCGCCTTTGATCAGCAGAACGGTCAGCGTCAGGCCAATCAGATCCATCGGTGCGCTGAAGAAGGTATTGAAATCGATACCCGCCCCAACGGTGATGAAGAACAGCCCAAGCAGCAGCCCTTTGAAGGGTTCGATGTCGCTTTCCAGCTCATGACGGAATTCCGAGTTGGCCAGCACCACACCCGC
Organism: Thalassovita sp.; assembly: GCF_963691685.1. GTDB lineage: Bacteria > Pseudomonadota > Alphaproteobacteria > Rhodobacterales > Rhodobacteraceae > Thalassobius. The sequence continues at coordinate 1,550,373 of NZ_OY829290.1, forward strand.
CAGGAACGTGCCAAGCGCCGGCGACAGGCCCACAGCGGTCATGATGGCGGCGATCCCCAGAACGATCAGCAGGGCCAAGGCTGTGTACATTTCCCGCAGACGGGCATGGTGGATGAAGGCAAACAGTGGCCGGGTCAGGAAGATCCCCGCCAGAATGACCGCCGCGACGGCACCAAGCGTTACCAGCGTCACCCCCCAGCCCGGTAGCCCTTCCACCAGTGACATGCCGCCCGGTGCGCCTGCATGGCCATCACTGCCGCCCCCGGGTGTTGGCCCCGAGGGTGACATTGCCAGTAGCGGTAGCAGCGCCAGCATCGGGATCACCGCGATATCCTGTGTCAGCAAAACCGAGAAGGTGGAGCGCCCGCCGTTTGTCTGCATCAGCCCCTTCTCGGATAGGGTTTGCAGCACAATCGCGGTGGAGGAGAGCGCGAAGATCATCCCAACCGCCAGCGCGGGTTTCCATTCCAGCCCCAATGCCATCGACAGCGCAGTCATCGCGGCCATGGTCAGGGTGATTTGCAAGCCGCCCAGCCCGATCAGCCGGTGCCGCATCGCCCAGAGCGCCCTTGGGTCCAGTTCCAACCCGATCAGGAACAGCATCATCACCACGCCAAATTCAGCGAAGTGTTGCAGATCCTGCGTTTCAGAGCCGACCAGCCCCAGAACGGGGCCAATCACGATCCCGGCGCTGAGGTAGCCCAGAACAGATCCCAGCCCCAAACGCGCGGCCAGCGGCACGGCGATCACGGCGGCAATCAGATAGATAGAAGCGGAAAAGAGAAACTCTTGCATGGTCTCCGGCGATTTTTTGCGCCTTTGCAGGCAGTTGGGGTCAGGTAGCTGTGTGGCCCACTATGTCAGGTTGGCAGCGGCGCGTCTTGCTTGAACTGATCCATCACAATCTGGCTTTGCACCCGGCTAACAGCTTCGTGGCGCAGCAGCACCTCATGGATCAGGCTGTTGAGGGCAGAAAGGTCTTCGCAATAGACCCGCAGCAGGTAGTCGGCATCGCCGGTGAGGGTCCAGGCGCTGGTGATTTCGGGGCGCAGGTTCACCAGCCGGGCAAAGCTTTGGCTTTGATCCGGTCCATGGGTGCCAAGCTGCACCTGCACAAAGGCCTGCACACTCAGACCCAGCCGCGCCGGATCCAACCGGGCCGTGTAGTTGCGGATATAGCCTTCGGCCTCCAGGCGTTGGCGTCGCCGCCCGGCCTGAGAGGCCGAAAGGTTCAGCATGTCTGACAGTTCCTGAGTCGTTAGATGGCTGTTTTGTTGCAGCGCGGCCAGCAGCCGTTTGTCGGTGTCGTCCAGCATGATGCCTCTCGTGCGTCAAATTGACGTTTTCCACCTAGATAGTGCGTAGATCCCGCATGGCAACCGCTTTCGCCAGCGTAAAATGCGCAAAATTCCCACATCTTTTGCGGCATACTTAACATAGCAAGTAACCAACACTCAGGAGGCACCCATGGGTCCGTTCCCGCACATGGCCCCCAAGGCCGTAATCAGCCCCGAAAACCCCGCCGGTACCGACGGTTTCGAATTCGTAGAATTCGCCCACCCCAATGCGGAAGAACTGCGTGAGCTGTTCGCCAAGATGGGCTACGTCAAGGTCGCCAAACACAAGACCAAGAACATCGAACTGTGGCAGCAGGGGGATGTGACCTATATCCTGAATGATGAACCGGGTAGCTTCGCCAGCCGCTTTGTCGAAGAGCACGGCCCCTGCGCCCCGTCGATGGGCTGGCGCGTTGTGGATGCGCAGCATGCCTATGACCACGCCGTCAAAATGGGTGCAGAACCCTATGACGCGGATGACAAAACCCTGGCCTGGCCCGCGATCAAAGGCATCGGCGGTTCGCTGATCTATTTCACCGACGAAAGCCACGACCAGTCGCCCTATAACGCTGATTTCGACTGGCTGGGCACCTCCAAGCCGGAAGGTGTGGGCTTCTACTACCTCGATCACCTGACCCACAACGTGTTCAAAGGCAACATGGACAAGTGGTTCAAGTTCTACGGCGATCTGTTCAACTTCCGTGAAATCCGCTTCTTTGACATTGAAGGCAAATACACCGGCCTGCTCAGCCGCGCGCTGACCTCACCCTGTGGCCGGATCCGTATTCCGATCAACGAAGACCGCGGCGAAACCGGCCAGATCGTGGCCTATCTGAAGAAGTACAAAGGCGAAGGCATCCAGCACATCGCTGTTGGTTCCGAAGACATCTACGCCTCGACCGACGCAATCTCGGAAAATGGCATCAAGTTCATGCCGGCACCGCCGAACGCCTATTATGACCTCAGCCACGAACGTGTGGTCGGCCATACCGAGCCGATAGAGCGCATGAAGAAACACGGCATCCTGATCGATGGCGAAGGTGTTGTGGATGGTGGTGAGACCAAGATCCTGCTGCAGATCTTCTCCAAAACCGTGATTGGTCCGATCTTCTTCGAATTCATCCAGCGTAAAGGCGATGATGGCTTCGGCGAGGGCAACTTCAAAGCGCTGTTTGAATCGATTGAGCGTGAGCAGATCGAAAACGGTGAAATCCAAGCGGCTGAGTAAGCCCTTACCGGTGAAGACCGCATAAGACGGTCAGACGGGGAGGGCGCGCGGCAGGTTAACTGCCCGGCCCATCTTTCTGCCGGGGCTCCACCCCTGGCATCGGCCCAGCCGCACGGCTTTCCTCGTGCGGCTGGGTTTTTTCGTTTCAGCCGTTGGGCGTCAGGTGCCAAACCCTTCCAGCACGATTTTGCCTTTGGCGGTGTTGGTCTCCAGCAGCTTATGGGCGCGGATCAGGTTGGCGGCGTTGATCTCGCCCATCGCCTCGGTCGCGGTGGACCTCACCTTGCCGCTGTCAATCAGCCCGGCAACATCGTTCAGGATGTCCCGCTGGCGGGTGATGTCCGCTGTACCGAAAAGCGACCGGGTGTACATCACCTCCCAATGGGTCGAAATCGACTTGAGCTTGAAGGGGCGGACGTCCAGATGCTCAGGGTCATCGATCAGCCCAAAGCGACCCTGGGGCGCCAGAAACTCAGCGGCCTGTTCGATATAGGCATGGGTCTGATTGGTGGAGAAGACATAGCCCAGGGCGCCAATCCCCAAGGCAGCGATCTGCGGGGCCAGCGGCTGGCGATGGTCCAACACGTGATGGGCGCCAAGGGATTTCACCCACTCCTGTGTTTCCGGCCGTGAGGCGGTTGCGATCACCGTCAGATCTGTCAGCGCCCGCAACAGCTGGATCGCGATGGAACCAACACCACCTGCGCCGCCGATGATCACCACAGCCGGTGCCGCGCCGGGCACAGGATCGGCGACCCGCAGCCGGTCAAACAACATCTCATGCGCCGTCAGGGTGGTCAGGGGCAGGGCTGCCGCTGCGGCCGCAGGGATCGATGTTGGCGCGCGGCCGGTGATGCGTTCATCAACCAGATGGTATTCGGCGTTGGTGCCGGGGCGATCAATGGCGCCGGCATACCAGACGGTATCGCCGGGCTGGTAGCTGGTGACCAATTCGCCCGTCTCAACAACCTCACCCACGGCGTCCCAGCCCAGAATGGCGGGGCTGTCCCCTTCCGGTGCGCGGCTCTGACGGATCTTATAATCAACCGGATTGACCGAGATCGCCTGAACCTTGACCAGCAGGTCATGGCCCTGTGCCTCAGGCCGGGGGGCGGTGAAATCCTGCAGGGGCTGTGGTGCATCGATTGGGCCTGCAGCGGTGTAGCCGATCGCTTTCATGGGGCTCTCCTTTTGACAAAGCTGATTCACCTGCCATATGAAGGAGTAGACACAATGCGAACAAGTACGCACTATTTTAGCCTATAGGCACAATATGGATACTATAGAACAGCAGAGCACCCAGCGTTTTGCCGACTATGGCTGCAATGACGGCTGCCCGGTTGAGGCGGCGTTGGAGCAGATTGCGGGCAAGTGGAAAGGGCTGATCATCTACCATCTGCTAGATGAGACCCTGCGCTTTAATGAAATGCTGCGCCGGGTGGGGAATGTGACGCAACGCAGCCTGACCAAGCAGCTGCGTGAGTTGGAGGCCGACGGCATCCTGCACCGGGAGGTTTACGCTGTGGTGCCGCCAAAGGTGGAATATTCCCTGACCGAGAAGGGGCAAGCGCTGCGCGAGGTGGTGATGGCGCTGCACGCCTGGGGCAGTGCCCATCGCAAGGTGCCGCCCAACACTGAGGCGTAAGGGCGGGCTTAGCCGCGCGGCATCTTCAACGTGATGGTGCGGCCGGATTTGGTGTAGCGCAGCTCGCCTTCGCTGATGGAGGCCACGCGCCCGCCATCTAGTCGATCGCCCACGTTCACCTTCTTGTACCGGCCCGACGCCAGCCGGACGAGGGCGCTGCGGTTGCTGGGCTGGCCAGAAACCCCGATCAGGTTGATCTTTTTCAGGTTCAGCTGGTTTTTCACCGTCGCCTGCCGCGCGACTGAGGCCGAGGTGGGCAGCTGCGGCTGCACACGCACTGCGGCGGCCACCTGCACGCTTTCGGTGTTTGACGTATTCAGGTTGCTGGGACGCGCCATCGGGCGCAGCGATGTGGCGCCAACCGATTGGGCCACCGCCTCGTTGATCGCGTCGCGGGTTTCGCCCGACAGATCCACCAGCGGTGCTGAGGCGCTGTTCAGCAGGGTAAGGCGGTCGCCGTCATCGGTGTTGCTGTTTGCGGCGGTGCGCAGGTTGTCCGGGCGTGCTTTGGGGCGCAGCTGCGCCAATTCGGTGCGGGTGCGACCGCCAAGCACGCTGCGTTCGTTGGATTCGATCAGATCTTCCGGCCGCGCCTTAGGCCGGATTTTTGAACGGCGCAGCAGCTCCGCCTCGCTGATGCCTTCGAGCGCAACAACGGTGCGGGCTGGGAAGCTGTTCGGCAGGACCGGCGGGCGGCCCGAAAAGATCAGGATGCCATCCGGGGTCATCGTTCCCTCAGGGCTGGCCGTGACCAGACCACGCTGGTCAAACGTAAATTCAGTGCCCGCAGCGGCGGGGGAGCTTTGTTGCGGCGGCGTGGTGTCAGATTGCACCCGCGCCTCATCCGGCAGCGCCACAGCGTCAAAGGAGGGTACAGCCGGGTCAATCGACGCGATATAAAGGTCATACAGACCCGCCGTTGCCGGGGCGGAGGGCTGGGACGGGGCATCCTGCCAGACACCTGAGACAGCATAGCGTTCCGCAGTGCTTAGCTCAGGGGCGGGTGCCGTTTCAGTAACCTCGGGTTCCGCCTGCAGTTCAGGATCAAGCGCGGTCAACGCCTCATCCCCTTCGACCAGGGCGGGATCGGTCAGCGCGCTGGTGGCCGCATCAGGGGCGGCGGGCGCTTCGGGTTCGTATTGCAATTCGGGCGACAGCGAAGCGACTTCGGATGTATCGGGGGCCGCTTCTACCGCCGCACCTTCGACCGCAGGCAGCTCTACTTCTGCCAGCGGGGTTTCTGCCTCTTGGGGAACAAGCGTCGCAACGGGCTGGTCTGCTGCTGGCGCGGGCGTAGTTTCCGGGGCCGTCTCCGGGGCTGTTGCCGCGGCAAGATCTTCTGCCGGGGCCGCCTCTTGCTCCGCCTCGGCCTGCAGCACCTCAGCAGTGGTGGCAGGGTCTGAGTTGCGGAATAGACCGGCGATGCCTTCTTCGCCCAGGGAGGCCCAGGCAGCCATGCCGACCAGGAACAACAGCAACAACGCGGTCAGGATCAGCCCCAGGAACCGTGGCTTGCCGCCAACTACAACCTCTTGCTCACTCTTACGTGCGCCGAAGACGGTCATCTGCTGCTTTTCTTTGCGCGCCTCCTGCTGCCGCTTGGCGCGGCGCGACGGCGCTTTGCCCGGCGCGGGCACCTCCACCTCAGCCTCTGTCGCATCATCCTCGGCAGGGGCGGGGGGGATCTCGGTCTCTACGATCGTAGGCGTCAGACTGGCCGCAGCATCCAAGAGCTGCGCTTCGGCGTCTTCGCTGATGTCGCCGCCAGATGAGGCGGCCCCGTTCGCCGCGGGTGCAACCTCATCGCTGATTGGGGGCACTGTTGGGGCGTTGACATCGGCGTCCAGGGCTGGCGCGCCGGTGCCTGCCTCTGCGGGCGTGGCTGCGGCCTTGTCCGGGCGCAGCGTCAGTTTGCGCACACCGTTGACCTCTGGGCTGGTGCGGCTGGCCCCATCAAGGCGCGGCGCGGCTTTGCCTGTGTCTTCGTCAGTGGCGCCGCGACGGGCGCGTACACTGGCAAAGGAGAGGGCGCTGTTGGCTTCTGCTTTCGCGGTCGCTTCACCTGCGGGTGTTTCAATCTGCGCCGCCTTGGCCCGGCTGCTGCCAAACATTGGCGGCAGCGCGGCGGGTGTGTCTTCCACAGGTTTGTCTGCAATGGCTGGGGCGTCTACCGCCAGAATATCCTCAGGATCTGGCAGTGCAGGCTCTGCGGGCGCCTCAGCCTGAGGCGCGGTAAAGAGGTCATGCTGCAACTCTTCCAGATCGCGGGGGATCTCAGCGGCGTCTTCCGGGCCTTCGACGTTGCCGCGCGCTTCGGCGGCTTCGATCAATTCCAGTTCTTCCGGGGTCAACGGGATGGCCGGGCTCAGCTCATCTTCGATGCTGGCGGCCATCTGCGCGTAATCAACGGGCTGATCAATCACCTCCACCGCCGGGGCGGTGATCGCCTCAATCGGCTCAGGTGTTGGGGCCGGTGTTGGGGCCGGAGTCGGTTCAGGTGTTGGTTCGGGTGCCGAAACGGGCGCTGGCTCTGGCACCGCTGGCGCTGGCTGCTCTGCAACGGGCGCTGGGGTGACCTCAGGCTGGGGTGACTCTACGGCGACCTCTGCAGGGGCTTCGTCAATGGCAGGGGGCGCAATGGTTTCCAGCGCGGGCGCGGCAATCACTTCGGGTTCCGGCACCGGTTCGCTGACCTCTGGTTCCGGCGCTGGGGGTGTTGGAAACTTGGCGGGGCCAATGACGGCAACCGCGTCTTCATCCGGCTCAACCCGGCCACCAAACAATTCTGTTGCCGCATGGGTGCCGCCAAAGAAGGGCTCGCCCGGGTAGGCACCTGCGGGCTGGGCAACAAAACTCACCGGGTTGAACTGATGTTCATGGGCGAAAGCCTCGGCCTCGGCCAGGGTTTCGCGCGCAACGGCGGCAACCTCCAGAACCGGGCCGTTCAACTGCCAGTCAATCGCAAGATCCGCCAGCGCATAGGGGGTTGTGCCCTCAATCGCCGCATGGGCCAGGCTCTCATGTTCCGCGGCGGGCGCTTTGCCCACAGGCACGCTGACATATTTGATCTGGTCTTCGGGCAGGATTAGTTTGCTGGTGATCCCCTCCGGGCTGAGCAACAGCGCCTGTTCGCGCAGGCCTGTCAAAGCCGCGCCTAGATCCTCATCCTCAAAGGCCACACGACCCACAGCACGCCAGCCATCATCGGCCCGGTGCAACAGGTCAATGCCTTCAAACGAAAGCGATAATGCAAAACTCGGCTTCATGAGTTCGCTCTAGCATCCTCCACTTCGCAAAGGGACCCCCTTTGCGCCCCAAACCAAGAATAAAGCAGCTTCTTGCCGAGGGGAAGGGAGCCGTCACACTCCCCCTTGCAGGCGCTGTGCCAAAGAGACACCTCTAGGGGAGAAACCTTTGAAGGAGGGATAAATGAAGTTGTTGCACAAAATGGTGGCGCCCGCGATGGTCGCAGCGATGATGGCGGTGCCGGCAGCGGGCTGGGCGGACATGGTGCGCCACATCACGGTGACAGGTGAAGGTGTCGTTGCCGCGACGCCCGACATGGCAACGATTTCGCTGGGCGTGCAGCACGTCGCCGACACGCCGGAAATCGCCATGATGCAGACCGCCCAGGAGTCGCAGGCTGTGGTCAGCCGGCTGAAGATGATGGGGATCGCTGAGGCCGATATGCAGACCTCAAACCTGTCGCTGCATCAGGTGGAAAACTATGACCGCAACAACCAGCCGCGGATCGAAGGCTATCGTGCGTCAAATTCCCTGCGGGTGCAGGTGCGCGATCTGGATCAGCTGGGTCCGGTGCTGACAGCGGTGCTGCAGGATGGGGCGAATAACTTTGGTGGGCTGAGTTTTGGCCTGTCAGAGCCACGCCCGGCGCAGGATCAGGCCCGTCAGGCAGCGGTGAAAGATGCACTGGCCAAGGCAGCCCTTTATGCCGAAGCCGCGGGTGTTGAGCTGGGCAATGTCGTCTCCATCTCAGAGGCGGGCGGCCACGATATGCCAATGCCGATGATGCGGATGGAAATGGCGGTTGGGTCGGATATGGCCGTTGAAGCAGGGGAATTGAGCCTGAACCAGCAGGTCACCGTGGTGCTGGAACTGAAGTAAGTGCAATGCGCTGCGCGTAATAAAAAGGCCGGGGAAATCCCCGGCCTTTTTATTGCGTTATGCTCGGCGTTTAGGCCGATGCGGCCAGCGCCTGTTCCAGATCTGCAATCAGATCTTCGGCGTTTTCGATCCCGATGGAGATCCGCACCACATTCGGGCCAGCACCTGCTGCGACCTGCTGTTCTTCGGTCAGCTGGCGGTGGGTGGTGGAGGCCGGGTGGATCACCAATGAGCGTGCATCGCCAAGGTTGGCGACATGGCTGAATAGGTTCAGGCTGTCGACGAACTTGACGCAGGAATCGTAGCCGCCTTTCAGCGCTACGGTGAACAGGCCACCGGTGCCTTTCGGGCAGATCTTTTCGCCGCGCGCTTTATAGGGTGAGCTGTCGAGGCCCGCGTAGGTGACGGCCTCAACGTGGTCGTTGCCTTCCAGCCAACCTGCGATCTTCTGGGCGTTTTCGCAGTGACGCTCCATCCGCAGCGACAGGGTCTCGATCCCCATCAGCGTGTAATGCGCCGCCTGCGGGTTCAGCGTCATGCCGAGGTCACGCAGACCAATGGCGATGCCGTGGAAGGTGAAGGCCAGCGGTCCAAAGGTCTCATGGAACTTCAGGCCGTGATAGGCGGGCTCCGGCGCGGACAGGGACGGGAACTTGTCGCTGGCAGACCAGTCAAACTTGCCCGAGTCGACAACCACGCCGCCGGTGACCGAACCGTTGCCGGTCAGGTATTTGGTCATCGAATGCACCACCAGTGTCGCGCCGTGTTCGATCGGGCGGCAGAGGTAGGGCGTGGCCGAGGTGTTATCAACGATCAGCGGCAGGCCAACCTTGTCGGCAATGGCCGAGATCGACGGCAGGTCGGTCACATAGCCGCCGGGGTTCGCGACCGATTCACAGAAAATCGCGCGGGTGTCGTCATCCACAGCGGCCTCAACCGCGGCCAGATCTTCGAAATCAACAAACTTGGCCGACCAGCCGAACCGTTTGATGGTCTGACTGAACTGGGTGATCGAGCCACCATAAAGACGGGTCGAGACAACCACGTTATTGCCCGGCTGCATCAGCGGGAACAGCGCCATGATCTGGGCTGCGTGGCCCGACGAGCAGCAAACCGCGCCGGCGCCGCCTTCCAGCGTGGCCACACGTTCCTGCAGAACCGCCACGGTCGGGTTGGTCAGACGCGAGTAGATGTAACCCACCTCTTGCAGGTTAAACAGCGCGGCCGCGTGGTCTGCATCGCGGAACACATAGGCGGTGGACTGATAGATCGGGGTCTGGCGGGCACCGGTGGCCGGATCGGGGCGGGCGCCTGCGTGGATTTGCAGCGTGTCGAAGCCATAGTTCGGGGCGTCGGTCATGCGGGGTTCCTCCTTAAGAACTCTGTTGGAACAAATGTTGGTTTTGTTGACAAAATGGATAGGGGATCAAAGAACGATCGACAACTATAACGGGCCTAAGTGGGCTCAGTTACGGAAAAAGGTCCGGTTAGGGCGGTAAATCCGGACGATTGTTCCAATCAGGGGTTGGGTGGATCGCTGTGCGGGGCAGAATCACGCTTTTGAAACGGCATGTGAACCCACCGCGCATCATCACTCAGCGGATCCACAAATTGTGGTTCTTCAGGCGCTGGCGGATCTTTTGTTCCTTGCGGGGCAGGTTTTCGCGATCAAATAGACCACGCGCCTTGTTGCCTTTGTTCTGGTAGATGAACCGTTTCATCGGCTCATATTCCTTCAGCACCCGCTTCATCTTATTTGGGCTTGCCAGATCTTCGACCAGCTCAATCACCGCGTCGCTTTCGCGGGCATAGAGCAGCGCCATCCAGCGATAGTGGCAACTGACCGAACCATCCAGCAGCCCTTCAGGCAGGGCACCGCGACCGCCGCCCAGCGAATGGATAACCAAGGGCAACACAACTTGATCCAACCAAGGATCCAGCACCTGACAGACCAGTTCTGCCGGTGGGTTGTCGCGGATCGACAGGGCATATTCCGCAAATCGTGCGCCAAACTCATGTGGGCATCGGTAGAAGAAATAGCCAGCGTTGAAGTAGAGGTAGCGGCGCCAGAACTCATCCGGCTCCTCCAGATCGAGGGAGCTTTCGAAATCCAGATCAAACCGATCATAGAGCGCGCCCCAGATGTCATTATATCCGGGGCCATAAAGCTCGATCGTGGGCCATGTGCCCTCCACCCGTTCAGAGGCGCCGGGATTGGCAAAATCAAACGGCACCTTTGTCAAGTCATCAAGGATCAGCGTATCGGTGTCGAAAAACACAAACGGCTCCTCCTTGGGCAGGGCCATCAGCGCCTCAATCTTGTTGCCATAGGGATAGGCCGATCCAAAATGACGCGATTTGAAGTGGATCAGCTCCGCGCCGAAGCCCTGGAGCAGGTCAATGACCTGGGGATCCAGCACCCGCGGATCCTCCCGCCAGAGGGGGCCGGGTTCCGGGATGGCGATGAAAAAACGGCCGGGAAATTCGGGGTTGGCTTTATGGAATGAGGCCGCAAACAACAGCGCCTCATACTGCAGCCGCCCGGCTTGGGCGACAATCATCACGTTGAAAGATTGGCTTTTCGCTGCGGCTTTGGCCATAGTTGAACTGCCCCGACCTCATTTTTCGGTCACTATAGGGGCACGAACGCCTATGGGACAGTGTTCAAACAGATATTTTGACGTAGGAGGGTATTATGCTGGATGTGTTACTGATGATCGTGGCCATGGCTGTTGGCGGCGGTGAGGGCAATCAGGGGGCCGAAATGGCCAGCGATACAGCCACGCCCGCCCCGGCTGAGACGGCGGAACCTGCTGCCGCAGCACCTGTTGTGGCAGAGGCCGAGCCTCAGGTCGCCACGGGTAAATTCACCACGGCGACGGAGGTGAAACCGATCCTGACCATGACCAAGGGCAATTGGGTGGCGGTGCGTGAATATGACGGTCACGATCTGGTCTACTTCACTCATCTGATGAGCTGGCGCTGCGGGCTGAGCGCTATGCGCTATTCGCTAAACGATGGGCCTTTGCAGGTCTATGATCTGCCCCCCTGTGATGAGGCCTCGGCCACGCCGAATGCGATCCCCAATGACTGGTTGCCGATCTCAGGCTTGCCGCCGCAGTCGGTGGAGAAAGTTTATGTTGAGATTTTCTATGATGACCTGAGCACAGATAGCGCCAGTTTTGATCGCGCTGGGGTGGAGATCCAGTAGCGTCTTATTCTGCCGCTTTGCGCAACCGGCTGAGGGTGACAGGTGTCATGCCCAGATAGCTTGCGATGAAGGTGTGTGGAAACAGCGCTTCGTGATTGGGGTGAACCTTGCGGAACCAGACCAGACGTTCGGCTGCGGGCAGGGCGGCCAGCGCCCATTCGCGTTGGGCGCGGCGGGTGATCTCAGCCCGCATAATGCCGTTGGCCCAATTGCGCACATCCACGTCGCGCAGCATTTCCGCCTCCAGATCGGAGGCAGAAATTGTGGCGATCGTGCAGTCTTTGAGCGCGCGAACCTCCGTCAGGGACCTGCCGTCCTGACTGCGTGCGATATGTGGCGGTAGGACGGTGGGGCCTTGATGCAGCCCGGTGCAGACCTCGCGCCCGTGAGTATCGCAGATCAGGCTGACCATCGCACCGGTGAGCAGCAGAATCTCCCGCTGTTCCGGTGCACCTTGCTGGCAGATGACGCTGCCTTTGGCGGCAACCTCCTGCCCAAACAATGCTGCCAGCCGCTGGGCTGTGTCCGCCGGCAGTCCCGCCGACTGCAAGAGATCAAGAAGTGCATGCATCAAAGAATGTCCAAAATTGGCCCGGTCTTATCCGATGATAATGCGCCCCGGAGGGTGAGGCGGCTAGATCGGGACCATCAGAAACGAGATTTGGAAGTGAAACGATGACCAAAAGGAAACAGACAAGCGGGCGGCAGGTGTTGGCCATTCTGGCACTGGCCCTACCGATCTATCTGATGATGGTGCTGGGACCGCTGGCCTGGATGGCGGACATTGCGGGGCAGCCGGCATTTGATCTGCGCCCGATGGGGTATTCAGTGGCGGAGGCCGAAGCCCTGTTGACCGCGCTGGGTGAAAAAGGGCGTGCGCTCTATCTCTGGCGGCAAATCCCACTGGATCTGATCTACCCGGCGCTGATGGCTGCGGTTTTCTGGACGCTCTGCCGGTGGCTCGAATCGAAATCGCAAAATTCGGCAGGCTTCCCAGTCGCTGAACTACGATTCGCACGCTGGCTCGGCCTTGTCGCAGCGGCGGCGGACTATAGCGAAAACCTGGGCGTCATTCTGATGCTGAGTGAGGCGCTGCCGTTGCCCGTCATCGTGCCCTTTGCAAGCGCTGCAACCATCGCAAAATCGGTGCTGACCACCGGTGTTATCGCGTTGATTATCGCGGCATCTGTCGCGATCTGGCGTCAGTCGACGCGAGTGTCTACCATGGAATAAGCGCGCGAAAACAGCGTCTTGCGCTGCGTTCTTACCATCATTCTTTAAGAGAGAAGATGGTGGGCGACCTTGGAATCGAACCAAGCGTGCGTCTCCGCGAGGGAGTTACAGTCCCCTGCCACACCTTGCGGCCTGTCGCCCACTACCGAGCGGCGCTGCCGTTCGGTGAGGCGGTGTTTACGGTGCCGCGAAGGGGGCGTCAACCAGAAAATATCTTGCAGCTGACACTTCTCCAGCGCATTAAGCGCGGCAACCCGGATGGAAAGGTTTTCGGCATGAAAAAGCCAAAGTGGGTGGTCGCCAAAGAACAGACCAAAAAAGCAGCCGCGGCTGAAACAGTCTGGCTGTTTGGCCTGCATGCGGTGCGTGATGCGCTGGAAAACCCGAACCGTCAGAAGCTGCGGCTGATCGTGACCAAAAATGCCAGCGACAAACTGGCCGAGGCGATTGCCACCTCGGGAATCACCCCTGAACTGGAGGATCCGCGCAAATTCAACGCGCCGCTTGATCCGCAATCGGTGCATCAGGGCGCCGCTTTGGAGGTGAAGCCGCTGGATTGGGGCAAGCTGGATCACGTCTGTGCGGGTGAGCCGGGGCTGGTGCCGCGGGTTGTTATGCTGGACCGGGTCACGGATCCGCATAACGTCGGGGCGATTCTGCGGTCGGCCGAGGTTTTTGGCGCCTGTGCGGTTGTTGGCACCCGTCACCATTCCGCCCCTGAAACCGGCGCCTTGGCCAAAACCGCCAGCGGCGCCCTGGAGCGTCAGCCCTACCTGCGCATTCGCAATCTGGCCGACGGCATGGAAGAGCTGCGCAACATGGGCTACCTGATTCTGGGCCTCGATGGCGAAGCAGATGAAACCATCGACGCCGCCGTGGAAGGCCACCGCGATCAACCCATCGCATTGGTGATGGGCGCCGAGGGGCCGGGACTGCGTCAGAAGACCAAAGAGACCTGCGATAAACTGGTGAAAATCGATTTCGCCCGTGGCTTTGGCTCGCTCAATGTCTCAAACGCGGCGGCTGTCGCGCTTTATGCCGCGAAACCGTAAGGTTTCATCACACCGGACCTTGTGTTTACGGGCAGAGCACATAACTCTGCCCGCATGGGTCATTCACGAAAAATCGCCACCTGCTGTTACTGTGGTCGCCGCTCTGAGCTGGTGCTGTCGGGCCGTGTGCAGCATGAATTAAGCTGCGGCTCCTGCGGGGCGCCTTTGCACAATATGAAACGGGTGCCATCGCAGCCTGTTCCGCCAGAGGCCAGCGGTGTGCAGCCGCGTGAACGGACCTACTATCGCGAACCCTATCCGCAGGCCCGGCCAGACAGCTACAAGCCGCATAAAACCCGCAAGCAGAAGCGCAGAAAACCTTGGGGTCGCAAGCTGTTTGAGGAAATCGTCGACGCGGTTGAGGACATCTTTGATTGATCGCTATACGCGGCGATACGGGGCGGGCACCCGGCGCTGATCACAAATCCTTGAGCAGATATTTGAAATCGCAGGCCGGCCCCCTATCTCAATCTATGAGAGACGCGTGACTGGAACCTCCGCGTCTCAGTTCACTGTCCCTCGTTCCGTACTGGCGCCCAGGTCCCCCCTTGGGCGCCTTTTCTTTAGCCCCGTCACCAGCTAGGCATAGGACATGAGTGAAAGTTATCGCGATGATGAGCTGAAGCGAATCCTGCAACGCACCAAACGGGTGGCGGTTGTCGGCGTCTCCATGAACCCGGTGCGGCCCAGTTACTATGTGGCGCGCTATCTGGGACTGAAGGGCTATACCGTGCTGCCGGTCAATCCGGTCCATGCAGGCAAACGCCTGTTTGGCCAAACCGTGGTGACCTCGTTGACTGACATTGAGGGCGGGGTGGATATGGTGGATATTTTCCGCCGCTCAGAACATGTGCCCGCGATTGTGGATGAGGCGCTGGACACCTTTCCAAACCTGCAGACAATCTGGATGCAGATCGGCGTGGAACATGCTGAAGCCGCTAACAAAGCCCGCGCGCGCGGGGTGGACGTGGTGATGAACCGCTGCCCGAAGATTGAGTATCAGCGCCTGTTTGGGGAATTGCGCATGGGCGGCTTTGCCACCGGCGTCATCTCCTCCAAACTCTGAGCCGCTTATTTGTTGCGCGATGCCTTTTCGGCGATGCCAGACTGGCCCTGCCGGCGGGCCAGTTCGGCCATGACATCACCCAGTGCTACGCCGCGAGATTGCAGCATGACCAGCAGGTGAAACAGCACATCCGCAGCCTCGGACGTGAGGCCCGCCTTGTCATCCTTCACCGCTTCGATGATGGCCTCAACCGCTTCTTCACCAAACTTCTCGGCGCATTTCTCGGGGCCTTTGGCCAGCAGCTTGGCGGTCCAGCTGCTTTCTGGATCCGCCTCGGCGCGGGCGGCGATGATGGTGGCAAGATCGTCGAGGGTCATCAATGGAATATCTCCAATCGTGTATCTTTCATGATGATGGCATCAACCATCGCCCAGAATTCTGAGGCAAAATCAGTACCCAGAACATCACTTCGGTCCAAAGGTGTGAACATAGTTATCTGCGCTTTGTTTTCTGGAGGCCAGTCCAAGAGGCTGCAACCGTCGCGTGTCCAGCTTGCGCGGGCGGCCCAGCGTTCAGTGCGCTTACCAGTATCAGAGAAATCACCAACATAAATTGTGACCACCGGAGGGTGATTGCCAGAGGCGCTTGTAAAACGCACGTCGTAGAACCCGATATAGTTCCCCTGATGGGATAGATCTCCATCGCCGCGCGTTGTTGTTTGGGCGCAGCAATCACATTGGGTGTGCTCAACGCCAGTTTCAATGACGTCGATGTTCTCCCATTCGATCATTCAATCCTCATCGCAATTCCGGCTGCTGCCATGTGCTCTTTGGCTTCGCGTACGGTGTAGTCCCCGAAGTGGAAGATCGAGGCCGCCAAAACCGCGCTGGCGCCGCCTTTGGTCACACCTTCGACCAGGTGGTCCAGGTTGCCAACGCCGCCCGAGGCAATGACGGGAATGTCCACCGCATCGGAAATCGCTTTGGTCAGCGGCAGGTTGAACCCCGCCTTGGTGCCATCGCGGTCCATGGAGGTCAGCAGGATCTCTCCGGCGCCTTTGGCTTCGACCAGCTTGGCAAATTCCACCGCGTCGATCGGGTTGCCGTCGGCATCCAGCGCCGCCTTACGGCCGCCGTGGGTGAAGATGCCCCATTTGTTGGGGGTGCCATCCGCGTCATGGCCGATGGTTTTGGCGTCAATGGCCACCACGATGCACTGGCTGCCGAACTGATCGGCGGCTTCGGCCACCACATCCGGATTGGCCACCGCGGCGGAGTTGAAGCTTACCTTATCCGCACCGGCCAAAAGCAGGTTGCGCACGTCCTGCACTGTGCGCACACCGCCACCCACGGTCAGGGGGACGTAACACTGTTCAGCGGTGCGCTGGACCATGTCATACATGGTGCCACGGTTTTCATGGGTGGCGTGGATGTCGAGGAAACAAATCTCATCTGCACCGGCGGCGTCATAGGCCTTGGCGGATTCGACCGGGTCGCCTGCATCGCGCAGACCAACGAAGTTCACGCCCTTCACCACACGGCCATCGGCCACGTCCAGGCAGGGGATGATGCGGGTTTTCAGCATGTTGGCGTCCTCTATTGCGCTCCTTGGCGCGTCAGCCCAATCCTTAAGGGGCAGGGGCCAAGGATGCAATCGGGGATGCCCTCTGATGGGCTGGGTTGGCTGGATTAGGCGGCTTTCAGGCTGGCCTCGGCCACACGGGTGATCGAATTGCGCACAATCAGCACGTGGAATGGCATGATGACATGCAGATAAGCTTTGCCCAGCAGGTTGTGCGGGTGCACCCAGGTGGACATATACACCCGGCCCCGATGCTGTAGCACCGCAATCCGGAAATCGAGGTGGCTGTCATCGGTGCCCAGGATCAGCTCGTCGCCGCTTTCATGGGTGATGGGGAAAATGGCATCCCCAGCGTCGCGGTCGCCAAGTTCGGTTTTAAGCCCCAGAGGTTTGACAAGGGTGTTGCGCAGCTTCATCAGCGCTTCAGCCCAACCCGGCATGGTGAGCGCCAGTTCCACGGCGCGTTGCGGCGGCAGGTCTGAGCCGCAGCTGTAGCAGTCCAGGAAATCACCCTTGTTGTGGTGCTGCCAAAGGGTGGAATGTGCAGGCAATTGATCGGATTGAATAAGGGGCATTGGGGCCTCCGGCTGAGATCCGTTGTTGCGTCCATTTGCGTCTGAGTGAGGGAACCACATGGTAACCAGATAGGCCACGCGGCCTGCTGTCGCGCTGCGGCAATCTGTTCCGACAGCGGGCGTCAACAGCGCGGTGCTGGGAATTGATTCTTGGGTTAAAATTGCGGGGTGAGATTTGAAGGAGGTGCGCCAATCTAAGATTGCTTGGTGGTGTCTTTACTCATCTCCTGCATGCAGATTTACCTTTGAGTTTAAAATATTTCTTGTTCATTGATATAGCATTCTATTAATGGAATGCTTGAGTGAATTCGTTTTAATATGCTGTTTTTGTTGTATTAATTTTAATTATTTTGATGATTGAATAAAAAAAATTGAGTAGTTGACTCTTTTTGTTGGTCGGGTGTAGCCCCAAAGGAAGATCAGCAAGCCAGTCCGAAATACCCGCAAGCCTTCACCTTCAACACGGACTGGGGACATGAAAATCAAACCAACTTTCGGCTGTCATTTGACGGCTTATTTGCTGTTAAGCACCTGTTTGGGCACCGCCGCGCTGGCGCAGGACACCACCACATTTCTGGAAACGATCACCCTGACAACGGACCGGGCGGGGGGCACTATTCTGGATGTGCCGTCAAACACCACCGTTGTGGACGAAGATCAGATCGAAGGACGAGACATCGACGATCTGGAAGATCTGGTGCGCACCGTGCCCGGCGTCGATATTTCCCGCCAGACCTCCTCGACCGATCCGTTCAACTCGATCGGTGGCGTCACCATCCGCGGTGTTGGTGGCAACCGCGTGGCCCTGCAGGTTGATGGCAGCCGCGTTGCCGAACGGATCACAGACGGCACGCGCGATTACTTCGATCTGTCCTTCACCAAACAGGCCGAAATTGTGCGCGGCCCGGCCTCGGTCCTTTGGGGGGCTGACGCGCTGGGTGGTATCATTGCATTGGAAACCCTGGATCCCGAGGATCTGCTTGAAGGGCGTGAACGCGGTGGCCGGTCCACGCTGTCCTTTGACAGTCTGAATGATCGGATGACCGGTGAGGCGGCCTTTGCCCAGAGCTTTGGCTCAAATCTGGAAGTTCTGCTGGGCTACAAACGTGAGCAGAGCCACGAAATCGAAAAGTCCAAAGCTCGTGATGACGGTGGTATCATGCCCTGTTCGCGTGAGGTCGCCTATGGGGCAACGACCTGTGGCGAAACGGATCCGATGACTGAGAAAACCGATCGCCTGCTGGCCAAGGCGGTTTGGACCCCGAATGCCGAGCAGCGTTTGGAATTCAGCGCCGATATCCTGCAGCGTGAAACCCATGTGGATCAGCTGCTGGACCTCAGCGCAACCAACCACAGCCGCACCCGGGATCTGGATCTGTCGCGTCATCGCTACGGGATCGAACATACCTGGACCCCGGGCAGCAACGTGATCAGCGAGGTGAAAACCACGCTGGCCTATACCCCACACAGCTATGAAAGCCGCAGCAATAAGATCTTCACCAACACCGGTGGGGACATGATCCGCGACTATGATGTGTTGAACTATTACGAAGACTTCCTGGAGCTGGACGTGCAGGCGACGGCTGAGTTTTCCACCGGCGCAGCCGATCACCGGGTGATCTTTGGCTTTGATGGCGACACAACCAGCACCGACTATCAGCGGATTTCGCAGGAAACCAACCTGACCACCGGAATCGCTGATGCGCCGGAATATGCTGGCGGCTTCAACTTCGCCAATGCCCAGACCCAGCGCGCGGACCTTTATGTTGAGGATCGCATTACGCTCGGCAACGGTCTGGAGCTGACCCCGGGCCTGCGTCTGGCGACCTACAAGATCGACCCGCAGCCCGACAGCGATTACCAAATCGTTCCCGGTGCTGAGCCAAACGTGCGCAAGTCCACCAAACTGCTGAAAAGCCTTGGGCTGCAGTATGAAATCAGCGACACGACCAGCGTTTGGGCGAAATACGGTGAGGGCTTCAAGATGCCCACCGCGCAGCAGTTGTTCCAATCGCTGCCCGGCAGTTTCTTCCAGCTGGTGCCTGCACCGGATCTGGAGCCGGAATATGTCGAAAGCTATGAGTTGGGGCTGCGCCACGAAACCGGCAGCGGCTATGCGGCGATCAACGCGTTCAAGTCGGATTACACCAACTTCATCCAAAGCTTCTACAACATTCCCGGGACCAACCAGTACACCTATCGCAACCTCTCTGAGGTATCGATTTGGGGTGTCGAAGCATCGGGTGCCTTTGATCTGAATGCCACCACTTGGCTGGGTTTCTCAGCGTCGTGGCAGAAGGGTGAGCAGAAATACACCTCTGCTTCGGATCCGACCCCGCACAACTTGGCACCGCTGATGGCGACCGTCACTCTGGGGCATGAGTTTGTTGAACATGACCTGTCGGTTGAGGCCGTGGCGACCTTTGCCGGTGACGTCAAAGAAACCTCCACCCCGGATGGGTTCAAACCGGACGCCTATGCGCTGCTGGACCTCTACGGCAAGTGGCAGTTCATGGACAATGCGGCGCTGAACGTTGGCATCCAGAACGTCTTTGACACCCGGTATTTCACGGCTGATGCCATTGGTCGCGATGTGACCGTCAGTGACAGTGTTGCCAACGGCAACCCGATTGAGCTGATGACCGGTGCCGGGCGCACGTTCCAAGTTAGCCTGAACCTGGAATTCTGATGCGTATCTTAATTGGACGGCTTTACCGTCTGACAGTGCTTGCGGCCTTTGGGCCGCAAGCATGGAAAGGCTGGCTGCTCTACGCGACCGTTTTAAGCTTAGGCTTTGTCGGGGTGTGGACCAGCGTCTTTATGATTGCCTGGAACAAACGCTTCTACGATGCGGTTCAGCAGCTTGATCTGGCCACCACTCTGCGCGAGTTGGTGGTCTTTTTCCTGATCACCGGCCTGCAGGTGCTTTTGTATATTGCGGGCGATTACCTGGGCAAACGGCTGCGCTTGCGCTGGCGTTCCACCCTGACCAAACGGGCTTTGCGGGTTTGGACCGAAAAACAGGCCTATTGGCATCTGCGCCCTGGCCTGTCGCCGAAAGCGGTTGAGAACCCCGACCAACGGGTCGCTGAGGATTGCCGCCTGTTTGTGGACAAGCTGTTGTTGCTGTCGATCGACCTGATCGAAAACTGCGTCTCCATCGTCAGCTATGTTGTAGTGCTTTGGGGGCTGACCGAATTTGTGCTGACCGTGCCTGTTGCCGGTCAGGTGATCAGCGTGCCGCATTATCTGGTCTGGGTGGCATTCCTCTATGTGGCGGTCTCCAGCTTGATCACCCATGTGATGGGGCGACAGTTGAAACCGCTCTATTTCCGGCAGGAAAAGCGCGAGGCTGACTTCCGTTACGCGTTGGTGCAGCTGCGTGACAACGCCACGGAAATTGCCCAATCGGGGGGCGAGGATGCCGAAGCGCGCCGTTTGCAGGACCGCTTTCAGGGGATCCGGCAAAACTGGTTTAAACTGATCCGGCGTGAAGCGATTTTGAACCTGTTCCACCGGCCCTATTTCCAAACCGTGCTGCGCATTCCGATGTTCTTTTCGCTGCCGGCCTATTTTGCGGGGTTCGTGACCTTCGGTGGCATGATGGAACTGTCCGGCGCCTTTGGTCGGGTCACTCAAACACTGAGTTGGTTCATCTTTAACTACAAACGTCTGGCTGAAACCGCCGCGGTGGCGGAACGTCTGGATGAGCTGTTTGCCAGCGCCAAATCCCCGGATCCGATGCCGGATGTGCCGCAGGCGATTACCCGTGGCCATACCGCCGACGGGACACTGCAGGTGCAGGGTGTGACGCTACAAACACCGCAGGGGCGTGCCCTGGCGCCGGTGCCGGACATGACCATCACACCCGGCAGTGCCGTTTGGATCAGCGGCCCATCAGGCAGCGGCAAAAGCACGCTTTTGGCAGCCCTGTCAGGCCTGTGGTCCTACGGTGAGGGGCGGATTGATCTGCCTGAGACACCAATCATGTTCCTGCCGCAGAAACCTTATCTTTTGCCGGAAAGTCTGGGCCACGCGGCCTGTTACCCGGCTGATCCTTCCGACGTCGATCCGGCTGAGCTGCGCGCGGTGCTGTCCCGGATCGGGCTCCGCCATCGTCTGCCGTTGCTGGCGGTGACGGGGCCGGCCGCGCTTGAGGGCCTGTCGATGGGGGAACGGCAACGTCTGGCAATGGCGCGGGTGCTGCTGAACAAACCGAAATGGGTGGTCTTTGATGAGGCCACCAGCGCGCTGGATGCCACCAGCGAGGCAGAGCTTCTGGCGTTGATCCGTCGGGAACTGCCTGAGGCCACGATCCTTTTCGTGGCGCATCGCGAACCCTTTGCCCTTGCCCCCTTCATCAAGTGGCGCATTGGCGGTGACCAAGAAGAAAGGAAAACGGCATGACTGAGCGGTCCAACCCAGAAAAAGGCCGGTGGGCGCTGACCGCCGCCTCCCCGCGTGACGTTCTGGCAAAACTTCCCCAACTGGATCGCGTGATGGTGGCTATCCGCCAGGACGGGCTATTGCATGAGCGTTTGGGGCATATCGAAACCGTCACGGATCAGGGGGCGGAGGTTGTGATCGCGGACAGTGCAGAGATCACGCGCCTGCCGCTGGATCTGCTGAAAACCGTTGTGCTGGACGTCAGCGTGGAAATGCGCGGCAAGCTTTACCCGCGGTTGGAGTTTTGGGGCGAGGGTGAGGATTACCTGTTTTCCGTAACCGGGCTGGAAGGCGGTGATGCGTTCCTGCCGGTGCTGGCAGGCTACGAACGATCCCGGCTGCCCTTCAAAGATCTGAAAGCCCCGGAAGGTGAAACACCTGAGGTGCCAGAGGATGATCCGGCGCTGCTTCTCCTCAATCGCCTGATGGAGGACAAAACACCTGTGCAGGTGCGGGCAACCCGGGTGGGTATGCAGCAGATCTGGCAGGGCAGCATCGAAAAAATCATGGCGATGGGCGGCTATGTGAACATCATCACAAAAACCTTCCATCTGCATCTGGAGGCCGGGCAGGTCGCGACCTGGCAACAAAACGGGACCAGCCATGTGGCCTTGAACGGCGCCGGTCAGCCCATCGGCCTGGAGGTACAGGAACTATGAGCGCAGGTCAGTGGTTTATTCCCGGTGAGGGCACCGCGGTTTCCCATGGTGAGGTTCTGGCAAATGCTGCCCGGTCCCGCACGGTTCTGCTTGGCGAATCCCATGACAGGCCGGACAATCACCGTTGGCAGATGCATGTCTGCGCCGGGCTGTTGGCGCTGGGGCGCAAGCTGGTCATCGGGTTTGAAATGTTCCCGGCCCGTCTGAACCCAGTTCTGGCGGAATGGGTTGCGGGGAACCTGAACGAAGCCGAATTTGCCGAACGCGCTGAATGGAGCACGGTCTGGGGTTTTGCTATTGAGATCTATATGCCGATTTTTCGCTTCGCGCGGGATTTCGGGATTGAGATGCTTGGCCTCAACTGTCGCCGTGGTCTTGTGACTGAGGTTGGCAAAGATGGCTGGGAGGCGATCCCGGATGAGATGCGCGAGGGACTGAGCCCGTCAAAACCAGCCTCATCGGCGTATCGTCAGTACCTTTTTGACATCACCGGCGGCGGCCGTCCCGGGCGCAAGGCGACCTCGGCTGAGGATCCGGGATTTGACCGGTTCGTGCGGGCGCAGCAGACATGGGACCGGGCCTTTGCCTGCCGCATTGCGGATCGTCTTGCCCAGGGGGACGAGGTTTTGGTGGTCGGCATCATCGGGCGCGGGCATCTGGAGTTTCGCGGCGGCACCCCGTACCAGTTGGCTGATCTGGGGGTGGAAGACTGCACTGTGCTGCTGCCCCATATCGCGGATGCCCCACATGCGGCGGGGCAGGGGGATGCCATGTGCACCATGCCCGTAAAAATTGAGCCGCCTGCAGAACGCTAAGGCCGCAGCCTTTCGTTTTCATCAGTCTAATATGGTCAGCCCATCTGCGGCTGGCCGTTTTCTTTTGGACCGCTGCCCCTGCCAAACCGGACGAATCGCAGCTGGATCAAGCGGCAACAAGGGGGCTGACGACTTCGACCTGTTTCACCACACTTTTGGGTGGTTTGCCTAAGCGACAGCGCGGTTTGCAAGATGGACAGGAAACCGGCCTTTTCGCGCCTTTTGTGACCCGCTCGCAACTGGGTCGGCTGACAGGGCGGCGCCTGACTTGGCCTCACGTTACGGCAGTCATACTGCGCCCCTAGCAAGGCACCGGCATTCCTGCCCCCCAGCGAAGAGATGAGATTAACTGGGGACCTGAAAGATGACATTGACCGCACGTGCGCTGCTTTTGGCCAGCGCGGCATCCTTGACCGCTGCGCCGCTCTGGGCGCAAGAGATTGTAACTCCTCTGGAAGAGATCCGCATCGACTCGGACGCCGCACAATCGCTGCTGGGCAACGCCGAGATCACCGAAGAGGACCTTGAAAACCGCAACCCTGCCTCGCTGCAGGATGTGTTTGCGGGCGAAACAGCCGTGACCGCCAGCGGCGGCGCTGCCATTGGTCAGAAGGTCTATGTAAAAGGTATCGAAGAAAGCCTGCTGTCGGTCACCATTGATGGTGCACGCCAGAACAAATCGGCCTTCCACCACACCGGCAACGTCTTGATCGATCCGGAACTGCTGAAATCTGTTGAGGTGACTTCGGGCCTGGCCCCTGCGGATGCCGGTGCTGGCGCGCTGGCCGGCACCATCGCCTATACCACCAAAAACGCCCTGGACCTGCTGGAGCCGGGTGAAACCTTTGGCGGCTATGCCTCTTACACCCACGGGGACAACGGGTTTGGCAACCGGGGGTCGGTGGCGCTGTTTGGCCAGCAAGGCGGCTTTGACTACCTGCTGAGCGTCGCCCGTCACAAGGGTGAGGATTATGAGGATGGTGACGGCCGTGTTGTTGAGGGGACGCAGGCGGATCTGACCGACCTGAACCTCAAACTTGGCTTCACCACCGAAGGCGGCAATCGCCTGAGCTTTGCAGCCTCAAAAACCGAAGACACCGGCCTGCGCGCCGCCCAGCCGGGCCCGTTTGGTGCGCTGTTTATCCGCCCAGATTTCTTTGGCACGCTGGATCGCACCACCCAGGATCCGGTCGACAACGTATTGGTCGAAGGCCTGTCGCGCCGCACCTCCTACACGCTGACCTGGGATGATGACGGTCAGCAGGATGGTTTCTCACCCTTCGTGCAACTGTCTTATAACGAACAGGAAATTGATGCGATCGGCGTGGCCGGCGTCAACAAAAGCCTGAGCGGTGTCATCAAGGATGACTTTGCCCTGTCCAACGGTGTGGTCACTGCAGGGATCGACTTCTTCCGTGAAACTGCCGAAGGCTGGATGGGCCCGGCCATCCCGCCGACCTTGGGTGGCGGCGAAGAAGAGCTGCGCAACATCGGTGTCTTTGCGCAGGCACGGCAGGAATTTGGGGAACGTGTCTCGGTCTCCTACGGCGCGCGGTTTGACGTTCAGAACTTTGACGCCGCCAATGGCGAAACCTTCAAATCAAACGGCGCCAGCGTAAATGCCTCGGTCGATGTGATCCTGACCGACGCCTTGACCCTGAACGCCGGTGCTGCCTCGACCTGGGGTGGGTATGAACTTGGCGAAGCGGCGCTGATCAACTTCTTCACACCCTGGGACTACACTGGTTTCACCACGTCGCGGTCGAAATCCGCTCGTGTGGGTCTGCGCTACGAAATGGGCGCGCTGGAGCTGAGCGGTGCGTTCTTCCGGACGGAAATCAACGACCTGAACGCGGTGCTGCCTTCAAGCGGTGCACGTGGTGCAACAGCGGACATCACCACACAGGGCTTTGACGCGGCGCTGCGTTATGACCTTGGTAATGGTTTTGTTGGGGTGAACTACACCTTCGCAGATGTTGAACGTGATGGCGATCAGATCAACTCGATCAGCTATTACCTGGGCCGCCCGATGGGCCATATCTTTGGCCTCGAAGCGGTTGTGGATGCCACCGAAAACCTGCGGATCGGTGTTTCGGCTGAGATCGCGCTGGACTACGATGAGACCGAAGATGTTGCCGGTATGAACGGGCTTGAGGGCTATGAGGTGGTGAATGTCTTCGCCGAATACACCCCTCCTTCGCTGGACAACATGACGCTGCGGTTTGAGGTGCGCAACCTGCTGAACCAGACCTACACCACCCGCGGTGCCGATGGTGCCGGGGCGGCGGAAAACATCCAGCCGCTGACCGAACCCGGCCGTACCCTGGCCCTGACGGCCAAGATGCGCTTCTGATCTGACAATGCGGCGGGCCCTTCTGGGGCCCGTCGTCGCATTGCTGCTGCCTTGCCGGATCGCTATAGTGCGCCGCAAGGCACCAGCCCGCCGCGTCAGACGGCCAGCCTCCTGTGTCCTGTCCCTGTTCGTACAGGCATCACGCGCGAGGCAATTCATATGGCAATCGAAACCTACCCCGGAAATCTACGGATCGGCGTCATGGACGCGGTTCCAAAACAGGCCGTCAGCACCAAGTCATTGCGAGTGCAGGCGAAATTTAAGCTGCTGGTGCTGCTCAGCGGCTTTCACAGCTTCATGGTGAACTCAAAAACCGTGGTGCTGGATGCCCGTCAGCATCCGACCGCGGTGACCCTGTCCCTGCCTGATGGCGGTCAGATCTGCCATCTTGAACGCGGCGGAAATCCCTATCGCAAGCTGGCGATCGCGGCAGATTGGGACTGGTTTCAGGATTTCAGCGTGCTGACGAACACCGATCACCCGATGCGGACCGCGTCAGGCGGGGTTGAGGTGCGCAGCTGGACGCCCAGCACTGATATTGTCCGGCTGGCCACGCAGATCGTCCTGCCGCCCCCGGGCACGGATCCCGCGCAGGTCGAACTGGTGCGCATGTCCACTGCACTGGATATTCTGCGCCGTGTGTTGCAACGGCCTGATGATGGTGGCGGGCAGGAAAAACTCTCCCTAGCGGAAACCATTCGGCAACGTCTGTTGAAACAGCCGGATGATCCCACCCTGCTGCCGCGGCTGGAGGCGGACACCGGGCTTTGCCGCCGGTCGCTGCAACGTCATTTCAAACAGGCCTTTGGCGAAACAATCTCGGCCTATCAGCGTCGGGTGATGTTGCAATCTGCCCATCGTGCCCTGTGTGAAGACGGGGTTTCCATCGCCTCCGCCGCTGAGATCGCCGGCTATTCCTCCCCAGCCAACTTTTCCACCGCCTTTCGACGCGCCTATGGGGTGACGCCGAAGGTCTTGCAAAAGGTTTGATCTGGCCGAAGTGCACAGCGGTCGCGATGAAAATGCACAGCCGCTGCGCGGATTTCGGCCATCAAATCATGCCCGATACGCTTTTCATTTTGGACCGAAAACGCTAAGCATCAAGGGCCAGCCGTTCCCGTAAAACCGCCGTCTTTGGCCGTCTGCGAACTGTGCAAGCTCCCGCCCAAATTTTCGTCAAAGGAGCTGCCATGTTTGAGCAACGCGCCCATCTTACCGCCCCATCTTCGGTCATTTTTGACGCCATAGAAGGGCGTGCGAAACAGGGGGGCTTCACGGCGGAACGCAGTGACAGCAGCCTTGTTGTGACAGCACCTTTGGGGGTGGTGGACATGCAGGCCACCAAGGGCGGCGTCGACATGGTCCTGACGGCGGAAAGCCCTGAGAAGCTTCAGCTTTTTGTGGACCTTTATGCGCAGCGGTTTGCGGATTTTGGCCTTGACAAGGCACTGAAATGGCAGACGGTTTCGGCCAAGGTGCCGCGCAATCAGATGTTGGCCACAGTGACCGCATCTGAACAGATTTCCCCCAATTTTCACCGCCTGCGGCTGGAGGGTGATTTTGCCGCCTTCCAACGGCCCAATGCCGGTCTGCATTTCCGCTTCCTGTTTTCCAAAACGGCGACGGGCTGGCCCTATCTGGACGACAGCGGTGTGACGCAATGGCCGGAAGGTGCCCAAAGCTGGCATCGCCCGCCTTACACGGTGCGCCGGATCAGCAAAGCGGCGGATTGGATTGATGTAGATATCGTGCTGCATGCCGGTGGCCAGACCACCGATTGGTGCCAATCGGTGGAATTGGGCACAGAAATTGGCCTGCACGGTCCCAGCGGTAGCAGCCTGCCAACGGCCAAATGGCTGGGACTTGCGGGCGATGAAACGGCATTGCCGGTGATCCTGCATATGGCGGAACAGGCGGTTGAGGGTGCCGAAGGGCAGGCGCATCTGTTTGTACGGGATCTGCAAGACCGGCAGGACATCGTGACGCCCGCGGGACTTTTCGTGCATTGGCACCCGGTGTCTGAGCTGGAAAACCTTGAGGATATTCTGCGCCAGATGCCGCCCCAGCATGAGGACTATCATATGTTCTTTGCCGGCGAACGGCTGCTCTCCGGCCGGGCGCGCGAAACCTTCCGCGAGATGGATCTGGAAACCCGCCGCACCAAGGCGGCCAGCTATTGGTTGCGCAGCTGACGCAGGCCTGTTCCACCCCTTGCTGCCAAGGTTCCTGTGGTTGAAAATATAGCTTTTGTTACCCCTTTAGAACGGGTTATAATGCTGTATTTCCAGCCACATATGGAATTGTGAAGCAAGATGACACAGGCAAAAAAACGCGATGCAGCAGCGACCCAGCAGAGGATCCTGGAAGCGGCGCAGCGCGTTTTTCATGAAGAGGGCTATGATGGGGCGACCACGCGCGAAATTGCGCGCCGGGCCGAGGTCAACATCGCCCTGATCACCCGATATTTTGGTTCGAAAATCGGTCTGTTTGAGAAAGCCGTCATTCCGTTTCTGCACATCGGCTGGCTGGTTGAAAACGGCGTTGAAGGTGTGCCGGAACGGCTGGTCGACACCTATATGGATACCCCGCCATGGCGCGGTTTTGATCCGATGATCGTCTTTTTGCGCTCGGCCTCCAGTGTGGAGGCGGGGCCCTTGCTGGAAGAGGCAATGAACCGCCAGATCGTCGCCCCGTTGATGGGCGCGCTGGAGGGGCCGGATGCCCGGGCCCGCGCCGTCTTGCTGGCGACCCAGATCGGCGGGCTGATCGTCTTTTTCCGGATTCTGGATCAGAAAACCCAAAGCCCCGAAGAGGCCGACGCGATGCGTGGCTATCTGATGACCTATTTCCGTGATCTTCTAAACGGCAAAACGGCGCCCTAAGACGCCGCTTCGGTAGTTTTCGGTTTAACGAACGCGCCGGTTGCCCGGCGCGTTTTTGTTAGAAGCTATAGGTCAGCTGAACGCCAACTTCGCGACGATCACCCAGGCTGGCCGCGCTGCCCGGACCACTTTCATTCAGGAAATAGGTCGTGTCGAACAGGTTGTTGGCATAGGCCACCAGGGTTGCGCCGCTGCGCCACTGATAGCCCACTTCCAGATCCACAACGGTGTAGGAATCCAGGCCAAAGCCACTGACGCCAGAGTCGAGCGAGCCAGTGCGCGCGCCGGTGAAGGTCATGGTCCCGCTGGAGAACCAGCCGTCACCCGCGTTGTAGCGATACCCAACGGCCGCGTTTTGACGGGCGGTCAGCGGGAAGGCCTGGCCCGAGTAGTCATTGTCACCAACGATGAAGTCTTCAAACTCGGACTCCAGCAGGCCGATTGAGGCAAAGACATCCAGATTGGCACCGGCTGCATAGCTCAGTTCCAGCTCGGCACCGTAGCTGGTCGAGTTACCTGCATTGACGATGTAGGACGAAGAGGAGTCACCCGGCGTTGCCCAGACCTCAACCTGCTGGTTGCTCCAGTCATTGTAGAAGACCGACGCCGCAAGGGTCAGCTGATCCCCCATCATGCTGCCCCGGTAGGACAGTTCATAGTTATGGGTGGTTTCGGCATCAAACTCGTAGGCGAAATCGTCCGAGTTTCGCAGGCCTGCACCACCGGGACGGTAGCCCTGCTGGTAGACAAAGGCGACCTGCGCGTTTTCAGACAGATCGTATTCCAGACCCAGCTTGGGGATCAGTACAGTGTCTTCAAAGCTGGAGTCGGTGCGCGACGGTGGCAGGGTGCCAAAGCCGGGCACCTCGATGGTGCTGATCACTGTGGTCTCACGTTTGAATTTGTCCAGACGTGCGCCAGCCACAACGGTCAGGCCCGAGGAGACCTCATAGCCGACTTCCCCAAACAGGGCCGCGTTCGTCGCATCGGCGCGGACATCCGAATGCTGAATCACAGCCTGTCCCGGATCAACCAGAGCCGCAGCCGTGGTATCAAATACCCCTGTGCCACGGTCCTTTTCTTTGGCGACATATGCACCAGCGACCCAGCGCAGCGCGCCATCGTCATAGTTCAGGCGCAGTTCCTGACTGGTGATGGTGTTGTCAAACTCCGTGGTGTTGGTGATCCCATCCCAGAAGTTCAGTGCCGGATCGAAGGCGGCGCCAGTGTTGAGCGACTGACGGTCCGTGACCGAGTTGTTCCAGCTGGTTTGCGACGTCAACGTGATGCCATTGTCAAACTCATGCGTGGCTTCGACCCCGAAACTGGAGGATGCGGTTTCACGCAGATCCTGGAAGAACGGCATCGGGACAGGCATGCGCAGAAGGTTCGGGAACGGTGTCAGATCGCCCCAGGTGTCACCACGCAGCTCATCATAGCTGGGGGCGGGGCTGCCCCAAGAGCAGGTGGGGTCGCCGCAGATCGTGGTGCGGTCCGGCCCGGCGATGTCATTGTAGGTGGGGGAGTTTTCCGAACGCGCATAGGTGACCAACACGCGCGTGCGATCATCGCCGTTCGGTGTCCACAGCATGCGGGCGCGCAGCTGTTTGTAGTCATCGGTCGCGAAGTTGTCGTAGAGGTCATAGGCCTCATAGGACGGGTAGTTCAGGTCGCTGTCTTTTTCCGACCACTCACCGCTGAGGCGGAAGGCAAGCGTGTCATTGGGCGACATGTTCACCATCGCGCCAACCCGGCGCAGGTTGTTTTCGCCGTAGGTCAGCTGCACCTTGCCCGAGTTGTTGAGCTCCGGCTCTGCCGATCGCAGGTAGATCGCGCCTGCCAATGCGGCACGGCCTGACAGGGTGGACTGCGGTCCGCGATAAACCTCAAGCTGCTGCATGTCGAACATGCCGGGGGTGCCGCGGCGGGTGGATTCCACCGTCTGCTGCACACCATCGATGTAGTAAGAGGCCAACGGCGTGCCAAAGGCACCCGGTGTCTGACCTTCGGAGTTTACGCCCCGCAGAATGAAACCGGCTTCGTTCTGATGTGGGGCGCTGGCGTTGGCAACCCGGGCAAAGACGTCTTTGAAATCCGACGTGGTGGCGGAATTCAGATCATCGCCGCCCACAACTGCAACCGAGGCGGTGCTGTCAGCCAGCGTGTTTGCCGAACGGTCGCCGTAAAGCACGATTTCGCTCAGTTCAAAGGCGGCGGTGTCTTCGCTGTCGGTTTGGTCTTGTGCAAGCGCTGCGGTCATTGCCAGCGCCGATGCCCCGCCCGAAAGCGCGGCAATCAAAAAGGCTCGTTTCATTTTGCCATCCCATTGGTCTTGGTCGAGCTGGCTTTGTAGCTGGCGATGAAAAGGGGGCGCAGCGCGCTTGAATCATCCCCTGGCGCGCGGCGTTGCGGAGGTTATCGAAGCGATTGCTTGATAAGTCAACAAGTGATTACTTGGGTTTTATTGCGCGCCAGTTCGGGGTTGCACAGGGGACACATCCGGGGACGCAACCGGGGTGACACCCGCCCCGCCAGCGTCTGCCATCCGCGGCACACAGATCGGGGCGCCGGTCTGCGGGTGGCGCAGGATCTCAACATCCAGACCAAAGGCATCCCGCAAAATATCGGGTGTTACCACCTCTTGCGGGCTGCCCTCTGCCAGCAGCTGGCCGGCTTTCAACAGGATGATGTGATCGGCAAACTGTGCGGCATGGTTCAGATCATGCAGCACAGCGGCCACGGTGGTGCCTTCGTCGCGGATCAGCCGCCGCACGAGCGAGAGCACCTCCAGTTGATGCGCCGGATCAAGGAAGCTTGTCGGTTCATCCAGCAGCACAATCCGGCCTTCCTGTGCCAGGGTCATGGCAATCCAGGCGCGCTGCCGCTGCCCGCCGGACAGTTCCTGCAACGGGCGATCCGACAGGTCTTTGGTTGCGGTTAGGCTCAGGGCCCGTTCAACCGCGTCGGTGTCGGCGGCGTTCCAGCTGGCGAATATCTTGCGGTGGGGATAGCGGCCCTGTGCCACCAGTTCCGCAACGCTCAGGCCTTCGGGCGCCACTGCCCCCTGCGCCAGATAGCTGACCTGCCGCGCCAGTGCTTTGGTGGCGAAGGATTTGATCGGCTGGCCCTCCAGGGTCACGCTGCCGCGTTTCACCGGCATCATCCCGGCAAGGCTTTTCAGCAAAGTGGATTTCCCACAGCCGTTGTGGCCCAGAATGGCGGTGAACTTCCCCGGTGGCAGCGACACGTTGATGCCGGACAATACCGTGTGGTCACCGTACCCCTGCCAGAGGTCGCGCGCCTGCAATCCACGTGCAAGGGTGGCGTTTTCGGTAAGGGTGGGCTGGGGATCAATCATTGCGTTTCTTCCAGAACAACCAGGCAAACAGTGGCGTGCCCAACATCGCCGTCATCAGGCCAACAGGCAATTGCACGGGCGCAAAGGCGCGGCGGGCCACCAGGTCTGCCAGCAGCACCAGGATTGCCCCCACCAGCGCGGCGGCCGGCAGGAGCAGTTTATGTTTCCGCCCCACGAGGGCGCGGGCGATATGCGGGGCCAGCAATCCAACGAAGGACACCAGACCAGCGGCGGATACGGCCGCGCCCGCGATGGCGGCAACGGCCAGGATCATCAGGGCCCGGATACGTTCGACGTTTTGGCCCAGCCCCCGCGCCACGTCATCGCCAAAGCTGATCACGTCCAACTCCGTCGCGAAGAGCCAGATCACGAGGCAGGGCAGCAGCAGCCAGCCTGCCAGCACTGCGGATTTGATCCAACGGCTGTCCTGCAGGCTGCCCAGCAGCCAGACGATGGCGCGCTGCAGTGAGGCGACGTCACCAAGGCTGGCGACAAAACTGGCCAAGGCCCCGGACAAGGCGCCCAGACCGATGCCAATCAGGATGATCCGCAAGGAGTTGCTGCCATCACGCCAGGACAGCACATAGATCGCAACAGACATGCCAAGGGCACCGGCGAAGCTGAACCACGGCAGCGCCGCGGCGGAGATGGATGTGTTGCCCACGATCAGGATCGTGGCTGCCAGCGCGGCGCCTGAATTGATGCCCAGGATCCCCGGCTCGGCCAGTGGGTTGCGCATGATGGCCTGGGTGACCGTACCGCCGAGCGCCAGAGCGGCGCCAACCAGAACGGCCAGAACCGCACGGGGCAACCGCAGATCCCAGACGATGGTGGTGATGTATCCGGGCACCTCGGCATCGCCGGTCAGCGCGCCCAGGACATCGCGCGCCGGGAAGGTCACTTCGCCCAGCCCAAGGCTGAAGACAAAGCTGGCGCTCAGAAGGCTGAGAAGGATGAACAATGTCTTCATGTCACCGTCGCCCCATCGCGGCCCGCGCGGGTTCGGCCACGGGCCAACATGATGAAGAAGGGCGCGCCAATCACTGACATCATGACTCCGACGGGGATATCCTTGTCCCAGAGGGCACGGGGCAGCACATCACCCAAGGTCACCAGCAACGCGCCCCCAACCGCGGACAACGGCAGGATCCAACGATAGTCAGACCCGCTGCTCAGGCGGACCATATGCGGCACCACAAGGCCAACAAATCCCAGCGGCCCGGCAACAGAAACGGCGCTGCCCGCCAGCACAACAATGATCGCCAAACACAGGCCGCGCCACAGGGCGATGTTCTGGCCCAGCCCGGCGGCGATATCGGCCCCAAGGCTCAGCGCGGTGACCTGCCGTGCGCATAGCAGCGCTGCGATCAGTCCAGCGCCGCAAAATGGCAGCAGCGGCACCACATCCGGCAGGCTGCGGTTGCGCAGCGATCCCATCGTCCAGAACCGCACCTTTTCAAGGGTTTGCCCGTCGATCATCAATATGCCAGAGGTGATGGAGATCAGGAAGCTGCCGATGATCACGCCGGCCAGAACCAGTTTCAGCGGATTGGCACCACCGCGGCCAATGGAGCCCAGGAGGTAGACCAATGCGGCCGTCAGCGCGGCGCCAAGAAAGGCGATCCAGACAAACTCCTGTGCAGCCATGCCGCCTGTCAGGGTCAGCACAATCACCACCGCAAAAGCCGCGCCCGAGTTCACACCCAAAAGGCCCGGATCGGCCAGCGGGTTGTTGGTGATCGCCTGTGCCATGCCGCCAGCGACGGCAAAACAGGCCCCTGCAGCAAGCCCCGCCAGCAGCCGTGGCAGGCGGACCTGCCAGACAATGATCGAGGCACGCTCTTCCCCCATTGGGGCGTGCAAGGCGCCCCAGAGATCAGACAGGGACAGGGCGGAGGAGCCGACGGTCAGGCTCCAAACCGCGGCGCAGACCAGCGCAACGATCAGCAGGCCAAGCCGGCCGCTGCGCGCCAGCAATTTGGATCGAAGTGATTTAGTTGTTGCCGAGGACATAGGCTTCTACATCGTTCAGCACCTTATGCGCTGAGGCGAGGCCGTTGAACTCCATCCAGGTGCCGTGATCGACCCGGAACACCCGGCCGGCCTGAACCGCGGGCATCAATTTCCACAGGGGATGGTCCAGCACCTCTTCGTGGCGGCCATCAACATCTGAATCATTGGTGCCGCCGACGATGTAAAACAGGGTGTCCCCATCCAGCTTCGCCAGATCCTCCCAATCCGGGCGCAGCACTTCGGCGGGGCTACCGGATTCTTCGTAATCTGAACGGATGATGCCCAGATCATGCAGCAGCGCAAACGGCGCATATGCATCCGGGCCGCCGGCAAAGCTTTGCATATCCCAGGAGGTGATGCGCAGCACCGACAGGCGAAAATCTGCGGGGATTTTTGCCCGGATTTCGGTAATACGTTGATCCAGCTCTGCCAGACGGGTGGCGACGTCGTCTTCCTGGCCGGAGATTTGCGCCAACTGATGGTAATAGCTGCGCCAGTCGGCCTTGGTTTCCAACAGGGTTGGCGCGATCTGCGCAAACAGCGGATAGAAGCTTTCGGCCAGTCCAACATTGCCGGTGAAGCCCACGATCGCATCCGGCTGCAGGGCAACCAGACGTTCCAGGCTGGGTTCGGTGACAAAGCCCAGGTTTTCCACACCGGCCTGTGCCGCGCGCGCGGCCAGATCCGCATCCCCCATCCGTGTCATCGGTGCGCCAACAATTGGCAGGCCTACGTCCATACCAATCCCAAGGGAGAAGGAGGGATCCAGAACCACCACACGTTTGGGCCGCTCTGCCAGACAATGCGGCCCGCCGTAGAGCGTTTCACTGCTGAGCGCAAAACCATCACAGCTGTCGCTGCTTTGGGCTGGTGCGGCCCCCAGCAGCGCAAGGGTGGCGCAAAGGGACGGGAGAGAGGCCATTTTGAACATCTGGAAACCTTTGTTTCAGTCGCGATGAGTTGGCTTCTGGAACAGGGTCACCTGGGTCCAATGGCTGCGCACCGATGTATGTGAACAAGCGATTACTTGTCAATCGGTTGCGCGTTTGGAAGGGCGGGGGGAGGGGCCTTGCCCCTCTGCGGTCACACTGCGTGATGACCGCATTCACCCCAGAGTATTTTGGGATCGTTGAAAGCGATCAGGCTCTCAGGACCGAGAGTGCTTCGGCCAGATCGATGGCGCCATCATAAAGCGCCCGGCCGGAAATCGCGCCGTTCAGCGGCGCGCCGCAGGATTTGAGGTTGCGTAGATCATCCAGCGAGCTGACGCCGCCTGAGGCAATCACCGGAATTGTGACCGCGTTGGCCAGATCTGCGGTGGCTTCGACATTGGGGCCCTGCATGGCGCCATCGCGGTTGATGTCAGTGTAGATGATCGCGGCAACGCCGGCGTCTTCAAAGGATTTGGCCAGATCGGTGACCATCACGTCGGTTTCTTCGGCCCAGCCTTTGGTGGCCACGCGACCGTTGCGGGCATCGATGCCGACGGCGACGTGACCGGGGAAGGCCTTGGCCGCTTCGCGCACCAGATTGGGGTTTTCCACGGCGACTGTGCCCAGGATCACCCGCTGCAGACCTTTGTCGAGCCAGCGTTCGATGGTCGCCATATCGCGGATGCCGCCACCCAGCTGCGCGGGCACTTTGCACTGTTTCAGGATTTCCTCAACCGGGGCGGCGTTGACCGGTTCGCCGGCAAAGGCGCCGTTCAGATCCACCAGATGCAGCCATTCGCAGCCCGCTTCAACAAACTCCAGCGCCTGGGCAGCTGGGTTGTCGTTGAACACTGTGGCCTGATCCATTTCGCCCTTATAGAGGCGCACGGCGTTGCCGTCTTTCAGGTCAATGGCGGGGTAGAGGATCATCTGGCGGTCCTTTCCAAAAAACGTCCTGTGGGTCTTGTCTGGCCTTGTGCACGCAAGGGCCGCGAAATGCAACTTGCCCCGATGTCATGCTTGATCGAATGCGGGCGAACAGGTCAGGATCAGGGCAGATATGGGAGGACTAGAGATGAAGAAGCTGATTTTGGCAGCCGCACTGACCGTTGCAGGCGCTGCGGGCGCAATGGCGGATCCGGTGCTGGGCGTTTGGAAAACCCAGGTTGATGATGGCAACTATGCGCATGTGACCTTCTCCACCTGTGGGGCGGCGCTTTGTGGGGTGATCAGCCGAACCTTTAATTCCAGCGGTGAATGGCGGTCGGACAACATCGGCAAGCAGTTGGTCTGGGATATGGAATCCCGCGGTGGCGGATCCTACAAGGGCGGCAGAATCTGGCAGCCCTCGACCGGTAAGATCTACAAATCGAAAATGTCCCTGTCCGGTGACACGCTGAAAGTGTCAGGCTGTGTTGGGCCGATTTGCAAAAAACAGACCTGGAGCCGGGTGAAGTAAGCCGGAATTTCCGCGTTTACCAATTTTTCACGGATCTATGCTACACTGCGCAGCATCTGGGCGAGGAGGCCGGGATGCTGCGTTTTATTTTGATCGTTTTCTTGATGATGTGGCCGCAACTGGTGGCGGCGGATCCTTTGATGGGGCTTTGGCTGACGCCTGCGGATGGCAAAGGCCAGGTGGCGCATGTGAAGGTGCGCGCCTGTGGCCAGGGCTACTGCGGAAAAATCGTTGAGGTGCGCGCCAAGGCTGGCAATGCCATTGACCATAAAAACCTGGGCAAGGACCTGTTCTGGGATATGCGCCCGCAGGGCGACGGGGCCTATGCGGGCGTTGGGTGGGTACCGCTTCTGAACCTGAAAATCCGGGGGGAGGCGCAGGTCAGCGGCGATCGTTTGACCTTTTCCGGCTGCAGCAAGGTGATGTGCCGCGAACAGGTCTGGAAACGGCTGCGCTGACGCTCAGCTAGCCCGTGCCCGTAGATAAAGCAGCCGCGCCTGCATCGCCAGCAAGCCAATTGCCCCTAAGACACAGAGCAGCAGTGCCCAACGAAACGGTGCCATGTCGAGGCGCCGTGCCTCAGCCAACATGGCGGTGAAGGCAACGGCAAAGCCCAGCATCAGATCAACCCAGATCTGAACCGCCCAAAGTGAAGCATCCATATCCTTGATAAACCCCATCGGGCCTTCGACCCAGACCGCAACAAGCGATCCAGCCAGGAACAGGGCGGAGGTTGCGGCAGGGAGAAGCCAGCTGCGCAGCCCGGTTGGCCGGTCAACGAGGGCGGTGAAAAGCGCGGTTGCGATGACAATGGCGGAGGCAAAGCTTGAGATGAAAAGCAGCATGTGAGGTCCTATTTGTGATTCTGTAGCGCTTGCTACATTAAGCATTTTGTAGCAGATGCTACAAGATGGAAGAGCAAAAGACCTTTGATCCCAAACGACGCGCCTGGTTGCATTCGATGGCCGAACATGTCCTGCGCGAGGGGCTGCGCGATGCCAGCCTGCGGCCTCTGGCCCGGGCCGCAGGCACCAGCGATCGCATGTTGATTTACCATTTCGGCAGCAAAGATGGGGTGATCTCCGCCCTGTTGCTGCATCTGGCGCAGGCGCTCACCCGCCATCTGGATGAGGCCCTGCCGTCAGGCCGGGCGGAGACTGCGGTGGCGGTTGTCGAGGAAGTGCGCGCCCTGATGCAAAGCGATCTGGGGCAGGGATATATGCGGCTGTGGTTTGATATCCTCTCGGTCGCTGCGCAGGCCGATGGGCCGCACCGTCAGGCCGGGCATGTGTTGTCAGATCTGTTTGAAAGTTGGCTGCAAAAACGCCTGCCGGACCCGTCGCAAGCCAGCGCGATCCTGACCCTTTATGAAGGGGTGCTGGTTATGGACGCGCTGGACCTCAGCGCCCGTGCAGACGCGGCGCTGGATCTTTTGGACTGAGGGGTTTGGACTGAGGGGCGGAGCCCGCTTATGGTTTCCAGGTCAGGAAGTTTGCAATCAGGCGCAGGCCGGTTTTCTGGCTTTTTTCCGGGTGGAACTGCATGCCCAACAGATTGTCGCGGCCGACAATGGCGGTGATCGGGCCGGCATAATCCACGTGCGCCAGCAGGGTGGCGGGGTCTGAGACCTTCATGTGGTAGCTGTGCACGAAATAGGCGTGATCGCCGGTTTTGATGCCTTCAAACACCGGATGCGGCGTGTCGATCACCAGATCGTTCCAGCCCATGTGCGGCACCTTCAGCGACGGATCCGCCGGGGTGATCTTGTCCACCTCACCGCCGATCCAGTCAAAGCCTGCGGTTTCGTGATATTCCAGCCCGCGGGTGGCCAGCATCTGCATGCCGATGCAAATGCCAAGAAACGGTTTGCCGCCTTTGATCACCACCTCTTCCATGGCTTCAAAGACGCCGCGGTGGTCAAACAGGGCTTTGCGGCAGGCAGGAAAGGCGCCATCACCAGGTAGCAGAATGCGATCGGCGGTGCGGATCACCTCAGGGTCCGACGTGACCATGACCTCACCGGCGCCGGTTTCATGCGCCATGCGCTGAAAGGCCTTTTCGGCCGAGTGCAGGTTGCCACTTTCGTAATCCACAATCACTGTCAGCATGGGGTTGGCCTTTTGATGAGATGCGCCGATCAACTGGCGCGAATTGGCGGGGAGGTCAAGGGCGTGTTGGCGGGTCAGGGGGCGCTGCCCCCCCTGTGGTCATCTTAGATGCCCCCATTCACCCCCGGAGTATTTGACAAACAGTGAAAGCGACTGTTGCCGATACCCAAAGTACGCAGTCGTCAGAGCGCGCCTTTGGTTGAAGGGATCGCATCCGCCTTGCGCGGGTCGGTTTCCACGGCGGTACGCAGCGCGCGGGCCACTGATTTAAACGCGGCTTCGGCGACGTGGTGGGCATTGAAGCCGTGGATCTGATCGACATGTAGGGTGATGCCGCCGTGGGTGCTGAAGCCTTGGAAGAACTCGCGCACCAACTCGGTGTCGAAGGTGCCGATCTTTTGCGCCTCAAAGGTGACATTCCAGATCAGATAGGGGCGCGCCGAAAGATCCAGCGCACAACGTACCTGGGCATCATCCATCGCCAGATGGCATTCGCCGTATCGGTTGATGCCTTTCTTGTCGCCCAGTGCGGCGGTCAGCGCCTGACCCAGCGCGATGCCGGTATCCTCCACCGTGTGGTGATCATCGATGTGATAATCGCCTTTGGCGCGGATGGTCATATCAATCAGCGAGTGGCGCGACAGCTGGTCCAGCATGTGATCGAAGAAGCCAACGCCGGTCTGGTTGTCGTAACGACCGGTGCCGTCAAGATTGATCTCGACCGAGATTTCGGTTTCGGCGGTCTGGCGGGTGATGGTTACGGTCCGCATGTGGGCCTCCTCAAGCTGTCGCGCCGCTTATAGGGCTGGGGGGCGGCCAATCCAAGCCCGCAATCTGTTGGTTGTGTGATGAAAAGCAGAACGTTGCGCCGCTGCCGCGCAGGGGTGCTACTGCGTCAGATTTTGGTCAGACGCGCAGTTCGGTCGGGCGCAGGCCTTGCAGTTGGCCGAGGCTGTTGTGCATCATCTCAGGCAGCCCTTCGAGGCGCCGGGCCACTTCGACCTCATCGCCACCTTTGGCGGCATGTTCCAGATCAATCAGCAGCTTCTGCAAGGGCAGGGCTCCAAAGACCGCGGCGCTGGAGGCGTATTTATGGCAGCGTTCCCCAACCTCATCGAGGGCCTGCGGGCCGGACTGCATCCATGTCAGCAGCTCCTGCAACTCAGTGCTCATCTGCGCCAGGAGCATGTCATAGGCTTCGCCGACGCTTTCGCGCAGGGCCTTGTTGACGCCCATGTCCACAAATTGGCGCATCTGGTTGACGCGGATGGAGGTCGGGCAGGAATCGCGATTGGCGGCTTGGGCATGATCGCGAATAATGCGTTGCAGATCCGGGCGCAGCAGCGGTTTTGGCAGCACGTCCTGCATGCCGAGGCCAAGGAATTCACTAACGTTTTCCGGCAGCACATGAGCGGTCAGTGCCACGATCGGGCTTTTGGCAGAGGCCCCTTTGCCCGCGCGGATTTTGCGCGTGGCTTCGCGTCCGTCCAGCACCGGCATTGAGATGTCCATAAGGATCAGGTCAAATTCTTTCTCGCTGGCCTTTTCGACGCCGGATTGGCCGTCGTGCGCCTCTTCCACGATGTGACCTTCCCGGGTCAGCATGGCGCGCACCACATCACGGTTGATCTGATTGTCTTCAACAACCAGCACCTTCAGCATGTCGGTGGTGTTCTGCTCAACAGCGTCCGCCATCTTGGGGGCAGGCGGTTCTGCGTCTTCGGGCGGCTCGGAGGCCGGGATCGGCAGCCTGAGGGAGAAGGTTGCCCCTTCGCCCAGGGTGCTGGTCACGCTGATATCGCCCCCCATGGCATCGGCAATCCGGCGCACAATGCCAAGGCCCAGACCGGTGCCTTCGGTCTTGCGGGCAAAACTGTCATCCTGGGTGAAGAAGTCCTCAAACACTCGGTCCAGATCCGGCTCAGCAATGCCGATGCCGTCGTCCTTGACGTGGATCTC
Organism: Thalassovita sp.; assembly: GCF_963691685.1. Lineage (GTDB taxonomy): Bacteria > Pseudomonadota > Alphaproteobacteria > Rhodobacterales > Rhodobacteraceae > Thalassobius. The sequence continues at coordinate 1,590,350 of NZ_OY829290.1, forward strand.
CACCTGGTCTGAGCCGGTCTTGCAGCGCACATCAACGATGATGGAACCGTTGTCGGTGAACTTGATCGCATTGGACAGGAGGTTCAGCAGGATCTGTTGAATGCGGCCGGGATCGCTGTGGACCCAGCCCCGTTTGGGGCCGGAATAGATCAGCGTCAGCGAATTGCCCCGTTCCTCGGCCGAGGCGCGCATGCTGTCGACCGCACTGTCGATCACTTCGCGCAGGCGGGTCGGGCGGTAGCGTACAACAGGTTTGCCATCCTCATAGCGGGCAATGTCCAGCACGTCGTTGACGTGGCTGAGCAGCAGATCGCCTGAGGTTTCCATCTTGCCCAGATATCCCTCCTGTTCGGAGGTCAGCGCGGTTTCGCGCAACAGGGACATATTGCCCAGCATGCCGTTCATCGGGGTGCGAATCTCATGGCTCATCACAGCCAGGAAACGCGATTTGGCCTTTTCGCCGGCACGGGCCTGATCGCGGGCCTCGATCAGCTCACGTTCGGCGCGGACGCGGTAAGAAATATCGCGGGCAAAGGCGATGTAGAGCCGCTGGCCCTGGCTTTCGCTTTTCTGCAGCGCCATTTCGATCGGGAACAGGCTGCCATCGGCACGTTTGGCTTCCATGCGCACGCGGCCTTTGCCGACCATGTGGAAGCCGCCACCGTGTTTGACGCGGTTCATGCCGCGATTGTGGGCGTCCAGCTGTTCGGCAGGCACCATCAGCGCCCCAACGGTTTGGCCCAGGGCCTCCTCCCGGGAATAGCCGAAGGTCTCGACGGCGGCCTTGTTGAATTCCTGAATGACGCCGTTGTCATCACAGACGATCACCGCATCAAGTGAACTGGACAGCACCGCGCGGGTCCGTTTGCCTGCTGCGATCAGTGACCGGCGCCGGGCCTCGGACTGGCGGCGCAGACGGTTGAAGTAAAAGACCAGAAGCCCGAGCGAGGACATCAGCAAGAAGCCGAAACCGCCCATCACCTTCAGCGTGGTCGAAAGCGCCAGCTGATGACGGTCCAGCAAAACGTCCAAATTGGCCTGACCCGCCGCAGCCATCGCCCGCATGTGGGGCGCCATGGAGATGGCATGTTCTTCCATCCGAACAAGGGATGTGGCCAGGATCTGATCCGGGCTGCGCAACGCGGGCAATGAGAACTCAAGGTGACGGGCCACCTCATTGATCGCGTCGTCAAAGCCGGGCACCGCGCGCAGCGGTTCATAAAGCGCGCCGAGGCGCAGATCATCGATGCGGTTTTGCAGGATATCGAATTCACGCCGTAGCGTGACGAAAGATTTGGACGATCCGTGCAACGCCTGCCGCAGGGCATATTGGTAGGAGACAAACTCCACCTCAGCCTCATTCAGCGACCATTCGATGTCTTCGATGGTGGACTGGCGCAGCTGACGGACGTCTTTCACCACCTGCGTGGTGAGGAAGGTCATCAAGGTAAAGCTGATCACCGCCAGGACGGCAAGCAACAGCGGGTTGCCGATCAATCGGATCACGCCGCTGCTGCGGGTCGCGTAAAGTTCGGCTTCGGTGAAATGCGGTTCCGGTGCGGGCGTGCGGCCAAGCAGACGCGACAGCAGAGTCTGCTGTTGTTCACTTCTGTTTGTGTTCGGCTCGATCGACACGGGGCGGCGACTTTCGCTTCGGGCTCAAAAAAAGACACTTGGTTACCTGATGCCCAAACCGCAAGAACTGTGCCATGTGGCGATTTGGACATCTATACCATTGAACCGAGGCTGGGCTTGGCGCGGTTGAGCAGCTGCGCGCAGGCCGTTTGGCTGGGTTCGCGCATCTTATACCTTAGTACAGGGTGAATTTCTCTAGATCAAAAGGTGGGGTTTTGCGCCATTTCGGCTGGTTGTGTACCTCTGCTACCTCCAAAAGCATCAGCGCCTTTGGACTTGCTGATAGGTTTCCAGCAAAAAGTGGTGGAGCGCCGTGATCGACAGTGGTTTGTGGAGAACCGTGATCGGTGGGGCTGTTTCCGTGGACGATTGGGCCTGATCCGGGCCGCCTGCATCCGGGCCATCTGCATCCGTGCCGCGGCCTGACACCAGGCAGGCGGGCAGGGCGCCATGTGCTTGGCGGATGTGCTGGATCAGCTCCGCGCCGTTTTGGCCGTCCCGCAGGGTTTGACCGGCGATGACAGCATCTGGTGCGATGCCAAACTCGGCTTGCTGCTGCTGGGCGCTGTCCAGATCCGTTGCGAGCCAGACAATGACGCCCCATTGCTCCATCGTGGTCGACAGCGCATCGCGCAGGGCCTGATCCTTTTCGACCAGCAGGACAACCATATCCTCCAACTGTGTGTCGGCGGTGGCTGGGTGTTCGGTACCTTTGGCGGGTGCGGGCACGTCGGGCAGGCGACGGGCTGACACCGGCACCTCAACCGCGAAACAGGTGCCGCGCCCCGGTTCGGAGTGCAGGGTCAACGGGTGGTTCAACACCGCACAGGCCCGATCCACGATGGCCAGGCCCAGCCCCAACCCTTCGGCGGCGGAGGATGTGCCGCTGCCGCGGTGGAACTCTTTGAAGATCAGCTCTTGCTGGTCAGCGGGAATGCCGGGGCCGGTGTCATGCACCTCAACGCGCAGGTTGGCGCCCTGACGCCGCACCCCAACCAGCACCTTGCCCCGCTGGGTGTAACGCACGGCATTGCCGATAAGATTTTGCAGGATGCGCCGCAGATAGGTGGCATCGCTTTGTACCGTTACATCGCAGCCGACCAGCCGCAGATGCAGGCCTTTCGCCTCGGCCTGTGGGGCCAGTTCATCACAGAGCTGCGCCAGCATACGCCCCAGGTGAACCTGACCCAGATGGACACCGGCCTGACCGGAATCCAGTTTTGAAATGTCCAGCAGCGCCCCAAGAATATGTTCGACGGCATTCAGCGCATTGCCCGCACGGCTGAGCACCGATTGGGTTTTGGCATCTCCAGCCTCGGCCAGCGCCGAGCCGACATAGAGTTTTGCGGCGGACAGGGGCTGCAGCAGATCATGGCTGGCGGCGGCAACAAATCGGGATTTCGAGGCATTGGCGCGCTCAGCTTCGCTCAACGCATCCTCCAGCTCCAGCGTGCGTTCGATCACCCGCTGTTCCAGCCGTTCGTTGGCCTCATAAACCGCCTGCACCGCGGCGCGCTCCGCACTGACATCACTGAACGACATCACAAAACCGCGGTCCGGCATCTCTTGTGCTGAGGCGGTCAGCAGCCTGCCATTGTGGTGGTGCATTTCAAAGCTGAGGGCAGGGCGCGATGCGGCCATGCGCACCCAATCGGCAATGGTTTCCGCCGTCGTGTCACCCGAAAACCGAACCTCATCGCGGAACCGTTCAAACAGCGCGGCAAAAGACGCCCCCATGCGCAATTTGCCCACCGGCAGGGATAGCAGTTCGCCCGCGCGCTGATTCCATCCGACCAACCGGGCCTGATCGTCAAAGATGCATACCCCTTGATCCAGATGGTCCAGTGTGGCGCGGATCAGCTTGGCCTGGGTGTCCAGCATCCGATCACGCTCACGCCGTTCCAGCCGCATGATGTCTGTGACATCGGTCTGCAGGATCACGGTGCCGCCATCTGGCGTGCGATGCTCACTGACCTGAACCCAGCGGTTCCAGACCATGCGGGCGTTAAAGATCACATGGCGGTCCTGATGCCGCTCCATCCTTCGGGCGGCCCATTTTTCCGGGGTTTCGCCTTCGCTCAGCGCCAGAAACTGGGACCGGCTGACCAGTTCCACATAGTCCGAAAACCGCAGGCCGGGCTGCATTTTGTCCCGGATATCAGGCATATGCAGGCCAAAGCGGCTGTTGGACAGGACCAGTTCCTCCTCCGCGCTGAAGAGGGCAAAGCCTTCCTGTACGGTTTCTATCGCATTGGTCAGATTGCGCCTCGCGGCTTCGGTTTCGCGGTTGGCCTCGGCCAGGCGTGCGTTTGAGGCATTCAGCAGATCAAGCGCGCGGCCCAATTCGCGGGTGCGGGCGGTGACCTCTTCTTCCAGCAAGGCGGCGCGCTGAAACTGCGCAAAGGCCGCGCCCAACCCGTCTGATCCCTGTTCGACCCGCCGCATCAGTGCGTCGGTGATTTTGCGCAGCTTTTCGTTCTGCCGTTCCAGTGGATCACGCGGGTCAATCAACCCATCTGAGGGGGCGCTGCCGCTCATGCCAGATCCTCCTCCGCTGTATCATTCAGCGGGTCAGGCGGGTAGAAGGCCACACCGGTCAGGGTCTGGTTGACATGCATGGAATTCAACTGCTCGCCGTAGGTAGAAAAACCCACAACGCGGTTTTGCACCATCACCTCAGACAGCTGCCCGATCATCTGCTTTTGCTCAGCTTCTAGTTTCCGCAACAGGCAATCGCAGGCCAGGATCGCTTCGGGGACGCCATCACGGGACAGATCGGCAAACTGCGCCTCGAGGTGATCCACCATATGCAGGGAATCCGCAAGCGTCAGCACCACGCCTTCGTCAATTGCGGAAAAGAACACCAGATCGCCGTTCTCAGCGACCCGCTGAATAGATCGGACATGGTGTTGATCACCGATCTGCACCACCACGGGATGGGCGGCGAAGGTGAAGGTGTCGAGCTGTTCCGGGTCCTTGCCCAGCAGGCGGGCATATTCGCGCGCGGCGGGCTCGGCATTGATTTCCTGTACCAGCCGTTCCTGTGGCCGGGCGCTGGTAACCACCATTTTGCGGCCACTGGGCACCAGATGATCGCTTTTGAACACCCGCACGGGGCAGCGGCTGCGGATCTGGGTCAGCACGGCGGCATTGCGGTAGAGCTGTCCCTGCCACAGCACAAAGGCCGCGCCAAAGTCAGCGCCATCCCCTGCCGATCCGCCAAACAGTGGCACTGGCCCAAGCCCCAGCGACAGGGCTGCGGTCAGGGCATCCTCGCGCTGGGACAGCCCATCGACGATCAGGAAGTTGAACTCATGCCGAAACGCCTCAGCCTCACGGCGCAGGGCATCGCGGTTGCGCAGCATCCGCCGCACCAGCGCGTCGGTGTCCACATCGCTGAGGTTTTCGATCAGCTGCGTTCTGTTGCAAAACAGGGACTTTGGCAGGCCGATCGCCACGATCTGACCCTCGGCGTAGCCCGCATCGGTCAGTTCGCCCGCTGTTGTGCAGCCGATCATCGGTGTCTGGCCAAAGGCGACGGGCACATCACGGGCCAATGCCTGCACATCAGCATCGGGTGAGATGAACAGCAACACCAGCTCCATCGGCTCCGCGCCCAGATGGGCGGCAAGCTGCTGCAATGGGGCAGCGGTATCACAGGGGACAGACGCAACGCGCAGGGGCGTTTGGCCCCAATCTGTGATCCCAGATGTTGGTTGCTGATCCTTCACCGCATGCCTCCCCGCACCACGCTGATGTTACACTGCGCGCTTAAGCCTCGTCTTGCAAGATATTGGCAAAGCTTGTTTCCTTGGCGATCAGCACCGCCTGCGTGCGGCTTTGAACCCCCAGTTTCCGCATGATGGCGGTGACATGGGCTTTGACCGTGGTTTCCGCGATGGACAGATCAAAGGCGATCTGTTTGTTCAGCTTGCCTTCGCAGATCAGCTGCAGGATCCGCGCCTGCTGATTGGTCAATGTTGCCAGCCGCGCGGCGGCGTCATCGGGTGAGTGCAGATCTTCATCAATCAGATCACAGCCTTCTGGCACAAACCTTTCACCCCGTTTTATGGCGTCAAAGGCCAGCGCGAACACCTCGCGCGGGCTGTGTTTGGGCACAAACCCGGCGGCCCCTGCCTGCAAGGCCGAGGTGATCACTCGCGCGTCACTCATGGAAGACACCACAATCACCGGTACAGGGGCCGCAGTTTTCAGGCGGATCAACCCGTCAAAGCCATCCACATCCGGCAGGTTCAGGTCCAAAACGATGATATCCGGGGTGCCCTGCGCCTCAATATCGGCCAATGCAGTTGTCAGACTGTCGGTGGCGCGGATCGTGGTGGCGCTGGTCACGGCCTGCAGCGTCATGGCCAGGGCGTCACAAAACAGCGGATGATCGTCCACGACAAGGGCCGAGGTGATGGTCTGCGCCTCTATAACATCTGCTGCTGGCAAGGTTCCTCTCCCTCACTTGCTGAATGATCTGTTCCTACCGCCCCGGGTGAGCGCATTTTGTCAGACTACCCATATTGGGCATTGACCGTATAGTGGGCCTTAGTCGTAACCTGAGGGGGGAGCATGCCGCAGTGGCATCTACACCCTTGGTCGCATATCCGATCTGACCCGTTTGCGCTTAGCCTAACCCCGGAAGTGGAGGAGCCAAAGATGCAATTGACCGATTCCCGTGACATTCAGGCGGACCGCGCTACCGTCTGGGCAGCGCTGCTGTCGCCAGAGGTGCTGCAGGCCTGCGTGCCCGGTTGCAAGGAAATGTCCGGCACCCCGGAAGAGGGGTTCGAAGCCACGGTTGTGCAAAAGGTGGGGCCGGTGAAGGCCACTTTCAAAGGTGCCGTCAGCTTTTCAGATATGGTTGAGGGGCAGGCGCTGACCTTGACCGGCGATGGCAAAGGGGGTGCCGCGGGTTTTGCCAAAGGCGGCGCGAAGGTGAACCTTGAAGATCTGCCCGACGGCGGCACCCGTCTGACCTATGAGGTGGAGGCCAAGGTGGGCGGCAAGCTGGCGCAGCTTGGCAGCCGCATTATCGATGGGTTTGCCAAGAAAATGGCCGACCAGTTTTTTGAGAATTTTCAGAACGCGGTGGAAGGCCCCGGTGAGGATGCTGAGGCACCCGAAGGGGCTGAACCTGAGGCCGCTGAGAAAAAGGGATGGTTTAAGAAGGTCTTAGGCGCGTAAGTCTGGCGCCTATCCATATCATCAACGCAAGTACCAAGATTATCTGCTTTAGGGAGGGCACGATGACAGAAGTGAAAATGACGGTGAACGGCCGTGCGGTTTCGGGCGATGCGGAGGGGCGGACCTTGCTGTCGACCTTCCTGCGCGAAACCCTTGGGATGACCGGCACCCATGTGGGCTGTGACACCAGCCAATGTGGCGCCTGTGTGGTCCATGTGAACGGCAACGCGGTGAAAAGCTGCACCATGTTTGCCCATGAAGCCGCGGGTGCAGAGGTGGCCACCATCGAAGGCCAGGCGGCCCCGGATGGCACATTGAACCGGATCCAGCAGGCATTTCAGGATTACCACGGATTGCAGTGTGGTTTCTGCACGCCGGGCATGGTGATGTCTGCAGCTGCCCTGCTGAAAGAAAACCCGCAACCCACCGAGGCCGAGGTGCGCGATTACCTCGAAGGCAATATCTGCCGCTGCACCGGGTATCACAACATCGTCCGCGCGATCATGGCCGCCTCTGGCCAGGAAGTGCCGGCGGTTGCGGCTGAATAAGTCATAAACCCAGATCCGCTGCGCCTGTTGGCGCGGTTTCATTGAGTATTTTCAGAACATTGAAAGAGAAGGGCTGGAGGAGGCCCGACTGTTTCTAGGGAGGATAATATGCCGAAGGATCAAGGCATTGGCGCCAGCAGCAAGCGGCGCGAAGACGTAAGGTTCCTGACCGGAACCGGCAATTACACAGATGATATCAACCTGGTGAACCAGACCTACGCGCATTTCCTGCGCTCGGATGTGGCCCATGGCACGATCAATAGCATCGATGCCTCTGCCGCCGAGGCGATGGAGGGCGTGGTCAAGGTTTTCACCGCGAAAGATTTCGAAGGGGTAGGCGGCATTCCCTGCGGCTGGCAGGTGACCGACCGCGAAGGCAACCCGATGCAGGAGCCGAAGCACCCCATTCTGGCCGAAGGCAAGGTTCGCCATGTGGGTGATCCCATCGCTGTTGTCATCGCCGAAAGCCCCGAGCTGGCGCGGGATGCGGCCGAAGCGGTTGAGGTGGACATTACTGAGCTGCCAGCCGTGATCGACATGAAAGCTGCCTGTGCTGAGGGCGCCACCAAGGTGCATGACGATCTGACCTCAAACCTCTGCTATGATTGGGGGTTTGTTGAGGAAAACCGCGATGCGGTGGATCAGGCGATCAAAAATGCCGCCCATGTCACCACGCTGGAGCTGACCAACAACCGTCTGGTTGCCAACCCGATGGAGCCCCGTGTGGCGGTGGGGGATTATAACCGCGCCAATGACGAGCACACGCTCTACACCACCTCACAGAACCCGCATGTGATCCGCCTGCTGATGGGGGCCTTTGTGCTGGGTATCCCGGAACACAAGCTGCGGGTGGTTGCGCCTGACGTGGGCGGTGGCTTTGGCACCAAGATCTTCCACTACGCGGAAGAGGCTTTTGTCACCTTTGCCGCCAAGGCGCTGAACCGTCCGGTGAAATGGACCTGCTCACGCTCAGAGGCATTTATCTCGGACGCTCATGGCCGTGACCATGTGACCAAGATCGAACTGGCGCTGGATGCGGACAATAAGTTCACCGCGATCCGTACCGAAACCTACGCCAATATGGGCGCTTACCTGTCGACCTTCGCGCCTTCGGTGCCGACCTGGCTGCATGGCACATTGATGGCGGGCAACTACACCACGCCGCTGATCTATGTGAACGTGAAGGCGGTCTTCACCAACACGGTGCCCGTGGATGCCTATCGTGGGGCAGGGCGCCCTGAGGCAACTTTCCAGCTGGAGCGGGTGGTGGACAAAGCCGCGCGCGAGTTGGGTATGGACCCGGCGGAGCTGCGGCGTTTGAACTTCATCAAACCCGATCAGTTCCCCTATGAAACCCCTGTTGCGGTGGCCTATGACACGGGCAACTACCACGCCACCCTGGACAAAGCGCTGGAGTTGACGGACTACGCTGGCTTTGACGCCCGCGCCGCTGAAAGCAAGGCCAAGGGCAAGATGCGCGGCTTCGGCATCGCCCATTATATCGAGGCCTGCGGCATCGCGCCGTCGAACCTTGTGGGGCAGCTGGGCGCCCGTGCAGGGCTTTATGAATCGGCCACCGTTCGCGTGAACGCAACCGGATCCATCGCCGTGATGACCGGCAGTCACAGTCACGGACAGGGGCATGAAACCACCTTTGCCCAGGTGGTCGCGGATATGATCGGCATTGACGAAAGTCAGGTAGATATTGTCCACGGTGACACGTCGAAAACCCCGATGGGCATGGGCACCTATGGCTCCCGTTCGATCGCGGTCGGCGGCTCGGCCATGGTGCGGGCAGCGGAAAAGGTGATCAACAAGGCCAAGAAGATCGCGGCCCACCTGATGGAAGCAGCGGATGCGGATATCGAGTTGAAGGACGGTCAGTTCTCGGTTGCAGGTACGGATAAATCCGTGGCCTGGGGCGATGTCTGTCTGGCAGCCTACGTGCCGCACAACTACCCGCTGGAGGAAATCGAACCGGGCCTGGAGGAAACGGCGTTTTACGATCCGGCAAACTTCACCTACCCGTCGGGCGCTTATTTCTGCGAAGTCGAGGTGGATCCCGGCACCGGCAAGATCGATATCCTCGGCTTCACCGCAGCGGATGATTTCGGCAATGTGATCAACCCGATGATCGTCGAAGGCCAGGTGCATGGCGGCCTGGCACAAGGTCTGGGTCAGGCGATGCTGGAAAACTGCGTCTATGATGACAACGGCCAGCTGCTCAGCGGGTCCTACATGGACTACGCCATGCCACGGGCCCATGATCTGCCGAACTTCACCGTCGATCATTCCTGCCAAACCCCCTGTACCCACAACCCGCTTGGGGTGAAGGGCTGCGGGGAGGCAGGCGCCATTGGTTCGCCGCCGGCTCTGGTCAATGCTGTGATTGATGCGCTGCACCGTGGGGGCTACCCTGTGGAGCATATCGACATGCCGCTGTCGCCGTCGCGTGTGTGGAACGCGATGCAGTCGGTCAAATAAGGAAGGACAGTCAGAATGTATAACTTTGACTTTGAACAGCCCGGCAGCGTTGAAGACGCGGTTGCAGCGCTGAAGGATGAGGATGCGCTGGCGCTTTCCGGTGGCCAGACGTTGATCCCGTCGATGAAACAGCGGTTGAACGCGCCTTCGAAACTGGTGAGCCTTACGGGCATTGAGGCGCTGAAAGGCGTCTGCCAGAACGGTGATACCCTGTCGGTCGGTGCGGCCACCACCCACGCCACTGTGGCTGCAGAGGGCGGTGCCTATGCGGCGTTAGCCGATCTGGCGGGTGGCATCGGGGATCCGGCGGTGCGCAACCGTGGCACATTGGGCGGGTCCCTCGCCAACAACGATCCGGCGGCCTGTTACCCGTCGGCAGTGCTGGCCTCGGGCGCAACGGTGGTGACCAACGCGCGGGAAATCGCGGCGGATGACTTCTTTGATGGGATGTTCGCCACCGCGCTGGACGAGGGGGAGATCATCACCTCGGTCAACTTCCCGATCCCGGAAAAAGCCAGCTATCAGAAGTTTGAACAACCCGCGTCACGCTTTGCGCTGACCGGGGTGTTTGTGGCCAAATACGCCGATGGTGTACGGGTTGCCGTGACCGGCGCGTCAGAAGAGGGCGTGATGCGCTGGGCGGAGGCGGAGGCGGCGCTGTCCGCTGACTTCTCGCCCGAGGCAGTGGATGGCCTTTCAGTCGCTGCTGATGGGCTGATCAGTGACCTACACGGCACGCCGGAATATCGCGCCAACCTGATCAAGGTGCTGACCAAACGCGCCGTGGCCGCAGCTTGAGCCGCTGCGAGGATTGAACAAAGGAGGGCGCTCCATCCCGGGGCGCCCTTTTGCTTTGCTGATGTCGGAGCCTCCGGCGGGAGTATTTGGGGAACGATGAAAGGCGCTTTCAATGTTCCAGAAATACTCAAATCCTGAGCACGCCTAAGGCTCAGCCGCCTGGTTTGCGCGCAATCAGATCGATCAGGGCGGACATGCCGGAATGGCCGCGGCCTTCCTGCACTTCGCGTTCATATGCCTCCAGCGTCACAATCTCCCAGCCGGAGAAAGCAGCACGCAGCATTTCGGGCGTGTAGAGGTTTTCCAGAAACGGCGGGCCACCGGTGCCGTATTCCAGCTGTTTCTGGGTGTAGCCATGCAGCATCACCACACCGCCGGGTTTGGTTGCGGTCTGCATGCGTTCAAACTGTACCGCACGGCCTTCGGGGCCGACGAATTGAATGAATATGCCTGCAACGATATCATACTGCGCCTTGGGCCAGGGATCTTTGAGGATGTCACATTTCTGGAAATCCACTGTCACCTGCTTTTCTGCGGCCAAGCTGCGGGCGCGGTCCAGGGCCGTCGGGGCAAACTCCAGCGCGGTGACCTCAAGACCGCGTTCGGCCATAAAGACCGAATTGCGCCCTTCGCCATCGGCAACGGCCAGCGCGCTTTGGCCAGCGATCAGATAGTCCAGATGATCGCGCAGAAACTGCGCCGGGGCGGTGCCAAAGACATAGTCGGCTGAGCCAGCGTAGCGTTCTTCCCACATGGGGGGCCTCCTTTGCATGGTCTGCTTCAGATAAATGGTCTGCGGTGGCGACAATCAAGGCTGGCCACAAACGAGTCTGGCAACAAAAAACGCCCCCGCGTGGTGGCAGGGGCGTTTCGGAAATCTGACTGGATCAGGCTTACTTGTTCAGCGGGCCGATCATCATGATCATCTGGCGGCCTTCCATCTTGGGCATGTTTTCGACTTTGCCCAGTTCTTTGATGTCTTCGGCCACCCGCAACAGCAGCTCACGGCCCAGGTTCTGGTGGGCCATTTCACGGCCGCGGAAGCGCAGGGTGACTTTCACCTTGTCGCCTTTTTCCAGGAACTTGATCACGTTGCGCATTTTGACGTCGTAGTCATGGGTATCGGTGTTCGGACGGAACTTAACCTCTTTGACCTCGATGATCTTCTGCTTTTTGCGGGCTTCCGATTCCCGTTTCTGCTGTTCGTATTTGAACTTACCATAGTCCATGATTTTGCAGACGGGGGGCTTCGCGTTGGGCGAGATTTCCACCAGATCAAGACCTGCCTCTTCGGCCATGGCCATGGCTTTGGCGGGCGAGACGACGCCGACATTTTCACCTTCTGCACCAATCAGGCGTACTTCGGGCGCGCGGATGCGCTCGTTGGTCCGGGGGCCGGTGTCGCGTGTCGGGGGCGCGTTATGCGGTCTGCGAGCTATGGGATCAATCCTTCAATCGTTGGCGAATTTGAGGCCCAAACCTATCCCCCCCATAGGGAATCTTCAAGCGGCAAATAGCCGGTTTTGCGGCAAATCCGGGGCTTTTCCCCCTAGTTTGTTCTGCGTTGCGGCGCTTCATTGCAGGGGATGAGGCGCGGTGGCGGAACCGCTGCGCAGGAAAGGGATAGAGTTATGAATTATGCAGTTGGCGTGGCCGCAGCGGGTCTGATCGTGGTTGTGGGGTACTTGGCGCTGAGCGGTGGCGAAACGCCTGAGCCGGTTGCGGTGACCCCCGTTGCTGTGCCTGAGGCGCCGGTGGTTGAAGAAGCTGCCCCTGTTGAAGAAGCAGAAGCGCCGGCGGCAGGCGACTCAACAGGCGACTCAGTTGAGCAGGTGGTTAACGACGTGGCCGCGGATGTGGCTGAGCAGGTAACGGAACAGGTGACAGAGGCGGTCGAGGCCGTTGAGGCGGGCGCAACTGAGGCCGTCGAAGCGCTGGAACAGGTGAGTGAGGCGGTAGACAGCGAGGCCGTGCAGGAGTTTGCTGAGGATGTGGCGACTGCGGCGGGTGACATGGCCACGCAGGCGCAGGAAGAGGTCAGCGAAGCTGTGGAAACGGTGACCGAAAGTGCGGCCGAGTTGGTGGCGCCAACCGGCGCGGATCTGTTCAGCGTAGCGGGATTTGATTTTGATAAGGCGGTTGAGTTCATCAAAGCTTCCGACCTGAACCCGCTGGCGCGCAACGCCCTGACGCAATCCCTGTCTGCGGCGAAGGATAATCCTGAGCTGCTGGCCAGCGCATTGGCCGCAGCGCGTCAGCAGCTGGGCCTTTAACGCGCTACTGCGCAAGCGAAGCACTGGGCGGCGCGGGGGTTATCCTGCGCTGCCTGCAAGCCCGGGCAGCAAAACAGACAGGCCTGAGGTGATCATCTCAACCGCGATGGCTGCCAGGATCATGCCCATGAGCCGCGTCATGATCACCCGACCCGTTTGCGACAGATAACCGGCCAACCGCCCCGAGAGGGCAAAGGCCACGCCGATCGAGGCTAGCACCGCTGCGAAAATCAGCGCGTAGGCGATCAGGTCTTGGGTGCTGTCGGCCTGCTGGCGATAGAGGATCAGCGTTGTGATGGTGCCGGGACCGACAAGGATCGGAAAGGTCAGCGGGTAAAAGGCCACCGCATCGGCATCGGGGAAGTTTTGCTTTTCCTCTTCGGTGCCGTGATGGGCGCTGCTGTCGTTGCCGTTCAGCATCTTCAGGCCGATCAACAGCACAACCAGCCCGCCGGCGACACGAAAATCATCAATTGAGATGCCGAAAAAGCCAAGCGCTGCATGGCCCATCATCGCAAAGGCTGTACCCATCACAAAACAGTAGATCACCACCCGCAGGGCAATGGCGCTGCGCTGTGCGGCACTGGCGCCTTCGGTGGTGCTGAGGAAGATCGGCAGGTTTGAAATCGGGTTCATGATTGCAAACAAAGCGCCGAAAAACTTGAGGGCTGAGAAACTGTCCATCGCGATACCCTGACATGAAATACAAACAGAGGATGTGAGGCGCGCCGGGCTCTGGTCAAGGTAAAGCTGCCCATGGTGCGGTAAACGCAAAGGCAAAGACGCAAAAAGCCGGACCTTTCGGCCCGGCTTTAATGTCTCGATCTGTGTTCAGATCAGTCGAGGAATGCTTTTTCCACCACGAAGTGCGCAGGTTTGGAATTGGCGCCTTCTTCCAGACCGTAGGTGTTTTCAAACAGATCCTTGAGTTCCAGGTTGAACGCGAGGTTGCCGCAGATCATGGCGCGGTCGGTGTCGGGGTTCAGCGGCGGAACGCCCAGTTCCTCAAAGGCTTCGCCCGAGCGCATCAGGTCGGTGATACGGCCCATTTTGGGGCTCTCTTCGCGCGTTGTGGTGGGGTAGTATTTGATCTTCTTCCAGAAGCCTTCGCCGATCACCTCATTGAGCAGCTCGTCTTCTTTCAGACCTTCGATCAGCTCACGGCCATAGGTCAGTTCACCCACTTCGCGGCAGGTGTGGGTGATGATCACCTCATCAAACTTTTCATAGGTCTCAGGTTCGCGCAGCAGTGACGCAAAGGGCGCAAAGCCGGTGCCGGTGGCAAAGAACCAGATCCGCTTGCCCGGGATCAGCGCGTCATGCACCAGCGTGCCAACGGGTTTCGGGCGCAGAATAATCTCATCGCCAACCTTGATGTGCTGCAGCTTGGAGGTCAGCGGACCATCCTGCACCTTGATCGAATAGAACTCCATCTCTTCATCCCAGGAGGGGGAGGCAATGGAATAGGCGCGCAGCAGCGGTTTTTGCTTGCCGGTCTTGGGGTTCACATCCCCCATCAGGCCGATCATCACAAATTCACCCGAACGGAACCGCAGCGACGCAGGGCGCGTGCAGCGGAACGAAAACAGGCGATCAGTCCAATGCTTGACCTCGGTTACGGTCTGAGCATCGGGGAGGGCGGGCACTTTGGGGGCCTTGGCGGCGGCAGCATCGGTCACGGGTGTCATCTCGGTCATAATGGCTCTGGCCGGTGCTTAATCCGGCATCCTTCAGATAGCTTTGATTTAGGTCAGTTGAAAGGGAGGAAATTGCCTTATTTCGTTCAGTATTTCCTCAACGATTAGGATTTACCCTAGGCTAGCCGGCCCGCAGGCGGCTTTGGTAATTGTTGGCCCGCCAGTCGGCGCGGAACTTCCATTCCCCTTCGGGTTGGCGGGTGGCCAGCTCTTGGGAGATTTCCACCTCATCAAAGCCGGTGCGGCGTGCCATCGCATATTGATCCGAGATCACATGCCCCTTGGCCCGCAGACGGCCCTGATAGCCCATCAGGCGCAATTCACGCGCCAGGGTGAACCCACGGCCATCGGCAAAGCTGGGGAAGTCGACCCGGATCAGTTGCAGCCGGTCCAGATGATCGGCCAGGACTGATGTATCCGCGTCCGAGGTCAGATCCACCGCGATGGCGTTATCCAGGTTTTCCAGCTCAGCGATGGGGCCGGTCCAGTCATCGGCCGCAAAGCCGGTATCGGTGACGATCACGCTCATTGTTGCGCTCCAATTCTTACCATTTTGCCATCCACCATGTGGATGCCGCATTCTTCTTTCTGGGTGCCGCGCCAGCGGCCGGCCCGTTCATCTTCGCCCGGTTTCACCTTCGAGGTGCAGGGGCGGCAACCGATCGAAGGGTAGCCCTGCGCGATCAGCGGGTGTTTCGGCAGACGGTTGTTGATCAGGTAGTCCTGAACATCCGATTTTTCCCAATGCGCCAGCGGGTTCACCTTGATCCGCTTGTCTTCTTCGTTCTCAAAGAACTCCAGCGCCGCGCGTGATCCGGCCTGAAACCGTTTGCGCCCGGTGATCCAGGCATCAAAACCGCTGAGTGCCTTTTCCAAGGGCCGCGTCTTGCGCAGGTCACAGCAGGCATCGGTGTTGCTGAGGTGTAGCGCGCCATAGGGGTCTTCGCTGGCGACTTCATCCTCGGCCGCGCGGATCACCCGCACGTCGGTCAGGCCCAGCCGATGTGCCACCTCTTGCTGATAGTCCAGCGTTTCAGGAAACAGCATCTGCGTGTCGATAAACAGAACCGGCGTGGTGGGATCTACCACCGCAACCAAATGCAACAGAACGACGCTTTCCGCGCCAAATGAGGACACCATGGCGATGCGACCCACCTGAGGGTCCGTCATCGCCCGCTTCAGCACCGTGCTGGCCGCGTGGTGCTGGTAGCGGCGGTTCAGGTGGTCAACCCGTTCCGCCACTGCCTGAAGAGGCGCCTCAAGCGGCATTTTTCTTGGCCACCTCTGGGTAGAGCGCGGCCTTGAACGGATCCGGCCCCAGACGGCGGTAGGCATCAAGGAAGGTTTCGCTCTCGTCCTGGCGCTGCTCCAGATAGATCTGGATGATGGTCTCAATCGCCCCCACAACCGAGTCGTAGGCGAAACCCGCACCAATCCGCTGGCCGATCACCGCATCTTCGGTGCCGTCGCCGCCAAGGGTGATCTGGTAGTTTTCCACACCCGCACGGTCGAGGCCCAGAATGCCGATGTGACCCACGTGGTGGTGGCCACAGGCGTTGATGCAGCCCGAGATTTTGATCTTCAGCGGACCAATGTCATGTTCCAGCTTCAACTCATCAAACCGTTCGGCAATCTGCTGGGCCACCGGGATTGAGCGGGCGGTTGCCAGCGCGCAATAGTCCATACCGGGGCAGGCGATGATATCGCTGATCAGCCCGATGTTGGCGGTGCCCAGACCCTGTTCCTTCAGCGCCGCGTGCAGGGCTGGCAGATCGGCCATATGCACATGCGGCAGGATCACGTTCTGCTCATGGCTGATGCGCAGCTCACCGTGGCCGTATTTCTCAGCCAGATCGGCCATCAGACGCATCTGATCGCTGGTAGCGTCGCCCGGGGTCTGACCGTGCGCTTTGACTGAGATCGAAACGATCGCATAGCCCTCAGCCTTATGCGCCGACAGGTTGGTATCCGCCCAGGAGCGGAACACCGGATCGTTGGTGTAGGCCAGCTCATATGGTGCCACGTCTTTGTTCACAAAGGCGGGGGCGGCGAAATGCGCTTCGATATCGGCCAGCATTTCCTGATCCACGCCTTTGAACAGCGGGCGGATTTCGTCGAACCGTTTCTCAACGCGGGCGCGCACCTCATCGATGCCGTTTTCATTCACGGTGATCTTGATGCGGGCTTTGTATTTGTTATCGCGGCGACCCAGCGTGTTGTAGACCGACACGATAGCCTCCAGATAAGGCAGCAGGTCGGCCTGCGGAAGGAAGTCCCGCATGACCTTGCCCACAACAGGGGTACGGCCCAGGCCGCCGCCAACGATGACCTCAAAACCAGCTTCGCCGTTTTGTTCGACCATGCGCAGGCCAATGTCATGCGCCTTGGTCACGGCGCGGTCGTTGGGGGAGCCGGTGATGGCGATCTTGAATTTGCGCGGCAGGAACTGGAATTCCGGGTGGTCGGTGGACCACTGGCGGATCAGTTCAGCCACGGGGCGGGGATCTGCGATCTCATCCGCCGCCGCGCCCGCGAAATGGTCCGCGGTCACGTTACGGATGGTGTTGCCCGAGGTCTGGATCGCGTGCAGCTGCACCTCACCCAGGCTGTCGAGGATATCCGGCACATCCGGCAGTTTCGGCCAGTTGTACTGAATGTTCTGACGGGTGGTGAAGTGGCCGTAGCCCTTATCCCACTTGTCCGCGATCAGCGCCAGCTGGCGCATCTGTGCACTGGACAGGGTGCCATAGGGAATAGCCACCCGCAGCATATAGGCGTGCAGCTGCAGATAGAGACCGTTCATCAGGCGCAGCGGACGGAACTCTTCCTCGGTCAGCGCGCCTTCGATGCGGCGCTCCACCTGGGCGCGGAACTGCGCGTTACGTTCAGCCAGAAAGGCGTCATCAAAGTCGTTATAGCGATACATCAGCTGGCCTCTGCCTGTTTGCCGTGGAAGTAGTTGGACGGGCCGGTGCGGCGGAAGTCCTCACGGAAGTGGGTGGGTTCAGGGCCATTGTCGCCCGGTTTCACGTCGGCCAGATAGGCACCGACAATCTCGGCCTGTTGGCGCGACGCTTCGATCAAACGCAGTTCAGCATGGGCCTGATCTTCCAGCACCTCAGCCTGACACATCTCGCGCGACCACTCGTCATTTGCAGTGAAATAGACGACGTCCCCTTCCAGCAGGGCGTTCGCGGTGATGACTTTTGGCTTAAAAGGGCGGGGCATCTTGGCCTTCTCCTCTGGTTGACTTGAGGTGATATATAGAAAATATTCCCCTCAATGCGCTATGTGCTGGAACAAATAAGGACTGTATCCAGTGCGCTTGTGCGAAAACGATAACAACGTTCTGAAATTGCGGAGGGCAGCGAAATGACGGTTCGCCTGGACCAGACCGATCGGAAAATCCTGGCTGAGCTGCAGCGCGATGCAGGTCAATCTTTGGATGAAATCGCTAAGAAAGTAGGCTCGTCCAAGACGCCTGTGTGGAATCGTATCCGCAAGATGCGCGAAGCCGGTGTCATGGGGCAGCAAACGGTCGTGCTGGATGCTGAGAAGCTGGGCTTTGACGCCTGTTTTTTTGTGCTGATCCGCACCTCAGAGCATGAGGCGGAGTGGCAGCAGAAGTTCCTGACCGCGCTGCGCAATCGCCCCGAAGTGCAGGAGGCCCACAGGCTGGCGGGCGATATTGACTACATCCTCAAGGTTCGGGTGCAAAATGCCCGCGCCTATGATGTGTTCTATCAGGCGCTTATTTCTGAGGTGAAGGTGCATAACGTCACCGCGCTCTTGTCGATGGAAGAAATCAAATCCACCACGGAGCTGCCGCTGTGAGCGCGCAAAAACCACTGGTCACGATTGAGTATTGCACCGGCTGCAATTGGCTGCTGCGGGCCGGCTGGATGGCGCAGGAACTGTTGCAAAGCTTTGGTGAGGATCTGGGCGGCGTGACCCTGTTGCCTGGTTATGGCGGCACCTATGAGGTGCGGGTCGACGGGTATCTCTTGTGGGAGCGAAAGCGCGACGGCGGCTTCCCGGAGGCGAAAGAGTTGAAAAAGCGCCTGCGCGATCAGATCGACCCTGATCGCGACATGGGGCATCTGGATCGCTGAGCGTTCTGCTCAGCTGATCCAATAAAGCAACAAGGCGCCGCTATAGAGGGTGTCGACCGCAAAACAACTGAGCGTGTACCAGCTGAGGAACGGCACCCCCGCGCCAAGATGTTTGGCAATGTCCCAGCAGCCATGACCAAAGATCGCCGCGATCACCAGCGGCGGATACCACAGCGCCCCAAGGACCGACAAAACGATCAGCAAGGTGGCGATCAGCGCTTCAACACATACAAACTGGCGCAATGCGCGCGCCTCTTTGATGTAGACGAAGTTCATGATGATCGAGAAGACGCCTGCGATCCACCAGACATGGGCCTTGGGCAGTTGCCAATGCGACAATAGAAGGAAGACCACGTAAAGTGTGCCTAGAAAGGCCAATAGCTTCTGACGAGATTGGAAGTAGGACAGGGCAGCGGTCATCGGTGAGCCTTGAGTGATTGGGGTCACCGGCATCAAGCGATAGATCATCAGATTGGGCAACCGGGCAGCCTGTCACACTGTGACGACGGGTCGCCGTATAGGCGTGATCAGGTCAGGCCGACCCAGTGAAACAGCAAGGCCCCGCTATAGGCCAGGCAGACCGCAAAACACCCCAGGGTGAACTGGCTGGAAAACGGCACCCCGATGCCTAGGTGTTTGGCCACATCCCAGACCGCGTGCAACAACAGCGCGGCAATCACCAACAGCGGCGTGGTGAACAGACCGATCAGCGCAAGGGCTGTGACGCCAACGGCGAACCAGATCTCCGTGCGGACAAACTTTTGCCGGGCTATGGCTTCGATCACGTAGTTGAGGTTCATCGCCACCGCAAAAGCAGCGGCAATATGCCAGACGTAAGCGGATGGCATCGTACTGTGGGCCAGGGCCAGCAAGGCGACAGCAAGGGCGGCGCACAGCAACATCGGGCGGTGGCGGGTTCGGAAAAAGGACATCACCGAATCTCAGGCAAAAGTTACACACTCATTTGGGGTGAGAAAAAAATTTTTTGTAACCAAAAGCAAGATGGCCAGAAGGCGGTATGCAAATGTATGCCTAAGGAGGGGTTGGAAAATCAGGGGGCTCGACAGCCCCTGATGATAACGCATTGACGTAGCGTTAGTATTTGACCTGCAGGGCCGAAAGCCCGTGGAAATGATACACATCGCCATACTGCGGCGCGCCGTCCAGGGCCAGGTTTGGCAGGCGGTCAAACAGGATCGGCATGGCGATTTTCATCTCCAACCGGGCCAGCGGTGCCCCAACGCAGAAATGCACTCCGCTGCCAAAGGCGACATTGGTTGCGACAGGGCGACCCGGGTTGAAGACCTGCGGATCTTCCCATTTGCCCGGGTCCCGGTTTGCCGCCCCCAGCAGCAGGGCCACCTGATCGCCGCGCTGGAAAGTGTGGCCGGCAACCTCAACCTCCTCATAGGCGTAGCGGGTGAACATATGCAGCGGCGGGTCAAAGCGCAGGCTTTCCTCAATGGTGCCATCAATTTGGTCTTCAGAGAGGTAGCTTGTGTCGGTGCCTTGCTCCAGCAGGGTTTTGACCGCCAGACCCAGTGAATGTACCGTGGCCTCATGACCTGCGTTGAGCAGCAGGATACAGGTGGTGATCAGCTCATCCGTGCTGAGCTTTTCGCCGCCTTCTTCGGCTTCGATCAGGCTGGTGATCAGGTCGTCGCCCGGTTCGCTGCGCCGCTGATCGATGTAAGAGATCATGAAGTTGCGGAAATCGGTTGAGGCCTGCATCGCCGCATCTTCGATTTCACGGGTGCGCCGCGCCTGATACATCGACACCATTGAGTTAGACCATTTCAGCAGATCATCGGCCATCGCCTCAGGCACCCCCAGCAGGCGACAGATCACCACCACGGGCACATGGGTGCAATAGGCCTGCAACAGGTCACAGCCACCTTCCGGGAAAGCATCAATCAGCTGATGACACAGCGCCTCAATCTCAGGCCCCAGCCCGGCAATCCGGCGCGAGGTGAAGGCGCGCAGCACCAAAGACCGCAGCCGTTTGTGGCGCGCCCCATCCAGTTCCAGCATCGAATGGGCTTCGATGTCATAAAACGGGCGCAGCCGATCGGGAATGTCAGGGGCAAATTCAGGCGGGCATTCACGACCAAACCGGCGGTCCTTGAACAGCGCCATGGTCACCGCATAGCTGGTGGCACAGGGCATGTTGTACTCTTCCCAGAACACCAGGGACCCTTCGGCCCGGGCGCGGTCGTAAAACGGGTAAGGGTTTTGAACAAAGGCGGGATCGGTTGGCGATTGGCTCAGTCTTTTCATGGCACCAGCTAGTCCATCCCCTCTGGTCTTTGCAAGCCCGCCCGCGTTAGGTTTGCCACCATGAAGACTGCAACCCTGCGCCGTGTGGCGGTGATCCTGTTGTTCCTGTTGTCCGTTGCGGTGATTGCCGGTGGCGTGTGGCGCTATGGCTATGTGCAGGCGCTGGGCCAGCTGGCGCAGCGCGGCCGGGTCGATCTGGCACTGGCCACCGACCGGCTGACTGGGCAGCTGCAGCGGTATCAGCAGCTAGCGGTGCTGACGGCCGACCATCCCGTGGTGCGTTCGGTTTTGGCCGGCGCAGGCGTTGGTCAGGCGGAGGCGCACCTGCTGGAAGCGGCAGACAAAACCGCCGCTCTGGATCTGGTGTTGGTCGATCATCGTGGGCAGGTGGTGGTGTCCGCCAATGGCGTGATGGCCGGCGATGTTTCGACCGAGGTGCATGTGCGGCGCGCCCGGCAAGGGGCGATGGGTGAGGCGCATGGCGTTCTGGACACCGGTAAACGGATCTATTCCTTTGCAGCCCCTGTGTTCAGCCCATCGGGCAAGGTGCAGGGTACGCTGGTTGTCGTTGCCGATATTGACCGTATCGAAGAGGAATGGCGCGGCGCACGCCCGTCGATCTTTTTCACCAATGCAGGCGGTGAGGTGTTTATCACCAACCGGTCCGAACTGCTTTATTGGCGGCGCCAGCAGGACGGGCAGCTGATCCCGCCGGATGGGGCCTCAACCACCTTTGGGGTGCGACTGGTTGGCGGGTATGAACTGTGGCTGACCAACTGGTCCGCCTATGTGCCTGCACGTGGATTGCATCTGGCGCAGGATCTGCCCGCGATCAGCATGATGGCCGAAGCCTTGATCGATGTGGACCCAGCCCGGCGGCTGGCGGGGCTACAGGCCGCAGCGGTGGCGGCGGTGTTTCTGGCCTTTGGTGCGCTGTCGTTTCTGGCAACCGAACGACGGCGGGCGCTGGCGCAGGCCAATGTGATCCTTGAAAGCCGGGTGGAGGAGCGCACAGCCGAGCTGTCCCAAACCAACGAAACCCTGCGCCGCGAGGTTGCCGAACGGGTGGCCGCCGAGGTCGCGCTGAAAAAAGCGCAGGATGATCTGGTTCAGGCCGGCAAACTGTCCGCGCTGGGCCAAATGTCTGCCGGGATCAGCCATGAGCTGAACCAGCCCCTGATGGCGATCCGCCAATATGCTGAAAACGGCAATGCTTTCATGGCGCGGGGCAAACCCGAAAGGGCCGAGGAAAACCTTTCGCGTATTGCGGATATGGCGGTGCGGATGGCCCGCATCATCAAAAACCTGCGCGCCTTTGCCCGCAATGAAAGCGAACCGGTCAGCAAGGTGGATCTGGTGCAGGTGGTGAACACCGCCGTGGAACTGACCGAGGCCCGGTTGAAAGCGGATTTTGTGCGTCTTGATTGGGATCCCGCGCTTGCTGGCAGCCCGCTTTGGGTGCGGGCAGGGGATGTGCGCCTGACGCAGGTTCTGGTCAACCTCATCAACAACGCCGCAGATGCCATGATGGATCAGGAGGAGCGGCTGGTGCAGATCGTCATCAACCCTGCCAACCCGCTCTCGGTCACCGTGCGCGATATCGGGCCCGGCATCAAAGAACCCGATAAGGTGTTTGAACCTTTCTATTCCACCAAAACAGTGGGCAGTTCCGAAGGCATGGGATTGGGGCTTTCGATTTCTTACGGTTTGGTGCAGAGCTTCGGCGGGAAAATCCGCGGCAGCAACGCTGCAACGGGGGCGATGTTCACCGTGGAGCTGGAGCCATGGACAGAGGAGGCGGTTGCATGAGCGAGGCTTTGACCATTCGCAAGGTTCTGCTGGTCGATGATGACGCCGCCGTGCGTGATGCCTTGGCGCAGACGCTGGAACTTGCGGATCTGACGCCCCTGAGCATGGGATCGTTCATTGAGGCCAAGGATCATATAGGCCCGGACTTTGACGGCGTTGTGCTGTCGGATATCCGGATGCCGGGGCGCGATGGGTTCCACCTGCTGGACTACACCCAAGACACCGATGCTGAGCTGCCGGTGATCCTGCTGACGGGCGAAGGTGACATTCCCATGGCCGTCAAAGCCATGCGAAACGGGGCCTTTGGGTTTCTGGAAAAACCCTGTGCCTCGGCCGATCTGCTGGCGGCATTGGAACGGGCGCTGAAAACCCGCGCCTTGGTGTTGGAAAACCGGCGGATGAAGGCGCAGTTGGAAACCGGTGATGCGGCTGCGCGGATGCTTTATGGCCAGTCCGACCTGTCTGAGGTTTTGCGTGCCCGGGCACGGCTGGCGGCGCGGGCGGGCACAGATGTCCTGGTGAACGGTGCACCGGGGTCGGGGATCTACAAGGTTGCCGAGGTTATTCACCTCTGTTCGCCAAACGCCAAAGGCCCCTTCGTGAAACGTGCAGCCCCCGCGTTGGATCGTGCTGCCTTGGCTGAGGCTTTGGAGGCCGCGCAGGGCGGCACGCTGTTTTTGGATGACATTGGCGGGCTGGCTGCGGATGCCCAGATCGCGCTGATTGACGCGCTGGAAGCAGGTGGCGTGCGCCTGATTGCAGGTTCCACCCAGGATCTGAGCCAAGCGGTTGAACAGGGCCTCTTGCAGGCGGAGATTTACTACCGGGTTGAGGTGATGATGGTGCGCATTCCCTCCCTCAAGGAACGGCCGGAGGATATTCCGGTGCTGTTTCGACATTATGTCGCCCAAGCGGCGGAACAATCCGGTCTGGAACCCCCTGAGGTCTCACCTGAGGTCATATCGTCCCTGATGACGCGCGACTGGCCGGGCAACGCCCGCGCCCTGATGAGCGCTGCGATGCGGTTTGTGCTGGGCGAAGGCAGCACCGAGGATGACGCTGAAACCGAACTGGGCCTTGCCGAACAAATGGCGCGGGTTGAGCGATCCTTGCTGATCGCGGCGCTGCGCCGGGCGGAAGGGCGGGCCTCAAACGCGGCTCAGGCGCTGAAGCTGCCGCGCAAAACCTTCTATGACAAACTGGCCCGCTACGGCGTCAAACCAGAAGATTTTCGCTGAAGATTATGACAGCCGAAACCGGGTTGTGGGGCGAGACTTGATTGCAACTGCGCTCACGGCGTATCTTTAGGTATTGGTTTAGGAGTTAGTGTTATGGCCCGTAATGGCGCAGAGATTCGACGTGTGTCCCGTCCTTTCATGCAGGCCGATGACCGCCGTGCATGGATTGAGTTTGGCGCGACCTTCCTATTATTCTTGCTGGCCCTGATCACCGCGTTGAATGCGATCGGGACCTGGCTGATCCTGATCCCGGCTGTTCTGTTGACCACTGCAACGGCGCTGCGGATCTATATGATCCAGCATGATTGCCTGCACCGGGCCTTTTTCAGCACCGACCGGATGAACGATATTTTGGGGACACTGATTTCCCCCATCGCGATGACGCCCTATCAGGCGACCCGTTATATCCACAATCAGCACCACGCCCATGTTGCCGATCTGGACCGGCGCGACACCTTTGAGATCTACGTGATGACCGTCAAAGAATGGCAGGAGGCCAGCTGGTTCCGCCGCCTTTGGTACCGGGCCTATCGCAGCCCGATCACGCTGATCCTTGTGGGGCCGTTTGTGTTCTGGGTGATCCTGCGGCGCTTCCCCTTGGCGGCATTGAAAACTGGGTTAGGGGAGTTGTTGCTGCACAATGTGCTGTTCTTCCTCTTCAACCTGGCCATCTGGGCCTATGCGGGCTGGGCGGGCATCGCGGTCTGGTACGCCGCGGTCTATATCGCCTGCGCGGGGGGCGCATTGATCCCTTACTGCGTGCACAATTTTGAAAATGTGCATTGGGGGGTGAAGCCGGGGCTGGATTTTGAAACCGCAGCGCTTGAGGGATCATCGGTTCTGGATTGGGGGCCATTGGCGGATCTGGTCACAATGAACATTGCCTATCACGATCTGCACCACCTCTATGCCAAGATCCCGGGATACAAACTGAAAGCGGCGCATCAGGCGTTGGAGGATGCTGGGTTGATCCAGTCCGAGAAGATCGGTTTCATCGACTCGCTCAAATGCCTGCGCTGGAAACTATACGACGAAGACGCGTTGAAAATGGTGCCGTTCCCCCGTGGGCCGGTCGCCGCAACAACGCCAGCTGAATGAGCAACTAGGGGAGGTCGCAGCGCCAGACCAGATCGAACAAGGGGTGAATGTTCGGCACTGCGACAACACAGAGGGGTGGACCACCGCTGATCTGATCAGCGCAGAGGAGGTCTGTCCAATGACATGTTTTTTCTTCGCAAAGAACCTGCGTCCAGCGGCACTGGCAATCGCGGCCTGTTTTGGTCTGTCGGCCTGTCTGGCGGCAAACACCGCGCTTGCCCCGGCGTCCGTGCCAAACCTGGCAGAGGCCGAAGCGCCCGAGGTCACTCGCACAACGCCAGACTGGCTGAACCTGCATTTCGAAATTTCCGACCGCTCCGCCCGACTGCCGCAGTTTTCTTGGGATCAGGTGATCTTTCACGCCAAGCCTGGCGATTGTTCCAAACATCGGGATGCGGCTGGCCCCAGCGACTGTGCCACCCGCACCACCCGGTCCGTCATCGCCAAAAACCAGATCTGGCAGCAGGAGCTGGATTTTAAGGTTGGCCAACGCTACCTGCTGACCTTCGATTTCTGGGTCGATCCGGACTTCATTGCCAGTGGCAGCCCGGCAAAAGTTTCCCTCGCCCGGTGGTATGGCAGCCGGCTGTCACAAAACCCCTTGTTTGAGGTGGAGTTAGACGCGCGGCGTGGGGTGACGTTTTTGGGCACAACCTGCGTGTCCGCAAAGGACTTGGGCGGCTGGCATCGTTTCAGCGTGCGGATGCGGCTGGCCGAGGATGACACCGGCTTTGTTGAGATGCGTTGCGATAGTGCGCTGAAGGTGGGGCAGCCGCTGCTGGCGAAAAGCAACATCGTGACAACGCAGCCCTGGCGCTGTGCCTTTGGTGCGCCCTGTCGGCGCAAATACCCGACGCCGGATCAATTCAGCGTCGAGCTGGGCATCATCGCAGACCCGGTGCGCGGCCGTTTTGCCCCACTGCCCGCCGAGGGGCTGACCGTTCGAATGAAACGGATCGAAGTGAAGCGCCTCCTGGTGATCATCGGCCGCGTGGAGGACCTGTAACGACTACCTGCTGGCCGCCATCAAGGCACCGCCGCCTAGATACAGGCCGCCGGTGGCCATTTTGATTTGGCGTTGGGCGGTGGGGCTGGTCAGGCGCTGGCGCAGCCGTTCCGCCAGCAGCGCATAGGCCAGCAACGAAATTCCGGCGATCACGATGGAGGTCACAATCAGCTGAACATAGCTGATCCAAGTGCTGTGGGCCGGATCCAGAAACTGCGACAGGAAGGCCAGATAGAACACCAGTGATTTTGGATTGAGCAGGGCGGTCAGGAAGCCGGAGCGAAAGCTGCCTTTGACGGACTGCGGGGCAGGCGCATCGCTCGGGACCGCCTTGGTGCGCCGGGCCAGACGCAGCTGGGTGACGCCAAGCCACAGTAGATAGGCAATGCCGGCCCATTTGATCGCCTGAAACAGAACGGCAGAGCTGGCCAAGACAGCGCCCAGACCTGCCAGCGCCCCTAGGATCAGCCCCAAACCACCCAGCAATGCACCGGCAAGACAAGCCATCGCACCGCGCATCCCAAGGGAGAGCGCTTGACCGATGATCAGCAACACACTGGGTCCGGGAATAAGCGACAGGACCAAACAGGCCATCGCGTAGCTGCCCCAACTTTCAAAACTCATCCCAATCCTCCTGACCGGTGGCGGTGCCGGTCTGCAAAACGATGCGCCAGAACAACGCGTCTCGGCTGAGTCTGTCCAGACAAATGTGCATTGATCGGCGGCAATTGGGCGAAATTTGCGCCGATTTGATAAGCAGTGAGGAATCATTGGTCCCCGGCAAGGGTGTGCGAAATTCCGCACAAGCCTGCCAGCGCCCTGTGCGGGAAATCGCACAGTTTTGTGAAGGGGCGCGGCTGCACAGACGATACGCGCGATGAAAAACACTTATTTCCAGTGCCTTATGTCATATTTTGAACTTCGCGTCGCTTTTCCTTGAGCCGGTTTCACAGATTGGAAACTCTGTCATCGCTGCGCCCGGAGGGGGCGCCAAAGAAACAAATGATCTCTCGGGAGGAGACATTATGAAATTTCTGACCACCGCCGCGGCCGCAATGGCCCTGACCGTGTCCGCATCGGCCGTTATGGCCTCGGGCGCCTGTGACGACGGCGAAATCGTCATCAAGTTCAGCCACGTGACCAACACCGACAAGCACCCGAAAGGCATTGCTGCCTCGCTGCTGGAAAAACGTGTGAACGAAGAGATGAACGGCAAAGCCTGTATGGAGGTTTTCCCGAACTCGACGCTTTACAACGACAACCAGGTTCTGGAAGCGATGCTGCAGGGCGACGTTCAGCTGGCCGCACCGTCGCTGTCGAAGTTTGAGCAATTCACCAAACAGTTCCGCATCTTCGACCTGCCGTTCATGTTCAAAAACATCGACGCGGTTGATGAGTTCCAGAACTCCGAAACCGGTCAGGCGATGAAAGAATCGATGACCCGCCGTGGCCTGCTGGGCCTGGCCTTCTGGCACAATGGCATGAAGCAGATGTCGGCCAACAAGCCGCTGGAAATGCCGACCGACGCTGCTGGCCTGAAGTTCCGCGTTCAAAACTCGGAAGTGCTGAAAGCACAGATGGCCGCTCTGGGTGGCAGCCCGCAGCCGATGGCCTTCTCGGAAGTGTACGGCGCGCTGCAGACCGGCGTTGTGGATGGTCAGGAAAACACCTGGTCCAACATCTACGGCAAGAAGTTCTTCGAAGTGCAGGACGGCACCACCGAGACCAACCACGGTATCATCGACTATCTGGTTGTGACCTCGACCGATTTCTGGGACTCGCTGCCTGACGATGTACGTGACCAGCTGGGCACCATCATCAGCGAAGTGACCACCCTGCGTAACGCCGAGTCGACCGCTGTGAACGCAGCCGCCAAAGAATCGGTGATCGAAGCTGGTGGCGTTGTCCGCTCGCTGAACGACGAGCAGCGCGCAGCATGGGTTGAGGCGATGAAGCCGGTTTGGACCCAGTTCGAAGGTGACGTTGGCGCAGACAACATCGCCGCCGCGCAGGCGATCAACGCCAAGCACTAAGCTTTTCTGCAATCGGGAAACCCGGTCCGCCTTTTCGGGCCGGGTTTTCTATATCCGAAATTCCTAAAAAGGGGGCGGGACATGTCGGGACACTATGAACCGAAAACTGCTTTCTCGCGGTTCGTACACGAGTTCGAAGAAACCTTTATCGCCATCATTCTGGGGCTGATGACCATCATCACCTTCATCAATGTGGTGCTGCGCTATGGGTTCAACACTGGTTTGATCTGGGGGCTGGAGGCAACTGCGTTTCTGTTTGCTTGGCTGGTTCTGTTTGGCATGAGCTATGCGGTCAAGGTGACCGCGCATCTGGGTGTGGATGCTGTTTTGAACGCAGTGCCGCCAGCGCTGCGCCGGGTATTGGGTTTTGTCGCGGCGGCTATCTGTCTGGCCTATGCCTTTCTGCTGATGAAGGGGGCCTGGGACTATTGGGCGCCGTTTGCCGGTTTTGACGCCACCACGGGGCGCTGGTTCCCGACCGGCTTTGCCAACAGCCGGGATCAGGCCTGGTATGAGGTGGGCGACATCTACATGGTTGAATGGCTGCGCTTTATCGAGCCGATTTTCAATCAGGGTGAAGCCTATGAGAAACTGCCGCGTTTCATCCCCTATGTGATGCTGCCCATCGGCGCGGCGCTGCTGCTGTTCCGCTTTGTGCAGGCCACCCTGCGCCTGATCCGCGGTGAGCAGGAAAGCCTCATCGTCAGCCACGAAGCCGAAGACGCGGTCGACGAAGTCCGCCACCAGAACGCAGAGGACTAAGTCAGATGGAAGTTGTTTTTCTCTTTTCGATGATCATTGGCCTGTTGCTGATCGGTGTGCCGATCGCAATCTCGCTGGGCTTTTCTTCGATCATCTTCCTGTTGGTGCTGAGCGATACCTCTCTGGCGTCTATCGCGCAGACCATGTTCCAGGCGATGGCCGGGCACTATACGCTGCTGGCGATCCCCTTCTTCATCCTCGCCTCAAGCTTCATGTCGACCGGTGGTGTGGCCAAGCGGATCATCCGTTTCTCCATCGCTATTGTGGGGCATTTCCCTGGTGGTCTGGCGATTGCGGGCGTCTTTGCCTGTATGCTGTTTGCCGCGCTCTCCGGCTCGTCCCCGGCGACGGTGGTTGCCATCGGCTCCATCGTGATCGCAGGCATGCGGCAGGTGGGCTATTCCAAGGACTTCGCCGCCGGTGTGATTGCCAACGCAGGGACCCTGGGCATCCTGATCCCACCGTCGATCGTGATGGTGGTTTATGCCTCGGCTGTTGAGGTGTCCGTTGGCCGGATGTTCCTGGCGGGTGTGATCCCGGGCCTGATGGCGGGTTCGATGCTGATGATCACCATCTATGTGATCGCGCGTGTGAAGAACTTGCCGAAAGGTGACTGGCTGGGCTGGGGTGAGGTCTTTGCCTCAGGTCTGGATGCGGTCTGGGGTCTGTTCCTGATCGTGATCATTCTGGGCGGTATCTACGGCGGTATCTTCACCCCGACCGAAGCCGCGGCCGTTGCAGCTGTCTACGCCTTCCTGATTTCCAGCTTTGTCTATCGTGACATGGGGCCGCTCAGCCGTCCCGAAGGGGAAAAGAACCTGACGCTGCTGCAAAAGCCGGTTGCACTGATCACGGCCTTTTTCCACCGCGACACCAAGAACACGCTGTTTGAGGCGGGCAAGCTGACCGTGACGTTGATGTTCATCATCGCCAACGCGCTGATCCTGAAACACGTGCTGACCGATGAACAGATCCCGCAACAACTGGCCTCGGCCATGCTGGATGCTGGTCTGGGTCCGGTGATGTTCCTGGTGATCGTGAACGTGATCCTGCTGATCGGTGGTCAGTTCATGGAGCCCTCGGGCCTCCTGGTGATCGTGGCGCCGCTGGTGTTCCCGATCGCGATCGAGCTGGGCATCGACCCGATCCATCTGGGCATCATCATGGTGGTCAACATGGAAATCGGCATGATCACCCCGCCGGTTGGTCTGAACCTCTTCGTAACCTCGGGCGTGGCAGGGATGCCGATGATGCGGGTTGTACGGGCGGCGTTGCCCTTCCTGGCCGTGCTCTTCGTCTTCCTGATCATGGTGACCTATATCCCGGCGATCTCAACCTTCCTGCCCAACCACTTTATGGGGCCGGAGATCATCACCAAATAGATCTGTTGAGATCACTGAAAGAACCGAAGCGGCGCCCTCAGAGGCGCCGTTTTCATTTTGAGTATTTGGGGAACGTTGAAAGCTGTCAGCGCCGCGCGATGTAGCCGTGGCTGGTGCGATATGGCGGGCCTGAGGGGAAGGGGATCAGCTGAATATCCCCGAAGCCAGCGGCAGCCAGGTGATCCCGCGCCTGATCCGGCCGATAGGCCCGGTGCCCCCACCGCCAGCGAATAAGCGCCGTACACCAATGCGGCCGCGACAGGGCCAGCACAAAGCTGCCCCCGGGGGCAAGGCTCTGGTGCAGCCAGCGGAGCGCCGGGGTTATCTCCAGATGCTCCAGCACATGGGCGCAGAGGAGGACGTCATATTGACCCAGCCGATCGCCAAGCCTGGCATCTTTGATCTGCACGGTCTGCGGCCAGTCCTGAGACTGTGCGGCGGCTTCACGGCGCATCTCGGGATTGGGATCGGCGAGGGTCAGCTGGCAATTGGCAGGCGCCTGTTTGGCAAAACTGGCTGCAAAGGCGCCGGAGCCGGTGCCGATATCAAGAACCCGTGCCTGATCAGGCAGCGGGGGCAACTGCGCCATGAGGTGATCGTAGGCACGGGTGTAGCCCAACTTGCCCAGCCGCTGGTGCCAGCGCGGAGCATGTTTGGAATAAAGCTGGTCGTGGTCAGACGTGGCGGTCATCGGGTCCTCTAGGCATCGGATGAGCCTAGGGGCCGGTCATGCTGCGCGTCAACGGCCCAGAGGGGGAACGCGCAGCATTGTGATCAGAGGTTCAGGCAGAGGCTTCCAATGCGGCGATGATGCCGGTGAAGTCTGCCGCTTTCAGGCTGGCGCCGCCAACCAATGCGCCGTCCACGTTGGAGACCGCAAAAATCTCCGCAGCGTTGCCGGGTTTCACTGAACCGCCATAAAGCAACCGGGTGGAGCGGCCGACACCAGCGCCAAAGCGGCGTTCCAGCTGGCCACGGATGAAATCATGCACTTCGCCGATCTGATCCAATGTGGGGATTTTGCCGGTGCCGATGGCCCAGATCGGCTCATAAGCGACGACAAGGTTTTCGCCGGTCGAATTGTCGGGGATCGATGTCGCCAGCTGGCCGCCGATGATGTCCAATGTGTTGGAGGCTTCGCGCTGTTCCAGCGACTCGCCCACACAGATCACGGTGATCAACCCGGCCTCATGGGCGGCGCGGGCTTTCTGACGGATCAGCTCATCGCTTTCGCCGTGGTCTTCGCGGCGCTCTGAATGACCCAGGATCACCGCCTTGGCGCCGGCATCAACCAGCATTTCGGCAGAAACATCACCAGTGTGCGCGCCCGAGGCCGCCGGGTGGCAGTCCTGCCCGCCAATCATCAGGGGTTTGTTGCCGACCTGTGCGGCGGCCGCGCCAACAAGTGTGGCAGGCGGGCAGATCATCAGGTCAACAGCGGGGGCAGGGTGGGCGGCGGTCAGCGCGTCCAACTGATCAAGCTGGGCCGACAGCCCGTTCATTTTCCAATTGCCAGCGGCCAGTTTGCGGCGCATGTCATCCACTCCCTCAAAATCCGATTTGCACGCACATACGTGATGACTGTCAGTTGCACCAACAGCCTAGCAAAGCGCAAGGGGGAGGGGGGAAATCAGCCGCTTGGCGGGTCACATTCCGGCGAATTTGATCGATTCACCACAGCCGCAGGCTTCGGTCACGTTCGGGTTGTTGAACTTGAACCCAGCTTCCAGCAGCGAGACCTCATAGTCGATCTCAGTCCCGAAAAGGAACATCTGCGCCATCGGGGCGATCATCACCCGGGCACCGTCCTGTTCCACGATCTCATCATTGGGATCGATGGTTTCGGCGTAATCCATGGTGTATTCCATACCCGCGCAGCCGCCTTTCTTGACGCCGATCCGCAGCCCCTGATGGCCGTCTTTCTCCATCAGCTTGGCAATCTGTGCAGCGGCTTTCGGGGTCAGGCTCACGGCCTGTTTGCCGGGGATGGAGAACATATCAAGGTCCTTTGGGGGAACTGTTGCGCGTTGGTCCCCTCTATTTAGGTTGGTTTGGGGACGATCTCAAGCGGTGGCAGATGGATCAACAGGTTTTGAACTGCAATCGCGATGATCAGGGCCCAGCCGAAACTGAACAAAGTGCCGATGATGACATATTCGGTGGCTTTGCGATCGCCCGAAACAGTGCCAAAGCGCAGGATCGATTTCGCCGCAACCAGAAAGCCGATGCCGCCGGTTTCGCCGATCAGCACCAAGAGGTAAATGAGGCCACGTTCCAAAAGGCCGATGGTGGCGCCGCCGCCGGGCAGGCCTTCGTCTTCGGGGGTGTCTGAGACCTCATGATCGCGCATCAGCAGGGCCGTGGCGAAACCACCGGCGCGGGTGGCTAGAACAGCGCCCGCCATGATGGACATTAGCGGCGGCAGCAGGGGCTGTGTGGCCCAGAACCCGCTGGCCCACAGGCCGGGCACCAGAGTGGCGACCAGAACAAGTGTGGCCAGATGTGCCAGTTGATCGCAGAGGAACCCGGTCAGCCCGTTAAAACCGCCATAGGTTTTGACCGCGTCGATGATCAGATGGGCGGCGGCCAGCGCCAGCAGTGGCCAGGCGGTGACATGACCCAGGCTCAGCTGAGCGGTCAGCAGCACCAGAACAGCATGCAGCAAAAGCACACCAACCTGGCGTTTTCGCGCCACCATCCAACGTGTTTGCAGGACGAAATCTGCAAGGACATGCGCAAACAGCAGCGCGGCAAAAGTTTCAAACATCAAAAGGCTCTGTTCAGAATAAAGACGTGTCAGTTTCAATCATTTCCAATGCCTCTGACAAGGCCGGATAGCCCGCAGACCAAAGCGATCTGTTGACCGATTGCCGGCTGACGCCCAACGCCTTGGCAATATCGGCGCGTTTTGGCGCGCCGGGTGGCAGTTGCTGCGCTAAGGCCCGCGCCTGTGCCTCTGTCCAGTCACGGCTGATGTGATCCGCCAGCAGGGTCGCAGCGCCTAAGGACGCGGCGCCCCAACGCAGGCTTTCTTCGTCTTTCATTGTTTCAAGCAATCGGCCAGAGGCCACGTAGACCGGGCCGATCGCGGCGTTGGGATTGCCGTCAGGGGGCAGGGCGTCTGCGCCATTGGCGATGGCAATGCGGCTGTCATGGGCCTTGCCCAGACTGCGCAGGCTGGCGCGCAGGGTGAGGGCGGCGCGCAGGCCAAATTCCGCGCATGACAGTACCAGCTGCCAGCCGTCACCACCGCGCAGGCCAAAGGCCGCCTCGACCCCCGGCCAGCTGCCGATCTGGATCGCAGTGACGCGCAGATTGTCCAGCGCCTGTTGCTGTTGGTCAGGCGTCAGATCCGAGGATCGGATCAGATCGCCCGTCAGCACGGCAATATTCTGGGAGTCCTGTGTCATGACTATAAGAAGCCATATTTGGCTTCTTTGGTCAAGAGAAGCTTATTTTGGCTTCTTTGTGGTGAGGAAGTCGAAATCGGCTTCCCAAAAGAAAAGCAGGCCCGAAGACCTGCTTTGATATCGTGACGCGGTGCAGCGTGGGTGGCGTTACATAAACCCCAGTTCCAGCCGCGCTTCGTCGCTCATCATTTCCATGCCCCAGGGCGGTTCCCAGGTCAGGTCGACCTCAACGTGTTGCACGCCGTCCATCGGTTCAACCGCATCGACAACCCAGCCCGGCATTTCACCGGCAACGGGGCAGCCCGGCGCGGTCAGCGTCATGATGATCGACACGCGATTGTCGTCAGAGATGTTGATCGTGTAGATCAGGCCCAGATCGTAAATATTGACCGGAATTTCAGGGTCATAGACGGTCCGGCAGGCCTCAACCACTTTGTCATACAGAGGGTGAGAGACGCTGGAGGGGGCAATCAGCGGGGTGCCTTCAAGCGGTTCAGCATTATCGTTCATGACGTCCGTCCATGTTAACCTGAGCGAAGATATAAGGTTTTGAGACGTGAAGGTCCATAGCTGGCGCCGCAAATCTCCTCAGGGCGAAGTGTCGCCCTGAGGAGAGTGATAGGCATTGCCTTAGTCGTTGATGTCGTTGTCAAAAACCTTGCGGCCCGACTGGCGGAAGCCAAACACGCGTCGCATGACAAACCAGGCGATGAGCGACAGAACCGCAAAGGCGACGGCAAGCTGCGGTACACTCAGCCCGCCCCACGCCGCCAACGGTGCGGTCAGCGCCGCGCCTGCCGCAAAGCCCAGAAAGATCGAACCGGGCAGGAAAATCTCGGCGATGCCGAGGCCCAGTGCCACGGCCAACCAGACCCACCAGATCTCAAACACGGACATTATTTGCTTCCTTTCAGCAGTTTGAAGGCATCGCCAAAGGCTTCCAGCGCATGGGCGGGCACAACAATGGTT
This sequence comes from Thalassovita sp., assembly GCF_963691685.1. Lineage (GTDB taxonomy): Bacteria > Pseudomonadota > Alphaproteobacteria > Rhodobacterales > Rhodobacteraceae > Thalassobius. Next base: position 1,625,074 of record NZ_OY829290.1, read on the forward strand.
TGTTTGCCTTCACCCGCGCCCAGCGTGTTCAGCGATTCCACCTGTTTCAACGCCACCTGATACTGCGCCGCCTCAATCCCGTTTTCACGGATCGCCTTGGCCACCACTTCGGTTGCATAGGCTTCGGCTTCGGCCTCAATCCGACGCGCCTTGGCGTTTTGTTCCGCGGCATACAGCTCCGCGTCTGCGGCCAGTTCGACCGAACGCTTTTCGCCCTCCGCCTCCGTCACTTGTGCCCGGCGGGCCCGTTCGGCGTTCAGCTGCTGCAGCATCGCATCGCGGGTGGCCTGATCAAGGTTCACATCCAGGATCTCGGCGCGGGTCACTTCAATGCCCCAGTCATCCACTGCATCCTCAACCAGCGTCTGGATCTGATTGATCAGCTGCGCCCGGTTCGATTGCACCTCATCGAGGTCCATTTTACCAATCTCGGCCCGCACGATACCAGCAACTGTGGTGGAAATTGCACCATCAACGTCGCGGATCCGGTAAACGGTCTTTTCCGGCTCCAGAATGCGGTAGAACACCGAGGTGTCGATCTGAACCAGAACGTTGTCCTTGGTGATGGCGTCCTGGCTGGCGTTGGGCAGCTGGCGCTCCAGGATCGAGATCTGATGCGCCACCTTATCCAGGAAAGGCACAATCACGTTGATGCCCGGCCCCAGAACCGAATGCAGCCGGCCAAACCGTTCAACCACAAACTTCTGCGACTGCGGCACTATGCGCACGCCTTTGAATATGACGGCAATGATGAACAGGGCGATCAGTAGCCAGATCACCGTCATCGGGCTATTTACAATAAAATCAAGAAACACGTTGTCCATTTTAGACTATTCCCTTTGGCAAATTCGCTTTCTAGATAAGCAATTCCGCCTTTGCCTTCCAGAGGGGGAAAGGCTAAGCAGCGCCGAATTGGCCCCCAAGGGCAGATCAGCAACAAATGAGATGTGGCATGAGCGAGAAGTTTTCTTTCGAAAAGCTGGGTCAGGATGGTAAGGCCCGAACCGGGGTGATCCATACCACGCGGGGCGATATCCGCACGCCAGCCTTCATGCCGGTTGGAACCGCTGCAACTGTGAAGGCGATGATGCCCGAGAGCGTTGCTGCGACCGGTGCAGACATTCTGCTGGGCAACACCTACCACCTGATGCTGCGTCCTACGGCGGAACGGATCGATGCGCTTGGCGGGCTGCATAAGTTCATGAACTGGGACAAGCCGATCCTGACGGACTCGGGCGGGTTTCAGGTGATGTCGCTGGCCGGTCTGCGCAAGCTGACCGAGAAGGGCGTGACCTTCAAATCCCACATCGATGGTTCGCGTCATGAGTTGACGCCGGAACGCTCGATGGAGATCCAGCGTCTGCTGGGGTCAGACATTGTGATGTGTTTCGACGAATGCCCGGCGCTGCCTGCGGATCGCGATACCATTGCCAAATCCATGCGCATGTCGATGCGGTGGGCGCAGCGGTCGCGCGATGCCTTTGGGGATCGTCCGGGCCATGCGCTGTTTGGCATTCAGCAGGGTGGGCTGGAACAGGATTTCCGTCAGGAAAGCGCTGAGGCCCTGCGTGAGATTGGTTTTGACGGCTATGCCGTTGGCGGCCTTGCCGTGGGGGAGGGGCAGGAGAACATGTTCGGTTGCCTTGATTTCGCACCGGACATGCTGCCCGAGGACAAGCCGCGCTATCTGATGGGCGTCGGCAAACCTGATGACATCGTGGGGGCTGTGGCCCGTGGCATCGACATGATGGACTGTGTGCTGCCGTCCCGGTCGGGGCGCACCGGTCAGGCCTTCACCCGGCATGGCGTGGTCAATATCAAGAACGCCCGCCATCAGGACGATCCGCGCCCCTTGGATGAACAGTGCAGCTGCCCGGCCTGCAGCAACTATTCCCGCGCCTATCTGCACCACGTCTATCGCAGCCAGGAGATGATCTCGGGCATGCTGCTGACCTGGCACAACCTGCATTACTTCCAGGAGCTGATGCAGGGCATGCGCGATGCCATTGCCGCCGGCACCTTTGAGGCCTTCCAGAAAGACTTCCATGAGACCCGGGCCAACGGGGACATTGAACGCCTTTAACCTACATTTCTGTTGTCTCGATAGCGCATAAGGTGCAATGATCGGGGCAGAGTTGAGGGGCGGTTGATGGTTTCCAGATATATCTATGGCCGGATGGTCCGTTTGATCTGCGCAATGGATCTGGTGATCCTTGCGCCGTTGGTTGTGCCTGTGATCAATCAGCACTACCTTGTTGCCCTTGCGGGCCTTGGCGCGCCGCAGGGCGTTGCGGATGGGTTTGCCGTATCAAACCTTAGCCTGATGCTGGCGCAGCTGGTTGGCCTGCTGGGCTGCGGCTGGGCGCTGTGGCGCTGGCGCAATTCCACGCAGGAGATGGGCCGTTTTACCGGTGCGTTGCGTCTGGCGATTGCCCTTGTTTTGCTAACCAGCTACCTCAATACCGCACTGCCGGTTCTGCAACTGTTTGCCTTGCTGGAAGGGCTGGTCGCGCTGGTGCATTTCGTGCCATTGCGGCGTCATATCGTGGTGATTGACTGACCTTTTCCGCGCCCGTGCCAGGGTGATTGCACATAAAGATGTGAAATCCATATACCTTTGTGGTTAAAGGGATTTTTCCGATTTTTCTGATCAATTTTGTCGCAGCCTGATGCGGTCGCTGTCAGCGCGATTGTGTTGCAAAGTCAACAAAATCAGGGGCTTCGCTCCCATGCCGGAATGTCACCAAAATTTGACGTCTGTCAAAGGCACTGCTGGGAGTGGTTTGCGCTCTAAAAGTCCCCTCCGGATGACCGTTTCATTAATGGCGATCAAGAGTCGTCCTTCCGGTTGGTTCAGCTGCCTGTGACCGGAAACGAACCTGCTGTCGCGGGCAGGAGTGAAGGACCCCTTTCAGCAGCTGAAGCAGAACGGATTTTTGCGATGAACCGGATTTCGTCAGATCCTTTTTCAGCGGATCACGATGCTGTCCATGCTGCCGCATCAGCACGGACAGTTGCCGAAGTGAATGTCGAAGAAACATCTGGAATTGATGAACTTTTCTTCTCGCGCACCGATGGGCGCGGGGTGATTGAAGCCTATAATGAGATCTTCGTGCGCGTCGCGGGGTTTGCCGGCAGCGAATTGCAGGGCGCGCCGCATAAGATCATTCGTCATAGCGAAATGCCCAAGGCGGTGTTCTGGCTGTTGTGGAACGGTCTGAAACAGGGATCCCCTGTCGGCGCTTACGTTAAGAACAAGACAAAAGAAGGCAAATATTACTGGGTCTTCGCGATCGCCTCGCCAATTGAGGGCGGCGGCTATTTGTCTGTGCGCCTGAAACCCTCCAGCCCGCTGCTGGATGGGGTACAGGATCTCTACCGCGAAGCGCTGGACGCGGAAAAAGCCGAAGATCTGTCACCAGAAGACAGCGCTCTGCGCCTGATGGAGCGGATCAAAGAACTTGGCTTCCCGACCTATGCGATGTTCCAGGCCCATGCCATCCATCAGGAGTTTGAGGCACGTCGGGTCGTGATGCACAAACCCCAGTTTGCGGACCTGTCAAACATCAACACCATTTCGGACAATGCAGCCAAGCTGCGCCATGAGCTGAACCTCTTGTCCGAGAAGTTCCACAATGCGGCGCTGCTGACGGCGAATATGAAGATCTTCGCGGCCAAACTGCCGGTGGGGCGCTCAACCATCAATGAGATCGCCAAAAACTACGATCTGATGCTGCGCGATATTCAGAACCACCTAAAGACGCTGCATGTCGTAGAAGAATATGAGGGTCTGTGGGAGGTTTCCCGCGATCAGAACTCCTTCTTCATGCTCTGCGCCTCCCACCTGATGGAGGAGCTTTGCGTGAACTTCGAAAAAGAGGGCTGCCTTGGTGGCAAGACTTCAAAGTCCGAAGAAACCCGCACACTGAACCGGCTGCGCAATGACTACAAGAAACAGTCGCTTGAGGCGGTGTTGCACGGCATCCAGTCCGCATTGACCATCCAGCGCCGCACCGAGTTTCTGCGCCGGATGATCCTGGGCCTGTCGACCATCCGCATTGCCTGCCGGGTTGAGGCAGGGATGCTGCGGGACAGTGCCAAGGGTTTGGATAACATCGTTGGCCGCCTTGATGGGTTCCATGATGAGGTTGAGGCACATCTGGCGGTCATCCAGCAGGCCGTTAATGCGATCCTGAAAGGGGTTGACCGTTCAATCACCGGACAGCCTGAGGCCGCGTGATGCAACGGATGGATGGACCTTGTCGCAAAATACCGCGACATCCCTCTAACTTGGCCTGAAATTTGCGCCTGTGCTTCCAACAAAAGGGGGCACAGGCGATTTCGCGCCTTGCTCATCCTTGCCGCCCACGGCAAATTGAATTCGGGAGAAGACCATGCGGTTGAAATCGGAGCGACGCTCCCCAGATTAAATCGCAGGAAACGGAGAAGGCCGCGGCTGCCAAATGTGGGGCCAGTGCCTTTTTGCCAAGAACAAGGAAACCCTATGCAAGAGCCACTCAACGCATCCTATCCAGTTCTGCCGCTGCGCGACATCGTTGTGTTCCCACACATGATCGTGCCGCTTTTCGTCGGACGCGATAAATCGGTCCGCGCGCTGGAAGAGGTGATGCAGGACGACAAGCAGATTCTGCTGTCCAGTCAGGTCGACCCGGCCGAAGACGATCCTCAAACCGATGGTATCTACAAAAGCGGCGTGCTGGCCAATGTGCTGCAGCTGCTGAAACTGCCCGATGGCACCGTGAAGGTGCTGGTCGAAGGTCAGGCCCGTGTGAAAATCACGGAATACATTGAAAATGATGACTTCTTTGAAGCGCGCGCCGAGTATCTGAACGAGATCCCGGGCGACGTTGCGACCATCGAGGCGCTGCTGCGCACCGTCGGTGCGGAGTTTGAACGCTACGCCAAGGTCAAGAAAAACATCCCCGAAGAAGCGCTTGTCACAGTTTCGGAAACCTCCGATCCGGCCAAGCTGGCTGATCTGGTTGCCGGCCACCTTGGCATCGAAGTGGCCCAGAAGCAGGAGCTTCTGGAAACCCTCAGCGTCAGCGAACGGCTGGAGAAGGTCTATGGCCTGATGCAGGGCGAAATGTCCGTGCTGCAGGTTGAGAAAAAGATCAAAACCCGCGTCAAATCCCAGATGGAGCGCACGCAGCGCGAATACTATCTGAATGAGCAGATGAAGGCCATTCAGAAGGAACTGGGCGACGGTGAGGATGGCTCGAATGAGATCACCGAGCTGGAAGAGAAAATCGCCGGCACCAAGCTGTCGAAAGAAGCCAAGGAGAAGGTCGATGCCGAGCTGAAAAAGCTCAAGTCGATGTCCCCGATGAGCGCCGAAGCGACCGTTGTGCGCAACTACCTCGACTGGATCCTGTCGATCCCGTGGGGTGTGAAGTCACGGGTCAAGAAAGACCTGGGCCGCGCGCAGGACATTCTGGACAAAGATCATTACGGTCTTGAGAAGGTCAAAGAGCGGATTGTTGAATATCTTGCCGTGCAGCAGCGCAGCCAGAAACTCAAAGGCCCGATCCTGTGCCTTGTTGGTCCTCCGGGTGTTGGTAAAACCTCGCTGGGTAAATCTGTTGCCAAGGCAACGGGGCGCGAGTTTATCCGCATCAGCCTTGGCGGCGTGCGCGATGAATCCGAAATCCGCGGTCACCGCCGGACCTATATCGGCTCCATGCCCGGTAAGATCATTCAGGCGCTGAAAAAGGCGAAAACCACGAACCCGCTGATCCTCTTGGATGAGATTGATAAGATGGGCCAGGACTTCCGTGGCGATCCCGCATCGGCCATGCTGGAAGTGTTGGATCCGGAACAGAACGGCACCTTTGTCGATCACTATCTTGAGGTCGAATATGACCTGTCGAACGTGATGTTCCTGACCACCTCGAACAGCTACAACATGCCGGGTCCGCTGCTGGACCGGATGGAGATCATCCCGCTGGCTGGCTACACCGAAGACGAAAAGATCGAAATTGCCAAACAGCACCTCGTGCCCAAGCAGGTTAAAAACCACGGCCTCAAGAAAGATGAGTTCGAGGTGGATGACAGCGCCCTGACCGAAGTGGTCCGCCACTACACCCGCGAAGCGGGCGTGCGGAACATGGAACGTGAGGTCGGCAAAATGGCGCGGAAGGCGATCACCAAGATCGTCAAAGGCGAAGCGCAGTCGATCAAGGTGGATGCCGAAAATATCGATGACTTCCTGGGCGTGAAGAAGTTCCGCTACGGTTTGGCCGAGAAGGAGGATCAAGTTGGTGTTGTCACCGGTCTGGCCTATACCTCGGTCGGTGGTGATCTGCTGCACATCGAGGCGCTGAAACTGCCGGGCAAAGGTCGGATGAAGACCACCGGTAAGCTGGGCGACGTGATGAAGGAGTCGATTGATGCGGCTTCGTCTTACGTGCGTTCGGTGGCGCCGCAGATCGGTGTGAAACCGCCGCAGTTCGAAAAGTGGGACATCCACGTGCACGTGCCCGATGGCGCAACACCCAAAGACGGCCCCTCGGCCGGTCTGGCCATGGTGACTTCGATCGTTTCGGTGCTGACCGGCATTCCGGTGCGCAAAGACATTGCCATGACAGGTGAGGTCAGCCTGCGCGGCAACGCCATGCCCATCGGTGGTCTGAAGGAAAAACTGCTGGCCGCCCTGCGCGGCGGGATCAAAACCGTTCTCATCCCTGAAGAGAACGAAAAAGATCTGGCAGATATTCCCGACAACGTGAAAGACGGGCTGAAGATCATCCCGGTGACCCATGTGACCGAAGTGCTGAAGCTGGCGCTGACCGACACGCCCGAAGCGATTGAATGGGACGAGGCCGCTGAAGAAGCCGCCGCAGCCGCTGCGCTGAAGGATAAATCAGGACCCGGCGCCACCGCGCACTGATCCTGATCGGTTGATTGAGACAAAAACGCCCCCGGTCGACAGCCGGGGCGTTTTCATTTGTGGCGCCAGTAACGGACGATAGTCGGCAACAGCGCGGATGCTATGGCCGCGTCTTTGTGTCGGATTTGGCAACAATTTCATTAATTTCCGGGCAAATCAGGTGGCTTCTCTGGCTTTTTCCGGTGATTTGTGAATAGATGGGCAACAATAAAACGATAAAAATCGGCGCAGAGGCATCTCATGACACGCACGAGCACAAAGACGAGCAAGACCACACGCAGTACCGCCACACGCAGCACCGCGGCCAAGACAACCCGCAAATCTGCGGCCAAATCGACCCTTCCGAAAACCCGCAAGTCCAGCTCCGCAGCAACCCCAGCCGCAGACGCGCCAGAGGCCGTGGTGGTACAGGAATCGGTTCCTGTGTCGGATCTGGGTGAGCTGAAGAAAGTTGAACTGATCGAAATGATCGTGGAGCGCACCGGCGTTAAGAAACGCGATGCGAAACCAACCATCGAAGCCGCATTGCAGATCCTTGGTGAGGCGCTGGCCGAAGGGCGTGAGCTGAACCTACAGCCACTGGGTAAGATCCGCGTCAACCGGATGAAAAAACTGTCCAGCGCCCGGGTGATGACCTGTAAAGTGCGGCAGACCATCAAGGAAGAAACCACCGATCCGGAACCGCTTGCCGAAGCCGCGGAGTGACGCTAGAAGACGCGCCTTCGGGGGATTAGCTCAGTGGTAGAGCGCTTCGTTCACATCGAAGATGTCAGGAGTTCAAATCTCTTATCACCCACCATCTTTTCCGTGATCTCATGATCTCAAAAGGCGCTCCCCAACCCGGGTTGAGCGCCTTTTTCTTGCATCCACCAGCCCGACATCATCTTGCCCGATGGGCAATATACATTTCTTTCCTCACTCCCTTGGCTTGCGTAAAATAATGCATGCATTGCAATGACTTGAAATGACTCGCCTTAGGCGAGTATAAATGTGAGAAGTGAAAAAATGCTGGTTTGCCAATCCTCCAAGGCTAGGTCCCAAGGAACGGGTGGCGGCATTGGCTGTCGTGGGATGAGACTTCAGAGGGATAGACGCAATGAAAGTGTTCACGAAGATCTGCATCGGCGCTTCGGTGGTGCTGGGTGGATTTGCCGGCAACCTCCTGTCTCATCCGCAAGAAGCCTGGGCGCAGCATTATCCTGAACGCACGATTGAGGTTGTCACCCATTCCGGCGCCGGGGGCGGCACCGATGTGACCACACGGATGATGATGCTGCGGGGACGGCGGGAGCTGCACACCGATATGGTGGTGGTGAACCGGCCCGGCAAAGGTGGCGCTGCGGCGCTGGCCTATATGATGTCTCAGGCCGCTGATGGCCATACGCTGCTGACCTTCACCAGCGGTCATGCCACCGCAATTGCTCTGGGCCTCAGCGATGTCGGGGTTGGCGATCTGCGAGCCATTGCCCGGGGAACCGACGATCCGCAGATCCTGATGGCGCGTTGCGGCGCCTTTGACGATGGCGCCGCGCTGATCGCGGCACAGCAGACGGACAGCCTGACCTATGGCGTCACGCAACTGCGCGGCGTTGATGAGGTTACGGCCAAGTTGTTCGCCCAACGCAGCAACAGCACCATGCCTCAGCTGTTGGTCTACTCAGGCGGCGCCACCCTGGCGCAGGCCGTGGTGGACGGCGCGGTACAGGTTGCGGTGCTTAACTACGGTGAGGCCGGCGCCCAGCTGGAAGGCGGTAGCCTTTGCCCGCTGATCGTTCTGGCTGAGGATCGCATGTCCCAGCTGCCCAACATCCCAACCGGGCAGGAGCTGGGGGTCGATCTGGCGCTATCGACCGTGCGGGGCTTTGCCGTGCATCGTGATACGCCTGATGATGTGGTCGCCCAGTTGGAAGAGGCGTTGTTAACAGCGATGCGCCATCCGCTTTATCAGGGCTATCTGACCTCAGTCGGGCTGGACGAAACATCGGTTGCGGGGGCCGATATTTGGGGTGAGCAGATCACCGCGATGGTGGCAGAGATGCAGCAGAGTTTTGAGGAGTTGAAGTAGCGCCAACTCTGGCGCTGGCTTGGGCGGCGAAACTTTTTGTCACCGAAATGCAAAACGCCCCTTGCAGCGCCCCAAAGGTTTGGATAAACCGCGCCTCACGGGTCGTTAGCTCAGTTGGTAGAGCGCTTCGTTTACACCGAAGATGTCGGGAGTTCGAGCCTCTCACGACCCACCATTCCCCCTTCGATGAATGCTCTACCTCAGTCTATCTGATCGATCTGTGCATTGCTGTTTAACCCTGCGAACGGACCAAAACCAGCGCCAGACAGAATTCGGAAAAAAGTGTGACAGCCCCCCTTGCACCTGCCTGAGGCTTTGGATAGACAACGCCTCACGGGTCGTTAGCTCAGTTGGTAGAGCGCTTCGTTTACACCGAAGATGTCGGGAGTTCGAGCCTCTCACGACCCACCATTCCACCTTTAAATCAGCCGCTTAGATCGCTTGTTCCGCGTTTCAGTTGCTCTGTTGTCATCGGATCTCTGCATTTGTGCACAGATCCTGTCGGGCGATGGGGATTTTGCGGTTCTTCTAACGCTCTATGTTGGGTCTCAAAGGAGGCACCGATATGAGTTGGAACCCACTGCTAGATATTCACACGCCAATTGGCGATCAGGTGGATCAGATTGAAACCGTCATTGTGCCGCGCGCCCGTGATCTGGGCGGCTTTGAGGTGCGCCGCGCCCTGCCGCATGGGCGCCGCCAGATGGTTGGGCCGTTTATATTTTTTGATCAGATGGGGCCGGCCGAGTTTCTGACCGGGCAGGGCATCGATGTGCGCCCACATCCCCATATTGGGCTGGGCACGGTGACCTACCTCTACAAAGGGCGGCTGCACCATCGCGATTCCCTTGGCACCGATCAGTGGATTGAACCCGGCGCCGTGAACTGGATGAAAGCAGGCTACGGTATCACCCATTCTGAACGCACAGATGAAGAGATGCGCGAAAAGCCGTTCAACATGTTTGGCATTCAGACATGGCTGGCGCTGCCGGAAGGTCATGAAGATGACGCGCCACTGTTTCATCACACCCCCAAGGCGGACCTGCCGATCCTGGAAGGTGAGGGCAAGGAAATGCGCCTGATTCTGGGGCACGCCTACGGTGTTGAGGCCCCGGTGCCGATGCCCTTTGATGTGTTCTACGGCGACGTGAAGATGCAGGCCGGGGCGCAGCTGCCTTTGCCAGACGATCATGAGGACCGCGCGGTCTATGTGATTGAGGGGGAGGTCAGCCAAGCCGGTCAGACCTATGAACCGGGCCGCATGCTGGTGTTCCGCCCGGGCGATTCCATTTCCGTCACCGCAGGCGGGCAGGGCGCGCGGGTGCTGATTCTGGGCGGCGAAACCCTGAACGGCCCCCGTCATATCTGGTGGAACTTCGTCGCCTCCAGCAAAGAAAGGATTGAGGCCGCAAAAGAAGCCTGGCGTGCAGGGGATTGGGCCCATGGTCGATTCCAGCTGCCCCCCGGCGATGACGGCGAATTCATCCCTCTGCCTGATTGATTTGGTGGCGGTGAAAAGAAAATTTCGCCGCCATCCTCAATGAAAAAAGGGGGCTCACGACGGGTGGGAAACTTTTGTGATTTTTGTGACATGATCCGCTTGACGCCACCGGAAGCTCAGCATAAACACCCCTCACGCTCAAGACGATGAGCGAACAGTGAGCGGTTGTAGCTCAGTTGGTTAGAGTACCGGCCTGTCACGCCGGGGGTCGCGGGTTCGAGCCCCGTCAACCGCGCCACCACTGTTCAAACGTCGTCAGAGTGCCAGATGCGCGGTTGTAGCTCAGTTGGTTAGAGTACCGGCCTGTCACGCCGGGGGTCGCGGGTTCGAGCCCCGTCAACCGCGCCACTTCTTCCTTCGGGAAGAAACAAAGCACCCTCTGGGGTGCTTTTGTGGTATTGGGGCCTGTGGTTTTTGGCGCCGCCCCGGTCAGTCCCTTTGGTCAGGTCGGGTAGTGATACCCAAGGTGGGTTTCCAGCTTCATATCCAATGCACCGCGCATGAAGGCGCGGTCCTCTTCTGACATCTCACCCGGGGTCTCACCGCGTTGTTCGCGTGGAACCGACAGGTTGAAACGATTGCCCAAGCGGCGGTTCACCGTTTTGATGAAATCGCGCTGCATCGACAGCTCCGCAGCCTCTGCCAGCCAGCGCACGAACCCTTCGGGATCGGCCTGCACCGATTCCGCCCGCACCAGCGCCATGTTGCAGGACCGGTTCAACATACCCAGCAGGCAGGCCATCTTGACCGAGCGCATTTGGAACAGGTTTTCAAACGGCCGGCCGGTGATCGGATGGCGGTCAAATTGCAGCTCCAGCCCTTCGGTCTGGCCGGTCATTTCGCCCACCACCTCTTCGAAATCCGCTTCCCGGTCGACGATGCCGCGCCAGGGCGTGCGGATGAAGGTTGAGAAATCATTGGCCTGCAAGGCCGGGTCCAGATGCCAGGGACGTTTGTGCATCGACAGCGCCCAGGCCTCAGCGTTGCGCACCACGCCGATCATCAGGAAATCACGGGGGATCGCCACCATATGCGGCACCGCATGTTTCCAGCCCAGCGATTCCGTGCGCACGATATGCAGGTTCTTCTCGATCATTTTGCGCACCAGATTGGTGGCAGATCCGCGTTCTCCGAACACTTGGAAATGGGTCAACGGCACTGAATGAGGGCGATTGAGGTGATAGCCCGTTTCCTGAAATTCCTTGGAGACCATAAATCGCTTTCCTTGCAGTTTCGGGTCAAATGCCCCGGCATCCTGGCGACCATATTTTAATTCTCAAATTGCTTCAAACGGGTTAGACCAAAGGGGACTAACGCCGTGTGAAACAACGGTGAAATCAAAAACACGAAGCGGGTAGGGCCTATGCAGTCGACAGCAGCCATCGTCACCATGGTGCGGGATGATCATTTCTTCCTCAAGGCCTGGCTGCGCCACTATGGTCCGATCTTTGGGCGCGAAAACCTCTACATCGTGAATCATGGCCGTGGCCGCGGGGTCGAGGAACTGGCCGAGGGCTGCAACATCATCGGCATTCCCGGAGACCCGCATAAGAACTTTGACATGAAGCGCTGGCGGCTCTTGAACAACCTCGTGATGGGGCTGCGCAGCTACTACAATCATGTGATTGTCGGCGATGTGGATGAGTTGGTGGTCATCGACCCCGAAGAAGGCAAAACCCTGCTGGAATATCTGGAAGAGCAGCCAATCCGCCGTGTCTTGACGCCGCTGGGGCTGGAGGTGATCCACAGGATTGATGTGGAGCCTGAGGCGATCACAGACACAATCCTGGGCCCACGCCGCCACGTCCGATTGGCGCCGCATTACTCCAAACCTTGTGTGATTTCCGCAGGGACCAAGATCGCTCGCGGTGGCCATTTCACTCAATACGGTAAGCTGTTCACGCCCGATTGCCTGTACCTGATGCACCTGAAGTTCTGTGATTTCCCGGAATATGTCGCCGCCATGGATCGCCGCAACGCGGTCACCGGTGAAATTGGCGATGACATCAAAGAGATCTCAATTGGCCGCCATTGGTTCGCAGAAGCCCGCGGCGAAGATCGCGCCACGTTTGAGGGCTTTGCTGATCTCGAAATAATCGAAGGTTTTGATATGCGGCCCTACCGCCGCAAGATGCAGCGCAGCTTTGGGCCGCGCGGCGACACTGGTTTTTACAACTTTGCCCGGCCGGACTATCAGCTGCAGTTTCAACTGCCTGAGCGGTTTTCGGGGATCTTCTGAACTATGGTAAAAAGCGGTTGAGCGCCGCCAGCGTTTCCTCAGGATGGGTGTCGGGGAAGAAATGCCCCCCGGGCACCGCGCCGGCCCGCAGGTCGCTGCAACGCGCCTGCCAGGTTGCGGGCACATCATAGGCCTTGGCCATCGCCCCATCCGCCCCGTAAAGCACCAGGGTCGGGCAATGGACCTGCCGGTGCAGATCCGCCTCATCCAGATCAAAATCCACCTCCAGGGCAGCGCGGTAATCATTGCACATGCCGCGCACCACCTCCGGGTCCGCCCAGGCCGCGCGATAGGCCGCCATCTGGCCCGGATCAAACCCGTCAGGATCCGCCGCGCCCCAACCCTGCAAGCAGGACATGAAATAGGCCTCCGGGTCGGCGGAAATCATGGTTTCCGGCAGCGGCGAAGGTTGGGCCAGAAATAACCAGTGATAATAGGCCTTGGCCACATGGCGGTTAAGTTCGCTGAGCAACAGATGTGTTGGCACAATGTCCATCATCGTCAGGCTCTGCACCGCCCTTTCGTGATCCAGCGCCATGCGATGCGCGGTGCGCCCGCCGCGGTCATGGCCGACCAGATGAAAACGCGCGAAGCCCAAGTGCGCCATCAATTCAACCTGGTCCTGCGCCATCTGGCGAAAACTGTACTCCGCAACCGCTGGCGGCTTGCCAGAGGCGCCATAGCCCCGCAAATCCGGTGTCACCACGGTGAACCGCGCGGCTAATGAATCGGCAATCGGCCCCCACATGGCGCGGGTCTGCGGGAAGCCATGCAGAAGCAACAGCCCCGGACCGCTGCCGCGCAGATCATAGGCAATCTCGACCCCGTTCACCCGCTGTGTTCCGCTTTGCATCAGTTGTTCCTTTGTGAGTATTTGGGGATCATTGAAAGGCGCTTTCATTGTTTCAGAAATACTCTGGGGGGATGAATTGCTGAAAGCAAGAAGGGGGGCAACGCCCCCCTCCCTATTCGTACAGATCTGCCAGGTTTACTTGGTGATCGCAGCCATGATCCGCGCCCAGCTGCGGATGCCTTTGTGGAAACTCTTCAGGTCGTATTTCTCATTCGGTGAGTGGATTGCGTCATCGTCATTGGCGTAACCCACCAGCATCGAATCAAGGCCCAGGATGGTGTTGAAATAGCCAACAACAGGGATCGAGCCGCCCATGCCGGTGAACACGGCTTCGCGGTTCCATTCGTCCGACAGCGCGCCACGGGCGGCTTCGAACTCAGGGCGATCCAGGTTCATCACCGAAGCGGGCGAGCCTTCCAGGTCATTATCCCATTCGACGCTGATGTCGGTCGACAGGCGGTCCTCAACGTGTTTGCGGATCTTGTCGCGCAGTTTATCAGGGTCCATATCGCCGACCAGACGGCAGGTGATTTTACAATGCGCTTTCGACGGAAGCACGGTTTTTGAGCCGACGCCGTTGTAGCCGCCCCAGAGGCCGTTCACTTCCAGCGTGGGGCGGGCCCATTGCTGTTCCAGTGTCGAATAGCCTTTTTCGCCATGGGCCTTGGTGTAGCCGACGGAGTTCAGATACTCGGCTTCATCAAAGCCGCAGTTTTCCCACTGGCGCAGCTGATCGGCAGGCACTTCATGCACACCTTCGTAGAACCCTTCCACGGCAACAGCACCGGTTTCATCGTTGTAGAAACTGTCCACAATCCGCGACATTTCGCGCAGCGGGTTCAGGCCGGGGCCGCCGTAGTGGCCCGAGTGCAGGTCGATGCGCGGGCCGGTCAGGGTGAACTCATCCTTCAGCATGCCGCGCAGCTGCGAGGCAATCGAGGGCACGCCACGCGACACCATCGAGGTGTCACAGACCAGCGCCAGGTCGGCCTGCAGCTCTTCGCGGTGGGCCTCAAGGAACGGAATCAGCGAGGGCGAGCCGGATTCTTCTTCGCCTTCGAAGAAGAAGGTGATGCGGCAGGGCAGGCTGCCATGCACGGCTTTCCAGGCGCGGCAGGCCTCGACAAAGGTCATCAGCTGGCCCTTGTCATCAGAGGAGCCACGGCCGCGGATCACGGTGCCATGTTCGGTCTCTTCGAGCTGCGGCTCAAACGGCGGGGTGTCCCACAGATCCAGCGGATCCACCGGCTGCACATCATAGTGGCCGTAAAACAGCACATGCGGCGCGCCTTCGGGGGCGTCGTTGATGTGGCCCACAACCATTGGATGGCCCGGGGTTTCACGTTTGGCGGCATCAACGCCCATGGATTTCAGGTCTGCCACCAGCCAATCCGCTGCGCTGTCGCAGTCGGCTTTAAAGGCCGGGTCGGTTGAAATCGAAGGGATTCGCAACAGGTCCATCAGACGTTCGGTTGCGGTGCTGATGTCCTCATCGATCTGGGACAATACGGGTTCCAGCGCCATTGGCTTCTCCTTTTTGTTGAAGGGGGCGCGAAAATCGCCTGCCTCTTCCTCTGCGGCGCAAAGTAACAGCGCTTTTGGGGTTGTCCACCGGTACGCTTGATGCAAGTCAAAGCGAAAAGGAGCGTCAATTTGTAATCTTTTTTGCAGATTGCCGCCGTAGTATGTGATACTACAAAATGTGAATATGTTACGTGATGGGATGTAACGGTTGAAAAACGCCTGTCAGACGAACCGCCGAGCCAGAATAAGGACGAGCCAAGTGGATTATACTGCCAAACTCGATGACGCGCTGAACAAGCTGCACGAAGAAGGGCGTTACCGCACCTTCATTGATATCGAGCGGGAGAAGGGGAACTTTCCCCATGCCATGTGGACCCGTCCTGATGGCGACAAGCAGCCGATCACCGTGTGGTGTGGCAATGATTACCTTGGCATGGGCCAGCATCCCGTGGTTTTGGCCGCGATGCATGAGGCGGTGGATGCCACCGGTGCAGGCTCAGGCGGGACACGCAACATTTCCGGCACCACGGTTTATCACAAACGGCTGGAGGCGGAACTGGCGGATCTGCACCGCAAAGAGGCGGCGCTGCTGTTCACCTCTGCCTATATTGCCAATGACGCGACGCTGTCGACGCTGCCCAAACTGTTCCCCGGGTTGATCATCTATTCGGATGAGCTGAACCATGCCTCGATGATCGAAGGGGTGCGCCGCAATGGCGGGGCCAAGCGTATTTTCCGCCACAATGATGTGGCCCATCTGCGTGAACTGCTGGCGGCGGATGATCCTGCGACCCCCAAACTGATTGCTTTTGAATCGGTTTATTCGATGGACGGCGACTTTGGCCCGATTGAAGAGATCTGCGATCTGGCGGATGAGTTTGGCGCGCTGACCTATATTGATGAGGTCCATGCTGTTGGCATGTACGGCCCGCGCGGTGGCGGTGTGACTGAGCGCGATAACCTTGCCCACCGGATCGACATCATCAACGGCACCCTGGCCAAGGCCTATGGCGTGATGGGCGGCTATATTGCGGCGTCTGCGAAAATGTGTGACGCGATTCGCTCCTACGCGCCGGGCTTCATCTTCACCACCTCACTGCCGCCGGCTGTTGCGGCTGGGGCTGCGGCCTCGGTTGCGCATCTGAAGCAGGATCAGGAACTGCGTGAACAGCACCAGACCCAGGCCAAAATCTTGAAGCTGCGGCTCAAAGGTCTGGGCCTGCCGATCATCGATCATGGCAGCCATATCGTGCCGGTGATTGTCGGCAACCCTGTGCACACCAAACTGATGAGTGACATGCTGCTGGAAGGCTTCGGCATCTATGTCCAGCCGATCAATTTCCCGACTGTGCCACGCGGGACGGAGCGTTTGCGCTTCACCCCGTCGCCGGTGCATGGACCTGAGGAAATGGACAAGCTGGTCAAGGCTCTGGACGAGTTATGGTCCCATTGTGCGCTGAATCGTGCCGATATGAGTGCCTAAAACCATATCTGGTGTAAAAAACCTTGCCATATGCTACGCTGAACGCAACAAAGGTCACGTTCGAATCGTGACGGTTCTGAGGGCGAATCGCTGATAGGGCAGTGGGGATGATAAGGCGTAAAGCACCGAAAATTTCGGAAGACGATGTCGTGAAGCCTATGGGCTTTGACGACTTTGAGCAGCGGCTCGGCGATTTGATGCGCGGGGAACGCGCCACCATGGGCAAATCGCTGCTGGATGTTCAACGGGAATTGCGCATCAAAGCGGCCTATGTGGCTGCCATCGAAAACTGTGATCCCTCTGCCTTTGACACGCCCGGTTTCATCGCCGGTTACGTGCGGTCCTACGCCCGCTATCTGGGGCTTGACCCGGAAGAGGCCTTTGCAACCTTCTGCGCGGAAAGCGGCTTCACCACCGCCCACGGCATGTCCGAAGCGGCCTCCGGCCTGCGCCGTAAAGAAGTGATCGCCAGCCCCAGCCTTGGTGCCAATGATCCGTTTGCATCGTCGACAACCCCGTTTGCCCCGGCCAAAGACGGCTTCTTTGCCAGCATCGAACCCGGCGCGATTGGATCGTCCCTGGTGCTGCTGGGATTGATCGCGGCGATTGGCTATGGTGGCTGGTCGGTTTTGAATGAAATCCAGCGGGTGCAATTCGCCCCGGTGGAGCAGAGCCCGAATGTTCTGGCGGAACTGGATCCGGTTGCGCCAAGCCTGCCGTCTGAGACAGCACAGGGGGATGTTGCTGTCGCAGGTGTCTTTACACCTCCGGCAGATGCGCTGGACCGTCTTTACCGCCCGCAGGCATTGGATGTGCCCGTGCTGGTAGCGCGGGATGCTCCGATTTCGACGCTGGACCCCACGATGGTGGGCAGCTTTAAGCCAGAGGAGCCGCAGATCGATTTTGCGGCGATGTCTGCAGATCCTGAACCGCCAGCCCCCAGCGTGCCGCAGGTTGTCGAAGCAGCAGCACCCGGTGTGGAAATGGTGGCTGTACGTCCCGCTTGGGTACGGGTTCGTGCCGCCGATGGCTCCGTCATCTTCGAAGGCATTATGGAACCGGGTGACACCTGGAAGGTGCCGCAAACCGAAGAGGCGCCGACCCTGCGGGTGGGCGAAAGCGGTGCGATTTATTTTACCGTCAATGGCGAACACTACGGTCCTGCCGGTCCGCGCGGTGTTGTGACCTCAAAACTGGCGCTGTCGGTTGATAATCTGACCGCCAAATACACTGTTGCTGCGCTGGAAGATCATCAGGAGCTGGCCAGCACCGTTGCGGAGCTGCAGCGCTAGGGCAGGCGGAGGCCACCTACCCAAATATGCACATCGATATGCGGCGCTGAGGCAATTGCAGCAGCGCCGTTCTCGCACTATGTAAGGGCCAAAGCCTTAGCCCACCGATGGGAACCGATCCATGTCGCTGAACCACGTCCGCCCTTGGCGCAACATCTATCGCCGCGAAAGCCGCCAGATCCATGTGGGCAACGTGCCTGTGGGGGGCGGTGCGCCGATCTCTGTGCAGACGATGACCAACACGATCACCTCGGACGCCAAGGCAACGATTGAGCAGGTGCTGCGGGCCGCAGATGCGGGTGCAGATATTGTGCGGGTCTCGGTGCCGGATGTCGCTAGCTCCGCCGCGCTGAAAGAGATCGTGAAGGAAAGTCCGGTGCCTATCGTGGCGGACATCCATTTCCACTACAAACGCGGCATTGAGGCTGCTGAGGCCGGTGCCGCCTGCCTGCGGATCAACCCGGGCAACATTGGCAATGAAAAGAAAGTCAAAGAGGTCATTCAGGCCGCGCGGGACAACAATTGTTCCATGCGGATCGGTGTGAACGCCGGGTCTTTGGAAAAGCACCTGCTGGAAAAATACGGTGAGCCCTGTCCGGATGCGATGGTCGAAAGTGGTCTGGATCACATCAAGATCCTGCAGGACAATGACTTTCACGAGTTTAAGATCTCGGTCAAAGCCTCGGATGTTTTCATGTCCGCTGCGGCCTATCAGCAGCTGGCCGATGCCACCGACGCGCCGATCCACCTGGGGATTACCGAAGCCGGCGGGCTGATGTCCGGCACGGTGAAATCTGCCATTGGTCTGGGCCAGCTTCTGTGGATGGGGATTGGCGACACCATGCGTGTCAGCCTGTCCGCCGATCCGGTGGAAGAGGTGAAAATGGGCTTTGAGATCCTCAAATCCCTGGGCCTGCGGCACCGTGGCGTGAACATCATCTCCTGCCCCAGCTGTGCGCGGCAGGGGTTTGACGTGATCAAAACCGTGGAAACGCTGGAACGTCGGCTGGAGCATGTGAAAACCCCGATGAGCCTCAGCATCATCGGTTGTGTGGTGAATGGCCCGGGCGAAGCTTTGATGACCGATGTAGGGTTTACCGGCGGCGGGGCTGGCAATGGCATGGTCTATCTGGCTGGTAAGGCCAGCCATAAAATGAGCAATGAACAGATGGTGGATCACATCGTGGAAGAGGTGGAAAAACGTGCCGCCGCGATTGAGGCTGAGGCGGCACAAGACGCGGCTGAGTAAGCATCACCCGTTTGTTGGAAACGAAAAAGGCAGCCCGCGAGGCTGCCTTTTGTCGTTTGTCGGGTTTACCGGCGCTTACATTTCGGCGCGGATGGCTGCGATCAGTTCCTGCATGCCGTTCAGGGGCACATAGCCTCGCAGCATCTGGTCCTGGATCACAAAGGTCGGCGTGCCCGAAATCGACAGCGCGCTGGCAACCTGATGGGTGTCGGCGATCTGTTGGGTCACCTCGGGGTCATCGATCATCGCCAGGATCGCATCGCCATCCAGATCCAGCTTGCCGGCAACTTTTTTCAGCGACCCTTCGGTGACCTTACCGCGATACTGCATCAGCGCATCGTTCATGCGGGCATAGGCGTCATCGCCAGCAACCTTGCGGGTGGCGATTGCAAAGCGTGACGCCAGCACTGACTCCTCGCCGAGGATCGGAAATTCTTTCACGATGAAGCGGATGTTCTTGTCACCGGCGATCAGCTGTTTGACCTCCTCATGGGCCTTTTTGCAGTAGCCACAACGGTAATCCAGAAACTCCACCATCACGACGTCGCCTTCGGGGTTGCCCGCCTCAAAATCGCGGTCATCCTCAAACAGCGCCGGCGCCAACTGGCGGACCAACAACTGGTCATTGGCCGCTTCCAGCTCGGCCTGTTGCTGCTGATACAGCTCATAGGCTTCGATGATGATTTCAGGATTTTCCAGCAGGTAGCTGCGCACGGCTTGGCCAAAAGCATCACGTTCCGCCGCGTTCATCGCACTCAGGTCCAAGGCCTGCGCCGGCAGGGCAAGGGTGGCAAGCGTGGCAACGCTGGCAAGGAGCTTCTTCATGGTCATTTCCTTTTTTTCTTTTTGGCCTGAGCCTCAGATGCAGAGAGCACATCCTGAGCGCGAAGCCAAGGGGCAGAGCCGCGCGGCAAAAGACTGGCGGCGCGTTTGGAATGGATCAGGGCATTGTCAAATTGGCTGAGCAGGGCATAGCGTTCCGCCGTCAGGAGCGAGGCCATGCCCATCTGGCCCAGTTGGGCATAGGCGGTGGCCATATCGCGCAGAACGCCGCTGTTGCGGAAATCCTTCTGACGTGCCTTTTCCAGAACCCTAAGCGCGGTTTTCGGCTGTTTTGTCAGCAACAAGGCCCGGCCTTGGCCACCGAGGATCAGCGCGTTGTTCGGTGCCAGGCTGGCGGCCTTGCTATAGGCGTTTACGGCGGCGTTCAGTTGCAGGCTTTCCAGCAGGATCTGGCCGCGCAACTCCTGCAGATAGGGGTCTTTGGGGCGGGTCGCGACGGCCTTGTTGATATGGCTGATCGCCTTGTCGGTCTGTGAATTGCGGTGATAGGCCACCGCCTGTCGCATCAGTTTGATGTCCTGGCTCGCACTGTCTTTGGCGCGGCGGAGGGTCCAGCTGGGCGCCCGCAGAAAGGCCGAAAGCTTGCCCTGCGCGCGGGCGAACCAATAGTCCGCGGTTTTGCTGTCCGCGGGCTTCTTCGTGACTGCACTGCTGAGCGCGGTCACCGCGCGCACGCGGTCCCGGCTGAGCGGGTGGGTGCGGGCATAGGGATCCTGACGATGTTCGCTCAGCAACTCCTGACCGCGAAAGAGGTTCAGCACTTCAAGGAAGGCTTTGGGGTCAATGTTTGCTGCTGCCATATACCGAATGGCGGATGCATCCGCGGCGCTTTCCTCGGCCCGTGTATGGCCCTTAAAGACACGTTCCGCTGAACTGGCGGATCCCAGCGAAATCCCGGTGGCGGCACTTGGGTCAGCCCCTGCCGCCGCGGCCGCCACCGCCAATGCCAGGCCCAACGCCGCAGCTGAGCGGGCCGCGCGGGCGTTTTGCGGCCGACGCGACAGATGGCCATTGGCGATATGGGCGGCCTCATGGGCCACAACAGCCTGCAATTCGGCTGCGGATTTCATTTTCAGGATCAGGCCGGAGTGGAGGAAAATATGGCGATTGTCGACGACAAAGGCGTTCAGCGCCGGATCCTTGATGACCAGTACCTTGATCGAACCGGCTGACAGGCCGGCCGCATCCAGCACCGGTTTGGCCAACCGCCCCAACGCATATTCAATATCGGGATCGCGTAACAGCGTTGCTGCCAGCGTTGCAATCGGCTGCAACACCAGCACAGCCGCCACCATAATAACTTTCACCAATCCGGTCATTGACGCTGCACCTGTTTCACAGTCAAAGGGCATAAAGTGACGGCAGCATGGGAGATAGCGATGCGGAACTCAAGGCGCTCTGAGGTGGATCCCTTTATTGTGATGGATGTGATGGAGGCCGCGCGCGCCGCTGAGGAGGCAGGCCGCGACATCATCCATATGGAAGTTGGTCAACCGGGCACCGCAGCGCCCGCCGCGGCCCGCGCCGCCCTGGCACAAGCGATGGAGCAGGGCAGCCTGGGCTACACGGTTGCTTTGGGTCTGCCGGAACTGCGCAAACGCATCGCGCGGATGTATGGCGAATGGTACAATGTGGATCTGGATTGGAACCGTGTGGTGATCACTCCGGGCTCCTCCGGCGCGTTTTTGCTGACCTTCACCTCACTTTTTGACACCGGCGATCGCGTCGGCATCGGCGCCCCGGGCTACCCGTCTTATCGCCAGATCCTGTCCGCCCTCGATCTGACACCGGTGGATCTGCAAAGCTCTCCTGCGAACCGGTTGCAGCCGGTGCCGGCGGATTTTGCCGATCAGAACCTCAACGGTCTGATGGTGGCCTCCCCCGCGAACCCTTCGGGCACCATGCTGGATCGCGGTGCCATGCAGGGGCTGATTGACGCCTGTCAGGCGGGTGGGGTCAGATTCATCTCGGATGAGATCTACCATGGCATTGAATATGAAGCGAAAGCGGTCACCGCACTGGAATTGACCGATGACTGCTATGTAATCAATTCCTTCTCCAAATATTTCTCGATGACCGGCTGGCGCTGCGGCTGGATGGTGGTGCCCGAAGACCATGTGCGCGTCATCGAACGTCTGGCACAGAACATGTTTATCTGTTCGCCCCATGCCAGTCAGATCGTCGCCCTGCACGCGATGGACTGCGAGGAGGAGCTGGAAGCCAACATGCAGGTCTATCGCCAGAACCGGCAATTGATGTTGGAGGGGCTGCCAAAGGCAGGCTTCACCAAAATCGCCCCGCCGGATGGCGCCTTCTTTGTTTATGCGGATGTCAGTGACCTGACCGAAGACAGCCGCGCCTTTGCCGCTGAGATCCTGGAACAGGCAGGTGTTGCCGTCACACCGGGCCTTGATTTCGATCCGGTGCGTGGGGCTGGTACGCTGCGGTTTTCCTACGCGCGTGAAACCGCGCAGATCGAGGAAGGCCTGTTGCGGCTGCAGCGTTTCATGGCGGGACGCAGCGCCTGAGGCAGCTGTTGTATTTTGAGTATTTAAGAAACAGTGAAGAGGGCTGTCAGCGGTTTGCGGCAGCCCTTCGCTTTTCTGGCTGGTTTGGCTAGGCTGGGCGGCAACAAGAACGGGGGCGAATCCGGTGAGCAGGCTGATCAAGATTTGGATGGTGGCCCTGTGGTCGATGCTGGCAGGCATGGCGCAGGCACAGGAGTTGAGCGGTCTCGCCCGGGTTGAGGTGGGGCGCTCGCAGATCACCGACACCCGTGGTGGCGGGATTGAGCTGCGGCTTGGTCTGACCCAGGGTGTGCCTTACCGGGTTTACACGCTGGAAGCGCCGGAGCGGCTGGTGCTGGACTTTCGTGAGGTCGACTGGCGTGGCGTGACGCAGGAGGCGCTGTTGAACGCCGATGCGGTTGAAGGCTTGCGCTTTGGGGGCGTGCGCCCCGGATGGTCGCGGATGGTGGTGGATCTGGCGGGACCGCTGGCCATTGAGACGGTGGAGATGGTGCTAGAGGACAGCACGGGCGCGGCAGATCTGACCGTGGCGCTGAGCGCGGTGAGCGCAGAGCGTTTTGCTGAAGTATCGGGCGCGCCCTATGATCCGCGCTGGGATCTGCCGCCTGTCAGTGGCATGGCCAAGGTGACCGCGCTGCCCGGCGAGGGCCCGTTGCGGGTGATGTTGGACCCCGGTCACGGTGGCATTGATCCAGGCGCCGAGCGGGATGGCTATAATGAGAAAGAGCTGATGCTGTCCTTTGCGCTGGAGCTTAAAGAAACGCTTTTGAGATCAGGTGGTTTTGAGGTGATGCTGACGCGGGACGAAGATCGCTTTGTCTCACTGGAACGCCGTGTTGCGCTGGCACATGAGCAGGGCGCCCATGTCTTTATCTCACTGCACGCCGATGCCTTGGCCGCCGGTCAGGCGCATGGTGCAACGGTGCATCTGCTGTCTGACAGTGCCTCGGATGCGGCTTCGGCCAAATTGGCGGAGCGCCATGACCGCGATGATATCCTGTCGGGCGTGGATCTGACCGGCCAGGACGATGTGGTGGCGGATGTTCTGCTGGATCTGGCGCGCCAGGAAACCAAGCCGCGCGCCAAACGGCTGGCTGAGGCCATGGTGGAGGGTATCCGCGCCACTGGTGCACCGATGAACAAACGACCGCTGCGCCATGCAGGGTTTTCGGTGCTGAAGGCGGCTGATATCCCTTCGGTCCTCTTGGAGGTTGGCTTTATGTCCAGCCCCCGGGATCTGGAAAACCTGACCAACCGGCAATGGCGGATTTCTGTTGCTGCGGGCATTCGCGATGCGCTGCGGACCTGGGCACGGGAGGATGCGGCGCTGTCTCAATTGGTGCGGCAGTAGCCCCTGACAAGCCCTCGAGCAGCGGCAAAACATAGCCCAAGCGCTGCGTTTCACCCCAACTTGTTTTGACGCTCAAGGTGGGGGTGACTATAGAGTGGGCAGAACAAGACAAGGACGGCATTTGTGCTGAGGTTCATTCTATCGTTTTTCGGGGGCATCTTTACCCTGATCACCCTGGGAATTGCGGTCGCTGCGCTGAGCATCGGCTCGATTTTCTACATCTATGGCCGTGATCTGCCGAGCCATGAGGCGCTGGCCCAATACACGCCCCCGACCATCAGCCGGATCTATTCCGGTGAAGGGCGGATGATCGATGAATTTGCCAAAGAACGCCGTCTGTTCACCCCCGCCGAAGAAATCCCGGATCTGGTGAAATACGCCTTCATTTCGGCGGAAGATAAGAACTTCTACACCCACAAGGGCTATGATGCCCGCGGCATTGCCGCTGCAGCGGTGGAGGCGGTGCGTTCACGTGGTCAATCGGTGCGCGGTGCCTCGACCATCACCCAGCAGGTGATGAAGAACTTCCTCCTGGGGGGCGAACGCCGCATTGAGCGGAAGATCAAAGAGATCATCCTTGCGACCCGTGTGGAACAGACACTGAGCAAAGAGCAGATCCTTGAGCTCTACATGAATGAGATTTTCCTCGGCCAGAACTCCTACGGGGTGACGGCTGCGGCGCAGACCTATTTCAACAAGACGCTTGGCGAACTCAGCCCGCATGAGGCTGCGACACTGGCGTCGATGCCGAAAGCACCGGGCAAATTCCACCCCGTGCGCAACAAAGAGCGTGTGCTTGCGCGGCGGAACTTCGTGCTGAAAGAAATGTCGGAAAACGGCTACATCACCGAAGCGGCCTATCTGGCCCAGAAAGAGCTGCCGCTGCGTTCGGTTCAGAACGGCGATTTTGAAAGCTTCAAATCCGCCCTGCCGCCGCGGGATTACTTCACCGATGAGATCCGCCGCCAGCTGAGCCGTGATTTCGGGGAAGAACAGTTCTTTTCCGGCGGGATGACGGTGCGGGCCACTGTTGAGCCCGAGATGCAGATCAAAGCCGCCGAAGCGCTGCGCCGCGGGCTGGAGGATTATGACCGCAAACAAGGCGTCTGGCGTGGCACTGGTGTGACCATCCCCGCCGATCAGCTGGGCAGCGAAGCGGCCTGGCGCGCTGCGTTGGCTGATGCCGAGGTGCCGCGCGACATCACCCTGAACGGCAAATGGCATCCGGCCGTTGTGCTGCGTCAGGGCAACAATGATGTGCGCATTGGTATCGAAGGCGTGGATGAGGACGAGGACGGCCATTGGATCATCGGCAAAGATGTGACCTGGGCTGCCCCTCAGCTGGAGGATGGCAAGGTTGGCCGCAAGGCAAAAAACGCCCCTGATCTGCTGAACGTTGGCGATGTGGTTCTGGTCCGTGCCCTGACCAAGGATGATGACGGCAGCTTCGTGCGCTGGACCCTGCGCCAGGTGCCTGAAATCCAGGGTGGTTTCATGGCGATGGACGTCAACACCGGCCGTGTGATCGCGATGCAGGGCGGCTTCAGCTACCAGCATTCGGTGTTTAACCGCACCACCCAGGCGCAGCGTCAGCCAGGCTCGTCCTTCAAACCCTTCGTTTATGCGGCTGCGCTGGACAGTGGTTATTCACCGGCAACCATCGTGATCGACGCCCCGATTGAGGTGAACACCCCGCAGGGGCTGTGGCGCCCCAAGAACTCGTCCAACAAATTCTACGGCCCCACACCGCTGCGCACCGGCATTGAGCAATCGCGAAACCTGATGACCATCCGTCTGGCGCAAGAGGTCGGCATGGACGTGATCGCCAACTATGCCGAACGTTTTGGCGTTTATGACGATATGGGGCAGTTCCTGGCGAACTCACTGGGGGCGGATGAAACCACGCTTTACAAAATGGTGGCGGCCTATGCGATGTTTGCCAATGGCGGGGAGCGGGTTGAGCCGACGCTGGTGGACCGTATTCAGGACCGCTATGGCCAGACCATCTACCGTCACGATCAGCGTGATTGTGTGGAATGTGAACTGGCTGAACTGCCTGCAGATCAAAGCCCGCGCATCGTCAGCAACCGGGCCCGCGTGATGGATGAAACCACCGCGTATCAGCTGACCTCGATGATGAAAGGTGTGGTTGACCGCGGCACCGCGACCAACATTCGTGTTGGGGTGCCGATTGCGGGCAAAACCGGCACCACCAATGACTCACGCGATGTCTGGTTTGTCGGCTTTTCCTCCAACATCGTGGCCGGCTGCTACATGGGCCATGACAACCCGCGCCCGCTGGGCCGCGGCGCTTATGGCGGCACCATGTGTGGCCCGGTCTTTGCCGAGTTCATGAAAGAAGCGGTGCAGCGGTATGGCGGCGGCGCCTTTGAGGTGCCTGAGGGCGGCCGTTTCATCAAGATCGACCGCTATACTGGTGAGCGCCTGCCTGATGAAGCCAGCGGTGAGGCCGTTGTGGCCGAATACTTTCGCGATGGGGAGGAGCCGCTCTTTGGGATCACCTTTGACGGTGGTTTTGCCATGGGCGCAAACCTGCCCCTGTTCGAAGAGGTGCAGGAGGTCGGCCAGGAGGTCACCACCTCAACCGGGCGGACAACGGTGGTTGGGCCCAAGGCCAGCTTCGGTTCGGTCTCCTCAGGTGGCCTGTACTAGCGCACATGTGTGTCTGAAAATTCGAAGCACCCTGCGTCAGCGCGCAGGGTGTTTTTGTTTGCGCAGATCACACCCTCTAGGCGGGCAGACATAAATCGGCGATGCTGCGGGGGCGTTTGAACAGGATGGACCAACCCCCATGACCGATTTCCTTTTGCTTGCATTTACCTTTCTTGTGGCCGGGGTGGCCGCGGTGCCGATCGCCTCAAAACTGGGGTTAGGATCGGTGCTGGGCTATCTGATCGCGGGGATTGCGATCAGCCCGGTTCTGGCGATCCTTGGGGTTGATGTGATTGCCATCCAGCACTTCGCCGAATTTGGCGTGGTCATGATGCTGTTCCTCGTCGGGCTGGAGTTGGAGCCCAAGGTTCTGTGGCAGATGCGGGCCCGTCTGTTGGGCCTTGGCGGCGGGCAGGTGGGGCTGACCACGGTTGCGGTTGCGGCTGTCGCCTACCTTATGGGGCAGCCGTTTAACGTGGCTTTGGCCATCGGTCTGGTGCTGGCGCTTTCCTCCACCGCGATTGTCCTGCAGACGCTGAATGAAAAGGGGCTGATGAAATCCGACGGCGGGCAATCCAGTTTCTCCGTTCTGCTGACCCAGGACATCGCCGTGATCCCGATGTTGGCCTTCATCCCGCTGCTGGCGATGCCGGATCTGGTGAATATGGCGCCGGGTCTGGAAGGTGCGGGCAGTTCGGGCCATGCCGGTGGTGACAGCGGCGGCTTTAGCCTAGTGGCTGGCCTGCCGGGTTGGCAGGTCACGTTGATCACACTTGGCGCCATTGCCTTTGTTGTGGTCGGGGGCATTTCGCTCACCTCACCGATTTTCCGCTTCATCTCAGCCGCGAACCTGCGCGAGTTGTTCACCGCTGCGGCGCTGATGATGGTGGTGGGCATTGCCCTATTGATGACCCTTGTTGGTCTGTCGCCGGCGCTTGGCACCTTCCTGGCCGGTGTTGTTTTGGCGAACTCAGAATATCGCCATGAGTTGGAAAGTGACATTGACCCCTTCAAGGGCCTGCTGCTGGGGCTGTTTTTCATGACGGTGGGGGCGGGGATCAACTTTGGCCTGCTGTTTGACAACATCCTGACCATTCTGGCGCTGACTCTTGGCCTGATTGCGTTGAAGGCCGCAATCCTGCTGCTGCTGGCCCGTCTGTTCAAGCTGGAAGGCAGCGATAAATGGCTGTTTGCGCTTGGCCTTGCGCAGGCGGGTGAATTTGGCTTCGTGCTGCTGTCCTTCACCGTGGCCAATGCGGTGATCCCGGCGGCGATTGCGGATCAGCTGCTGCTGGTAGTGGCGCTGTCGATGCTGCTGACGCCGGCGCTGTTTATCCTCTATGATCGTGTCTTTGCCGCGATCGGGGTTGAGGATCAGGAACGTGAAGCGGATGAGATGCCCGATGGCGCCAAGATCATCATCGCAGGCGCCGGCCGCATCGGTGGGCTGGTCAACCGGATCGCCGAGGCCGCGGGCTATCAGCCCACGGTGATTGACTACAGCTCCAAACGGTTGGAGATCCTGAAAAAATTCGGCGTGAAACACTACTACGGCGATGCCACCCGGCCGGATCTGTTGCACGCCGCAGGCATCCAAGAGGCCAAGGTGCTGGTCATCGCCATTGATGACCGCGAAAAGATCAGCGAGCTGACCCATTACGTCAGCAAAAACTACCCGCATGTGCATATCGTGACCCGTGCAGTGGACCGGGATCATGTCTATGACCTCTGGGCGCATGGCAGCCGCGACATCATCCGCGAAACCTACGACAGTTCCCTGCGCATGGGGCGCAGCCTGTTCGAGGCCTTGGGCATTGACCGCCCTATCGCGGAAGAAATGCTTGAGGTCTTCAATGAAACGGACCGCCGGGCGATGCTGGCTGTTGCGGATGCCCATAAGGTTGGTGTGGCGAGCCATGAAAACGATGAATACGTCGAAAGGGTGCGCTCCATGCTGGATGAATGGCAGACCCAGCTGCAGGCCGATATTGAGGTGGTGCGCCAAGGCGGGCCGCGCCCTGACCGGTCGGCTGACGGCTAGGGCTGAAGGGCAGACTTTTCCCAAAGGGCGGCGGCATGATGCGGCCGCCCTTGAACCATGGGGCCTGCGGTTTACCATTCCCAGCACTCACCAGCGAAGGACTGAGACCGTTTTGAAAACACCCCTGCGTTCCGCCCTGACCCTTTCATTGGCTGCGTTGATCACTGCGGCGTTTGTCCCCCACGGCAGGGCCGAGATGCGGCCGATCTTTGATGCCCATATCCACTACAGTCATGATGCGGTGGAGCGTGTGCCGCCAGAACAGATCGCCAAGATCCTGCGTGAGGCCGGCGTGAAAAAGGCGCTGGTTTCCAGCTCTGATGACAACGGCACGCAACTGCTGCTGGCCGCCGCGCCTGATATCGTTGTGCCTGCTCTACGGCCTTATAGCCGGCGGGGGGCGATTGGCACCTGGATGCATGATGCCTCGGTCATCGACTATCTGCAGCGCAACCTGGCCCAGAATGACTATGCCGCGATTGGGGAGTTTCATGCCTATGGCGACGATATCAAGACCGAGGTGATCCAGGCGCTGATCGCCATGGCCAAGGAACGGAACCTGCTGCTGCATCATCACGGTGACCGCGCCGCGCTGGATCTGATTTTTGCCACATGGCCTGAGGCGCGGGTGCTTTGGGCGCATTCGGGGTTTGATGATCCGGCAGATGTTGTTGAAGCACTGGACACCTATCCGCGGCTTTGGGCGGATCTGGCCTATCGCTCTGACATGGCCGTCGGCGGGCAGGTCACAGCAGACTGGCGTGCCGCCTTTGAGGCGCATCCGGATCGGTTCATGGTGGGCACGGACACCTTCGCGCCTGAACGCTGGTACTACGTGGGGCCGCATGCTGACTTTACCCGCGGCTGGCTGGCCGATCTGCCGGACGGCATTGCGGACCAGATCGCCTATGACAATGCGGCGCGGATGTTGGCGGCTAAATGAGGGCCAAATGAGAGGATGCGTTTTTGCTGTTCTAGCCGTAGCGTTGCCATCGGCGCCAGCCTTGGCCTGCGACGGGGAGGTGATGCAAAGCAGTACGGCAAAGGCACCGGAGGCCAGAATTCAATTTGAGCCGCCCCAGATCTCACAACCCTTTGTGGTGCGCGTGGCCCTATTTGACGGCGGGCAGGTGCTGACGGTTGATGCCATCATGCCGGCCCATCAACATGGGATGCTCTATCGTCCGAGTATGAGCACCCCGGAGCAAGGTCGCTATACGGTAGAGAACCTTGTGTTTCACATGCCGGGCCTCTGGCACATTCAGGTGCAGGCTGAGGTGGACGCGCGCCGCATCGATTATGTCTATGAGACCGTGGTGCAATGATCCGCCGGGGGCTGCGTGTTCTGCTTGCCGCTGCGGGGCTCTGGGGCAGCCTGCCTGCTTTGGCATTGGCCGAGGTGATCCTGAGCGATGCGGAGATTGCCCGGCTCAGCGCCTTCGGTCCCTGGCCGCCGGTGGCGGAGCCTGACCCCAGCAACCGCTTTTCCAGCGATCCACAGGCCATCGCGCTAGGGCAGGCGCTGTTCAATGATCCGATCCTGTCCTCAGATGGGCTGTTGTCCTGCGCCAGCTGCCACGATCCTGAGGGTGGTTTCACCCGGCCTGTCGCGCGCGGCATGGGGCGGGTTCTGCTGGACCGCAACATCCCCACGGTGCGCGATCTGGCGGGGTTGCGCTGGTTTGGCTGGGGTGGGCGCAGTGATGCGCTGTGGGCGGCCAGCCTGCATCCGATTGTGGATCCCACCGAAATGGCCCATGCGCCTGAGGCGTTGAAGGTGAGCCTGCTAAACTCCCCCTATGCCGAGTGGCTGGAACAGCTGCTGGGTCCCTTGCAGGGCCATACGGGGGAGGCGGTGTTGGTCAATATCGCCAAGTTGCTGGCGGCCTATCAGGAAACGCTGGTCAGCGCGCCAACCCCGTTTGATCAGTTCCGTCTTGACCTGCTGCAGGGGCAGGCGGTCAGTTACCCCTTGGCCGCGCAGCGGGGATTGCAGATCTTTCTGGGCCGCGGGAACTGCAGTTTCTGCCATGTTGGTCCACGTTTCACCAACAATGAATTTCACGACGCCGGGGTGCCCTATTTCCTGTCTGCAACCCGGGTTGATCCGGGCCGCCATCAAGGGCTGCAACGGCTGCTGTCTAGCCCCTACACGCTGGACAGCCAGTGGAGTGATGATCCGGCCCGCACCGGCGCCTGGGCGCTGCGGTCGGTGCGCCAGCGCCACAGTGATTTCGGCAGTTTTCGCACACCAACTTTGCGCGGCCTGACCGATACTGCGCCCTATATGCATGACGGCAGCCTGCCCACACTGGAGGCCGTGGTGCGTCATTACAGTGAGATCAACACCGAGCGCCTGCATGCAGATGGTGAGGCGATCCTTGCGCCTTTTCACCTGTCAGAGCGGGAGGTGGCGGATCTGGTTGCCTTCCTTCAAACGCTCAGCGTGCCTGACGGGTAAGGATTTGAGTATTTAAGGAACATTGAAAAGGCCATAGCCAAAGATGCGGCGCTTGCCCCTGCTGCGCCACCTTGCTATCACGCAGCACTGACAAGAGATAAGCAGGATTGCCCCATGCGCGCCGAAGTTCAGAACATCGTTTCCGAGATTGAAAAGTCCCTGGCGCTGCTGCGTCAGCGGATGGATTATGAGACGGCGCAATTCCGCATGGAAGAGTTCAACGCCCGGGTTGAAGACCCGACGCTGTGGGACGATCCGGAAAACGCCCAGAAACTGATGCGCGAGCGTCAGACCCTGCTGGATGCGATCAAAACCCATGACGATATGCAGCAAGAGGTTGCCGATAACATCGAGCTGATCGAACTGGGTGAGATGGAAGAAGATGATGAGGTGATCGCTGACGCCGAAGCCGCGTTGAAGGCGCTGGTCGCCAAGGCGGCTGAGAAAGAGCTGGAAGCGCTTCTCAATGGGGAAGCAGACAGCAACGATACCTTCCTTGAGATCAACTCGGGCGCGGGCGGCACGGAAAGCTGCGACTGGGCCTCGATGCTGGCGCGGATGTATGTCCGCTGGGCGGAGAAGAAGGGCTATAAGGTTGAACTGCAGTCGATGACCGCGGGCGAAGAGGCGGGCATCAAATCCGCCGCTTATAAGATCACCGGCCACAACGCCTATGGTTGGCTGAAGTCGGAATCGGGTGTGCACCGTCTGGTGCGGATCTCACCCTATGACTCGGCTGCGAAACGGCACACCTCGTTCAGCTCGGTCTGGGTCTACCCGGTGGTGGATGACAATATTGAGATTGAGGTGAACCCGTCCGATATCCGGATCGACACCTATCGTTCCTCTGGCGCCGGTGGTCAGCACGTGAACACCACAGACTCGGCCGTTCGGATCACCCACATTCCCACCGGTGTGGTCACCACCAGTTCGGAAAAATCGCAGCACCAGAACCGTGACATCGCCATGAAAGCGCTGAAATCGCGGCTGTATCAGATGGAATTGGACCGCCGCAACGCCGCCATCAACGAGGCGCATGAGAACAAAGGGGATGCCGGCTGGGGCAACCAGATCCGCTCCTACGTTCTGCAGCCCTATCAGATGGTGAAGGACCTGCGCACCAGCCATGAGACATCGGACACCAAAGGGGTGCTGGACGGTGATCTGGATGGGTTCATGGCCGCCACACTGGCGATGGATGTGTCCGGCAAAAGCCGCTCGGAAGCGCAGGCAGACGATTGATCTGACCGTCAGTCAACGTGAATGGTTGAGATGACAAAGGCGGGTTCAGTGACCCGCCCTTTTTTGATGTGGTGTCTTGTGGTTAGCGCCGGAACCTCACATGGTTTGATGGCCCCTGTGACCCAAGAAATCGGATCGATAAGATGATTTTGGAAATCCGCCACTACACATTAAAACCCGGCAAGCGGGAAGAGTTCATCGCCTATTTTGAAACCCGCAACCGCGAAGCCCTGCGCGAGGCTGGGATGCTGGTCTGGGGACCGGTGCGCGATGTGGAACATCCTGACAAGGTGCATTGGATGCGGGCCTTTGCTGACGAAGCTGCGCGGGAGCGGCTGAAAGAGGCGTTTTACAACGGTCCCGTGTGGTTGGAGGAGGTCGAAGCAAAGGCCATGCCGCTGATCGCGCATTATCAGGCGGATGTGGTCGAAACCACCGCTGGATTTGAGAATTTCGCAGGCGCCCCGACGCTCTGATGCTAAGAGTTTGGCGGCGTTTGGTCGTTGTCCATTAGGATAGCGTGCCGATAAAAGATTGTCTCCCAACGCTTTATCGGCAATCCTCATATTCGAGCGGAGGAAGGTGATGGATATTCTCGACTGCGACGCGCTGGAACTTTCGGCGCTGCTGGAGGCAAGAGACCTCAGCGCGGTCGAACTGATGCGCGCCACGCTGGAGCGGATCACCGCCATCAATGATGATGTAAATGCCATTGTTGCCCTGCGCGATGGCGACCGGCTTTTGGATGAGGCGCGCGCCATTGATCAGACCGAGCGGCGCGGATGGCTGCACGGGATCCCTTTGGCGGTGAAGGATCTGGCCAATGTCGAAGGGCTGGTCACCTCGATGGGCTCCCCGATGCAGGCGCGCACCGTGGCGCCGCAGGACAGCGTGTTTGTGGAACGGATGCGCCGTGCCGGGGGACTGTTTATTGGCAAAACCAATGCACCTGAATTTGGCCTTGGCTCACATACCTTCAATGACGTCTATGGCGCCACCCGCAATCCCTATGATCTGACCCGGTCCTCCGGTGGATCCTCTGGCGGTGCGGCGGCGGCGTTGGCAACGCGCATGGTCAGCGTGTCGGATGGGTCTGACATGATGGGATCGCTGCGCAACCCGGCGGCCTGGAACAACGTCTATGGCTTCCGCCCCAGCTGGGGCCGGGTGCCGTCCGATCCCGATGGTGAGCTTTTCCATAACCAGCTGTCGACCAATGGGCCGATGGGCCGGTCCCCTGCCGATATTGCAGCCCTGCTGGAGGTGATGGGCGGCTGGGATATGCGCCAGCCTTACGGCCTGCTGCCGCAGATGTTTGTTGACCGCATCCGCACCAATGTGAACGGGCTGCGGATTGGCTGGCTGGCGGATTGGGGCGGGGCCTATCCGATGGAAGATGGGGTGCTGGAAACCTGTGAATCGGCCCTTGGGGTGTTCGAACAATTGGGCTGCAAGGTCGAGTATCTGGCGCCGCCGTTCCCCGCCGTTCGCCTGTGGGAGGCCTGGACGACCCTGCGCTCCTGGGCCATTGCCGGCAATCTGGCGCCGCTGCATGCAAACCGCGCCAGCCGCGCCCAGCTGAAGCCCGAAGCGATCTGGGAGATTGAGCAGGGGCTGGAGCTGTCGGGCATGGCGGTCAATCGCGCCTCTGCGGCACGGTCAGATTGGTACCGGGCTGCGATCGAACAGTTTGCGGAGGTGGATGTGCTGATGCTGCCCTCGGCGCAGTGCTGGCCCTTCCCGGTGGAATGGCGCCATCCCGAAGAAATCGCAGGCCAGACGATGGACACGTATCACCGCTGGATGGAGATTGTGATCCCCGTCAGCCTGCTGGGGCTGCCCTGCATGTCGATCCCCGCTGGTTTTGGCTCACAGGGCCTGCCGATGGGGATGCAGTTGATCGGCCCGCCGCGTGGTGATCTGAGGGTGCTGCAGATCGCCCAGGCCTGGCATGAGGCCACGAACTGGCCCGGCAAACACCCGCCGCGCCCGGCCCAAAGCCTGCGGCTGCATTAGTGTGGCCCTCGGCGCTAATGATGCCGAAAAGAAATATGCCAATTTTTCTATGCATTGCCTCGCTTCGGCTTTAACCTAAACCCAAGTGGCACCAAGCCGAAGGCCAGGGAGGGGTAAGAGCAATGACAGAGGCACCACAGCACGGTGTGCCTGAGTTGGGGCAAGTGACGTTTTCTGTATTGAAAGAGGCCCTGAAGCGCGGCTGGTCAGACATGCGGCGGGCGCCGCTATTTGGGGTGATCTTTGCCTCGGTCTATGTGGCCTTGGGCTGGCTTATGGCCTGGATCACTATTCGAACCGGGCAGAGTTACTGGCTGGTCTTTGCCGCTGTTGGCTTCCCCCTGGTGGGGCCGTTCACCGCAGTGGGTCTTTATGAGGTCAGCCGGCGACTGGAACACGGCATGCCCTTGAAACTTAAGCCCGTGTTCGGCGTGATCCTCTTGCAGAGCCAACGGCAATTGCCCTCGATCAGTGCGATCATCATCTTCATGTTTCTGTTCTGGTTCTTTCTGGCCCATATGATCTTTGCCGTCTTTATGGGCACCATGACCATGACCAATGTCTCAACTTCTTTTGAGGTCTATCTGACCTCAAACGGTCTGGCGATGCTGGCGGTTGGCACGGCGGTGGGGGCCGGATTTGCGCTGTTGCTTTACATGATCACCGTGGTGTCGCTGCCGATGCTCTTGGACCGCGAGGTTGATTATGTCTCAGCGATGATCGCCTCATTCCAACTGGTGCAGGTAAATTTCATGCCCATGATCTTCTGGGCCGGGTTTATCGCCGTGGTGACTTTCCTGTCCCTGCTGCCGGGGTTCCTGGGGCTGTTAGTGACCCTGCCGCTGTTGGGCCATGCCACATGGCATCTATATGATCTGCTGTTGCAGGCCGGGACGGAGGAGGCTGCGGAAAACGGGACCGAGGCATTGGTTTAATCCGCCTGCCACCTGCACAGCAAAAAGGGGCCCATTGGGCCCCTTTGTCATATCGGGATTTGGCTTGGATCAGACGCCGCGGGACAGGGCGGCGACGCCGGTGCGGGCGATTTCCACCATGCCGAGGGGGCGCATCAGATCGGCAAAGGCGTCGATCTTGTCCGGTGCGCCGGTCATTTCAAAGACAAAGCTGCTCAGGGTCGAATCCACCACATTGGCGCGGAAAATCTCAGCCAGACGCAGCGCCTCGATACGCTTTTCACCTTCGCCTTCAACCTTGATCAGCGCCAGTTCACGTTCGACCACATCGCCTTCGACGGTCAGGTCATGCACGTCATGCACAGGCACGATGCGGCCCAGCTGCGCCTTGATCTGTTCGATCACCTGCGGGGTGCCGGTGGTCACAATGGTGATGCGCGACAGGTGACCGGTGTGATCCACCTCAGCCACGGTCAGGCTTTCGATGTTGTAGCCCCGACCGGAAAACAGACCGATCACACGGGCCAGAACACCCGGTTCGTTGTCAACCAGAATCGCCAGAGTGTGGCGTTCTTTCACGTCCGAGAAGTTGGGGCGCAGGTTATAGGCGGAGTGGCTCGTGGAGCCTTTTTTGATGTGTAGAGCAGCCATTGGTTCTCTCTTTCAAATCATATGCATCAGCAGGGAGGAACGGGGGCAGGGTCTGCCCCCGAGGCGCGTCATCACACCAGCACGGCGCCGCCGGCCTGGATCACGCCCTGGGTTTCAGCCTCACCCAAGAGCATTTCATTGTGGGCCTTGCCCGACGGGATCATCGGGAAGCAGTTTTCGTGCTTCTCAACCAGACAGTCAAAGATCACCGGCCCGTCGTAGTTCAGCATTTCCATGATCGCATCATCCAGATCGTCCGGATCCGAGCACTGAATGCCCTTACAGCCAAAGGCCTCGGCCAGCTTAACGAAATCAGGCAGCGCTTCGGACCACGAGTGGCTGTAGCGTTCGCCGTGCAGCAGCTCCTGCCACTGGCGCACCATGCCCAGACGTTCGTTGTTCAGGATGAACTGTTTCACCGGCAGGCGGAACTGCATGGCGGTGCCCATTTCCTGCATGTTCATCAGCCACGAGGCTTCGCCGGCGACGTTGATCACCAGGCTGTCGCGATGGGCCATCTGAATGCCGATGGAGGCGGGCACGCCATAGCCCATGGTGCCGAGGCCGCCTGAGGTCATCCAACGGTTTGGATCTTCAAAGCCCAGATACTGCGCCGCCCACATCTGGTGCTGACCCACTTCGGTACAGATGTAGCGATCGTGATCTTTGGTCAGCGCCTCAAGGCGTTCCAGCGCATACTGCGGTTTGATGGTTTTGCCTTCCTGGGTGTAGCTCAGGCATTTGACCGCTTTCCAGGCTTCGATCTGTTTCCACCAGGTTGCCAGCGCAGCACTGTTGGTTTTGCGCCCGCGGGCTTTCCAGACCTTCAGAATATCTTCCAGCACGTGGCCGACGTCGCCGACAATCGGAATGTCGACCCGGATCACCTTGTTGATCGAGGAGGGGTCAATATCGATGTGCGCTTTGGTCGAGTTCGGGCTGAAAGCATCCAGACGGCCTGTGATCCGGTCGTCAAAGCGTGCGCCAACGTTGATCATCAGATCACAGTCGTGCATCGCCATGTTGGCTTCATAAAGACCATGCATGCCCAGCATGCCCAGCCATTTGTCACCCGAAGCAGGATAGGCGCCCAGACCCATCAGGGTAGAAGTGATCGGGAAACCGGTGCCTTCGACCAGTTCGCGCAGCAGCTGGCTGGCCGCCGGGCCCGAGTTGATGACGCCACCACCGGTGTAGAAGATCGGGCGTTCGGCTTTTTCCAGCGCGTCCACCAGCATCTCAATCTCGGCCATGTCACCTTTGACCTTGGGCTGGTAATGGCTGACCTCAACCTTCTGCGGCGGGGTGTATTCGCCATCGGCGAACTGCACGTCCTTCGGGATGTCGATCAGAACAGGACCGGGGCGGCCCGAGGTGGCCACGTGGAAGGCCTCATGCAGGGTGCCCGACAGTTTGTCGGTGTTTTTCACCAGCCAGTTGTGTTTGGTGCAGCTGCGGGTGATGCCAACGGTGTCGGCTTCCTGAAAGGCGTCTGAACCAATCATGAAGGTCGGCACCTGACCGGTCAGAACCACAATCGGGATCGAGTCCAGTAGCGCATCGGTCAGGCCGGTTACCGCGTTGGTGGCACCGGGGCCCGAGGTTACGAGGCACACACCGGGTTTGCCGGTGGAACGGGCATAGCCCTCAGCCGCGTGAACCGCGCCCTGTTCGTGGCGCACCAGAACGTGCTTGATGTCGTTTTGCTGAAAAATCTCATCATAAATCGGTAGCACGGCGCCCCCGGGGTATCCGAATACGACGTCCACACCCTGATCCTTCAGGGCTTGAACTACCATTTTCGCTCCGGTCATCTGACGTGTCATGTGTTTGCTCCGTTTACGACGTCAATTTTAAAGCTATCCAAGAAAAAGCCCCCGACTTTCGTCTGGGGGCGCATGGGGTTCCATTATGGTGTCCGTTACCGGCCCATGCGCCAAAATCCAATAATGACCACTAGTGCGTTCATTGTTCAAAGACCCTTTTTGGTGCTTGGGCTGAGTATTATGGGCCTCTGAGAGGGGCGTCAACCGCTAAAGAGGCGGAAAAGGGACGTTTTTGGGTGAAAATCTTTGCGAAAGTTGCGCGGTGATTTCTGATTTGGGAAATTTTTGCAAATGTCCGTAGAAAAACCGCGCCAATGCGGTGGCATTGGGTGGGGGCAGGGCCGGTCTGGCGCGTAGATCCTGTTGTGTTTCAGGACACCGGGTCACCTTTACACCGTTAATTGTAACTGTCACCCGGTATTCAGCAGTGTGCGGGACTTTGGCGCGGTGCGATGGATTGAATGTAGGACGCAGGCAAAAGTGGGCGCCGTGTTGCGCCCCCTTCCTGTCTGTTCCTAATTGGTCGGTTGATCAGTTCAGCTGTTCCATCACTACGGCTGAGGCCTTATCGATCGGCAGCTCGCCGATCTCTTCCATGGCAACGCCGGTCAACTCACGCATCAACGGGCTCAGCTCCTCGCGCAGCTGCTCATCCAGCGTGCCATAAGCGTGCAGCATTTCGCCGATATGGCCCATAGCGCCGTCCTTGTCACCGTCCTGCAAGGCGCGGGCTGCCAACATGCGGCCACGTTCCATCCCCGCGGTCAAACCGGCCAACCAGGCCGCCTGATAGGCTTCGCCGTAATTGTAGCTGGCAAGGGGCTCATGCACCTTGCCGTAGATCTGCACCGCGGTGACCAGAAGTTCGACATTGCCGCTTTCCATCGCTTCGGCGTAGGCGCTGTCTGCATCGATCAGGCTGGCCTGCACCTCCATCAGCAGCTCATCGGCCTTGGGATCGCCCGCCATCCGGTCAAGCTGAGCGCCCACGGCGTCCTGCGCTATTTCACCAACCAGACCGATCAGCGCTGACTGTACTTCGGCGGCACCTTCCTTGGTGGCTTCGGTGCCGTCTTCGGGCATCACGGTTGCGATCCGGGTGCCGATGCTTTGCAGCTGTTCAAACTGGCGCCGTGAGGCGCCGCCCGGGTTCAGGCACAGCAGCGAGGTGCCATTGCGCAGGCAGGCATTACCGCTTTCATCCACCACGCGGCGGGTGCCGTCGATGAAATAGACGGTACGTTGCGGGCGGCAGCTGCCGACCTTGGTGACGGATTTGGCAAACAGCGCCTGAAAGTGGAAACCTTTGCCATTTTCATCCGCGTTTACGATGCCGTTGGGGTCCCCTTCGCCATCGTTGAAGATCACCTCATAGGTGCCCAGCCGATCAGCACCATTCAGCGCGCGGTCGATCCATTTGCCGGCGAGCCGGGCAAATTTGCCGGCCAATCCCGTCGCCGCCAGTACACGTGGATCAGAAATGCCAAAGATTGATGCGATGGTCTTGCCCTCATCCTCAATCAAGTCGGCAATATCGCCCAGGATCTCACCCGCTGGCGAATAGTCGACCTCAAACAGGGTCAGGCTGAGGGTCCAGGCCTCAGACGGCGCACATTCATGTTGGTGCTGGGCCAGAATGATCGTCGGATCGATTGACTTGGGGGTGCCGACTAAAGGCAGGCGGGGCGATTTCAGCTCATGCCACTCTTTGTTGCCTTCTTCGCCACTGGGGTCATCCCAATCCACGTCATAGCAGATCAACCGTTCGGTGGTCATCAACCCGTGTTTGGGGCCGTGGTCGGATTTCATCCGTAGGCAATATTCACTTTCACCGCCGCCATCATCCTGATCGGTGAGGGCGATCAGCTCTTTCAGGAAGACGTGATCGTTTAGCTTGTCACTGGTGCCATCCTGATGGGCAGAAAGCGGGGAGGTCGAAAGTGCCAAGCACAAAAGGGCGGCCGAGGCCGTTTGGGAAATAGGTGTCATAGTAATCCTCAATCAACAATTGGCGCGCGAAAACAGGCGCGGGGAGAAACAGAAATGCAGACTGAAAGTGCGTTTAGCTTAGCACAGATTCAGCCTGTTTTCCATTTCTCGCGTTGACCGAGGGGATCAGAGCCCGACGCCGGTGCCCTGCAAAACGCCGTGTTCCAGCGCGTAGCGGGTCAGGCCCGCAGTGGAGGAAATGCCCAGCTTGCGTTTGATGTTCTTGCGGTGGGTTTCCACGGTGCGCACTGAGATGTCCAGCGCGATGGCCACTTCCTTGTTGGATTTGCCCTGTGCCAGCTGCAACAGGATCGTCTGTTCACGCCCCGTCAGCGCATCACGGCCGCGCCCGTTCGCTGGTTCCAGCGAACCCTGCGCGCCGGTACACAGATAGCGTTCGCCCCGCATCACGGTGTCGATCGCGGTCTTGATCTCATCCGTTGGCACATCTTTCAGCACATAGCCCATGGCGCCGTGATCCAGCGCGGTTGAGATATATTCGCGCGAGTCATGCATCGTCAGGATCAGGATCCGCGTATCGGGGCAGCGTTCCAGAATGATTTCGGTCGCCGAAAGGCCGCCAATATCGGGCATGTTCAGATCCATCAGGATCACATCGGGGCGCAGGGCCTCAACCTCATCGATGATGGCACGGCCACTTTGAAAGGTCGCCTGCACCTCAATGTCATCATAGGATTCCAGAATGGACTGGATGCCCTCAGCGACCATCGGGTGGTCATCCACGATCACCAGTTTGACCGGTGTCTCATTCAGGGTGTCATCTTGGGGGGCAGGGGTCTCGGTCATCGGCTCTCTCTCACATCTGCGCCTTGGCAGGTGGCTCGGACAGTTCCTCAGGTGGGAGTAGGTGGCTTAGCGGCAGCTGTGCCTCAATCAAGGTTCCGTCGCGGCTAGACAGGATTCTAAGGTTCCCGTCAAGTTGTTCAATACGTTCCTGCATGTTGCGCAGCCCCAGCCCGCCGGGGCGATCGCGCCGCCCGGTGTCCTGTGGCAACCCATGGCCATTGTCACGAATGGACAGGGTGGCGCCGGAACGGTGACCGCGCATGTTGACGCTGACCTCAGTGGCGCCGGAGTGGCGTTCAATATTGGTCAGCGCCTCTTGGGCAATCCGGTAAAGTGCAATTTTGCTTTCTTGATCCAGACGGTTACGGAACACCACGGTGTTAAACTCGGTCTCAATCCCGGTGCGGGCAGCGAAGTCTTCGGTCAGCGCTTTCAGGGCCGGGCCAAGGCCCAGATCGTCCAGCGCACCGGGACGCAGATCGCGGCTGATACGGCGCACCTCCTGAATGGCGCCGAGCAGAGCTGAGATGCCTTTTTCCAAGGTTTCACCCGCACGTGCGTCACCTTGCAGCAGCCGCCGTTTGGCGCTGTCGAGGGCGTAGCGTACCCCAACAAGGATCTGGCTGATCCCATCGTGCAGTTCCCGTGCAACGCGGCCGCGCTCTTCTTCCTGGGCATCAAACACCCGCTGGGTCAGCTCTTTCAGCTTGGCATCGGCCAGTCGGCGTTCGCGGATGTTGAGGAACATGCCAGAGGCAAAGACCACCAGCACCGCGGCCAGTGTAATGCCCCCGATATAGAGAAAGGTGCGCTGCACCCGCGCCTCGACCTCCGCCCGGGCCGCGGCAGAGGTTTCCAACACATCATCAATAAAGACACCGGTGCCCACGGCCCACCGCCAACTGGGGAAGGAGGTCACATAGGTGATCATCCGGGCCTCTTCCCCGGTTGAGGGTTTGGGCCAGAGATAGCTGTGATACCCGGCGCCTTGCCGCGCGATATCGATCAGCTCATCCACCACTGAGGTGCCTTCGCTGTCACTCAGCCCGGTCCAGTTCTGGTTGATCATGTCTGTTTGGCGCGGGCTGACCAGATTGGTGCCGTCATAGTCATAGACAAAAAACGCACCCTCGGTGCCGTAGATCATCGCTGCAAGGATCTGCATCACCTGTTGTTTTGCTGCCTCATCCGTCGGGTCGGCATTGCCGTAGATAAAGTAAAACCCGTTGCGCGCCTGGGTGACGTAGTTCTTCAACTCGGCCTTTTTGGCTTCGATCAGCTGCACTTCCATCGCCTGAATTTCGCGTTCGGCCATCAGGCGGGATTGATGCGCCACCAACGCCGAGATGGCAGCCACCGCCACAATCAAAGGCAAGGTCGCCAATAGGGTCAGTTTCTGTCCGTAATTGGGGCGCAGCGGGAATCTTAGGAAAGCCATGACGATTCGTTACGCAATTTTGACCGCGAAATCAAAACACACAGCTGACGTTACGGTAAAAATACGGGCATCGCGGTGCGGAAAACACCGGCTTATGCAACGGTTATGCAAACAAATTTGGCACAAAAAATAATTCAATATCAACAATTTATGAAAGTCTACGGGGTGTCTACGTAGTAGTAGGTATTCACTTAGTGACATACGAAGGTAGGGTTGGCTCACTAAAAACGATCCGCCCGCAGTTCAGCTGACGGGCAGAGACCAATGGGAGGACCAATCTAATGGATCGTCGTTCTTTTCTGAAAACTTCCGCCTTGGGCGGTTCGGCAGCTGCCGCATCGACTCTGGCCGCACCGGTTTATGCACAGGGCAAAAAGACCCTGACCATGGTGACCTCGTGGCCCCGTGGCTTTGCTGTTCTGGATGACGCAGCAACCTACATGGAAAACATGGTTGCTGAAATGTCCGATGGCTCGCTGACCATCGACAAAAAAGCTCCGGGTGAACTGGTTGGCGCACTGGAAGTTTTCGACGCTGTGTCGTCGGGCCAGGCCGACATGTACCACTCGGCTGACTACTACTACATCAACCAGCACCCCGGTTACGCTTACTTCACCGCAGTTCCGTTCGGCGGCACCGCGCAGGAAGTATCGAACTGGTACTACCACGGTGGTGGTGAGCAGCTGCACGATGAGCTGGGCGAAATCTTC
Organism: Thalassovita sp.; assembly: GCF_963691685.1. Lineage (GTDB taxonomy): Bacteria > Pseudomonadota > Alphaproteobacteria > Rhodobacterales > Rhodobacteraceae > Thalassobius. The sequence goes on from NZ_OY829290.1 coordinate 1,667,680, forward strand.
AACCTGAAAGGCCTGCTGGCCGGTAACTCGGGTTCGCAGTCCGGTGGCTGGTTCCGCAAGGAAATCAACTCGGCTGACGACTTCAACGGTCTGAAGTTCCGTATGCCCGGTCTGGGCGGCAAAGTACTGGGTAAACTGGGCGCATCCGTTCAGAACATCCCCGGTGGTGAACTGTACCAGGCGCTGTCGTCGGGTGCTCTGGACGGTCTGGAGTGGGTTGGCCCGATGGCTGACGAACGCGCCGGCTTCCAGGAAGTTGCAAAAGTCTACTACACCGCTGGTTTCCACGAGCCGGGTTCGGCTCTGGCCTCCTCGGTTAACCTGGACGTTTGGAACGAGCTGAGCGATCAGCACAAAGCGATCCTGCGTTACGCTTCGATGGCTGTGACCCAGTACCAGCTGGCCGAAACCCTGGCAAACAACGGCGCCGCACTGGCCCGTCTGCAGAGCCAAGGCGTCAAAACCCTGCAGTTCTCGGACGACGTATGGGATGCATTCGGCAAGGCTTCGGCAGAAGTCATGGACGAAAACATGGGCGACGAGCTGTTCGCCAAGATCCGCAACTCGTTCGAAGCCTCGCTGGCCAACTCGGCAGCATGGATCAACAAATCGGACGGTTACTACGTTCAGCAGCGCGTTCGCGTGCTGGGCGGCTAAGCCGACACACTGTCAACTTTGGTCGGGCCCCGGGAAACCGGGGCCCGTTCCGGTGCAGCCGCAACCCCGCGAAGCTGCAGCCGTAAATAGGGGAAATGGGGGTTATCATGCAGGAAACCAGCACTGCCGGCTTTGGGCAGATTCTGGCGTCCATGGGGGATGGGGTTGTCTGGATCTTCCAGAACATCGCCCTGGCGTTCTACAATTTGGGTTATGCTATCACCAACCCGAGCCTTTGGCTCGACTGGTCGGACAAGCAAGCCATCATGCGCTTCGTATACTACGGTGGCTCGGTGGAGTTCTTCTTCGTCGTCTTCACCACCTTCCTGATCGTCACCGCGATCGGTATGTGGAAGCACAACTTCATGTGGGCCATTGTGCGCGGGCTTGAGGGCTTTGCGAACACCACTGGCCGTTTCTTCGCCTGGGCAGGCCTTTTGATGGTGCTGCAGCAGGTGATTATCGTTTTCATGCAGCGGATCTTTACCCGGCCTGACATCGTGTTCGGCTTCGGTGTGCCGCTGCAGTTTGACATCAGCTGGTATGCGGAAGAGCTGAAGTTCTACAATGCACTCGTTGTAGCGCTTTGTGCCTCTTACACCTTCGTTCAGGGCGGCCACGTGCGTGTTGACCTTGTGTATGCAGGCGTAAAATACCGCACCAAGAAGATGATCGACATGTTCGGCTCGCTGTTCTTCATGCTGCCAGCCGCAACGTTGATCTGGCTCTACGGCTGGTTCTTCATGTGGCGTCACCTGATCGTGCCGAAACCTTCGGCGTCGGATCAGCTGGAGCGCCTGTTGCTCAAAGCCCGCGCATTGCGCTGGAACGTGGAAACCATTGGCTTCTCGCCGAACGGCTTCTCGGGGTACTTCCTGTTCAAGATCCTGCTTGTGGCCTTTGCCGGCATGATCTTCTTGCACGGGATCGCATTCTTCTACCGCTCATATCTTGAGTGGAAAGAGGGCCCGGAAAGCGAAGGCAAATACCTCGACAAGGATTCCCTTGGTGAGGGCGAAGAAGCCTATGAAGGCACGCACTAAGGCTGAGGATTAACACATGCTTTTTGGACTTGATGGGGTCGAGATCGGCCTACTTATCGTCTTCCTCTGCCTGTTCGGCTCGATCCTTTCGGGCTTCCCGGTGGCGTTTGCCATCGGTGGTGCAGGGGTTATCTCCTTCGGGATCATCGCAGCGCTCGACAGCGCTGGACTGCTTATTCACCAGGCCATCGACACCAGTTCGGATGCCTATGCGGCCCTTGTCGCCTCGGGGGTGAAAGAAGAGATCATCTCGGTCTTCCGATACCCAGACTTGCCACGGATTGCCGAACCGGTCTTCCCGAAAGGCTGGGAAGTGGCAATGGACCGCAACATTTCGTTCATCGTGAACCGTATGAACGAACGTGTACTGGCAGGTCAGTCGATTGAAACCCTGCTGGCGGTTCTGATGTTCGTTCTGATGGGCATCACACTGGAACGCTCGAAGATCGCAAACGATCTGCTGACCACCATGGCGCGCGTCTTTGGCCCGCTGCCCGGCGGTCTGGCGGTTTCGGTTGTGGTTGTGGGCGCGTTCCTGGCGGCATCGACCGGCATCGTGGGCGCGACTGTTGTGACCATGGGCCTTCTGTCGCTGCCAACCATGTTGCGCAACGGCTATAGCCCTGAGCTGTCAACCGGTGTGATCGCGGCCTCAGGCACCCTGGGTCAGATCATTCCACCGTCGATCGTGATCGTTCTTCTGGGGACCCTGGCGGGTGACCTTTATTCGGCTGCACAGGAAAACCGTGCAATCGAAGCAGGCTGTACCGATGCGCTGACCTATCTGGGTGAGCCGGCGGTTCTGTCTGTGGGTACGCTGTTCCAGGCAGCCTTGTTGCCGGGCATCATGCTGGCGCTGCTCTATGCGCTCTATGCCTTTGGCTACGCGCTGTTCAACCCGTCCAAAGCACCTGCGGTGCAGATGGGCGCGTCGAACCATGAGGTGATCACCCGCAACGAAGGTCTGACCTGGTTCATCTTTGTACCGGTTGGTCTGATCGCGGCTGTGATGCTGGCGGGCAACCTTGGCGTTGTCGGGTCGCAGGATCTGACCGTCGACAGCTATACTGACATTGGTGAAGGCGCATCGCTGCGGACCAATGTGGGTGAACAGTGTCAGGCGTCGATGATCGAACTGCACGGCCAGGAAGCCTGGGACACCGCGGTTGCGGAACAGCAGGCGCTGGACAACTCAGGTGCGGCCACTGAATCGGTCAAGCTGAGCGACGAAGAAATCGCTGGGCTGCTGGAAGAGAAGATCGAAGCCGCGGCGCCGATTGGCACCGGTATTTCGATCATCATGGTGATGCTGGGTCTGATCCTGGCCTTCGGTCGCGGTGTATCGCCGTCGGGTGAGGCCAAGCCGCTGATCATCGGGGCCATCGGTCTGGTGCTGCTGGCACTGGTCGACATCCTGATCATCGCCCCGACCACCAGCGCGGGGGCCACCGTGGTGCTGATGGCGATCCCAACGCTGCTGGCGCTTTACGGCTGTAAAGAAGCGGTACTGCGCTGCACCAAAAACGAACTGATCCGGGTGGTCTTCCCACCGCTGGTTCTGATCGTTGCGGTGCTGGGCTCGATCCTTGGTGGCATCACCAACCCAACCCCGGCGGCTGCGCTGGGTGCGGCGGGTGCGATCATGCTGGCGGCCTACCGCAAGCTGCGCGATGAAGATGCTTCGGGCAAAGTGATCATCAACTCCACTTTCGCGGTGGCGATCATGATCCTTCTGGGGATGAACTTTGACCTGCGCATCAACACCAAAGAGGTGTCGGCGGAAACCTGGATCGCGTTCTTCGCGGCCTATTCCGCCTACCTCTATGCAGCCTTCGGTCTGATCTACAGCTGCTGGGTTCTGTTCCGCTCGGGCGTACTGAGCCCGGTGGTGCGGGAAACGGCGAAGGTGACCTCGATGGTGTTTACCATCCTGATCGGCTCGCAGCTGTTGAACCTGGTGGTGATCTCCTTCGGGGGTGAGCACTATATCCAGCAGTTCCTTAAGAGCTTCGACAATGAGTGGACGGTCTTCCTGATCGTGATGCTGGTGTTGTTTGTTCTTGGCTTCGTTCTCGACTTCCTCGAGATCATCTACATCGTGATCCCGATCGTGGGCCCCGTCATCTACGGCGGTACCTTCGATCCGAAATGGGTGACGATCATGGTGGCCGTGAACCTGCAGACATCGTTCCTGACCCCGCCATTTGGCTTCGCGCTGTTCTATCTGCGCGGTGTGGCCCCGGCGAGCGTCACCACCGGTCACATCTACCGCGGGATCATCCCCTTCGTGTTGATCCAGGTTCTGGGGCTGGCACTGCTGTGGTTCGTTCCGTCGATCGTGACGATCATTCCGGACCTGATCCCGAACTGATCGCTCAGGTGATATGAAACAGGAAAGCCGCCCTTCGGGGCGGCTTTTCTTTTGGCGGGTAGGTCAGGGGCAGGCTGCTAGCTGCGGGTATCTGCCAAGGCGGCAGCGATGGATTTGATCGCAGTCGATTTGTTCGGCCCTAACCTGCAATCAACTTCAATGTTCTGGTCCCGACAGAACCGCATCAGCGCCTTCAAGGTGCGGCGGTGCAGAATGCCGTTGGTCCTCCCTGGCTGATAGCCCAATCGCGCCAATTCTTTCTGCACAATCCGTAAATAGGCGTTGCGGTTGATACGGGCGGTTGTGGTCAGGGCCCGGGGGTAGTCCGCAGGTGAGGCCTGCCGCACCAACGCTTCCGCGGCGGTCCAGAATTGTTCCGGCGTGCGATCCAATGCCATGTAAAGCCCTTCTTCGATCCGTGCCCTTTCGCTGAGATTGGGGTGCTTCAACAGCCGCAGGCGCTGAGGGATTTGACTCAATCGATGTTTGGGGGTCATTCTATAGTATCGCAGCAAGGTTTCCGCCGCTTTACCATCCCCTTCAATCGCGCGGGTACTTTGGGCGGATAGGATCGCGCCTTCGGGCTCAATCCGACGCTGGTAGCGTGCCGCGATATAGAGTGCTGCAATTTCGGCCGTGCGATCCCCGGTTTGCGCCAGCCGTACCAATTCTGGCCAGGCTGCCTCAGCATCGGACAGTGGCCCCAAGCGATGGCTGGCATGGGCCATCAAAAGCGATGCTTCAGCCCCCTTAATCCCTAGCGACTGGGCCTTTTGAAAGGCCACAATGGCCTCTTCTGCGCGGCCCGCAAGCATCGTGGCTTTGGCCAGCGACAGCCAGGCGCGTTCATGGCCGAGCACCGTGGCACGGGAGTAAAGCACAATCGCAGCTTGCAGGTCGGCTTCGGTGCCGACGCCTTTCAAGGTAAAATAGCCAAGCCTCTCAACAGACTTCGGATGATCCAACGCGGCCAATTCGATAAGTGCCGCGTAACCTTGGCTGGGTGAGGTTTCTATCAGTTGCAGCGCCAGCCGCAGCCGGTGTTTCAGCGGTTTGGTATTCGTATCTGCATGCGCAAAATCCGCAGCCATTAGCGCGGCGGCACAGGTTATGTATCGCAGGATACTCAGCAAATTCATGTCTAACCCTCCTGTGAGAGGATCAGCTTACGCTACCTTCTCAGAGGTTGGAGGTGTCACACGAATAGGCGGCCGCGCAGTCGGGTAGTGGACTGAGATGAGTGAAGTAGGGTTTAGCGCTTAACCGGGTGGCTCAGGTCGGGCAGGGAGATATTGGCGACCTGTTCGGCAATTGGGTCCGTCGACAATGGGTGCAGCTCTGATGAATATGCCTCTTCACCTTTGAAAGCTTCCCAGGCGCCTGCGCGGAACACTTCCAGGCCTTTGAAGTTGGACTTGTAGCCCATCTTGGCGCTGCCAAGGACCCAGTAGCCCAGATAGACATGCGGTAGGCCGGCTTCGCGCGCGATCTCAATGTGATCGAGGATCACGAAGGTGCCAAGGGAATCTGCACGCCGCTCGGGCGCGTAGAAGGAATAGACCATGGAGGTGCCATCCTCCAGCAGGTCCGTCAGGCAGACCGCCACCAGATCGCCGGTGGTCTTATCTGCATATTCAATCACCCGGGTGCGGATCGGGGTTTCCTCGATCATCGCAGCAAATTCGAACACATCCATATCGGCCATGCCACCGTCGGCATGGCGGCTGTCCAGATAGCGGCGGAACAGATCAAACTGTTCTTCCGTGGCCCAGGCAGAGGTTGCGCGGCGCACCAGATTGCTGTTGCGGCGCAGGGTGCGGCGCTGGGTTTTGTTCGGGGTGAAGTTGTCAACGTTGATGCGCGCTGACAGGCAGGCGGCACAATCGGTGCAGGACGGGCGGTAGAGCACGTTTTGGGAACGACGGAATCCCTGTTTGGACAAGCTGTCATTCAGCTTGCCCGCCGCGTCGCCTTGCAGCGCCGTGAACAACTTACGCTCCATCCTGTCTGCCAAATAGGGGCAGGGCTGCGGAGCGGTCACGTAAAACTGTGGCGCGAGGGGTAAAGTATGTCGCATGCACTCAATAAAGTCGCCCAGGTTCGGCAGGCACGATAGCAGCGAAGATCGCCAAGGTCGAGAGTCGATCCATTGACGTTGGAAATATGGCAAATGACGGAAATTGCGCCACCCTTTGACAGCAAAAGCCCCGCCCAAAAGGACGGGGCATAGCGGGTCATGGATGTGGGCGGATCAGCGATGCCCGGCGCGGTTGATCGCGACGGTGCCAAGGACGTGATCGCTCAGGCCCTGACCGCGGGCGGTGGTCAGCATCAGCACAATCGAAATGACCTGCAGCAAAGGCATCGCGAAAGATACGGTCAGTCCCAGCGTGTGCAGAAAGGCCATGCCCAGATCAAAGCGGTCGCCGTTGGATTTGCGGAACTCAATCCCAAGGAACCGCATGCCCAGCGTGGCCGATCCATTGGCGATGGTGACCACCCGGTAAGCAAAGCCCACCATCAGCATCAAAAAGCCGAAAAACAAAATGCCGATGAAGGCAGTGAAGGGCAGCACCAGAAGGGTCAAGCCAACAATCAGGACGCTGTCGATCACCCAGGCCAAAAGACGTTTGCTGCTGACGTCCTGATAAAAGGCGGGTTGGGTTTCAGGATCGGGCAGGGCCCAGCCATAGGCGCTCATAGGGGAATTCCTTTGTTGAGAAAGCCGACCCGGTGGGGATCCGGGCCGGCGGGGGACGCTTGCGATGCGGTTTACGCGTCACAGACGGGGAACATCAAATCGGTCGGGCCGATCAGGCGTCTTCTTTTTCGCGTTCGTCGTCAGCCTTCTGGGCGCGGTCGTCCATGAACTGGTCAAACTCGGCCTTGTCTTTGGCTTCGCGCAGACGCTGCAGGAAGGCTTCGAAGTCTTCTTGCTCCTGCTCCAGACGGGCCAGGGTATCGGCCTTATAGGCGTCAAAGGCGCTGTTGCCGCTGGATTTCATCGCGTGAAAGCCGTGACGGGCGCGGTGTTTGCAGGACTTCGAGAACATTTGCTTACTCCAGATCATGTAGAACAGAAGAGCCAGACCAACCGGCCAGAAGAAGACAAACCCAAGAACCATGGCGGCGATCCAGGCGCCTTTGCCTTTGCTGTCCAGCCAGGCTTCGGTGCGGGTCAACCACCCCATACGTTCGGTGGATGCGGGGGTATAGGCGGTGGCGGGTGTCATCAATCTCTCCATTTTTGTGTGTATGTGAATGCCTTTCACATTGAATAGATTGGGATGGAGGGCCCGGCTTGCAAGAGATGATGTGAAGACTTTTTACATTATTTTGTCTTACTCAATGAAATCAGCGGCTTGCGCCCCCGTCATCGGCGGCAAATCAGTCGATTTCATCTCAAAAACATGGTTCGGTGTGCCGGCCGCGGCCCAGATTGTAGGGAATTCCAGCAGGCGCGGGTCCAAAAAGGCGCGGATCGGGTTCAGGTGACCGATTGGCGAGACGCCCCCGATGGCAAACCCCGTCTGCGCCCGGATCAGCGCGGCGTCGGCTTTGCCCAAAGCCTCGCCCGCCAAAGCGCTGGCTTTCTCGGCGCAGACCTTATTGCCGCCTGCGGTCAGGAACAGGATGGCCTCGCCGCTGTCTTCGCCGCGAAAGATGATTGATTTGGCGATCTGATCCAGATGACAGCCCGCAGCTTCTGCCGCTTGCGCCGCCGTGCGGGCTAGGCCCAGCTCTTTCACTTCGGTGGCAATGCCTGCATCCTCAAGGGCGCGTTTCACCCGTTTTAAGCTTTTGCTCATCTCTCGCCTCAGTTCAGTCTTTCTAAGTGTCGTTCCAATCGCCTGACAAAGCGATCCGCGCGAGACTGCGCGACCCCTTCGGCCTTGTAAAGCGACAACATGGCAAAGCGCGCCTTCGGGGCGCAGGCTTTGACCACGCCCCATTTCAGCGCGCGATAGACCGGGCGGCGCAGCACCAGCCGGTCAATCCAAGCGGGGCTGCCCAGCGTGGTCACGGCCACCACATGGCGTAGCTTGTGCAATCGCGGTGTCAGCGCCTTCAGGTCTGGATCATGGTCATAGGCCACACCGGGCAGGAAACTGCGATCGATCCAGCCTTTCAGCATTGCGGGCAGACCAAACCACCAGGTGGGAAACACGAGGATCAGCGCCTCAACCTCCTGCAGGGCGCCGTCATCGTCAAAGGGGGCCGAGTAGTAGTCCTGTCGTTCCGCAACACTCAGGCGCGGATCAAACCCTTCGGCATAAAGATCCAGCAGCTGCACCTCATGGCCGGCTGCCGCCATCTTGGCCTGCGCCTTTTTCGCCAGATGTGCATTCAGGCTGTTCTGCAACGGGTGGCAGAGAACGATGAGGGTTTTCATGGTGTTGGTCCTTAGCCTGTGGGTTGGGTGATCTAACCTTTGCCACCCTCAAGGTGCAAGACGGGCCTCAGGGTGCACCGCTTTGTCCTCTTGACGCCCCATTGGTGCCATGGCCATCTGAGCGCATGAGTTTTACCAGTCGTATCACCCGCCAACCCGTTGCTTTTGATCCTGATCTTGGGGCCGAGGCGCTTGCTAGCCTGCCTGATTTGGCGCCGGACCTGCGCGCGCTGGTCCATGCGGTTGCGGGCTGTTCGCCCTACCTGAAATCGCTGATGGCCAAAGAGGGGGAGTGGATCACCGCCGCGATGGAGGATCCAGAGGCGGCGGTTGCAGCGGAACATGCCGCCCTGCGTGAGACCGCGCCGGATCAGCTGCCCGTTGCCCTGCGGCAGGGCAAACGCCGGATCGCGCTGCTGGCGGGGCTTGCCGATTGTGGGGGCGTCTGGTCGCTGGAGCAGGTGACGGGCGCGCTGACCGATTACGCTGACTTGTCGGTGCATATGGCGCTGCGCGCAACCATCGGACAGGAGATCAAGCGCAAGAAACTGCCCGGCGCGCAGCCTGAAGATGCCGAACACGCTGGTGGCATGGTGGCGCTGGCGATGGGCAAGATGGGCGCAGGGGAGTTGAACTATTCCTCTGACATCGATCTGATCTGCCTGTTTGACGAAAGCCGCTTTGACCGCGACGATTATCAGGACGCACGCGCCTCGTTCGTGCGGGCGACACGTCGGATGGCGGCGATGCTGTCGGACCTGACCGGGGACGGCTATGTGTTTCGCACCGATCTGAGGCTGCGCCCGGACCCGGCTGTGACGCCCGTCTGTATGGCGATGGCCGCGGCTGAGACCTATTATGAAAGCCTGGGCCGGACCTGGGAACGGGCCGCCTATATCAAGGCACGGCCTGCCGCCGGGGATCTGGAGGCGGGCAATGGGTTTCTGCAAACCCTGCGCCCTTTTGTGTGGCGCAAACATCTGGACTTCGCGGCCATTCAGGACGCGCATGATATGCGCCTCAGGATCCGTGAACATAAGGGGTTGGGCGGTGCGTTGGAGCTGGCCGGTCACAACATGAAGCTGGGCCGCGGTGGTATCCGCGAGATCGAGTTTTTCACCCAGACCCGCCAGTTGATTGCCGGTGGACGTGACCCGGATCTGCGGGTACGCGGCACAGTTGCGGGGTTGCGGGTGCTGGCTGATAAAAACTGGATCACCGGTGAGGTGGCTGAGAAACTGACGGATCATTACCAGTTCCACCGCACCGTCGAGCACCGCGTGCAGATGGTGAATGACGCCCAGACCCACGCCCTGCCCAAGTCACCGGAAAACATGGCGCGGCTGGCCTGTTTCCTTGGGCGGGACCAGACGGAGCTGGAGAACGAGCTGCGCCACCGGTTGGAAGAGGTGCATGAGCTGACCGAGGAGTTTTTTGCCCCGGATGCCGCTGATCCCTCAGCCCTTTCTGATGATCCGACGCCGGGCTTTGATCCCTCAATCATCCAGCGTTGGCAAAGCTACCCGGCGTTCCGGTCTGCCCGCGCGGTGGAGATCTTTGAACGCATCAAGCCACGGCTGTTTGATCAGTTGAAACGGGCTGCGAAACCGGACGAGGCGCTGGCGGCGCTGGATGGGTTCTTGGCCGGGTTGCCGGCGGGTGTGCAGCTCTTGTCGCTGTTTGAGGCCAATCCGCAGATCATCGATCTGTTGGTCGATATCTCAGGGTCGTCACCCTGGCTGGCCAGCTATCTGTCGCGCAATTCAGGCGTTTTTGATGCGGTGATTGGCGGCAGCTTCTTTGCTGAATGGCCGGGCCGCACCCATCTGCAATCTGAACTGGCGGCACGATTGGCGGCCGATACGGATTATGAACATAAATTGGATCTGGCGCGCCGCTGGACCAAAGAATGGCGTTTCCGCATCGGGGTGCATCACCTGCGTGGGCTGGTCAACGCGGATGAGGCGGCGGTGCATTCCGCCGAACTGGCGGAGGCTACGCTTGCCGCACTGTGGCCTGAGGTTGCCGCGCAGTTTGCCCTGAAATACGGGCCACAGCCCGGGCGGGGCGCGGCGGTTTTGGGGATGGGATCACTTGGGGCAGGGCGCCTCAACGCGACCTCTGATCTTGATCTGATCGTGGTTTATGATGCCGACGGGGTGGAGTTTTCTGAGGGCCGCAAACCCCTGGCGGCGCGCACATATTACGCCAAGCTGACGCAGGCCATGGTGACCGCTGTCACCGCCCAGATGCCGCAGGGGCGGCTGTATGAAATTGACATGCGGTTGCGCCCCTCGGGGACGCAGGGGCCGGTTGCCACCTCACTGGCATCCTTCCGGGATTATCAGACCCATGAGGCCTGGACCTGGGAACATCTGGCGCTCAGCCGGGCCCGTGCCGTTGCCGGGGCAAAGGATGTCGCGGATGACGTGGAAGAGGTACGCCGGGATGTCCTAGCTTTGCCGCGCGAGACAGGAAAAATTCTGACCGATGTGGCGGAGATGCGCGACCGGATCGCTGCGGCCAAAGGGCCTGCCAGGCCTTGGGATGCCAAGGTGGGGCGCGGCCGTTTGCAGGATGTGGAATTGCTGGCACAGGCGGCGGTTCTGGTGTCCGGCAGCGCGGTGCGCTCCGTCGCTGAAGGGCTGGAGGCCGCGGTTGCCACTGGTCTGATCGCGTCAGAGGAACGGGAGCGGCTGATCATGGCCTATGATCTCTGCTGGAAGGTACAGATGGTGAGCAAACTGCTGACGGACAAACCGCTGGAGCCTGAGGTGATCGGCGAAGGGGGGCGGGCGCTGTTGCTGCATGAAACCTCAGAGCCTGCTCTGGACGCGCTGCTGGCGCGCCTTGGCGAGGCAACGCAGGCGGCGGCCAAAGTGATTGATGCGGTTTTGGCCCGCAATGGCGCCACAGGGGAGGCACAGGCATGAGCCTTGAGAAAATCAATGACCCGCTGGACCCCAAAGGGCTGATCCGCGAAAGCTTCCGCATGGAGGGCTTGGAGGTGGGTGAAGCACGCTCAATCTTCCTGGACTGGGCGCTGAGCCTGCCCGCAAGCGAAAGCCAACAGCAGGCCGCTGCGACCCTGCTGTCACGTTATGGCGCAGGGCATGAAAATCACCCGATGTGGCCGGTGTTGAACGATGCAACACGCCCCCCGGAAAAAGCAAAACGCCGCGGCGGCTGGCGCGCACGGCGTTCTGATCTGGACTGATCGCTTAGGGCTTAGCCCAGTTTGGCGGCCTCAGCGGCCAGGGCTTCGATGCCTGCCCAATCGCCGGCCTGAACCTTGTCTTTGGGCGCGACCCAGCTGCCGCCAACACAGGCGGTGTTGGGCAGGCTCAGGTAATCCATCGCATTTCCTGGGCTGACGCCACCGGTGGGGCAGAACAGGATCTGCGGCAGGGGCGCGCCGATGGCTTTCAATGCAGGTGCGCCGCCATTGGCCTCCGCCGGGAAGAACTTCTGCACGCGGTAGCCACGTTCCAACAGTTTCATCGCCTCGCTAGAGGTCGCAGCGCCGGGCAGGATCGGCAGACCAATCTCTTCGCAGGCATCCAGCAGCTTATCTGTTGCGCCGGGGGCAACGGCAAACTGTGCACCGGCCTCTTTGGCGGCGACGGCATCGGCGCGGGTCAGCACGGTGCCAGCACCGACAATGCCACCCTCAACCTTGGCCATCTCACGGATCACGTCCAATGCAGCGGGGGTGCGAAGCGTCACTTCCAGCACCGGCAGGCCACCGGCCACCAGCGCCTGTGCCAGATCGCCAGCGGTGGCGGCCTCTTCGACCACTAGAACCGGGATCACCGGGGCCGCACGGCAGAGTTTTTCGGTAAAGACGGAAGCCTCTTCGGGGGTCATCTCATCATCCTTTGAATCACAATTGATGTTATCTGGCTTACACCACCACCGCGGCGCCGGTGTCGGCTGTTCCAACCATCTGGCGGAAGGGGGCGAACAATTCGCGCCCGATGCCATGGGAATTGTCGCTGAGGTCCGGCTGACGCGCCGGGCGATCAGCAAAGCCTTCGGCGAGGTTTTCCAACGTGCCATTGACCGCATCCACACGGATCATGTCGCCATCCTGAACGCGGCTCAGCGGTCCAGCGCCAAGCGCTTCGGGGCTGACGTGGATAGCCGCGGGCACCTTGCCCGAAGCCCCGGACATCCGGCCATCGGTGACCAGCGCCACCCGCAGCCCACGGTCCAGCAGCACGGCCAGCGTGGGGGTGAGGTTGTGCAGTTCCGGCATGCCATTGGCACTGGGGCCCTGGAAGCGCACAACAACCACGGTGTCTTCGGTGAACTCACCTTTCTGGAAGGCCTCCTTCACCGCGCCCTGGCTTTCAAACACCCGTGCCTTGGCTTCGATCACATGCAATTCAGGTGCAACGGCGGAGACTTTCATCATGCCATGACCCAGGTTGCCCTTCAGTTGTTTCAAACCACCGGTGGTCTGGAACGCCTGGTCGACAGGGCGAAGGATCTTTTCATTCAGGCTGTTGCGCGGGCCCGGTTCATAATGGACGCGGCCATCCCGCAGCTTTGGTTCCTCGGTGTAGCGGCCAAGGCCGTCACCTGCGGTGGTTTTCACATCCTCATGCAGAAGCCCGTTTTCCAGCAGCTGGCCAATCATGTAGCCCAGACCGCCCGCAGCGTGGAAATGGTTCACGTCGGCCAGACCGTTTGGATAGACCTTGGCCAGCAGCGGCGTGGCGGAGGAAAGGTCATCAAAATCCTCCAGCGCCAGCAGAACACCGGCAGCGCGCGCCATCGCCGGCAGGTGCAGAACCAGGTTGGTCGAGCCACCCGTGGCCATCAGGCCAACGATGCCGTTCACAAAGGCGCGTTCATCCAGGATCTGCGACACCGGGCGATAGTCATTGCCCAGAAGCGTGTTTTGCAGCGCCTGTTCGGTGCCCGCAACCGTCAGCGCATCGCGCAGGGGCGTGTTGGGGTTCACGAAGGACGCACCGGGCAGGTGCAGCCCCATAAACTCCATCAGCATCTGGTTGGAGTTTGCAGTGCCATAGAAAGTGCAGGTACCGGGGCCGTGGTAGCTGGCCATTTCGGCCTTCATCAGCTCATCGCGACCGATGTTGCCCTTGGCAAATTCCTTGCGCACCCGCGCCTTTTCGTCATTCGGCAGGCCTGAGGTCATCGGCCCCGCGGGCAGGAAGACACCGGGGATATAGCCAAAGGTCGCCGCGCCGATGATCAGACCCGGCACGATCTTGTCGCAAACCCCGAGATACAGCGCGGTGTCAAAGGTGTTGTGGCTGAGCGCAACGCCGGTGGCCAGCGCGATCACGTCGCGTGAAAACAGCGACAGCTCCATGCCGACCTGGCCTTGGGTGACGCCGTCGCACATGGCGGGCACGCCGCCGGCAACCTGTGCCGTCGCACCGTTTTTCCGCGCAGTGTCCCGGATCAGATCGGGGTAGCGTTCATAGGGCTGGTGCGCTGACAGCATGTCATTGTAGGCGCTGACGATGCCTACGTTGGGCGCGCGCCCTTCGGCCAGCCGCGACTGGTCATTGCCCATGGCCGCATAGGCATGGGCCTGGTTGCCGCAGGTCAGATGGGCCCGGCGGGGCCCTTCTTCGGCGGCCTGCGCCATACGGGCGAGATAGGTGGAACGTGTTTCCTGACTGCGTTCGCGGATGCGATCGGTGACCCTTGCGACGGTGTCATTCAGCTGGGGCATAGGAACCTCTTGAGGCCTGATAAAGGCGCAACCTGACTGTGTTGCGCCCCCTATGCCATGTTAGCGGTAACAATTCAAGGGGCGCAGCGTCAGTTTTACCATATAACTCCGATCCCGTCATAAGCCCTGCAAAGTCAGCCCAAGACGCGCGGTTCGCGGCGGATTGTGCCGCAAGAGGCGCGCAAAATGATCCCGCCATTGTCCCGATGCTGCCCCATTTGCGCCCCATTCCCAGATCAAATTTGAATCAAATCAGAAAAAGGGCGGGGGACGCCCTGAGGAGTAGGCAGATGAAAACGCTTCGTATTGTAGCCCTTCTGGCAGTTGGACTTGGCCTGTCGGCCTGTGCATCGGTAGACACCGCTAGCCGGAACGCCCCGATGGAATTGCCGCAGATGACGGCCCCGGCCACGCAGGTGGTTTCGGTTCAGGACTATAACATCAAAGTCTCGCGCGCCCTGCGTGTCTCAGAGGCCAACAGCTACTATCCGCTGGGTGACATCGTCTGGCGCGGTGAGGCGATCGGCGATCGTCACGCTCAGGTGGCCCGCATTTTCCAAACCTCGATCCAGCGCGTGCAGGAGAAAAACGCCGAAGGTGCGCTGCCAGTGATCGTGGATGTGGACGTAAAACGCTTCCATGCGCTGACCGAAAAGACCCGTTACACCGTCGGCGGTGTGCATTCGATCACCTTTGAACTGAGCGTGCGCAACCCGTTAACCGGTGACCTCTTGGTGCCGACCCGCGAAATTCAGGCCGACCTGCGCGGCTTTGGCGGCAGCCGGGCCATTCAGGCAGAACAGGCCGGGATGACCCAGAAGGTGCGCATCACCCAGCATATCGCCAATGTGATTGCTCAGGAACTGTCGGCGCCGGGGTCGGTTGCCCCGCGCATCACCGAACTGGTCGATGGGCTGGAAACCAACTTTGCCCCTGAAGGTGAGGATGCGGTGCGGCTCTAAGCCCTTTCGCAACAGATCAAACACGGGTAAGAGGGCGCCATGACAGCGCCCTCTTATTCCGTGATCCGACTGAAACCCAAAGCCAACGCCCGCGCCATCCGCCGCGGCTTTCCTTGGGTCTATGACAATGAACTTGTGACCGACCGCCGCACCAAGAAACTGGTGCCGGGGTCCTTGGCCGTTTTGGAAGATGCCGACCGCAGCCCGATGGGGCTGGTCGCGGTGAACCCCAATTCACGTATCTTCGGCCGCATGCTGGATCGCGATCCGGCGGCGGAGATCAACGAGGCATGGTTTGCGGCCCGCATCAGCAAGGCGCTGGAGTTGCGCGCGCGTCTTTACGCTGACCCCTTCTACCGGCTCATCCACGCCGAGGCAGATGGCCTGCCGGGCGTGGTGATCGACCGCTTCGGCGACACCGCGGTGGTGCAGCCCAACGCAGCCTGGGCCGATGTGCATTTTGACGCGTTGGAGGCCGCTTTGATCTCGGTCACCGGGGTGGCCAATGTGATCAAGAACGCCTCGGGCCGCGCCCGTAGCCTGGAAGGGCTGGATGATGTCACAGCCACCACCACAGGCAATGCCCCAGATGCCCCGGTTGAGGTGCCGATGAACGGGGCGATCTACATGGCGGATCTGACCGGCGGTCAGAAAACCGGCCTGTTTTTCGATCAGCGCCCGAACCATGCCTTTGCGGCGTCATTGTCCAAAGATGCCAAAGTGTTGGACGTCTTCTCTCATGTCGGTGGCTTCTCACTGGCGGCGCTGGCAGGCGGCGCCTCTTCAGCACTGGCCGTTGACGGCTCCGCAGCCGCGCTGGAACTGGCCGAAGCCGGCGCCAAGGCGGCCGGGGTGGAGGATCGTTTTGCAACCCGCAAGGGCGATGCTTTTGACGTTCTGGCGCAGCTGGGCGAAGAAGGGGAACGCTTTGATGTGGTGATCTGTGATCCACCCGCCTTTGCCCCGAACAAACAGGCACTTGAGGCAGGTCTGCGTGCCTATGAGCGTATTGCCCGCCTTGCAGCGCCTCTGGTGCGGCCGGGGGGCTATCTGGGCCTCTGCTCCTGTTCACATGCCGCCGAGGTTAGCAAGTTCCGTGTGGCCTGCCTGCGCGGGCTGGGCCGTGCCGGGCGCCCGTCGCAACTGCTGCACACGGGTTTTGCCGGGCCAGACCATCCGCTGATGCCGCAGCTGGCGGAAAGCGGTTACCTGAAATCGCTGTTCTTCCGGCTCTGATCCGGTGAAGGTCCTGCTCGACACCTGCGTGATCTACCCCACGGTCATGCGCGAAGTGCTGCTGGGCGCGGCGCGGGCGGGATTGTTCACACCGCTCTGGTCAGAGCGCATTTTGGAAGAATGGGCGCGTGCTGCCCGCAAATTGGGCCCCGAAGGTGAGGCGCAGGCGCGTGGTGAAGTTGCTTTGCTGCAGGCCGCCTGGCCCCGGGCCGCGGTCACCTGGCCGCCCTCGTTGGAGGATCGCCTGTACCTGCCGGACCCCGCGGATACCCATGTGCTGGCTGCAGCGATTGCTGGATCCGCGGATCTGCTGATCACCATGAACGCCAAAGACTTCCCGCGCCACATCCTGGCCGAGGAGGGGCTCAGCCGACAGGATCCCGATGGGTTTCTGCAGGGTCTTTGGCAAGCCAACCCCGGGGTGATGCAGGACGTGGTCCAAGCCGTGCGCAGCACCGCCGAACGCCTGTCGGGGGAGGTTTGGACCAGCCGCGCGCTGTTGAAAAAGGCCCGGCTGCCGCGCCTGGGCAAAGCGGTTGGGTAACGGCAGCCCATTTCTTTCAATGTTCTGAAAGTACTTAAAAAAGCCGGCTCAGGCTTTCACACCCCATTTGGCCTCAAGCGCTTCGATCGCGGCAATCCGCTCCCCGGTTTTGGGGTGGCTCAGCAACCAGGCCGGGGTGCCATTGCCTGCTGAGGCCGTCAGCGCCTCCAACTTTTCAAACAGGGATTTCTGTGGCGCGGTGCCGATGCCTGATTTCGTCAGCAGCGCGGCGGCATATTCATCCGCCTCATATTCATCGCCCCGCGACAGCCGGGCCGCCAGCATGGTCGTCAGCGCATTGGCGATCATCGCGCCAACGCCGGGGATAACCCGTGACAGCACCATCGCCAACGCCGTGCGCAGCGCGTTCTGGCCGGAAAAATCAATCATCCGGCGGCGCGAATGGCCAAGGGCCACATGACCCAGCTCATGGGCGATCACGCTGGACAGCTCCTCGGCGGAGACCTCACCGTTTTGAAACTTGCGATAAAACCCGCGGGTGATGAAAATCCGCCCGTCTGGCGCCGCAAGCCCGTTGACCGGATCGATCTCATAGATGTGCACCTTGATCCGCGGCAGATCCAAGGCCCGCGCCATCCGCGTGGTCATCTCGCGCAGTTTCGGGTCCATCAGCTCGGTGGATTGCTCATCCAGTTGGCGCGCTAGCCGCCAAGCGGAAAATCGATACATGGCAACCGCATAGAGGATGGCCAGGAGGATCGGAGTGAACTTCAGCATGAGCTAGATATGGGGCTTTCAGCGCGCGCAGGCAAGGGCGCAGGTCAAAGCGGCATCCACGTACTTGGGCCGCTGTACTCCAGGGCCCATTGTGCCTTCCAATTGCCTTCGGATTGGCGCAGCAACAGGTAGTTGCGCTCAGCCACATAGCGATGGCTTTGACCCGGAATGGGGCGCATCTGAATGGGGTGGCCGGGCAGGGGGCTGTCACCAAAGCGGGCCAACATGTCCAGAAACCGCGCCCAGGCCTTCGGCGGTGCCCGATGTGAAATGCCCGAGGCAACCAGCTGATGCATAACCTTACCTGCCCCCAGCGCCATTTCACCCCGCGCGGCCAGATGAATTTCGCCGGACAGAACGGTCACATCCTGACCGTCGGGGCTGGCGATGCGCTGCAGGATCTCCAGCATATGCTGCCAGCTGTCGCGATGGGCGCGGCTTTGCCATTGATCGCGCAGGTCATCTTCGTATTTCTGCATCGATGGGATCGCCATCATGATCCATTCCAGAACGGACAGGCGCGGCCCCAGCACCGGGACCGAGGACATGACAAAGGTCCGCCCCGGCGCATGCGTGTGCCCTGCACCTTCCATCATGCGCCAGCCTGAGGTGCCCATCACCTCACGCCGGCTGCGTTCGGACCGCAGATCAGGCGCCAGCAGGCGCAGGCCGGGCGCGGTGATCGTCCAGCCCAGATGCAGGCCGGTCGGATCGGCAAAGCGGGCCGGCAGGTCGCCATCCACACAGCCGTGCTGGAACAACAGCGCTGCCTCACGGGCGCAGTCAAACAGCATCTGTCCCACCGGCGAATAGGTGCGCGACCGCCGCAATGATCCCCAGCCATCGCAGATGTCATGGTCATCCCATTGCATCAGGGATGGCACACGTGCCGCCAAATGGGCGTGCTCAGGGGCGTCATAGACGGCGATGTAGCGGTCCAGAAACCGTTCCCGGAAATGGGTGCGCAAATCCGCCAGATCACCGCGGCTGGGATCGCGTGGCAGGCGGTCGGGCCAATCATGGCTAAGGGGATGGCCCAGCGTCACCTCATCGGCATAGACCTGATCGCCACCATGCAGCAGCAGGGACAGTGGCGTTTGATCATGTGTTTTTGCCAGCTGTCGCCACATTGCGTTACGCTCATCACCGTCACGGGCCAGATCGCCGTGCTCTTCCCCGTTGCAGGAAACATAGGCGATCCGCATCGCCCCTTCACGGCAGCCCGCAAGGTCAAAGCGGTTGCCGTTCCAGCGATAATATGAGGGTTCCGTTGCGGGGCGGGCAAACCGGCAGCGCCAGATCGTAACATGTTGATAGGTTGCGAGGTTTTGGGCTGGAATCGAAATACCATCCAACTCAACTGGCGGCAGTTCTTGCCCGTTGGGGGCAATAAACAGGGCGGCCAGATGCATCTTACCGTCCCGTATGTCGTCCAGCATCAGGATTGGCCCAAGGGGCTGCTTCAGATGTGCGGAAAGGGGCGGGGAGGGGGCGGTGGCGGGTTTCATCTTGCTGCCTCAGGTAGGGGGCAGCGTTGATTTGATCAAGATGGGATCGCGCGAATATTAGCGCCCCAGTTCTTTCATCCCACGTTCGATGCCTTCAAGCGTCATCGGCACCATGCGATCCTCAAACAGGTCGCGGATCATTTGGATGGACTGGGTGTAGGGCCAGTACTTCTCGGCCACCGGATTGATCCAGATGTGATCGGGCCATTGGTCGCGGGCGCGCTGCAGCCAGACCTCACCCGCCTCTTCGTTCCAATGCTCATTGGCGCCGCCGCGGTAGGCGATTTCATAAGGCGACATGGAGGCGTCACCCACAAAGATGCATTTGTAATCAGAGCCATAGGTGTGCAGCACATCCCAGGTTGGGGTTTGCTGGTCCCAGCGGCGTTTGTTGTCCTTCCATACACCTTCATAGAGGCAGTTGTGGAAGTAGAAGTGCTCCATATGTTTAAACTCGGACTTGGCGGCCGAAAACAGCTCCTCCAGCACCTGAATATGGGGATCCATCGAACCGCCGATGTCCAGGAACAGCAGAACCTTCACCGCATTGCGCTTCTCCGGGCGAGTCTGGACATCCAGATAGCCGTGTTCGGCCGTGGCGCGGATGGTGCCGTCAAGATCCAACTCTTCATCCGCCCCGTTGCGGGCCCAGTTGCGCAACCGTTTCAGCGCGACCTTGATGTTGCGGGTGCCCAGCTCCACCTCACCGTCGAGGTTGCGGAACTCTCGCTTGTCCCAGACCTTCACAGCGCGCTGGTGGCGACTTTCTTTCTGGCCGATCCGCACGCCCTCAGGATTGTAGCCATAAGCCCCAAAGGGGGAGGTGCCGGCCGTGCCGATCCATTTGTTGCCACCCTGATGGCGGCCCTCTTGTTCTTTCAGACGTTCCTTGAGCGTTTCCATAAGCTTATCAAAGCCGCCTAAAGCGTCGATTTCGGCTTTTTCTTCTTCGCTCAGGTGTTTTTCCGCCAGTTTTTCCAGCCAGTCGCCGGGGATATCCACAGCGTTTAGCACGTCGCCCAGCTGGATATCTTCGAGCCCAGAAAAGGTCGCGGCGAAAGCGCGGTCAAACTTGTCAAGGTTGCGCTCATCCTTCACCATTGCGACGCGGGCGAGGTAATAAAACCCATCCACATCATAGGTGACCAGGCCAGCCTTCACCGCCTCAAGAAACGACAGGTATTCCCGCAGGGAAACGGGAATGTCGGCTTTGCGCAGGTTTTCAAAGAATGGCAGAAACATCGCGGGCCTCCTCAAGCGGTGAGGTCAGACGGCTGCGCGATGCACGATGATGGTGATGAACAGCCCAATGATCGAAAACAGGATGGCATAAGCGGCTGCATATTGCAGCATGTCTTTCATCTGACCTTTGCGGCGTTTCGCCAGCCCGGCCCCAAAAAGAATCCCAAAGACCAGCCCTGCAAGTACGATCATGTCCGCCCATTTCCTCTTTTCAGCGGGCTAAGTGCAGTGATTTCCTGCAATTTGGCCCGAACTGCCCAATCAGCGCCGAACCCGTAGCGTGCCCAGCCCAGACTGTCCAGTCTGACCAAACGTGCCTCAGTGCCGCGCCCCAACAGATCTAGCGCTTCGGCGCGCAAAAGCATCAGCGTCGACAAGAGGGCCGCGTTTTCGTGGCGTTTGGCCACATCCAGATAGGGATCAATGATGTCCAACGCGGCCTGACCGCGCCCTTCATGGATCGCATAGGCCGCCAGTTGCTGGGCCACCTGGGCGCTGTGAAGCTGGGTGCCGGGGCGTTGGCTGTAATAGCGCTGCGCGGCCAGGAAATGGGACAGGGCGACATCCGGATCCTGACTCTGGGTCAGACGGCCAAGCGCGTAATGGGAAAAGGCGCGACGGTGATCTGTCCAACCTTCGGAGCGGGCGATGTTGACCGCTTTCTGGGCCGCCGAGCGGCGACCGGCGGCACTGGCTCCGGGGCCAAGCGCGGTTTGGATCGCTTCAATCCAGCTACGCGGCGTGGTCCGTAGATATTCCGGGCTGCGGTTTGCACCAGCGGGGTTCAGCCGCGCCAAAACAGCCGGCAGGCGTTCCGCCACCTGTGCACGGCTCATCCCGTTTTGCAACTCAGGCGCATAGAAGGCGCGTAGAACCAGCATGTCATAGCCGGTCAGAACCGTATGGACGTTGTCGTCATTAAAGACGCTGTCGGACAGGCGGTAGAGGTCATTGAGCGGCCCCAACGCCTGTGCCAGTTCTTCATGCAGGCAGTCCCGCATTTCCTGCGGCGGCGCATCTGACGGCACAAAGATCGCCAGCCGTTCGCGGTTTTGCAGCTGCGTCCAATCGGTGCGCGGGGCGCGGCGGGCCTTGCTGTATTCGGCAAGGCTGGAAACATTCGGCACCACAAAACAGGCGGCCGAGGGCAGGTGACGGCGGATCTTGGCGTGGCTCACCGCCTCAATCGTGATTGAGGCCTGACCGGATTGCACCCGGCGAATGTTGATCCCGGCCTCACGGCGCAAACGGTCGGTCAGCGCATCCAGCTCAAGCGACAGGCTGATCGGGGCCTGACCGGTCAAACGCAGGGTAATCGGACCTTCAAATCGGGTGAAACGGGGCAGTTGCCGCCCCGATTCCAGCTGAAACGCCAAATCCAGAATGTCGCGTGCCAGATCGGTGTTGGACACCTGCGGCACGCTGGCCCGGCTGGCGGTGAAGGTCTTCATCGGTGGCAGGATGGTGGCCGGTTCGGTAGAGGCACGGCTGGGCTGTTCCAGCGGGGCGGTCGCCATACAGGCGCTTAACCCAATGCATAAGGGCAGAGCAGCAAGAAAACGGATCATCGATAAACACCCCTAACCGAACCAAAAGGCAGCAAAAACAGCAGTAATTTCAACAGCAGCGACGCCATACTTACACCTTTTCACGCATAAAACACCAATCGACGCACCTGGGGCCTGTCAGTAATTTGTCAGGCTTTTGCCATGTTAGGCGTGATTTGCGGCACAAATGCGGCTTTAGGTTCCCGTCTCGGAAACAATCGTAAGGGTTTGTTTACCACGATTTTGGGCCGGGGCGGCAGGAAAATTAGTGGTTTCACTTGGCCGCATCCGGCTGCCGCCCGATGATGCGCCAAAACGGTCCGCCGCCCCGACAATTGGCCGGGGCGGCGATCACGTTACCTTTGACCACGGGCCATGAAGGCCAGCCGTTCAAACAGATGCACGTCCTGTTCGTTTTTCAGCAGTGCACCATGCAGCCGCGGCAGGGCGTTACTGCCATCGCGGCGCAGATCTTCGGCGTCCAGATCTTCGGCCAAGAGCAGTTTCAACCAATCCAAAACCTCTGACGTCGAAGGTTTTTTCTTCAGCCCGCGGGTGTCACGGATTTCGTAAAACTGGGTCAGTGCGGTGGTCAGCAGCTGTTCCTTGATGCCGGGGTGATGCACCTCAACGATTTTGCGCATCGTCTCGGCATCCGGGAAGGAAATGTAGTGGAAGAAGCAGCGGCGCAGGAAGGCGTCCGGCAGCTCTTTTTCATTGTTGGAGGTGATGATGATCACCGGGCGGTTTTTCGCCGAGATGGTTTCACCGGTCTCATAGACGTGGAAGGCCATCTTATCGAGTTCCTGCAGCAGGTCGTTTGGAAACTCGATATCTGCTTTGTCGATCTCATCAATCAGCAGCACAACTTTCTTGTCAGACTCAAACGCCTGCCAAAGCTTGCCCTTCTTGATGTAGTTTTTGACGTCATGCACACGTTCTTCGCCCAGCTGGCTGTCGCGCAGCCGGCTGACGGCGTCATATTCGTAAAGACCCTGCTGCGCTTTGGTGGTGGATTTGATGTTCCACTCGATCATCTCAAGCCCCAGCGCCGAAGCCACCTGTTTGGCCAATTCGGTCTTCCCGGTGCCCGGTTCACCCTTCACCAAAAGGGGGCGTTCCAGTGTCACAGCGGCGTTCACTGCAACTGTCAGGTCTTCGGTGGCCACATAGGCCTCGGTTCCTTGGAATTTCATCCGCCTCGTTCCGTCGTTCCTTGTTGGCCGTCACCCTAACGCGAAGCCTGCCCCCCTGCAATCTGGGGCGTTAAATGACGTGACATTGCTGCGCGGTTGCGATAGACCCCGCCTCGGGAGGCGCCAAAATGTCAAAGGATCACGTGTTGGCACAAGTTGGCCTTGATGAGGGAATTGAGATGAAGGCGGAAACCTTTATTTCCGATGATTATCGTCCGGCCGAGGACGAACCATTTATGAACGACAAGCAGCTTGAGTATTTCAGACGCAAGCTGTTGAATTGGAAAGCAGATCTGCTAGCAGACACCCGCGACACGATCGAGGGTCTGCAGGACGGAACCCGCAACATTCCTGATGTTGCGGACCGGGCCAGCGAAGAGACGGACCGGGCGCTGGAACTGCGCACCCGGGACCGTCAGCGCAAGCTGGTTGCCAAGATCGACTCGGCCCTGCGCCGCATCGATGAGGGCGAATATGGCTACTGCGATGTGACCGGTGAGCCGATCAGCCTGAAACGGCTGGACGCCCGTCCGATCGCCACCATGAGCCTTGAGGCGCAAGAGCGTCACGAGCGCCGTGAAAAGGTGCATCGCGACGACTGATCGCCGCGAAATCGCGCAGATTTTGGCGCGATTTGTCAAGCAACGACGTTAACGCCGGGGCAGGTCCTCGGCGTTTCCTATTTAAGGTGAAAGACATGAGCCTTCTGGGCATGAAAACCGTGGTGATCGGTGGCGGTATTGGCGGGCTGGCCGTGGCCCGCGCGCTGGCGCTGCGTGGCGCCTCTGTGACGCTGCTGGAACAGGCCGAAGCCATCCGCGAAGTGGGCGCCGGCCTGCAGATCAGCCCCAATGGATTCGCTGTTCTCAAGGCGCTGGGATTGGATCAGGCGCTGCAACGGGGGGCGGTGCAGGGGCAGGCGGTCTCTCTCAGGGACTATCGCAAGGGCGAAGTGCTGCGTCTCGACCTGACGCAATTGTCCGATCAGAGCTACTATTTTGTGCATCGCGCTGATTTAATCGACATCCTCGCAGAAGGCGCGCGGGAGGCCGGGGTGAAAATCCGGCTGTTGCAGAAGGTGGATCGGGTCACCCCCGCAACCTCACAAACTCCTGCCTCACTGCATCTGGCCAATGGCAGCCATCTGGAGGCCGATCTGGTGATCGGGGCCGACGGTTTGCATTCCGTGCTGCGCCCGATGCTGAACGGGGCGGATAAGGCGTTTTTCACCGGACAGGTTGCCTGGCGCGCTGTCGTGCCCAACACGATGGCGCGCGGGCCAGAGGCCTGGGTGCATATGGCACCGGGGCGGCATCTGGTCAGCTACCCGCTGCGCGACGGCAAGTCGATCAATCTTGTTGCGGTCCAAGAACGTGCGGACTGGACCGAGGAGGGCTGGTTCCACAAGGATGAGCCCTCAAACCTGCGCCGCGCCTTTGCGGGTTTCGGCGCGGAAGCGCAGGCGTTGCTTGGCGCGGTGGAGGATGTGCGGCTCTGGGGTCTGTTCCGTCATCCGGTTGCTGAGGTCTGGCAGGGTGGCCATTGCGCCCTTTTGGGCGATGCGGCGCACCCAACGCTGCCGTTTCTGGCCCAGGGCGCATCCATGGCGTTGGAGGATGCATGGGCCTTGGCTGATGAACTGGCGCTGTCTGATGATGCGCCCAGCGGGCTGGCAGCCTATCAGCATCGCCGCAAGGCGCGGGCCACCAAGGTGATCAATGCCGCGACGGGAAATGCCTGGAAATATCACCTGAGCGCGCCGCCGCTGCGGTTTGCCGCCCATACCGCGCTGCGCCTGGCCGGACGTTTTGCGCCGGGCAAAATGCTGCATCAGTTCGATTGGCTTTATGCGCATGATGAAACCGCAAGGCCGACAGCAGGCGGTTGATCCGATTGAGATCGGATGGAATGTGAGTATTTGGGAAACGATGAAAGCGCCTTTCAATGTTCCCTAAATACTCAATTTTTTGAAGCTGCAGTGCGCGCAGCAGCGATCACAGATCCAGCTCGACCCAGACCGGCACGTGGTCTGAAGGCTTCTCACGGCCGCGCACCTCTTTGTCGATCTGACAGTCGCGCAGCAGGTCTGCGCATTCCGGGCTTAGCAGGAAATGGTCGATGCGGATGCCATCATCACGGTTCCAGGCACCGGCCTGATAATCCCAGAAACTATAGTGGCCGGCACCAAATGTGCGGCTGCGGAAGGCTTCGGTGAAGCCAAGGTTCAGTAGTTTGCGCCACATTGCCAGGCTTTCGGGCCGGTGCGCAGCGTCGCCTTCCCAGGCCTCAGGGCGGCGGGCATCTTCGGCTTGCGGGATGATGTTGTAATCGCCTGCCATGAGGAAGGGCATTTCCTCTGCCAGCAGCGCCTCGGCGCGGGCCTGCAGCCGTTCCATCCAGCGCAGCTTATAGGCAAATTTGCCGCCCGGCACGGGCAGGCCATCGTCGCCCAGTTCAACAGGATTGCCGTTCGGCAGGTAGAGGTTGCACAGACGCACCGCCTGTTTGCCCACCACGGTTGCCTCGATCCAGCGGGCCTGTTCATCTTCGGCGTCGCCGTCTTGCAGCACAGGCAGGCCACGGGTCACATCCTCCAGCGGCAGCTTCGACAGGATCGCCACCCCGTTGAAACTTTTCTGGCCGTGGGTCACCACGTTATAACCCTTTTCCTCAAACAGCTCGTTCGGGAAGGCTTCATCAACGGATTTGATTTCCTGCAGCAGGGCCACATCGGGCTGCGCCTCATCCAGCCAGTCGCTCAGCGCGTTGACCCGCGCTTTGATCCCATTGATGTTGAACGTGGCGATTTTCATGATCCGGCCCCTGTTGTTGCCCCATGTCTATGCCTGAGGCAGGGCGCCGGGTGCAAGCGGGATCAGCGCGATTGGCGAAACAGGCTCATCGTTGCCATCACCCGATCCTTCAGCAGGAAGCGGTGCATCAGGCCTGCGCCAATATGCAGGATCAACAGCACCATCAGCACCTTGGTGCCGTATTCATGCAAAGGTCGGATCATCTCATAGCGGGCCGGATCAGGGGTGGAAATAGACGCCAATCCAAAGGGTTGCACCGGCAGGGAATGTACCCGCGCCGCAAGGATCCCGGTCGCCGGCAGATAGATCATCATCAGATAGATGCCCGCCTGAACCACGCGGGAGGCAAAGCCTTGCCAGGCGGCGATGTCCTGCTGCGGGCGGCCGGACAGGCCGGTCAACCGCAGCAGAAGGCGCAACGCCAGCAGGCAGAGGATAATGGCCCCAAGCGAGGAATGCCCGGTCAGGGAAAAGATGCGCTGTTCATCGGGGATATCCCCCCGGAACCCCTGACCGGCAATGAGCATCATCAAAATAATTGCCGCCATGATCCAGTGGATCAGGCGAAAAGGCAGGCTGTAACGATTGGTCGTCATGGCTAATACTCCCATTAAGTGAGAATAGCCTCAGACTTAGGTCACGGATTGATCAGGGCCAGCGTCAGCAATCCTGCCAGGGCAAGGAGCACCACAACGGCGCACCAGAACCCGATGGTGAAGCGGCGCAGCATGGCATGGCGCACCACCACGCCAACCGAAATTGCCGCCAGAAAGCTCAGCGTCAGCCCCAGCACCACCGCCTGCGCAATCGCATCGCCCATTCCGGTCAGAAACGTATCCATCAAGGGACCGCCTGCGGGTTACATGGAGAAGGAGGTGCCGCAGCCACAGGAGGATGTGGCATTGGGGTTTTCGATCACGAAACGCGCGCCGATCAGCTCTTCGGTGAAATCGATGGTGGCCCCGGTCAGGAAGGGCAGGGAAATCGCGTCAACGATCACCTTTTCGCCGGCGCCATCGCCCGAGCCTTCGAGGATCAGATCCTCATCCTTCGGCTCATCCAGCGTGATTTCATACTGAAAGCCGGAACAGCCGCCACCTTCGACAGCCACACGCAAAGCCTGACCCTGATCGCTCGCGCCGATTTCGGCAAGGCGGGCGAAGGCACGTTCTGTGACGGTGGGGGGCAGTTGCATTCCAAGGCTCCTGAAGGTTTCGCAAAAGCTGTTTATCGAATATATGTGGGGAAAGGATCGGCGACAAGAGTGCCCGGTGAGGGAATTTGCCGCCAAAGATCCGGGAATTGAGGGCCCAAAAGAGGCCCGTATGAGGCAAATTGAACAGGTAAGGGCCAATTGCAATGAGCGCCATTTACGCATCCCGTCCCGAAGACAGCCGCGGGCGGTTGCACCCCGAAGAAGAGAGCGCGTTTCGCTCTTGTTTTCAACGTGATCGGGATCGGATCATCCATGCCAGTAGCTTTCGCCGACTGAAGCATAAGACACAGGTCTTTATCGAACATGAAGGGGATTATTTCCGCACCCGGCTGACCCATTCCATTGAGGTGGCACAGGTGGCGCGGACGATTTCGGGCACGCTGGGCCTCAATCAGGAACTGGCTGAGGCCGTGGCGCTGGCGCATGATCTGGGCCATACGCCCTTTGGCCACACCGGTGAGGATGCGCTGGCGGAGTTGATGTCGCCTTATGGCGGCTATGATCACAACGCGCAGGCCATTCGTATCGTGACCAATCTGGAGCGTCACTACGCGGAATGGGACGGGCTGAACCTGACCTGGGAAACGCTGGAAGGCATCGCCAAACACAATGGCCCGGTTCTGGGGCAGGTGCCTTGGGCCTTGGCGGCCTATAACGATCACCATGATCTGGAACTGACCACCCACGCCAGCACCGAGGCGCAGGTGGCTGCCCTGTCAGATGACATCGCCTATAACAACCACGATCTGCACGACGGGTTGCGGGCGGAGTTGTTTTCAACCGATGAACTGGCCCAGATGCCGGTGTTGCAGGACTGCTTTGCTGAGGTGGATAAGAAATACCCCGGCCTCAACTACTATCGCCGCCGCCATGAGGCGCTGCGCCGGTTCTTTGGCGTCTTGGTAGAGGACGTGATCGCGGTGACCCGGGCCAATCTGGCAGAGGTCGATCCGCAATCGGTGGCCGATGTGCGCGCCGCCGGCAAGATGATGGTGCAGTTTTCGCCCGGCCTGTGGTCCGACCTGAAACAGATCCGCAAGTTTCTGTTCACCCGCATGTACCGCGCCCCGGAGGTGGTGGAGATCCGCACCTATGTGACCGAAGCAGTCAAAGAGCTGTTCCCGATCTTCATGGCTCGGCCCGAGCTGCTGCCGAAGCAATGGCGCAAAGATGTTGCCGAGGTCACCAGCGAAGAAGGTTTGGCGCGCATCGTGTCGGACTATATCTCTGGCATGACGGATCGCTTTGCGCTGCAGGAGGTGGAACATCTGACCGGCCGACGCGCCATCCCAGCCGGGCGACGCGCCACCCCGATCCAACATCACGACTGATTTTAAGACTGCAATTTCATTAAGAGCCCCTTCAGGAGGACCATAAATGGCCAGCCCAGATGTCGCCGGACTTAGCCCGATCAATGCCATCGCTCTGGTAGGGGCCTTAGGGGTTGGGGCGCAATGGCTGGCCTGGCGGCTGCAGTTGCCGGGCATTGTCTTGATGTTGCTGGCTGGGGTCATTGCGGGGCCTGTCCTCGGGGTGTTGGATCCGGCGCGGGACATCGGTCCGCTTGTGGCACCTATGGTCTCGGTTGCGGTGGCCATCATCTTGTTTGAGGGTGGGTTGACGCTCAACTTCCACCAGCTGAGTGATGCCGCAACCGGGGTGAAGCGTCTGGTCTTTGTTGGTGCGCCGCTGGGCTGGCTGACCTCCGCCATGGCGTTGCACTACGGTGCTGGGCTTGGCTGGCAGGCCTCGGCCGTTTTTGGCGGGATCATGATCGTGACCGGCCCCACGGTGATTGCGCCCCTCTTGCGGCAGGCCAAACTGGGCCGTCGCCCGGCCGCCCTCTTGCAATGGGAGGCGATCGTCAACGATCCCATCGGCGCCCTTGCGGCGGTGCTGGCGTTTGAACTGGTGGTGGTGCTGAACACCACCGAAACCGTCAGCCATGCCGCACAGGTCCTGGCCCTGGGGGTGGTGGTCGCCACCATCCTTGGCGCGCTGGGCGGCTATGGCATCGCCCGGGCCTTCAAACAGGGCTGGGTGCCGGAATACATGAAGGTGCCGGTGCTCTTTGTTGTTTTGATTGCGATTTTCGCCGCCTCAGACACGGTTTTGCATGAAAGCGGCCTGCTGGCTGTGACCATCATGGGGGTGGTGATCGCCAATGCGGAACTGCCGTCTTATACTGAGCTGCGCCGGTTCAAGGAACACGCCACGGTTCTGCTGGTGTCCGGCGTATTTATCCTCTTGGCGGCCTCCCTGGATTTCTCAACCCTTGGGCAGCTTAACTGGCGCGCGGCACTTTTTGTGGCCTCGGTCATCCTGCTGGCGCGTCCGGCAACCGTGCTGATCTCTCTGCTGGGAACCGATTTGCCCTGGCGTGAGAGGGTGCTCATCGCCTTCACCGGGCCGCGCGGTGTGGTGCTGGTGGCGGTGGCGGGGCTGTTTGGCGAACGTCTGGCGGCACTGGGCGTGGCCGATGGGGCGCTGGTTGCGCCGCTGGCCTTTGTTCTGGTTGCGGTCACCGTGGTGCTGCATGGTTTCACGCTCACACCTTTTGCCCGCGCGCTTGGGTTGGCCGGCGCTGCCGTGCCCGGTGTGCTGCTGGTCGGCGGATCGCGGTTTTCGCTGGCGCTGGGGCAGGCGCTGGGCAAGGCCGAGGTGCCGGTGCTGATCGCAGATCCCAACCGCACCCGGCTGCGCGCCGCCCGGCAGGCCGGGGTCAACACGTTTTACGGCGATGTCCTGTCTGAAGCGGCAGAACACAACTTGGAACTGGCGCAATACGGCCGCATCATCGCCCTCAGTGATAATGACGCCTACAACACGCTGGTCACCACCGATCTTGGGCCGGAGTTTGGCCGTGACAACATCTTTCAACTTGCCCGTCACAAAGGCGATCTGGCCCGCAACGCGCTGCCCAGCAGCCTTGGTGGCCGCGCTTTTGTTGCCGGCCATAATTTTGATGAGCTGGAGGCCAATATGCGCGCAGGTCATGACATGCGCTGCACCCGATTGAGCGAAGAATATGGGCCTGAGGACTGGCAGGCTGATGCGCCAGAGGCGCTGATGGTCATGGCCATCGATCCCAAAGGCAATCCGCGCCTGCCCAGCGGTGACAAGGGCCTGCCGCTCACGGCAGACTGGCAGGTGATTTGGCTGGACCCTAAGGGTACTCGTTAAGGGGGGCGTTGCCCCCATGCCTGCGGCATTCCCCCAGAGTATTTGGGAAACGATGAAAGCGCCTTTCAATGATCCGTAAATACTCAATCTGCCTGTGCAGCCCGGCTATGCGTTGACCTTTGAGGTTTGCGTGGTAAACCCGCGTCAAGAGATAGAGGATTTGGTGCGATGAACCTTTTTGCCGAGCTGCGTGCGCTGGTACTGGAACTGCTGGAGCAAATGGTTGCTGCCGGCGATCTGCCCGAGGGGCTGAACTTTGCCAATGTGGCGGTTGAGCCGCCGCGCGATCCGCTGCACGGTGACATGGCAACCAATGCCGCGATGGTGCTGGCCAAACCCGCCAAGATGAAACCGCGCGATATCGCCGACAAACTGGCGGCTAAACTGGCTGAAGATGCCCGCATCACCACTGCTGAAGTGGCCGGTCCCGGTTTCCTCAACATGCGCCTTGATGCCAGCCTGTGGCAGGGGATTGTGAAAACCGCGCTGAGTGATGGCACGGCCTATGGTCGCTCCTCCATGGGGCAGGGCAAGAAGGTCAATGTGGAATATGTCTCGGCCAACCCGACCGGTCCGATGCATGTGGGCCATACCCGTGGCGCGGTCTTTGGCGATGCGCTGGCCTCGCTCCTGGATTACGTCGGCTATGAAGTGACCCGCGAATATTACATCAACGATGGCGGCGCGCAGGTCGATGTACTGGCGCGTTCGGCCTATGAGCGTTACCGCGAAGCCAATGGGCTGGAGCCGGAGATTGCCGAAGGGCTGTATCCCGGTGATTACCTGATCCCGGTTGGCGAAGCGCTGAAAGAGAAATACGGCGACAGCCTGCTGGACAAGCCCGAAGCAGAATGGCTGACGGATCTGCGCAGCTTCTCGACCGATGCGATGATGGAGATGATCCGCGGCGACCTGGCGGCGCTGGGTGTGGTGATGGATGAGTTCTACTCGGAAAAATCCCTCTACGGCACAGGCCAGATTGAGGCTGCGCTGGAGCGTTTGGAAAACCTGGGCCTGATCTACGAAGGCGTGCTGGAGCCGCCAAAGGGCAAACTGCCTGAGGATTGGGAAGAACGTGAGCAGACCCTGTTCAAATCGACTGAATACGGTGATGACGTCGACCGTCCCGTGAAGAAATCCGACGGCGCCTGGACCTATTTTGCCCCCGATATCGCTTACCACTTCACCAAGGTGGAGCGTGGCTTTGACATGTTGATTGACGTCTTTGGCGCCGATCACGGTGGCTATGTCAAACGGATGAAGGCTGCGGTGGCCGCGCTGAGCGAAAACAAGGTGCCGCTGGAGATCAAGCTGATCCAGCTGGTGAAGCTGTATAAAAACGGTGAGCCGTTCAAAATGTCCAAGCGCGCCGGCACCTTTGTGACCCTGCGCGACGTGGTGGAGCAGGTGGGCGCGGATGTGACCCGTTTCCACATGCTGACCCGCAAGAACGACGCGCCGCTGGACTTTGATTTTGACAAGGTGCTGGAACAGTCCAAGGACAACCCGGTGTTCTATGTGCAATACGCCCATGCCCGTGTCTGCTCGGTTCTGCGCAAAGCAACCGAGGCCGGTATCGCCCATGATGATGCCACGCTGGCGGCTGCGGATCTGAACGCGCTGAGCCATGATGCGGAGATGGCGGTGGCCAAGAAACTGGCCGAATGGCCACGTCTGGTTGAGATTGCCGGCCGCAACAACGAACCGCACCGCGTGGCCTTCTATCTCTATGAACTGGCAAGCGAATTCCATTCTCTGTGGAACCGTGGCAACGATGACATGTCACTGCGCTTCCTGCAGGAAGGGGATGCGGCGACGTCACAGGCGAAAATCGCCCTTGCCCGTGCCGTGGCCGTTGTTATTTCCGCCGGTCTTGGTATTCTAGGCGTGAAACCGGCCGAAGAGATGCGCTAAAGCATCCATCCCGCGCCGGTCCGTGAAGCAGTTTTCCGACGGGATCCACCCGTCGGCGCGGAAAGAGGCGAAGATGGCAGAGATGCAGGACACCGGGCGCATGGCTGCGCCCGCGCAGCAGGCATATAACACAACCGCTTATGATGCTCAGATACAGGGGCATGCCGTCGGATATGACGATCCGGCAGGCTATGAAGCAGAGGCTGGCTATGAGGAAACGCCCACGTCGCTGAAGGCTGGCGTGGCCACCGTGCTGCATTTCACCGGTGCGGCAGTGTCGCTGGGTTTGCTGATCGGTGTTGGTGTCTGGGGCTATCAGCTGGTGGTGCGGGATGTCAGCGGTGTGCCTGTGGTGCAGGCAGCCGAAGGCCCGATGCGGATCGCGCCCGTAGATCCCGGTGGATCCCGGGCGGAGAATCAAGGCCTTGCCGTGAATGAGGTGGCTGCAGATGGCGGCGCACAGCGTGCGGCGGACCGTGTGATTTTGGCGCCACCGCCGCTGGACCTGGACAAATCCGATCCACTGCTGGCGGTGGGCCGAGCTGTCACGCCCGCGGCCACCAGTGAGGCGGACGGGCAGAGCGCCCGCATCGAAGCCCTGGTCGGGCAGGTGATGCGTGAGGCGCAGGAAATTGCGGAGGCCGATCAGACGGCGCTGATCCAGCAGGCATCGCTCACCCAGGAGGTTGAGGCAGAGCCTGCCACAGCACCGGCTGAGGTCGAAGTGGCACGTGCGATCAAACCGATTGAGGGTGGCATGGGGCGTTCGCTGCGGCCCAAGGCGCGGCCTGCCAACCTGCAGCGCAGTGCTTCGCTGAGACCCGATGCGGTCAGCATGGGCACGGTGGAGGTCAGCCCAGATACCCTGGCAGCGGGCACTCGTCTGGCGCAGTTGGGGGCCTATGACAGCCCTGAGGTGGCGCGTAAGGAATGGGATAAGATCGCCGCGCGGTTTGGTGATTTCATGCTGGATAAACAGCGGGTTGTGCAGAAAGCCAAAAGCGCTGGCAGCACCTTTTACCGCCTGCGTGTGCACGGGTTTGCCAGCCTTGATGATGCCCGCCGCTTCTGTAACGCCTTGGACGCAGAAGGCACTGATTGCATTCCGGTGACCCACAAGTGAGCCGCTTCGGTGCAACGGTCCTGGATCCGGTTGGCCCGGTTCTGAGTGCTGAGGAAAAGGCATTTTTCCGCGATGCCGATCCCTTTGCCTTTATCCTATTTGCCCGCCACGTTGTGGACGGCGATCAACTGCGCCGTCTGTGCGGCGATCTGCGCGAGGCCGTTGGGCGTAACGCGCTGATCACCATCGATCAGGAAGGCGGACGTGTGCAGCGGCTGGTGCCACCGATGGCAAGCCAGTTCCTGCCGCCGCTGGAAGAAGTGGCGCAGGCGGGCGACCATGCCGCTGAGGCGATGAACCTGCGCTATCAGATCATCGCGCATGAGCTGCGCAGCTACGGCATTGATAGCAATTGCGCGCCGCTGGTCGATGTGGCCGCGCCTGAAACCCATCCTTTCCTGCAAAACCGCTGTTACGGCATGCAGCCCGATCAGGTGGCCGCGATTGGCCGCGCGGTGGCCGATGGGCTGCTGGCAGGCGGTGTGGTGCCTGTTGTGAAACACCTGCCCGGTCACGGCCGCGCGGTGAGTGACAGCCACAAGGAATTGCCGCGGGTCAGCGTGCCACGGGCCGCGCTGGATCAGGATTTCGCCCCTTTCAAAGCGCTGAACGACCTGCCGATGGGGATGACGGCGCATCTGCTTTATGACGCGCTTGATGATCGCCCTGCGACGCTGTCACCCGTGATCATGCAGCAGATCCGGCAGGAGATCGGCTTTGACGGGTTGATCATGACCGATGACATCTCAATGCAAGCACTCTCAGGTGATCGGGGGCAGATTGCGCAGCAGGCGATCGCGGCGGGCTGTGACGCGGTGCTGTATTGCAATGCGCCCTTGGCGGATAAGATCCGGGTGGCAGAGGCCTCGGGCCAGATGACGTCTGAGGCGCAGCGACGGGCAGACCGGGCCATTGCCGCGCGCGAAACACCTGAAACAATTGACATTGAAGCCCTCAAGGCCAAACATGACGCGCTGTTGAACAGAGCGTAGTTATGGCCGATCAGGAATTTGATCTAGAACCCACCCGCACCCAGAGTGTGGCCGAGAGATTGGCCGCAGAAGCTCTAATTGTGGATGTGGATGGGTTTGAGGGGCCGCTGGACCTGCTGCTGACACTCGGGCGCACGCAAAAGGTGGATCTGCGCAAGATCTCAATCCTGCATTTGGCCGAACAATACCTTGAGTTTGTTGAGAAAGCCAAAGAACTGCGCATCGAGCTGGCAGCGGATTATCTGGTGATGGCGGCCTGGCTCGCCTTCCTGAAATCGCGGTTGCTGCTGCCGCCGGATCCAAGTGAAGAGGGACCTTCGGGCGAAGAACTGGCGGCGCATCTGGCCTTTCAGCTGGAACGTCTGGCGGCGATGCGGGACAGCGCGGCCAAATTGATGGCGCGCGATCAGAAAGGGCGCGATTTCTTTGTACGGGGCGTGCCTGAAAATATGACCCGGGTGCGGCGGGTGACCTACACCGCCACCCTGATGGATTTGATGCAGGCCTATGCCCGGATCCGCACCCAGGATGAGTTCCGTCCCTTTGTGATGGATCGCGACTCGGTCTTCACGATGGAGCAGGCGCTGGAACGAATGCGCAGCATGATCGGCTTCAGCGGCACCTGGACGGAATTGAGCAGCTATTTCCCCATCGGCTGGGACGGTGATGCGATGCGCAAACGCTCGGCCACCGCCGCAACCTTTGCCGCGACGCTGCAACTTGCCAAAGAAGGCAAGGTTGAGCTGCGTCAGGGCGGGACCTTTGAGCCGATCCAGCTGCGCCGCAGGGAGGCGGCTCAGGACAAGATCAAACCCGTGGAAAACAGCGGGCCGCAGGAGGTGCAGGATGAGTGACGAGCAGATGCAGGAGGCCCTGGGCCTGCCCCCGCAGGAGGAAAGCCTGTTCGAAGCGCCCCCTATGGCCGAACAGGAACGTATGGTCGAGGCGATCCTTTTTGCATCGGCTGAACCGGTTTCGGTCAAAGAGCTGGAGGCCCGTCTGCCGCATGGATCTGTGGTCAGCCAAGCGCTTGTGAACCTGCAGCGCCGCTATGAGGGGCGTGGGGTTCAGGTGGCCCGCGTGGGGGAAGCATGGGCGATCCGTACGGCACCGGATCTTGGGTTTCTCATGCAGAAAGAAACGGTTGAGACCCGCAAGCTCAGCCGTGCCGCGATCGAGACATTGGCAATTGTTGCCTATCACCAGCCTGTCACCCGCGCTGAGATCGAAGAGATCCGGGGCGTTTCGGTCAGCCGCGGGACGGTGGATCAGCTGCTGGAACTGGAATGGATCCGCTTTGGCCGCCGTCGGATGACCCCGGGGCGCCCGGTGACCTTTGTGGTGACGCAGGAATTCCTTGATCACTTCGGTTTGGAAAACGCCCGCGATCTGCCCGGCCTGAAAGAGCTGCGCGCAGCGGGTCTATTGGACAACCGTCCGCGTCCAGGCAACATGCCGGGGGTGACCAATGAAGACGAAGAAGAGGTCATCGAGGACGAAGATCAGGGCGATATGTTCGAAGAATAGGTGGGATGCGCCACCAATCCGCTAAAAACCACGTCTGATCACGCGTTTTTCAGGGGTAAGGCCCTGAAACTGCCACATTCATCCCTATGTTTGGGGCAAGCCGCAAAAGGCGCGGAAAAAACCGCGCAGGAATTGAGCAGGAGAAGAGCAATGAACGCCAATCAGATTATCAATATGGTGATCCGTCAGGTCATGCGCCGTCTGGTGAACAAAGGTGTTGATGCCGGTTTTGAAAAAGTGACCGGATCGGCCAAAAACGGTCGTCGTGCCCGCAAAGCTGCGCGCACCGCGCAGCGCCTCAATCGCTGATATTGGCCACTTTGGCGCGGGGCAACAGGGCCTCGCCGCTGGCCAGCAGACAGCAGACTGCTGAAATAAACACACAAGCGCTCAGCCCATATGCATCATAGGGCAGGGCGTAGATCACTGCGCCCAGCGTTACACAAAGGTAGGTGCTGGCAGAGTTGAGCCCCATGATCGCACCACGCTGCGAAGGCTCCAACGCATTGAGGCGGTCCAGCACCGCGTTAAGGGCGAAGGCCTGAAAAGTCCCCCAGATGAACACAGTAACCAGCAAGGCATTATAGCTGCTGGTGACGCTCATGGTGATGAAATGCGCCAACGCCAGCCCGAAGAAGGCCACTGCCATTGCCTTGTGCCGGGGCAGCCTGTCAATGAAACGGTTGAACAATGCGGCGACGCCATAGCCGCTGCCGTAGGACATGGTGAGCAATCCGGCCGCGCTGGTGCTTTGCCCAAGCTGCTCCACCACATGGGTGCCAAGGAAGCCATAGGCGCCAAAGAAGGAAAACATCAGCATGATGTTGGCAAACAGGGCACGGCTGACGCCCGGCACCTGTAGCGCCGTCAGCGGGGAGGTGGGGCGGTCCGCGACCCTAGCGACCCCCATGTCGCATCGGCCCAGCAGGATCCAGACCAGCGCTGTCAGCGCGGACAGGATGGCATAGAGGCTGCGCCACCCCATAAGGTCAGTAACCACCGCCGCCAGTAGCACGCCGCCCACAAGCGAAAGCGTCCAGCCGGTCAGCACGGTGCCGATCACCTGTTTTTCCTGCCCTTTCGGAGCAACCTGCGCGGCCAGCCCGTAAATCGCTGGCAGCGCCATGCCAGCGCCGATCCCGGCCAGACCATGGGCCGCAATCAGCAAGGGGGCGGAGGGCGCGAATGTGATAACCAGCAAGGCCAGACAGACCAGCGCCGCGGCATGCCGCAGGCTGCGGTCGGCCCCGATCACATCAGATCGTGGCGCCAGAAACAGCGCCGACAGGGCCGTGCCCGCGCCATAGGCGCTCATCGCGGTGATGATCCGCGTGGCTGGTGCCCCTAGATCCGCGCCAACGGCCGAAGCGATCGGTGGCAGCACCAGAGAATTGGCACCGATGATGCCAATGGCCAGCGTCAGCAGGGGAACAGGGCGGGTCAGCACCGGCAGATCACCCGGCGCGGAAATGTTTGGACAGTTTCAGGCCCTGACCCTGATAGTTTGAGGCAATGCCTGCACCATAAAGCTGCTCTGGCACCTCAGCCATTTGTTCATAGACCAGCCTGCCGACCACCTGCCCATGCTCCAGCACAAAGGGGGCTTCGTGGCAGCGCACCTCAAGCACGCCGCGCGAACCGGCGCCGCCCGCATCTGCGTTGCCAAAGCCTGGGTCAAAGAAGCCTGCGTAATGCACGCGAAATTCGCCGACCATTGCCAGATAGGGGGCCATTTCAGCGGCATAGGCGGGCGGGATATGCACCGCCTCCCGGCTGACCAGAATGTAAAACGCACCGGGGTCCAGAATGATCTGCCCGTTGTCGCTGCGCACCTCTTCCCAGTATTCGGCCGGGTCATATTCGCCGATCCGGTCCAGATCGATCACACCAGTATGGGGTTTGGCGCGGTAGCCCACCAGCGTGCCTTCGCTGGGGCGCAGATCAACCGAAAAGCCAAGGCCTTCATCGATCACCGCTTCACCGTCTACGAGGGGTGTTTCGCCATGCAGCGCGGCCAGGGCATCGTCAGACAGCACTGCCTGACCGGCGCGGAACCGGATCTGATTGAGCCGCATGCCCGGACGCACCAGAACCGAGAAGCTGCGCGGGCAAATCTCGGCATAGAGCGGCCCGTGATAACCCGGCTGGATGCGGTCAAACTCTTCCCCGCCATCGGTGATGGTGCGGGTCAGCAGATCCAGCCGCCCGGTGGAGCTTTTGGCGTTGGCAACGGCTTGCACGCCGGCGGGCAGGTTCAGCCCTTCCATCAGGGGCACCACATAAACGCAGCCCTTTTCCAGAACGGCCCCATCGGTGAGGTCGATCTGATGCATTTCGAACTCTTCCAGCCGGTCCATGACCGAACGGCCATTGCCCGCTAGAAAGGAGGCCCGCACCCGCCAGGCACGGGTACCCAGCCGTAGGTCCAGTGAGGCGGGTTGGATCTGTTCAGGAATGATTGCGGGGCTGGCGGTGATCTCACCGGCCGTGATCATGGTTTCCAACGCCTGAGAGGGTAGAACTCCGGTCATAAACGCGCCTCCGCAAATGGTTTTTTCCGTCTTATCAAAGGGGCGGGGGCCGGGGAACCATGTTTGTGCGCCCATTGCGCCTGAACATCCGCCGCAACAGGGAAAACCGGGCTCACAGGCATGAAAAACGCGCGCCCTGTGAGGGACGCGCGTCACAAAATCATCAGCTGGGCTGCTTAGCCTTTGGGTTTCACCCGGGCCGCCGTTTTGTTGGCAAAGGCCTCCAGGCGATCGCGCGATGCGGGCTGGGTGTTCACGATGCCGGCCACAACCGATTCCGCATAGGCCGCATCCAGCGCTGACATGTTCTGCATATGGCTGATGGCCGAACAGATGGCGAAGTTCGACAGCGGCGGGTTTTCTGCCGCTGCGCGGGCGATCTCATAGGCTTTGGCCTCAGAATCCTCGACCAGATATTGGGCCAGACC
This sequence comes from Thalassovita sp., assembly GCF_963691685.1. GTDB lineage: Bacteria > Pseudomonadota > Alphaproteobacteria > Rhodobacterales > Rhodobacteraceae > Thalassobius. The sequence continues at coordinate 1,706,557 of NZ_OY829290.1, forward strand.
AACGGAAATCGCTTCGTCATCTTTGTAGATCCGACCGGTTAGCATCATGTCGATCATCCGGGATTTGCCGACCAGATCGGCCACGCGGATGGTGGCGCCACCACCGGTGAACAGCCCGCGCTGGCCTTCGGGCAGGGCGAAATAGGTCGACTGATCGGCAACCCGGATATGCGCCGAGGAGGCCAGTTCCAGACCGCCACCGACAACCGCGCCTTTCAGCGCTGCGATGATCGGCACACCACCATATTCCATCTTGTTGAACGCCTCATGCCAGCGCAGGCAGACATGCATGAAATCCTCGGGGCGGCGATCTTCGACGTGGTGTTCCACCAGATCAAGGCCGGCGCAGAAATGATCGCCCTCAGCCCGCAGCACGATGGCGCGTGCGCCCATGCGCGGCAGATGCGAGAAGACTTCGATCAGCTCTTCAATGGTTTCTGCATTCAGCGCGTTGCGCTTAGTGGGGCGGTTGAGGGTCACGGTGGTGATCCCGGCCTCATCCATAGCCACGGTGATGTTTTCCAGCACGAAATCGTCGATCGACTTTTTCATCACAGCCTCCTCCGGCGGTTTGGGTCTTTCTTCGCACATCCAATGTGGCGTCCGGCCTGTCAAGCGCGCCCCCGGCGAAAAAGCGACCACGAGGTCGGATGCGCCCCTTTACGCTGCGTCGTTTTTTTGTCGGAGGGGGCTCATTATTCGCGGCAGCCCCCTTGTGCCCGGAAGTGTTAGCGCCCAAAGATTCGCACAAAGAACGGGACGGAACGACCGCCCGATTTCGAACAGGATGACGATGATGAGCGGGATCAGAACCCCTTGGCGGGCAGTGGCAGCGATGTTTGCGATGAACGGGGCGCTCTATGGCATGTGGGCGGCGCGGGTGCCTGCGGTGGCGGAGAAGTTTGACCTCAGCCACGCAGTGCTGGGCGGTTTGCTGTTGCTGCTGGCAGGCGGCGCGATCCTGGCCTTTCCTTTTGCCGGGCGCGCGGCGGATCAGATGGGCGCGGCGCGGGTGACCCTGTGGCTGGCGCTTGCCAATCTGGTGACGCTGCTGCTGATCGGGATCGCGCCCAGTTTCTGGGTGCTGGCCCTGGCGCTGCTGCTGTTTGGGGCCAGCCACGGTGCCATGGATGTCACCATGAACACCTGGGCCACTGAGGTCGAACGTACAATGGCGCGGCCGGTGATGTCCTCCTTCCACGCGATGTGGAGCGTTGGCACGGCGATGGGGGCGATCAGCGGCTATCTGGCGCTGAAGGCGCAGCTGGGTCTGCTGCCCCACTTTGCGGCGGCGGGGCTGGTGCTGTCGGCGCTGTTTTACTGGTTCGGGTCGATCAACTGGCAGTCAGACACCCATCATGGCGAACAGAAAGGGCCGATCTTCACCCTGCCCAAGGGGATCTTGCTGTTTGCCGGTCTGATGGCCTTTGGCGCCGCCATGGGTGAAGGCGCCATGGCGGATTGGAGCGCGGTCTATATGGTGGATGTGGCCGGTGTCAGTGAGGCCGATGCGGCGCTTGGCTTCACGGTCTTCTCGGGCGCGATGGTGGCGATGCGGCTGGCCGGGGACCGGGTGATCCGGGCCTTTGGTCCGGTGGCCACGGCACGCGGCGCTGGCGTGGTGGCCTTTTCCGGTGCTTTGCTGGTTGTCGGCTTTGCTACGCCGGACATCAGCGTCCTTGGGTTTGCGCTGATGGGGCTGGGTTATGCGGTGGTGATCCCGATCGCCTTTACCCGCGCGGCCAATGATCCAAACATGTCACCGGGCCGCGCAATATCTTCGGTCTCAACCCTCAGCTATGGCGGTATCCTCCTCGGGCCGCCACTGATCGGGTTCGTGGCCGAGGCCAGTTCTTTGCGGTTCGGCTTTGGCATCCTTGCGGCCTTGGCGCTGCTGATCATCTGCTTTGCCTTTGCCGTGCGTCCCGTTGCGGGATCCGCAGTCACAGCAAAAGCAGCCAAGTAAATAGGATGAGGGCAGGGGGATAAACCCCTGTTCTCTCTCACTCTTTCCATCGGAAGATCACGTGATTGATCGCATGCCCCAAGTGGGGTGAGATCACCAGTGTGGGAGAAAATGGTCGGGCTAGCAGGACTCGAACCTGCGACCTTCCGTCCCCCAGACGGACGCGCTACCAGGCTGCGCTATAGCCCGACGGTTTGGCTTTCATACTGGATTCTGCGCCGGGGGCAAGAGGATTTGCGAAATTCTTTTGTAGTTTTTTCGCCGCGCCTTAGCGGATCTTTGGCGGCCTGTCGGATGGTCGCCCACGCCCGCGCAGCTGCCAAAGCTCAGAGCCGTTTTTTCACCGCCGTCAGATGATCCTGCAACCGGTTCCGCACCACCATCGCATCGTCGTGTTTGCCATCCCTGATCCGTGCAGCTGGATCCAGCAGCGCGGTCAGGTGGCCGGGGAACGGCGCGGGGTCTGCTGGCGCTGTCAGCTCTGCCACCGGTTCTGTCGGTGCCTCAGCCGCCGAGGCGGTCGGGGTGGCAACAGTATCGGTATCAGCCGGCAGATCGCGCGCCTCTGCCTCACCAAAGGGCAGGGGCACGTCTTCGGGTTCTTCCACCTCAGGGGCGGTGTCCTCGGATGAGGCGCGGTAGATGTCATCCAGCTCAGGCGCCACGGAATCTGCCATCTCAAACAGCATGGCCTGTTCCGGCTCACGCTCAAAGGGGGGCTTTTTCTTCGCGGATTTCTTGGCGCTATCCTCGGCCGGGCTGGGGAAGACAACAAGGTTGTCGCCCGCCTCATCAGCTGCGGGTTCAGGCGCGACGGCAGCAGCGTCCACCACGGGGGCGGGGTCTGGATCGCCATCCAGCGGTTGCGACATGGCGGTGACATGTTTCACGCCATTTTCGCGCAGCAGCTTCTGCACGCCTTTGATGGTCATGCCTTCGTCATGCAGCAGGGTTTTGATGCCCCCCAGCAACAGCATGTCCTGACGGCGGTAATACCGGCGTCCACCGGCGCGTTTCACCGGCTTCACTTGGGTGAATTTGCTTTCCCAGAAACGCAAAACATGGGCCGGGCGATCCAACCACTCGGCCACTTCGCTGATCGTTCTGAAGGCGTCTGGCGACTTCGCCATTGCCGCTTATCCTTTCTTGGAGTTCCCTGCGGCCACACGCTCCTTCATCAGGTGCGAGGGGCGGAAGGTCAGGACGCGGCGGGGATTGATCGGCACCTCTTCCCCGGTCTTGGGGTTACGACCCACACGGGCCGCCTTATCGCGCACCGAGAAGGTGCCGAAAGAAGAGATCTTGACCTGCTGGCCATCCACCAGCGCGTCCGACATGTGGTTCAATACGCTTTCCACAAGCTGCGCGGAATCGTTGCGGGACAGGCCCACTTCGCGGAAAATCGCTTCGCTCAGGTCCATACGGGTCAGGGTCTTGTCACTCATGCCGGGTCTCCCTCATTTTCTCAAGAATGAGGGAAGGCAATTTCCGAGTCAATATCAATGGCTTGCTTTACCCACTCTGACCGGCGCTGAACCGCTGATTTTAGCTTACCAGCGCAGAACAACCGCGCCCCAGGCCAGGCCGCCACCGATGGCTTCGGTCAGAACCAGATCACCCTCCTTGATCCGACCCTCAGCCGCGCCAACCGAAAGGGCCAGCGGGATCGAAGCCGCAGAGGTGTTGCCGTGGTCCTGAACGGTGACGATCACATTGTCCATCGACAGGCCCATTTTCTTGGCCGTGCCCTGGATGATGCGGATATTGGCCTGATGCGGCACGATCCAGTTTACGTCACTGTCGCCAAGATCGATTTTCTTCAGCGCGGTCCGTGCGGTTGAGGTCAGTTTTTCAACGGCCTGACGGAACAGCGCATTGCCCTGCATCCGCAGCTTGCCCGAAGTGCCGGTGGTGGAGACCCCGCCATCGACATAAAGCATGTCGCGGTAGCGCCCGTCCGAGTTCAGATCGGCCGACAGGATGCCGCGATCGGCGTTGTCACCGGCGCCCTCTGCGCCTTCCAGAACCAATGCACCGGCGCCATCGCCAAACAACACGCAGGTGGCGCGATCGGTCCAGTCCATGATCCGGCTGAAGGTTTCCGCACCAATGACCAGCACGCGCTTCGCCTGACCGGATACGATCAGCGCATTGGCGTTGGTCAGTGCGTAGACAAACCCGGCACAGACCGCCTGGACGTCAAAGCCAAAGCCCCGCGTCATGCTCAGCTTTTCCTGCACCATAGTGGCAACAGACGGGAAGGTCAGGTCCGGTGTGGATGTGGCCAGCACGATGGCATCAATGTCATCTGCCACTAGGCCGGCATTTTTCAGCGCGGCATTGGCGGCTTTGACCGCCAGATCCGAAGTTGTTTCACCCTCGGCCGCGAAATGGCGCCGCTCAATGCCTGAGCGGGTGCGAATCCATTCGTCCGTCGTATCCAGGGTGGCTTCAAATTCGCTGTTGGGGACAACCCGCTCTGGCAGATAATGTCCAACGCCTTTTACAACAGCCCGTATTGTCATTCTTTGTCACCGCTCTGGCTTCTTTCCTCTACGGCATTTTGGACCTGCTCGGTGGCAGATGCAACCCGAGCCGCAAGTTTGTGCGAGAAACCAGATTGGGACAGTTGGAAGGCCAGTTTGACCGCCGCGGCGACGCCCATCGCATCGGCCGAGCCATGCGATTTCACCACCGTGCCGTTGAGGCCTAGAAATACGCCACCATTGACACGGCGCGGGTCAATCCGTTTGGCCAGACGCTGCAGCGAGGTATAGGCCAGAACCGATGCCAGACGCGACAAGGGCGAAAATTTGAAGGCTTCGCGCAAGAGGCTGCCGATCAGGCTGGCGGTGCCTTCGCCGGTCTTCAGCGCGATGTTGCCGGTGAAGCCGTCGGTGACGATCACGTCGCAGGTGTTGCCCGGAATATCGCCGCCTTCAACAAAGCCGACAAACTCATATCCGGCCAGCGGGGCCTGTTTGGCAATCAGCTCATGCGCCAGTTTCAGCTCAGCGCGGCCTTTGTGTTCTTCGGTGCCGACGTTCAACAACCCGATTCTGGGGGTTTCCAGATCCAGACCGTTGCGGGCATAGGAGGCGCCCATCATTGCATATTGCAGCAGGTCGCGTTCGTCGGCGCGAATATCGGCGCCCACATCCAGCATCACATTGAACCCCTGCGGGTTCGACGAGGGCCAGAGAATCGCAATGGCGGGGCGGTTCACACCCGGCAGTTTGCGCAGGCGGATCATCGACAGCGCCATCAGAGCGCCGGTGTTGCCACAGGAGACACAGACATCCGCCTCTTTCGAGCGGACCGAATCAAGCGCCGACCACATGGAGGTGTTTTTGCCGTGGCGCATCACCTGGGAGGGTTTGTCCTCCATGGTGACCACATCTTCGGCATCGCGGATTTCCACCCGACCCAGCAGCGGTTTCTTACGGGCAACAAGCCGCTCAAGCTCGGCCTTGGGGCCGTGCAGGATGAAACCGATATCGGGATTTTTCTTGGCTGACAACGAAATACCGGCGACAACAGCCGCCGGTCCTCGATCGCCACCCATGGCGTCAACGGAGATGATGATGCGGTCCGCACCCGCTGTGGAGGTATCCTGCATAGCGGTCATAGCGGACGCTGGTCCCCGTGAAATGCGCTTATGCCGCGTCTTCGTCCAGATCGACGTCGTCAGCCATGGCGACAACTTCACGATCGGCGTAGTGGCCGCAGGAGGCGCATACGTGGTGGGGGCGCTTCAGCTCACCGCAGTTCGGGCACTCGTTCGGGTTTGCAGCGACCAGTGCGTCGTGTGCGCGGCGGTTGTTGCGGCGCGACTTGGATACTTTGTTCTGTTGGACAGCCATGTCACAACCTCAATTTCAGGGGCCGCGACGGCCCGGTTACAGGTGGGTTCGTGGCACATAGTCGGAAGTTTCCGACATGTCCAACCCTAAATTCGAATGAGCGCCGGAAAATACTGCGAATTTGCCCCAGCGCAAGTGGTTTTTTGGGGTGCGACAGTTTTCTTTTCAACGGGCACTCAGCGCGGCCAATCCTCAGGCAAAAACTGCCCCAAAGCAAGGGCCGCGCAGGGGGCTACGCCTTTAGTCTTCGCCCTTTTGTCCCAGCTGGTCACGCAGCGCGGCAAGTCCGGCAAAGGGTTTGGTATCCTCATCCGTCATTGCGGCTTTGCCCGGCTCGGTAAAGTTGGTCTCAGCCATTTCTGCGCCATCTGCCCGCGGGTAGAGCGGCAGCGCCAGCGACAGGGCTTCGATCATCACAGCCGCCGGGTCAATGTGGCTGCCAAGTGGTTCCAGGCTGTCGTCTTCGTGCATTTCAACGCCGTCTTCGCTGCCAGCGTCGCCGTCTTGTTCGGGCAGATCGGCAACAAAGCGCCGTTCGGTCGGCTCTTCCAACCGGGTGGTGACTGGGGCCAGGGTGACCACACAGGGCTGGGTCACGGTCGCACCCAACTGTGCCTTCAGCACCCAGTCGCGTTTGCCGCTTGCGGCCACTTCGCCCTTAAAGCGCAGCTTGCGCAGGCCCAAAAGGCCCAGTTCGTCGGCAATGGCACGCAGGCTGGCCTCATCCGGGATCAGTTCAAACCGGGTGGGTTTATTGGTCGACAGATCGGCCACACGCAGTGGCTGAGAGGGGAGATTGCTCATTTCGGGGTGGTTCCTTTGCTTGAACCGAAGTCATTCCTTCTGTAAGCGAGATAAAAGGCGAAAGAAGCCAAGGCAAGAGGGCGGAGATGGCAGGCAAGGTAAAGACCCTGGGAACGCGTCGGGAAACACGTCGGGGAACGCATCTGGTAACAACCGTTGGCAAGGTGGCTGCTGTTGTGGCCGTTCTGGCCGTGGCCGGATGTTCGGCCAGCTATCGCAATCACGGTTTTGTTCCGCCCGAAGAGGAACTTGCAGGCATCATCGTTGGCGTTGATACCCGCGACAGCGTGTCTGAAACCGTTGGCCCGCCCACCACATCGGGCGTGATCAAGGATGGCAGCTATTTCTACGTCCGCAGTCAGGTGAAACATTTTGCCTATCGCGCCCCTGAGGTGATCAACCGCGAAGTGGTGGCGATCAGCTTTGATAAGCGCGGCGTGGTGTCCAACGTGGAACGCTTTGGTCTGGAAGACGGCCAGGTGGTGCCGCTGTCACGTCGCGTGACCAGCTCGGGCATCGTAGACAAGGGCTTCATCCGTCAGCTTCTGGGCAACCTCGGCCAGGTCAGCGCCGCGGACGTGCTGTAACAAGCGCTGCAAACAGCCACAGCTTTCGAATTCTCAGCACCCCGGGGCCCAGTGTCACCGGGGTGACATCTATTGCGTGATAGGGCCGGGCCTACTAGCTATAATGGGCAGAGTGGTGGAGCCGCCAATGTTGTCACTGAAAAAAGGGCGCTATGTAACGCGCCTGGCTGAGACCGACGCCGACCTTCGGGCGGCCCAGATGCTGCGGCATCTGTCGTTTCATGGCCATCTGGGTCTGGACGAAGACCGCTACGATGACCTCTGTGTGCATGTCCTGGTCGAAGAGGCGCGCTCAGGCCGTTTGGTCTGTTGCTTCCGCCTGCTGCCGTTTGAAAACGGTGCGGCGATCGAGCGGAGCTATTCGGCGCAGTATTACGAACTTTCGGGCCTGCGCGATTTTGAAGGGCCGATGGTAGAAATGGGCCGGTTCTGTATTCACCCCGAGGTGCAGGATCCCGATATCCTGCGGGTGGCCTGGGGCGCGATGACCACCTTTGTGGATGAGATGGGGGTTGAGATGCTGTTTGGCTGCTCCTCCTTTCATGGCACCGATGAAGAGAACTACCTGGACAGCTTTGCCATGCTGCGGGATCGCCACCTGGCGCCAAAACGCTGGCTGCCACGGGTGAAGGCGCCGCAGGTCTTCCGCTTTGCGCAGAAACTCCGCCGCAAACCGGACGCGAAACTGGCGATGCGCCATATGCCGCCTTTGCTGCGCACTTATCTGATGATGGGTGGTTGGGTCAGCGATCATGCGGTGGTGGACCGGCAGATGAACACGCTGCATGTGTTTACCGGGCTTGAGATTGCTGCGATCCCTCCGGCGCGCAAGAAATTGCTGCGGGCGGTGGCGGGGTAGGCCGAGCGGTTGGGGGCGCTGCCCCCTTGGCCTGACGGCCAATTCCCCCGGAGTATTTTGGGAACGATGAAAGGGCGCGGGCGCGCTGCTTGCTTGACCTAAATGGGCCGCTGACGTAGCAGCGGGGCATGGCACGTATTCCTTTGCTCCAACTGAACGAAATCTCGCTGACCTTTGGCGGCGATCCTGTTTTTCACGACCTCTCGCTGATGGTGCAGCCCGGTGACCGGGTGGCGCTGGTCGGGCGCAACGGGTCCGGTAAATCGACCCTGATGAAGGTGATGGCTGGACTGGTCGAGGCCGACCAAGGCCTGCGCGTGGTGCCGCCGGGTGTGTCTGTCGGCTATATGGAGCAGGAGCCTGAGATGAAGGGCTTTGCCACCCTGGGCGATTTTGCCGCCTCGGAACTGGAACCGTCTGAGATGTACCGGGTTGAGATGGCTGGTGAAGGGCTGAAATTTGACCCGGCCCGGCCGGTAGAAACCGCATCGGGTGGTGAGAGGCGGCGTGCGGCTTTGGCGAAGTTGATGGCGGAAGCGCCCGAGTTGATGCTGCTGGATGAGCCGACCAACCACCTGGACATCGAAGCCATCGCCTGGCTGGAAAACGAACTGGCCACCACACGGGCGGGCTATGTGCTGATTTCACACGACCGGGCTTTTTTGCGCGCCCTGACGCGGGCGACCCTGTGGATCGACCGGGGCCAGGTGCGGCGGCAGGAGAAGGGCTTTGACGCCTTTGAGGCCTGGCGTGACAAGACCTGGGAAGAAGAAGACATCGCGCGCCACAAGATGGACCGCAAGATCAAGGCCGAGGCGCGGTGGGCCGTCGAGGGCATTTCGGCCCGGCGCAAGCGCAATCAGGGACGTCTGCGGGCGTTGCATGCGCTTAAGGATGAACGCTCCAGCCAGATCAAACGGCAGGGCGCGGCGGCGTTGGAGCTGACGGCGGGCCCGAAATCTGGCCGCAAGGTGATTGAGGCCAAGGGCATCGCCAAGACCTATGGCGATAAATCGATCCTCAAGAATTTTGACATCAAGATCCAGCGCGGTGACCGGGTGGCCTTTGTGGGCCCCAATGGTGTGGGCAAAACGACGCTGTTGAAAATGTTGATGGGGCAGGAAACCCCGGATGAGGGCACGGTGGTGCATGGCACCAATCTGGTGCCGGCGATCTTTGATCAGAGCCGCGCCCAGCTGGACCCGGAGATGAGCCTTTGGGACAGTCTGACTGGCGACCCTGAGATGCGGGTTTCCGGCAAGGCCGATCAGGTCATGGTGCGGGGGCAGCCGAAACATGTGGTCGGCTATCTGAAAGAGTTCCTGTTTGATGAGCGTCAGGCGCGGGCGCCGGTGCGCTCGCTTTCGGGGGGTGAAAAGGCGCGGCTGCTCTTGGCCAAACTGATGGCGCGGGAAAGCAACCTGCTGGTTTTGGATGAACCGACCAACGATTTGGACATTGAGACGCTGGATCTGCTGCAGGAGTTGCTGGATGACTTTGATGGCACGGTGATGCTGGTCAGCCACGATCGCGACTTCCTGGACCGAGTGGCGACCACCACCATCGCAATGGAAGGCAACGGGCGGGCCACGGTCTATGCTGGCGGCTGGAGCGATTACCAATCGCAAAAGGGCGAGGCTGCACCGAAGGCAGAGAAGGCGGCCGCTGAGCCGAAGAAAGACAGCAAGCCCGCTGCGAAAGAGGCGGCAAAGCCTGATGGGTTGTCCTTCACCGAAAAACACCGGTTGGAGGAGCTGCCGGCGGTGATCGAACGGCTGGAGGCGGAGATTGCCAAGCTGGAGGAGTTCCTGATGGACCCGGACCTTTTCACCAAGGAGCCGGTGAAATTCCAGAAGGCCACTGATGCCTTGGTCGAACGCCAGGAGGCGCTTGGCAAGGCGGAGGAGGAATGGATGGAGCTGGAAGAGAAAGCCGCCGGTTGAGGCGACTGCTTTCGGTGGCACCTTAGCTGTTTTACAAACAAAAAAGGCGGGCCTGAGGCCCGCCTTTGTCGTTCTCTCAGGATCGGATCACATCATCCGCAGCGCGCCGTCGATGCGGATGGTTTCCCCGTTCAGGTAACCGCATTCGACGATGAACTTGGCCAGACGGCCATATTCACGCGGATCGCCCAGACGTTTGGGGTTGGTGACCGAAGCCGCCAGACTGTCCTGTGCTTCTTGCGGCAGGCCGGCCAGCATTGGCGTCATGAAGATGCCAGGTGCGATGGTCATCACCCGGATACCATTGCGGGCCAGATCACGGGCCAAGGGCAGGGTCAGACCGACAACGCCGCCTTTGGAGCTGGCATAGGCCGCTTGTCCGCGCTGACCGTCAAAGGCCGCGATGGAGGCGGTGTTGATGATGACACCGCGGTTGCCGTCCGGCTCCGGCGCATTGTCCTTCATCGCATCCGCGGCAAGGCGGGCGATGTTGAAGGTGCCGGTCAGGTTCACATCGATCACCTTGCGATAGCTTTCCAGACTGTGAATGCCATCGTCTTTCTTCAGCGTGGTCTCCGCAATTGCGATGCCGGCGCAGTTCACGGCGGCGTTGAGGCCACCCATGGCCTCTTTGGCCGCACTCAAGGCCGCCTGAACCGAGGCCTCATCGGTTACATCGGTTTCCACAAAGGTGCCGCCCAGTTCAGCTGCGACCTGCGGCCCACGGGTGGTGTCGCGGTCCAGCAGGGTGACCTTGGCGCCTGCTTCGGCAAAGACGCGCGCGGTGGCTTCGCCCAGACCCGATGCGCCGCCAGTGATGACTGCGCAGGTTTTGTTCATGTCCATGTGGTGCCTCCCATCCGTTGAATTGAACAAGCGTTCAGTAACTCGGTAACGCTTCGTCGTCAGCCTGTCAAAGCCGGGCGGGGAAATGGCGGGAAAAGGACGTAGCGTCAGCCGCGGCCCCGCAGTCCCATCCAGCGCGCGGCCACCCCCATGCCGATCACCGTCAGGAAGATCCGGTAGATGTGGTGCAGGGTGACCAAAGCGGGGTTTGCATTAAGGCTCAGCGCCACCAGCGCCATTTCGGTGACACCACCGGGGGCGTAGGAAATCAGCAGAATGTCAAACTTCACACCGGTCACATGCGCCACCAGCAGGGCCAGGGCCAGGCCAAGGCCCAGCATCGCCGCGACAGACAGGAAGGACAGCCAGGTCGCGCGCAGCATGGATTTGCCGCGCATGCCAGCAAAGCGCAGCCCCAGTGAGGCACCGATCACCACCTGCGCGGAATTGATCAGCCACTGCGGGATCGGCAGCGGGGCCAGCCCGGTGCCGGATACAATTGCCGCCGCCAACAGCGGGCCGGTCAGCTGCCCGGCGGGCAGGCGGATCCAGCGGCCCAGAATGGTGCCGGCAACCCCAACGGCCAGCGCCAGCGGCACCGCGTCCAGCCCAACTGGCGTCACCTCAGTTGAAATACCCGAAGCGCTGCCAAGCGGCACGCCGTACCAGATCGACAACCCCAGCGGCAGCAGTGAGATCACCAAGATAATCCGCATGAACTGCAGCATGGTCAGAACCTGCAGGTTGGCACCGGCCTCCTCCCCCATGGCCAGCGATTCCATCAGCCCCCCCGGGGTGCCAGAGAAAAACGCGGTGCTGCGGTCATAGCCGCCAATCCGGCGGAAAATCTGATAGTTGGCCGCATGGGCCAGCCCGGTGAACAGGGTCAGCGCGATGATCGAAATGCCCAGGGCAGGGATCTGCTGCAGGATCTCACTGGTGACCTGCGCGCCAACCATGACGCCGATGATGGCCATGAAAAACATCCGGATCGGCATGGGGTAGGCATAGCCGTCCGGCAGGCGATGGGCCTGAAACATCGCCACCGCGCCTGAGGTCAGAAGCGCGCCCAGCATAAAGGGCAGCGGCATCGGCGTAAGCGATGCAACAAAGCCCCCTCCGGCAGACAGAAGGGTCAAAAACAGCGTGGCGGCCAACATGCGCGGTGTCATGGTCTTGCGATCTCTGGATGTGAGCCCCATCCATTTCACAGCTTGATGCTAAGGGCAAGGTGGGCAGATCCGATCCGCGCTTGGCACGTTAAACCGATCGGCCAAACAGGCCAGACGGCAACCAATTGAAACTGTTGGGAGAGTTGGAGCGGGTAGCGGGAATCGAACCCGCACCTTAAGCTTGGGAAGCTCGCATGATACCATTTCACCATACCCGCGCTCTGCCCCTGAGGTATCCAAGCCCGCAGGGAAGGTCAATACGTTCCGGTTGCCTTTTCTTCGTCCTCATCTCTTTGCTGAAACCCCTGCAGATTGACCGGATCATAGTCTGCCAATTCCTCCCGCCGCTGGAAGGCCGAAGGATGGATGTCGGCGCCCTGTGGAATGTAGCGCGGCTGGCAAAGCGGCCAGTAATAGCCAAACATACCTTTCTGATTGGGCCAGCGGCTGCGCCGGGTCAGGCGGGGCAGTATTTCCAGCAGCAACCACGGCTTGGGGAAGGTCAGCTGGCTATGCAGCTTGGCGGTTGCAGACGGGGCTGAGATCTGCAGCTTCATCCGGCGGGTGACCTCATCCTCTTTGCCCATCACGTAGCGCTGATAATAACGTTCGCGGAACTCCAGTTTGTCCACCTCCAGCGCGTCCAGCTCCTGCCGCATCCACTGCATGGTCACCTTTGCCAGGCCTGCCTCGGCCTCGGGCACGCTGCCAGCGACATCGGTATGGGTGCCGGGGAACCAGACCTGTTTGACATCCTGTGGCGGCGGATCGTTCTTTGTTTTGAACCGGTTGCCATAGTATGTCTGGCCTTCCGTCCAGAACTGATGGCGGAAGAAACGGCGCGCCTCATCAATGGATAGCGCGTGGCGTACCGCCTTGACCGAAGGGTTTTCATCGACGCTGGAATGGGTGCCAAACTCCAGAAATGTGCCCCAGCGCAGCCGGATTCGGATCATCGAAGACACCGTATCCCAAAGGCCCAAGAAACGGATCGACGGGTGACGCATGTGGAAAAACTGCTGGGAGATCCGCAAAGGCGCGTATTGCTCATTCGGCCCGCCCTGCCGCAACTTGCGCCAGGCTTTGAACACCGGACCGATCAGGTGCAACTCATGTGGGGCGACAAGGCCGAAATCGTTGATAAAGCCCGCCAGCACACGCGCCGTATAAGCACCACGGGAATAGCCAAAGAAGTAGAGCCGGTCACCATCGCGGTAGTTCTGACAGAGGAAACTATAGGCATGCATGACGTTTTCATGCAGCCCCAGCCCCGCCGCCAGTCCCAGCGCCAGTTTGACCTTGCCAAAACTGTTGCGGGCAAAGGGCCGGGTGGAGAGGGTGCCAACCCCGGGTTCATAATAGACTAGTTGGTTTTCATCGTGTTTGAGGCATTTGTAGAGCCTCAGAATATTGCTTTCGTTCTTTTCAATCTCATTGCCGGTGCCATCAAAGCAGACAACCAATTTGCGCGACATGACGCCCCCCGTTTTTCAAAATGGCTTCGTTGAAAATACCGGGGAGTATACAGGATCAGGCTGCAATTTCCAATTGTAGGCTAGCCGCGCCGCCGCCGTCTGCGGCGACCGCCCTCAGCGCCGTCGCCACCGCCGGTGTTGAAGTTGACCTCGGGCAGGGTGACCACCTGTGACAGTTCCGGGAAGGGATCGCTGGCATGTGGGATCGCATTGGCGGCGACGAAATGATCCTGAAACTTGGGCTCCACCGCGGTTTCGATTTTGGTGATGTCGCGCACCAGTTTTTCGATCTCGGCGCGTGCGTTTACGTTGCACAGCGCAATCCTTGCGCCGGTGCCTGCGGCGTTGCCTGCCGATTGCACCTTATCCAAGGGCACATCAGGGATCATGCCCAGCACCATGGCGTGTTTGGCGCTGATATGGGCGCCAAAGGCGCCGGCCAGCACCACACGATCCACCTTGTCGACACCGCGCTGATCCATCAACAGTCTTGCGCCTGCATAAAGCGCGGATTTCGCCAGCTGAATGGCGCGAATGTCGCCCTGGGTCACGGTGATGACAGGGCCACCATCGGCGGAGCCATCCCAGATCAGATAGGAATGGGTGCGCCCGTCGGGGATACAGCGCGGCGTGCCGGTAGCCTCAGCCGATCCGATCAGACCAGAGGCGTCCAGCAGGCCGGCAATGCGCATCTCGGCCACCGCCTCAATAATGCCGGAACCACAGATGCCGGTGATGCCCGTGGCTGCCGCCGCCGCAGCAAAACCATCTTCATTCGACCACATATCAAGGCCGATGATGCGGAACCGCGGCTCCTTGCTGGCCGGATCAATCTCAATACGTTCAATCGCCCCCGGTGCCGCCCGCTGACCTGAGGAGATCTGCGCCCCTTCAAAGGCCGGACCGGTGGGGGAGGAACAGGCCAGTACCCCCTGGGTATCACCCAGCAGGATTTCGGCGTTGGTGCCCACATCCACCATCAGCGCCAGATCTTCGGACCGTTGCGGCGCCTCAGACAGCGCCACGGCAGCGGCATCCGCGCCAACATGGCCGGCAATGCAGGGCAGGGCATAGATCCGCGCCTGTGGTGCCATTGCGGTCAGATCCAGCGCTGTAGCAGGCAAGGACAGCGCATCAGAGGTCGCCAGCGCAAAGGGCGCCTGACCCAGCTCCACCGGATCGATCCCCATCAGCAGATGGTGCATCACCGGGTTGCAGACGATCACCGCCTCCATCAACCGTTCGGCGGGCACCTCAGCCTGTTTCAGCAGATCGGTGACCAGACCGTTCAGCGCCTCGCGCACGGCGCGGGTCATTTCCTGATCGCCGCCGGGATTCATCATCGCGTAGCTGACGCGGCTCATCAGATCCTCACCAAAGCGGATCTGCGGGTTCATCACACCCGAGGAAGCCAAGACCGCACCGTCGCTCAGATCACAGAGATGCGCCGCGATGGTGGTCGATCCAAGGTCAATCGCCAGACCATAAAGCCCGCCCTCGGCCAGGCCGGGCCAGATATCAAGGATCCGTGCCGGTCCCCCGCTGTGGTCCTGATGCAGGGCCACGGTGACTTGCCAGCCGCCTTTGCGCAGGGCCGGTTGCAGCTTGGTCAGGATCGGCAGCTCGGCCTCAACACGGTCGATCTGCCACTGATCTGCAAGTGCGGTCTTCAGCCGTTCAAAATCGCCGGTGGGGGCGTGCATGTCAGGTTCTTCCACCGCAACCATGACCAGCCGGGTGGCCGGGGCCATTTCGATCACCCGGGTATCGGCGGCCTTGCGCACCACCTGTTTGTGGACCTGACTTTCGGGCGGCACGTCGATGACAACGTCCCCCTCAACCTTGGCCTGACAACCCAGGCGGCGACCATCCAGCAGGCCGCGTTTGTCCTTGTAGCGCTGCTCAACGGCGTTCCAGTCTGACAGCGCGTCTTCGGCCACGGTGACGCCGTGTTTGGGGAAGTCACCAAAGCTGGGGGTCACCTGACATTTGGAACAGATGCCACGCCCGCCGCAGACGGAATCCAGATCCACCCCCAATTGCCGTGCAGCATCAAGGATGGGCGTGCCCTTGGCAAAATGTCCGCGTTTGCCCGAAGGCGTAAAAATCACAAGGGGATCAGTGGTCATGGCGTGCCGGTCTTAGTTCGCGTGGAGCTAACATAGCGGCAGAGCCAAGCACGAAAAGTGAGAAAGGCGGCATATGCCGCCTCAACCGCGTCATGTGACGGGACTTTAGCCAAGTTTGTCGGGGGCGCGCTCTTAACGGTGCCCTTTTTCGTGAAAGATAAACCCCAGGAGGTTCAGCAACACCTGCGCCGCCAGAATCTGCGTGCCGCCTGAGGGATCATAATCCGGAGCAACCTCAACCAGATCGATGCCCACGATCTCATTTCGGCCTGCAACCTGCTGCAAAAGCTCCAGAACCTCATAATAAAGGAACCCGCCATGGCTGGGGGTGCCGGTGCCCGCCGCGATCGAGGGGCAAAAGCCGTCAATGTCGATGGTGACATAGACCTTGGCACCTTCGGGGATACGGGCCGCGGTGGCCTCGGGCCCCAGTTTGCGCATCTGACGCACTGACAGGATGTCCGATCCCATCTCACGCGCCGCGTCATAGCCTTCCTTCGCGGTGGAGGAGACGTTGCGGATCCCGACCTGTGTCAGCCCAGTCACATAGGATTTTTCAGCGGCGCGGCGCATCGGGTTGCCGTGGCCATAGCGCACGCCGTGACGTTCATCGACAAAATCCAGATGGGCGTCGATTTGCAGGATGTGAATGTCGCCCTGATCGTCAAAGGCGTTGATGCAGGGAATGTTGACCGAGTGATCACCGCCAATCACCACCGGCAGGGCACCGGCCCGCAGCGCGGTGCGCACGGCGGTTTCGATGTTGGCATGGCTTTTCATCGTGTCGGTGTGCACGATGTCGGCATCCCCCATATCCACGATGTTCACGGATCCGGGCAGATAGGTCGCTTCATCCTCGTGGTCATAGGCACCGGCATGGCCAAAGCTGAAGAGGGTTGAGGCCTCGCGCACCGCGCGGGGGCCGAAGCGCGCGCCGGACCGCCACTGCGTGCCCGCATCAAAGGGGGCGCCGATGACGGCAACGTCTGCCTCCAGCTTGTCCCAGTCGGGCTGGTAGACCCGCTTGCCAAAGGTCGAAATCCCCACAAAGGGCAGATCCAGCCGCCCGCCTTCATAGCCATGATCTGCCATGAGTAGCCTCCCAATTGTCTTGATCGGGGCAGCGTGGCGAAATCGGGCGGTGCTGGCAAGCCGCAGCGCGACATCGGGCGCGCGCTGGGCGACTTTTTTACAGTGGGCAGAGGTGCTTGCCCAATTTGATGGCCTAGACAGTCTGTCCGGCTTGCCCCTCAAGCCAGCGCAGAATGGCCGCGCGATCACCGTCCAAGGCCGGGGAGGGTTTGCGCGTTTTGGGATCGCTCAGCCCCGACATTTTGATCGGGTTGCCGGCGGCCGTGTAGCGCGGGGTGCCGTCTGCATCCAACACGTCAACAACCATGTTGCGAGCCAGGATCTGCGGGTCCTGCATCACCTCGGCCACGTTTTGGATCGGCCCTGTCGGCACGCCGGTCGCGGTCAGCACCTCAATCCAATGGGCTTTGGATGCGCCCAGCGTTACGGCCTCAATCAAGCGCTTCAGCAGCCGCGCATTTTCACAACGCGCCGGATTGGTGGCAAAGCGGGAATCATCCGCCAGAGGCAGCTGCAATGCCTGACACAACCGGGCAAACAGCGCGTCATTTCCCGCCGCGATGACAAACAACCCGTCCTCAGCATGGAAGGTTTCAAATGGCGTGATCGAAGGGTGCCGCGCGCCTGAGGGGCGGGGGGGCTCACCAGTGACCGAGGTGATCGCAATGGCATGTTCCAGCAGCGCCAGCTGGCAATCCAGCATCGCGATATCAACCTTTTGCCCCAGCCCGGTGTCACGCCGGTGCAGCAGGGCCGCCAGAATGCCCTGGGCCAGAAACATCCCAGCCACGATATCCCCGATTGATGCGCCCACCCGCACCGGTTCGCGGTCGCGTTCCCCGGTGATGGACATCACACCACCACGGGCCTGCACCACCATGTCATAGGCCGGTTTCAGCGCCTCAGGGCCCGTATGGCCAAAGCCGGAAACCGCACCGTAAATCAGCGCCGGGAACCGTTTGTGCAGATCCTCCCAGCCATAGCCCAGCTTCTCCATCACGCCGGGGCGATAGTTTTCCAGCACCACATCGCTCTGCGCTAGCAGCTGGTCAACGATCGCGCGATCCGCACTGTCTTTCAGATCCAGCGCAATGCTTTCTTTGCCGTGGTTGATGGTGGCGAAATAGGCGCTTTCCCCGTCTTTGAACGGGGGGAATGCACGGGTGTCATCCCCAATGCCGGGGCGTTCCACCTTGATCACGCGGGCACCAAGATCCGCCAAAGTCATCGAGGCATAGGGCCCCGCCAGAACATGGGTCAGGTCAAGGATGGTGATTCCGGAAAGGGGGGCGCTCATATCAGGTTCCTACTGGGGTCAGGGTCTAGGGGCAGTATCTCGGGCAACACGGCCTGGGGGCGCGGGCTTCAGCGTGGTGATAGCGCCATCAGACGTGGCGACCTTGATGCAGATCAGGCGCGCCCGATTTTCGCTGATCCTCCCCACGATTTGCGGGTGCAATTTGCCGGTGCAGTTTGCACCTGCAGCGAAAACTTTGCCTCTGCGCCCTCTCAGCCCTTTCCACCTCTGGCTTTCTGTGTCATAGGGTCACCGCCAAACGGGGTTATGCATGAGGACGGGTTATGCAGATTCGTGAGGCTCTCACTTTTGATGATGTTTTGCTGGTGCCGGCGGCTTCCAGCGTGTTGCCAAATACGGCAGATACGCGCACGCGGGTGACGCGGGAAATTGCCATGAACATTCCGCTGCTGAGTTCGGCAATGGACACCGTGACCGAGGCGCGGATGGCCATCGCCATGGCGCAGGCTGGTGGCATCGGCGTGATCCACAAGAACCTTGATGTGGCGCGTCAGGCCCAAGAGGTGCGTCGGGTCAAACGGTTTGAATCCGGTATCGTTTACAACCCGGTCACCCTGACCGCCGATCAAACGCTGGCAGATGCTAAGGCATTGGTGGAGCGTTACAAATTCACCGGTTTTCCGGTGGTGGACAACGACGGTCGCGTGGTTGGCATCCTGACCAACCGTGACATGCGCTTTGCCAATTCCGACGATATGCCGGTGCGGGAAATGATGACCACGCAGGATCTGGCGATGCTGGCAGAGCCTGCCGATCTGGAAGAGGCCCGCAGCCTGATGCGCGCCCGTCGGATCGAAAAATTGCTGGTCCATGATGGTCAGGGCAAACTGACCGGCATGTTGACCCTGAAAGACAGCGAAATGGCCGTGCTGAACCCCGATGCCTGCAAGGATGATCTGGGCCGTTTGCGGGTGGCTGCGGCCTCTTCCGTTGGCGACAGCGGTTTTGAACGCTCTGAGGCGCTGATCGATGCGGGGGCGGATGTAGTGGTGGTTGATACCGCCCATGGCCACTCCGAAGGTGTGCTGGAAGCGGTGAAACGCATCAAGGCGCTGAACAGCAAGGTTCAGGTGATCGCAGGCAACGTGGCCACCGGTGAGGCAACCAAAGCGCTGATCGATGCGGGTGCGGATGCGGTGAAGGTCGGGATCGGCCCTGGCTCCATCTGTACCACCCGTATGGTTGCCGGCGTCGGCGTGCCCCAGCTGACCGCGATCATGGATTGCGCCGCGGCGGCGGGCGATGTGCCGGTGATTGCCGATGGCGGCATTAAATTCTCCGGTGACTTCGCCAAGGCGATCGCGGCAGGGGCCTCCTGCGCGATGGTCGGCTCGATGATCGCGGGCACCGATGAAAGCCCGGGCGAGGTGATCCTCTATCAGGGCCGTTCGTTCAAATCCTACCGTGGCATGGGCTCACTTGGCGCTATGGCGCGTGGGTCGGCCGACCGTTACTTCCAGAAGGATGCCGCCAGTGACAAGCTGGTGCCCGAAGGCATCGAAGGTCAGGTGCCCTATAAAGGCCCGGCAGGCACTGTGATCCACCAACTGGTGGGCGGCTTGCGCGCGGCCATGGGCTACACCGGCAACGCCACCGTGGATGAGATGCGCACCAAATCGAACTTCGTTCGCATCACCGGCGCGGGTCTGAAAGAAAGCCATGTGCATGACGTGCAGATCACCCGTGAAGCGCCGAACTACCGCATCGGGTAAGACAACGCGTTCCGCTGAATGATCCGGCGGACGTTGATCCAGACAATAAGAGCGCGTGGCTTCAGCCCCGCGCTCTTTTCGTTTCAGATACTTAGGTTGTTATGACTTAATCACAAGCCGCCGTGATGATGACCTCAACCAGCAGCTCTGGCCGGGCCAGCTTCGCTTCGCCACAGGCGCGGGCAGGGGCGTGACCCACCGGCGCCCAGGCATCCCAAACCTCATTCATCGCGGCAAAGTTCTTCATGTCTGACACCCAGACAATGGCCTGCAGGATCTGCTCTTTGCTGGATCCCGCCTCGGCCAGCAGGGCGTCAACACGCGCCAGGCACTCACGGGTCTGTCCGGCGATATCATCTTCGGCTTTGCCAACCTGCCCGCACAGGTAAACCGTGCCGTTGTGTTTGACGATCTTGCTCATCCGCTGACCGGTGTGCATGCGTTCGATCATGGTATTCTCCTTCCTGAAATCTGTCTGCGCTTGTGCCACATAGGTTTACCGGGTCAAGCCTGACGGGCTGGCGGCGCGCAACGCTGGTGCCTTGAAGCGCCACGATGCCACTGATATTCCCGCCGGGAACTGACGCCCACCGCCCAGATGAGGACCATGCCATGACCCCAGCCGCCCGCTATGGCGCCGCCATTGAGATCCTGGACCAGGTGCTTGCCGGCACCCCGGCCGAAAAGGCGCTGACCACATGGGCGCGGCGTTCGCGTTTTGCCGGTTCCAAGGATCGGGCGGCGATCCGCGATCATGTTTTTGATGTCTTGCGCCGCAAACGCAGCGTGGGCGTCTGGGGCGGCGGCCTCACCGGACGCGCGATGATCCTGGGGCTGATCCGGCAGCAGGGGCTTGATCCAGCGAGTGTTTTTTCCGGCGAAGGTCACGCGCCTGAAGGCCTGAGCGCGGCCGAGCAAACCGCCGGCCAACCAGCGGAAGGCGCTGATGCTTTGGATTTGCCAGACTGGATGTTGCCAGAGGTGACGCAAAGCCTGGGCGACAAAACGGAGGCCTATGGCGAAGTGCTGCGCCACCGCGCACCGGTAATGCTGCGGGTGAACAGCCGCAAATTGGACCGCAATGCCGCGATCACCAAGCTGGCCGATGAAGGCATCAGCGCAGAGGCCGCGGATGTGGCGCCAACCGCTTTGCGGGTCGTCGAAGGCGCCCGCCGCATCAACAATTCTGAGGCCTATCGCAATGGGCTGGTGGAGCTGCAAGACGGCGCCAGTCAGGCCGTGGTTGAGGCCCTGCCGCTGCGCGATGGCCTTCGGATCCTTGATCTTTGCGCGGGTGGAGGAGGTAAATCGCTGGCCATGGCCGGTAAGGTTAACGGCAGCTTTTATGCCTATGACGCGCATCCGCAGCGGCTGCGGGACCTGCCGGAACGGGCCAAACGCGCCGGGGTGAAGATCACGCTTACCAAATCCCCTGAGGCCGAGGCGCCTTTTGATCTGGTGCTCAGCGATGTGCCCTGTTCCGGCAGCGGCAGCTGGCGCCGCTCGCCAGAGGGTAAATGGGCCCTGACCGAGGAAAAGCTACATGATTTGAACCGCTTGCAGGATGAAATCCTAAAACGGGCGGCATCGCTTCTGGCGCCCGGCGGGACCTTGGCCTATGCCACATGCTCGGTCTTTGATCGTGAAAATACCGCCCGCGTTGACCAGTTTCTGGCCCAAAATTCAGCCTTCGCGGCAACCTTCCAAAAAACCTGGATCCCGGGGGATGACGGGGATGGTTTCCACCTGTCGATCTTGACAGGGGCCTAGGGCTGCGCAACTCTTCGTTGCGTAAATTAACCTCAATTATTCATAGTTGATTAAGTCTTTGCTGCAAAAGTCGACCGAAGCAATTGAGCGAGGCGCTATTGGTGCAGTCACAGGAACTTCAGTCCGGCACGCCCCCATCCTCCATTTCGGCAGGTGGTGCGGATAACTCTGGCAATAGCTGGGGCGTCGCCCTATGCGCTGTGCTTGGCGGCGGTTTTCTCCTGGCCGCGCTTATCGTTTCTGAGGAGTTGGGCAAACAGTTGGCAGCCTTTGGCTTTAGCCTGCTGGGGGTCAGTTTTTTCGCCACTGTTGGCACCGCTCTCTACGCCCGATTGCGCCATCGCAAACTGAAACGGGCGGCGCGCATTTTGAAATACGATGCAGCGCCGACGTTGGTGTCAGATGCCTTGGGCCGGGTGCATTACGTGAATGAAGCCGGTCACAAACGGTTCCCGAACGGCCCCTTGCTGACCGTTGCAGACGCCCTGCAGGAGGTTTTTGCCAAACCGGCAACGCTGCTGATGCGGTTGCAGGCGCAGGCCAGTCAACTTGGCTCCGCCAGCGAAGATGTGGTGACCCGGCGTGGGCATCTACGTCTGACCGTGCATCGCTTTGACAAGGATAGCTTTTTATGGCGGATGGAGGATGTTGGCGCAGGCCCGGCGCGGCAGCGGTCCGGCACAGGGTTGCCAATGCTGACCATTGGCCGGGGCAATGTGATTTTGTTTATGAATGACGCCGCCCGGCAGTTTTGCGGTGCGCGGCTGCGCTCCTTGGAGCGTGTGTTTCCCGAATTGCCCTTGGAAAGTGGCGGTTTTGCCCTGGCCCTGTCGCCGGAGGGGCCGCGCAATTGCCTTGTCCATATTGTCGATCAGACCATGGGACGTCGTGAGGTCTATTTTCTCCCCATCCTTGCCGGTGACCGCGTGGCGCGGGGCAGCGTTGGCGATTCTGCCTTAGATTTGCTGCCCTTGGCGATCTTGCGGTTGGATCCGGTGGGGCAGATTTTGGGGGCAAATGAGGCGGCGCAGACCTTGCTGGGCATCGATATGTCCGAACCCCGCTTTCTGGAGGATCTGCTAGAGGGGCCGGGCCGCCCGGTGCGGGATTGGCTGAAGCTGGCTTTGGAGGAAAGCACAACACACCAGTCGGAATTTCTGCGGGTTAAGCAACGCGGCGGCGATCTCTTCGTTCAGGTTTCCTTAACCCGTGTGGTGCAAAGTGATGGTCGCCGGCTGCTCGCTGTGCTGAGCGATGCAACTGCGATCAAAACGCTGGAGGAACAATTTGCCCAGAGCCAGAAAATGCAGGCGCTTGGGGAACTTGCGGGGGGAATTGCGCATGATTTCAACAATCTGCTGACGGCGATTTCCGTCCATTGTGACCTGTTGATGCAGCACCGGGATGAGGGTGACGGGGATTTTGCAGATCTTGTGCAGATCCGCCAAAACGCCAACCGCGCCGCCGCTCTGGTCGGGCAACTGCTGGCCTTTTCGCGAAAACAGACCCTACGGCCAGAGGTTTTGGATTTGCAAGAGGTTCTGGGCGACCTTGGCCATCTGCTCAACCGTCTTGTGGGCGAAAAAATGCAGGTCGTGATCGATGTCGACGCGATGCTTAGCAATATGCGTGCGGATCGCCGGCAGCTGGAACAGGTGATGATGAACCTTGTGGTTAACGCGCGCGACGCGATGGAGGGTCAGGGGGAGGTCACGATTACAGCGACCAATCAGATGGTCGTAACCCCGATGAACCGCGATCAGGTCACGGTCCCAATTGGCGAATACCTGTTGGTGGAGGTCGAGGATCGCGGCTGCGGTATTGCACCAGAGAAATTGCAAAAGGTGTTTGAACCTTTTTACACCACCAAACGCACTGGCGAAGGCACAGGTCTGGGATTGGCCACGGTCTATGGCATTGTAAAACAAAGCGGCGGCTATGTATTTGTCGACAGCGTCGAAGGGGAAGGCACCCGGTTTTCGCTGATGTTCCCCGCTGTGCAGGAGCCAATTGCGGCCTCACCAGCCCCCACGCGTCCAAACAATGCGCAGATACAAGGGCAGGGCGTTGTGCTCTTGGTCGAAGATGAAGCACCGGTGCGGGCCTTTGCCTCGCGCGCGCTGCGTCTCTCTGGCTTCACCGTGATCGAAGCCGCCCATGCTGAAGAGGCGTTGGAAATTCTGAAAGATCCGGCGCTACAGGTCGATGTGTTTTTAACCGATGTCATCATGCCGGGGCTAGATGGCCCAACCTGGGTGCGACAAGCGCTTGAGGAACGCCCGAACGTGCGAGTGGTGTTTGTTTCAGGCTACGCCGAAGATGCCTTTGACGGCAGCCATGATGACATTGCGCAGGCGCAGTTTCTGCCCAAACCATTTTCACTGGAGGCGCTGACCGAGACCGTTCAAAGTCAATTCTTGCAGTAGCGGCAGGGCGTTACGCGCCAATGCTATGCCACAGCTCGAAATCCGCCGCGTATTTCCGTTCAAGCTTCGCGCGGGTTTTGGAGTTCAGATCCAAGGCCATGTCGGGGGAGACATTTGCGCGATCAAGGTCCAGCTGGCAATCCAGCCGGGTTTCAAGGAACTGGCGCAGCGGTGCCTGATCTTCATAGCGGAACAAATGCGTCACCCGGGTGCCGTTTGGACGCGGCTCCAGAAACTTGGCCTGACTGCCCACGCGGGCAAAGGCCGGGGCGTCACCCTGACAATAGGCCTGCACGAATTCATCAAAACTGACGTTTTCTGTGGAGTTCGGACGTCCCGACAGGAACGGCCGGCGCCGATATCGATACCAGCTGCCCAGCCAGCTGACCGGTTCGCGCATCACGGCCAGGGTTTCCAATTCGGTGTTGCAGACCTTTTCGAACATCGGGCGAAAGAAACGATTGTAGCGGTAAAGCGGTGCATGCTTCAGCTCGGGCGGATCCTGCACCGACATGGATGCAAGCGGCGCCAGCGCTTTTTCATAGGCCGTCGTGCCGGTTTTGGGCACCGACAGGAACACCAAATTCTGCTTCCAAAACACCAGCATGCGCGGCAGGCCTCATCATTTCTTGCAATTATCTACCTTCTATAAACCATTCCTTAACTGGTTTGGCAAAATATCCTAGGCAGAAAAAACACTTGCAGTGTTCTTGTTTTGGTCTCATATCTGAATTTGAGAACAAGATGAGAACATCCAGGGATTGCCGCGGGGTTGCGGCTGTGGGATAAGGAAATCGAACAATGGCAACGGCAGATCTTCTTTCGATGGACAGCAAACGTAACGCGGACAAGCAGAAGGCGCTGGATAGCGCCCTGGCACAGATCGAACGTCAGTTCGGCAAAGGCTCAATCATGAAACTGGGGGGCGACAATGTCGCGCCTGAGATTGAGGCAACTTCCACCGGGTCACTGGGGCTGGATATTGCCCTTGGCATTGGTGGCCTGCCGAAAGGCCGGATCGTTGAAATTTACGGTCCTGAAAGCTCGGGCAAGACGACGCTGACGCTGCATTGCGTTGCGGAAGAACAGAAAAAAGGTGGCATTTGCGCCTTTGTGGACGCCGAACATGCACTGGACCCGCAATATGCCAAAAAGCTGGGTGTTAACCTTGATGAACTGCTGATCAGCCAGCCGGACACCGGTGAACAGGCGCTGGAGATTGTCGACACGCTGGTGCGTTCGGGCGCTGTCAGCATGGTCGTGGTCGATTCGGTTGCGGCGCTGACGCCGAAATCGGAGCTGGAAGGCGACATGGGTGACAGCAACGTTGGTGTGCAGGCTCGCCTGATGAGCCAGGCCATGCGCAAGCTGACCGGCTCGATCAACCGGTCCAACTGTATGGTAATCTTCATCAACCAGATCCGGATGAAAATCGGCGTGATGTTCGGCAGCCCGGAAACCACCACCGGCGGCAATGCGTTGAAATTCTATTCGTCGGTCCGTCTGGACATCCGCCGTATCGGCGCGATCAAGGACCGTGACGAAGTGGTCGGCAACGCCACCCGCGTCAAAGTGGTTAAGAACAAAGTGTCGCCGCCATTCAAACAGGTTGAGTTTGACATCATGTATGGCGAAGGCATCTCCAAAACCGGTGAATTGCTGGACCTGGGCGTGAAGGCCGGGGTGGTTGATAAATCCGGGGCCTGGTTCTCCTACGCGGATGACCGTCTGGGGCAGGGGCGAGAAAACGCCAAACAGTTCCTGCGTGACAATCCTGATGTCGCCCATGAAATCGAAGATAAGATCCGCGCCGCGCATGGGTTGGACTTTGACATGGATAAGGATGACGACGACATCCTGGAAGCCTGATCGCCACAAAGCGGCCCGCCGCTTCGGATCAGATCCAAAAGCAATCCCGTAAGGAATTGTGACAAAATGCACAGGGCCGGGGCGCAATGCGTCACCGGCCCTTTACTTGCTGTGGACATGGGCCAGTGGGGCGGATACATCAGCCTGAAACCGATCCATTGGGGAACTTCAGGCCAATGCCCAGTCTTAACGAAATCCGTTCGACCTTTCTGAACTACTTCCAGAAACAGGGGCATGAGATTGTCTCTTCCAGCCCGTTGGTGCCGCGCAACGACCCGACGCTGATGTTTACCAACTCTGGCATGGTGCAGTTCAAAAACTGTTTCACCGGGGTGGAAAAACGCGACTACACCCGCGCCACCACGGCGCAGAAATGTGTGCGCGCTGGCGGTAAACACAATGACCTCGACAATGTGGGCTATACCGCACGTCACCACACTTTCTTTGAGATGCTGGGCAACTTCAGCTTTGGTGACTATTTCAAAAAAGAGGCCATTCCTTTCGCCTGGGAACTGGTGACCAAAGAGTTTGGCATCGACAAATCGCGACTGCTGACCACGGTTTATCACACCGATGACGAAGCCTTTGAGATGTGGAAAAAACTCGGCGTGCCCGAGGACCGGATCATCCGCATCGCGACTTCGGATAACTTCTGGCAGATGGGGCCGACTGGTCCCTGTGGCCCCTGCACCGAAATTTTCTATGACCATGGCGATCACATCTGGGGTGGCCCTCCGGGCAGCCCGGAGGAAGATGGTGACCGGTTCATTGAGATCTGGAACGTGGTCTTCATGCAGAATGAGCGTTTCGAAGACGGCTCGATGACTGATCTCGACATGCAGTCGATCGACACCGGCATGGGGCTGGAACGGATCGGCGCGCTGCTGCAGGGCAGCCATGACAACTATGACACCGACCTGTTCAAAGCGCTGATCGAAGCCTCGGCGCATGTGACCAATGTTGATCCCTATGGCGATCAAAACGTGCATCACCGGGTGATCGCGGACCATCTGCGCTCAACCTCCTTCCTGATTGCTGATGGGGTGATGCCGTCAAATGATGGCCGCGGCTATGTGCTGCGTCGCATCATGCGCCGCGCCATGCGGCATGCGCACCTCTTGGGCGCGAAGGATCCGGTTATGCATCAGCTGGTGCCGTCGCTGGTGAGCCAGATGGGCGAAGCCTATCCTGAGCTGCGTCAGGCGCAGCCAATGATCGAGGAAACCCTGCGTCTGGAAGAAACCCGTTTCAAACAGACGCTGGACCGTGGCCTAAAGTTGCTGGACGGCGAAGTGGCCGACCTGGGTGAAGGCGATGCGCTGAACGGTGCAACCGCGTTCAAGCTTTATGACACCTACGGTTTCCCGCTGGACCTGACGCAGGACGCGCTGCGTGAAAAGGGCCTGACCGTGGACACCGATGGCTTTGACGCCGCGATGGAAGAGCAGAAAGCCAAAGCGCGCGCGGCCTGGGCCGGGTCTGGTGAGGCGGCGGATGCCACCGTCTGGTTTGACGTAGCGGAAAACGCCGGCGTGACCGAATTCCTGGGCTATGACACCGAAGAGGCCGAAGGTCAGGTTGTTGCCCTGGTGCAGGAGGGTGCGGAGGTTGAGACCGCAGCCAAGGGTGCCAAGGTGCAGATCGCGGTGAACCAGACGCCGTTTTATGCGGAAAGCGGCGGTCAGGTGGGCGACACCGGGGTGCTGAAAACCGAGGCTGGCGCGGCCCGTATCACCGACACCCGCAAAGCGGCTGGCGTGTTCATCCATATCGCTGAGGTCACCGAAGGTGAGATCGCCAAAGGGGCCGCGGCGCAGCTGGTTGTTGATCATGACCGTCGCAGTGCAATCCGGGCCAATCACTCAGCCACCCACCTGCTGCACGAAGCCCTGCGCGAGGCGCTGGGGGATCACGTGGCGCAGCGTGGCTCGCTCAACGCGCCGGATCGTCTGCGGTTTGACTTCAGCCATGCCAAAGCGCTGTCGGCGGAGGAACTGGCCAAAGTTGGCGCTGATGTGAACCATTACATCCGTCAGAACACCGCCGTTGAAACCCGGATCATGACACCGGATGACGCCCGTGACATCGGAGCGCAGGCGCTGTTTGGTGAGAAATACGGTGATGAGGTGCGCGTTGTCTCGATGGGGCAGGCCGCAACTGGCAAAGGCCAGGACGGCACCACCTATTCGATCGAACTGTGCGGCGGCACCCATGTGAAACAGACCGGCGACATTGGCGCGCTGGTGATCCTGGGGGATTCGGCATCCTCGGCAGGGGTGCGCCGGATTGAGGCGCTGACCGGTCAGGCGGCGCTGGATCATCTGGGGCAGCAGGCCGACACGCTGGCCACCATCATGGGGGCGCTGAAGGCGCAGCCAAGCGAGGTGGCGGAACGTGTGGATGCGCTGATGGGCGAACGCAAGGCGCTGCAGAATGAGGTGGCTCAGCTGCGCCGTGAATTGGCCATGGCCGGCGGTGCCGGTCAGGGTGGCGGCGCTGAGGTCAAAGAGATCAACGGCGTGAAGTTCATCGCACAGGTGCTGTCCGGCGTGTCGGGCAAGGATCTGCCTGCGCTGATCGACGAGCATAAGGAACGTCTGGGTTCCGGCGCGGTTCTTCTGATCGCAGACACCGGCGGTAAAGTTGCGGTGGCCGCAGGGGTGACCAAAGACGCAACCGACAAAGTCTCGGCCGTGGATCTGGTGAAGGCAGCGGTGCCCGAACTGGGCGGCAAGGGCGGCGGTGGCCGTCCCGACATGGCGCAGGGCGGGGGCAAAGATGCTGCCAATGCCGATGCCGCCATTGCAGCTGCAGAGGCCGCGATCAAAGGCTAAGAATTTGAGCTGATGCTCAAAAAATTCGACCTTTTGGTCAAAAAATGATTGGCTCCTCCGGTGGTTTCCCTAAAGTGCGGGGAAACAAGATACGCCGGAGGAGTTATCATGCCCGCACTTTGGATCGCCCACGTCACCGTCACCGATGAAGAGGCCTATGGCAAATATGCCAAGCTGGCCGGCCCTGCGATTGAGAAACATGGCGGCTATTTCATCGCCCGCGCCGCACGGTTTGTGCAGCTTGAGGGCAAGGAACGCCCGCGCAATGTTGTGGCCCGTTTCCCCAGCGTTGAGGCCGCGGTCGAGTGCTACAACAGCCCCGACTATCAGGAGGCCCTGAGCCACGCGCGTGACGCATCCGAGCGTGAGCTGATGGTGGTTGAAACCACGGAATAAGCACTTCTGTGCAAATCGGAAGAGAGGGCTGCGCCTTTCGCGCGGCCCTTTTTTGTGGTCAATGGGGCCATCCACACCCCCAAAGACCCCGCAGGAGAGCCACCATGTGCCGTTGGGCCGCCTATATCGGTACCCCCGTTTATCTGGAAGATCTGGTCAGCAAACCCGATCATTCCCTGATTGCTCAGAGCATTTCGGCCAATGAGTGTAAAACCGCCACCAATGCAGATGGTTTTGGCGTGGCGTGGTACGGGGACCGGCAGGAACCGGGGCTTTACCGTGATACTCATCCGGCCTGGTCTGACCCGAACCTGCGCTCGCTGACCCATCAGGTGAAATCGGGCCTGTTTCTGGCCCATGTGCGCGCCTCAACCGGTACCGCCACCAGCCGCAACAACTGTCATCCGTTTACCTCAAATTGCTGGTCCTTCATGCACAATGGTCAGGTCGGGGGCTTTGAAACCTTCCGCCGCCACGCTGATATGTTGATCCCGGATGAGCTGTACCCCGAGCGTAAAGGTGCCACCGACAGTGAGGCGCTGTTCCTGATCGCGGTGGCTGAGGGGCTTTATGACGATCCCAAAGGCGCGATGGAACGCGCCGTTGCGAAGCTGGAGGCGCTGAGTCGCGCACACGGCCACACCCCGCACATGCGGCTGGCAGCGGCGTTCAGCTGTGGTCAGAAACTGTTTGCTGTGCGCTACGCCTCAGACGAACGCGCGCCAACCGTTTACACCCATATCGGGCCTGAAGGGCAGGGGCGGATGGTGGTTTCAGAACCGCTGCACACCGGCACCTGCTGGGAAGAGGTGCCCGCCGGATCCTTCTGCACCTTCACGGCAGATGAGGCCCAGATTGAGAGTTTTGTGCCGGTCAATTGACCCCAACTGGCGCAAAGAAAAGCCCGGTGGGATCACTCTCACCGGGCTTTTTAATTTGCACATGGCAACCGCTTACTGGTTGGCTTTGGCCATCCGCTTGCGCTCATGCGGATCCAGGTAGCGTTTGCGCAGACGGATCGAGTTGGGGGTCACTTCCACCAGCTCGTCATCGTTGATGTAGGCAATCGCTTCTTCCAGGCTCAGCGTGATCGGGGTGGTCAGGCGGACCGCTTCGTCCGAGCCGGAGGCCCGTACGTTGGTCAGCTTCTTACCTTTCAGCGGGTTCACTTCCAGATCGTTGTCACGGCTGTGTTCGCCGATGATCATGCCCTGATAAACCTTTGCCTGCGCGCCGATCATCATGCGACCGCGATCTTCCAGGTTCCACAGCGCGTAGGCCACAGCTTCACCGTCTTCCATCGAGATCAGCACACCTGCGCGACGGCCGGGGATCGGGCCTTTGTGGGCGGTCCAGCCGTGGAACACACGGTTCAGAACACCAGTGCCGCGGGTGTCGGTCAGGAACTCACCGTGGTAGCCGATCAGGCCGCGCGACGGCACATGGGCGATGATGCGGGTTTTACCTGCGTTCTGGCGCATCTCGGCCAGTTCGCCCTTACGGGTGCCGGTTAGCTTTTCGATCACCGCGCCGGAGTATTCATCATCCACGTCGATGGTGACTTCTTCGACGGGCTCAATGCGCTGGCCGTCTTCTTCTTTCATGATCACCTGCGGACGCGAAATCGACAGCTCGAAGCCTTCGCGACGCATGTTTTCAATCAGAACACCCATCTGCAGTTCGCCACGGCCTGAAACCTCAAAGGCTTCGCCGCCGGGGGTGTCTTCGATTTTGATCGCCACGTTGGACTCGGCCTCTTTGTAAAGGCGGTCACGGATCACACGCGACTGCACCTTTTTGCCGTCACGACCAGCCAGCGGGCTGTCGTTGATGCCGAAGGTGACGGTGATGGTCGGCGGATCGATCGGCTGGGCGTCCAGCGGATCTTCCACGGCGAGGGCACAGATGGTGTCAGCCACGGTGGCCTTCGACATGCCTGCCAGGGTCACGATGTCACCTGCGGTGGCTTCATCAATGTCGGCGTTCTGCAGCCCGCGGAAGGCCTGAATTTTGGTGACGCGGAACTGCTCGATCTTCTGGCCGATGCGGCTGATCGCCTGCACGGTGGCACCCACGGTGATTTTGCCGGATTCAACGCGGCCTGTCAGGGTGCGGCCCATGAACGGGTCCGAACCCAGCGTGGTCGCCAGCATGCGGAAATCATCGTCCTGCTTCTTGACCTGCTTGGGTTCCGGCACGTGGTTGACGATCAGGTCAAACAGCGCGTGCAGATCCTTGCGCGGGCCGTCCAGCTCATGATCAGCCCAGCCCGAGCGGCCCGAGGCGTACATATGCGGGAAGTCCAGCTGATCCTCGTTTGCATCCAGCGAGGAGAAGAGGTCAAACACCTCATCCAGGGCGCGATCAGGTTCTGCGTCTGGTTTGTCGACCTTGTTCAGTACAACAATCGGACGCAGACCCAGGGCCAGTGCCTTGGAGGTCACAAATTTGGTCTGCGGCATCGGGCCTTCGGCGGCGTCGACCAGCAGAACCACACCGTCCACCATCGACAGGATCCGCTCAACCTCACCGCCGAAGTCGGCGTGGCCGGGGGTGTCCACGATGTTGATACGGGTGTCTTTCCACTCAACGCTGGTCGGTTTGGCGAAGATGGTGATGCCACGCTCGCGTTCCAGATCGTTGCTGTCCATGGCGCGTTCGGCCACAGCTTGGTTTTCACGGAAGGCGCCCGACTGCTTCAGCAGCTCATCCACCAGGGTGGTTTTGCCGTGGTCAACGTGGGCGATGATGGCGATGTTGCGCAGGTCCATAAGGCTGTCCTTGGTTGTTCGCCGCCCGGCTATACCGGATTGGGGTAAAAGGCTAGGGGTTTTGCCGCATTTGCAGCCATTCTTTGGGATATAGGGCAAATGTCGTGGATTTCGCGGTTGAAACAGGCGGGCAGACACACGCCGTCGACCCTGGAATTTGCCGCCGTCAATTGTGATAGTTTTGCGACAGCTGTCGATAACATGCATTTGCATGTCAAGCCTCGGTTGTGGTTCCGATCCGAATCTGGTGTTGCAGGCGCAGGACGCCAAACCGGCCGCTCGCGACGACGGTTAGCCACCAATACCCCTAAAAACTCT
The DNA here is from genome assembly GCF_963691685.1 of Thalassovita sp. Taxonomy (GTDB): domain Bacteria; phylum Pseudomonadota; class Alphaproteobacteria; order Rhodobacterales; family Rhodobacteraceae; genus Thalassobius. Next base: position 1,738,707 of record NZ_OY829290.1, read on the forward strand.
CCCAACCTCTCGAGGTATCTCATGAACCGCTCTGTTCGTGGTGCGCTGCTTTGCGCCGCCCTCAGTTCTGTTGCGTCCGCCGTATGGGCCGAAGACGTTTTTGAACTGAACACTATCTATATTGGAACCTATGAGCTCGGCACCGAGCTGAATGACGTCGACGTCTCCGGTGAGGATCTGGCACGGACCAAACCCACCGATCTGCAGGACGTCTTTAAAGGCGAGCCGACCGTTGCCGTGGGCAGCTCGATCCCGACGTCGCAGAAGATCTACGTAAACGGTGTTGAGGAAACCAACCTCGTTGTGACCATCGATGGTTCGCGTCAGAACAACAAAGTGTTCCACCACGCTGCCACCAACATCATCGACCCGGCATTGCTGAAAGCGGTGAAGGTGAACCCCGGTGTGGCCACTGCAGATCAGGGCCCGGGCGCCATTGGTGGTGCGCTGGAATTCCAGACCAAAGATGTTGCTGACCTCTTGGCAGAGGGCGACGATTTTGGCGGCTTCACCGCGCTTGAGTTCAATTCGAACGGCAACACCATCACCACGGGCAACGCTGTTTATGGCCGCAAGGGTGCGATTGAATACCTTGGTTACTTGAAATTCGCCGATGGTGAAGAATTCGAAGATGGTTCGGGGACCGAAGTGGTCGGGTCCGGTGTGCATTTGTGGAGCGGTCTGGCCAAAGTGGCTTTTGACACCCCGGATGCTGGCCGTGTTGAGCTGTCGTATGAGCGGTTGATTGACGATAACCCGCGTCCTTTCCGTGCCAATATGGGCGGACTGTTGGCCGGGCGTCCGGTGCCGGCAACGCAGATCTATGACTTGGATCGCCAAAACATTGTACTGTCCTACAGCGATGACCGCAGCGGTGCCGCCTGGAACCCTGAGATCTTGCTGGCCTATAGCTCAACCAAGCTGACCACAGACAATGAAGGGGATTGGACAGACGGCAAAACCCAAAGCTTGAACGGTAAGATCCAAAATACCTTTGAGCTATCGATGGGGGACATCGTTGCCGGTCTCGACTTCTACAGCGATAAATCCAGCATGGAATATGCCGGTGCTGATGGGGCGTACCGCGCCGAGAAGGTGACCAATGTCGGCGCCTTTGCGCAGGCCTATATCGATGTGACGGACACCTTCCTGCTGTCGACCGGCCTGCGCGCCGATCATCAGAAATTCACCGGTGTTGACGGGGCTGAGTTCGAAAACTCAGGCGTTTCGGCCAATATCTCGGGTGAGTTGGAGGTCAGCAGCAACCTGACGTTGAGTGCCGGCTACTCCTCTGTCTGGGGTGGTTTGACCCTGTCAGAAAGCTTCCTGATGAACGCGGATTGGGAATACCCAGACAGCCCGGAAGAGGTAACCTCAGAAAACCTCTACCTCGCGGGTGAGCTGGCACTGGGGGATTGGACCCTGAACGCCAAGCTGTTCAAGACCGAGATTTCGGATGCACGTGCGCCGATGTGGGCCCCACCCAGTGGGTCGGCCATCCCGATGTCGGAAATGCCGTTCAACAACACCGATATGACCTCGGAAGGGTTTGAACTGGGTGTTGGCTATGACTGGGGTGTTGGTTTCATCAACGTAGGCTATGCCAATATTGACACCACGCTGAATGGCACCGCCGCGGACTCCTACACCGGCAACTACCTGACCGCCCCGCTGGGGGAAATGATCACCATCGAGGCCGGTCACACCTTCCAAAACCTGGGCCTGACCGTTGGCGCCGACGCACAGATCGGTCTGAAAGACACCGCCTACGTTGATGTCGCAGGTGCCGGTGCAGGCGCGCAGGAAATTCCCAGCTATGAGGTTGTGAATGTCTTTGCCGAATATAACCCCAGCCGGATGGAAAACCTGACGGTCCGCGCGGAAATCAACAACCTGTTTGATGAACACTACGCGGCCCGCGGCACCTATGGTCAGGAATTCGCTGTGGTGGTTCCGGTGTATGAACCGGGTCGCTCGGTCAAGGTGATGGCAACCCTGAACTTCTGATCACCCTGATGCCGCGGGGCCCTGTTTGAGGCCCCCGGCACACCTGATCCAAGAAACAGAAAAGGCCGCCTGTGACAGGCGGCCTTTGAACTTTGATAGGATCGCTGCGGATCAGAACGGGATTTCATCGTCCAGATCGCGCGAGGGGGTGCTTTGACCACCGCCTTGGTTGCCGCCGCCGTAGCCGCCGCCACCCTGGTCGTAGCCACCACCGTAGCCGCCCTGATCACCGCCGTAACCGCCGCCCTGGCCGCCACCTTGACCACCGCCATCACGGCCGTCCAGCATCACCAAGGTGCCGCCAAAGCCCTGCAGCACAACCTCGGTCGAGTAGCGGTCCTGACCGTTCTGGTCCTGCCACTTGCGGGTCTGCAGCTGGCCTTCGATATAAACTTTGGAGCCTTTGCGCAGATACTGCTCCGCCACCCGCACCAGACCTTCCTGGAAGATGGCTACCGAATGCCATTCGGTGCGCTCACGGCGTTCGCCGGTGTTGCGGTCTTTCCAGTTTTCCGAGGTGGCGATGCGCAGGTTGCACACTTTGCCGCCATTCTGAAAATTGCGCACTTCGGGGTCACGGCCCAGATTGCCCACCAGAATAACTTTGTTCACTGATCCGGCCATGATTGTCTCCCTCTGACTCGAATTTGGCTCATGGTTACACCATGCCCTGAAAGAAAGGTAAAGATTTCTTAAAACGCAATTTTCCGCCCAGCAGACTGTCGGGGTTTTCCCTTAAAAACAAGGGGTGAGCACCCGCACAGTGCAAGAGATTGCCGATATGGCGTGCTTCGGCTGGATTTATCCACAGCCTGCCGTATGATCGCTGCGATATTTGACGGGGCAGCCCTTGGCGGGTTGGCCTTGATGACCAAAGCAACGGGCGTGGAACGGGACGGGACATGCAGCGGGCAAAGATGACAAAAACACCATTGAAACAGGCGCACAATCGGCGTGGCCGGGGCGGAGCCCTGATGCGCGCCGGATTGGCGGGCGCGATGCTGCTGGCCGGTGCCGCAGGGCCAAGCCTGGCCGCGGATATGGTGGGATCCAAAAGCCGGGTCAAACTGTTTAAATCGCAGACCAACCTGCTGGACAGCCGTCACAAAAGCGAAAGCGCCAACCGGGTTTCCATCGCCGCGCCCAGCTTCCACACGCCGACCAAATGGGACGGTGAAGGGTTCAAATCGAAATACAAAGGCCCCTATCTGGACATGGCGCGCTCGGCGGCCAAACGCCACGGCATTCCGGAAAACATGTTCCTGAAGCTGGTGCAGCAGGAAAGCGCCTTTAATGCCAAAGCCGTTTCCCCCAAAGGTGCGCTGGGACTGGCCCAGCTGATGCCGGGAACCGCGGCAGTTTTGGGCGTGGATCCGCATGATCCTTACGAAAATCTGGACGGTGGCGCGCGCTATTTGGCTGAGCAATACCGCGCTTTTGGTTCGTGGCGGTTGGCCCTGGCAGCCTATAACGCAGGCCCCGAAGCGGTGAAAAAATACGGCGGGATCCCGCCCTATAAGGAAACCCAGAACTACGTGAAGGTCATTCTGGGCAGCTGATCCCGGATAGGGGCTGCGGTGCTGCGGCAATTTTCCAATGGAAATGCCCCAAGGGTTGATCTACGTCACAGTCAAAGTCGCCGTGCAGTCTTAGGGTGCAGTCTTAGACTGGGGGCGACTGGCGGGAAGGAATGACAATGGGTTTAGGCAGCACGAGGATCGGCGGCGCAATTGCAGCGGTTGTTCTGGCAACCGGTGGCGCCGCGGCTGAGATCACCAGCAAAGCGGCGCTTGGCGAAGCGCTTTATTTTGACACCAACCTGTCGCTCAACGGCACCCAATCCTGCGCCAGCTGCCATGATCCGGACTATGGCTTTGTGGATCCCCGCGAAACCGATGCGGGGCGTGCTGTCTCACTGGGGGATGACGGTGAAAGTCTTGGCGATCGCAACGCCCCCACGGCCAGCTATGCCCGGTTTTCACCCCGGTTCCATCAACGCGAAGATGGCGCTTATGTCGGTGGCCAGTTCTGGGACGGGCGCGCCGATGATTTGGCGGGGCAGGCGGGTGGCCCGCCGCTGAACCCCGGCGAAATGGCGATGCCTGACACGGCCGCCGTGCTGGAGCGTTTGCTGCAGGACCCCACCTATGTTGCGGCCTTCCCGGCGCTTTACGGTGACGATGTGCTGGAGGACGCCGATCGCGCCTATGCGGCGCTGGCTGACAGTATTGCAGCCTTTGAAAGCACCGATGTTTTTGCCCCGTTTGACAGCAAATATGACCGTTTCCTGCGCGGTGAGGTCGAGCTGACCCGGGATGAGGAGCTGGGGCGGCTGCTGTTCTTCTCGCAGCAGTTCACCAACTGCAACCAGTGCCATCAGCTGAAAACCAGCGCCATCGATCCGGGCGAAACCTTCAGCAATTACGAATACCACAATATCGGCACCCCAGTGAATGTTGCCGTGCGCGGGTTGAACGGGGTTGGCGCGGCTCACGTGGATCCGGGGCTTCTGGCCAATCCAGCTGTCACCGATGCGGCCCAGGCCGGTAAATTCAAAGTGCCGACCCTGCGCAATGTGGCTGTGACGGGGCCCTATATGCATAACGGCGTTTTTGCAGATCTGCGTACCGTTGTGCTGTTTTACAACAAGTATAACTCAAAATCCGCAAAGCGGCAGATCAACCCGGAAACCGGCCAGACCTGGGCCGCGCCTGAGGTGGCAGAGACCCTGTCGATGGATATCCTGACCGACGGTCCCGCGCTGGAAAACGAACGTATCGATGCATTGGTGGCCTTCATGAAGACCCTGACCGATCAACGCTACGAGCATTTGTTGGAGTAGGCGCCGCCGCCTTGGGGGTGGGGTGATAAATCTGCCTGACCTCCCTAATTCCGCCTTAATTGGCGATTAACCAAGCCGGGTGTGTTACCAGTTCCCGGAGCGTTTATGCTGTGTTTTCAGCCTCTTCCCCCTGAGATTTCCGATATTCGTCAGCACTTGCCACAGGCCCCGGCCGAGGCGCGGGCGCTGGTTGATATGATGCGGGGGCAAAGTGAAACGGTGATCTCTCAGGTGATTGCCGGTCTGGCCGGGCGACTGGATGGGCCGCATCTGGACCTCAGCCATTGGCTGGTGGCGCAACCGATGGAACTGGCCACCGCGATCCGACTGTTCTGGGCACTTTACCGGCCGGGTCATTACGTTGGGCTGGCGGCAGCGATCAATGATCGCGCTGCGGCGGGGCCGGACCGGCTGCATCTGCTGAAAACGTTGAGCGAAAAAATCGCCGCAGGGGCCTATCCCCGTGGTCCGCTGGGGATCAGTCCGCGGCAGTCAAAACTGCTGAAAATCCAACTTGTGCAACAGACGCAAGAGGCGCGGTTTCGCGGCTGGGACCAGCTGCGTGATGCGGGGTTTGACATTCCTGAGGCCTGTCTGATGCCGCTGACCGGGCGCATGTTATGCCCGATCGCTGCTGGCGAAGCGCTGCATGTCTGGCCGAAACAGCGCGACTGGCCGGCGGGGCAGCACGCGGCCTATGCTTGGGCGGCGGAGCATCTGACCGCGCTGGCGCGCGCGGGATCCGACCTGCCTGAGGCGCAGCCCGCCCTGCCACAAAGGCGCGGTTTTGCCGGACCGGCGCAGGCGTTTGTGGTCAGCGCGGGTTTGGTGGGCATGGCAGGTTTGGTGGCCGGCGAAGTGTTGCGCGATGCGCAGCAGGCCCTGCCGGTCACACAGGTGGCGTCCTTGCAGCTGCGCTGATGGCGTCACACGCGCGCGGTTCACGCAGGTTGCGGGCGTTTGGCTTTACGCACCGATTTGCGCAGGCTTGAGGGCGATTTGCCGGTGTGTTTCACGATGAACCGCGAAAAATAGGCCGCGCTGCCGAAATTCAGCGTCTCGGCGATTTGTTTCAGCGACATATCGGATCGCTCAATCAGGTCCCGCGCCGCATAGAGTTCCCGCGCTGTCAGGATGTCCGCCGCGGTCAGGCCCGAGGCCTCTTTGCAACTGCGGCTGAGATGCGGTGTGGTCACCCCCAGCATCTGGGCGTAATCCGCCACCCCCATCGCGCTGGCATAGTGACAGGTCACAAGCGAAGCATAGGCCTCGGCCAGGCGCAGCGCCCCTGAGGGGCGTGGCGGTTGATCCTGCGCGGCCAGAAAACGCCGCAAGGAGACTGACAGCAAGGCCCCATGCGCCCGTAAAGCGTCACCCGTGTGGGGCGCGGGGGAGGCGGCTTCGCGCTGGATCGCCTCCAATCGGTGGGTCAATTCGGTCTGCGCCTGCACATCCCGCAGCCGCAGCACCTGTGGCCGATGCGGCATCGACAGGGCCTCAGCCAGATCGGCCGGTAAGGTCAGCACAAGCGCCCCGGCGCCGCGCAGAAGATCGAGGGAAAACAACGTCTGAGGTGGGATTAACAGGGCAGTGTGGGCGCCGATGCCACGGCGCAGGCCCGAGACATGGGCAAGCCCTTGGCCCTTGGTGATCCAGATCAGCAGGTAATCGGGGCGATCATGCAGGGTGGTCAGGCGCCAGGGATCGCCGCGTTCAAACTGGGCCAGCGGGCGCAGCACTAAGCCGCCCGCGTCTGACTGATCCGCGTTCACCACCTCTGTTTGCACAGGCCCTCTCCTCATCGCCACCTTGGCAGGGCAGGGCGATAAGTAAAGGGTTTTGTCCTCCCGGAACCGCGCGGCAGGGCTTAGTGTGAGGGAATTTGAGTATTTGGGGAACGTTGAATGGGGTTGGTTTGGTTGTCCCGCGGTGCCACCACGCATGGGCTAAGGGCGATAGGCGTGCCAGTCTTTCATCTTGGATCTGAACCAGGTGCGCTGCCGTTTGGCAAATTGCCGGGTGGCGATGGTTGCGGCCTCGCGCGCCTGATCCAGTGACATCTGGCCTTGCAGATGGGCGATCAGCTCGGGCGCGCCGATGGCTTTGGCTGAGAGATGGCTGGGGTCCCAATCTGGCAGGTTGGCCTCGGCTTCGTCCAGCGCGCCCTGGTCCAGCATTAGATCAAACCGCTGTGCGATCCGGGTGTTGAGCCAGTCTTTGTCCACATCAAACAGCACCGGGAAGGCTTCGGCCAGCGGCAGCAGCGGCGGCGGCGTTTCGGCCTGCCAGGCCCTGATGCCTTTGCCGGTGCTGTGCAGAACCTCCCAGGCGCGTTGCACCCGCATCGGGTTCAGCGTGTCGATGGCGGCGCGGGTTTCCGCGTCCAGCTCAGCCAGCAGTGCTTCGCGCCCTTCCTCCAGCAGGCGCTGATCGGCCAGCGCGCGGACCTCGGGTGGGGTGGCGGGGATATTGGCGAGGCCTTGCGTGAGGGCGGTGAAATAAAGGCCGGTGCCGCCGACAATGATCGGGCGTTGGCCCGCCAGCAGCGGCGCAACCTCACGCAGCCAATGGCCGACGGAGTATTCAGCGTCACCCGCAATATGGCCGTAAAGCAGATGCTGCGCCTGCGCTTCATCCTCAGGGGAGGGGCGCGCGGTCAGGACCCGCCAGTTGGCAAAGACCTGAATTGCATCAGCATTGAGGATCACGCCGCCCTGACGCGTTGCAATCTCCAGCGCCAGTGCGGATTTGCCCGATGCGGTGGGGCCTGCGATCAAAACAGGTTGCTCAGGCGATATTTGTGAAATCAGGTCCATAAATTAGCCCTTAACCGCTAAGTGACCCGGAAGGAAGGCTAGGCAGATGGATAAAACCCTGCAATTCTGGCCGCATATCACGCAAATGCCAAAGCGGCCTGATATTGCATTGAACCCGGCCCGGTTTTCCGACATTTTGCGCGAAATTTTGAGTCCTAGCCAGATGGAGCCCTTCATGGCCGCCGACACCTCCTCTCCCGTCACCATCGAAAAAGACACCAAGTTCAATCGCGTCATGCTGAAAATCAGCGGTGAGGCCTTGATGGGTGATCAAGGGATGGGGCTGCATCCGCCGACCGTTGAGCGGATCGCGCGGGAAGTGAAGACCGTGCATGATCTGGGTGTTGAGATCTGTATGGTCATCGGCGGCGGCAACATCTTCCGCGGCCTGTCCGGCGCTGCGCAGGGGATGGAGCGAACCACCGCGGATTACATGGGCATGCTGGCCACCGTGATGAACGCACTGGCGATGCAAAGCGCGCTGGAAAGCATCGGGGTCTTCACCCGTGTAATCTCGGCCATCCGGATGGATGAGGTGTGTGAGCCTTATATTCGCCGTCGCGCCGTGCGCCACCTGGAGAAAAAGCGGGTCTGCATTTTTGCGGCCGGCACCGGCAACCCCTATTTCACCACTGACACCGCCGCGACGCTGCGGGCCAATGAAATGGCCTGTGAGGCGATCTTCATGGGCAAAAACGGTGTCGATGGGATCTATGACAAAGACCCGGCCACCAATGCCGACGCGGTGCGTTATGAAGACATCACCTATGATGAGGTTCTGGCCAAGCACCTGAAGGTCATGGATGCCTCAGCTATTGCGCTGGCGCGTGACAACAACCTGCCGCTGATTGTCTTCCCGCTGGATGAACCGGGCGGGTTCAAGGGCATTCTGGCCGGCAAAGGCACCTATACAACTGTGCACAGCTAAAGCTGCAGACCGGTTTTGGATTTCGGGCGGCGCGGGACATCCTGCGCCGCCCTTTTTTTGGGGGAGCTCGGCTACGTGCGCGCGCCGTCTATTCCACCAGAACGGGACCGTAGGCCATGCGGTAGGCCAGTGCCACACCGCCTGCGCCGCCGACAACATTGCCCAAAACCACAGGGACCAGATTGCCGATCAGCGCCCCCGTTGTGACATCTGCCCCCGCGGCCATACCGGCCGGGATCAGGTAGAGGTTGGCAATGGAATGTTCCAACCCGATGGCAACAAAGGCCGAAACCGGCCAGACGATCGACAGGATCATCCCAATGGCGGTGCGGGCCGACACCGCCAGCCATACCGCAAGACAGACCAGCGCGTTGCACAGGACACCACGGCAGAAGGCTTCGGCAAAACCGAGGGTGCTTTTGGCCTCGGCAATGGCGACAGCGCGGCTGGCCATACTGCTCTCCAGCAGGCCAGAGCCATAGACCAAAGCCAAGGTCACGGCGCAGCCGATCAGATTGCCGATGAACACGATGATCCAGTTGCGGATCAACGCCGCCCGGCTGATTTTGCGATCCACATAGGCCATGACAATCATGGTGTTGCCGGTGAACAGCTCCGCGCCGCCCACCACCACCAGGATGAGGCCAAGGGAAAAGGATATGCCACCGATCAGTTTCAGCGCGCCGTTCAACTCGCCAAAACCTGCGGTGGTCTGGGTGTAAAACAGCGCGCCAAATGAAATAAACGCGCCGCCTAACATAGACAGGGTGATCAGCTGAAGCAGCGGCATATTGGCTTTGGCGATTCCCGCCTGGCGGATTAGTCGTGCAATTTCAGCGGGTTTGTGGGCATCCAGCCCGGTTGGGGTGACATCCGTCATCGCTGCATCTCCAGAAACGGGTCTTTATGCGCAAAGACCTACTAAAATACTTAGGTACTTGCGACCCCCATAAGCGACCCGTTGTGCAGGGGAAAACGACATACGGACCAATGCGAAGCGATTTACTGCGATCCGGCGATTGCGGCATTCCAGCAAGCATGCGCCGGATAACACCTCTATCTGAGGTTCACCCTTCACCCCAATGGCGTGGTGCTATACAACTGCCTACCAATAGCCTATGAGCTTAGAACTGACGCAGACAACTGACGGAACCCGTAGAAATGTCCGATGATTTCATGATCGATACCGACGATCTTGAGCGCCGCATGGAAGGCGCGATGTCCAACCTCAAGACCGAATTCGCCTCGCTGCGCACCGGACGTGCCTCGGCCTCGATGCTGGAGCCGGTGATGGTCGAAGCTTACGGTCAGAAAACCCCGATCAACCAGGTGGGCACCGTAAACGTTCCTGAGCCGCGCATGGTCACCGTGAACGTCTGGGATAAATCCATGGTGGGCGCTGTTGAAAAGGCGATCCGTAACTCGGGTCTGGGCATCAACCCCCAGCTGAATGGCACCATCATCATGCTGCCGATCCCTGAGCTGAACGAAGAACGCCGCCGCGAGCTGGGCCGGGTGGCCGCGCAATACGCTGAAAGTGCCCGTGTCTCGGTGCGCAACGTGCGTCGCGACGGTATGGACCAGATCAAAAAAGCCAAGAACGATGGCATGTCCGAGGACGACCAGAAACTCTGGGAGACCGAAGTGCAGGACCTAACCAACAAGTTTATCGCCAACGTCGATAAGGCGCTTGAGACCAAGCAAGCCGAAATCATGCAGGTCTGAGCGGACCAGTACGGATGCCAAAGGATCCAGACACTCCGACCGGTCCACGTCATGTTGCCATCATTATGGATGGCAACGGACGCTGGGCGCAGGCACGGGGACGGCCGCGGCTGTTCGGGCATCACGCCGGTGCCCGCCGCGTGCGCGAAATTGTTGAGGCCTGTCCGGACCTTGGCGTGAAATATGTAACGATCTTTGCTTTTTCTACCGAAAACTGGAAACGCACACAGGTCGAAGTGGCGGGGCTGATGAGCCTGTTCCGCCGCTACATCAAGAAAGAAGCCAAAGCGCTGCACGACGAAGGTGTGCGGGTGCGTTTCATTGGCGATCGGCTGCGGCTGGACGGCAAGCTGGTGGCCCTGATGGATGAGCTGGAAGAGTACACCGCCGGCAATGACCGGGTGCATCTGACCATCGCGCTGAACTACGGCGGCCGGGATGAAGTGGCGCGCGCCACCAAACGTCTGGCACAGGATGTCGCCTCGGGCCGTCTGGATCCCGAAAGCGTGGATGAAGAAACCCTGCCGAAATACCTTGACACCTGTGTGTTGCCTGATCCCGATCTGGTGATCCGCACCAGCGGTGAGGCGCGGATTTCAAACTTCCTTCTGTGGCAGTCCGCCTATGCCGAATATGAGTTCATCGATACGCTCTGGCCGGATTTCACCGATGAGATTTTTGCAGGTCTGGTGCGCAACTACGGCAGCCGGGAACGGCGTTTTGGTGCTGTGAAAACATGAGCGTGAAATCAAACTGGAATGATCTGGGGCCGCGCGTGATGTCGGCGGTGGTGATGCTTTTGGTGGGGGGCACAGCGATCTGGCTGGGCGGCCTGCCGTTTCACCTGCTGGTGTCGGTTGTGACGGGCCTGATGGTCTGGGAACTGGTGCGCATCCTTGGCCCGAAAGAGCAGGGGGCACCGATGTGGCTGGGCCTGCTGGCAGCGGTCGTGATGTTTGCAACCGTCTTCTTGCCGCCCTTTGCGCGTTTGCCGGTGCTGCTGGCGCCTGTTCTGGCAGGGATGTCTTCGATCTCAACCGGGACGAAAGGCAGCCGCGCGATCTGGTGCGCCTATGCGGCGGTGATTGTCCTGGCCTGCTACAGCGCGCTGTCGCTGCGCGGGGGGCACGGGCTGTTCTGGCTGGCCTGGCTGGCCGCCGTGGTGATCATGAGCGATGTGGCTGGCTATTTTGCCGGTCGGTCGCTGGGCGGTCCCAAGTTTTGGCCCAAGGTCAGCCCCAAGAAAACCTGGTCAGGCACCATTGCCGGCTGGATTGGTGCCGCATTGGTTGGGGTTTGGTTCATGCTGAACAGCCCTGCCGGGCCCAGCCTGATTGCCCTGTCTGTTCTGACTGCCTTTGCCGCGCAGATGGGCGATATTGCCGAAAGCGCGATCAAACGTAGATATGGCATCAAGGACAGTTCGAACCTGATCCCCGGCCATGGTGGGTTCCTTGACCGGTTTGACGGGTTTCTCGGCGCGCTCCTGCTGGTGCTGATCGCAGGCCAGGTGCTGGGTTTCTTGCCGGAGGTGAGATGAGACGGGTTTCCATTTTCGGGGCCACTGGATCGATTGGGCAGAACACCATCGATTTGATTGCCCGCGATCCCGCGAATTATGACGTGGTTGCGCTCAGCGGTGGGCGCAACATCGTGCAGCTGGCCCGTGACGCGCAGGATCTGCGCGCTGAGGTGGCTGTGACCGCTTTCCCCGAACTGCTGCCCGATCTGCGTGAGGCGCTGGATGGATCCGGCATTGAAGCCGCGGCGGGCAAGACCGCGCTGCTGGAAGCCGCTGCGCGGCCTGCCGATTGGGTCATGTCGTCGATTGTTGGCGCTGCCGGGCTGGCCCCCGGTCTGATCGCGTTGGAGCAGGGGGCAACCCTGGCGCTGGCCAATAAGGAATCCCTTGTCGCTGCTGGTCCGCTGTTGATGGAGACCGCGCGCAAACACAACGCCCGGGTGCTGCCGGTCGACAGTGAGCATTCCGCGATTTTCCAAGGCCTGGTGGGCGAAGACATCAACGCCGTGGAACGCATCATCATCACCGCATCCGGCGGCGCGTTCCGTGATTGGCCGATGGAAAAGCTGGCAACCGCAACCCTGGCCGAGGCGTCTTCGCATCCCAATTGGAACATGGGGCAGCGGATCACGATTGACAGCGCCTCGATGTTCAATAAGGCGCTGGAAGTGATTGAGGTCAAAGAGTTCTTTGGCGTCCGTCCTGATCAGATTGAGGTGCTGGTACACCCCGAATCCATGGTGCATGCGCTGGTTGGGTTCAATGATGGGGCACTGATGGCCCATGTGGGGGCGCCGGATATGCGTCACGCAATCGGCTACGCGCTGCATTGGCCTGAACGGCGTGAATTGCCGGTGGCCCGTCTGGATCTGGCGCAGATTGGTCAGCTGACCTTCCGCGACCCAGATCTGCAACGCTACCCGGCGCTGCGCCTGGCTTATGAGGTGATGGAAAAGGGCGGCCTCTTTGGGGCGGCCTTCAACGCGGCCAAAGAGCGGGCACTGGATCACTTCATTGCAGGTAAATTGGGCTTTCTGGACATGGCACGAATCGTGGAAGGTGTTTTGGACAGGCTTTCGGCACGGACATGTGATATGGCACAGGCCGTTACACTTGCTAATGTCGCCGAAATCGACCAACTGGCACGACAAGAGGCCGATGCGCTGCTGGCGCAAGGTGTATAAACAAGAGGTAAACCCTTGGACATTTTCTCCATGTTTTCCGCTCTGGGCGGGTCCGTGACAACCTTTCTGGCGTTTGTCGTTGCGCTGTCTGTGATCGTTTCGGTGCATGAATACGGCCATTACATCGTGGGCCGCTGGTCCGGCATCGATGCGGAGGTCTTCTCGCTCGGGTTTGGTCCGGTGGTGTTTTCCTGGGTGGATAAACGCGGCACCCGTTGGCAATTGGCGGCGTTGCCCTTTGGCGGCTACGTCAAGTTTGTGGGCGATGCCAATGCCGCTTCGGTTGGCTCTGATGCTGAGGTGGAGCCTGCGCGCAACACGATGGAGGGGGCACCGCTCTGGGCGCGTTCCGCCACGGTTTCCGCCGGCCCGATCTTCAACTTCGTGCTGTCGATCCTGATCTTTGCCGGCATTGCGATGTTCAACGGTTCCGCCAAAGAGCCGCTGACCGTGGGCGAGATCAACAATGTTCCCTATGAGGTGGATCTGCAGCCCGGTGATGAGGTGCTGGAAATCGGCGGCATCAAGGTGCCGACCCGTGACGACGATCTGACCTTTGATCAGCTGCTGCGGGAATTGCCTGTGCAGTCAAACGTCGATTACCTGCTGCGCCGCAACGGTGAAGAGATGATCGTGACCACGGCCCACCCGATGCCTGCGGTCGTTGTGCAGCTGGCACCGCAATCTGCGGCGTATGAAAGTGGCTTCCGCCCCGGTGATGTGATCACCCATGTGAACGGCAAACCGATCCTGGCCTTCCTGCAACTGCAGGAGGCTGTTTTGGCCGCCGAAGGGGCCCCGCTGCCGCTGACCGTATGGCGCGACGGTGAGGTGATGGATTTCACCCTTTCGGCCAAGCGGGTCGATGAACCGCAGCCGGATGGTGGTTTTGAAACCAACTGGCGCATCGGTATCGTCGGCGGCATGCTGTTCCGTCCTGGCACCGAAGCCCTTTCGTTCGGGCAGGCGATGAATGCCGGTGTGAACATGACCTGGAGCATCATCTCAGGCTCGTTCTCTGGCCTGTATCACATGGCGTCCGGCGCGATCAGCTCGTGCAACATGTCAGGCCCGCTGGGCATCGCGCAGGTCAGCGGCGCAATGGCGCGGCAGGGGCTTGAGAATTTTGTCTATTTCATCGGCATCCTGTCGACCGCGGTAGGCCTGCTGAACCTGTTCCCGATCCCGGTTCTGGATGGCGGCCATTTGACGTTTTATGCCTATGAGGCGGTCACCCGCCGCAAACCCAGCCCACGGGCGCTGAAATTCCTGATGACAGCCGGCCTGACCGTGATCCTGTCGTTGACGGTCTTTGCGCTGACCAACGATCTGTTCTGCCCCTAAAGGGCGGTTTCACGGAGCAATCACCGGAAAAGGGGCGGGTTTCCGCCCCTTTTCTGCCTTAATCGGCGGCTACTAAGATCAGACGGGGTTGATGTCTGACCAGAGGAGACTATCGTGCAAATCATTCAGCAAGGTTACAACGGGCTGAGCCTGCTTCTGCAGCTGAACTGGGACCGCATTTTGATGGTAGGCACCATCGTGCTGACCCTTGCGCTGACCATCGTATTCACCACCCCTTAACCCCTTAGCGAAGTCGTAAAACAGCAAAGCTTTGCCTGTGCTTAGCTTGTGCCGTTTGTGGTTTTGACAATGCGCCCCAATCTGGGTACTCAGGATGGCAATGGGATGTCTGACTGGGTTAATTGAATGACCAACTTTCTGGGGGGTCGGCACGCTTCGCCTGCCGAATCTAAATCAAAGCTTCGCGGTTTCGGCGTCGCTGTTTTCCTTTCTGCTACAACGGCTTTGACCGCGCTGCCTATTGCGGCATCGGCGCAGAGTTACAGCTTCAACACGGTTCGCATCGAAGGCAACCAGCGGGTTGAGGCCGGAACGATCCTGACCTACGCGGGAATCGGGCGTGGCCAAACTGTTTCTGCCGGACAGTTGAACGACGCCTATCAGCGCATCATTGCCAGTGGCCTGTTCGAAAGCGTGGAGATCGTGCCGCGCGGTGGCACGCTGGTGATTGAGGTCAAGGAATACCCGACCGTCAACCAGGTCAGCATCGAAGGCAACCGCCGCCTGAAAGATGAAGAACTTACCGCGCTGTTGGAAAGCCAGCCCCGTCAGGTGTTTAACCCCGCCATCGCTGAACGCGACGCCGCACTGATCGCGGATGCCTACAGCCAGCAGGGGCGTTTGGCGTCACGCGTAACCCCCAAGATCATCCGCCGCAGTGACAACCGCGTTGATGTGGTGTTTGAGATCTTCGAAGGGGACGTGACTGAGATTGAGCGCATCAGCTTTGTTGGCAACTCAGTCTATTCGGATCGCCGCCTGCGCCGGGTTCTTGGCACCAAACAGGCCGGTCTGCTGCGCCGTTTCGTGCGCCGCGACACTTTTGTGGAAGATCGCATTGAGTTCGACAAACAGGTGCTCAGCGATTTCTACATGTCGCGCGGCTACGTCGATTTCCGCATCATGGGCGTAAACGCCGAACTGGCGCGCGAACGTGACGGCTATTTCATCACCTTCAACCTGCACGAGGGTGATCAGTTCAAAGTGGGTCAGGTGACCACGGTCTCTGATCTGCCAGATGTGGATGCGGATGAGTTTCAGGCTGAGCTGAAGCTGAAGCCCGGTCAGGTCTACACCCCAACCGACGTTGAAAACGCGATTTCCCGTCTGGAAGGGCTGGCCAACCGCAAGGGGCTGGATTTCGTCCGGGTTGAGCCGCGCATCAACCGCAACGACCGCGATCTGTCGCTGGATGTTGAGTTTGAAATCGTCCGTGGCCCGCGCGTCTTTGTTGAGCGGATCGACATCGAAGGCAACACCACCACCCAGGACAAGGTGATCCGTCGCCAGTTTAAAGTGGTGGAAGGGGACCCGTTCAACCCACGTGAAATTCGCGAAACCGCGGAGCGGATCCGTGCACTGGGGTTCTTTGCGAACTCGGATGTACGTGCGCGCGAAGGCAGCCGCCCGGATCAGGTGATCGTGGATGTGTCGGTTGAAGAGCAGGCCACCGGCTCGCTCAGCTTTGGCGGTACCTATTCGACCAACAGCGGTCTGGGTCTGGTGATCGGCCTGCGGGAACGGAACTTCCTTGGTCGCGGCCAAAGCGTGAACCTGAACCTCTCGGGCACCGAAGGGTCCAAGGTTTACAGCCTGCAGTTTGCAGAACCTTCCTTCCTGGGGCGTGATCTGACCTTCTCGCTCGACATGGCTTATTCTGAAAGCCAGGGCAACTTTGCCAACTTCGACACCGAGACGCTGCGCTTCAAGCCAGGCTTCTCCTTCGCGATTGGTGAAAAGACCCGCTTTGGTGTCTTTGCCAAGGCGGAACAGATCAAGATGATCGATGATGGCAGCACGGTTGGCGGCATTGTGGCGGATGAAATCGCCCGCGATGACGATTGGAACGCTGGCGTCGGCTATACCCTGTCTTATGACAGCCGGATCAATGAGCTGGAGCGCGATCGCGGCTATCGCGTGTCGATGGAACAGGAATTTGCCGGTCTGAACAGTGACAACCAGTATATCAAAACCACTGCAACGGCGACCGCGCAGACCAAGGTGTTCAACGATGAGATCACCCTGCGCGCCACTGTTGAGGCTGGTGTTCTGGCCTTTAACAGCGGATCCAGCCGGTCGGTGGATCGCTTCCAGATCGGTGGCGGCTTGATCCGTGGTTTCCAGCCTGATGGCATTGGTCCGCGTGAGATTGTCACCGACGGTGGCGGCGCCATCACCTCTAACGACGCATTGGGTGGTGACAAGTTTGCAGTGGCCCGCTTTGAGGCGGAATTCCCGCTGGGTCTGCCCGAAGAATACGGGCTGAGCGCCGGTGTGTTCTACGACATCGGCTCGGTCTGGGGTGTTGGCAACACCTCCGCAGCCACTGGCACCGTCTACTACGATGAGTTTACCGCCCGTCAGGTGATTGGTGTGTCGCTGTTTTGGACCACACCGATTGGCCCGCTGCGCTTCAACTGGAGCAAAACGCTGCAGAAAGAAGAGTTTGACGAGGATCAGAGCTTCAACCTGACGGTATCGACCGAATTCTGATGTTCGGTCACGTCGCGCATAGCCTGCGCTGGGGCGTGGTGGCTTTGGGGCTGATGACAGCCCCGGTGACACCGGCCTTGGCGCAGGAATTTAAGGCGCCGCTGTCGCCGATCCTGACCATCGACAGTGAAAAACTGTTCACGCAATCTGCATTTGGGTTGCGTGTCCAGCGTGAGTTCGAAGCTGCAGGCCGTCTGCTGGAAGCGGAAAACCGCGAAATCGAAACCGCACTGCAGGAAGAAGAACAGCAGCTGACGGATCAACGCAGCAGCCTCAGCGCTGATGAATTTCGCACCCTGGCTGACGCCTTTGATGCAAAGGTGCAGCAGATCCGCCAGGAACAAAGCGCCAAACTGCGCGTTCTGACCACCCAGCGTGATCTGGCGCAGCGCCGTTTCCTTGAGGCGGCAAGCCCTGTGCTGCAGGGGTTGATGAGTGATGCGGGCGCCTCGGTCATCGTGGAAAACCGCACGATCTTCATGTCGGCGCTGGCGATTGACGTCACCGCGCTGGCCGTTGGCCGGATCAATGCGCAGATCGGTGACGGCAGCCCGGTCACAACCGATCAGCTGGCCGTACAGCCCGAAGCCAATAATGATGCCACGGGCGAAACAACTGGCGCTGAGCAGCCTGTTGTCGTTGTCCCAGAACCAAATGATCCCGCGCCAGTGACCCCGGCTGACTAGGCGCAGCCTGCCTTGGGTGCTTGCCCCGCGCGGGGGGAGTTGCTAGGGATCACCTCCAAGAAGACTTCTGCCAGAAAGGAAAACACTATGACCGAGCAGCTTCTGTCGGCGGATATCGATCTGATCCAACGGATTATCCCGCATCGCTATCCCTTCCTGCTGGTGGACAAAGTTGTCGATATTGATGGCTATCAGTCTGGCAAAGGCATCAAAAACGTCACCATGAATGAGCCGCACTTCCAGGGCCATTTCCCGGGCAAGCCGATCATGCCTGGCGTGACCATTATCGAAGCCATGGCACAGACCGCGGCCGTCATGGTTGGCACCGCGCTGGATATGGCCGACAAGAATATGCTGGTCTATTTCATGGCCATCGAGAAATCCAAATTCCGCCGCATGGTGGTGCCGGGCGATGTGCTGGAACTGAACGTGACCACCACGCGCGGCAAACCGGGCGGCAAGGTCTGGAAATTCTCAGGCGTGGCCACCGTTGACGGTGAATTGGCCTGCGAATGTGAATTTACCGCGATGATGGATCTCAGCGCAAACGAAGGGTAAGCGGGTATGACTGCTGACATTCACCCCTCTGCGATCATTGAAGACGGTGCTCAGATCGGCGATGGCTGCAAGGTTGGCCCGTTCTGCATCATCGGCAAGGACGTGGTGCTGCATGACCGTGTGGAGTTGAAAAGCCACGTGGTGGTCACCGGCCAGACCACCGTCGGCGAAGAAACTGTAATCTTTCCCTTTTCCGTGATTGGTGAGATCCCGCAGGACCTGAAGTTCAAGGGGGAAAACACCCGGCTGGAGATCGGCAAACGCAACCGGATCCGCGAACATGTCACGATGAACGCCGGCACCGAAGGTGGCGGCGGTCTGACCAAGGTTGGCGACGATGGCCTGTTCATGGCGGGCTGCCACGTGGCGCATGATGCGATCATTGGCGATCGGGTGATCGTGGTTAATCAGGTGGCCATCGCGGGCCACGTGCAAATCGAAGACGACGTCATTATCGGCGGGCTGTCCGGCATCCATCAGTGGGTGCGCATCGGCCAGGGCGCCATCATTGGTGCGCTGTCGATGGTGACGGCGGACGTGATCCCGCATGGTCTGGTTCAGGCCGCACGGGGCGAGTTGGACGGGCTGAACCTTGTGGGGTTGAAACGTCGCGGTGTACCGCGGGCTGACATCTCGGCCCTGCGGGCTGCGCTGAAGCAGATGGCAGACGGAAACGGCACCTTCCAGGAACGTGTCCGCACCATCGGCGAGGAGACGGACAGCGACTATGTGCGTCAGATCGTCGATTTCGTGACCGGGGCGTCGGATCGCTCCTTCCTGACCCCGCGGTGAACCATGACGGAACGTCTGGCGATCCTTGCTGGCAATGGCGCGCTGCCTGTGGAACTGGCGGCGGCGCATCCTCATGCGCTGTGTGTTGTGTTTGATGGGGTTGCCCACCGGCTGACGGGCGCGGTCCAAACCCATCGGTTCGAACGCCTGGGAGAGATGTTTGCCGCCCTGCGCGAACAGGGCGTAACCCGCATCGTCATGGCGGGCTCAATGAGCCGCCCACCGCTGGATCCCACTGCGCTTGATCCTTTGATGGTGTCCCTTGCACCGCGTCTGATGGCGGCGATGCAGGGGGGCGATGATGCCCTGTTGCGGCTGGTGATTGCCATCATTGAGGAACAGGGCTTCGCCGTTCTTGGCGCGCATGCGTTGTTGGCCAATCTGACGGCTGCGCCGGGGCTGCTGGCAGGACCGGAGCCGGCTGAAACAGACCGCTCGGATATGGCGCGGGGGGCTGCGATCTTAGCCGCGCTGTCACCGCATGATGTGGGGCAGGGCTGTGTTGTGGCGGGCGGTTTGGTGCTGGGGGTTGAGACCCTGCAAGGCACCGAGTTTATGCTGGATGCTGTGGCGCGCACCAACCCACATCTGCGCCGCGGCCAGAAGGGCGTGTTCATCAAGGCTGCCAAAACCGGTCAGGACTTGCGGGTGGATATGCCCGCAATTGGGCCAGACACGGTTGCCCAGGCACAGGCGGCGGGGCTTGCAGGCATTGCCATTCAGGCCGGCCGGGTGATGATCCTGGAACGTGAGCGGACCCTTGCGGCACTGGCTGCGGCCGGGATGTTCCTGATCGCCGAAGAGTTTGAGGCGCTGTCATGATGCGCATCTTCCTCATCGCGGGCGAGGCTTCGGGTGACCGCTTGGGCGCCGCGCTGATGGCGGGTTTGACCGACCTGTTGGAAGGGGAGGTCGAATTTTCCGGCGTGGGCGGCCCATTGATGCAAGCCGAAGGCCTCGACAGTCTGTTTCCGATGGATGAGCTTTCGGTCATGGGACTGGCAGAGGTCCTGCCCAAATACCGCCAGCTGAAACGCCGCATTGCGGAAACAGCCGAGGCGGCGCTGAGCACCAAACCGGATGTGATGATCACCATCGACAGCCCGGATTTCTGCCTGCGTGTGGCCAAGCTGGTCAAAGCGGCCTCCGACACCCGCACCGTGCATTATGTTGCGCCCTCGGTCTGGGCCTGGCGGGAAGGCCGGGCCGATAAAATGGCCAAGGTCATCGATCACGTGCTGGCGCTGCTGCCATTTGAGCCGCCGCTGATGGAAGCCGCGGGAATGGAATGCAGCTTCGTCGGCCATCCCGTGGTGTCCGAGCCACAGGCCAGCGAAGCCGAGGCCACGCTGTTTCGGGCCAAACATCGCTGGGGCAAGGGCAAGGTTCTACTTGTACTGCCCGGATCGCGCCGGGGCGAGGTCAGCCGCCTGACGCCAACCTTTGGCGCGGTGCTGGCAGATGTTGTGGCAGAACACCCCGATCTGAATGTGGTGATCCCGACCACCGGTAATGTCACCGATCTGGTCAAGGAACAGGTGGCGGATTGGCCGGTGGAGCCTTTGGTGATGGATCCCCGTGGCATGGATCCGGCGATCTACAAACTGGAAAAAGCAGCGGCATTTGCTGCCGCAGATGCGGCGCTGGCGGCTTCGGGCACGGTTTCGCTGGAACTTGCCGCGGCCGGCACCCCGATGGTGATCGCCTATGACATGAATTGGCTGAGCCGGATCATCATCACAAGAATGCTGAAAGTTGACACCGTAACGCTGGTCAATCTGGTGTCTGACACCCGTACGGTGCCCGAATTTATCGGAAAACGCTGCCTGCCTGAGCTGATCGCGCCAGCGGTAAGCGATGTGCTGAAAGGTGCCCGTGGCCAGCAGGAAGCGATGGAGCTGACCATGCAACGCCTTGGTCGTGGTGGTCAGGCCCCCGGCAAACGTGCCGCCCATGCGGTGCTGCGGGGCATGGGGATCGAGGTCTGAGCCCGAAATAGCGATCCTGAGATGCGGCACCTGAGGTCAGATGCTCGGCAGAGCAACCGCAGGCCTTAGCTGAACGCCTTAAATGAACTGGGCTTTCAGATCCGCCAGGGCTTTCACCGCGTCGTCTTCGTTCCAGATCTCCTCACCCACACCGAAGAAATCGGTGAAAGGGGAAATCTCTTTGACGATTTCAGCGGTCAGGGCGCCTTCGGCCACCACGGGCACTTCGATCATCTCGGACCACCACTGGAACAGATCCTTTTCAGCAACGGTGCCGTCGTCCAACCCGGTGTCGCGCAGCGGGCCAAAGGCCACATAGTCACTGCCGGCTTCGCCCGCGGTCATGCCATCATGGCTGGAGGCGCCGCAGAATGCGCCCACAATGGCATCCGCGCCCAGAGCTTTGCGGGTTTTGCGTACGGAACGGGCGCCATCGGTCAGATGCACACCATCAAGGCCCAGACGTTCGACCAGCAGGATGTGATTGTCGATCACCAGCGCCACATCGCGGGCATAGGTCACTTCGCGCAGCGCATCTGCAGCGCGGCTGATCTTATCCTCATCCCGGGTGGCAAGGGCCAGGCGGACACAGGCAACCTCATGCGCATCCAGCACCGCCGCCAGCCGTTCAGGAAACCGCGACAGTTCAAACTCAGGCGGGGTGATCAGATAGATCTGCGGCTGCTCAACATCTGCCATCTGCGCGGCTCCTTCAATTGCGGGTCTTTACGCGGGTTTAGCGCGTCGCGTCGCTATAGCGCGGATTTTGCGCTTTGGCTATTGGCGGCTGGGCTCAGGCGCTGATTATTTCGGCGGCAGCGCCCGCGCATTGGCAAGGGCCAGCGCCATCATCTGACCACGCCGTGTATCATCCCCCATCAGATCGCTGTCCACATCGATGAAGCCGCCCATGCGGCGACCGGTGAAATCCATCTCCTGCGCGCCCTCAATCGCCAGCGCCTCGGCTTCACGCGGTTTGCCGACACGAAACATGCCGCCGTCTTTGTGAACGCCGCAGACCATATTGCCGTTGAGCAGAATGCACAGCCCGCCGAACATCTTCTTTTCGGTGATGCCCGGTTCCTCATGTAGGTCATCACGCATCAGATGCGCCAGTCCTTCGTCATATGCCATTCGGATGCCTCCGGTTAGGTGGGGTGAGCGTAAACGTCGTCGGGCCTTGTGGCCAGTGGCGGGAATTTGAGTATTTGTAGAACATTGAAAGGCCAAGCCCTGCGCGAGGGGTTGGAAAGGTCGCGGGGGTAGATTATCAGGCCTCATCGCAATTTTTGGAGTGCAGAGATGCCCAGCGAAATGCCACAGCCGAGCTTTGTTCTGGTCCGCCCGCAGATGGGGGAAAACATCGGGGCGGCGGCCCGGGCGATGTGGAACTTTGGGTTGGACCGGATGCGGATCGTGGATCCGCGCGACGGCTGGCCGAACCAACGTGCTGTGGCGCTGGCCTCGGGCGCGGGGCGGCTGCTGGATGAGGCCGGTGTGCATGACACCGTGGCCGGGGCGCTGGATGACTGCACCTTTGTGTTCGCTACCACGGCACGTGGCCGCGGCATGACGAAACCGGTCTATAGCCCTGAGGCCGCGATGGAGCTGGCGCGGCAGAAGATCGCCGCCGGTGAAAAAGTGGCGGTGATGTTTGGCCCAGAACGGTCAGGGTTGGAAAACGAAGATGTGGCGCGGGCCAATGCGATCATCACCGTGCCGGTGAACCCTGAGTTCTTTAGCCTGAACCTGGCGCAATGTGTGCTGCTGACCGCTTATGAGTTCCGCCGTCAGAGCGTGGAGATCGAAGGCGAGCGGGTGGAAATGGCTGGGTCTGACTGGGCCAGCACCATTGAGGTTGAGAAACTGGCCGAACACTATGAGGAGCGGCTGGATCAGGCTGGTTTCTTCTTCCCGCCGGAAAAGGCCGAAGGGATGAAAGTGAATCTGCGTAACCTCTGGTCCCGCATGCGGTTGACCCGGTCGGACACGCAGATGCTACATGGGGTGATGCGCCAGATGGTGCGCTGGAAGGAGCGTGGCGGTCAGGACTGAGCAGCCCGCCGCCATAGACTAAGACATCTGGTCGCGGGGGATTGCCGCGGCCCAAGACCACACCATATCCTGCGCCGGAATCGGAGGGCAGAATGAGCCAGAAGCGTAATATTTTTGAAGAGGTTGGCGAGCAGAAGGCCAGCAACCCGACGCCTCAGGGCGGCATGATCGATCAGGGGCGGGGCGGCGCGCGGCGTGGCATTCGGGCCTGGCTGATGGTGCTGTTTGCCATGGTTGTTGTGATGGTGGTTGTGGGCGGGCTGACCCGTCTGACCGACAGCGGATTGTCGATCACCGAATGGCGTCCTGTGACCGGTGCCATCCCGCCGCTGTCTGAGGCAGACTGGCAGGCCGAGTTCGACAAATACAAACAGATCGACCAATGGGCGATCGATAACCAGTGGATGACGCTGGAAGATTTCAAATTCATCTACTGGTGGGAATGGGGCCACCGTCAGATCGGCCGGGTGATTGGCCTGGTCTGGGCGATTGGCTTCTTTGGCTTTCTGGCCGCGCGCAAGATCCCCGTCGGCTGGACCGGACGTTTGCTGTTTATCGGTGGCCTTGGCGGGCTGCAGGGCGCCGTGGGCTGGTGGATGGTTGCCTCGGGCGTGACCTCGGGCGAGGGGGTGACCACCGTGGCCTCTTACCGGCTGGCAACCCATCTGGGGCTGGCCTTTGTGATCCTTGGATTTATCGCCTGGTACATCATGCTCTTGGGTCGTGAGGAGCGCGAGTTGATGCAGGCCCGCCGTCAGAAAGAGGCGCGCCTGTTCGGCATCGCCACCGGCTGGCTGCACCTGACCTTCCTGCAGATCCTTCTGGGCGCTTTGGTCGCCGGGATTGACGCAGGCCGCAGTTTCACCGATTGGCCGCTGATGATGGGCCAGTTCTTCCCGCCCGAGGCGTTTTCGATCACGCCCCTTTGGAAAAACTTCTTTGAAAACCCGGGGCTTGTGCAGTTCATTCACCGTATCGTTGGCTATCTGCTGCTGGGCTACAGCATCATGGCGGTTCTGCGCGGTCGGGGCTCGGCGCATGGGGCGACACGTGCGGCCTTCCTTGCGGGTTTTATCGCGCTGATCGCGCAGGTCGTTCTGGGCATCTACACCGTTGTGACCGCCGCGCCCTGGAACGTCGCCATTGTGCATCAACTGCTGGCGATCCTTGTCTTTACCCTGATTTTGCGGGCCCGTTTCCTGGCGGCGCATCCGCGTGTCACCTCTATTCGTGGAGTTTCTAAATGAGTGCTTTTGAGGATCTGATGGGCTTTGCCCGCGATACGGCTGCATTGGGGCAGGTCGCTGGCCGCTTGGGCTGGGATCAGGAAACCATGATGCCCCGTGGGGCGGCCGATCAGCGCTCAGACGAAATGGCGGCAATGGAAAAAATGCTGCACGCCCGTCGCACCGATCCCAAGGTAGGTGAATGGCTGGCGGCCATTGAGCCAGGCACGCTTGATGAGGTGGGCCAGGCCCAGCTGCGTGAAATCCGCCGCTCGTTTGACCGCGCCAGCAAGGTGCCGGCCGACCTGGCGGTGGAGATTGCCAAGGTCACCAGCAAAGCCCAAGGTCAGTGGGCGCAGGCGCGCGCGGATGAAGATGTGCCCGCCTTCCTGCCGGTGCTGGAACAGGTGGTGGCGCTGAAACGTCAGGAAGGTCAGGCGCTGGCCGATGGTGGCGATGTCTATGACGCCATGATCGATGATTATGAGCCCAACATGACCGCTGCCGAGCTGGCGGCGATGTTTGGCGCCATGCGGCCACGTCTGGTTGCCCTGCGGGAGGCGGTGCTGGCGGCAGAGGCGCCACAGCGTCTGAAAGGTCATTTTGACCCGGCCAAACAGATGCAACTGACCGAGAAACTGGCGCTGGCCTTTGGTTATGATCTGCACCATGGCCGGATCGACAAGGCGGTGCACCCGTTCTCCTCGGGCTCTGGCCATGATGTGCGCATCACCACCCGCACCAGTGAGCTGGATCCGTTCAACTGCTTCTATTCGACCATCCATGAGGTCGGCCATGCCTGTTATGAGCAGAACGTCGATGACGCCTATCTGCTGACGCCAATTGGCAGTGGCGTGTCGATGGGTGTGCATGAAAGCCAGAGCCGGATTTACGAAAACCAGCTGGGCCGGTCGGCGCCGTTCTCGGGCTGGGTTTATGGCCAGATGCGAGAGGCCTTTGGCGATTTCGGCATCGACAGCGCCGAAGAGTTCTATCGCACCGTGAACCGCGTCAATGACGGCTATATCCGGACTGAGGCGGATGAGGTGCAGTATAACCTGCATGTCATGCTGCGGTTCGACCTGGAGCGCGCCCTGATGCAAGGCGATCTGGCGGTGAAGGATCTGGAGGCGGCCTGGAACGACCGTTTCCATGCAGATTTTGGCTATGCGGTCGACAAACCATCAAACGGCTGTCTGCAGGATGTGCATTGGTCGGTGGGCCTGTTTGGCTACTTCCCGACCTATTCGCTGGGCAATGTCTATGCGGGCTGCCTGAACAAGGCGCTGCGTCAGGCGGTGCCGGATCTGGATGCGCAGTTGGCAGGGGGCGATACCTCAGCTGCAACTGGGTGGCTGAAAGAGAACCTGCAGCGTCACGGCGGCCTTTATGCGCCGCGTGATGTGGTGCGCCGCGCCAGCGGTTTGGAGCCCTCGGCAGAGCCGCTGCTGGACTATCTGGAAGAAAAGTTCAAAGGCATCTACGGCCTGTAAACACGCAGATCTGCGATTAGCTTTGACGGCGTCCAATTGGGGCGCCGTTTTCTTTTCCGGGTCACGCAGTGAACCGGTTCGTGCCCGACCCCGCCCCCAAAGGCGGGCACGAATTTGCGCCGAGTCGGCAAGGCAGACCGTTTCGATGGTTGGAGCGTTTGCGTGTTCCTCAGGCCCGCCCTCGGGATCGGGCACGAACCTACGCTTTCATCCAACAAAAAAACCGCCCCGAAGGGCGGCTTTTCAATCTCTGTGATGTCGTGAAGATCAGCTCTCGGCCTGATCCTCTGCGCCGTTTTCGTCGTCGTCCTGTTCGACAACCCGGGCAACAGAGACAACCGTCTCGCCCTTGCCGGTGTTGAACACCCGCACGCCACCGGCGGAGCGGGAGCGGAATGAGATACCGTCAACCGGCACCCGGATCGACTGTCCCTTGGAGGTGGCGAGCATCACCTGATCGTCCATCTCAACCGGGAAGGAGGCCACAAGCGCACCGCCGCGCATTGCCTTGTCCATCGCGGCCACACCCAGACCACCACGGCCACGCACCGGATAGTCATGGCTGGAGCTCAGCTTGCCCGCGCCGCTTTCGGTGATGGTCAGGATCAGGTTTTCCACCGCCGACATTTCGGCGTAGCGTTCCTGGCTCAGCTCACCGGCGGGCACGTCATCTTCATCGCCCCCTTCGGCATCATCGGCCAGACCGGCCACGGCTCGGCGCATCTTCAGGTAGGCGGCACGTTCTTCGGATGTGGCATCGAAGTGGCGGATCACCGACATCGACACAACCTCATCATCGCCGTTCAGCTTGATGCCGCGCACACCCACCGACGCACGCGAGTTGAACACGCGCACCTCAGTCGTCGGGAAACGGATCGCCCGGCCCGAGTTGGTGACCAGCATCACATCATCCTCTTCAGAACAGATGCGGGCATTGATCAGGCGGGTGTCAGCGTGATCATCCTCAAACTTCATGGCGATCTTACCGTTGGATTTCACATTGGTGAAATCCGACAGGCGGTTGCGGCGCACGGTGCCTGCCGAGGTGGCAAAGACCACCTGCAGATCGGCCCATTCATCCTCAGCCCGGTCAACCGGCATGATCGCAGCAATCGACACGCCGGTTGGGATCGGCAGGATGTTCACAATCGCCTTGCCTTTGGCGGTACGACCCCCCAGCGGCAAGCGCCAGGTCTTCAGCTTGTAGGCCATGCCATCGGTGGTGAAGAACAACAGCTGCGTATGGGTGTTGGCCACAAAGAGGTTGGTGACAACATCCTCTTCTTTGGTCTGCATACCGCTGAGGCCCTTACCGCCGCGTTTCTGCGCGCGGAAGTCAGCCAGCGGGGTCCGCTTGATGTAACCACCCGAGGTGATGGTCACGACCATATCTTCACGTTCGATCAGGTCTTCATCGTCCATGTCACCGGACCAATCCACGATCTCGGTGCGGCGGCCAACGGCGAATTTCTCTTTCACCTCAGCCAGTTCTTCGTTGATGATCGCCAGAATGCGTTCGCGTGAGGCCAGGATCTCCAGGCATTCGCGGATCTTCTCGGCCAGCTCCTGCAGCTCATCGGTGACTTCTTTCACACCGATCTGGGTCAGACGCTGCAGGCGCAGTTCCAGAATGGCGCGGGCCTGGGTTTCAGACAGGTTATAGGTCCCGTCCTCGTTCATCTTATGAGTCGGATCGTCGATCAGCTGAATGTATTCACCGATCTCCTGCGCCGGCCAGCGGCGGGTCATCAGCTTCTCACGGGCTTCGGCTGCATCGGCCGAGGACCGGATGGTCGCCACAACCTCATCCACGTTGGAAACAGCCACGGCCAAACCACACAGAATGTGGCTTCGTTCACGTGCTTTGCGCAGCTCATAGGCGGTGCGGCGCGCGACAACGTCTTCGCGGAAATCAAGGAAGCAGGTCAGGAACCGGCGCAGTGTCAGCTGTTCGGGGCGGCCGCCATTCAGCGCCAGCATGTTACAGCCGAAAGAGGTCTGCATCGGGGTGAAGCGGAACAGCTGGTTCAGCACCACATCCGGGGTCGCGTCGCGCTTCAGCTCCACCACCACACGGACGCCGTTGCGGTCCGATTCATCCTGCACGTGGGCAACGCCCTCAATGCGCTTTTCGCGCACCTGCTCGGCGATCTTTTCGATCATCGACGCTTTGTTCACCTGATAGGGGATCTCATCCACGATGATGGCGTAGCGATCTTTGCGGATCTCTTCGACGCGGGTCTTGGCGCGAATGATGACGCTGCCGCGGCCCTCAAGATAGGCTTTGCGCGCGCCAGAGCGGCCTAGCATGATGCCACCGGTCGGGAAGTCGGGGCCGGGCACATAGTTGATCAGCTGTTCGCTGGTCAGATCCGGATCCTCGATCAGGGCCTGACAGGCATCGATCACCTCACCCAGGTTGTGCGGCGGGATATTGGTGGCCATACCCACCGCAATACCGCCAGCGCCATTGACCAGCATATTGGGGAAACGCGACGGCAGAACGGTCGGTTCCTGATCCTTGCCATCATAGTTGTCCTGAAAATCAACGGTGTCTTTTTCGATGTCGGCCAGCACAAAGGCGGCCGGCTTGTCCATCCGCACCTCAGTGTAACGCATCGCGGCCGGGTTATCGCCGTCCATCGAGCCGAAGTTCCCCTGACCGTCCAAGAGCGGCAGCGACATCGAGAAATCCTGCGCCATCCGCACCAGCGCGTCATAGATCGCACTGTCGCCATGGGGGTGATATTTACCCATCACATCACCCACCGGACGGGCCGACTTGCGATAGGCCTTTTCATGGGTGTTTCCGGTCTCATGCATGGCGTAAAGAATCCGGCGGTGAACCGGTTTCAGACCGTCACGCAGGTCCGGAATCGCCCGGCTGACGATCACGCTCATCGCATAATCCAGATAGGAATTGCGCATCTCATCGGTGATCGAAACGGAAGGCCCGTCAAAAGCCATGCGCTCGCGCGGTTTTTCTTCTTCGTTTTCAGGAGTCTGGGGCGTATCGCTCACGTCTCGGCCACTCTGCTTTATTGGTCTATATTTTGTTGTTTTCTGTATAACAGAGGCAGGATGTGGGCTGCAATGCTTGTGTGGTTAAGCGGCGGATTGTGGGGCAAAAATACCGGTGAATTGGTCCCTGAAACGCGCTTATCCGGTGAAGCCGAACGCCTTCAGCCCATCCAGCACAAATTGCACCGAAAGTGCGGCCAGCAACATGCCCAGAAGCCGGGTGATCACATTGATCGCAGTCTTGCCCAGCGCCCGTTCCAAAAGGCCCGCAGACAGGAACAGCGCCATGGAGATCAGGAGCACCACAAGCATGATTGCCAGAACCATCGACAACCCGCCAAAGCCCGGCTGCTGACCGGCCAGCAGGATCACCGTAGCGATGGAGCCGGGACCGGCAATCAGCGGGATCGCCAGCGGGAAAATGGAGGGGTCATCTGCGTGATCTTCCTCTTCCGCCTGATCCTCCCGCCGTTTGGTGCGACGTTGAAACAGCATGTCCAGCGCGGTCAGGAACAACAGGATGCCGCCCGCGATGCGGAAGGCGGGCATCGAAATGCCAACAAATCCCAGAACCGCCTCACCAAAAATGGCAAAGAGCGACAGCAAGAGGCCAGAGGTCACACAAGCGCGGATTGCAATGGCGCGGCGTTTTTCCGGCGACATGTCTTGGGTCAGCGCCACAAAAATCGGGGCCAGGCCGATGGGGTCCATGATCACAAACAGGGTGACAAAGCCGGTGATCAGAAATGCGGTGTCCATGATTGGCCTTCGGTTTGGGCGTCGGGTCTTGGTTCAATTGCCACGATTGGCCAAGCCCGAGGCAGATGCAATGGCAAAGTTGGCTCTCGTTTCTGGCGGGGGGGGGGCCAGGGAGGGGCAGGGGAGGGGCGTTGCCCCTCTGCGTTCAAAATGGGATTTTGACCGCATTCACCCTAGAGTACTTAGGGAACATTGAAAGTGGCTGGTCTGGCTGGACAGGTGCGTTTCTCAGGCGTTTTCAGCGCGCTCCAGCTTTTCCAGTGCCACCATCCACAATTTTTCGGCGCGCTCCATCGCCTCTTTCAGCTCGGCATATTTCTTTTGCAGCATGACCGCTTCGTCTTTGCGATCGGTAAACAGGGCGGGATCGGCAAGGCGCGCCTGCAGCTTTTCTTCCATCTCAGACAATTTTTCGATCCGCTCCTCGCATTTGCGCGCGTCGGACCGCAGGGCGAGGATCTGATCGCGGCTGGCGCGTTTGGGGGCGGTGGGTTTGGGCTTTTCGGCTTTTGGTGGGGTATCGGCCTGTAGCAACATCTGGCGATAGGCTTGCAGATCTTCCTCATAGGGTTTCACCGCACCGTCTTTGACCAGCCACAGGCGGTCCGCCACCATCGACAGCAGATGCATGTCATGGCTGACCAAAACCACCGCACCGCCATAGGCGCTGAGCGCTTCCACCAGCGCCTCACGGCTTTCGATGTCGAGGTGGTTGGTCGGTTCGTCAAGGATCAGCAGTTGCGGCGCGGGCAGGGTGGCCAGCAGCAGCGAAAGGCGTGCTTTCTGGCCACCTGACAGCCGGCCCACCTCGGTCTCAGCCTGATCGGCCATCAGGCCAAAGCCGGCAAGTTTTGCCCGCAGTTTGCTGGGGTGTTGATCGGGCAGTTCCCGCTGCAGGTGCTGCAGTGGGGTTTCATCGACGTGCAGCTCATCCACCTGATGTTGGGCAAAAAAACCGATGCGCAGTTTTGAGGATCGACTGATCCCGCCATCCAGCGGGTCCAAACGGTCCGATAGCAGCTTGGCGAGGGTCGATTTGCCCTGACCGTTTTTGCCCAGCAGGGCGATGCGATCATCCTGATCGATGCGCAGATTCAGCCGTTTCAGAACCGCGGTGCCGTCATAGCCCACCGATGCATCCTGGGTGGAGATGATGGGCGGTGACAGGGTTTCGGGTTCCGGGAAGGTAAAGACGGTGCGCGCGGCATCTTCTGGGGCGCGAATAATCTCCATCTTTTCCAGCATCTTCACGCGGCTTTGCGCCTGTTTGGCTTTGGTTGCCTTGGCTTTGAAACGGTCAACAAAACTTTGCAAATGGGCGCGCTGCGCTTCTTGTTTCTTGGCCGCGGCCGATTGCACCGCACGCTGCGCCGCACGTTGGGCGGCGAACTGGTCATAGGGGCCGGTGTAATAGGTCAGCTGCCGCCCCTCCAGATGCAGGATCGAGCCGACCGCGCGATTGAGCAATTCGCGGTCGTGGCTGATGATCAGCACCGTATGGGGGTATTTGGTCAGGTAGTTTTCCAACCACAGCGCACCTTCAAGGTCGAGATAGTTGGTCGGTTCATCGAGAAGCAGCAGATCAGGCTCAGAAAACAGCACCGCCGCCAGGGCCACGCGCATCCGCCAGCCACCGGAAAAGGCAGAGCAGGGCATTTTCTGCTCTTCGGCATCAAATCCCAGCCCGCGCAGGATGTTGGAGGCCCGCGCCTCCGCCGACCAGGCGTCAATATCGGCAAGCCGCGTTTGCACCTCAGCGATGCGATTGGGATCGGTGGCGCTTTCGGCTTCGGCCATCAGAGCGGCGCGTTCGGTATCTGCTGCCAGTACCGTGTCAATCAGTGAGACCTCATTGCCCGGCACCTCCTGTGCGACGCCGCCGATGCGGGCGCGGGCGGGCAGTTCGATGCTGCCGCCATCCAGATGCAGATCACCCCGGATCAGATTGAAAAGGGTGGTTTTTCCGGCGCCATTGCGGCCAATCAAACCGACCTTGTGACCGGTGGGAATGGTGGCGCTGGCCCCTTCAAACAGGGGGCGGCCTTCGATGGAGTAGCTGATGTCTTGGATCCGTAGCATGAGGGGCGGAGTGCCAGAGCGGTGCGCCCAAGTCAATTGCCGGATCTGCAAGTCACGGGGCAGCACATTTGCAGGCGCTACGGTATTGCACCCGTGCCGCGGGACGGCTAGCAGGGGCAGGTCATACATGTGTTAACGACCACCGGGTGAAACGCCCTGTGATTGTTGAGAAAGGACGCCGATGGCCCCCGCCACCTCAAAGCCGCATCTGGTCACTTTGATCTTGCTGACCTCGGTCGCGGTGATGTCGCTCAATATCTTTCTGCCCTCGCTGGGGGGGATCGCGGAAGAGTTTGGCGTAAGCTACACGCTGGTTGCGCTGTCGATATCGGCGTTTCTGCTGGTTTCGGCGGTGTTGCAGCTGATCATGGGGCCCTTGTCTGACCGCTATGGGCGGCGGCCTGTGTTGCTGGTGGGCTTGGTTGTCTTTGTGATTGCCTCACTTGGATGTGCGCTGTCGCAGGATGTTTGGGCCTTTTTGGGGTTTCGCATGCTGCAGGGGGGCGTGGTGTCGGGCATGGTGCTGGGCCGGGCAATTGTGCGTGACGTCTATGCCCCGCAGGAAGCCGCAAAGCGCATCGCCCAGATTGGCGCCGCCATGGCGCTGGCACCCCTGATTGCACCGCTGGTGGGCGGTATCCTTGACAGCCTGTTTGGCTGGCGGTCGGTGTTTTACCTGCTGGCGCTCAGCGGCGCGGCGGTATTTGTCCTGTGCTGGGCCGATCTGGGGGAAACGAACCAGTTGAAACAGGCCAGTTTTGCCGCCCAGTTCCGCGCCTATCCTGAGGTGCTGCGGTCGGGATCTTTCTGGGCCTATTCGGGTGTTTTGGTGTTTTCGCTGGGTGGCTTCTACGCCTATCTGGCCGGCGCACCGCTGGTGGGGGAGGAGATCTTTGACCTCTCTACCGCGACGGTTGGCCTGATGATGGGGGCCACGGCGGTTGGGTTTCTCATGGGCAATCTGGTGACCACGCGGTTGGGCGCGCGGTTTGGCTCGCTGCGGCTGATCCTCTGGGGGCGCTGGCTGTCGATGCTGGGCTGTCTGTTGGCGGCGCTGCTTATGGCGCTTGGGCTGTTGCACCCCGGCGTGATGTTTGCCGGTGCGGTTGCCCTTGGCCTTGGCAACGGTCTGACGCTGCCCGGTGCGAATGTTGGCGTGATGAGCGTTGCGCCCCATCTGGCCGGATCCGCCTCTGGGCTGTCTGGCGCTGTGGGGGTTGTCATCGGCGCGGTGCTGACGCCGCTGGTTTCCACCCTTGTGGCAGGGGAAAACGGCGCCGAAATGCTGATGCTGTCGATGGCCGCCTGTGGCGCGCTGGCGCTTTTGTCGGCGTGGAAGGTGGCGCAGCTTGAACGGCAATCCGCCTGAAGCCCTTGCAACAGGGTTTTCAAACGCCTTTTGCCGTGCTAGCAGGCGCCAGAAATTAAACGCGGCCGGGCATTGGGTCCGGTCTTTGACCTTGAGGACATCACGATGGCTGTACAACGCACCTTCTCGATCATCAAACCCGACGCCACCAAGCGTAACCTGACCGGCGCCATCAACGCCAAATTCGAAGCCGCTGGCCTGCGCATCGTTGCCCAGAAGCGCATCCACCTGACCAAAGCTCAGGCTGGTGTGTTCTACGCGGTACACGCTGAGCGTCCGTTCTACGACGAACTGTGCGAATTCATGGCCTCCGAGCCAATCGTTGTTCAGGTTCTGGAAGGCGAAGACGCCATCGCGAAAAACCGCGAAGTCATGGGTGCCACCAACCCTGCCGAAGCAGACGAAGGCACCATCCGTAAAGAGTTCGCCCTGTCGATCGGCGAAAACTCGGTTCACGGTTCGGACGCACCGGAAACCGCTGCTGAAGAAATCGCATACTTCTTCTCGGGCCTGGAGCTGGTTGGCTAAGCCACCCTCTGACGCTTTGAGATGACGGATCGCGCCCGGGGCATTGCCTCGGGCGTTTTCTTTTTGGCGGCGGAGGTCGTGTTGCGGGCGGAGCAGGTGGGGCTTTGCCCCTCGGCGCGCGGCGCCTCACCCCAGAGTATTTCGGGAACGATGAAAGGCGGGGTTTTACGGGGTTTCTTGTCAGGCGCGGGGCGGGTAGCGTTGCCCCAAAGTAAGGGAGATTTTGATGAGCAAAGTGGCAGTGGTGACCGGCGCGGCGCGCGGGATCGGGCTGGCGACCGCCAAGCAGTTTCTGGCCAAAGGCTGGTCGGTGGCGTTGATTGACTGGGATCAGGCGGAACTGGATCTGGCCTGCGGGGATCTTGGGGCTGAAGCACAAGGTTTTCACTGTGATGTCAGTGATGAGGTGCAGGTGCAGGCGATGATTGCGGCAGTTTTGGCGCGCTTTGGTCGTTTGGATGCGCTGGTCAATAATGCCGGCGTGGCGGAGTTCGGCCCGATTGAAGACTGTGATTTTGCCGCCTGGAAACGCGTGATGGCGGCCAATCTGGATGGTCCGTTTCTGTGCACGCAGGCGGCGGTGCCGGCGTTGAAGAAACATGGCGGCGCGGTGTTGAACATCGCCTCAATTTCCGGATTGCGCGCCTCCACCCTGCGGGTGGCCTATGGCACCTCCAAGGCGGCGGTCATTCAACTGACCAAACAACAGGCGGCAGAGCTGGGCGAATATGGCATCCGGGCCAATTGCGTCTGCCCGGGCCCGGTGCGCACCAAACTGGCGATGGCGGTGCATAGTCCTGAGATCATTGCTGCCTATCATGATGCCATTCCGCTCAATCGCTACGGCAGCGAAGATGAGATCGCCAATCTCATCACCTTCCTCTGCAGTGAAGAGGCTAGTTATATCACCGGTCAGGTGGTGGCGGCGGATGGCGGTTTTGAAAGCACCGGCGTCGGCCTGCCAGCGCTGCGGGAGTAGGCGGCATGGCGCGGCTGGAGATTTCGAACCCGCAGGCGCGGGCCCT
This sequence comes from Thalassovita sp., assembly GCF_963691685.1. Taxonomy (GTDB): domain Bacteria; phylum Pseudomonadota; class Alphaproteobacteria; order Rhodobacterales; family Rhodobacteraceae; genus Thalassobius. The sequence goes on from NZ_OY829290.1 coordinate 1,773,387, forward strand.
GTGGCTGGAAAGCCATCTGTTGTCCAAAGCCCCCACCGGGCCTTTGGATCTGATGGCGATCATCGAAGCATTGGGGTTTGTGCAGCTGGACACGGTGCAGGTGGTGGCGCGGGCGCATCATCATATCCTGTGGTCGCGCAATCAGAATTACCGTGAGGCGATGTTTGACCCGCTTTTGGCCAAGGATCGGGCGGTGTTTGAGCATTACACCCATGATGCCTCGGTCCTGCCGATGGCCTATCTGCCGCATTGGCAGCGCCAGTTCCGTCGCAAGGCGGAACAGATGGGCAAGGCGGGCTGGTGGAAGGGCCTGCCGGATGCCGAGGCGCGGGCTGAGATCAAGGCGCGGATTGCCAAAGAGGGGGCGCTGTCGACCCATGCGTTTGAATCCGGCCCCAAAAGCACGGAGCACGCCTGGGCCAAGCCGCCGCATAAAATGGCGCTGGATTTCATGTGGTATGCGGGCGAACTGGCCACCTGCTACCGCGAGAACTTCACCAAATATTATAACCTGCCGGAACGCGTGTTCCCCGAACCGCTGCGCAGCCATGAGGTTTCGGATGCGGATCAGGTGGATTGGCTGTGCCGCGCGGCACTGGGGCGGTTGGGGTTTGCCACGGTTGGCGAGATTCAGAAGTTCTGGGAGGCGATGAGCGCCAAGGAATGTCGGGCCTGGCTGTCGGGCGCGGAGGGCGGCCTTGTGCCGGTCACGGTGCAAGGCGCAGATGGACAATGGCGCGATGCCTGGGGCTGCCCTGATATTGAGGCGCGTCTGGCTGACGTGGCCAAACCCAGCTCGCGTTTGCGCATCCTGAACCCCTTTGATCCGGCCATTCGCGACCGGGACCGGTTGCTGCGCCTCTTTGGCATGGACTACCGGGTTGAGATGTTCGTGCCAGCTGCCAAACGCAAATATGGCTACTATGTCTATCCGCTGCTGGAAGGCGCGCGCTTTGTCGGTCGGGCGGAGGTCACCGCTGATCGCAAATCCGGTACGTTAGCTCTGGGTCAGGTCTGGCCGGAGGCGGGTGTGAAATGGTCTGAGGCGCGTCAGGCCAAACTGGAGGCGGAGCTGACGCGGTTCGCCCGGCTGGCGGGGTGCCGCTATCAGCCAGGCGCTGCGTGAAAGGGCCGGGTTAGGTGCCCAGCAGCATCGGCGCGCTGTCCCAAATCAGCTTCACCCCTGTGAGGGCCAGAAAGCCATAGACCAGCTTCACAAAGCTATTCTGGTCCAATCGGCCGTGCAGGTAGGTGCCCAGAAAAATGCCCGCCACCAGCATTGGTGCGATGATGGCGCTGACCTGCAGGCTGCACCAGGTCAGCTGGCCCATCCCGGCGTAAGCGGCTGTTTTGATGGCGTTTAGCACGAAGAAGAACATCGTGTTGGTGCCAACAAACTGCGATTTCTCCATATTCTGGCTCAAGAGGTAGCCTTTGACCGGCGGGCCGCCGGCATGGGCGATAAAGCTGGTGAAGCCGGAGATCGCGCCAAGGGAAAACACCACAGGGGCAGGGGTTGTACGGCTGCGGGCGGCGGGCGGTCCCAGCAGGACAAAACCGGCCACCAGCATCAGGGCCATGATCCCCACGGCCAGTCGGATCACCTCGGCCGACATCCAGGAAAACCCGATTGCGCCTAATGCTAGCCCGGCAAAAGCCCCGGGCAGCATCATCGCAACAACCCGGCCCTGCCAGTGGCGCCGGTAGTGCCAGACAATCCAGATGTCCATGATCAACAGGATCGGCATCACCACCGCGGCGGCAAACTGCGGTGTGACAAACAGCGACAGGATCGGCACCTGCATCACCCCCAGCCCACCGGCAAAGCCGCTTTTGTAAATGCCGGTCAGAACAACCGTCAAGGCAGCGACGAAGAAGAAGGCGGTGGGCAGGGTGGTGAGCATCGGGAGGATCCTTTGGATACCCTGCAGATAGGGGCTTGGATGAAATCTTTGAAATGATTTATATTGGTTTAATAAATCGTAAATGGAGATTTTATGCTGGATCCACGCGCGCTGGACAGTTTTGTTGTCGCAGCAGAAACCCTGAACTTTTCCGAGGCCGCCGCCCGGCGCAACACGGTGCAATCGGCCATCAGTGCGCAGATCCGAAAGCTGGAGGAGCAGCTGGGCCAGCGCCTGATTGATCGCGGACGCGGGCAGGCGATGTCTCTGACCGCTGAGGGGCGGGCGTTTCTGGCCTATGCGCAGCGGATCCTGAACCTTTCGGATGAGGCGATGGCGATGATGCAGGCGCCGAAGGAACAGCGGGTCATCCGGCTGGGGACCAATGTGACCCTGGCCATGTCGGTGGTGGCGCGGGCGCTGAAGGGATTTGCGCCTGAAAACCCAAATGTGAAGATCGAGATTCTCTGCGATCGCTCGGACGGGCTGCTGCCCAAACTGGAAGCGGGGGAGATTGATCTGGCGCTGATGATGGATCAGGGCAAACGGGCAGATCGCGTTTTTGTCGAACATGATCAGCTGATCTGGGTGGCGGGCCCGGGGTTCACCCTACAGCCCGATCAGGAGGTGCCGCTGGTGTTTCTGAGTGACGGGCGCGATCTGCGGGCCTATGCCTTTGCGGCGCTGGATCGGATTGGCCGGCGCGGCACCATCGCGCATTCCAGCCCCCATCCGATGGGGGTGCGGTCCTTTGTGGTGGCGGATCTGGCGGCAACGGTTCTGCCCTCACGGGCCATCGTCGCGCCGCTGCGGCGGTTGGGGGATGAGGAGGGTCTGCCTGAGCTGGGCGGCATCGGCATTGCGCTTTATCAGCGGATGCAGGGGGCACGGCCCGAGCTAGAAGGGTTCGCTCAAACCCTGCATGAGGAGATGCAGGCCGTCCCTTGACCCAACCTACGCATCAGTCGGCGGCGATCAGCGGGGGATCACGCCGATTTCGTTTAGGATCTTTTCAATCTCAGAATTGGGATCTTTGGGCCGCACGTCCGCCTTCAACGCGTCAAACCGCTTGCGCAGGGCTTTTTTCTCATCACCCTGACAGTCATTCCAGGGCCGGCCCTGTAGCCCCATAACCAGGGCGTAATATCCGATGAAATGAGGTTTGCTGCCGGTTTCCAGCAGCCGTTTATAGGCCGCATCGGCGCCCATCTCACGCAGGGCGTCAGCAGTAGTGATCCCCGCCCGGGCAAAAACTTCGTCGCTCTTGGGGCCGAGGTTTCGGATCGTGCTCACGGGGGAGGTTTCTGAGGGCATGCTGGCAGTCATGGCCCCGGTGTAACCCGTGGCGCGCATCAGGTCACGCGCGCATTCTTCTCTCCTGACAGGGAGCTGTCAGCAGAGGTCTTTAGATCATCGCAAAGTCAGTGAACACAAAACGCGGATGATGGGTGCGTTTGTCATGAGTAGGCGCCTGCGGGGTGGCGCCAGCCTGCGGCGGCGTGGCTTTCGAATTGGGTTTTACGATCTGGGCCATCTGGGGCCTCCTTTCTAAAAGGGAGGTCCGGGCGTTTCTCCATTGCATCCTTGGGCACGAAGTATCGCTCGGGCCTTATAGAAAGATTACGTAAAATTGTGACGAATTTCAGGCGCGCAAAGGCCGATTTCGCTGCACCATTCGGACAGGAGATAGGCAAAAGGTTAGGCGCGCTTTGCGACCAAAGTCGGGTGCCGGGGCGGGGGAGGTCACCCCGGCGTGCAAGGTGATGTCAGACCTCAATCTGAGATCAGCTGTTGATCAGCGCCTCGCCAAACTGCTCGCGCAGCTTGTTTTTCAGAACCTTGCCGGTGCCGCCGATCGGCAGCGCATCGGTGAAGACCACCTTGTCAGGAATCTGCCACTTGGCGATTTTGCCGTCGTAAAAGGCCAGCAGCTCGTCTTCGCTGACCGTGGCGCCTTCGGCCAGCAGCACAACCAGAACCGGGCGCTCGTCCCATTTCTCATGCCGGGCGGCAATGGCGGCGGCATTGGCAACGGCAGGATGACCCACGGCGATGTTTTCCAGCTCCACGGTTGAGATCCATTCGCCACCGGACTTGATGATGTCCTTTGAGCGGTCGCGGATGATCATGTAGCCATCCGGATCAATCGTGGCCACGTCGCCGGTGTCAAACCAGCCATCTGCGGTCAGCGCGCTGTCTTCCATCATGAAGTAGCTGTCGACAATCCAATGGCCGCGGATCTGCAGCTCGCCCTGGGTTTCGCCGTCATTGGGCAGGGTGTTGCCCTCCTCATCGACCAGACGCAGCTCCACCCCATAGGGCGGGCGGCCCTGGCCTTCGCGTATCTTGTTCTGCTCGGCCACACTCAGGTCGCTGTGTTTCTGCAGCAGGTTGTTCAGGGTGCCCAGCGGGCTGGTTTCCGTCATGCCCCAGGCATGCACCACGGTGGTGGCGTATTTTTCCCGGAAGGTTTCGATCATCGAGGGCGGGCAGGCCGAGCCCCCGATCACGGTGCGTTCCAGGCTTTCAGCTTTCGATCCGCGCGCCTCCAGCGCCTGCAGCAGCCCCATCCAGATGGTCGGCACACCCAGCGCCAGCGTGATCGCTTCGCCGTCGATCAGGCCCGCCAGGTTGTCACCATCCAGATTTGGACCGGGCAGCACCAGTTTGGCGCCGGTGGCCGCAGCAATATAGGGAACGCCCCAGGCGTTGACGTGGAACATCGGAACCACAGGCATCACACTGTCACGTGCCGAAATCGCCAGACCATCGGGCTGGTTGCCGCCAATCGAATGCAGAACGGTCGAGCGGTGGGTGTAAAGAACCCCCTTGGGATGGCCCGTGGTGCCAGAGGTGTAGCAGAGCGAGGAGGGCGTGGTCTCCTCAAGCGCCGGCCAGACGTAATCGGCATCCGCATCGGCGATCAGCTCATCATAGAATTTCAGACCCGGGATTTGCGCTGCAGCCTCTTCATCACGCGGCCCCATCAGCACCACATGTTTCACGGTTTTCAAATGTGCGCCTAGTTTGGCGGCCACCGGCAGGAAGGTGCGATCAAGGAACAGAACCTGATCCTCGGCGTGGTTGATGATGTAAATCAGCTGTTCAGGGAACAGACGCGGGTTGATCGTGTGGCAGACCATGCCAGCACCGGCGACGCCAAAGTAAATCTCCAGATGGCGGCGGTTGTTCCATGCGATGGTCGCGCAGCGCGCGCCTTGTTCCAGACCCAGCGCCTCCAGCGCGGCGGCCAGCCGGCGGGCATTGCCCTCAACCTCACCCCAGGTGCTGCGGGCAATCTCGCCCGTGGTTTCCACAGAAACCACCTCGGTTGCGGCGTGGTAACGGGCGGCATGGCTGATAAGCGAGCTGATGGTCAGCTGCTGATGCATCATGGAACCAAGCATCGGATCCTCCTCCTGATGACATATGTGTCGTTTTCGATGACGTGAAACAATGCGCAGGGGTTTGTCCAGAAACCGGGCGTTAAGACGCCGCGTCATTTCCAAATTGTGACGCAGCGGCAGCTTGCGCGCCCCCGCGCCCGCCCGCAGGGGGAAGTGGCTTGACCATCGCGCCAGCCCCCCCTAATCAGGACCCACGGGGGCCTGTAGCTCAACGGTTAGAGCAGAGCGCTCATAACGCTTTGGTTGCGGGTTCAAATCCTGCCGGGCCTACCACCCATCCCCTATTTTTGTTTTATTTCATATGCTTAGGTTAAAAAGTGTCCCACGAAAAATTGGGCGTGGGACACTTTACCAATCCATACCCTCAAGTTTTCGCATCGCATCGGCTGCCAAACGCCAGCGCTCGACGCCCTGAGTATAGACCTCTGAGGTCTTGGCTTGCGTGTGGCCGTGTATGGTCATGATTTGATACTGAGTGCATCCCTCATGGGCGAGTAGGTGGCCGGTGGCCTTGCGGATGCCGTGGCTGGACAGCCCTTTAAGGCCCGCCTGGTCGCACCATTTGCTCATTCTATTGCGCAAACCCTCTGGGGATTTGAACGGCTTCCCGTAGTCAGTCAGAAGGTAAGTTTCACCCAAAACGTTGGCGGCGCGACTTGCACGGTAAAGGGGCGGCATCATGGGGATGATAACCTCAGCGGATCCCTTTTTCTTGGGTTGCCAGCGAATCGCCCGGACCCCATCAATCTCAATCTCATTCCGGCGCCCCAGGCGCACTGCATCGCTGATCCGACACGCCGTAAACATGAAAAGCGTAAGTGCTAGGTGTGCAGTTGTTCCCGGCGGGTGGGCTTGCTTGAACTTCTTGAGGTCTTCAATAGTCCAGGGCTTTGCCCCACCCTTACCAGGATTGATCTTGCCAACCGTAGCTGCGGGGTTCAGGTCGCATATCCCGCGCTCTATCGCCCAGACGTACATTGCCCGAATGGTTTTGACCATGTTGTCAGCCGCACCGGGGGTCGATGCCATGCTGTCGCGATATTCGATAAGCTTCTCTGGCGGCATGTCGATGGAATAGTCGCCGTATTCATTGGCGAGGCGTACTAGGAATGAGCGGCGTTGTTTGAGCGTGTCCGGTGACATGAGTTCGTTTTTGACCAGGTCTTCCATCGCCGCTAGGTACTTGAAGCGAAGCCAGTTGATCGACCGTGGGATCGCGCGGGCTTCCGGCGCAACCGTATTGCCTGGTTCGATGCCAGCACGTGCAGCGAAGTATTGCTCAGTGAAATCGGGATTTCCTGGAACGGCTTTAATCCGAATGCGCTTTCGTTTGTTGCCCTCGACGCGCACCCGATAGCGGACCTGCCCAGACGGCAAGCGCTCTATTAGCAGGCCGGGAAATTCAATCTTCACCATTGCGTAACTCACTTACCAAGATTTAGGCGCACGTTCCCCTTTCGGGGCGGGCTCGGCCTTGGTGTCTGATGCAATGATCCGCACAGATCCTTTTGAGATCTCGATTTCGCGGATCGGAAGGCCAAATTCCTCGACCGCCTTGAGGGCGCGATGGATTTCAACTTGGGTTGCCCATGCTTTCGGCATATCAGTTCCCCTCTGAAAAATCGACAATATCGGCGTGCCATTGGATTGCTTTCGCGCGCAGATCATCCAGTGATCGCGCCTCGATGCTGGTTTCCTGTTCCCAGTCACCTGCATAGAGGACCGCTTCGCCCTCTCTGTCGGCTTCGAAATGGATGAGAAGTAACAGCCCATCAATTCGCCAAAGCTCCTCTGGGCAGCCGCAGTCGTCACTCGGCAGCCGCGCTAACAGGGCAACGGGCGGTGCGCCAGGTGTGGTGTTTTCTGTAAATGAGACACGGATGCTCTCTAGCTCTGTGGCGCCCTCAGAGGAGATAAAGGTCCTTCCAGAGAATTTCGTCATGGTCCTTGCTCCTTTGGCCAATGAGGGCAGGTTTCAAATTCGCTTTCGTCGCGCCCGCAGGTTTCGCAGGCGTTGATGGTGAAGCCCGAGACCTTGCAGCCTTGTTCGGCGATCTCGGCTTCGCGTAGCTGCAAGAATGCTCGTTCACGCTCCTGCAGCGCACTCTCGGCCCGGGCCCTGGCCTTATTGTAGTTGGCGCGCAGGTGTTCAATTGTGGCTTTCATGAGTGGAGACCTTGGGTGCTTCTTGGCGTTGTGAAGGTTCTGCGATGCTTTCCATGTTCGGTGGGCAATGGTGGACCTGGTCGCACGTGGCCTGTGCGAGGTCTGCTGCTGAACATAAGCCGTCAAACATGGTGGCTCTCCCGGCGCACCTCGCTGGCCCCGCACCGGCAGGGCCAGAAAGAGACGTCAGGCCAAGTGGGCAGTGGCTGCTGAAACCGCAAACATGCAGGCACCCTGAACTTCAGTGATTGCAATTGTGGCTTCGCGCGCGCCGCTCTCGCCTTGATCTCTGATCTGTTCACACTCTGAGATGAGCGCGGCTGCCAGCGACTTGATCCGGTCAACCTGGGGCAGGGATGAGGGATTGAAGCGGAGACGCACGGTTTTCATCGCGCTGTCGGTTACGGGTGTCTTGGCGTCCATTGCTGCGCCGGTTTTGATTTCTACGTGACCCATAGTGGTCTCCTTTGTTTGGGTGGTCGGACCTATCGTCCGTCGCTGGCCCCGCAACGGCAGGGCCAGAAAGAGGCGATAGGGTTAGGCGACGGATGTGCGTGCCGGTTCAAACTGGATTGATTGGGCGAGATCATTCACATCGAGGAAGTGATCAGCAGTCCTGCGCAGATCTTGGCCGATCATGGGCACATCGGTTTTAATCGTGGAAATCACGGTGACGGTGATCCCTTGCGCCTGGAGCGCTGCAATAACGGGGATCAGGGAGGGGCTGTTGTCGATGAAAACCGCGTGATCGATGGCTCCACCCATCGACAGGGCGTCAACCGCCTTGTGTCCATTCAAGACTGCCTGGCGGTGTTTTACTGCTCCGGTGCATTCGACAGTGGGCTGATCGAGGATCACCGGACTGAAGCCGTTGTGAGTGAGCCAATCAACGGTGCGGCGCAGCGGGGACTGGCCATCCTCTACGCGGTCGAGCGCGTAGAATTTGGCGCGCGCAAGCATCGTTGCCTCTGCGAAGTAGTTGCGCAGGGCCTGGTAGTCGACAGCAAAGCCCAACTCACGACAAGCATAGAAAAGGCTTTGGCCATCAATGAACAGAGCGCACTTTTGGGTTTGGTAGAACATGAGATCTCCAATTCGAATTGATTAGATTTTTGGTGGTGGATCAGGCGCGGGTGAGCGCCTGTGTGATGCGGCGTAGCGCACGCAGCTCTTGGCACATGTCTGGCAAAAGCATTGCGAGAGTGGATTGGTCCTCTGCTGAGATCTCGCCTAGCAGCCGCTCAGATCCGCCCGTTTCAAGGCGTTCAAGGATCTCGTCTGTGACCAGCTCAGCCGGGGTCAATGCGGCATCGGTTTGGGAAAGTGGTGTCATAAAATGGGTCTCCGGCAAATGCACAATGCTGAAGTTATACATTTTGCATTGATTGGTCAATGCGAAATGTATAATACAACTGTAGATGTAGTGAGCCAGGAAAAAATACTATGCCGACTATCAAGCTTAGAGTAGAAAAAACTGGAAGATATGCCGGGGTAATTATGTCGGTACTCAGACTGATTTTTTGTTTTTTTCTCTTTTCGGGAGCGGCAACTGGCAATCCCAGCGCTCGCGCAACAGTAGATTTTGTGGCCGAAGTGGGTGAAGCTCGGTTGATGTTGGCCGAACACATTTTGCGTTCGGCGGCAGACTTTGTCGCGTCTAACCCTGACATTGGATCGGTCCAAGGTCATAGGGCGTTGGCGCGCATTCTTAATAAGGCGCCTCCGTTTAGGTCGATCTTGGCAATCGATAACGAGGGGCAGCTACGTTTTGACAGCTTCAATATGGTTAAGTTCTTGGGAGCTTCGGATCTGTCTAGACGGGCGTATTTTTCCTCGACTACAAATGCAGCTTCCAAACAGATGATCGTTAATAGTCCGATCGTTGCCAAACAGTCGGGCCGGGTAACGATCCCGCTTACGATGGCAGTGCCAAACGGGAATGGCCGCTTCCAGGAAGTCGTCGCACTGATGGCCGATCCTGAGGCGCTCTTGCCGAAAGTCGAAACCTGCGGGTTCTGTGGTGTGCTTCTTGCGAAGGGCGGCGAAGTGTTAGTGTCAAACCACTTCATGTCGGAGATTAATGAGGCGATCGTCGCAAGGCTTGAGTTTACCGGGCATTACGGGATGGTTGAGCTCACAGTAAGGGGGATGGATGTTTCGGTTCACTGGAAACGTTCGGCGTCGACCGACTTAGTCTTTGTGTTTTATGAAGCAACGCCGATAAAGATGTAAGTTTCTCACTTCTCACTGAAAAGGGCTGCTCAATTGAGCAGCCCTTTTCAGTGGCCAATCGTTAGGGGTGCTCCCCAATTCTGAAAGATCCGCTCCTCGATCAGCCGCATCCCTGCTGAGGGCGGTATATCGTGCTTCTCTGCGATCTCAAGGGCGAGCCAATCAATCCCATCTTGGCTGAGTTGTGCGCTCGGTTCCAAGATCAGGAGAAATCCGGCCGCAGACAACGCAGCACCTAACGCAAAAGTAGCAAGCAAGAGCATAGCAGAAGTTGCCTTTGCCTTCTCGCGATCGTTCGTCCTCCTACGGCTCCCGAGGCCTTCCAGCCTTTCTCTCAGCTGAATGGGATCTGCATGCTTCATGAGTTCTGCCCTTCTTTGAGTTGTATGGTTGGAGCAATGCATATCACAAGGAATCGACAAAATGTATAAAATACGACCTGCTTCTATGCGAGATGTAGAGGGGATCGCGCAGATACACGTTAATTGCTGGACAGAATGCTATCCCTACTTGCCGAAGGGGCTTCATAAGTTGCGAGGGGTAGAGCATCGCAGGATGCATTGGCGGAAGCGGATTGCGGATCACAATGATGGCATTGTGTTGGCCCTGGAGATTGACGGGGAAGTTAAGGGTTTCTCTTACACAATGAGAAACAACGATCCCGATATGCCATTGGCTGAAGCAGAGCTGCATGCCTGCTATTTTTTGCCTGAGGCAAGGCGGTCGAGTGCTGGACCCCAGATGATGATCGAGATGATTGATCACGCACACAAATTTGGATGGGAAAGTATTTGTGTCTGGGCTTGGGTAAAGAACCCGGTCAGGAGAACCTATGCAGCTTTGGGGTTGGAACCCTTGGTCCATCGCGAACGGGTGATCGGCAAGTTCTCGGCAAAAGAGGTGGGTTATCTGTGTCTTGACCTCGGAAAGCTAAGTGAGAAACTCGAAGCGAATGCTATTTTGATTGAGCGGCGCGGCGGCGCATCTCGAAGTTTACAATTTCGCCCAGCCCGGCTTCGCCCGATTGAGATACGTAATGGCATAGATCGATAATTAGATCTGCAATTTCTCGCGGCGGAGCTGTTCGTGCTCCGTCGTGTTCCATCACAAACTCGATCACCTGACGCAGTGCGCTGTCTCCAATTCCCGCGACACGCTCCGGCTGATGTTCAATTCCAAACGTGATGAAACATGGGTCCGCTCGAAACGCAGTTGCGTACTTTTCGATGTCCTTTGGTTTTGGCGCGCGGCTACCGTTTTCGTGAGCGGAATACGTTGGTGCCGTCCACCCGAAGCGGTTGCTCGCCTCAGAGGCTGAGCGGAACCCTGCATCAATGCGTGCTTGGCGAAGTCTATTCGAAATGTCCATGTGATCGTACATAGTGCGAAAATTTATACATTTTGTATTGCTTGATAATTCAAAATGTATAAATTGCAAATTATGGATAAACGATATTTCGAACTTTGGGCAACCATCGGTGAAATCGAAAACGCTTATGGCGTGAACTATGTCACCGCATGGTCATGGTGTCGTCGAGGTGAAATTCCGCGCGCATATGATTTGCTGACAACTAAATTTGCACGCGCGCAGGGGCTTCGTGTTTCGGCCAAGTCCCTCGACCTTTGGCATCGTCAACACAAACAGCGCCGGGTCGAGTGTCGTAAGCTTGGGATCGATGTCTCTGACATTGATGCAGTGCCGATGCCAGATCTGCCTTTTAAGGGGGCAGCCAAATGATCCATCACCCCAATCACTTCTTGGTCGCATTTCCCCCGGTGGCCAAGCGCGCCCTGCCTTTCTCCTCATCCCAAATGGGCGAGTTCTACGTCGGCACACTGCGGGCCCATCAGCGCGCGCTTGAACTGCCGACCTGTGAAGATGTGGATTTCAAAAAAAGCCGCCTAGAGGCCTGCTAGAGGGGGTTTGGCACCATGACCAAGCCAGCACCACCGACCGCGAATGCGCGGGGCCTGCATCTTGACCTGGAAGCGTTCAGCGAGGTCGCTTTCCGTGAGCTGCGCGATCACCCCCTGCACACGCCCGGAATTTGCGCGCTTCCGTACTGCTCTAAGCCCTTCGCGCCTGCGCGCGAGTGGCAGATCTATTGTTCCTCGGCATGCCGGGATCGCGACCGGCGCGACCTGCGGGCCTTTGGAGAAAAAATCGCGCCGGCACAGCTGGCCTATCGGGTTGGGAAGTATGAGGCAGAGGACCCGGCCCGGATCGCCCTGGCGCGTGCCGGTCGCCGCTATGTCGGTGCTGCCTCAACGGCCTTGCTGCAGGCGCGGATCTCCGCAAGCGAAGAAGCGAGGGCGCGCCATGAGTGAGGCTGATCCGAGAGTAGCCTTTGGTCTGGCGGCAACCGCTGTCGCCCTTAAGGCGCGGGCACGATACCTGCGCACGCCGGACAGATTGGATTTATACGCTGCGCTGCTGGCTTGGGTGCCAGAGGATCCAGAGGCCCGCGCGGCGGTCCAGGCATTTATGGCAGGATGCGATCGGGATCCCGCAACCGCTGGGGCGGGCCTGCAGGATTTCATTTTGGAATGGTGCCCTGCCGTCGATCCGCGCGCGCCTAAGCGGGTGTTGGATCAAATGCAGGCCGAATTTGACTGGCAGCAACGGGCGGATCTGGCATGACCGCATCGGACAAAACCACCGACGTTCTTGCCCGCCAGATGTGCCTGCACATCGCGACGGTTGTCAGCCTCACCGGTTTTGATGATGCGGATGCCAAGATGATGCAGCGCATGATGAAAGAGGTTGATCCATACTTGCAGGATGTGCCCCAGGGTTTTCAACGTGTAGCCGATGCTGCGGGGGCCTACGCACAAGCGCGCGGGGCCAATAAACGCAACGCTGCTGAGGCGCGACTGAGTTATGAGGTGAAACGGTTTTTCCGCACTCGTTTGGGTGATCTGGATCTTGAGTGGCGCGATGTTACGGGGGGTGCACGGGATGGCTGATCGCCGGTCCCCTCAGCACCCCCGAAACTTGGCCTTCAAAGCCGCGATTGAGCAATGCCGCGATATGCGGATTGAGCTGGTTGCCGAACGGCTTGACCTTGAATTGATCACGGCCAGCGGTTGGGCGTCAGGAGCCTGCCCCAAGTGTGGATCTGCTGGGCACACGCCCGGATCTGGGCCGGTCGATCGGTTCAACATCAACTTGAGCGATGGCGGTTTTTTCTGCCGCAAGGGCTGCGATGACGCCAAAGGCAGCGGGGCCATCGACCTGGTGATGGTGGTGCAGGGTGTGAGCTTCAAAGAGGCGGTTCGCTACCTCGTGGGCGATGTGTCTTACACCGTGACTGAGGCCGAGCTCGAGCGCCAGCGCGCTGCCCGAAAGCGCCGGAATGATCAGGCCGAGCGGAACAAAGCCAACCGTCGCCAGGAGGCGATTGAATTGGCGCGTGGCCAATGGATGCGCGCGCGCGGCGAGGATCGCGCCCCGCTTCGTGACTATTTGGCACTGCGTGGGATCTCGCGCCGGGCGCTTCGGGATCTGCCCGTGGTGCTGCGCTACCTGCCGGATTATCCTTATGAGCTGCGCCGCAAGATTGACGGACGCTGGCGCACGCTGGAGCTGCACCGGGGCCCGGTGATGCTAGCGGCGATCCAGGGCGATGATGGAAAGTTCCGCTGCCTGCATCAAACCTGGTTTGATCTGAGCCGCCCTAAAGGCAAGCCCGAGATCCTGTTGGATGGCGTGCGCCAGACAAACAAGCTGACCCGCGGATCACAGCGGCGGGGCGCGATCCGGCTGATCACCCCGCCAAAGTTCACAACCCTGGTGATGGGTGAGGGGATCGAAACCACCCTCACTGCCGCCATTGCCGGTCGCGAGATCTTCGGGCCGGACACGGCCTATTGGGCGGGGATCAGCCTTGGCCACATGCACGGCAAATTCGCGCGTGTGGATGGCAAGCGACAGCTCGGTCAACCGGATCTTGAGGATGAGAGAGCCTTTGTACCGCCAGAGGGCGTGCGCCGCTTCATCTTCATCATGGATGCCGATGGAAAGATTGAAGAAACCCGAACCAAGTTAGAGGCAGGGTTGCGCCGTGCAAAGGCGCAGTGCTCGACCTGTCAACGGTTCCAAATTGTAGAGCCTGCAAAGGGCCAAGACCTGAATGACATGCTGATGGGGGCAACAAAATGAATGATGGATTTGAGCGGGTTGGTGAGGTTCTGCGCAACGCCACGGATCTTGATGATGATGCAGGTGGCGGGTTTGTCGATGATGAGGATGAGGTGGGCAGCATTTTGCCCCCGCGCTTTCCCGTCCAGCCATTGGGCCAGGCGGATGGCAAGTTTCACTTTCTGACCGCGCGTGGAGAAAAGGCCGAGCTGACCGCCTCGGCAATGGCCTCGCGGTCCAACCTGGTGGCGCTTTTTGCGGGTGCGCCGGACCCGATGGCCTCGCTATCGATGATCGGCGCAAAAAAGAGCAAAGACATAGGATTCAACGCCGCCCTTGCCGCAGATGTGTTGATGCAGGCCTGTTCTGAATTGCCGCTCTTTGACCCTTCGACCTCAATGCGCCATTTCGGCACCTGGCGTGGGTCGACCGAACATCCGGTGGTGCATCTGGGTGAAGAGATTATTGTTGGATCAGGAGAGCGCCGCCGGGGTCGTCGGGTCGGTGATGCACTCTATCCGGCTGTTCCAGCCAAGCCCCCGCCAGCCGCCAGACCGGCCCTTGCTGAGGACCTGGCGCACGTGCGTGACCGGATCCGCGATGCGTGGAGTTGGGGGAGCGGACATGATGCTGACGCGATCATGGGCTGGGTGGGCCAGGCGGTGCTGGGTCAATATCCATCCTGGCGTACCCACTGCTATATTCGCGGTCGGCATGGTTCCGGCAAAACCACACTCACCAAACTTGTCTCGGATCTCTTGGGGGGCATGTCTACCGGGGTTAAGAACGGGGCCACTGCCGCCTCGATCCGGCAGATCACCAACCGGCAGGCCATTGCCCGGATCTTTGATGAAGCTGAGGGCGATGATCACGGCTCTATCAGTGATGTTGTGGCGCTGTTCCGGCTCATGTCTGGCTCTGATGGAGCAAAGGTTGAACGCGGCACCTCAGACCACGGCGGGGTGAGTTTTGAACTCTATGGCGCTGGTTTTCTTGCAGCAATCATCCCGGCTCATATGACACCTGCCGATAGATCCCGTTTCGTGATCCTGGCGATGAATGAGCGACAGGCGAGCGACAACCCGGCGGCAGCGGCGCAGATCCTGGCCAACCTGCAGGCGGACGCAAAGGCGCTAGGGCCAGAGATCTGGCGGCGCATGATCACCTTGGCCCCGCAGCGCTGGGATCGCACGTTTCAGGTCTACAATGGCCTGGTGCAAAGCCTCGGCGCACCCTCTCGCACAGGCGACACTGTCGGGGCGATTTTGGCCGGGTGGGATTTGATGCTGCATGATCTCCCGCTGTGTGATCCAAAAACCGGCGAGGCCTGCCAAGATCGGCTTGAGCTGGCGCGCAAAATCGCTCTGCCCTTTGTCGCGGCCTCTCAAGAGGCCGATGAGGAGAGTGATGGAGACCGTTGTTTGCGCGCCATTTTTGCCGGTCTGATCGAAAAGGATCATGGCGGGCGGATTACGGTCGCTGAGCTGATCCAGAAGGCCCAGAGGGCAGAAAAGGATCCAGAGCCGGATGATCAGCGCATGCTGGGCAGGATCGGTGTGAGGATCCAGCCGGGGCCACGGTATCAACGCGATATGTTCATCGCCAATGCAGAGAACCCGCTGCTGAGCAGGGTTCTGGCTGGCTCCGGCTGGATCAAGGGCGGTCACAGAGCCGCGCTGGATACCATTGGCGATGTCAAGCCATCCCCGAAGTCCATTCGCGTGGCTGGCAAGCCTGCGCGGGGCCTCATTGTGCCTGCGCATCACCTGCCGGGCTACCAGCCGTCCGAGACTTCCGAGGATGGGCTGATCGAGGTGTAACGATTTCCCAAGGACCGCTACGCCACCGTTACGGCGTGCGTTACGGGGATAACAGACTGAAAGTAAACTACAATTTTTTAGATTATAGCGGGCGTAACGGCGTAACGGTGAACTTGGGCAAACCCCCAATGCGGCTGCGCACCTGTGAACTGTAAAAAAACACCGTTACACCGTTACTTAACTACCTTTTTTGCGAAAAAGATTAATAGAGACAGGCCCTTAAGGGCGAAACGAAGGGCGTAACGGTGGCGTAACGGTAAGGCAAAAAACGTTACGCCCCATGAAAACGGCGGAATAGGCAGCAATGAACGCAATGAGCGACATGAGCGAGGCAGTTATGGCGATGGATCAGGGCAGTGAGGGCGAGCGTTTGATCTGGGTTGTGGTGCGGGTTAACCAGCCCCGCAACCCCAATCGGCGCACTGCGTTGATGGGCGCGGAATATGAAACCTATCGCGACCGGGCGGGCCATCTCTGCATACGCGCGATCAAGGGCACTGGCAAACGGGTTTCTGTGCCAGAGCTGATCCTGCAGCGCGCAGGCTTTCGCGTGTTCCAGCCCATGACAAAAGTCTGGCGACAAGTGAACCCCCGCAAGCCTGAGCGCGTGCTGATCCCGCGCCCGATGCTTTCAGGCTGGATGTTTGTTGGCTGGGCCAATGACCGCAACCGCTTCCCGGAGTTGATGGCGCTGGAGGTAGTGCAGGGTCTGCTAGGCGATCAGGGACGCCCCGCGATCATTGCCGAGCGGGCGATCAAAGGTTTTATGCGCAAGTGGGCGGGCCGGGGGCAGCATCACAGCTATGCGCGCTACATGCGTACAGGCCATGAGTTTTCAGAAGGGGATGAGGTGACAGTGACCGCCGGTCCTTTCTCCGGGTTCAGCGCCCAGGTACAGCAGATCCGGGGCAGGCAGGCCGAGATCTTGGTCAGTATTTTTGGGCGGGCCACCTCGGTTGAAATGGATCTGTTCGACCTCAAAGGCGGTGGGCTGCGCGCTGTCCCGTCGCCACAAACCTCAACCCAAACCTGAACCTCAAGGGGGTTGACGCAATACAATTCACGATGGTAATGGCGAAAGAGGATGATCCAATGCGGTCCCTGCCAAAGAGGTACTCACAGGCCAAGCGCCTGGAAGGGCAAACCGAGGACCCCAGCTTTCGCGACCAGGCAATCGCCGCCCTGCGAAAGCCAGTGCTACTGCAATTGATCACCACCCCCAAAGAGGCCCGGCGGCAACGCGCGGGCCTTTGTTGTTACGTGGCCCTGCCACGGGTTCATGCAGGGATGGCAAAGGGGGTTCGGTGGTGAAGATCGAGCTTGATACGCGAGAGGCCGAGCGGGCAGTCGGTCGTGTCTTCGCAAACCAGATCCCCTTTGCCATGATGCTGACCCTGAATGAGATCGGGGTGGATGCGCTCAATGCAGTCGAGCGAGAGATCGAGGATACATTCGACAACCCCACGCGCTGGACCAAGAAAGCGTTTTACCTGCGCCGGGCCAGTAAGCGGAACCTCTTTGCCCTGATCGAACGCAAGACAGCGGTAGGCCGCCGCAACTACCTGGAGACCCAGAGCCAAGGGGGCGTGCGTCCTCAGACGGGTTTGGAAAAGCTCTTGTCCAAACGTCTGCCTTACTCGGGCCACTTCCGCACGGTCACGCCTGCATCGGGCATGCGTCTGAACAAATATGGCAACGTGTCACCGGGTCAGCTCCAGCGGGTGCTGTCAGGTGTGAAGGCACAGCGCGACAGCGCGCAAAACCAAACAAAGAAATCCAAGGCCCGCCACGGCAAACGCGAGAGCTACTTTGTAGCGAGGGAGGGTCGGCATCTGTCTCCGGGGATTTATTCTCGCAAAGACCGAAAGATCAAAAAGGTGCTGCACCTGTCCAGCTCTGCCGCGAACTACCGCGCCAAGCTGAACGTGGGAAAACCTATCGAGCGAGTGGTGAGCCAGGACTTTGCACCAAAACTGGCCCGCCACCTTCAAAGAGCAATCCGAACCGCCAAATAGACCCCTTTGGGTCCTTCCTGGGGAGGGGCCTCACGGGGGTAATTCGCACCCCGTGTAATTGATGAGTTTCATGATCTCGTTTGGTGCAGATTAGGGTTGATGTTGTTGTTACCTGCTGGGGCGCTGCAGGGTAGGCCGGGAAAGGAACAGGCTTGAGCGAGCGGGATCCGGGCGCAGGCGCGCGCGATCAGGTGGATGCATGCGCGGCGATCGATCAGGATCAACGCGAGGATCTGCAGGAGACCGGCGCCCAGACTGAGCCGCCCCGTGATGAACCGGTTTTGAACCGGGGGCAGATCGCCCTTTGTTTCGACGTTTCGGAAAACACTATCGATAAGTGGATCCGCAAAGGCATGCCTGTGGAAAGCAAAGGCACCAACGGCAAAAGCTATCAGTTCTACCTGTCGGACTGCAAAGCCTGGCGCAACGCTGAGATTGAAAGCGAGCGCCAATCACAGGCCGCAGCGGATCTGTTCGTCCAGCAGGAGCGGGCCAAATATCTGAACGTTGGTGCAGGATCTGAACGCGCCGGTATGACGCCCGCCCAGATGCGAGAGATGGCACAGGCCGAGCTGCTGCACATGCAGGCCGCGCAAAAGCGTGGTGCCTTGGTGCATGTCGAGGAGATGGTGGATCTTATGGATGCGGTGTTTGGCGAGGTGCGTTCAGCATTGGACGGCCTGCCGGATTGGATGGAGCGCGAGTTCGGCCTGTCACCTGAACAGGTCGAGCGCGCGATTGGCTATTGCGACGGTGTCATGCAGGAGATGCATGATCGCCTGAGCGAGGCGCACCTGGGGCAGGTTGAGGGTGTGATTGATGAAGGCGACAGGCGCTTAATCTGATGCAGATCCCTGATCGCCCGGCTGGGCAATCTCCGGTGTTGGCTCCGCTGCCACCGTTCACATCTGCGCGCGATGTGCTGCGGCGTTGTCTGGCTTCGCTGTTGCCGGCAACCCGCATGAGTGTCGTGGCGGCTGCAACCCGGTTCATGAAGGTGAACGCAAACGGACGGTGGTCTGGCTTTGACCCAGAGGTCACGCCCTACATGATCGAGCCAGCCAATATGCTGGCCTCGCGGCTTTACCGCGAGTGGGTTTTTGCGGGTCCAGCGCGGACAGGCAAAACGGTGGTGATCCTGCAGGGGGTAAATCACGGGATCACTTGCGATCCTGGGGTGATGCATATCACCCATATGACAGAAAGCACCGCTGAAAAGTGGGTCGATGAGGAGCTGTTGCCGATGATCGAAAACAGCCCGGAACTGGCCAAGCGCCAGGGCATGGGCCGGTCGGATCGCAACATGCTTTCAAAGAAGTTTATCGGCGGCGCAAAGCTGACCATCGGCCCGCCGACAAAGGCCAACCTTTCGGGCCGCACCATCCGTACAGTGCTGTTTACAGACCTTGACCGGATGCCGCTGACGATCGGTAAGGAAGGGACGCCCTTTAGCATGGGGGCCAAGCGAAACGAAACGCTTGGCTCTCGCGGGATGACCGCTGCGGAAAGCTCGCCCGGTCATCCGATTACGGATCCCGAGTGGCAAGCACAAACGCCGCATGAGGCCCCGCCAGCGGCGGGGATTGTGGATCTCTACAACGGCGGTACGCGGGGGCGGTGGTATTGGGATTGTCCTTGCTGCGGTGAGCCGTTCTCACCTTCGTTTGACTACCTGGTCTATGACAAGGATCTGTTGCTTGCAGAGGCCGGTGAACAAGCCTACATGGTTTGCCCGCATGATGATTGCGGTGGCGTGATCGAGGCCAGCGAAAAGGTAGCACTGAACCGCAAAGGCTATTGGCTGCATGAAACGGCGGCGGGCGGTCTGGCCCGGATCGAAAGCGGCGACGTGCTTAAATCCGAGCGTGTGTCTTACATGCTGGATGGGGCCGCAGCGGCTTTTGCCTCATGGACGCGCCTGGTTGCAAAATACGAAACGGCCCAGAGGGCGCTGCAGGCAACCGGCGATGAAGAACAGCTCAAAGTCGTGGTCAACACGGATCTTGGCAGGCCCTACCTGCCACAGGCAATGCGAACCGAAGCCTTGCTATCACTCAAGGATCTGAAAGCCGCGCGGCTGGAGATCCCCAAAAAGGTTGCGCCGAGCTGGGCGCGTTTCCTGATCGCGGCGGTTGATGTGCAAAAGGGGCGCTTTGTTGTCCAGGTCATGGCCTTTGGGTTGGATGGTCAACGGGTCCCGATTGATCGGTTTGATCTGCATACGCCACCAGCAGATGCGCCAGGTGCGACGGATCGCGGGCTGCAGCCTGAAAAGTTCATTGAGGATTGGGGGGTCCTTCGGCCTCTGCTGTCAGAGGCATTTGCCTATCCGGTTGAGGGGGCGGAGCATGCTTTGATGCCTATGGCTGTCGGGTGTGACTTCCACGGCGAACCTGGCGTCTCTGACCGCGCAGATGCGTTTTGGTCAGCGCGCAAGGCTGATGGGGAGAAAGATCGCTGGTTCTTCATTCGGGGCTATGGCGGTTTCAAAGTCGATGGTCGGCGTTGGTATAAACAGCCTTCGCGCGCCAGCAAGGGTGACAAGCCTCGCGCGATCTGGCTGCTCAACATTGCGACCGACAGATACAAGGACACGCTGTTTGCCGCCCTTGGCCGAACTGAGGGCGGACCGGGATCGCAGCGAGTGCCGCTCTGGATGGAAGATGACCACCTCAAAGAGTTCACCGCTGAGGTGCGCAAGTCGACCGGCTATGAAAAGCGCCCCGGAATGCCGCGCAACGAAAGTATCGACCTGTCGAGCTATGCCCTTGCCGTCGCTGAACACAAGGGCCTCGATCGTCTCTCCTCGGCCACCTCGTTGCCTGAATGGGCGCTGGAGGGGTGGGCCAACACCTATGCCGTTGCTCAGGCGAGCGATGAAACCACCAAACCCGCGCCCAAACCCGCACGGCCCAAACGGCGTGCGCCCACGCGCATGTCATATCTGGAGTGATTGATGGCCTATTCCCACGACGATCTCGACAACATCAACGCGGCAATTGCGAGCGGGGCTGACCAGGCGATGATCCAGGGCGAAATGGTGAAATATCGCAGCCTGAGCGATATGCGCAGCATTCGCAATGAGATCGAGCGGGCGCTTTCCCCGTCCAAAGCGCCCTCAGGTATCGGCCAGATCTTCGTGCCTTCGACCAGCCGGGGGCTCTGATCATGATGCATTTCAACACAGCGAATATGCTGGATCGGGCGATCTTGGCGGTTGCGCCGCGTCGTGGCCTTGATCGGATCGAGGCCAAAGCGCGCGCCCGGATCTTGATGAATTTCGACGGCGCTGGACGTGGCCCGCGTCTGAAAAGCTGGAAGGCCCCGGCAACGGATGCGGATGCAGCCAGTCTGGCCGGTCGCGCCCGGTTGCGTCAGCTCAGCCGCGATATGATGCGCAATGCGCCCTTTGCCAAGCGCGCACAATCGGTGACCACCAACAACGTGGTGGGGCAGGGGATCCAGCCCTCTGTTCAAGGCGCAAACAAGCGCCAGCGCGACAAAGCTGCGACGCGGATCCTTGGCCACCTCAAATCCAAGTCGCTGGATAAGTACGGCGAACACGACATTTTCTCAGCGCAATCCTTGGTGCAGGATGCCGTCTTTGAGAGCGGCGAGGTGTTGGTGCTGCGCCACAATCGCCCGGCGCGTGCTGGCCTGGATCTGCCGTTTCAGATCGAGGTGCTGGAAATCGATCACCTCGATCCGACAGTCACTACAGGGCCGGGCGGCAATGAGGTGCGCGACGGAATTGAATATGATGATGGGGGCCATGTGGTTGCCTATCACATCTATCAACAGCACCCCGGCTCATCCTCGCGCAAGATCAAGATCAAGTCGGATCGCTGGGTGGCTGACAATGTCCTGCACATCAAGCGACTAGAACGCCCAGGGCAAACACGCGGCGTTCCCTGGCTCGCGCCGGTCATGCTCACGATGGGTGAGATGCGCGACTATCTGGAGGCTCAGCTCCTCAAGCAAAAGATTTCTGCGCTGCTGGTGGGTGTGGTCAAAAGCACAAGCGGCGCTGGCCTGAGCGAGGAGCAAAAGGCGGCTGGTGTGGGTGAGATGCGCCCTGGTGGGATTGTCTACCTTGAGGATGGTCAGGAGATGAACTTTTCTGACCCGCCGGATGTAGGCGATTTTGATGCTGTTGTGCGGCTTGCCCTGGTCGCCATCGCGATGGGGCTGGGGATCACCTATGAGGCGCTGGCCGGGGATCTGAGCCGGGTCAACTTCGCCAGCTCCAAGGTGGGTCGCATCGAAATGGATGCGAACATCAAGACCTGGCAGAGCCGGGTCATGATTGGTCAGTTTTGCGATGGCGTGGCGAAATGGGCGCTGCAGGCCTATCGGCTGACGCCTGGCGCGCACAAAGGCGTTGCGATCCATTGGACGCCGCCCGCGCGTCCGATGATCGATCCCTCGCGCGAGATGAAACCCGTGATCGAGAAGATCGACAAGGGGCTGACCAGCCGCCAGCGATCTATCCGCGAAATGGGCCAGGATCCCGAGATCATCGATCAGGAGATCGAGGAGGACGAAGTGCGGGACGCTGAGCGCGCCAAGCGCGTGGCTAAGCGCACCAACCAAGAACAATCCCCCAGTGAACCAGCCGAAGGAGAAGGCGATGAAGGGAAATAAGCTCATCCAGGGCGGCGAGATCCTGTTGTTTGGCACCATCATGCGGGATCGTTGGATCTGGCCTGAGGATGAAGGTTTGTTCAGCTCAGTAATGGTCAATCAGGCGCTCGGGCAGTTCAACAATGGCCCGGTGACACTGCGGGTTAACTGCGACGGCGGGGATCCGTTCGAAGGCGAAGCCATCCGTGCAGCGATTGCCGATTATCCGGGTGAGGTCACAATCAAGATCCATGGGGCGGCGCATTCGGCGGCCTCGTTGATGATCCTGAGCGCCGACCAGATCGAAATGTCGCTGGGATCGGTCATGCTGGTGCATGACCCATCAACCGGGGCCTATGGCAACCCTGCCGAGATCAAGGCCACGCTTGAGGATCTTGAGGCTTTGGCCGAGGTCTATGCCTCTGTCTATGCGATGCGCACCGGCAAGACGCAGGCGCAGGCCCGCGAGATCATGCGCAAAGGGATCACCTTCTCGGCCTCACAGGCGGTTGAGGAGGGCTTTGTGGATCGGGTCAGCGTTGACTGTGAAACGGGCGCAGAACTGCCCGCCTCAGAAATGCACCAAAAGGCGCAGATCGCCATGATGCAGGCGGCGGGCCGGGTCCGCGCCGCCCAGATGAAATTTGATGCCGCCAAGGCGTCAGACAGCAACAGCGCCTCGGGCGCTGCAACCGGGGCAGATGCGCCCCTTTCCAATGGAGAGCCTCAGATGGTTAAGAAAAACCCCAAGACGGGTGCCCAAACGGGTGCCCCGGTGAATGATCCCGCAGCCACCACTATGGCAGGCGGCGATCAAGGCACCGCACCGGCTGGCACTGCCGGTGCCAGCGCACCTGATGACGGCGGGCAGGCGGCTGCTGCGTCGGGTGCAGACGGCGTGCCTGCAGAAGGTCAAACCGGCGCAGTGATGCAGGCTGGTCAAACTACGGTCGCATCGGAGGTCGCTGCCGCTCTGGCGGCTGATCGTGCCCGTGGCGCCGAGATCCGCGAAATGGCTGCGCCCTTCGCCATGCATATGGAGCCGGGGGCGATTGATGACCTGGTAAATAACGGCAGCACCGTTGACCAGGCGCGCGCAGTGGTGATGGCCGCTGCCGCAAGTCACCAGCCGCAGACCCGCCGCGTGCAGATCACCCGCGATGAAACTGATACCCGCATGGAAGGCATGATCGGCGCTCTGATGCACCAGGCCAATCCGGGTGCTTATGCTCTGGAAGGCCCGGCGGAAAGCTATCGCGGTCTGCGTCTCAAATCCCTGGCCATGCAACTTTCCGGCGGTGGCTTCGGATATGACGAAATGTCGGCAATTCGTCGCGGCATGATCTCAACTTCGATGACCGGCGGCGCACATGGTGTGAGTGATTTTGCCTATATCACGGGCGAGGTTCTTAACCGGACCCTGCGCGGGTCCTATAAGCGTCGTCCGCAGTCCTGGCGCAAGCTGTCGCGCCGCCGTACTGCAACCGATTTCCGCGCTCTGCACTCCGTCAACTTCGGTGGTGATCTTGAGTTTAAGAAGGTTGATGAAAATGGCGAATACCAGCGTGCTGTTTTGCAGGATGAAGCCACCAAGCTGGCTGTTGAGCAGTATGGCCGCGACCTGGCGATCACCCTGAAAGCGGTGATCAACGATGACATGGGCGTCTTTGAGCGCCTGCCGGGTGATTTTGCGATGCGCGCTTCGACGCTGGAAAGCAAGGTGATGTGGAAGTTGATCCGCGACAATGCGGAGATCAATGGCACGGCCTTGTTCCATGCTGATCACAAGAACCTGGGTGGCACCGGGGGCATTACGGTCACCAATGTCGCCAAGGGCCGCAAGGCCATGTGGGAACAGCGCCCGGTTGGTTCCAAAGACAAGGATGACTTCATCGAAGTTGTGCCGGATCTGATCTACGCCCCGCCTGCGTTGGAAACGTCCATGCTGCAGTTTGTGGCCGAGGCTGTGCCCACCAAGATGGCTGACGCCAACCCGTTTAGCAAAACCCTGACGCCGGTAACTGAGGCTCGCCTGGGGGCTGCTGCCGGTGGGTCGGATACCCACTGGTATCTGTTCAGCTCGGACCTGCCGCCTTTGGAGCATGCTTATCTGGACGGCTATGAGGCCCCTTCGGTGGTGATCAATGAGGGGATGAACCCCGACGTGATCAAGATGACCGCCCGCCATATCTTCGGCGGTGCTGCCGCTGAGTTCCGCGGTTCCTACCGCCACGGCTGATCTGGCCTGACGGCTCCCCTCTAAACATCACCCGCGCGAGGTTCCTGCCTCGGACGGGTTTTCTTTAACCGCGAAACCTGAGAGGACGCGAAATGAAAAACTATGTTCAAAAGGGTGACAACATCTCAGTCACCGCTGACGCGGATATTGCATCTGGTGAAATGGTCTTGAAGGGCGCGCTGTTCGGTGTTGCATCGGGCGCAGTCAAGGCTGGCGAAACGGTGACCTTGGTGCGCAAGGGCGTGTTCACTGGCCCCAAAGCGACCGGCCAGTCCTGGTCAGTGGGTGCCAAAATCTACTGGGATGAAACCGCGAAAAAGCTGACCACCACGGCCACCAGCAACAAACTGGTTGGCTGTGTCGTCTTGGCTGCGGGCTCGTCTGACGCCACCGGCACGGTGCTGCTGGACGGCGTGATCTGCTAATCGATGCAGGGGCCGTTTCGCGGGATCGCCAAGACTCTTTCGGGTATCTTTGGCGGTCCCGTTACCATCCAGCCGGAAAGTGGTGGGCCTTATGAGGTGCGCGGGATCTTTCGCCAGGTTCCGGGTGTGGTCGCTGCCGAGGGCGGCGCAGAGATTGCGGTCACACGCCCGCAGCTCAAGCTTCACCGCCCAGACGCTGATCAGATCTTTGACGGTGATGATATTTTGCCCGGAGATGGCAAAACCTATCGCGCCTACGGGCGTACTGATCCCGCCAGCCCCGCGCCTGACGCCCTTGTGACGCTGGATCTTGAGGAGATCTAACCCGTGTCTGAAACTCATATTGTTAAGGCGCAGCGCCATGCCCTGCGGGATCTCCTGGAGAATGCGGCGCTGACTGTGGTCGTTGACCAGGTGCCTGTGCCTGTCACGATTTTGCGGCGTCCTCCTGCGGGGTTGAAGGTCGCACCGGAAAAACTGCCTGCGGTCTACATCTACAACAACGGGGAACAGGTTGCTGGACGTGATCTGCAAACCGTTGATCGCACCCCTCGCTTTGAAATCGTGATGCTGGCGGCTGACAAGGGCGATCCGCAGGATCAGCTTGATGATCTACAGCTCCTCATTGAACGCGAAATTTTGGGATCCGGCCTTTTGTCGGGCACCTGTCATGCGATTGACCTGGAGGCCACCAACACCGTGCAGGACGCGGGCCGGGTGCTTTATGGGGTTCGGTCGCTTTCCTATCGTCTGCTGGCCAATGTGACGGCGGGCGATCCTTCACTTTAACCAAAAGGAGGCAGGTCATGCCTGTAACCAGCGCAGAAACGGGCCTTGGGGCCACTATTTTGATTGGAAACGGCGTTGATGGTGGCTCAACCACCTACACGCTGATTGGTGAAATCACCTCGATCAAGCCCCCGTCTGTCGAGCGCGAGGCGATTGATGCCTCGCATCTGAACAGCCCCGGTGATGTGCGCGAGTATATCGCGGGCATGCTGAATGCGGGTGCTGTCAACATCGGCCTGAACCACAAGCCACACGCAGCAGATCCGCTGTTGGCGGCGATCATTGCGGGCAAGATCGATTTGCGGATCACCTATCGCGGCGGCGTGCAGATCGATTTCCACGGTATTCCGACAGCTTGGGAACCTGGCGAAGTTACTGGCGACAAGCTGTCGTGTTCCTTCACCATGCAGCCCAACGGCTTGCCACAGATCACCGGACCCTAAGGGGCACAACGCAACAGACTGAGGCCGGGCCAAACGCCCGGCCTTTTCTTTAGATCTAAGGAGGCCAAGACATGGCAAACAAACATCGCGGCGAGATCGCTGTGGATCTGAACGGGGAGCCTGTAAAGCTGCGGTTGACCGTCAACTCGATCTGCGAGCTGGAGGAGTTGGACGGGCGGTCCATCACCGAAATTCTGGAGGCAGTCAGCCAACCAAATGTGAAAATGTTGCTGCTGCGAAAATTCTTTTGGGCGCTGATGTTGGATGACAATCCCGACGCAACGCTTGAGGACGCAGGTAAGATCGTTGCTGCCCTGCAGGGGCGGCATACTGAGATCCTGGCAGATGCGGTTGCAATGGCGTTCCCTGAGGCCCAGGAGGGCGATGGCGAGGGAAAGTAGATGACGGGTGGGATTGGCTAGATCTGCTGTCCACCTATGTCTCCTACGGTTTGCCGCCAGGGCGGTTCTGGCAGATCACCCCGCGCGAGTTGCGCGCTGAATTGGATGGTGCTCGCCGCCGCGCAGATCTTGAAATGGATCGGCTGACCTACCTCGCTTGGCAGACAGCAAATCTGACCCGTGCCGCCAAATTGCCTGAGCTGCGTTCGCTGCTGGGTGGCGCGACAAAGTCACAAGCCCAGGAGCCTGAGGCGCTGGCGCTTTCCATTGATCAATTCTTCCTCGCCTTTGGCGGGGATCCTGAGGCTTTGAAGAAGGCCAGAGAGGGCGCTGCGTCGTCGTGAATAAGACCGTCACAAATCTGCGCGTCGGTATCGGTATTGACCCGCGCGATCTTCAAAAGGGCGCTGCGCGTGTGCGGCGCACGTTGCGTGGGTTGGCCAATGTCGCAAAGGTGGCTGGCATTGCGGCTGGCGGGGCCTTTACTGCGGCCTCGCTCGGCATGGCCCATATGGCGCGCCAGGGGCTGCAGGCTGTGGATGCTCAGGGCAAGATGGCGCGGTCAATTGATGGCACGGTTGATGGGCTGCGCGCCTTGCAGATCGCCGGTGGTGACGCTGGGGTTGCGACGGAACAGATCGGCGGTGCGATGCAACGCATGGGTGCGATGCTTGGCAAGGCCGCGCGGGAAGGGATCGGCCCGGCCCATGATGCGCTTGAGATGTTGGGGCTAAGCGCGGATGAGTTGATCGGCATGGATGTGGATCAGCGCCTCGCCGCCATTGCTGACAAGGCCAAGGAATTTGGACTATCGGCACAGCAAACATCCGACATTTTGACCCAGCTCGGGATCCGCAACAAAGAGATGGCTCTTTTGGTGATGCAGGGCGGCGATGCGATCCGGGCTGCACGCCAGGAGGTGCAGGATTTTGGGCTGGCTCTCGATCAGTACATGGTTGAGAGCGTCGAACGCGCCAACGATGCACTGGCACGCATCGGCTTTGTTGCTGAGGGGTTTCGCAACCAACTGGCCGTCGCGGTTGCGCCCGCCCTTGAGGAGGCGGCGCTGCGCTTTAAGGAGCTTCTGGCCACAGGCGGGCCGCTGCAATCGGCGATTTTCCAGCTCTCGCAGGCCTTCGGTGATCTGATCCTCAAGTTGTCAGACCCGGCGTTCCTGGAGGTGGCTGTCAACATCGGAACAACACTGCTCAATGCAGTGAAAGGGGCCGCTGACGTCCTGGTGGTCTTGGCAGACAACGCTGAGGTGGCCGGGGCCGCCATGGTGGCGCTAGGCGCAGCGATGGCGTTTTTCTCCGGTCCTATCGGGCTGGCCATTGCGGCAGTTGCGGGCGGGATCGGCGTTCTGGCCACCCAGATGGGCACTGCACAGGATGCCACTGATGAGCTGACAATTGCAGAGCATGATCTGAGCGTGGCCATTGCAGCGGTCGATATGAAAAACCGTGACGCGGTGGCAAGCGGCGAGGCGAAGATCCGCACCCGCATTGATGAAGCGCGGGCAACCATTGCAGCGGCGCAGGCTGAGCTGGAGTTGGCGCGTTCAAAACAAAAGGCCGGCAACGCCTTGCTGGCTCGGAACCCGCTCACCGCAAACGAACCTTCCGGCTACGCTGAGCATATGGCGGCAAACACGGCTGCTGCAGAGGCTGAGCTGAAACGCCGCGAGGAACATATGGCGCGGCTGCAAAAGATGTTTGAGGGTTTCCAGCGCAGCAAGTTTCCGTCTCAGGGGATCGGGCGGGGCGATGGTTCAGTGCCAAACCGCCCAGAAGTCAGCCCTGAAAATCCAGGGCTGACGCTCCAAAGCGAGCTGGAAACCCTGATCAAGACCCTGGATCCCGCTGTCGCGAAAGCGTCACAGATGGCCCAGGCGCTTGATGTGCTGAAACGGGCAAAGGCTGCGGGGACGATCAGCCAGGAGGAATATAACCTTCGCGTTGATCAGCTCAACGACAAGCTGGCCGATGTGCCTGCGATTGCCGGATCTGCCGCCGCAGGGCTGAGCAAGATCAAAGAGGAGCTGGATGCCTCAGGGCAGATCCAGGAGGATTTCGCCAGCGGCGTCGATAGCGCGATGAAAGGTCTGATCAACAACATGGATCAAGGTATGAGTGCCGTGAAGGCCTTCGGGCTTGAGGTCATCAAGCTGTTGACCATTCGCGGGATCTCCATGCTTCTGGGCGGCAGCTCCTGGTTTGATGGGCCGTTGTTCTCGCCGATTGGCAAGAACGCTCTCGGCACGGATCATTGGCGAGGCGGTCTCACCTGGGTGGGCGAGCGCGGCCCCGAGATCGTCAATTTGCCTGCTGGCGCGAAGGTGATCCCCAATCACCGGATTGATCAGATGGGTGCCGCGTCTGGCTTCACCTATGCGCCAGTGATCGATGCCCGAGGGGCTGATGCAGGCCGGTTGGCGCAACTGGAACAGACGTTGGCCATAGAGGCAAAGCAACTGCCCGGCAAGGTGCTAGGGATCCTGCACAAAGCTAACCAGTCGCGGAGGACCTGATGGTCGCATTTCCACGCTCAGACCTGTTCACCCTATGTAATGTGGCGAGCTGCAGCTTTTGGCCGATGATGCGCCAGGAGATGAGCCGCAGCGCAAACGGGCGCACACAGGGCAAGGACCTTGGGGATCCTCTTTGGGAAGGGGCATTCACTACGGCCCCGATGCCCATTGCCCAGGCGGGCGAGATCGAGATGGCGCTCTTGTCTTTGCATGGGGTGGTGCATTCTTTTGAGGCCCATGATGTGCGCCGCCCCTTTCCGCTGGCGCACCAGGATGGCAATTTTGACGATGTGTCCTTGATCCATGATTTTGGCACGGATCACAAAAGCCTGCGCCTGTCAGGGTTGCCGCAGGGATTCACGCTGAGCATTGGCGACTATCTGGCTTTTGACTACGGCGCTGAGCCAAACCGCGCGCTGCATCGCGTCACCACCCCAGCGGTGGCCGGGGCAGGGGGCATCACACCGCTTTTTGAGGTCTTCCCTCACATTCTGCCAGGGGCCGCTGTTGGCGCGTCTGTGACGCTAAAGCGCGCCTCATGCATCATGCAGCTCAAGCCTGGCCTGCAGCCACCAGTAGCGGCGGGCATGATCAATCAAACGCTGACGTTTAGCGGCACGCAACTCATTCTCTGAGAGGTCCTAATGCAAGTTTTCTCCGCTGAGGAGCAGGCGGCGCTTGAGGCGTCGTCTCTGGTGCTGCGCGAATTTATCTCGCTGACGGTGCGCGAGCGCGCGACCGGCAATCCATATGTGGATGCCTACTGGTCGGGGTCAGGAAAAATCACCACCGATGTGATCGATCCCGACACTGGCGCAGCTATGTCGCAAACCTTCCAGGGGGCAGGTGCCCTGATTGCAGTCGATGACATCCCGGCAGATACCGACATGTCGGTGCAGCGGATCTCTGTTGAGTTTTCGCAGGTTTCTGACCGGATCAATGACCTGGTGCGCAACTATGACGCCCGCCAGGCCAAAGTTGTGATCTGGCGCGGCAACCTGCACCGCACAACACGGCAGATGATTGCGCCCGCGCGCCCCCGTTTCGTTGGCTTCATCGACAAGTCGCCCTTTGAAACGCCCCCTGCGGGTGGTTTCGGTCAGGTCAAAATCGAATGCGTCAGCTCGATGCAGGAAATGACCCGTGCAAACCCGGATCTGCGCTCACATGAGAGCCAGCTCGCGCGCGCGCCTGGTGATGATTTTTTCAAGTCCGTGACCACGGCACCCGACCAAGTGATTTTCTGGGGCAAGAAATCCGGGGTGGCTCAGACGGCCTCAACGGATAGCAGTTGGAAAACCCCGTCGGTGTTCACCGGATGAGCAAGGCAAAGCCGTTTTGGGTGCGAGAGGCCACCCACAGGGACCGCTTTGCGCTGCTGGATCTCTCCGGGGATTACTTTCGCGAGGCGGCGCTGCCCATCCCGTTTGATCCGGCGCATGTGAGCATGACGATTTGCGAATTCACCTCGGCCCCGGATCGCCTTGCTCTGGTGCTGGAAATCTCGGGCCGGGTGTCGGGCTTTCTGTTCGCAGGCATCTATATCAGCCCTCTGGCTCCGGTGTTGGTGGCGCAGGAACTGGCCTGGTGGGTAGATCCGGGTGCGCGAGGGCGTAGTGCCCGCGCGATGATCCCCGCCTATGAGGCTTGGGCGCGGTCGCAGGGTTGCAATCTGATCAGCGTGGCTGGCCGCTGTGATCCGCGCCTGGCCCGTTTCTATCGCGCAAATGGATATGCGCCGATTGAAGACCATTTCATGAAGGAATTAAGCTGATGCCAATCGTCAGTGCCATCGGCGCGGCAGTCGCTGCCGTGTCGAGCTGGACAATCACCCTTGGAACGCTCGGTACCTTCGCGGTCGGAAACTTTCTGATCCGCTCTGTGGTCCAGGTGGGGTTGAGTGCCTTGATGGTTAAGGCGATGGGCAAGCCCAAGACCGCGCCGTTTTCGATCCAATCACAGGTGCGCTCTGGCGGTATCGTTCCGCGCTCATTCATCATGGGTCGCACGGGCACGGCAGGGTCACTGGTTTGGCATTCGGAATGGGGAAAGGCTGGGAAAACACCCAATGCCTACTACACGCGTGTGATCGCCCTCTCGGATCTTCCAATTACTGGCTTGGCAAAGGTCTTCGTGGGCGGTGTTCCCGTCACACTTGGTCCAGAAACGTCCGAGTGGGGGCACCCGGTCGCGGAATACCATCGGAAGGATAAGGATCACCTCTGGATCAAGTTTTATGATGGCACCCAGACCGTGACGGATCCCTTCCTGGTCAACACTGTTGGGCCGCAAGCCGCTGTGCCCTATGAGGCGTCGCGCCGAGGCGAAGGGGTTGCCTATGCAATCGTGACAAGCCGGATCGATGAAAAGCTGTTCACCGGGTTTCCAGAGGCGTTCTTTGTCCTGGATGGCGTGCCCCTCTATGATCCAAGCCGCGATAGCTCGGTGGGTGGCTCGGGCGCTCATCGTTACAATGATCCGACAACCTGGGGCGGCGACGGAGATCATTACCCAGCGGTGCAGGCCTACAACATCAATCGCGGTATTTCCTACAAGGGGCAGTGGTTCTATGGGTTGCAGTCGGTTGCCGCTGCACGCCTGCCTGCTGCCAACTGGATCGCGCAGATCGAAAAGTGCCGGATCCAGGTTGAGGGGGCCGATGGTCTTGAGCCTTCATTCCGCTCTGGTGGCGAGATCCTGGTCGATACTGAAATCGGCAAGACCCAAGAGGAAATCCTTGCCTGTTGTTCGGGCCGCATGTCTGAGCGAGGGGGCACGTTCAAGATCCTGGTTGGTGCGCCAGATCCTGCGGTCGCGACAATAACCGATGGAGACATTCTGGACACAGCCCCCCAAGGTCAGGATCCGTTTCAGTCGCTGAGTGAAACCATGAACGGGCTGATTGCGACCTATCCAAATCCTGATGAGGCGTTCAAGTCTCGCCAAGCCCCGCCGGTGTTTCGTCCCGATTTGGAGGCAGAGGACGGTGGGCGGCGTCTCATGGGACGTGTTTCGCTAAATATGGCCCCTTACCCGGCGCAGGTGC
The DNA here is from genome assembly GCF_963691685.1 of Thalassovita sp. Lineage (GTDB taxonomy): Bacteria > Pseudomonadota > Alphaproteobacteria > Rhodobacterales > Rhodobacteraceae > Thalassobius. The sequence goes on from NZ_OY829290.1 coordinate 1,805,568, forward strand.
AGCGTCTGATCGATGCTGAAATCCGCGCCGCAAGGCGTGCCGTGCGCCACAGCCATACCTTGCCCGCGCGCTTTAGCGGCCTGGAGCCAAACGACACGATTGAATTTGTGTCGGCTCGCAACGGTTATGCGTCAAAGCTGTTCCGCATCGATTTTGTGAACGATCTGGAAAACTGCGACATTGCTGTCGATTTGACAGAAATTGATCCGAGTGATCATGCGCAATGGGACGCCCAGACGGACTATGTTGCCCCGCAACCTGGTGATGTGCCTTCGGGTGGACCCCCGCCGCAACCCATCGCGGGCTGGTCTGTTACTGCTGCCGCGTCAACTGATGCGCAGGGCGCGGGCCGTTTCCCGGCCATTGCCGTTGGCTGGGATGGCGACATGGACGATGTGATTGCGGTTGAGGTGCGTGCGCGGGTCAAGGCCACTGGCGCGATGATCTTTTCCGGCCGTTTTGAGGATGTGGCCGCAGCCGCCGGGTTGATTATTGCAGGTATCCTTCCGGCTGAGACCTATGAGGTGCAGGGCCGTTACGTGCCGGGCACCGCGCGGCAAACCGTCTGGTCGGATTGGCTGGAGGTCACCACGCTGGATCTGCGGATTACGCGGGATCAGCTGCAAGATGAAATTGGTGAGGCAATCGATGCCGCGGCTTATCATGCTGCTCAAGTCGGCAAGGAAATTGACGCCCTATTGTCTGGCTTCGCCGGGGGGACCTTAAAAGGGGCTCTGGATCGGCAGCGCAAAGGCTTGCAGGCTGGCATCGATGGCGTATCCGCTAAGCTGTCACAGGACTATTTGACTGCTGCCTCGATCAACAAGGCAATCAGCTCGGCAAAGAAGGATGTGGTTGCAACCTCTGAACAATTAGGTGGCGGTGTATTCGCCACCAGTTTCTTCGGGGATATTTGGAGGCGCTGGTCGCTGGGCGGATCCAAACGGCCTGGCACGTTCTATCCAAGCGGTCACCTTTATGAGTTCACCACCACTAACATTCAGAACGCTGGCTTGCAGCTGCAGTCAACACAAGCTGGGTGGGTCGGTGCATCTGGTGTGGATCGCTATCGGCTAGAACTGGAATTTGAACTTGTGTCTGGTGCGACCAGCGGCGCGGGTGTGCTGTTCGATTGGCGCAACACCAAAAACCAGCTTTTCCGGGTGAGGATCCCTATCAGTGATTTTGTCTCCGATCCAATTCAGGCTGGTAAGCGCTATTTTGGTTCAGTTCTTGTTGAGCGGCCTGTGGGTTTTACTGGAGCCTTTGATCGTCACTCGGTCTATCTGATGGCAAACTATGGTGGGTTAGGCGCTCGGACTACAAAGTCGATAAGGTTTCACAAGTTCCAAGCCTATCCAGCCACGGTGACTGACGCGCGCGCCGCGCAGCATGCGGCGGCGATCAGCGATCTACAGGGAAATGCTTCTGCGAGTGTTGTGTTTAAGGTTCTGGCCGGCGCCCAATCTGCAGAGTTAGGCCTCTTCGCGCAGGATGGAGATGCAGGGGCGGTCTCACTGTTCAGAGTGCGGGCGACAAACATTTTGTTGGATGGCAGCGTCACCTCGCAGCAGATCAATACCGTTGAATTTCGCAGCGCAGGTCTGGCGGTCTTTGGTGGGGCCGTTATGTCGGCAAATTTCGACGGCACAGTTGATGCCGCTGGCAACCTTCTGACGAGAGGCACGCAAGGTTTTGCGATCACGCAGAAGGGGGACGCTGTATTCACCAACCTGATCGCACGCGATGACATCCAGGTCGGGGCGGTTAGCGCGGGGGTAACTTATGCAAGTTCTGGGGCACAGAGGTTACCGATAAATGCAGAAGTGTTTCGCTACTCTCTGGGGGCATTCACATCTGGTGAGTTCTGGAACATTGCCTGCAAGACAACTTGGCGAGGCTTGGGAACGAGGCCGGAACAGGACAATGAGGGCGATTGGCATATCCGCAAGTATAAAACAGGGGTCAAACTTCAATGGCGGCAGCGCAACGGCGCGTCATGGACCGGTTGGGACACCATTCACACATTTTCTAAGACCGACAGTTCCAGATGGCGTACCGACGATGTGGTGGTAACAAAACTGGGAGCCTTTGATGAGGTTGAAGTGCGTGCGGTTGTTTATGGTTATCTAGGTCCCCGCTTTCCCAGCGGTCGACCCAAAGGGAGCATCATCCCAAATGTGAAAGATGTGTCTTTGTATGCACGCGCAATTGTGAGGTGATCTGATGAAATTCGTGAAACTCGATCAAACAGGCATCTATGTAGTCGGCCACGGAGAGGCCACGGTTTTGCCCAGCGGGGCGATATCCATCCCCGCAGAGATGGACGGTGCGGGCTTTCTCGGCTTCTACATGGTGGATGACGAGCTGAGGCAGCGCCCTGCATCGCCTGTGCCTGTCAAGCAGGCCGAAGGCTGGCAGATTGATGCGCCGGACGGGGCAGAGGTTGAAGTTTATGACCTGATCGGGGGCGAAGTTATGGCCCATGAGATGCTTGCGCCTGGTGCTGCCTATGCCTTTTCGCTGGCAGACTCTGGATCATACAACGTCACCGTTTCAGCACCGCTTCCGGCCATGCCGTCTAACACAGTGATTGAGGTGTAGAGATGCAGGTTTTGACACGCAGCGCGGCCAGCAAGAGCGCGATCCTGAACAGCCAGAAACAGGCCGCGCAAGAGGCGCTGGCGGTGGCCGTTGGTGAAACCCGCGCGCGGTTCATCACCAGTATTCCGGGACAGGAGCTGACATACATCGAGAAGGAGCGCCAGGCGTTGGCGTTCCTGGTAGCCACGCCAGAGCCAGACCCCGCAGACCCTGCGGATGCTGCAGCATTTGCCTTTGTCTTTCAGGAAGTCGGCATCACCGGACAGACGGCTCGTAAAGTGGCGCAGCTCATCGCCTTCAAGGCTGAACAATGGCGCGATTTCGGCCCCCTGATTGAGCGCGAACGCCTGGCGGCGACTGCGGCCATCGATGGGGCGCAGGATCCAGACCAGATTGAGGCCGCTCTGGATGGCTACACCAGGGCCGTCGCGGATCTCTAGGTAAGCAAAACACAACTGAAACCAACCGCCGCCCACAGGGCGGCTTTTTCGTGTGAGAGGCAACGATGAACAAAGCAGAACAACTGATCGCAAAGAGCGCACTGCCCGTGGGTGGTGGGGCAATTGCGTGGCCCTTTACGGTGGCGGAGGCAGCACATTATGCCACGCTGCTCAACCAGGTGATTATCCCATCAATCGGGGTGCTGATCGCGTTGGTGACGCTGCTGATCAAGCTGCGCGTTTGGTGGCGTGGGTCGCGGTTTGCGAAAGAGGAGAGCGGGCGGGTCAGAGCGCGCTGGTGGGTCGGTGGTTCTGTGGCAGCTGTGATTGCTCTGGGGCTACCCATGACGGCGAAATGGGAAGGGCTGGAAAATCAGGCTTACTGGGATGCGCATGGGCAGGTCTGGACGGTGTGCCTTGGTGAGACCGAAGGGGTGCAGCAGGGGGACAACTACTCCGATGCCGAATGTCTCGGGATGTTCAAAGAACGCTGGGCTGAGTTCCACCGTGAAATGCTGGCTTGCGTGCCCGAAATGGCCGAGGCCCCCGCAGAGGTGCAGGCGGCAGTCACCAGCTGGTCCTACAACGTCGGGATCGGTGCGGCCTGCAAATCCACACTGGCCAAACACCTGCGGCGGAGTGAGTGGCGCGAGGCCTGCAACCAGCTACCGCGCTGGCGCCGGGCAGGGGGGCAGGTGTTGCGCGGCCTGGTCAATCGGCGCGCTGATGAGCAGGCTCTGTGCCTGTCGGGGCTGTGATGGGCCGCTACGCCCTCGCTGCTGCCCTGGCCGTGGTTCTAGCGCTCTTTGCCGCCCTGTGGTGGCTGTCAGCGCGCAATGACGCACTGACGGCGGAAGTGGCCGCACTGCGCGTCTCTGTGGCCTCTGCGCAGCACGCGCTGGAACAGGCCGAGACTGCCGCCGCTGTTCACCGTGCATATCTCGCCCGCGCTGAGGCTGACGCAGAGCGCTGGCGGGCTGTCCAAAACGATCTGCAATCCATGGAGGGTCGCGATGCGCCTCTTTCCCCTCTGCTGCGCACTACTGCTCAGCGGCTGTTTGCGCGCCCCTGAGGTGGTCGCCCCGCCACCACCGGTGCCCGCCGATCTGCTGCGCCCCTGCGAGGGCTACGGCGGCCCAGTGCCTCGGACGGAGGGGCAGTTTTCTGACGCTTTGCTCGCCGAAGCGCGGGGCAGGGCGTGTGCCAACGCTAAACTGGAGGCTCTAAAGCAGATATTGGAATGACCGTTGTCAGCCCTCTCAGGACATTCACATTAGGCGCAGAACGTTCTCTGCTGCAGACGCAAAGCTCTAAGGTCGAATCCCCGAGAGCTGCCGTTCAATATTAAACCGCAGCAGTGCTGGATGCTGCGTGAGCCACCAATGGCAGCGATGCGCAGGAAGCGGGCTTTGCAAAGTCAGGCTAACGGCCCAGAGCCCACCTTGGAGCCCGGAGCAGAGAATGTCCGGAGCAGGCCAAAGCTGCCGTTCCCATTTGCGTGCTTGGCAATAATATTTTGTGCAGAGCCAAAAGCCTTATCCTCAGAAACGTCCACCCGGCCGTGGCACCGGCTGGCCGTGAGGATCGAAACAACCCGCATGCGTGTTAGGAAAAGCGGCAATGAAACGGTGTAACATCTCTGGATAATCGGCAAAAACTGTCATCCATATAGAGAAAAAACCCTTAGCTGGAGCGAGGTGTTCGGCGATCAGGTCGGCGGTGTCCGGATTTTTTTGATAGCGATCCAACATCAATTTCGCCAACTCCCAAACGCCCAACCGAAATTCGACTCGTTTGTCGCGCGGTGTGGGACGGTCCTCCTTAAGTGCAGCACTTGGGTGGCGGTGCAGCTTGACCAGTTTTATCGTCTTCTCCACCAACTCCCTTGAAACTGCGTCCAAACCCGGCGCTACCGTGACACGGCCATCCGGATGAAACTCCAAAGCACGAAATGTGTTATCTATGTCTGGGAAGGCCACCGTTGCAGGATCGACCGGGGTTTTCCCCTTCACGGTGTTACAACTCTTGCAGCCTAGTAAGAAGTTTTCCCAGCTGTATTCAAGTCCAGGCTCAAGGAATTTGGGCTGTACATGCTCGATTTCCGGAGCATGGGTTATCGGTTGCTCGCAGTAGCTGCAATAGTAACCTAGGCGCGCCGTCAGATCATCCAGTGCCAAGCCGTGGGGTTTATATTCGGGTTGTGGGGCAGGCCCCTTGACCACAGGTCTCACTAGTCAGCCCGCTTTTGCCGTGTCAAACGTTCGATCTTCATAAGCGCCTCCAATGCAGGGTCTTGGAAGCGGCGTTCCATCTCGTTCAACTCGTTTTCTATTTTCGCGCGTTCATCTGGTTCTGATGTTGTGACCATGCGTTCTACAAGATCTAAGTAAAGCTCAGATTCCCGCATTTTCTTCTCATAGGTTAACGAGCGATCCTTTTCTTTGACCTTTTGGACATCTTCAATGATATCGCCAATTGGAAGATTGTGGACCCGATCTGAGCTACTCCCCAATCATTGGACAGTTTCCGGCGTAGATTAAGCTACTCTTTGCTCCTGCTGATCGGTTTGGTTTTCTTCTTTTCTCAGCCAATAGACCACGGCTGGTGGTTTGCCGCCAAGGGCGGAATGAGGACGCTTTCGGTTGTAGAACTCGATCCATTTTCCGACACCCGCTTTGGCTTCCGATCCGGCCTCCCAGGCGTGCAGGTAGACGCATTCGTATTTCAGGCTCCGCCAGAGCCGCTCGACAAAGATGTTGTCCAGGAACCGGCCCTTGCCATCCATCGAGATACGCACTCCGGATCGGCGTAGCCGGTCGGTCCAGGCAAACGAGGTGAACTGGCTGCCCTGATCTGTATTCATGATTTCCGGTGGGCCAAACTTGGCGATGGCCTCGTTCAGCGCCTCGACGCAGAAGTCGGCTTCCAGCGTGTTCGAGATGCGCCAGGCCAGCACCTTTCGGGTGTGCCAATCCATGATGGCGACCAGATACAGAAAGCCTCTGCGCATCGGCAGATACGTGATGTCGGCACACCAGACCTGATTGGGGCGCTCCACCCGTAGGCCACGCAGCAGATAGGGATAGGTCTTGTGCCCTTTCGCTGCCTTGCTGGTGTTTGGTTTCTGATAGATCGGCATCAAGCCCATCAGCCGCATCAAGCGTCGGATGCGCTTCTCGTTCACCAGATGACCTTCGTTTCGCAGATGCCAAGTCATTTGCCGGACACCAAAGAACGGTGCTTCCAGAAACTGCTCGTCGATCTGCCGCATCAACATCAGGTTCATCGCCGTCTCGCCCTTGGCGGTGTAGTAAAACGATGACCGCGAGATCGACAACAGCTTGCACTGTTTACCAATTGAAAGGTTGGTATTGCCAGGCTCGACCATCTTGCGCCTCACTTGCCGATCCACGGCTTGAGCTTTCGTGACAAAAAATCGTTGGCCACGGCCAGCTCCCCGATCTTCGCGTGCAGTTCTTTGACCTGCTCCTCGTCGATCTCTGGGGGCTTCTTTCCGCCACGCTCGAACACGCCGGACGCGCCTTCCAGAAGCGCCCGTTTCCAGCTGTGGATCATCGTCGGGTGAACGCCAAACTGGCTCGCCAGCTCAGCAACAGTCCGCTCGCCCTTCAAAGCCTCAAGTGCAACTTTGGCCTTGAAATCGGGCGAATGGTTCTTCCGTTTCGACATCTTTGATCTCCTCTTCGTCGAAGATCAGCAGACAACAAATCGTAGCTTACGTCAGTGTCCGAAATTCAGGGGGTAGCTCAATCATCCAGTTCCATTTCGTCCAAGTCTAACAAGACGCCTTCGTTGAGCGACTGAATCACAAAAGGCGAGTGGGTAGTGGCCACGAACTGCAAGCCCGGAAAGGCACGTAGAAGCGCGGGAATGATCAGTTTTTGCCAAGTCGGATGGAGGTGCAGATCGATTTCATCGATCAGGATTATTCCCCGTGCTGAGTTGGCAGCATCGGTCCCTAAATGCGGGTTCAAGATGATCGCTTTGTAGGCAATATCACCGACCATCGACAGGATGTTGCGCTGTCCATGGCTGAGATTATCAAAAGCGACTGTCTGATTTCGGGCCTTAAAAGTGACTTCAAGACGTTCGCGTGAAGGTGAGTAGTTAACACGAACTTGTTCATCGAAGCAGCTTTCCACTGCCGCGCGCCAAGCAGCCAAAATAGGCGAAGGCCGCTCTGATTCAAATTCGTTCAGTCGCATGCGTTTGAGCCAGTCCAGAAGGTCACTCGAAGAAACCCTTGGTTCATGACTATTTCGATAGGCGTCGAACCGCGAAGGTCGATCCTCGCGGGCCATGCGCTTGGGCTCACCCCAAAGGCGCCCGGTGCCGTAATAGGACAGCAGGGGCAAAGTTGGGTTACCCCCTGCAATCACTGCAGAATAAGCCTCACTCGCCAAGGCGCGGATGTCGCGCGCATCCTTGATTGTTGTCCGTCCGCGGGGATTTGTCAGTTCCCGTTTCCATTTGAGTTGATGAGAATGACCTGCAATCGGATCGGGAATGGTTCCTTCAGCTTCGACCACGGCGGGATATGCTTGGATGAAGTCCAGTTGGCTGTCAAACTCTCGCGAAGTTTCACGTACCTCTCCCTTCTGAATGTGGCGCGACGAAGCGTCGGGGATGGCCAGTAGGAAAGCACCGAAGGCAACCGAAAGAGCGTCTAGTATACTGGATTTGCCCACGCCATTTTTGCCGACGATCAGCGTGAACCGGTAGTTTAAGCGCTGATCGAGATTCTCGAACCCTTTGAAATTCTGAAGGATAAGGCGGTCGATCTGCATCGCGGTGATTTCTCTACAGTGGGTTAGGCCAATAGCTAAAAAAGCGAGGCGAACGTGGTTTCCGACGTATCATCGGTACGGGATCATGGCAATGATTTCGAACAGCGCTCTCGCAGTATGCTGCATCAAACTTTGGCGTAACGGAAGAGGCCTCGCCTTCTGTAAAGGCCCGCTTCTCTTAGAACTGCTGCCATTCGTGAAAGCTGCAGCGGTCGTCCGCTTCCCGCCCTTGGTGTCGAAACCCAACTTCCGCTATGGGCTGGCACCAGCAATTGATAACCTTGGTTTGCGCGCAGTTTTGCTGCTGACACGCTGCCGCACTGCCGCATGGCGGCTTAGAGTTCAATTTGACCTATGCTGCGCAATGCACGAAGAGCCACTTTAAGATGTTTCAGTGTTGCAATTCACCCTCGACTTCAGTAAACCCCAAGGGACAGGTTTCCTTGTTAGTGACGTGAGCATGAGACGGATTTTTAGCATCGCATTGAGCCTATTCTTCCTCATTCTTGCGGGGGCCTTTGGCTATGGCGCCATTGGATATTGGGACGCCGTTCGTCAGGCAGATGCGTACGCAGTTCGCGCGGACAGTTTGATCGCTGACGGTCGCGGGCCAAATGATCTAGGCATTGAACAACTCAGGCAGGTTATCTTGTTGCAAGACCCGGGATTTCTTGACCATGCTGGCGTTGATCTCTCTACTGCCGGGGCGGGACTAACTACGATTTCCCAATCCCTCGCCAAAAGACTAGGATTCGAGGATTTCCACCCCGGAATCCGGAAGATACGGCAGACAGGCTTCGCTATTGGTCTCGAACGGGAACTCGCCAAAGACCAGATACTCGCGCTTTGGCTCGACTCAGTTGAGATGGGGCGCGGTCCTGAAGGGTGGATGACGGGGTTCTTTGCGGCAAGTGAAAGCATCTATAGCCGAGCACCCTCTGAGCTCACCGATCAAGAGTATCATCGTCTTTTAGCTGTGCTAATCGCTCCGGGACGGTTCCGGCTTCTTGAAAGTGATGAAGAGCTAGACGACCGCGCTTCGCGGATTGCAAGACTCACATCCGGTGACTGCAGCCCAGAAAGTCTTAGTGATGTTTGGCTCGACGCCTGCGTGTAGATTTTGGATAGCCAACTTGACCCCTGTTTCATGAACCTGGATTGCTAACAGCGGATATTCGTAGTGAAGCGACGAAGGTTAGCTTCGTCCGCACTGCCGACCTATAACTCGCCAAAATGCTGCACCCGTGCTCCAACGGCAGCTTTAGGAAAATAGCAATTCAGCGTTTTGGCTTCCCGCTAACGACAGTAGTGGGCCGAAAGGCAAACTTTGCAAAGTCCGCTATCTGCGCATCGCTGCCATTGGTGACTCAAGCAGCATCCGGCACTGCTGCGGTTAAATATTGAACGGCAGCTCTCGGGGATTAGACCTTAGAGCTTTGCGTCTGCAGCAGAGAACGTTCTGAGCCTAATGTGAATGTCCTGAAAGGGCTGGCACCAGCAGTTGATAACCTCGGTTTGCGCGCAGTTTTGCTGCGGACACGCTGCCGTACTGCCGCATGGCGGCTTAGAGCCCAATTGCGACCAATGCTGAAAAGTGCACCAATGTCGGTTTCAGAGGGCGCTCAGTTTCTTACGCGGTTTCAGAGGCATTCGCCGGGCACTGACCTGTCGATCTTGCGATCCATCCGTCCCGTCATGCTTCGCGCGTCGGGTTCCCGTCCTGACTTGGCTCGAAAACGGACCAGGGGCGCAGGTTGAATAGACTATCAGTTGCCTCGGCTTCCATCATCCGATCGCAGCGGAGTGTTCGGGGCGCCCCGCGCAGGTGATCCCAACAGATTGCGTACCAGACCGGTGGGTTGAGCAGCAGATAGTGCGGTTCGACTGCGCGCGTGGTCTTCAGCCCCTGCCCATCGCGGTAGCTAATTGACAAAACACGGTTCAGTACAAAGGCTTCTTTCAGCGCACTCCCGACCTGCATCGGCGTAGAAGTAAAGCTATCCACCACCGCACCAGATGATGTTGCGCCAATTCGGATACGTTGCCGCAAAGCACTGATCCGACGCTGGTCAGTATGCGAGAAGGAAGCCAGTAGCTTGCGCCTGATCGCGCCGACATGCCCCATTTGAAGTGCGCTGTAGGCGGTTTCGCCGATGGCCAAACCAATCAATAGGTCGAGTGTTTCTTCCCGCGTCAGCGAAATGCGCCCAACACCCCATGTCGAAGGCAACCGAACGCCTCCGCCACGCCCACGCTCAGTCTCGACCGGCACGCCGCGTTTACGGAGCAACTCCAGATCACGGTGAATAGTGCGCAGTGACACGCCGAGTTCTTCGGCTGCGTTACGAAGAATGAGAGGGTCGTCGGACTTCAGCCAGCTCTCCAAGTGATCCAAGCGTTCGATGCGAGAAAATGTGCCCATGTGAGAACCATAGTATGAAATATGCCAGTATGTGTCATATTATTCTCTTACAAGCGAGGAATCAAAATTCAAACTTGGAAAACACCATGACACAACACGTCCTCGAACTCGCCACGATCACCCTTGCCGAAGGAAAAACAGAAGCTGAACTTCTTGACGCATCAGAAGCCTTTCAGAAAGAATTTCTAAACCATCAAGATGGCTTTCTGCGCCGCGATATGGTGCGCCGGGCCGACGGGACGTTTACTGACGTCATCCTTTGGGAAAGCCGCGCCAAGGCCGACGCAGTTTTTGAACGCGCACAGCACTCCGAAGCGGTTGGCGTCTACTTCGCGCATATGAAGATCGACCCAGAGAAAATGGACGAGGGCGTTGAACATTGCGCCGTTCTGCGCTCGTTCGGCAAAACTGGCTAAAGCGCCATGGAGCCCTTCAAGAACGAAATCTCTCCCGCGTTGGTGGGTCTGATCGGCAGGTTACTTGCACGGCACGCGCCCGGCACTGACATCAGCGCCTTTGAGGCTGCAACCCTACCGCAACTGAATCGGCTGGAACTGAAACAGCGTGTCACGCTCATCGCCGATGTGATGCACGACCTTCTCCCCCGTGATCCCGAGACGCGCCGGTCAGTACTGCTTGCCATGCTCCATCCCGACGAAGAAGGGCACGCAAATGCATCCAGCACGGATGATGGGCTGTGCGGTTGGGGCATCTGGCCACTTACGACTGTGGTGGGGCGGCATGGGCTGGGCTCATTGGAGCAATCGTTGGAAACCCTGCGTGAAATGACGAAGCGAGGCACATCTGAATTTGATGTCCGCCCTTTCATCGCTGCCCATCCTGCGCGGGCGCTAGCTGTGATCGGGTCCTGGGTGACGGATCAGAACGTCCATGTGCGCCGCCTTGTCAGCGAAGGGACGCGCCCAAGGTTGCCTTGGGGTATGCGGCTGCACGCTCTTATTGAAGACCCGTCTGCGTTGCTGCCAATTCTCGCAGAACTGAGGGATGATCCCGCCGAATATGTGCGCCGCTCGGTCGCCAATCACCTCAATGACATTGCGAAGGATCATCCCGACCTTGTCGCTCGTATCGCGGCAGATTGGATGGAGGGCGCGGACAAGACTCGTGTGAGGTTGCTGCGTCACGCATGTCGGACACTTATCAAGCAGGGGCATTCTGGGGCGCTCGCCACCTTTGGGATACATTCCCCACAAATTGCCAAACCTGAGATCAGGATTGCAACGCCGACTGTGCTTCTGGGGAATGCACTGACGTTCGATGTGAACTTACGCTCGACAAATCCCGCTGAACAGCGGCTCATCATTGATTACGTCATCCATCACCGCAAGGCGAATGGAACTCTCTCGCCCAAAGTGTTCAAGTGGACGACTATGACACTTGCGCCGGGGCAGGCGCTCAACCTTACGCGGCACCATAAAATGAAACCGATCACGACACGAAGCTACCATGCCGGTGAGCATCTCTTGGCGTTGCGGATCAATGGGAAGGACTTTGGCGAAGAGTGTTTTGCACTGGAGATGCCCGCTGGCCTCTCCAGGTCATAGTACTTTACGAGGCGACTGTGGTTGGAAGATGTGAATTGATCACCTTATGAATATGCAGACGTTCAGAAGTTAGTCGCGTTTGTCGGCTTTGTCCCACACTGCCGACCTATAACTCGCCAAAATGCTGCACCCGAGCGCCAACGGCAGCTTTAGGAAAATTGCAATGCAGCGTTTTGGTTTCCCGCTAGCGACAGTAGTGGGCCGAAAGCGAACTGTGCTGCCGTTTGGCAGGTTTTCATATTTCCGTTTTGGGAACGATATTCCAATAGCAACTTAAAGCTCCGCGCTAGAAGAATACAGCTTGACCAGATCGCAAAATTGGTGAATTTGGTGCTTGGTTTCGTGCTACCCGCCGTGCGCATCCTTATGGAACGGTGAAAGACACTTTGAATTATCTAAGACTTCCGGCCAGCGTTCGGTCGGCAACGCGCACACCGCTGATGCTTCGCTGGCATGGAGACAAAAATGTTCAGTCCAGATCAGGCCAAATCCATGGCCAAAAAACTGCGTGATGCGCTCGCCGCTGAAGGTAGTGATATCCCGCATTCCAAAGCTCTTGAGCTTGTCGCAAAAAGTCTTGGGTTTGCCGATTGGAATACCGCAACTGCAACGCTGACAAACGTGGCACCTGAAAATATTGCGTTCACAGGGTGTAACCCGATTTTGCGTTTCTTCGACGAAGCGAAGGCCCGAGAATTTTATTGTGACTTTCTTGGTTTCAAAGTTGTGTTCGAGCATCGGCATACCCCCGACTTACCGCTCTACATGGCCGTACAACGAGACGGGCTACAGCTCCATCTCTCCGAACACCACAATGATGCCAGTCCCGGCTCTAATGCGTTTGTTCCGACCACGAACCTACGTGCCTTTCACAACGAGCTGTCTGATCGACGGTATAACTTCAATCATCCAGATTTGGAAAAGCTACCCTGGGGGCTGCAAATGCAAGTCCACGATCCATTTGGAAATCGTCTGAGATTTTGCGAGCAAGGTTCTTAATCAAAGAGGGGCCGCTTAGAAGCAATCACCGCCGATATTTGGCCAGCTTCGCAATGCACTCGACTTCATGATCGACGCAATACGCGCTGCCATCGATGGCCAACGCGTCACAGCCGGGACGACAGCAAACCTATTTGATCGCCGTCGTCCCACCTATGGCTTCCATCGGGCTTTTCTCGTATGCTTGCCTGACTTCCAACCATTGAGAAAGTGAAACAAAAACGCCCAACCGTTTCCGCTGGGTGCATTTGTTAAGGATTCTCATCTCATAGGGACCAAGGAGGTCAGCTGGCACCAGCAGCTGACCTCCTTGGTCCGCACGCAGTTTAGCTGCGGACACGCCACCGCACTGCAGCTTAGTGGTTTAGAGCACATTTTAACTGACGCTGCACAATGCACCTACGATAGCAATGCGCAGAAAGCACCATTTGCAAAGTCGTCGGATTCTAGGGCTTTGCAGAGGTTTCATGCCGCAAGTGCAACGGAAAAAGCCGCCCTTCGCCGCAGGTGCAGCCGCCAATTGTAATCGAACGGGAAAGGAGTGGACTAAGCGCAAACTCGCTGCAGTTGCGCCAATGGCGGCTTGGTGATGCCTCGACGGGCAATCTTTGCGCTCTCCAAGTCTTCTGCGCGTAGTCTATTCGAGGCTTTCCCGAATAAGATCAAATCCGTTTCCGAACGGATCAGCACAATTTGCAAGGTCTGCGACCTCTGAGAAGGCTTTCTTTTCAACCGAGCCGCCGTACTTTTCAACTTCTGCACAAACTGGAACGATGTCATCTACTATGAAGTCAAGATGGACCGGTGTCCAATGACGCTGATAGTGACGTTTTTCATCGGCAGCGCCGATGGTGCCTGCGGCTTTCTCTTGGATGTGAAGATCGAGTGTTCCAACGGAGACAACCTGCCAATCATCCGAGTACTTTTTTTTGAATTTACAGCCCAATGCTTCAACATAAAACTTCAAGGCTTTGGACATGTCAGATACATCAATGCTGATAGTTGCTTTGCGAGCCAAAACGGTTCCTCCAAGGATTAGTTTGTTCTTCTTTTGTTCCGGCGCTGATTGCCAGTTTTAGTTTTGTAAGTCAACCGCGTTGTGCGCGATAGCCGACATTCATTAGGCATGCAGAAACCGTGAGTTTGGGCTCGGAGCCTACTTGCGGCAGTGCAACGCCTAATCTTGCTGCTGTAGCTGAGCTGACGCCACAATAAATGACGGTAGGCAGCCCTAAAGCAGTCCTTGGGTTTTCACGCAGCGAAGGTCGAGAACGAGCCCAAAGTTCGCGATGCTGCGCGACGCACAAGCGTCTGCTCTTCTATTTTGAGCTAATGAGCTTATCCCAGAACCCATTCACAGCAGTCAAATCTTGAACTCCCAACCCTGATAGGCACGCCACCGTCGTGTCGACTTGGCTTTTGCCCGCACTTCCAATCAGCAAGCCAAGTTCGGCGAGATTGGCCTTGCACAGCAAACCTTTTGCAATGGCGCGGCTGGGTGCGCCGTATTTGAGCGCGGACTCGACAGCATCGACATAGACATGTGCATTCTTCAGTATGGCCGGATCAATTTCACACTTGGTTGTGTCGTCAGAGCCAACTGAGGTTATGTGTTGTCCTTGTCTAACCCATTCTGCGCGGATCAAAGGTTCTTTTGCGCCGGTAGTTGTTACAATGACATCCGATTGCTTGACAGCGGAAGGCAGGTCTCCGGTTTTGAGGATTTCGACGCTCGGAAAACTATGTTGGAGGTCTCGCACGAGTCTCTCGACGGCGGTGTCTGAACGACCCCATATACGCAAGAATTTGATCGGGCGAACCATCATAAGTGCTTCGGCTTGCAAACGCGCCTGCGTCCCCGACCCAACAATCAGCGCCGAAGTCGCATCTTCAGGCGCAAGTAATTTCGCAACCAAAGCTCCGGCAGCAGCGGTTCGGTAGTCTGAGATCAAATGATCGTCTTGCAATATGGCTAGAGGCCTACAAGTCTCACTATCGAATACAGCAATTAGTCCGCTCGACGCTGCTTCGCCTCGATCTGCCAAGACTTGTGACCAACCAGCCATCTTCACTGTAAAAATAGGACAGTCCGGCAAACTGGCAGACTTGACGTGGATGTCAGCCAGATCGTTGGGGTGCAGCACATAGACCGGAGCTTGAGCAGTTCCGTCGGATATCGCGCAGAAGGCCCTCTCCGCTGTTGGGACCAAGCTTTCGATATCCAGATATGGCCGGATAGCTTCGGGGCCGAAGAACGGGATCATGGAGCTATGACCTCGCCTTTGCCTACAAATGCGACCTCGCCAGCGACGGTCACTCGCTCGATGTCGTCCCGCGCCCCAAAAGGGGTTACAACTATCTCACTGGGCCTTCCCATGAAGTGCCCTTGTTTCAGCACGAAGGCCTCGCCTGGTCTCACAAGCCCGTGTTTCAACGCGTATGCACCAACTACACCTGCGGCGCTTCCGGTCGCGACATCTTCCATTATCCCGTCGTTGTTCCAATGCCGCCCCTCAAATGAGTTGATATCGAAGAGATAAGCGAATTCGGCACCAACTCTTTTCAGTCGTTCCTCGAGGTCCGGCACTGTGATGCGGGCTTCGGCCAAGCCACCGTCAACCGGAACAACCAGATATTTCAAACCAGTGGAAATGACTTCCATCGGTAGATTGGGCAGAGCATCTAAATTGAACGCACGGTAAAGCTCTGGGGTTACGTCTACGACGTTCAGCATCTCTGGACGCCCTTGATCCAGTGTACCGAAGTAACGGCCCTCGTGATGTTCAGTGACAACCTGAACGCTCCGCCCACCTTTGAGTTCAATGGTCCAGATGCGTTTGAAGTCAGCACCTGATTGCTTATGTAGTGTACAAGCCGCACCGATGATGGGGTGTCCGGCAAATGGCAGCTCTTCGAACAGATCAAAGACCCGGGCAGAAATCCGGTCATTCGTTTCGCTTAGGAAGATTGACTCGAAGTGTCGAAGCTCTTGGGTGATGGTCAACATTTGTTCACCTTCTAACCCTTTGCTGCCCGTAAATACTGCAAGGCTATTGCCGGAATAGGGTTCGGTCGCAAAGACATCGCAATGAACGTAGTTGTAGATTTGACTGACTGATGACATGAAGGACCTACATAGTGGAGAATCTATATAGATGAACAGCTATTCAGATCGAGTTTTTTTGTCAATGGCACAGAACTTCAGCGCGCTTGCACATGAGAACCGCATTCGCATTCTTCATTGGCTGTCTGAGCCCGAACGCCATTTTCCGCCACAGGTGGATGGCGACCTAATCGATGATGGCGTCTGCGTCGGTTTTATCACTGAGAAAATAGGCCTCAAGCAGCCGACAGTGACTAACCACATGAGGATCCTTCAAGAGGCGGGCTTGGTTGAAAGCAAGAAGATCAAGAACTGGGTTTTCTACAAACTGCAAAGAGAGCGGGTCAACCGAATTCTAACAGACGTGAGCGTATTGACCGGGAGCGGACACTCAACTTGAGCTGGCTAGTGTCTACAAAGTCCCGTTTGGCGGAATTTAGGCCGCCAAGGTTTGCGTGTCCGCTTTGGGCTGGCGGCTGACTTCCAAACCAAAGATCGATCACTCCTAGGGATGGCGCGCGCGTGGGACACCTGTTCTATAACCCTTTGATTTTGTTATACCGCATTTCAGGTGTCCGTGGGACACCTCTCTGTTGAAATAGCTCGGAAAATTCCGGATATCTAACAACCTGCCGGGCCTACCATTTTTCCCGAGATTGAATTTGAGCGCTTAACGATGGCCTGCCTTCTCGTGCACATCAACAGGACCGTGTCCCGCCCTTAGTTTATTGCCCAATGGCGGGGAAAACCTTCCAAAGCGCAGGCGGGACCCATCCTTTTTGTTGGGTGGAAACAAGGGGTTTGCGGCGGGGGACAAAAAAATTTCTGAAAATCTGCGTGGCCAACTTTGAGGTGTATCGACCCTTGCATTCTTACCGTGATTTCCCGGTATGCCGCTGTTTTTAAGGGATTGCGCAACAACTTTACCTGATTGTTGTTCAAATCTGAAACCGCCCGGATTTGCGACCCTATCCCTTTGCGCGCGTCTTTGCGGGGGTGGGTGCGACTTTTGCGCCTTAAACGATAGACCGGGCGGTCGTTTCCCTTCTTGTCCAAGAGTATGAGGCGTGCGTTGAAAGCCAAGGATCAGATGAACCGACCCAATGTCGCAGAGCTGTTCCGCCCCCAGGGGTGGCCCGCATTGTGCGCCGCGAGGACCCCCTCGAACCACCCCAGAAACCCGTACGAGTGAAGGCCAAGAGTATGACCATTAAATCCCGTCTTTCTCTGACTTTTGTTCTGTTGTCCGCCCTGTTCATCGGTATCGGTGCGCTGGCGCTTTATGAACTCCGTCAGGTCCAGATGCGTGGTGAGCAGATCGTTAAGAACGATGTCGCCACCCTGCAGAAAATTGATAGCCTTGCCGATGTGCAGGCGAAAATCCAAACCAGCATCCGCAATTACATGCTGGTGGATGACAAAGATCTCCGCAAAACCTTGAAGGCTGAACTGGCTGAGTTGAAAAAGACTCAGGAACAGCTGATTGAGGACGCCAATGTTGTGGCCTACGGCAGCCCCGAAGACGCGGCTGCCGAAGCTGGTGCGACTGACGCGGCCACCGATGCAGCCCCGGCAGAAGGCGAAGCCGCCGCAGAAGAGACGGCCGTTGTGGAGCCGAAAGACGCTGTAATGGCTGAATTCCTGACCCGCTACGTTGAGCTGAAATCGGAATCCGAGCGGGTGAACAAGAAGGTGATGAACGTTCTTATGTTCGGCTCCAAGGACATGGCAGCTACCATTCTGGTGAACGAAGCCGCCAAGGTGGACGCCGGTATGACCGAAATCCTGACCAAGGTGGAAGCTGAAAAGAACGCTGCAATGGATGCAGCCGTTGTGGAAGCACAAGCGATCTACGACCAGGCCTTCATGATCATCTCGGCGATGATTGCTTCGGCCTTGGTGATCAGCCTGATCGCAGCATGGGGCATCCTGTCGGCATTGAGCCGCGGCTTCAAACTGGCGATTGGCCTCAGCAAAGATGTGGCGGATGGCAACCTGTCCAAAACCGCTGAGCACAAGGAAAAAGGCGAACTGGCAGATCTGCTGGACAACCTGAACGACATGGTCACCAACCTGCGCGGCGTGGTGTCAAACGTCTCTGAAGGCGCGCGTTATGTTTCGACCGGTGCCAGCCAGATGGCCGAAGCCTCGGTCGGGATTGCGGATGGCGGTTCCAAACAGGCAGGCGCTACCGAAGATGTTTCGGCCTCGGTTGAGGAAATGACCGCCAACATCAGCCAGACCGCTGAAAACGCTGTTGAAACCGAGAAGATGGCGCTGGCTTCGGCCGAAGAAGCGCGCAACTCGGGCGATGCGGTGAAAGAGGCGATGACCAGCCTGAACACCATCATCGACCGCATCAACGTGGTGCAGGAAATCGCCCGTCAGACCGACCTCCTGGCGCTGAACGCCGCGGTTGAGGCCGCACGTGCCGGTGAACATGGCCGTGGCTTCTCGGTGGTGGCATCGGAAGTGCGCAAGCTGGCCGAACGCTCGCAAGAGGCGGCTGGTGAGATCTCGGCGCTCTCCTCGGGCACGCAGGGCGCGGCTGAGAAGGCGATGAAGATGCTGGAAGGCCTGGTGCCGAACATCGAACGCACCGCCGAGCTGGTCTCGAACATCTCCAACGCCAACAGCGAGATTTCGCAGGGCATGAGCCAGATCAACCATGCGATCACCAGCCTGGATGATGTGACCCAGGAGAACAACGCAGCCTCCGAGGAAATGTCGGCCACCGCGGAAGAACTGGCCGCACAGGCGCAGACTCTGTCGGATACCGTGGGTGCCTTCCGTCTGGACAGCGACAGCGCTGAAAAGGTCTCGGTTGCCAAAGAGGTTGAGGCCGCTCTGGTGGCTGAGGCCTCGGCAGAAGAGGCAGCACCTGTTGCCGATGAGCCGGTGATCGATCTGTCGCTGGATGACTTTGACGGTGACGATGACGCTGACTTCATCCCGAGCAAAGACAAAGCGGCCTAACCGCCGGAAAATCACCGCAGCCCTGAGCAGGGGCTGCGGTTTTTTCGATGCCTGCCAGCAATCTGCCAGTGCGGTATAAAATGAAGCCTTACCCTGACGTTGGGATTTAGTGACGAACGTCAAACTGGGCTGCCACACGCGGCTCGGCATTGGAAAATAACAATAAGATCAATGCGCAATCCTGTTTTCGGGCCATCTGCGTTCACCCAGTGACCCCAGTAGAGAGTGTATGAATATGAAAGTAACAATTAAGACGCGGCTTTCGCTGACCTTGATGGCGCTGACGGCCATTATCGCCGGGATTGGGCTGCTGTCCGTTGTTGAGATGCGCAAGATGAACGAGACGAAAGAGCTGATCGTCGCGCGCAACTTCCAGGCGTTGCAGGAAGTAGAAGAGCTGGCCAATGTGCATGAGCGCATCCAGACACGGATCCGCGACTATCTGTTGGTCGAAGGTCGCAAAGAACGCAAGGCGATCAAGACTGAACTCAAAGAAATGACCAAAGCCCGAAAAGAGCAGGTTGCGACGGCAACCGAGCTGCACCAAGGCTTTGCGCTGTCTGACGGGATCACGGAAGAACAGATCGCCAATATTGGCGAAAAATCTGCTGAATATGCTGAAGGCGAAGACGCGACTAGCGTGAAAGCGGAGCATGAGCTGGCGATGCTGACTTTCCTGAAGGAATATGCCGCGATCTCCAAAAAGATCGACCGGGTGAACCGGAACGTGATGCAGATGCTGGGTGTTGGTGGTGCGTCCATCGCGGCCAACCTTCTGCGCGAAGACAACGCCAAAAACTATGCCCGTATGAGCGCCTTGGTGGATGAGACCGTCGCAAAGGAAAAGGTGCTGCTGGAGCACGCCCTTGCCGAAGCGTCGAGCGCCTATAAGACCACGCAGCAGATTTTGCTGGCCTCTATCGGTATTGGTGTTCTGATCGCAATCATCATGGGTCAGGGCATTGTAAATGCATTGAGCCGTGGCATGAAACAGGCGATCAAACTGTCAAGCGAAGTTGCCAATGGCGATCTGAGCCACACGGTGGAGCATAAGCAGCGCAATGAATTGGGCGACCTGCTGGACAACCTGAACGATATGGTCACCAACCTGCGCGGCGTGGTGTCAAACGTCTCTGAAGGCGCGCGTTATGTTTCGACCGGTGCCAGCCAGATGGCCGAAGCCTCGGTCGGGATTGCGGATGGCGGTTCCAAACAGGCAGGCGCTACCGAAGATGTTTCGGCCTCGGTTGAGGAAATGACCGCCAACATCAGCCAGACCGCTGAAAACGCTGTTGAAACCGAGAAGATGGCGCTGGCTTCGGCCGAAGAAGCGCGCAACTCGGGCGATGCGGTGAAAGAGGCGATGACCAGCCTGAACACCATCATCGACCGCATCAACGTGGTGCAGGAAATCGCCCGTCAGACCGACCTCCTGGCGCTGAACGCCGCGGTTGAGGCCGCACGTGCCGGTGAACATGGCCGTGGCTTCTCGGTGGTGGCATCGGAAGTGCGCAAGCTGGCCGAACGCTCGCAAGAGGCGGCTGGTGAGATCTCGGCGCTCTCCTCGGGCACGCAGGGCGCGGCTGAGAAGGCGATGAAGATGCTGGAAGGCCTGGTGCCGAACATCGAACGCACCGCCGAGCTGGTCTCGAACATCTCCAACGCCAACAGCGAGATTTCGCAGGGCATGAGCCAGATCAACCACGCGATCACCAGCCTGGATGATGTGACCCAGGAGAACAACGCAGCCTCCGAGGAAATGTCAGCCACCGCCGAAGAACTGGCCGCTCAGGCGCAGAGCCTGACCGACACGGTCCGCTACTTCCAGCTGGAAAAGGATGAAGAGGGCGATCTTGCCGAACGCCTCAGCCAGCCGGCGGAAGATCAGGCCGAAGGTACTGATGCCGCTGAAAGTGTTGCGGAGGAGGCCGAGGTCGCTGAGGTGGCGGAAGAGACGATCTCCATCGATCTGTCGCTGGATGATTTTGACGGTGATGATGAGGTCGATTTCACCCCGTCAAACACCAAAGCCGCCTGATTGACATGGCTGCAAAACGCTAATCTGGGGGCGCAGGGCATGGTTCTGCGCCCTTATGGTTGAGGTGGGTTTGGCGCAAATTACGATAGGGTGCATATTCACCCATTGATGCTTTCCCATTGGATTTTCTTCTGTTTAGCTGAGACCGTTTGAAAGGCTTGACGGCAGCCTGAGCACTGCAAAGCGCAGGTAAAGTAGGTGTTGAATGAGTTTGGACGCAGATCATCGCAGACGATTGGAGCACGCCAGCGGGCTGGTGCGTTTCCTGCTGCCGTTCTCTGCGGCCTGGGCATTGCTGAGCCTCTTTCTGAGTGCTTATGTGTCCGCACTTGGGGCGACCATTGCCTCTCTTGGGTTTGTCTTCGCGATCCTGTTTGAACGGCGGATCCCGTCGCTCTGGCTGCGCAGCATCTGGCTGTTGACGACAGATCTGGGGATGTTTCTGGCCACCATCGCCACCCATCCGGACAGTTACACGGCCTTTCTGCTGGTGTTTCGTGCCACCATTCCAATCTCGGTCTTTTCCCCGAAGGAGCCGCGGCTCTTGCGTTGGGGGCTGGTGATGACGCCGATTTTGATCTGGTTCGCCACCTGGTGGGTTGGGTTTCAGGTGCTGGCGGACTTTGAAATTGGCGAAGATCTGGCGCGGCGGTTCTTTGCCCCGCTGACCGGCATATCGGTCTTTGCGATCCTGTTGTTTGAATTTGCCTATTATGACCGGCTGCATCAGTCGCAGGTGGCCGATCTGGAGGCCGCAAAACGCGCGTCAGATCAGGCGAATGCCTCCAAGGACCGGTTTTTGCGCTCCCTGACCCATGACATGCGCACGCCGTTGCACACGATCACGGGCTACACCGATATGCTGGTCGACGCCGCGCATGCAGGTGAACCGGTGCCCGCAGATGTGGTGCAGGCCCGCAGCACCCATGTTCTGGCGGCCAGCCATGAGCTGCTGGATATGATTGACCGTGGCATCAGCCTGGCGGCGCTGTCGGGCGAAGGCTTTGACGTGAAGCCCGAAACGGTGATGGTGCAGGCGCTGATGGCGGATCTGGTGCAGGAACTGGCACCGCGCTGTGAGGCCGCGGGGCTTACTTTGGAAAACCGCCTGCCTGACGACCTCTTCCTTGTGGCGGATCCGGCGTATCTGGCGGTCGCCTTGCGGCAGTTGATTGAAAACGCGCTGAAGTTTTGCCCGCGTGGCGGCACCATCTGGGTTGAGGCGGGCGCGGAGGCGAAAGCCGGTTTTGTTGAAATCGCCGTCTGTGATGATGGACCGGGATTTCCGCTCGGCCGTGAAGACCGGGCGTTTGATCCGTTTGAACGGCTGGGCCATGCCATGGGGGAAATCAGCGGGTCCGGCATTGGGCTGTCGCTGGTCCGCGCGCAGATCGAGGCGATGGCGGGCCATGTTGGGATCGATGCCTCCTACAGTGACGGCGCCCGTGTGTGGATCCGTCTGCCAGCAGCCACCGCCTAACAGCTGAACCTTCAGATCACAGCACTGACAGGACGGGCGCGACATCAGGTCTCGGCCAATGGCTGCGCAAACATCGGGCAATTGGGCATTGGCGAATTGATCTTTCGCGCTGCCTGTTCTATGGGGAACGGGAACCGCATGAAACTGCCCGTTTGGGCAATGTTTGTGCCGTCGCATCCTGTGATTGCAGCGCTGCTGCTCTTCGTCAACCAGCTACCCTGTCAAAAAAAGAAAGGTAGACCCATGGCTGAAAACAAGTCGCCCGACATTCTGTATACAATTGTAGACGAAGCGCCCGAGCTGGCCTCCGCCTCGTTCCTGCCGATCATCCGCAAGTTCGTTTCCTCGGCCGGTATCACCGTGGGCACCCCTGACATTTCGCTGGCTGGCCGCATCATCGCGACCTTCCCTGAGAACCTGACCGACGCACAGCGTCAGTCCGACGATCTGGCCGCACTGGGCGAGCTGGTGAAAACCCCGGACGCCAACGTCATCAAACTGCCCAACATCTCGGCCTCGGTGCCGCAGCTGGTGGCCGCGATCACCGAACTGCAGGGCCAGGGCTACAACCTGCCGAACTACCCCGAAGAGCCGTCGACCGACGAAGAAAAGGCCGTGCGTGCCCGTTATGACGCCATCAAAGGCTCTGCGGTGAACCCGGTTCTGCGCGAAGGCAACTCGGACCGTCGTTCGGCTAAAGCGGTGAAGAACTTCGCCCAGAACAACCCGCATTCGATGGGGGAATGGGTTTCGGACAGCAAGACCAAAGTGTCGAGCATGCCGGGCAACGATTTCTACGCCAACGAAGTGTCCGCCACCATCACTGCGGCGCAGGCCGGTGACGCGAAGATCGAATTTGTCGGCAAAGACGGCGCCGTGACCGTGCTGAAAGACGCCTGGCCGCTGGCCGAAGGCACCGTTGCTGACGCAACCTTCATGTCCGCCAAAGCGCTGGGGGCTTTCCTGGCTGAAGCGATTGAAGACACCAAAGCCGACGGCACCATGTTCTCGCTGCACATGAAGGCCACCATGATGAAGGTTTCAGACCCGATCATCTTTGGTCACGCGGTTAAGGCCTGGCTGGCGCCCGTGTTTGAAAAGTTCGGTGACGAAATGGCCGCGCTGGGTGTGAACCCCAACTCGGGCATGGGCGATCTGCTGGACCGTGTTGCTGGCAACGCCGACATCATGGCCGCCATCGACGCTGTGAACGCTGACCGTCCGGCCATGTATATGGTCGACAGCGACAAGGGCATCACCAACCTGCACGTACCGTCCGATGTGATCATCGACGCCTCGATGCCGGCCGTGATCCGCGCCGGCGGCAAAGGCTGGGACGGCGAAGGCAAAAAGGGTGACACCAACTGTGTGATCCCCGATCGTTGCTACGCCTCGATCTATGACGAAAGCATCAACTTCTTCAAAGCCAACGGCGCGCTGGACGTGACCAAGGCGGGTTCGGTGGCCAACGTTGGTCTGATGGCCCAGAAAGCCGAAGAATACGGTTCGCACCCGACCACCTTTGAAGCACCGGCAGACGGCACCATTCGTGTGGTTCTGGCCAATGGTGAGACGCTGCACAGCCACGAGGTGGAAACCGGCGACATCTGGCGCTCCTGCACCGTGAAGAAAGCCCCGATTGAGAACTGGATCGAACTGGCGATGGACCGTCAGCGTCTGACCGGGTCTGAGGCGATCTTCTGGCTGGACGAAAAACGCGCCCATGATGCTGAGCTGATCAAATACGTGAAGCCCGCACTGGAAGCTGCTGGCAAAGCAGATCTTTTCCAGATCATGGCGCCGCGTCAGGCAACCGCCCAGTCGCTGAAAACCATCACCGCAGGCAACGACAGCATCGCCATCACCGGCAACGTGCTGCGTGACTACCTGACCGACCTGTTCCCGATCCTGGAACTGGGCACCTCGGCCAAGATGCTGTCGATCGTGAAGCTGATGCAGGGCGGTGGTCTGTTTGAGACCGGCGCGGGCGGCTCGGCGCCGAAACACGTGCAGCAGCTGGTGGAAGAAAACCACCTGCGCTGGGACTCGATGGGTGAGTTCTGTGCACTGGGTGAATCGCTGAACTTCCTCGCCGACGTCAAAGGCAACGCCAAAGCCGGCGTGCTGGGTGTCGCGGCCGAAGCGGCCACCCAAGGCATCCTGGACGACAATCGCAGCCCCTCGCGCAAGGTTGGTCAGCCTGACAACCGTGACAGCCACTACTGGTTCGCCCGCTACTGGGCTGACGCGCTGGCGGCACAGTCTGACGACGCCGATCTGGCGGCTGAGTTCGCACCGGTTGCCAAAGCCCTGGCCGAAGGCGAAGCCGCCATCCTGGGTGAGTTCGCTGCCGCGCAAGGCCCGGCTGCCGAAATCGGTGGTTACTACCGCCCCAGCGTTGAGCTGAAAGCCAAAGTGATGCGCCCCTCGGCCACGCTGAACGCGATCATCGACGGTTAAGGCTGATCGGTATAAAAGATCAAAAGCCGCCCCTTGTTGGGCGGCTTTTTCATTTCGTTTCATCCAGAATATCAGAACGGGTCTGCTTGGCATTTGTGCCGCGCCGTACTATCCGTTGCTGTGACCCCTGGCCCTTGAAGGACATAGAATGACCGAAGTTTTGATTAACCCGCAGCGTCTGAAAACCGTCCGCAAAGCACGCAAAGTTGGCCGGGCGAAACTGGCCAAGGGCACACGGCTGACAGAACGCCAGCTGACCAAGCTGGAAACCGCAAAGGCACCGATTGCCGTGTCTGAACTGGCGCTGGACCGGATGGCCCATGTGCTGCAGATCCCGGTGCAGGCGCTGACCGGGGATTTGCCGCTGATTGAGGACGACCTGAAACCGGTTGAGAAAACCTGCACCAGCGGCTGCTGCGGCTAAGGCGGTTAAGCGGCGTTCAGGCGGCTTAGATCCGCGCGGGGCAGGGCGGTCAGCAGCGGCATGATCCGCTGCGCAGCCTCAGCCCCCGACCATTCGCGGCCCAGCATCAGATCCGGCAAGGCCCCGTGACGCAGCCGCAGGCGACGCCAATGGTGCAGGATCAACAGCCGTAAGACGGCTTGCGTTTCCTCAGACAGGGCCTGCGCCTCCATCAGATCGGGGCAGGCGGCGGCAAGGGTTTGATAATCCTGCGCCAATTCTTGCGGCACCAAAGCCTCACGCAGCCATTTGGGCGGTGTGGCTTGCATCGGGGTCAGCACCCAATCTTCCAAACCCTCAGGTTGCCCGGCCAGGATCGCACTGCGCGGGCTGAGGCGCAGCGCGTCAGCGGGCAGCAGATCTTCCATCTCAGCACTGTTGAGGTCAGGCGGGGCCAGCGCCATCCAGACCGGTTGCGCAGGCACATCGGCGCCATAGATCCGGGGCCGCACCCCTTCGGTGGAGGCCCAACCCTGCTGCGTCAGCCGATAGGCCGAACTGCGGCCCTGTTTTTCCGCCTCAACCCAGCCGTCACGTTTCAGCCGGTGGAGCGCAACGCGCAGCGCCTGATTGGTGATCCCCAAGGGGCGCATCAGATGATCCAGACCCCGGCCCAGAATGAAATCCTGCGGCGTCTGACAGGCATCCCCCAAAATGGTGACCGCGACCGACCAGACCTTCAGTGGCCCGGCAGTCAGCAGCGGCGCCATCAAGGGCGACAGGGGAGCGTCATCAAGGCTCATGCAGTTAGGCCCAGGGCAGCCAGCGTTTCATCGGTGCGGGCCCGCCAGATCTGGCGCAGGCTAGCATTGTCCTGATGGCGCAGGCCAAGGCTTTGCAGACGGGCGAATTTATCTGACTGTTCCTGCCCGAATGAGGCCGCCACCCTGGGCCGCCAATAGCTGAGTGAGGCCTGTAGCTCAGCCCGATCCGCGCTGTCGGTCAACCGTTCCATCCCTTCAATCGCAAGATCCACATGGTGCCGTTCAATCGGCGCAATCTCACGGAAGGCATCGCCAAGCGGTTGGTAGGAAACGCGGCACAGCTCCTCCAGCTGCACGCCCACGGCCAGCCCCATCAACAGGTTCATCACCACCGCGTCACCCCAGCCCTGCAACGGGTAGTTAAAGACCGCCAACCGCATGTCTTGATCGGTGCGTTTTGCACCAATATCGGCGTCACGCGGCAGGCGCGCGGCCCAGGGGTGGGCATTGGCGTAACGTGCGGTATCGGTGCCGAAACCGGCCATGACCCGCAGCACCTTGTCGGCATTGTCGGTTTTCTCCAGCACGATCTTGGCGGCGGCGATACGTTCTTTGATGCCGGGGCCTGCGTTGATCACATCGGCAAAACCCGCAGCCCCCGCCAGCGAGCTGTCAACAAAACTTGCCATCAGTTTCATCAGCTCCGCCCGGTAGCGGGGTGGGGTATTTTCGGGCGCGCTCAGCTTGCCACCCTCTGCCAGATAACGCTCGATGCTCATCGTGTCGCTGGTCATATCCTACCCTCCTCAGGCGTGTTTAGCTCATTGAAACATATCGCTTTATTGGTCGTAGTCGACAACCACCTTGTCCGAGATGGCAAAGGCCTGGCACGACAGCACATAGCCTTTTTCGATCTCGTAATCTTCCAGCGCGTGGTTGGTGGCCATTTCCACCTCACCTTCCAGAACCCGGCAGCGACAGGTCGAACAGACACCGGCACTGCAGGCGTAGGGCGCGTCCAGATTGTTGTCGAGCGCGGCCTGCAGAACGGTTTTGCCGGCGTCCATCTCCACCGTGCGGGTGGCGCCATCCAGCGTGATGGTTGCAGTTTTGGCGGCACCCGTTGCGGCAGCGGCGGCGGCCCGTTGCGGCGCGCGGCCCGGCTGATTGCCGGCAAACAGCTCAAACTTGATCTGCGCCTCATCCATCCCGTGATCTTTCAGCGCCTGCGCGATCCCCAGCATCATCGGTTCCGGCCCGCAGATAAAGGCGGTTTTGGCGGCTTTTACATCGACCCAGCCTGAGCCGAACAACTCGGCACATTTTTCAGGTGTCACCAGACCGGTGAACAGGTCAATCTCCTGCGCGTCGCTTTCCAGAATATGGATGACGCTGAACCGGCCCAGATAGGTGTTTTTCAGATCTTCCAGCTCCTCACGGAACATGATCGTGTTCACACCTTTGTTGGCATAGACCAGCGTGAAACGGGCATTTGGTTCGGCTTCCAGCGTGGTTTTGATGATCGACAGGACCGGGGTGATGCCGGACCCGCCGGCAAAGCCCAGGTAGCTGTTATCCGCCTCGGGTGTCAGCGCGGTAAAGAAGTTGCCCATCGGCGGCATGGCCTGCAGACGATCGCCCACGCGCAGATCCTCATTGGCCCAGGTTGAGAAGGCACCGCCGTCAACCTTTTTTATGCCGACCTGCAGCACGCCGTCGTTTTTACCCGCGCAGATCGAGTAGCTGCGGCGCAGTTCCTGCCCGTCAAAGTCGCGGCGGAAGGTCAGGTATTGGCCTTGGGTGAAGTCAAACTCCGCCGCGGCACCGTTCACCGGTTTCAGGGTCACGACCACAGCGTCGCGGATGGTTTTGTGAATGTCGGTGACTTCCAGATCGTGGAAACGTGGCATGATCGGGCTCCGTCAGATGCACTTGAAGTAGTCAAAGGGTTCCAGGCAGTCGGTGCAGCGCCATTGCGCCTTGCAGGGGGTTGAGCCGAACTGGCTCAGCCGCTCTACATTGTGACTGCCGCAATGGGGGCATTTGTCCGGCCCCCCGGCGGGTTGTGGCGGTGCGATGCCATAGGCGTTCAGCTTGTCACGGCCTTCTTGGGTCATCCAGTCGGTGGTCCAGGCCGGTGACAGTTGCCGGCGCAGTTCAATGTCGCGCAGGCCGTGACCGCGCAGCGCGGTTTCGATATCCAGATTGATGATCGATGTGGCCGGACAGCCCGAGTAGGTTGGGGTGACGGTGACCACGCAGGTTTCGCCCTCAAAGGCAACATCGCGGATGATGCCCAGATCGGTGAGGGAAATCACCGGGATCTCAGGATCCGGCACCTGATGGAGCCAGTCCCAGACTTGATCTGTTGAGGGAAGTGTCATGTTCATACTCCCGTCCGGCGGCACGCCGGGCAGCGCCCGACCGCCCCCATGGGCGGGCGCTTTACTTCCGCCTGCGGTCGGGCACAGCCCTTGAGGGATGAACGCAAAGGCATCGTTAGATCACCACTTATTGCCGGGATAGGCGCGTTGCAGCCACTGCATCTGGCACAGCATGTGGCCCAGATGTTCGGTGTGCATGGCGCCGGTGCGGCCGCCCTTATGGGCAAAGTCACTGTCGGGTTTCACCAGCGTCGCCTCTGCCAGCGCGGCTGTGACGATGGCGTCAAAGCCCGGGCGCAGGCTGGCCGGATCGGGGCCAATCCCAGCGGCAACGGCAGCGACATCCACAGCGTCAGACTGGAACATCTCACCCACATAGGGCCAGAGCAGATCCAGCGCCGCCTGCATCCGGTTGTGGCTTTCCTCAGTGCCGTCACCCAGACCAATCACCGTGTCGCGGGACCGTTCCAGATGGTAGGCAACCTCTTTGCTGGCCTTTTCGGCAATTGCCGAAATGGTGGCGTCGGTGGAGTTTACCAGCTCCGCCAGCAGCACCGCATGATAGGCGTCAAACAGGAACTGGCGCATCAGGGTCTGGCCAAAGTCACCGTTCGGCAGTTCCACCAGCAGCACATTGCGGAAATCCCAGACGTCACGCAGGAAGGCCAGGTCATCGGCCGATTTGCCTTCGCCCTGCACCTCAGCCGCATGGCCCAGCCACAGCTGGGTCTGGCCCAGCAGGTCCAGCGCGGTGTTGGCCAGCGCGATGTCCTCTTCCAGCACCGGGGATTTGCCGCACCATTCACTGACGCGGTGGCCCAGCACCAAGGTGTTGTCGCCCAGACGCAGCAGGTATTGCACCAGCTGGTCCTGCGTCATCTCAGCCAGTTTCTCCGCCGCGCCCATCACATATGCCCCGCTTCTTCGGGGATGTCGAAGAACGACGGGTGGCGATAGACCTTGCTCTCACTCGGTTCAAACAGCGGGCCTTTTTCGCCCGGCGCGGTGGCCGAGATGTGTTTCGCCTCGACAACCCAGATCGACACACCTTCGTTGCGGCGGGTGTAAACGTCGCGGGCGTTTTTGATCGCCATTTCGGCGTCCGGCGCATGCAAGCTGCCGACGTGACGGTGGCTGAGGCCGTGCTGGCCGCGAATGAAAATCTCCCAGAGGGGCCATTCCTGTGACATGTTCTGTCCTCCTGTCTCGCACACCCGCGGCGCATCTGGCGGGGTGGCTGGATATATCGGTAAGGGCGGCTTACTCAGCCGCTTGCTGCGCGGCCATTTTGGCGGCGCGTTTTTTCTCGGCGTGTGCCATCAGGCCTTCGCGGATCCAGGCGCCATCGTCCCAGGCCTTGTTGCGGGTCGCCATGCGGTCCTGATTGCAGGGGCCGTTGCCTTTCAGCACGTCAAAGAACTCGCCCCAATCGGGTTCGGAGAAATCATAGCCGCCTTTTTCCTCATTCCACTTGAGGTTTTCATCGGGAATGGTCAGGCCCAGGAATTCGGCCTGCGGCACGGTCTGATCCACAAACTTCTGGCGCAGCTCATCGTTGGTGTTGATCTTGATCTTCCACGCCATCGACTGTGCCGAATGGACCGAGTCCTTGTCCGAGGGACCGAACATCATCAGCGACGGATACCACAGACGGTTCAGCGCATCCTGCGCCATTTTCTTCTGCTCAGGGGAACCCTGCGCCATCTTCATCACGATGTCGTAGCCCTGACGCTGGTGGAAGCTTTCTTCCTTACAGATCCGGATCATGGCGCGGGAATAGGGACCGTAAGAGGTCCGCTGCAGCGGCACCTGGTTCATGATCGCGGCCCCATCAACCAGCCAGCCTACGGCGCCGATATCGGCCCAGTTCAGCGTGGGATAGTTGAAGATCGAGGAATACTTGGCGCGCCCGTCCAGCAGCTGTTCGGTCATCTCATCGCGGGTGATACCCAGCGTTTCGGCGGCGGAGTAGAGGTAGAGGCCATGGCCCGCCTCATCCTGTACCTTGGCCAGCAGGATCGCCTTGCGCTCCAATGTGGGCGCGCGGGTGATCCAGTTGCCTTCGGGCAGTTGGCCGACGATTTCGGAATGCGCGTGCTGACCGATCTGGCGGATCAGGGTTTTGCGATAGCCCTCGGGCATCCAATCGCGCGGTTCAATTTTGATGTCAGCATCAATTTTGTCCTGAAAGGCCGCCTCTTCAGGCGTCATCTCTTCGCGCGACTTAGCGCCGGAGCCGGTGGATTTGACCATTTGCGCGTACATGGCAGGGACCTCCCAGAATGGCCTTTGGGGCCGATATGATTGTCTTTTGGTCGCTGTGCCGCGGATCGGGCAAAGCTGACCGTACGGTTAGGGATAGTCTGGGTGACGATTCGAGGCAAGTGAAATGTTACCTTTTGCGAGGGTGAGTCTATCATATGTAACGTATTGTCGATGTTGCGTGGCTGGCTGTGATTAGGTATGCAAAGGTATACCAATTTCAAAGATCGAGCTTTTGCGATGCCAGACCTGCTGTTGACCCTATTGCCTGCGGACCTGTCGCTCTGGACGGCCGGGGCGCTGGTGGCGTCGAGCTTTGTCACCTCAGCTATTTCCGCGGCCTTTGGGCTGGGGGGCGGGCTGGTGATGCTGGCCCTTCTGGCGGCAACCCTGCCACCAGCGACGCTGATCCCTGTGCATGGCTGGGTTCAGCTGGGCTCAAACGTGGCACGGGCCGCCATGATGTGGCGCAACATTCAGTGGGCGTTGGTGCCGGGGTTTGTGATCGGCACCGTGGCCGGTGTGGCACTGGGCGGGCAGATCGTGGTCAGTCTGCCCCCCGCCTACATGCAGCTGGCCGTGGGGCTGTTTATCCTCTGGACGCTGATCGCAACGCCCCCGCGCTGGCTGCGCTATGCCGGTTGGCTGAGCGGGTTGGTGTCCAGCTTTCTGACGATGTTCTTCGGTGCCACAGGGCCGTTTGTGGCGGCCTATCTGAAACCCCGCAAAATGGCGCGGCACGATCAGGTGGCGACCCATGCGATGTTCATGACCTTTCAGCATGGGCTGAAGGTGGCGATGTTTGGCCTTCTGGGTTTTGCACTGGCGCCGTGGATCGGCTTCATTCTGGCGCTGGTTCTGTCGGGTGTTGCAGGCACCTGGGCCGGCAAGCTGATCCTCAGCCGGATGAGCGACCGCGGGTTTCACCGGGTGCTGAGCGTGGTTCTGGCGCTCGTGGCGCTGCGGCTGGTCTATATGGCGGGCCAGGCCTTGCTGGCCGGGTGAGCGGATCAGTTCAGAACCCGTTTCAGACTGTCCTGCACCTTCAGCAGGGCGGGCAGATAGGTGCGCACAATTTCCTGCTGGTCTGGTGAGATGGCGGCCGTGCCGATGTTCAGCGCGGCAACGGTCCGATCGCGGTGGTTCAGTACCGGCACCGCAAGGGAGCGCAGGCCCGGCTCCACTTCCTGATCAACCAATGCGTAGCCTTGATGACGTATTCTGGCGCATTCCTGCAGCAGGCTGGGAATATCGGCCAGGCTTTGCGGTGTGCGCGGGCTGAGGTCTGTCTGCTCGAGCAGGGTGCGGGCCTCAGCCTCGGGCAGGGCGGCCAGCAATACCCGTCCCATGGAGGTGCAATGGGCCGGCAGCCGTGAGCCCGGCATCAACCCGATGGACATCAGCCGTTTCTGCGCCGCCCGGGCGATATAGACAATTTCATCCCCTTCAAGGATCGAGACCGAGCAGCTGTGACCGATCTGTTCAGACAATTGATCCAGCCAGGGCTGCACCACCTGTGGCAGCGGCATGGAGGACAGCGCCGCCAGTCCAAGGCGTAGAACCCGCGGGGTCAGGGCAAAGAACTTGCCGTCATATTCGGCGTAGCCTTCGTGATGCAGCGTCAACAGGCAGCGCCGCGCGGTGGCGCGGTCTAGCCCGGTTAGGGCGGCCACCTCCGTGATGGTCAGGCGCGGCGTGTCGGCACTAAAGGCTTCGATCACGCGCAGGCCTTTGGCGAAAGAGGCGATGGTATCGGTTGATTTGTTCACCATGCGCACAGAAATTTACGTCATGTGAACAAATGTCAAGATGCGCACAAATTTGTTGGAAACCGACCATGGGGTCGGTTTAGCTCTGGCCTAACGCGGGCAAACGGATCTAAGGACATTCTATGGACAAACAGGTTGCAACTCTGGCCGAGGCGGTCGCAGGCATTCCCGATGGGGCCAGCGTGATGATTGGTGGCTTTGGCGGCTCCGGCGCGCCGATTGAGCTGATCCATGCGCTGATCGACAGCGGCGCGCGGGATCTGACCGTAGTGAACAACAACGCAGGCAACGGCCATGTCGGACTGGCGGCATTGATCGAACAGAAACAGGTGAAGAAGCTGATCTGCTCCTTCCCACGTTCTGCCGATCCGCGGGTCTTTACCGAAATGTATCTGGCCGGTGAGATTGAGTTGGAGCTGGTGCCACAGGGCACCCTGGCCGAACGGATCCGCGCCGGTGGGGCGGGCATTCCAGCCTTTTATACGCCCACCTCTTACGGGACAGAGCTGGCGGCGGGCAAACCGACCGCTGAATTTGACGGCAAGCCTTATGTGCAGGAACGCTGGCTGAAGACAGATTATGCCATCATCAAGGCTGAGTTGGGTGATGCGATGGGCAACCTCAGCTACCGGATGGCGGCGCGGAACTTCAACCCGCTGATGGCCACCGCAGCGACCCACACCATTGCGCAGGTTTCGCGCGTGGTGCCCCTTGGCGGCATCGATCCGGAACAGGTGTTGACCCCGGGCATCTTTGTGAACACCGTGGTCGAAGTGGCAGAACCCGCACAGGAAGAAGCGCTGAACCGGGCGGAGGCCGTTTACCCATGAGCAAGATGACGATGGAACAACTGGCTGAGATCAAGCTGAGCAACGCCCAGATCGCCTGGCGCGCGGCGCAGGATATCGAGGACGGCGCCTATGTCAATCTTGGCATTGGCTTTCCTGAGATGGTGGCGAAGTTCCAGCCTGAGGGGCGCGAAGCGATCTTTCACACCGAAAACGGTGTGCTGGGCTTTGGTGAGGCCCCGGCGGCGGGTGAGGAAGACTGGGATCTGATCAACGCGGGCAAAAAGGCAATCACGCTGAAGCCCGGGTCAGCCTTCTTTCACCATGCCGATAGCTTTGCCATGGTGCGTGGTGGCCATCTGGATGTGGCCATTCTGGGCGCCTATCAGGTGGCGGAAAACGGCGATCTGGCCAATTGGTCCACCGGGCGCGGCGGCGTGCCCGCGGTGGGCGGTGCGATGGATCTGGTGCATGGGGCGAAACGGGTCGCCGTGCTGACCGATCATGTGACCAAAAAAGGTGACCCTAAACTGGTGGCCAGCTGCACCATGCCGCTGACGGGCGTCGGCTGTGTGACACGGATCTATACCTCGCTGGCGGTGGTGGACGTCGAAGCCGGGCGATTTGTCCTGCGCGAAAAACTGCCCGCCATCAGCATGGAAGACTTACAGGCCCTCACAGGGGCGGAACTGACGACAAACGGTCCGGTGGGCGATCTGATCGCGCCGGAGCTGTAACAAAAGGGAAGAGAGACATGCAGGAAGCCTATATTTGCGATTACGTGCGCACTCCGATTGGCCGTTTTGGCGGGGCTTTGGCCTCGGTCCGGGCTGATGATCTGGGCGCTGTGCCGATCAAGGCGCTGATGGACCGTCATGACATTGACTGGTCCGCCGTGGATGAGGTGATCTACGGCTGTGCCAACCAGGCGGGCGAAGACAACCGCAACGTGGCGCGGATGGCGGCCCTGCTGGCGGGTCTGCCGGAAACTGTGCCGGGCACCACGATGAACCGCCTTTGCGGGTCGGGCATGGATGCGGTGATTGCGGCTGCCCGTGCGATCAAATGCGGCGAGGCCGATCTGATCATCGCCGGCGGCGTTGAAAGCATGACGCGCGCCCCGTTTGTGATGCCGAAAGCCTCCACCGCGTTCAGCCGCGCCAATGAGGTTTTTGACACCACCATCGGCTGGCGGTTTGTAAACCCGCTGATGAAGAAACAATACGGCATCGATTCTATGCCGGAGACGGCGGAAAACGTGGCTGAGGATTTCAACGTCTCACGCGAAGATCAGGATGCCTTTGCTGTACGTTCGCAGCAAAAGGCAGGCGCTGCGATGGAAAACGGCCGGTTGGCCAAGGAAATCACCCCCGTTGTGATCCCGCAGCGCAAAGGTGACGATGTGGTGGTGGATATGGATGAACATCCGCGTCCCGCGACCACGGTTGAAAACCTCGCCAAACTGCGCGCGCCTTTCCGTGAAGGTGGCTCGGTCACGGCGGGCAATGCCTCGGGCGTAAACGACGGGGCGGCGGCGCTGATCATTGCCTCGTCAGATGCGGTTGAGAAACACGGTCTGAAGCCGATTGCCAAGGTGCTTGGTGGTGCCTCGGTTGGTCTGGCCCCGCGCATCATGGGCTTTGGCCCGGCGCCGGCCTCGAAGAAGCTGATGGACCGTTTGGGCCTGACGCAGGAAGATTTCGACGTGATCGAGCTGAACGAAGCCTTTGCCAGCCAGGGTCTGGCGACGCTGCGCGATCTGGGCATTGCCGATGATGATCCGCGCGTGAACCCCAATGGCGGCGCCATCGCGCTGGGCCACCCCTTAGGCATGTCGGGCGCCCGGATCACCGGATCGGCCGCGTTGGAGATGCAGCTGACAGGCGGCAAGCGGGCGCTGGCGACCATGTGTATTGGCGTGGGACAGGGCATCGCGATCGCCTTGGAAGCCGTGTGATCTGAACGGGGCGGGGAGTGGGCGTTGCCCCCTCGGGCTGTCGCCCTCACCCCCAGAGTATTTTTGGATCATTGAAAGGGCGTCCCGGCTGCGGGGCGCTCTTTACTTTTGGTGCGGGCCGCGTTCCTGTGGCGCGAAGGGGAGGGGCGCTATGCACGTTACGGATTTTATTGTGATCGGCGGCGGCATTGCTGGGATTTCAGCAGCGGCCCATTTGGCGCGCCAAGGCACGGTTGTGGTGCTGGAGGCTGAGGCGCAGCATGGCTACCACTCCACCGGGCGCTCTGCCGCGATTTTTGTGCGCAACTACGGCAATGAGACCCTGCGCACGCTGAACGCGGCCTCGGCCCCGGTGCTGGAAACGCCCGAAGGGATTTCTGACAGCAGCCTGTTGTCGCCGCGCGGTGAGGTGATGGTCGCGACCGAGGAAGAGCTGCCGGTGTTTGAGGACTATATGGCGGGCTCTAGCGGATTGGAGCGGTTGAGCGCGCAGCAGGTGTTGGAGCTGATCCCCATGATGCGGCCCGACCGGATCGCGGGGGCAATGATTGAATGGGAAGCGCAGGATATTGATGTCGACCGGATGCTGTCGGGCTATCTGCGGCAGCTGCGCCATGCTGGGGGAACCCTAGTGACCAAGGCGCGGGTTAAGGAAATGCGCCGCGCGGAGGGTGTCTGGACAGTAGAGGCCGGGGGACAGCGCTATCAGGCCCCGGTGGTGGTAAATGCAGCGGGCGGCTGGGCTGGCGCGGTTGGGGATATGGCCGGCGGGGTTGCGGTGCCTTTGACGCCTTACCGACGCTCCGCCGCGATTGTACCGGGACCGGTGGGGGCGGATGTCATGGCTTGGCCGATGGTCTGTTCCGCCAATGAGACCTGGTATGCCAAGCCCGAGGTGGGCAAGCTGATGGTCTCCCCGGCCGATGAAGATCCGGTAGAGCCGCATGATGTCTGGGCTGAGGATATGGTGCTGGCCGAAGGGATCCACCGATTTGAGCAGATGGTCACGCTGGAGGTCACGCGGGTTGAGCACAGCTGGGCGGGCATGCGCAGCTTTGTGCCGGATCGCAGCCCGGTTGTGGGCTTTGATCCCCAGGCGGAGGGGCTGTTCTGGCTGGCCGGGCAGGGCGGATATGGCGTGCAGACCGCCCCGGCCTTAGCGGCGCTGACAGAGGCGCTTGTCACCGGGTCCGATCCCGGGTTAGCTGCGCCCATCCTGTCGGCGCTGACGCCGCATAGATTTATCAAAGACTAACAGAGAGGCTTTCACATGGCTGATATCATTCGCAAACACACCGGCGCCCGCATGAGCCAGATGGTGATCCACGGCGATACCATTTACCTGGCCGGTCAGGTTGGCACCGCAGGGGCCTCGGTCGCGCAACAGACCCAGGATTGCTTGGATAAGGTGGATGCGCTGCTGGCCGAAGCAGGCTCGGACAAGACCAAGATTCTGTCGACCACCATCTGGATGGCCGATATGTCCGATTTTGCTGAGATGAACGCAGTTTGGGACGCCTGGGTGCCGGAAGGCCACGCCCCGGCGCGCGCCACTGGCGAATCCAAGCTGGCCACACCGGACTATCTGGTCGAAGTGATCGTGGTCGCGGCCAAGTAAGGCTGCGTTGGGATACTGCTGGTTAGGCCTGTCGCGATGGGCCTGACCTCTCCTCACTGCTGAGGATCGACTTTGCCCCTGTCGCCGCTAGCCTGACCGCCACGCGAGCGAAGGGAGAGGGACCATGGCTTGGATCAAGACCGTTGCCTATGAAGAGGCCGACAGCAAGCTGAAGCGACTTTATGATCGGGTCAAAGGGCCGGATGATAACGTTGATAATATCATGATGATGCACTCGCTGCGCCCCCATTCGATGGAGGGGCATATGGCGATCTACAAATACGTGCTGCATCATTCGGGCAATACGATTCCCAAATGGTTTCTGGAGGTTCTGGGGGTCTGGGTTAGCCGGCTGAACGATTGCGACTACTGTGTTGAACATCACTTTGCCGGTTTGCAGCGCCTGCTGGCGGATGAGCCGCGTGGGCTGGCCATTCGGGCGGCGATTGAGGCGCGCGATCCCGCACAGGCCCCGCTGGATGCACGCCAAATCGCGGCAATGCACTATGCGCGGGCGCTGACGCGTGATCCCGGTGGTCTGCAAGAAGACAGTGTCATCGCCCTGCGTGAAGCAGGTTGGTCCGATGGGGAGATACTGGAGATCAATCAGGTCAGCGCCTATTTTAGCTACGCCAACCGCACGGTTCTGGGGCTGGGCTGTTCGACCAAAGGGGATGTGCTGGGCCTGTCGCCGAACAATTCCGCTGATCCGGACGATTGGAATCACAGCTAAGCCTTTCGGCCAATCCCACCACCACAAGACCAGAAAGCGCCGCAACAGAAGTGTTGAGGCGTTTTGTCTTCTTTGGGAACGTGATAAACTGGGCTAATGCCACGCAGCCTGTACCCTTTTGGGGCCAGATGCATGTCCGGTGCCTGCATCCGGTCCCGCTGACGATCACGCCTTTTTCGCAAAGAGGTGGCAGATCTGGTGGTCGAAGCGTTTGCACTCCGGAAGTATTTGGTATACAGCGGCATACAATAAGCCTGCCCCCAGCTTGCCACAGGGTTTTCGGACCATTGTGGATTGGGCTTACGCTAACTTCAAATCGCTAGGAACGTCATGAGCTTGTACACCGACTACCTGAATGAGATTGCCACTCGTAAAGAGCAAGGTTTGAACCCCAAACCCATCGATGATGGCGCCCTTGTAAGTGAGCTCATCGCGCAGATCAAAGATCTGGGCAACGAACACCGCGCCGACTCGCTGAACTTTTTCATCTACAACACCCTGCCGGGCACCACGAGTGCTGCGGGTGTTAAGGCCGCTTTCCTGAAAGAGATCATTCTGGGTGAGGCCTCGGTCGAAGAGATCACCCCGACCTCTGCGTTTGAACTGCTGTCGCACATGAAAGGTGGCCCCTCGGTTGAGGTTCTGCTGGATCTGGCGCTGGGCGAAGATGCCGCGATTGCTGCCGATGCTGCCGAAGTTCTGAAAACGCAGGTGTTCCTCTATGAGGCAGACACCGATCGTCTGGACGCCGCCTTCAAGGCTGGCAATGCCGTCGCCAAAGATCTGCTGGAAAGCTACGCCAAGGCCGAGTTCTTCACCAAGCTGCCAGAGGTCGAAGAAGAGATCAAAGTTGTCACTTATATCGCCGGTATCGGTGACATCTCGACTGACCTTCTGTCGCCCGGTGCTGAGGCACACAGCCGCGCCGACCGTGAACTGCACGGCAAATGCATGTGCTCGCCCGAAGACCAGGTGGCCATTCAGGAGCTGCAGAAACAGCACCCCGATGCCCGCGTGATGCTGATCGCGGAAAAAGGCACCATGGGTGTGGGTTCGTCCCGTATGTCGGGTGTGAACAACGTGGCGCTGTGGACCGGTAAGAAAGCATCGCCCTATGTGCCCTTCATCAACATTGCCCCTGTTGTGGCCGGCACCAACGGCATTTCGCCGATCTTCCTGACCACCGTTGGCGTGACCGGCGGTATCGGCATCGATCTGGACAACTGGGTCAAGAAAACCGACGCCGACGGCAACGTGGTTGTGGACGAAGACGGCGAAGCCGTGCTGGAAGAGGCCTATTCGGTCGCCACCGGCACCGTGCTGACCATCAACACCAAAACCAAAACCCTGCAGGATGCAGACGGCAACGTGTTGAAAGACGTTTCGGCCGCGTTCACCCCGCAGAAGGTTGAGTTCATGAAGGCCGGCGGGTCCTACGCAGTGGTCTTTGGTAAGAAACTGCAGACATTTGCCGCCGCTGCACTGGGTCAGGACCTGAAATCCGCCTATGCGCCGTCGAAAGAGGTTTCGGTTGAAGGTCAGGGCCTGACCGCGGTTGAGAAGATCTTCAACCGCAACGCGCTGGGCACTACCCCGGGCGCCACGCTGCACGCCGGTTCGGACGTGCGTGTAAAGGTGAACGTTGTTGGCTCGCAGGACACCACCGGTCCGATGACCGCGCAGGAACTGGAAGCGATGGCGGCCACCGTGATTTCCCCGTCGGTTGACGTGGGCTATCAGTCGGGCTGTCACACCGCATCCGTGTGGGACAAGAAGGCACAGGCCAACATCCCGAAACTGATGAAGTTTATGAACGACTTCGGCCTGATCACCGCGCGTGACCCGAAAGGTGAATACCACGCGATGACCGACGTGATTCACAAGGTGCTGAACGACATCACCGTGGATGACTGGGACATCATCGTGGGCGGCGACAGCCACACCCGTATGTCCAAAGGCGTGGCCTTTGGTGCAGACTCGGGCACCGTGGCGCTGGCACTGGCAACCGGTGAAGCCGCGATGCCGATCCCTGAGTCGGTTAAGGTGACCTTCAAAGGCCAGATGGCTGATCACATGGACTTCCGTGACG
Source organism: Thalassovita sp. (assembly GCF_963691685.1). GTDB lineage: Bacteria > Pseudomonadota > Alphaproteobacteria > Rhodobacterales > Rhodobacteraceae > Thalassobius. The sequence goes on from NZ_OY829290.1 coordinate 1,845,230, forward strand.
TGGTACACGCCACCCAGGCCCAGATGCTGGATCAGCATGGTGACAACGTCTTCCAGGGCCGCGTGATCGAAGTGCACATCGGCACGCTGCTGGCCGACCAGGCCTTCACCTTCACCGACTGGACCGCCGAGATGAAGGCGAAAGCCTCCGTCTGTATCTCCAACGATGAGACGCTGATCGGCTCGCTGGAGCTGGCCAAAAGCCGTATCCAGATCATGATCGACAAAGGCATGGACAACAAAGCTGCGCTTCTGCAGGGCTTGATTGACAAAGCCGACGCGCGGATCGCTGACATCAAATCCGGTGCCAACTCTGCGCTGAAGCCGGATGCGGATGCCAAGTACTTCGCCGAAGTGGTTGTGGATCTGGACCAAATTGTTGAGCCGATGATCGCCGACCCGGACGTGAACAACGACGACGTGTCCAAACGTTACACCCACGACACCATCCGCCCAATCAGCTACTACAACGCTGAAAAGAAAGTGGATCTGGGCTTTGTAGGCTCCTGTATGGTGCACAAGGGTGACATGAAAATTGTTGCTCAGATGCTGAAGAACCTCGAAAAAGCCAACGGCAAGGTCGAGTTCAAGGCACCCCTGGTTGTGGCCGCGCCGACCTACAACATCATCGATGAGATGAAGGAAGAGGGCGACTGGGAGATCCTGGAGCGTTACTCCGGCTTTACCTTTGACGACATGTTCCCGAAGGAAAAAGCCCGCACCGAGTATGAGAATATCCTCTACCTCGAGCGTCCCGGTTGTAACCTCTGCATGGGGAACCAGGAAAAAGCCGCCAAAGGGGATACCGTTCTGGCCACCTCGACCCGCCTGTTCCAGGGCCGTGTTGTAGGCGACCTGCCAGAGAAAAAAGGTGAGTCGCTGCTGGCCTCCACGCCGCTGGTTGTGCTCTCTGCCATTCTGGGCCGCACCCCGACCCTGGAAGAGTACAAAGCTGCGGTGGAAGGCATCGACCTGACCAAGTTCGCACCGCCTCTGCAGGTTCCTGCCGGTGCCAAGTCGATGCACTTCTAAACCCGTTTAGAGGTCTGAAACACAAAACCCTCCCCGGATCGGGGAGGGTTTTTTCGTGGAACGCTATGATTGAGGTCGGCGGCTTATGCCGTAGCTGCACGCAGGCCACCAATTTCCTGACGGGCCACCCGTAGGGTGATGGCCAGGGCGATCAGCCACCCGGTGCTGACCGCAATACCGATGCCCAGCCAGACGCCCCAGACATCCATGCCGAAGACAGCGATCAGCAGCCAGATGAAGAAGGCCACGCCAAACCCCTGCCGGTAGATCGAAATCCACAATGTCCAAATCGGGCGTTTCATCGCCTGCAGGAAAGAGTTGATTGAAAACAGCATCATATAGACCACGAACAGGAAGCTATCGACGCGCAGATAGCTGTGGCCGATGGCGATGACCTCGGCATCATCGGTGAAGACAGACATGGCCAGCCCGCCGCCGAACCACAGGATTGGTGCCGCACCAACGGTCATCAGGATCCCGGTCTTCCAGCAGAACCACACGGCCTCACGCACGCGGTCATGATCAGCGGCACCAAAGTTCTGTGCCGCGATGGGCAGCAGCGCCCCTGTCATGCCCAGCACTGGCAGCAGCAGGATCTGTTCAATCCTGAGGGCGATGCCATAGGCCGCGATGGCCTGACCACCAAACTGGCTGAGCGCGAATTGCACCACAAAGCCCGAGAAGAACAACACAGTAAAGGACAGGGAGGTTGGGGCCATCTGCGCCAGAATCGCCCGGTAGGCGGCCATATCCGGCCGCAGCTCAGACAGGCGGGCCGCCTGCATCACCCGCACCCGCAGCACCCCGCGCAGCACAAACAGCATGACGCCGGTTTGCGACAGGATGGTGGCCAGCGCGATACCGTTGAACCCCATGCCCGGGATCAGACCGGGAATACCGTAAATGAACAGGGGGTTAAGCCCGATATTGGCAAAAAACGCCCCCATCATCGCCCGCTGCATGGTCACGCTGTCACCATGGGCCTGCAGGATCCCGTTGCCCGAAAAGGCCAATAGGAACCCGGGCAGGGCGGCCAGCAGCCAATAGAAATACCCCGTGCCCGCATCACGGTAGGCCCCGGGTTCAGACACCAGCTGGATCAGATAGGGGCCGATCAGGGCACCGATCCCGATCAGCAGCACCGTGGTCACCGTGGCAAAGGACAGGCCCTGCATGATGAATTGACGCGATTCCGCATCGTCTTTGCGACCTCGGGCGTTGCCCACCAGGGCCCCCATTGCCGAGCCGATGCCAAAGCCCATCGACATCATGATGAAAAAGGCCTGAAATCCGATCGCCATCCCCGCCTGCGCATCGGTCGAGATCTGACCGGCGAAGTAGACGTCGACAACGTTATAGAGGGTGGAAAACAGCATCCCCATCGCCGCAGGGACAGCCAGGGTTCGGAAATGGCCCGAGATCGGGCCGCTTGTCAGATCAATATCGCGCATGAATCCGATCTACACCGAAGCGCAAAGATGTCCAACAAATGCGATGATCAGCCGCCTGTGCAGCAACGCACCAAGCGCCGAATGTGCCCGCTCAGCCCGCGTAAGGCGCGGCGTAATGCATTGATACTGAAGGGAACGTTGGCTGGGGTGGTAGGAACCCTAGCGGGATGATGCTCTTCTTCGGCTTACCCACACAGACAGCCAATTTGGGGCATTCCTGGGGGCCTTTCAGTAGTCAAACAACCTCGGGATAGGTCCAGCGTCAGGGTGCTGTAGGGGCCACATAGAGAGCCTCTGGATGAGTGCCCTCTAGGGCAATGGTGCTGACGGGAAGGTCCTAGTGAGAGAATAGGTATGAGTAATGGATATGGATACTGATTTGGAGAGGGTATGTGTGGATCTAAGTTCCCCTGTCTCTGACAAAAAAAATAGGACGGAGAGGTCCCCGCCCAAGCACCCAACTTAAGGGAACTCGGACGGGGGGATAGTTAGGTGTTCCTTCTGCTCAAGACGTAGTCTGCCAGCCACTGCCAGTAAGCTCGGCTGACTGTCAGCGGTTGCCTGTGACGGTGTACAAGTGCAGACATCCTTCATCTGGTAGAAGATTACCTTCGTATTCAGGAAAAGCGTCTACTCATCGTTTTGAGTGTCTGACGGCTCATCAGACCAGTATTTCTTGGCTCCGTCCCAAATCCCGCTAGTCGTCTCCAAAGTCACGTCGATTGCTTTACCTGCACCATTCTTTGTAGCGGACCATGCACTTTCAGTTCCCTCCATCATGCTGCCCCACGCTGAGGTCCAATCCACGTTGGACCTGTCCCGTTTTTGTGCCGCCCCAAGTGCTCGTTTAGGCCGCTTTCCGTTCGAAAGCGACCGGGCTTTTCCAACCCAGTGCTGAGTGCCGTCGTCGCGGATTGTAGAATCCGTTGATGTACTGGAAGATTGCGACTTCAGCTTCCCGACGTGTTGGCCACGATTTGCGCCAGATCAACTCAGCCTTGATCGTTTTAAAGAACGTCTCAACTGCGGAGTTGTCGTAGCAATTGCCCTTGCCGGACATCGATACTTCGAAGCCGTGATGGCGCAGAAGCTTCTGATAGTCGTGAGAGCAGTATTGCGACCCGCGATCCGTATGGTGGATGCAGCCTTTCGGCGGTTGCCGCAGTGCGACTGCCATCTTCAAGGCCCGGATCGCCAAGTCACGCTTCATACGATTACTGACAGCCCAGCCGATTACGCGCCTTGAATGCAGGTCCAAGATCACGGCGAGATACAGCCAGCCCTCGCGGGTCCACACGTAGCTGATGTCGCCCGCCCATTTCCGGTTGGCCGCGTTCGCTGCGAAGTCCCGGTTCAACAGGTTCGGCGCGATGTTTAAGGCGTGGTTGCTGTCGGTCGTCACCTTGTATTTCTTGGATCTCTCGACCCGTATACCGTTCTCTCGCATCAGCCTACCAACGCGGCGGTGGCCAATGTTCAGCCCGAGCTCCTTCAACTCTTCGGTCATTCGTGGACGGCCGTAGCTGCCCAGGCTAAGGCGAGATTGTTCTTTGATGTGGGCAAGAACAACCATGTCTGTCCGCTGCCTTTGACTGGCAGGGCGGCTGCGATAAGCCCGTAGGCCTCGTTCGCTGACATCCAGAACCTGGCAAAGACGGTTTGTCGGGAAATCACGGCCTTGCTCTTCGATGAACCGAAACCTCATGGCTTTTGGCTCGCGAAGAAGGCCGTGGCCTTTTTTAGGATATCCCTCTCCTCCTTAAGAATACGGTTCTCCCGTCGAAGCCTCTCGTTCTCACGGGCTAGCTCAAGCTCCTTGTCCAACACCACGTCAGTGTCACGATGCCCGGTCACCCATTTGTTCAGCGTTGACAGGCCAACACCTAAATCGGCAGCAACCTGCCGGCGTGTCAGCCCGCTAGTCAGCGCGATCCGCACCGCATCAGCGCGGAATTCGTCCGTCCGTTTCAATCCCATAGTCAGTCTCCTTTGCTGCAGTAAATGCTATCAAAGGAGCGGCATCAAACCGTGACACGTCCACGTCGGGAAATTCAAGTTGCTGGATTTCTTCCAGCGAAGGCGTAGACGCTTTGGCCGTATTCCAAGCAGTTTCAGGCGACGATTTAGCGACCTTCCAAAGTTCCTTGGCACTGGGGACTTTCATCGCGCAGACTGTTGTTTCGTCTTCGTTCACAGTCTCTCCAGGGGAGAACGAACGCTTCAACTCGTTCATATCTCGTAGCGTATCGCACAAATCTTTGAGCTCTAACGTGGTCACGCCAACAATTACAGCCGTTCCTAGGTATGGAATAGCTTCGCCTGCCATTGAACCAATTGATCGACTTGACGCTATTACGGCTCGCTTCGAGATACGGTCTGTGGTCAGTTCAACGGCTTGGCTCCTAGCCATTTTTTTACCTCGATAAGTGACCATATCCGCAACAGCATCTGCCAGTTGGCTACGGGCCTTCTTGGAAGCAAGGCGTTCAGCGGCTAATTCTCCAGACAATTCGGCGACTTCGTTCTTTAACTTGCGCTGTGCAGTTCTTTCGGTTGCTAGATCACCAGTTAGATCGGTCACTTCCCCACTGAGTTTCTGAGATACCTTCCGTTCCGAGACCAAGTTGTCCGTCACTTCCGCTACTTCTCCGCGTAGCTCGCGGGTTAGCCTTCGCTCGTCGGCCAGATTGCTTCCAAGATCGGCTATTTGAGCTACTCCCCAATCATTGGACAGTTTCCGGCGTAGATTAAGCTACTCTTTGCTCCTGCTGATCGGTTTGGTTTTCTTCTTTTCTCAGCCAATAGACCACGGCTGGTGGTTTGCCGCCAAGGGCGGAATGAGGACGCTTTCGGTTGTAGAACTCGATCCATTTTCCGACACCCGCTTTGGCTTCCGATCCGGCCTCCCAGGCGTGCAGGTAGACGCATTCGTATTTCAGGCTCCGCCAGAGCCGCTCGACAAAGATGTTGTCCAGGAACCGGCCCTTGCCATCCATCGAGATACGCACTCCGGATCGGCGTAGCCGGTCGGTCCAGGCAAACGAGGTGAACTGGCTGCCCTGATCTGTATTCATGATTTCCGGTGGGCCAAACTTGGCGATGGCCTCGTTCAGCGCCTCGACGCAGAAGTCGGCTTCCAGCGTGTTCGAGATGCGCCAGGCCAGCACCTTTCGGGTGTGCCAATCCATGATGGCGACCAGATACAGAAAGCCTCTGCGCATCGGCAGATACGTGATGTCGGCACACCAGACCTGATTGGGGCGCTCCACCCGTAGGCCACGCAGCAGATAGGGATAGGTCTTGTGCCCTTTCGCTGCCTTGCTGGTGTTTGGTTTCTGATAGATCGGCATCAAGCCCATCAGCCGCATCAAGCGTCGGATGCGCTTCTCGTTCACCAGATGACCTTCGTTTCGCAGATGCCAAGTCATTTGCCGGACACCAAAGAACGGTGCTTCCAGAAACTGCTCGTCGATCTGCCGCATCAACATCAGGTTCATCGCCGTCTCGCCCTTGGCGGTGTAGTAAAACGATGACCGCGAGATCGACAACAGCTTGCACTGTTTACCAATTGAAAGGTTGGTATTGCCAGGCTCGACCATCTTGCGCCTCACTTGCCGATCCACGGCTTGAGCTTTCGTGACAAAAAATCGTTGGCCACGGCCAGCTCCCCGATCTTCGCGTGCAGTTCTTTGACCTGCTCCTCGTCGATCTCTGGGGGCTTCTTTCCGCCACGCTCGAACACGCCGGACGCGCCTTCCAGAAGCGCCCGTTTCCAGCTGTGGATCATCGTCGGGTGAACGCCAAACTGGCTCGCCAGCTCAGCAACAGTCCGCTCGCCCTTCAAAGCCTCAAGTGCAACTTTGGCCTTGAAATCGGGCGAATGGTTCTTCCGTTTCGACATCTTTGATCTCCTCTTCGTCGAAGATCAGCAGACAACAAATCGTAGCTTACGTCAGTGTCCGAAATTCAGGGGGTAGCTCACTTTACCAGCATCGGCGTGCCTGTTTTGTCTGTTCACGATAGCAATATCATTGATCATATGCGTATCGGCGAACTTCGAGCAGTAATGGCAGACGCGTCAAAAAGTGTGGTAGGTATTTCATTACCAACGGCTTTAAGTCTACCTGATTTGCCCGAGTACCAAGATGTTTCCGACCAGCAACTGCAGGACCACATTGAAAATCGTAAGGGAATTAGATGTAGAGGGTACATGGATCGCTTGTTCATGTTCCAAGAGCAAACAGGCCGCGACATTTCACCTGTTGCTAGGGGGGACGCCGAGATGGACCACTGGATGGGTGAACAGGATAGAGCTAAGTAAACATGGAAGATTGACGGGCAAGCAGCATGAATTTTGAAGCCTCGAAAGCTCAAGTTCGTCATCATTATTGTTCAGCAACCGGGCGCCTGCATTCACCCCCTTTTTTGGACAGTCATTCTGCACCTGCACTTGCATCTGATGAGGCCGCCAGCAGCTCGATCGATGAGCGGCCTAGTGCTGCGAGCGCTATTCGGCACATATCCCGCATCAAAGCGGCCTAAACTGTCCCATTGGCGCTGACGTCAGGCGCTCCCACACCCCAAGTGTTCATGGTACGTAGGCAAGAAAATCGTCGTACTCATGACGGTCAGTGAACCAGCGTTTCGCTCCTTGCGGACGCTGACGTTGGTCGCACGTGGTCAGCAGAAGTCGTTGTTTGGCGCGTGAGATCGCAACGAAGTAAGCTGCACGTTCCGCTGACGGCTCTCCCCAAAAGGTTTCTTTTTCAACACCAAGGATGACGACCGTGTCGAATTCCAGACCCTTGCTCTTGTGCACCGACATTATGCGAACCGCTCTGTCTCCCGAAAATGAGGCTAGAGCTGTTGATGCGTCCGATTGATCTTGCAGCAGCATGTGCGCATGTTCAAGAGTCTGGGCGATGAGCTCATCGAAGCGATCACCGCGTTCATAGTCTGGCGATAAAGCAATGAGACTGTCACGTCCAACATTGTCTATCAGTGATATGGCGAGAGCGTGCAAATCGTCGAACTGATGAAGATCGACCTCATGCGCCGCAACCTTCTGCTTGGTTTCATTGATGAAGCGATCCCAACGAGACCGCACCTGATATTCGCGTTCATCGTCATAGCCATGATTAAAAACAACCAGATCAAGCATACGACGATAGGCCGCGGGTTGACGCGAGCCACTCGCGATAAGGAGGAAATCGATGAGCAGACAGGCAGCCGGCTCCGACGCCAGATCCTGTTTAATCTCTTCTTCTCGATATGGGACCTCTTTCGCCTCGAAAGCAGCCACGAGGCGCTGGCAATACAGATTTTGTTGTTTGCTAACGAGAATCGCAATCTCCGAGGGCTCGATGCCATCGTCGATCAAGCTGCGGATTCGCCCAGCCAGGCCACTGGCTTCGTCGTCGTCATCCTCAAATCGAAGGATGCAAATCTCACCCTCGTCGCCAATGATATCGTCATCTTCGAGCGCCGCTGCCGGATCCATTTCTTTGACCATCGCATTCTGCATCCGACGCAGAGCCGGTGCGGAACGGAAATTCTGATAGAGATTGAGCGGCACTGCGTCGAAAGCGTCGGCGAAAGTATGGAAGATACCCTCGAGCGCCCCCGCCCAGCCCATGATGCTTTGTTTGGAATCGCCGACAGCCGTCAGAATTGTCGGGGTGTCGCCGAAACAAGCGAGTATCAAGCGATATTGCTCATCCGTGCAGTCTTGAAATTCATCCAGGAAGACATGGGTATAGGTCTGGCGCACCGCATTGCGGGCGGCTAGGCTGTTTTCGATGATCTTACAGGCGAGCGGCACCAAGTCGCTGAAAGTGATGGACTGATGCTGCACACGGCGCTGGCCAATCGAATAATCAGGGTTTAGCGCATCACGTCCGCTAAGCACCGGGCGAAACCGGTCAATGATCCGTTTAGCGAAAGCATGGAAGGTGTGGCTATCGAATCGCGCAGCCAGCCTAGGTCCACAGCGTTTCCGCACGCGTGCCTTGAGATTTTGGCTAGCATCAGTCTTGAACGATATGGCGAGGATCCGGCGAGGGTAGCGGCAAGTTCCAGTGCGGAGCAGGAAATCAGCACGTTGCGCCAACATTTCAGTTTTGCCAGCACCGGGACCTGCGGTGAGCACCAAATTGCGTGCAATCTCTGTTGTAGCATCCAACGCATTCGGCTCAAGCGTTAAGTCACCCACGGGAGACCATCGATCTAATGCAATCATTCAGGTAAGCCTTCGAGTTTGGTTTCGACATAGTCGATTAGCGCGGTCATGACCGCGGGCATATCTGCAGCAATTTCTGCATCATCAATCGCTGCCATAGCCCGGATATGCCAAGCTGGTTTGCTGCCTAGCTTGAAGCGTCGGTGGTAGGCATCGAACAACTGAAGCTGCGCGTCTGAATATTGCGGCTCCACGGCATCGTGTTTTTTGCCGAGGACAGCCTTGAGCGTAGTCTCATCTGGTTCTTCGCGCTCGTCATCTTCAACTCGATAGACTTCGGCGAACGCTTGAATCATCATAAAGTCGAGATCAAGCGGCGACGAAAAGAAGACGCCGCGCTCGTTGAAATACTCGAACCAACCATCGTCATCGATCAAAAGTCTTTGTTCGCTATCCCAAGCTGGGATGGTTGCTATCTCACCTTCGTCGATGCCCGCATTCTGCACGTCACTATATTTCAGAAGCTGTTTCGCAGCGTACTTAATCCTACCCCAGCCACCCTGAAAACGGGCAAGGTCGAGATCAAGCAAAGTCGCGTGCGGGATTCCGAGCCCGTGCAGTAACCGCCAGAAATGGTTGACGTGGCGCCCGCCCAAAGGGACGACCGAGATCGATGCATCATCGGTGAGAACACCGCGTGCAGCGAGCATCCGGGGCAGGACGACTTCTTCGCTGTCTCCTTCACCCAAAATGACAAACCGAGCGAAGTATAGTTCAGGGAAGGCGTGTACGGCTTCGCGCACATATTTTGCCGCCCCCTCATCTTCCGGGAGAACAACCCGAGCGACAACTGTTCGACGATCCCCGTCTAGCCGTAGATAGCGGATAGTCTCAGGAGCGACACGACGCAAAAGTGATGGAGCGTGTGTAGCCACCAAGGTCTGTGCATTCTGACCGTTTGCAAACTCGGAAATCGCGCGGATAACGCGCCCGAGATAGTGTGGTGAAAGGCTGTTCTCCGGTTCTTCGATCGCGATTAAAGTGAAGATGGCGGGCCGTAGTTTATCGATGTCAAAAGCGTCTAGTTCGCCAGCGAGCACCTTGTCGCCAATCTCGCGCATTGCGAGCACCAGAGAGATATACAGCAAGGATTGCTGACCGTCGCTTAGTCGCGAAAAGTCGACGAGCGACTCGCCGTGGCCTGGAGTGAAGGTAAGACTCAAATGGCGGAGAAGCGCGTTGACCTCACTTTGCGCAAAAGAGATTGACGGGTTGGCGAAAAACTCACCCTTGTGCAGTTGTCCCCAGATGTCGCTCAGCGAGTCGCTGATGCCTTCAATGGCAGCGTTCCCACTTAGCGCATCGGAAATTTGCGCCGTAAGATCATTGACTTCTGTGCGCTCGACGGTCCAGTTGGCAGCCCGCAATGCCCGGCCCACTAGGGCGTTGGTGGAGTAAGAGATATGGTCCGATGGGTCGCGGCGAGTAGGGAGATAATGCACCTGAATGGCGTTGCGATCGTGCTTAGAGGCCCGGCTTTCCTCTACGGGCCTCCCGTGATCGTCAACTTCGGTAACGTAGGTGAAGGTCTCCTCGATATCACCGTCCTGATCGAGGGTCGCTGCCAATCGGAAGCGGACGCGGACGACCTCGTCATTTTCCACCATGAGCATATGCGCGAAGTTACCCGGCACCGCGGGCATGTCGACATTTTCCGACTCCAGCTCTGGGAATTCGAAATCAGCCTCTATCCAAAGACTGCGCTCTTCTGGTGCAGCATCGTGCGGCTCATCGGCAGAGACGTGAAAATCTGAGATTCTGATTCTTCGCTGCGCGGGATCGAGGCTGAACATCCTTACCAATGCCTGCAGCACCGCTGTCTTACCGGTACCGTTCGGTCCAAGAATGAACGTTGTATTGTCTAACGCGATTTCTGTCTCGATGCCCCCAAAGCATCGGAAGTTGCAAATACGCAAATGCGTGAGCTTCAAGGTGCATTCTCCACTGCAAATAATACCTTCGAAAAATACTTTGGCGGCTGTCTATTGAATCACTTTCGGTGGTCATTACTTAGAAAGCTACCCGCATGAGCTGCATATCTTACTTCAATCAGACTGACTAGGTGCCGATGCTACAGAATCCGTTCTAGTTCTTCCAACGAAGTGGTCATGCTTACACTGTCCCGCTACTGTCACTCTAAACCCATCCTAATTGCCTAAAGTGCTGGATGTGCGATTTGAGAGAAAGCTGCGTCGCAGCATTTGGGCTACCCACCGAGAGTCCGCTCAGGGCCGGTCAGTCGTGTCCCGCCGTTCGCTGGGCCTGAATTTACAAATGTCACTTTCTGCGCCTAGCTGCTCTTGTTTTTCTCTGAGACCTCATTTTTCCACCTGCATGACGCTATTTGCTACTGTTTAGTTAGGCCCTCTCAATTTCTTCAGCTTAGGAAATAGTCTTCGGCCTGGGTCCTGGTCCTCTCTTGTCTTCCTTCTCGGTAAGCTCAACGGGGAGGTAGTCTTGCCAAATAACATCGACCATACCCTTCACTTCGGGGTGCTCTGACCAACGATGGACGTCGATCGGTCGGGAAAACCTAGGATTGTTGATTGTAGCCAAAAAAAAACCTCTCACTTTTTTTTACTAGAAGTTCTAGCTCAGAATCTAAGACGAGCTTCCACCTGAACACAACCTATTGTGGAACTTATCTTGTTGAAATCTAACACTATAGACTTACTTCTAGTCCTGACTCCTCTCCCCCCAGATCTTACTTCCTCTTATCCATTACTTATACCTATTAAAGGTAAGCCCGTGATGGCATTAAATGAGAACGAATTGGGAGACGAGAGCTGTCAGGCTGCACTTGGTCGACGGTCAGTGACGGCACAGGGGCATTCCTGGGGGCATTTTCTAAAGCTCTGACCGGCTCGGTCTTTCATCGCTTTATCTATCAGAGGAAGTTGGCTGGGGTGGTAGGATTCGAACCTACGATGCGCTGTACCAAAAACAGGTGCCTTACCACTTGGCTACACCCCAACTTGTGAGCCGGTGTTTACGGAACCGCGCGTGGAGGTGCAAGACCTCTTTTAAGAAAACGTGACAGTTTTTTTCTCACTCGCTTGGTGCGTGTTTCTCCAGCAGATCATCCCCCAATGTTTCTTGCCTTTCCTCTGCCACCATCTGCGACAGCGCGTCCTGATCGTGGGCGTGTACATCGCGCAAATCATCCTCAACCGGTGCAGCGGGTGGGGCTGCTGCGGGGGTTTTGGCGGAATCGGTGGCGGAATCAATCACCGGGTCCGGGCTGGAGGTGGCCAAGTCAATCACCCGGTAGGTGGGTTCGGGCATGGCAATGCCGGATTCTGTGAATCGGTTTAGAATCAATCGGATGGATTCGGATTTTGCCGCCAGCAGGCCGCTTTCGCGCTGATCGATCCAGGCGGTCATGCGCAGGGTGACGGTGCTGTCGCCGATTTCCTGGATCCAGACCGAGGGGGCGGGCGTCTGCAGCGTGAAGGGCAGGGCGGCCAGGCTGTCCTCGGCCAGTCGCAGGGCCAGCGCCAGATCGCTGTCTGGTGCGACGCCCACGTCAAACAGGAACCGGCGCTCTGCGTTGCGGGTGAAATTCACGATGCGGGATTTGAACACGGTCGCGTTTGGAATGCGGATGTGGTTGCCATCATAACTCAGCAGGATGGTGGCGCGGCTGGTCAGGCGGATGACCTTGCCCTCATCCCCGTTGATCTCAATCGTGTCGTTGGGGCGGAACGGCTGGCGGATCGACAGCATGATGGAGGCGATGAAGTTCTCAACCGTGTCACGCACGGCAAAACCAATCGCCAGACCGATGATCCCGGCAGCGCCCAGAATTGTTGAAAGCAGTGCCGTGGCGCCCAGAATGTCCAGCGCCAGCACCAGACCCGCAATCAGGAAACCCAGCCGCACCACGGTGCGATAGATATCGGCGATAAAGGCGTTTGGCGCCAACCGGTCCCAGGGTTGCCGCACCCGCACGATCAACAGGCCCAGACCAAAGATCAGCGCAAAAGCCAGCACCGCCACAGCCAGTAGCGGCAGATAGGCCACAACCTGTCCCATTCGCTGGCGGAACCGCTCCATCGCGGGGCTCAGCCGTTCGGCCACATCGGTGGTCTCGACCACATCGTTGCGGATGGCGACCACGCCGTCGACGCGGGTGACCAGCTCACTCAGCGCTTCGGCCAGATCGCTGCTGAGGGTGGTGCCCTTCAGCGTGACAATGCCTGAGGTGACCGTGACGGTGACATCCTCATAACCGTCAAGCTCTCCCAGAATATCCCGGATCCGCACCGCGATTGCTGCGTCCTGAGTAGCGCTGTCTTCGACCGAGATCGGGCCGGAAGGTTGATCGGCCACCGGGGCGCTGCCGCTTTGGGCAACAGCGGGTGTGGGGGCGGTCAGCGAAACGGTGGCAAGATAGGCCAGAGCGGCCAGCAAACGAAATAGCGCAGTCATCAGATCAATCAGCCAAGTGGGGCAAACAGGAAAAATATGGCGCCAGCCTAAGCGGGCGCCTTATTGCGTGGCAAGCCTAGATCGTCTGCAAGCTTAGGCTCAGGACCCATTAATGTTCCAGCACCGGTTTGGCAGATTTTCGACCTGACAAGGAATATGGCCGTAGGAATAGTGATCTATTTCAAGTCCATATGACGCCGCTCAGTTCGAAAACCCGCCAAATCGAAGACGTCAAAATCGCTGCATCTCAAGGGCGTGAGGCGCTTGAAAAGAGAACCACTCTTTCCGGCGCACCTCAAACCATTGATATTTTGCGATTTTGGCGCCGGTGCAGAAACATTAATGGGTCCTGAGCCTAGCGGGGTTACTCTTTCAGCTCTTCCGGGCCGACGCCCCACATGGCGTTTTTCGGCGCCCAACCACGATAGCCCCCGGCGCTCAGGCGGCACCATTCGGGGCCGCATTTTTCCAGCCGGGCGATCACGCCCAGTTCCAGCCGGGCGGAAATGGCGGTTTTGGCGTCCGGGCGCACATGCAGCGCCAGCATGTCCTGATCCACGATCACATGGCGCATGCCGGACAGCAGCGCATAATGCACCCAACCGCCGGCCCCATCACGGTCGCGCACGCGCCGCCAGTGGCCATATTCGGCAGTGATCTCAACCGGCATGTTGCGGCGGGTGAACACCCAGTCAATGCGGTGGCTCAGCGACGGGCCGCGGCGCACGTTGGCCTCGGCTGCTTTGACCGAAACATAGCGCGGCAGTGGCAGGTTGGTCACCGGTCCACGTTCCTGCGCGCCGCCCAGTGCAGGCAGGCCAGACAGCATAACAGCGCCCAACAGGGCGGACACCAGGGAACGGCGAAACATCGCAGATCTGTCCTCATTTTGGGCGAGGCGGCAGCGCATTGTTGCGATCGCCTCGACTGCTCGTGAAATATTATTGCGCCCCCCTTGTGGCCGGGCGCGTTATCCCGCACTGTGCCATCAACGCGCCGGTTTTTGAAGAAGGGGAAGGCCAAGATGGCATCTGGACGTCTGAGTGTTGTTGTGACGCGACGCTTGCCCGACGTGGTAGAAACAAGGTTGATGGAGCTGTTCGACGTCAAATTGCGCGCCGATGACACCCCCATGAGCCGTGATGAAATCGCTGCCGCCCTGCGAGAGGCGGATGTGTTGATTCCCACGCTGAACGACCGCATTGACAACAGCCTGATTTCTCAGGCCGGGCCGCAATTGCGCATGATTGCCAACTATGGTGCTGGTGTGGATCACATCGATGTGGCCACCGCCCGTCAGCGCGGGATCCAGGTGACCAACACCCCCGGCGTGCTGACCGATGACACCGCCGATATGACCATGGCGCTGATCCTTGCGGTCACCCGCCGTATTCCCGAAGGTCTGGCAGCCATGCAGACCGGTGAATGGGATGGCTGGGCGCCCACGGCGTTCCTTGGTGGCCGGGTGGCCGGGCGCCGTCTGGGTATCCTTGGCATGGGGCGCATTGGTCAGGCCGTTGCCCGCCGGGCCCGCGCCTTTGGCATGCAGGTCCATTACCACAACCGCCACCGCCTGCGCGAAGAGACCGAGGCCGCGCTGGAGGCAACCTATTGGCAAAGTCTGGACCAGATGGTGGCGAGGATGGATGTGCTGTCCATCAACTGCCCCCATACGCCTTCGACCTTCCATCTGATGAACGCACGTCGTCTGAAGCTGATGAAGCCTTCGGCGGTGATCGTGAACACCTCGCGCGGGGAGGTGATTGATGAAAATGCGCTGACCCGTCAGCTGAAGTCGGGGGCTTTGGCGGGCGCCGGGCTGGATGTCTATGAACATGGCTCCGAAGCGAACCCGGATCTGCGCGCCATGCCCAATGTGGTGATGCTGCCGCATATGGGCTCGGCCACCGAAGAGGGCCGGGTTGAGATGGGTGAAAAAGTCATCATCAACGTGAAAACCTTTGCGGATGGCCACCGTCCGCCGGATCTGGTGCTGCAGGCGCTGGACTGATTGGGCTGGGCTGATCAGGGCTGAACTGGCCTTTCCAAAATTCAAAGAGTGCCGAAACGGGGTGACGGGGAACTGTCACCCCGTTTTCCCTTGATGTGCCCCGGTTCGCGTGCCTATCTCACGCACAGATTGCATTTCTGCGGAGTGATTTGATGACGCGTGTTTTTCCTGCCGTTGTGACGGCAACCCTGGCTATGACGCAGCCGGCTTTTGCAACCGATACCCTTGATGGCATCTGGAAATCTGACGGCTACGGTTTCTGGCTGAGCCTTGCCGGCGATCAGGCACAGCTGCATCAGGTCACCGCGGTGGGCTGCGTTGAAATGGCTGAAATTGGCGCGATGCAGCGCGACGGTCTGACGGCAGCCTTGCAAGACATCGTCGTCAGTGGCGCCGGGGCGCTGCTGGGCCCGTTGCAGGGTGGGCTGGCGCTGGAGGGGGACACTCTGCTGCTGGATCTGGCCAAGACCAACCACATCCCCTTCACCCGGCAGGACGCCCTGCCTGCCAGCTGCGAAACACCGTTGGGCACGGATGCCCTGGCCAGTTTTGACATGCTTTGGCACGGGTTTCAGGAACATTACGCCTATTTCGACCTGCGCGGTGTAGATTGGGACCAGATGCGCGCAACCTACCGGCCGCATGTCACGGCAGAGACGGATCCGGAAACCCTGCTCAACATCTTTATCCAGATGCTGGGCCCGCTGCGCGATGGCCATGTGTCGTTGATCACCCCTGAGGGTCAGATCGCCGATGATGTGTTGCCCGACTGGGCCGAAGGCCTCGGCGCGCAGGGCATGGTGGATGTCATGCGAAACGCCTTTGCGCTACATGTGCCCGAGGGCAGCAGGCCCGCGGATTCTATGGGGCTGGGGATGACGGCGGATGGTCTAGGTTACATGACGCTGATCAATTTTGATGAGGCGCTGGTGGCAGGTGATCTGTCGATGGCGTCGATCATGGGGGACTTTCTGGCCAGCCATCCCGAAATGAAGGCCCTGGTGATCGACACCCGGGTCAATTTCGGCGGCAGCGATCTGGCGGGCTATGCCCTGGCGGCGCAGTTGACCCAGAAACCGGTTGAGATTGGCAGCAAAGCCGTCTGGCACGACGGGCACTGGCTGGAAGACACCGCGCTGCGGATTGAGCCGGGGCAAGAAGGGGCGATCTGGGACGGGTCTGTCTATCTGCTGACCAGCGGCGTGACGATCTCCGCTGCAGAGACCTTTGCACTGGCGCTGTCGCATTTTGACAATGTGACTGTGGTGGGCACCCCCAGCAATGGCATCCTGTCTGACATGTCCTTCCTGGCCCTGCCAAACGGCTGGGCGGCGTCCCTGTCAAACGAGCGTTACCTCAGCGCTGCGGGTGAAAACTTTGAAGGGCAGGGCGTGCCGGTGGACATCGCGGCGCCAGTGATCCCTCAGGAAATCGCCAATGGCCGGGATCGCGCCTATGAGGCGGTGCTGGAGCATCTGGCCCGGAATTAATCCCGGAGTTAAGTCGGGACGAATCCCGGACCAGAAGGGAATTGGCGTCAGGGCCGTCAGGCCCCGGCGTCATGTTTGATGAAGGTGCCTTTGTTCAATTCATCAAAGGCCTGCATCAGCTCAGCTTGTGTGTTCATCACAATGGGGCCGTGCCAGGCGACGGGCTCCTGAATGGGGCGCCCTGTCATCAACAGGAAGCGCAGGCCCTCATCGCCGGCCTGCACAGTGATCTCATCGCCCGAGCCAAAGCGCACCAGCGTCCGGTTACCGCTTTGATCGCGGAAGGCCAGTTCCTGTCCCTGATATTCCTTTTCCACCTGAATACCGATGGGATCGGATGCATCGCGGAACCGGCCCGATCCGGCAAAAACATAGGCCAGCGCATTGGCGCTTGTGTCGACCTTGAAGGTCTTGCGCCGCCCTGCAGGCACCGAGATATCCAACAACATCGGGTTGGCAGCGATGCCATCCACCGGGCTTTTCTTGCCCCAGAACGATCCGATCAGCACCTTCACAACGGTGCCGTCATCATCCACCTCAAGAGGCAGATCACTGGCGCCGATGTCCTGATAGCGCGGCGTGGTCATTTTCAGATCGCGCGGCAGATTGGCCCAGAGCTGAAATCCATGCATCTGCCCCTTGGCATCCCCCATCGGCATTTCCTGATGCACAATGCCAGATCCCGCCGTCATCCACTGGATGGAGCCGGGGCCAAGGATACCCTTGTTGCCCAGGCTGTCGGCATGTTCCACCTCACCCTCGAGGACATAGGTGATGGTTTCAATGCCGCGATGCGGGTGCCAGGGGAAGCCTTTGGAATAGAGCCGCGGATCGTCATTGCGGAAGTCATCCATCATCAGGAAAGGGTCGGTCAGGCTGGGATCATCAAAGCCAAAAACGCGGTGCAGATGCACGCCGGCGCCTTCCATGGCGGGCTGGGATTTCGATGTGGCTACAACAGGTCTGAAGGTCATTGGCTGTCTCCTTAGCTTTGCCAAGGATATGGCCCCCAAGCGCCCGGCGACAAATCCCCGTTTCTCCACCGGATCTGTGCGTCAATGCGCAGGTCAAATGTGCGCCTGCGGCGCGCTGGATCTCTCGGCCCTTTGGGGGCCTCGGGGCGCCTCCGGCGGGAGTATTTATGGAACGATGAAAGGGGGATTCATCTTGCCGAAAATACTCCGGGGAGGCCGGTGCCAGCGGGCGGGGCAGCGCCCCATGCGCCGCTGAAGGGGTTCACTTGTAAGTGTGTTCCGGTCCGGGGAAGGCGCGGGATTTGACCTCATCAGCGTAATCTGACACGGCGCGGTCAATGGCGGGGCCCAGATCGCCGTATTGTTTGACAAACTTTGGTGTCCAGGCGTTGAGGCCCAGCATGTCCTCCAGCACCAGGATCTGCCCGTCACATTCGGCAGAGGCGCCGATGCCGATGGTTGGGATCGCGACCTGTTTGGTGATCTTTGCCGCCAGCGGCTCCACCATGCCTTCGAGCACCAGCGCGAAGGCGCCGGCCTCGGTCACGGCTGCAGCGTCGGCTTCGTGCTGGGGCCAGCTGTCTTCTTCGCGGCCTTGGGTTTTGAACCCACCCATGACGTGGCTGGACTGCGGGGTCAGGCCGATATGAGCCATGACCGGGATGCCACGTTCGGTGAGGAAGCGGATGGTTTCGGCCATACGCGCGCC
Organism: Thalassovita sp.; assembly: GCF_963691685.1. Classification (GTDB taxonomy): domain Bacteria; phylum Pseudomonadota; class Alphaproteobacteria; order Rhodobacterales; family Rhodobacteraceae; genus Thalassobius. Next base: position 1,863,565 of record NZ_OY829290.1, read on the forward strand.
GCCCTCCAGCTTCACCGCGCCGCAGCCGGTTTCCTTCATGATGCGGGCGGCGTTGCGGAAGGCGACGGCGGGGCTTTCCTCATAGGTGCCAAAGGGCATATCGACCACAACCAGTGCTTTCTGGGTGCCGCGCACCACTGCCTTGCCATGCATGATCATCAGATCCAGCGGCACACCGACGGTGCTTTCCATGCCGTGCATCACCATCCCCAGGCTGTCACCGACCAGGATGAAGTCGGCGTATTTGTCGACAATCGCCGCCGTATGGGCGTGGTAGGAGGTGAGCGAGACGATCGGTTCGCCGCCTTTGCGGGCGCTGATCTGCGGGACGGTGGTGCGGCGAATAGGGGTTTGGCTGCTCATGGCTGGATCACCTTTTGATCGATCAGGAGGATGTCTGAAAACTGCACCGACAGCATCACCGCCAGCGGTTGGGTAAGGGGGCCTTCGACCGGTTCCAATGTGTCGGGTGTAACGGTGTCGAGGCCCGTCAGGTTGGCGCGCGGCTCAGAGGCGATGATCGCCTCAATCAATGCGCGGATCGCCGCGACGCTGGTGCCGGTCTGGGCCAGATCCGCGGCGGCGCTCAGCGCTTTGTGCAGCACAACGGCAGCGGCGCGGTTGGCATCGGTGAGGCGTGCATTGCGCGACGACATGGCCAGACCATCAGCCTCGCGCTGGGTGGGGCCGCCAAGGATCGTGACGGGCATATGCAGATCGGCGACCATGCGTTTGATCACCTGCAGTTGCTGGTAGTCCTTTTCGCCAAAGACAGCGACATCGGGCTGCACGATGTTGAACAGTCGCGTCACCACGGAGGTCACGCCGCGAAAATGGCCGGGGCGGACCGCGCCGTGCAGGATATTGGCCAGACGGGTGGTTTCGACGATGGTTTCATGGCCCGGCGGGTAGATCGTTTCCACCTCGGGCAGGAACACCAGATCGACGCCGGCCTCTTGCAGCATCGCCAGATCGCGGGCCTCATTCCGGGGGTAGTTTTGCAGGTCTGTGTCTTCGCCGAATTGGGTGGGGTTGACGAAAATAGACACTGCGACAAAGTCTGTCACCTCGCGGGCGAGGGTGACCAGCGACATATGCCCGTCGTGCAAGGCGCCCATGGTCGGCACAAATCCCAGCCGCTTGCCGCCGGTTTTCAGCGCGGCTACGGTTGCGCGGGTTTCTTCGACTGTGCGGCAGATCTTCACGCCACGCCCCCCTTTGATCCTCTCCAATCTCCCCCGATTGGATTTACCGTATATTTACGGTGTTTGCTGCGACGCGGCAAGGGGGTGGACGTCACGTCGCGTTTTGCAGTTTGGTTCCGCAATGGGGATCGCTGCCCGTTTGCGACCGCACTTTGCAAGCGCGTGTCGGTTTCGCACGATCAGAGGTCGGCTGGGTCAGGCGCAGCTTGTCAGAACGCGGCATGATCGCGGAAAATCAAATTGCACAGCTGCGTCCATCGGAGGGGCCCGCCTATGAAAACCCAAGTCAAAGCTCTTGTTGTCGGCGGTGGCGCCGTTGGCACCTCGATCGCCTATCACCTGGCCAAGGCCGGATGGGATGACGTTATGCTGATCGAACGCGATGAGCTGACTTCGGGGTCGACCTGGCACGCTGCGGGCCTGCTGCCGCTGTTCAACATGTCCTATGCCACCACCCATATTCACCAGTATTCGGTGGATTTCTACAAGACGCTGGAGGAAGAGACCGGGCTGAACGCCGGTTTCGCCGTGGTGGGCAACCTGCGGATGGCGCAGACGCAGGAGCGGATGGATGAGTATATGCTCTATGCCTCCACCGCCGAAACCTGTGGCGTGAAATACGAATGGCTGAGCCCCGATCAGATCAAAGAGCGCTGGCCGCTGATTGAGACCTCGGATCTGAAGGGCGCGATTTACCACACCGAAGATGGCTACATTAACCCGGCTGACGTGACCCAGGCGATGGCCAAAGGCGCCCGTCAGCGTGGGGTGGAGATCCACCGCAAGATGCAGGCTGATGATTTTCATTGGACCGGCACCCATTGGGAGGTCACCTGCACCAAGATGGTGGAAAAGGGTGGCAACCTGGTGGAATCCGACGAAAAGGTTGTGATCACCGCAGAACACGTTGTGACCGCTTCGGGCAACCACGCGCAGCGCACCGCCAAGATGCTGGGCATCAAGATGCCGGCGATCCCGGTGGAACACACTTTCATCGTGATGGATCAGGATCCTGAGCTGGTCAAATGGCGCGAGGCCGGCAATGCGGAACACCCCGTTGTGCGCGATGCGGATGCGCAGTCCTACGCCCGTGAGGAACGCGGCGGCTGGATTCTGGGCATCTATGAGAAAGACGCGCCAGCTCGGTTTGAACACGGTGTGCCGGATAGCTTCCGCGCCGATCTGTTCCCGCTGGATCTGGACCGGATTGCCGAACAGTACATGAAAATGACCGAACGGGTGCCGTCCTGTGCGGAATCTGGTCTGAAGGACGATTTCAATGGCCCGATCTGCTACACGCCAGATGGCAACCCGCTGGTGGGTCCGGCCCCGGGCCTTCGTAACATGTGGCTGGCCGAAGGTTTCAGCTTCGGGATCACCGCGGCGGGCGGCACCGGCTATTACCTGGCCCAGATGATGGTTGATGGTGAGGCTGAGATCGACATGGCTTCGCTCGACCCGAAACGCTACTCCTCCAACTGGATGACCACCGAATTTGCCGCGCGCAAAAACGAAGAGTGCTATGAGCACGTCTACATCCTGCACCACCCGGATGAGGAGCGCCCCGCTGCCCGGCCTTTGCGGACTTCGCCCGCCTACGACCGCCAGAAAGAACGCGGCGCGCAGTTTGGCTGGGTCAACGGCTGGGAACGTCCGAACTACTACGGCCCGCTTGATGCGCCAGAAAACTTCGATGAGGAAAGCCGCAGCTTCCGCCGTGGCAAATGGTGGCAATATGCCGTGGAAGAGGCCAAAGCGATCCGCGAAGGTGTGGGCCTGATCGACGCCACTGCCTTCACCAAACATGTGGTCAAAGGCCCCGGTGCCACCCAGTTCCTGGATTGGTTCACCTGTAACAAACTGCCGAAAATCGGCCGCATTAACCTGACCTATGCGCTGACCAGCCACGGCACCACCCGTACCGAATACACCATCGTGCGCAATGGCGAGAATAACTACTACCTCGTCTCCGCAGGGGCCTGGACGGAATATGACGCCGATTTCCTGCGCAAAGCGGCCGAAGACAAGATGGAAGAGTTTGGCTACATCGAGATCCAGGATGTCACCACCCAGTGGGGCGTCTTCGCCATCGCAGGCCCCAAGGCCCGCGACGTGCTGAAAGAGGTGATCGTGGATGCAGATCCTGAAACCGCTCTGTCGAACAAACGGTTCCCTTGGCTGTCGGCCCGTCAGATCGAACTGGGCATGTGCCCCGTGAATGCGATCCGTGTGGCCTACACAGGTGAGTTGGGCTGGGAGCTGCATCACCCGATTGAGATGCAGAACTACCTGTTCGACCTGTTGGAAAAAGCCGGTGAAAAACACGGTATGAAACTGGTGGGCGCACGGGCGCAAAACTGGCTGCGTCAGGAAAAATCCTACCGCGCCTTCGGCACCGAATTGGGCCGCGATGCGACGCCTGCTGAGGCTGACCTGCCGCGCTTCATCGACCTGGAAAAAGACTTCCACGGCAAAGAGGCGATGCTGGAAAAGGGTGTTCGGGTGAAATGCTGCACCCTGCTGATCGACGGGCCAGAGGACGCCGACCCTTGGGGCCGTGAGGCGCTTTATACCCAGGATGGCACCCGCGTTGGGCGCCTGACCTCGGGCGGCTATTCGGTGGCCTTTGAGACGTCGATCGGCATGGGCTACGTCACGCCGGAACTGGCGGTGGAAGGCACCAAGCTGAAGGTGAAAATTCAGGATAAGCTCTGGGATGCCACCGTCACCTGTGACAGCCCCTATGATCCGAAGAACGAAACCATCCGGGTCAACGGCTGACGTCGCTCAAGATCCATAGGCGTCCCTTTGACGGGGCGCCTCGCAAAACCGGTCCTGCGCTGCGCAGGCCGGTTTTATTATTCTTGTGAAGGGGTTGTTGGCAATGTTTCATCACTTCACGCGCGGGTGCGTGGATGTGAAACCTTGGGGCTTGTGAGGGCGCTGGCGACGGCCTTTATAGGCTGCAACAAAGGAGTGCACGACATGCCCAAAGCCATCCTTCACCGTATGGAGTTGCCCAAATACACCTGCAGCTACGGTATCGCCGCCCGCGATCTGTTGCGCAAAGAAGGCTTCGAGATCGAAGAGCATATTCTGCGTTCGCGCTCTGCGGTGGATGCGTTTAAAGACACACATCACATCGCCACCACGCCGCTGATTTTTATAGATGGCAAAAAGATCGGTGGTTTCAATGATCTCCGCGCCCACCTGAAAGCAGAGAAGCGCAAGTGACAGATACGATAAAGGGGGCCTGTGCTGGCCCCCTTTACCTTGTTTCGATTGCCGGTCTCCGGCCCCGCTGTCCGTTACAGCATATCGCGCGGCAGTTCGGAAAAGATCTGATTGCCGCCGTCGCGCAGGATGACAATCTCTTCCAGACGCACGCCAAACTTGCCGTTGATGTAGATCCCCGGCTCAATTGAGAAGACATTGCCTGCCTCCAGCACATGATCAGAGCCACCGCTGATATAGGGCGGTTCGTGCACGTCGATGCCCAGACCGTGACCGGTGCGATGCAGGAACTGCGGACCGTAGCCCGCGTCGGAGATCACATCGCGGGCGGCCTTGTCGATATCGCCCGCAGTGGCCCCGGGTTTGGCGGCGGCCAGCGCGGCTTGCACCGCAGCCTCCACGGTGTCAAAGACCTCCTTATAGGCCGCATCGGGCGTGCCGAAAAAGCCGCAGCGCGTCATGTCCGAGGGATAGCCGTTCAACCGGCAGCCGGTGTCGATCAGCACGGCCATACCATCGCTGAGGGTGGCATCGCTGGTGTGGTGATGCGGGAAGGCGCCATTGGCGCCAAAGCCGACGATGGTGAATTCGGGCGTGGCGCCATGCGCCTTGTAGTGATCGCGAATGATGTTTTGCACATCGCGCTCGCTCATCCCGGCCTTCAGGCTGGCAAAGGCGGCTTTCACAGCCTCATCATTCAGCAGGTGCGCGGCTTTGATGGCGTCATATTCCGCGTCATCTTTCATCGCCCGCAAACGGCCCACCGTGTCTTCGGTGAAGCGGCGGCTGGGGCTGTCCATCGCATCCAACAGACGCAGGGCAAAATCCGCCCGCATGGTTTCGTCCAGCACCACGCTGAGGCCGGCGCTTGTGGCACCGCACGCCTCAAGCAGACGGTCAAGCGCCGCTGCCGGACCTTCGGCATCGGACCAGGGTTCAAACGGCAGATCCGTCGCCTGCCGGGCAGCATCAGCGTTCAGTGCAGGCATCAGGAAACCGGCGTGGCTCTGGCTGACAAGCAGCATCACCGGGCGTTCATCGCCATGCGGGTTTACGCCGGACAGCCACATCATATGGCTCGACGGCCCCAGCGCGACCAGATCGGTGTTGGTTTCTGCCATGCGGGCCCGCAGGCGGGCGAGGCGGTCATCATAAAGGCTCATCAGATTGTCCTCTTGAGCGAAATGGAAAAAGGGTCGCAAGGGTTTCCCCAAGCGACCCTGCCGACGGGGAGCTTATGTCGGTTAGTCTTTGTCTACCAGACGGTAGAACACAAAGTCAGAGGTGGCGCCGTTCACGTAGCCGCTGACATTGGTGTCCATGGCAACCTGATAGGCGGCCTGGAACATGATGACGATGGGCGATTCTTTTTGAACCTCGGCCTGCAGGTCCTGATAGATCTCCAGACGTTTGGCCGGATCGCTTTCGGTCAGCGCCATTTTGGTCTTCTTGTTCAGCTCATCCGGCACCGCCCAGGCATTGCGCCAGGTGGTGGTCGCCGCATAAGAACCGTCCGAGTTGTCGGAGTTATAGGCAAAGGCCTTGGCGTTGGAATGCGGATCCATGAAATCCGGGCCCCAATAGAGCAGCATAGCCTCATGGGTCCGCTCACGGTATTTGGTGATCACCTGGCTACCGGTGCCGGGCAGGATCTCAAAGGAAATGCCCGCATCTGCAAAGCTGGCCTGCAGCGACTGCGCCATATCGGTGAAGGGCGCGGCGTTGATCACATCCAGTTCCACCTTGATCGGTGTCTCGATGCCCGCTTCGGCCAGGATGGCCTTGGCTTTGGCAGGATCGTAGCTGAACGGGGTTTCATCGTAGGAACCCGGGAAGCCCTTCGGCCAGAAGGCCTGGTGCACTTCCATCTGACCTTTGATGATCGAGTTGGTCATGCCTTTGTAGTCAACCAGGTAGCGCGCGGCCTCCCAAACGGCGGGGTCGGTCAGGCTGTCGGTTTTCTGGTTGAACGACAGGAAGTGAACCGCTGCCTGCGGGAAGGTATCCACCTTGATTGCGCTGGCGTCGAGGCCGGCAATCTGATCCGGGGTCAGGTTGCGCGCCAGATCGATGTCACCGCTTTCCAGCATCAGCTCCTGCGTGGCGCTTTCGGCGACGTGGCGAATGATGACGCTGTCCATCTTGGGGGCGCCTTTGAAGTAGTCGCCGTGTGCCGACATCCGCACCAGCTGCGCCGGGCGGTAAGCGTCCAGTTTGAATGGGCCAGAACCCGCAGCATTGGCGTTCAGCCAGGCGTTGCCCATGTCACCGTCAACTTCGTTGGCCATGACGGTTTTCATGTCCACGATCGAGGCCGGGCGCGCCGCCAGAACGTTCAGAACAAACGCCGGTGAGAAGTCGCCTTCGTATTTCACGGTGACCACATTGCCCTCGGCGGTGACCATCTGGTCCACATTTTCCGGGGTCCAGCCCAGCTGGGCCAGAATGAAGGCCGGGGTCAGGTTCAGCTTGATCACACGACCCAGCGAATACACCACATCAGCCGGGGTGACCGGGTTGCCGGAATGGAAGGTGGCATCATCACGAATGGTGAAGGTGATGGTGCGGCTTGCTGCATCCATCTGCCAGTCGCTGGCGATCCCGGCGGCCAGGACGGTTGGGTCTTCGGCGTCATATTGCACCAGACGGTCATACATGTTGGTGACCAGCTCGCCCGAGGTGAACTCATAGGCCTGAGCCGGGTCAATGGCGACGATGTCGTCAATGTTCTGCGCCACAATCAGCGCATTGGGTGGCGTGTCAGCCAGGGCAGCGCCAGCCATCGGCATCGCCATGACCGAAGCCAAAAGGGCAGACTTCAACAGTTTCATGTCTTTCTCCTCCAGGGTGTTCGTTATGTTTTGTTGGCGCCTGAGGCCGCGATGGTGCTGCGGCATCAGGGCGGGCTTATTCAGGATTTGCCGTCGCTGGTTGCCAGTTCCGGCAGGTCCATGCGCGATTTGCCTTTCAGGACGCTCAAGGTGCCGGTCCATAGGATCCGGGCATCGCGGGCGGTGGGGTTGGACCAGGCATGGGGCGTCTGGCCGCTGTAATGCAGGCTGTCGCCGGCGCGCAGGCGGAAGGTCTGGCCGTCCAGCATCTGCTCAATCTCGCCGTCCAGCACATAGATGATCTCTTCGCCTTCATGGCTCACCACTTCTGATGCGAACCCTGCGGGCACATGTAGGATGTAGCTTTGCAGCTCAGCGCCGGGGAATTCGGCATTCAGTGCCTCATAGGTGGTGTCAGACCCCGGCACATTGAACCGCGGCCGGGTGTCGTGGCGGGTCAGCGCGTCAGAGGGTTTCGGGGTCGCCACGAAATATTCCAGATCAACCTCCAGCGCGGCGGCGATCTGCGCCAGCGTGCCGAGCGTTGGGGTGGCATTGTCGCGTTCCACCTGGCTGAGATAGCCCACCGACAGCCCCGCCGAATTGCACAGCGCCTGCAGGGTCAGCCCCAACTGTTTGCGCCGCTTGCGGATCAACGCGCCCAGCTTGGGGCCGGTTTTCGCGGCTTTGCTGCCTGTAGCTTTTGGGTCTTGCTCTGCCATGGGGTCCTCCGTCTCGACTCAGAGGTTAGTAAAAAAATTTTTGTGATGCAAAAATTTTTTGCCAAACTTTGCAAAGAACTTTATGGACGGCGCAGAAAATGATGCATCCTGCAGGGCAGGGCGTGCCCGTCGACAAGACAGATCAGAGGAGAGAACCTCTTGTCCAACAAAGGAAATTCCAAAAGTAAGCTGCTGAGCCTGCTGACGGGAATCGCCGGTTTTGCCTTTGTGGTGGTGCTGACGTTTCTTGGTCTTCTGGCGATCACTTTCTTTATTGGTCGCGTGGTGCCAATCGATCCGGTGCTGTCGGTGGTCGGCGATCGCGCCACGCAGGAACAATATGATGCGGCGCGCATTGCGATGGGTCTGGATCAGCCCCTGTGGCGGCAGTTTCTGACATACGTCGCGGATGTGGCGCGCGGTGATTTTGGCATGTCGATATCCACCAACCGCCCGGTGGCCGAGGATCTGGCCCGCGTCTTCCCCGCCACGCTGGAGATGGCCACCCTGGGCATCATCATCGGTGTCGTGCTGGGGGTGCCGACAGGGGTCTGGGCGGCCGCCAAACAGGGCACTTGGGTGGATCAGATCATCCGTGTCTTTGCGCTGCTGGGTTATTCGGTGCCGGCCTTCTGGCTGGGCCTTGTCGGGCTGGCAGTGTTTTACGCAGGGCTTGGCTGGGTCGCGGGACCGGGCCGGGTGGATATCTATTACGAGGGTCTGGTTGATCCGATTTCAGGCGTGTTGCTGATCGATGCGCTGCTCATTGGCGACACCGAAGTGTTCTGGAACGCCCTGTCGCATCTGGTGCTGCCGTCGCTGATCCTCGGCTTCTTCAGCCTGGCCTATATCGCGCGGATGACCCGTAGTTTCATGCTGGACCAGCTGGGGCAGGAGTTTATCACCACCGCCCGTGTCAAAGGCGTTTCGGAATGGAAGGTGATCTGGTCCCACGGGTTCAAACCGATCCGCGTACCGCTGATCACCGTGATCGGCCTGTCTTATGCGGCGCTGCTCGAAGGCTCGGTCATGATTGAGACGGTGTTCAGCTGGCCGGGCATTGGCAACTACCTGACCCATGCGCTGCTGAACGCCGATATGAACGCCGTTCTGGGCGCCACGCTGGTGATCGGGGCTGTGTTCATCTTCATCAACAAAATTTCGGACGTGCTCTACCGCGTCCTCGACCCGCGGAGCAAATCATGACGACGATTGACTGGCTTCTCGCTGACTCGCCCACGTCACGGCTGCAGGCCAATGCCGGGCGGGCCTATCGCATGCTGCGCGCCCTGATGCGCAACCCGCTGGCGGTGATTGGCGGGATCATCATCCTGACCCTGATCTTTGCCGCGGCCTTCGCGCCCTGGATCGCCCCCGAAAGCCCGCTGGGTCAAAATCTGGAGGCCCGCCTGCTGCCGCCATCGGCCGATCATTGGATGGGCACGGATGAGTTGGGCCGCGATATCTTCAGCCGGGTGGTCCATGGCGCCCGCATCACGCTAGTGATCGTGGCGCTGGTCGCGCTGATTTCCGCGCCGCTGGGTCTGATCATTGGGGCGGTCGCTGGCTATTTTGGGGGCTGGACCGATAAAGTGCTGATGGGGCTGACTGATGTGTTCCTGTCGATGCCCAAGCTGATCCTTGCGCTGGCCTTTGTGGCCGCGCTGGGGCCGGGCATTGAAAACGCCATCATCGCGATTGCCATCACCGCATGGCCCGCCTATGCGCGGATCGCCCGGGCGGAAACGCTGACCTTTCGTAACTCTGAATTCATCGCCGCCACGCGCCTTCTGGGGGCCTCACACAGCCGGATCATTGTGCAGCATGTGCTGCCGCTCTGCACCTCATCGATGATCATCCGGGTAACGCTGGATATGGCCGGGATCATTCTGACCGCGGCCGGGCTTGGCTTTCTTGGCCTTGGGGCGCAGCCGCCGCTGCCGGAATGGGGGGCGATGATTTCCCGCGGTCGGACCTTTATTCTTGATCAATGGTGGGTGGCCACAATGCCGGGCTTCGCCATCATTCTGGTCAGCCTTGGCTTCTGTTTCTTGGGCGACGGGCTGCGCGATGTGCTGGACCCGAAACAGGGGGGCAAATCATGACCGCGCCGAAACCTTTGTTGGATGTTGAAAACCTCCGCGTCAGCTTCCCCACACCGACAGGTCCGGTGGAGGTTGTGAAGGGATTGAACCTGAGCCTTGGCCGTGAACGCCTTGGGATTGTTGGGGAAAGTGGATCGGGTAAGTCGATGACGGGCCGTGCCATCCTGCGCCTGATCCGCAAACCCGGCAAGATGACCGCGGATCGGCTGGCCTTTGACGGGGTTGAGCTGCAGGGGTTGAGCGAAAGCAAGATGCGCGATCTGCGCGGGGCGCGGATTTCGATGATCATGCAGGACCCCAAGTTTTCGCTCAATCCGGTGATGACCATCGGCTACCAGATTGCCGAAGCGCTGAAAGCCCATGAAAGCCTCAGCCGGCGCGACGTGCAGGCGCGGGTGATTGAGATGCTGCAGGCGGTGCGCATTAACGATCCTGAACAGGTGGCGCAGATGTACCCGCATCAGGTCTCGGGCGGGATGGGGCAGCGGATCATGATCGCCATGATGCTTATCCCACGGCCCGACCTGCTGATCGCGGATGAACCCACCTCGGCCTTGGATGTGTCCGTGCAGGGGCAGGTGCTGGATCTGATTGATGAGCTGGTGCGCGAAAAGGGCATGGGGCTGATCCTGATCAGCCATGACCTCAATCTGGTGGCGCGGTATTGCGACCGGATCATGGTGATGCACGCGGGCCAGGTGGTGGAAACCTGCGCGGCCAAGGATCTGCATAAGGCGCAGCATCCTTACACGCGCGGCCTGCTGGCGGCGGTGCCGCAAATGAAAGAAACCCGTGAGGTTCTGCCCGTGCTGGACCGCAGCCAATGGGGGGGCACCTGAGATGGGCAATCCTGCGATCCTACTGAAAGATCTGGATATTTCCTACGGCACCACCAAAGTGGTGCGCGATGTGAACCTGTCTGTCGCCGCGGGCGAAAGCTTCGCGCTTGTTGGCGAAAGCGGCTCGGGAAAATCAACGGTGCTGAAGGCCATCGCCGGGCTTGCTCCCGATTGGACCGGTCAGATTTCGGTGCTGGGACAGCCGCGCGGACATGGGCCGGACAGCGGGTTTGCCAAGACCTGCCAGATGGTGTTTCAGGATCCCTATGGTTCCCTCCATCCGCGCAAAGTGGTGGATGCCGTGCTGCGGGAACCGCTGAAAGTCCACGGGCTGGGCAACCGCGATGCCCGCATTGCTGAGGTGCTGAATGCCGTTGGGCTGGACCAGCGTTTCCGCTTCCGGTTTCCACATCAGCTGTCCGGTGGTCAGCGTCAGCGGGTGGCGATTGCCCGCGCGCTGATGCTGGGGCCCAAGGTGATGCTGCTGGATGAGCCGACCTCCGCCCTGGATGTTTCTGTGCAGGCGGAAATCCTGAACCTGTTGAAACGCCTGCGCGCTGAACAGGGGCTGACCTATCTGATGGTCACCCACAACCTGCCCGTGGTCAGCTTCATGTGTGACCGTATGGCGGTGATGAACAAAGGTGAGATTGTCGAAATTGCGGATGCAAAACAACTGCATAGCGGCGACTTCTCACATGACTATACCCGTGAACTCTATGCCGCCAGCGGCGCAGAGCCCGTATGAAGGACGTAAAATGAGTACCCCTGAGATCACCACAGCCCTCGCGATATTTACCGAAAGCCTCAGCAAGGCGACCACTGAGTCGCAAGCCTATGACGCCCTGTCGGCACTGACAGCCGCGACCGTTGGGGTGAAGCTGTTCACCATCATGACCGTGGACATGGAGGCGCTGCTGGCCCGGCGCGCCTATACCAACCGGCCGAATGCCTACCCAACATCTGGCACCAAGCCGATCGTTTTTGATGACTGGTTTCAATCGGTCCACAAACGGCATGAGACGTTTGTTGCCAACACCTTAGAGGATATTTCTAAAGTGTTTGGTGACTATGAGCTGATCGGCGAGCTGGGCTGCGGTTCGGTGGTGAACCTGCCGATCCTCAACAAGGGCGAGCTGATCGCGACGATCAATATCCTGCACGAAGAGCAGTTCTACACACCGCAAAAGGTTGCACTGGCGCAAGAGGTCTTGACCCTGCCGGCTTTGGCCGCGCTGGCCTTGGCGCGTCAGTTGTAACTTGGGTCAGATCGCCCCACGTGGGGTGGGTCGTCTGACCCCAAGGGACCCCGGTGCATCGCGCGCCGGGGTCAATTTTTTGCGTTAGGCGCTCAATTCGTCGAAACACTCCAAGGCTTTGCTGGCATACATCACCGACGGTCCACCGCCCATCTGAATGGCCATGCCCAAGGCTTCGCCAACCTCATCGCGGGTGGCGCCTGCGCGGATCAGCGCGTCAACATGGAACATGATGCAGGGTTCGCAGCGGCTGGCCACAGCAATGCCAAGGGCCACAAATTCCTTGGTTTTGTGATCCAGTGCCCCGTCACCCTTTACCGTTGCGCCCATTGCACTGAAGGCTTTGGTGGTGTCGGGTATCGCGCCGTTCAAGTTACGCACCTGGCCTTTAACGTCGGCGAATTTTTCTTTCCACGCCATTGGTCTTCCTACTCGCATTATCAGAATTGAATGTGTGCGGCAGTAAGACCACATTTCGCCGGTGGTCAACCTTGATCTGTGTCAGCTTGCGGCCTCGCCGGGCTCAGCCGGGCCGCCGGGCGATGAAAGACAGGTTGTTGGCGGGCATTTCCACCACTTGCACCATCTCCAGCCAGTTGGTTTGCAGCCAGTCGATCACGTCCCAGTCATCCTTGTAGCCAATGGCCGCGTCCTGGGCCTGCAGGCTGGCGTGAAACCGGGCGTCGCCCTCAGATGTGGTTTCGCCGTCCCGCAGGAAGGGGCCGTAGACGATAAAGACACCGCCGGGGGCCAGGGCTTGCGCGGCCTCGGCGATCAGGCGTTTGGCCTCATCGGTGGAAATCAGATGCAACAGGTTCACTAGCAGGATCAGATTCTGGCCGCCATGATCTGCGGACCATCCTACAGCGGTGGCATTGAGCGCGATGGCATCGGCCAGATTGTCCTGCCCGGCCCCATGGGCGTTGATCGAACGGCGCCGATCGGCATCGGGATCGCTGGGCTGCCATTGCAGTTGGGGCAGGGCGCGGGCCAGGGCCACCGCGTGTTCACCGGTGCCCGATGCGATTTCCAGCGCCTTGCCTGTTGCGGGCGCATGGGCGCGGACCAGATCGATGATGTAATCCATATTGCGCTGTGCCGAGGGCGCAAAAAGGCGGCCGTCACCATCAGCGGCGTCCATGTTCGGGCTGTCAGGTAGGGTCAGTTTGCGGCTCATCGGGCTTTCCTCCATCTTGCGGCGAGCCTAGGGGCAAAGCGTGTCCTTGCCCAGAGCTGGCAGATCACGAGGCCGTAAAATGATCGATGCCGGCACAGCCCCCCTAGGCTGTACCGGCACCGACGCCTCAGGCAACACCGCACCCGCAGGTGTGGTGATGTCCCCCCCGAGAATACCTGGGCTTACCCTTTGTTTTTGCCGCGCTTGAAGAACCGCATGCCGACGGCGCTGTCGCTGGGATTGGACAGACCGCTGAGGGCGGTTGCCAGCTTGCCAAAGGCCTGACGCTGGCTGCGGTTTTGTTTGTGCTGCACCACCAATGTGCCGTTGTTGTCGGCGCTGCCGTATTTGGCGGCGTCAAACATCAGCTCGACCGGTTCATTGACCCCCAGCGCTTTGACAAAGTCTGCGGGTTTGATTTCAGGTCGTTTCGGCTGCTTGATCTGGTTCAGCACCAGATGCGGTTTCTTTTCGCCAATGCGGATCGAGGCCAGCATTTCAATCAGCGACCGTGTGTTGCGCAGGCTGGCCAGATCCGGCGTTGCCACCAGCACCACCTCGTCCGCCAGATAGAGCGCTTTGCGCGTCAGCGGCGTCAGGGTCGAGGGCAGATCCAGCACCACATGCGGGGCCAGAACACGGATCAGGTCCATCGAATAGGCCAGGGCCTCTGGATCCAACTCGCGGTCCTGTTGATGGTTCTGCGGTCCGGCCAGCAGACGCAGCTGGTCGTCATAGTTGATCAGCAGACGTTCCAGTTTCTGGTCGTCCAGCTTTTCGGAATTGGCAATCGCGCCGATCAGATCCTGTTCAGGATTGCGGTTCAGGCACAGGCCAGCGGTGCCGAACTCAAAATCCAGATCCACCAGGATCGATTGGGCCCGGGCCTGTTCACCCAGAAACCATGCCGCGTTATGCGCAATGGTCGAAGATCCTGCGCCACCACGGGCGCCGATCACCGCGTGAATGCGACCAAGATGCACCTTGTCGGGGTCACGGAACAGTTCAAACAGCGCGGTGACCAGCAGCGGGGCTGTGACCGGGGTCTGCAGATAGTCTGCAACGCCCTGACGGGTCAGCGCCCGGTAAAGCGCGATGTCATTGGAGGGGCCGATCAGCACCAGTTCGGTGTCGACACGGCAGAGCTGGGCCAGGCTGTCCAGCTGATTGAACAGTTTGGTGGGGTCGTCATCGACCTCAATCACCAAAAGGTCCGGGCTGTCGGCATCCTGATAAGCGGCAATCGCCTGCTCCATGCCGCCGCTCATCAGCTGGCAGCGCACGCGGCTCAGGTGACGGCTGGCCTGCATCTGTTGCAGCGCATTGCGGGTTTGCGGCGTGGCTGCGAAGGCATCGCAGGTCATTGCGGGCAATCGACCAATGGCCGGGCGCATACCGCCGATGTTGTCGGGATCGGATGGATCCGCTGTGAATTTGGTGAAGATCTTCATACCGTTTACCTCAGGGGGGAAGGCGCTTAGTTCAGCACAACGATTTCAGAAACGCCGCCTCGGGTGACCTTGACCGTGCGCGGGGGCTGCTCAACGATCTGCGGTTCAGGGATCAAGGTGGCAACTTCTTCCTTTGGTTCAACAACTTCGTTGTCGTCAAAGGAGCGAAGCAGGAGAGAGAGGCCGCCGCTGGCCTCCGCCGCGATGACCTGCTCGGCATCATCGGGCGAAAGCTCTAGCGTGGCGGTTTTGCCAACCAGCACAGCGCTGTCAGCGTTCGATGCCGTCCCCGATTGGTCAATTGCCAGAACGCGAACGTTCTGCAGGATTGTCTCGGTTTTCATTCTTGTACGGCAGCGAATTTCGTCTTCACAACGCGA
Organism: Thalassovita sp.; assembly: GCF_963691685.1. Lineage (GTDB taxonomy): Bacteria > Pseudomonadota > Alphaproteobacteria > Rhodobacterales > Rhodobacteraceae > Thalassobius. Next base: position 1,878,768 of record NZ_OY829290.1, read on the forward strand.
GGTCAACAGGATGTCGACCCGGTTGTTGGGCAGGATGAACCCACCGGCGGTCTTGGCCGCGCTGACTTCAATCGCAACGGCACGCATACCGGGCGAGAGCAGCGAGGACAGATAGCCCTGGCGGGTGTCTGCAAAACTTTCAGGCAGGACGGGTTGTCCGGCAAACATATTGATGCGGGCGATGGAGCCAACCGTGGTTTCCAAAGCATCCGGCACATCATTGGACGAGACCATGCTGGGATGCAGCGCATTGCGCGGCCATTCGATCCAGCCGATATCTTCCATCACCAGCTCAGCACCCTGATCGATAGAGCGCACAGCGGCAAGAACCTGCAAAGTGGGGGCTTCCTGTACGACCTCTGGGGCGGCAGCGGTTTCGGTTTCATCCGGCACCGACATATTCACCAGCATGGTGGCTGAGCCACCACAGACAAGCGCTGTCACAATGATTAACGATCTGAACATGGTTACGCCCTCGGATTGGAGGTGGAGACAGGTTGCACAGGGCGGGTCACGTCACCGACGTCACCCAGGGAGAAAACGGAATAAGGGCAAGGGCAGCGGCGGCGAGGGCAAATCCAACTGGGGCTCTGGCCCGCGGGGTTTGCGATTGAGGCAGCTGGCACGAGGCCTGTTCCGGGGGGAATGAGCGGCGGGCACGTGGCAAGCCAATCAACAGGAGGGCACAAAGGCCCCCGATCAGTGCGCTCAATCCCAGGAAACTGAGGATCTGAGACGCCCCAAGCCAGAGGCTGCAAACGGCGGCAAATTTACTCATGCTGCTGCCCGCAGGCTGTGGCAGCCATCCCATGGCAGAAAGCAGCAGCCCGACGAACAACACCATAGTGGCAGCGATCAGGCTGGCTGCGATCTCGTCCCGGCTCCAACCTGACCCTGCAGCGACTAGCAGATAGCCACATAGCAGGGTGAGGGTGAGGCCATTTGGGATGACCATCGTTCTGATGTCCCGGACCGCCACGATGAGGGCGATGATGGCAAATCCGGTCAAGGAAAGAAGGGATAGACCTGTGATATACATGTCCGCCTCCTTACTGGGGTGGGGGTGACCGAACCGCCCCGGGGCATCAGATCAGGTAAGACGAAGCTTAGGCTTCATCCTCCGACAGCGAGTCGGAGATGGTCGTGAAAGTGGAATCCAAGTTTCCCCCGAGGGTGGTCAGGGCGGTGATGGCTACCACGGAAATCAGGCCAGCAATCAGAGCGTACTCAATTGCGGTCGCGCCGGATTCACCTTTGGTGAATTTGGTCAGGAACTTTTTCATGGGACTTTCCTTTCAAGGTTTCCGGTACTCGTAACCGGGGGGACAAAATTTCGGTGTCGCTCTTTGGCGTACGTTTGTTACGGACGGTCCTCAGACTGGGTAGGTCCGAGACTGCTCGGGTGACCGTCCGTTGAGGATGAGAATGCGGTAAAAAACAGCGCGGCGAAATTCGGCCGGATACCCTAGGACAAAAGAGCAAAATGGCGGGATGGATGAGATGCCAAAGGTGCTATGACCCTATACTTTGGGTGGGTTATACCCTGAAAACGTCTGGATAAGAGACTGTTTTCATGAGGGAAATTGATATAGATCAACCGCTCCTGTCTGTCAAACGGCCGATTTCAGAAAACTGTTAGACCAGCGCCGAGTCGCCGAATTGGGGCGGGGAATCACCTGGCCGGTGGTGTGGGAATCAGTTGAGGAACGCGCCGTTGTGGGAGGGGCGATCTGGCCCCTGAGGGTATCCTGATCAGGCCGGTTGTTGAGCGGTAGCGCAGGCGCAGAGGTTCCCCACGTCCATCGCCGGCCTGCAGAGGGGGCTTAGGGCAGTTCAGGCCGCAGGCTGCTGGCAGCGGGCAAGACAAAAGGCGCAGAGGGGATCCCCTGCGCCTTTCGACTGCTCGGCTTTTCGCCTGTTTATGAAGTGTCTTTGGGTTGACGGCGGGCTGCCTGTGGGCCGTCCGGTCCTTAGCCCTGGATGATCTGGATGATCGCCGGGGCGATGATGATGACAAAGAGGATCGGCAGGAAGAAGACGATCATCGGCACGGTCAGCTTCGGCGGCAGGGCGGCGGCCTTTTCCTTGGCGCGTTCCAGCCGCAGATCGCGGCTTTCCTGGGCGTGTACCCGCAGCGCGCGGCCCAGATCGGTGCCGTATTTTTCGGTCTGTTTGAGCGATCCAACCACCTGACGTACCGGATCCATTCCTGTACGTTGTACAAGGTTATCAAGCGCTTGCGAGCGGTCCTGCAAGTAGGACAGCTCCAATGCGGTGAGCGAGATTTCCTCGGCCAGTTCTTTCGACTGCATGCCAATTTCTTCGCTCAAGCGGATCAGCGCCGCATCGATACCGTAGCCGGATTCCACACAGATCAGCAGCAGGTCCAGCGCGTCCGGCCAGGCCTTCTGGATCGAGGCTTGGCGTTTGGTGATCCGGTTGGAGACATACATCCGCGGCAGCATGAAGCCCAGGAAGGCACCACCACCGCCCAGCATGGCGACGTTCTGCAGGGTCATCTCTTTTTCAAAGATCGTGACGCCGTAAAACAGCACAACCCCAGCCATCAAGATGGGCATCAGGATCGAGACCATCACATAGATGCCCAATGCGTTGGAGCTGCGCAGGCCCGCCATCCGCAGTTTCTTCAGGATCGCGGTGGACTGGGTGCCGGCAAGCTTGGCAAAGACGTTGGCCTGTTGCGTGGCCCGTTTGCTGTTCGCCAGCCCCATGGAGGCCATCAGCGACTTTTTCTGCTGCATGGTCTGGGTGCCGCCATGTTCAATGGCCACCTTGGCCAGACGGCGCTGCAGGTTTTCCTTTTTCAGCATGGGCATGGCCAGTCCCAGCACCACAAGGAAGCCGGCAACTGAAACCAAAAGGATCGCCATGATCTGCGGGGAGAGGAAGTCTAAAGAAATCATCTGATCCTCCTCACACGTCGAAGTTGATCATTTTTTTCATCACCATGATGCCGGTGAACATCCACAATGCGCAGCCGCCCAGGATCAGCTGGCCCATGCTGGTGCCAGTTAAAACGGTTATATATTCGGGGCTTAGGTAGAAAAGCGCACCTGCCACAAGCATCGGCATGGAGCCAATCATGCGGCCGGACATCTTCGCCTCAGACGACATGGTCTTGATCTGTGCATCCAGCATCTTGCGGCCCCGCACAACCAGCGAGAGGTTGTTCAGGATCTCACTCAGCGACCCGCCGGAACGGCTCTGCACCGCCAGAACAATCGCAAAGAAGGAGGTTTCAGCCAATGGTACGCGAACCGCCAGACGGTGCGCCGCCTTTTCCAGGGGCATGCCGACGGATTGGTCGTTCAGCAGCATCTGAAACTCGGACCGCACCGGTTCTTTGGTTTCATTGGCAATGGTCTTCAGGCATTCGCTCAGCGGCAGACCGGCGCTGACACCACGCACGATGATGTCCAACGCGGCCGGAAATTCATTGGAGAACTTCTTGAGCCGGACTTTGGTGGCGCGCACCACAAAGAAATAGGGCAGCGCAAGGCCCAGAAAGGCGGCACCGGGGGCAGCCATCATCGGGTTCAGCTGCAGGCCGATCGACAGCCCGCCAAAGGACAGGAGCGCCGTGCCCAGGCAGACCAGCACAAACTTCTTCTTGGACCAGTCCAGCCCGGCCTGTTTCAGCTGGGTCTGGAAGGTAGCGCCTTTGCCGCCTTTCCCCCCTTTGCTATCCTTCATCGCGGAACGGATTTGCCTACGACGCAGTTCGGCGTCAACGGCATCGCTGCCCGGGGCAGGGCGGCCAGACCGGCCCCCGGCCACCCGGTTCATCCGCTTTTTCAGACGCGAGTCGCTGGCCTTTTCGCTGGATCCCAGCATCAGGGCGACCACCAGCACAAAGACTGACAGGAAGATCGCCGCCTCAAGCAGGGCTGCCTGATTGTCTTGGATAAACTCAAGCATGATGCATCCCCTCGTCGTTGGCCTCCGCGGCGCGCAGGGCGTTGGTCAGGTCATCGGCGCAGCCGAAATAGCGCGCGCGCTCCCAGCATTTGGGACGGCTGATGCCGCAGCTTTCGTGGCGGCCGATGATCTTGCCGTTTTCGTCTTCGCCAAGGATCTTGTAGAGGAACAGATCCTGGGTGGTCAGAACATCCCCTTCCATGCCCAGCACTTCGGTGATGTGGGTGATCCGGCGGGAGCCATCGCGCAGGCGCTGCGCCTGCACGATGACATCGACCGAGGAAGCAATGATTTCACGCAGGGTACGGACAGGCAGTCGGGATCCCCCCATTGTAATCATTGCTTCCATACGGGACATGGCGTCCCGTGGGGTGTTCGCGTGTACGGTGCCCATGGAACCGTCGTGACCGGTGTTCATCGCCTGCAAGAGGTCAAAGGCCTCAGGGCCACGCACCTCGCCCACGATGATCCGTTCCGGACGCATCCGCAGACAGTTTTTCACCAGATCGCGCATGGTAACCTCACCGGTGCCCTCCAGGGATGGCGGGCGGGTTTCCAGACGCACCACATGCGGCTGTTGCAGCTGCAGTTCGGCGGCGTCTTCGCAGGTCACGATCCGTTCGGTTGTCTCGATAAACCCGGCCAGACAGTTCAGCAGGGTTGTCTTGCCCGAGCCGGTGCCGCCCGAAACCAGAATGTTACACCGCACCCGGCCAATGATCTTCAGGATCTCCGCCCCTTCAGGGGTGATCGAGCCGAAGTTGACCAGATCCTCTAGCGTCAGAGAATCCTTGCGGAATTTACGAATGGTCAGCGCGGTGCCATCCACCGCCAGCGGGCCGGCGATCACGTTGACGCGGCTGCCGTCGGGCAGGCGGGCGTCACAGATCGGGCTGGATTCATCCACGCGGCGGCCCACCTGGGACACGATGCGCTGACAGACGTTCAACAACTGTCGATTGTCTTGGAACCGGATCGGGGTGCGTTCCATTTTTCCACCCACCTCGATGAAGATCGGGTCGGTGCCATTGACCATGATATCGGCAATATCATCACGTGCCAGCAGCGGTTCCAGCGGGCCGTAGCCCAGGATGTCATTGGTAATATCTGCGATCAGATTCTTCTGTTCCGATTCCGAGATAACCTCTTTCTTCACCGCCAGAATATCGGTGACGTAATTGGCAATCTCGCGGCGTTCCTCATCTTCACCCATCTGCGCCAGCTGGTTGATATCCAGCATCGAGATCAGGGTTTCCATGATCTCGCTTTTCAGTTTGTAACGGGCGCTGTCGGCTTCGGTCGGAACCGGCGACCGTTCGGCCTTGGCTTTGGGAATAACCTTGGTGTCAGGCTTTTTCGCAACCGGCTCAGGGGCGGCAGCTGCGGGTTCCGGGGCTGGGGTAGCGGCGCGAGTCGGTTCAGGTGCCGGGGCAGGACGACTGGCTTTCTTGGCGATTGGACCGGTTCTTTTGCCGAACATGGGTAACCTCAGAACTTACGTGACAACAAGCAATGGAACACAGCGCATAACAGGCGCGTCCTTCATTCTGCGCTTGTCGTCCCGGTTCCAGCAACTCATCCGGGTGGCCTAAGAAAATGCGGGAACTTCGGAGGGGCAGGCCTCAAAAAGTATGTAGGCATCTGACGAATGGACCCGGCCGTTAACCCTATGCGCGGACCACTAGGACCATCCGGCAGGTTACAGTGTGGGTGCAGAATCAATTGCGCCCCTGAACGGCCCCTGAGGTCGCCCATAAGTGGCACGCCCTAGGCCAGATGGCCCCAACCGGCCGCCTGACGGAGATGCGCAAAGAAACCAGAGCTGAACGGACAAATCGATGAGCGAAACACCTTGTGGTCCTGATATGTCAGAGGACAACTGGATGTCTCCAACCCCTGCAGCGGAGCGTGCGGGCCTGCGTGTCTTGGTCCTGAGTGATCAGGCAGACGCACGGTTGGCGGTCTCAGCCGAGGGGCCCATTTCACTGCGATTGGTACACAGCTGGGTCGATGTGACGGCTGCATTGGCGGCGGAACATGTGGATGTTCTGGCCCTGGAAAGTTTCAACGAAGCGATGATCGAAGGTGGCCAGCTGGGTGAGGCCCTGCGCCAGTCCCCCGATCTGCACATCGCTTTGGTCGCCCCGGAAATCGATATGAACCTGGCCCGTTTGGCCCTGCGCAAAGGGGTGAACGGTATCATCCTGAACGCCGCTGAAGATGAGGTGCTGGATACCCCGCTGCGTATGGTGGCCGAGGGTAAGGTTTACATCGACAGTTCCATGGCCGGGCAGCTTTTGGGGCAGGCCGGTCCTGCAGGCAGCGCTGATCAACCGTTAATTTCGCTGACGGATACCGTGGCGCTGGTTGCGGATGATGATGAATATTTCCGCATGGCTCTGACCACGATCCTGCTGGATAAATTTGGCTTCACCGAGGTTTATGAGGCCAGCAATCTGGAACAGGCCGAACAGATCATGAGCGGCTGCGACCGTGTGGATCTGGCCCTGTTTGATCTGCGCATGCCGGGTATGACTGGTGCCTCCTCCCTGGGACGTATCCGCCAGACGCACCCCGAAATTCGCAAAATGGCGGTGGTGTCGGCCAGTCAGGACCGTAACGATGTGCTGCAGTCCCTGGCGGCGGGCACCTATGGCTATGTCTCTAAGGCCGAGGGCATTTCTGAGCTGAAGCTGGCGCTGTCCCAGATCCTGAAGGGCCGCATTTATGCGCCTGCGCTGCTGCATGAGCCGCCAGAGCTGGATCCGCATCTGGAACCGGAAAACCCCGCTGTTGTGCTGAGTTTTGAGAACGGTGAACAGGTGCATTACGGCGCCGATGTCGAAGATCTGGCTGAGGCCGCGCGTTACGTGCCGCAGGGCCGCGAGGCGCAGGCCCCCTGTGCCGTTTCCCCCGACACCATGATCGCCAAAGAGCCGGAAGACCGTCCTGAGCTGTCGCCGCGTCAGCGCATGGTGTTGGAACTGCTGGTACAGGGCATGTCCAACAAGGAAATCGCCCGCGAAATGAATTTGGGTATTGGCACCGTCAAAGTGCATATGACGGCGCTCTTTACCAAACTTAACGTCTCCAACCGGACCTCTGCGGTCGCTGTCGGGGCCCCGCTGTTACAAGAGTAGTGAGTTTTATGCCGTTCTTTTCCTCAGAGCAGAAAAAGACAGAAGAGGGCGATGCCGCTGAGGCATCCATCGCAGGTGCCTTAAACGGTAAGCTGCGCAGCTCGATGATCAAGCTCTGCTTTGCGGGGCTTCTGGCTGCGGCGTCGGTGTTTCAGATCCTGTCACTGGTGCAGGCCGTGGCCGATGGCACCCAGCGGGTGGCCAAAATCTCGCAAGGTTTGGATGTGCTCAGCGATGTCGAAGCGCAAAGCGACGGGCTGGAGGCATTGATCCTGAACGCCGCCCCCCGCCATGCGCTGGCGGATCTGGCGGAACGTGAAGATGCCATCGCAAACCACCTGCGTCTCTTTCAGCGCAGCGGCGCCGCCGATCTGGCGCCCGAGCATTACACCGCACTACGTTCGCAATCCGAGGTGTTGATTGATCTGGCCCGCACGGCTGTCTTCAGCGCGGCGGCCCCTGACGATCTGGAGGCCCTGCGCGAGGGCACGGTGCAATTCCGCCAGCAGGTCCATCTGTTGCAGGACAGCCAATCGGCGCTGACTCAGGCCGGTTTTGGTGGTCTGGCGGCGGAAACCCGCAGCAAGGTGTTTCTGTTGATCCTGTTTCTGGCTGGCACGCTATTTTTGCTGTCGACCGTCCTGATCACGGGGTTCCGCGAAATGGCGCGCCGTCATGAAGTTGAGCGGGAATTGATGCAGGCGATGGCCGAGGTGGATGAAGCCAGCAAAGCCAAAAGCCGCTTTTTGTCGACCATCACCCATGAAATCCGCACGCCGCTGAATGCGATCTTGGGGTTCTCCGAATTGCTGGGCCGTGAACCGCTCAGCCCGGATCAGAAACAACAGGTTTCCCGCCTCAAAAGCGCCGGGCGCACGCTTAGCCGGATTGTGGATGACGTGCTGGACCTCAGCCGTATCGAAGAAGGTGGGCTGGAACTGCGGGATGAGGATTTCTCCCCCAATGAATTGTTCCGTGAAGCGATCGATCTGGTGTCGGTGCATTCACAGACCAAAGGCCTGATCCTGTCATCGGAAATTTCGGCCAATATGCCACGACTGCTGCGCGGTGATCCGCTGCGGCTCAGCCAGGTTCTGCTGAACCTGCTGAACAACGCGATCAAGTTTACCGAAGAGGGCAGCGTTACCCTGCGGGTCAGCAGCCGGATCGAAGACGACAAGCAGGAAGCCAAACTGCGCATCGAAGTGCAGGACAGCGGTATCGGCATTGCCCCCGAAGATCAGGAACGCCTGTTTGACCGTTTTGCCCAGATCGAAGAGGGCATGGCGCTGCAAAACAATGGCGGCTCAGGTCTGGGTCTGGCGATCTCGCAAGGGTTGGTGCGCAGCATGGGCGGCGATCTGCAGGTCCACAGCACCCCGGAGGAGGGCGCGACCTTCTGGTTCTACCTGACCCTGCCGATCGTTGATAGCCGCAGTGAGCTGCCTGTTGAGGTGCCGGAACTGTCGGTACTGAACGCCGCCGCTGAACGGGTGATGCTGGTTGATGACAGCGCCGACACTGGCGATCTGATCCGTCGGATCATGAAACGCGAGGGCATCCATGTGGAGGTGGTGACCAACCCGCTGGACGCGCTGAACCAGGTGACGGATTATGATCCCGATGTGATCCTATGCGATATGCAGATGCCGGAATTGAGCGGTGTTGAACTGACCCGCCGCATCCGCGCCCTGCCTGCCCCTTATTGTGATGTGCCGGTCATCGCCTTTTCGGCCACCAGTTTTTCGGATGAGATTGAGCAGATGATGCTGGCCGGGGCCAATGCGTTTTTGGCAAAACCCTTTCAGATCAACGATCTGGTGGCGGCGATCAGCGGGGTTCTGGCCGATGCCGGGGAACGCTATAGCGCCCGTGTGGCTGAAAAACGTGACGGCCACAGCTTCCATGAACTGGAAGAGATGGTGCAGTTGATGGGTAAGTCTTGGGTGTTGAAATTCATCACCCGCCTCAGCGACCGGTTGGAAGCCAGCTTCAAGGGCAGCCAGTCCCGCAGCGAACGTATGGCCATGGCCCACCGTGTGGTGGCTGAGGCCGGTCAGATCGGCGAAAAGGATCTGGCGCTGGCGGCAACCTCGCTGGAACAAGCCCTGCGCGCGGGGGGCGATACCTCCAAGCAGGAGGCGCGGTTCCGCAATGAGGCGCGCGCCTTCCTGTCACGCCTGCCGCTGTTCACTCTTCGGATCGGCTGATCCTTTTTCTTCCAGTTCCGTCAGGGGCGCGCCGTGGCGCCGCTCCAACTCATGCAGCAGGCGGCGCATCGACAGGGGTTTGGTCAAAATCCCATCGGCGCCTGCATCGCGTAGCTCCTCCTCGCCAGTGGCCCCGGCGCTGAGGCCGAAGATCGCGCCATCATAGCCATCTGCCCGCAGCAGGCTGCAGAGTTTGATGCCATCCATGCCCGGCAGTTCAATGTCGGTTAGCACCAGATCTGGGTCCAGACTGTCAATCGCATCCAGCGCCTGTTCGGCCGTGGTCAGGTGATAAACGTCACGGAACCGGCGTTTCAGCTGTGACTGGGTGATTTCAGCCACCAGCGCGTTGTCCTCAATCAGCAAGACGCTGAGGTCCAGCTTGTCGGGCTCCGCCTCAACAACCTGCGCCGCCGGTGCTTCGGTCACGGCGCGCAGTGGGACAGACACCTGGAATCGTGCGCCGCCTTGGGCACTGGGCATATAGCTGACCCGTCCCTTCAGGTTTTCCGCAAAGAGCTTGACGATATATATCCCCAACCCGGTGCCTTCTGCCTTGGAAAACACCCCGCGGGTTTGCCGGTTGAACGGGTCAAACAGCCCGGGCAGCAGGGCGTCGGGAATGCCCTTGCCGTTGTCTTCGATCGTCCAGATGCCCTGCAACCGGCCGTCTGGGTAGTCTTCACGGTAGCTGATCACCAGATGGTTGCCGCCGGAATGCAACACGGCGTTGCGGATCAGGTTGCCCAAGATCTGCTGCACCCGCCCCACATCGGTGATCCGTTCCGCATCATATTTCTGGGCGGTGCGCAGATCGATGGCGATGCCGGCCTGTTCCGCCACCACGCGATAGACATTGGCCAGGTGATTGACCAGGTCATTGGGGCGGAAACTGCTTTCGCTGGCGGGCAGCAGATCCTCATCCCGCACCACGCTGCCCATATCGTCCATCAGCGTCAGGAATTGCTGCAGCACATTGTCAAACCGCGGGCCCAGTTTGTCCCAGTCCTGCGTGTCATTCATCTGTTCGGCCAGCATCTTCAACAGGGCGGCCGGCGTGCGCAATTCGTGGCTGATCAGGGCAAACAGGCGGTGCTGGCGTTCTTTGCTGACCTCCAACTGGCGCAGCGTTTCCTTCAACGCGACCGAGGCTTCATGGATCTCGGTGATGTCCGTCAATGTGCCGATGGTCACCAGACCATATTGCCAGGATACCTCGGACACGCTGTGCAGGCGGTAAACCCGGTAGGGCGCGCCATCTTCCCAGCTGTTGCCATTGGCCACCTGCACGATGGCGGCCTGCGGCTCCGGCGCGTGGCTGGACAGAATGCGCGCCAGTTTGCTGGCATCTTTCGGCGGCATCCGGCGCAATGTGTCCAGCAGCGTGTCACTAAAGGTGCGCTGCGGCGCCAGGCGGATCATATTGTCCATCCAGAACCGCTGCAGTTTGGCGTTGTAAAGGAAATAGCCGTATTTGGAAAACTCGTATGAATTCCATAGCTTCTGGCGCAGGGATCGATTGCGATAGCGCTGTGCCCGCTGGTTCAGAAGCGCCAGATCAAACAGCGTCATCATGGCAAACAGCGTTGCAAAAATCAGGTAGTCCTGCGGCCAGTTCATTGTTTCATCCGGGATCAACACCCGCTGCAGAACGATCCCCAGCAGGGTGATCGGCAGGGCGGTGGTAACCGGCATGATGTAGCGCAATGAGATGGCAAACATCACGGTGAACACCCGCTCGGTCTGCCAGCCCAGTGTCTTGTCCAGCAGCCCGATGAGCAGGAACAGGATCAGCAGCGGTGTGGCGCGCAGGATGGTGCCAAGGGTCGGCGGATAAAGCGCAAAGATCAGGCAGAAGGTCACATAGACTCCGGTGCGGATCGCCTGGCTGGTGGACATCGTCGCCATTTCATCCAGTCGCCCCAGACCCAGATAGGTGGTGCCCACCCAGGAGGCGGCCAAAACCAAGGGCGTGCCGAGGCCGAGGATGATGGCAAATGTTGTGGCCGAAAGGGAAACGTCCAATGACGGTTTATAGGGGCCGCGGGCCAGTATCGGCTCAACCACGCGGGTCAAATAGGCCAAGCCAAAACCGAAGACCGCATTGAACAGCAGGCTGGCCCCCAGAAAGGCCGCAAAGCCCATGTTTGGGGGCAGCTCATAACTGCCGGTGTGAATGGTCCACAGCGTTGACAGGACATGCAGCAGCAGAAACGACACCGCAAAGACCGGGCGGCGGTTCACAGGAAACAGGGTGAAGCCAACCAGCAGCAGGATGGTGGCCGGATGGGGCAGGTGGCTGGAGAACGTGTATTCCGCCAGCTCCAGCAGGCTGCGCCTGTCGCCGCTGATATAGGCCAGCGCGGTGACAAACAGCAAAAGCACCGGGAAGACGATTTCAAACTTGCGGTCCAGCAGGTCCCGTGCCGCATTGGCGCGTGGTTGCTGTAACATCGCGCGGATCAAGACGCGGTCTTGTTCGGATCCAACGTTTGGAAATACTTCGGTACTATTGGTGCTGCCGCGCAATCGAATTCCCCAAAAGCCACATTCAATGTCTCAATGGCCAGCAGGGGGCGCCAGGGCCATCGGGTTTCGGCCTTGGCATTTAGTTTTGCGGTTTGGTTGCGTGCTGTCTAGAAAAACCACACGTTATGAGCGACATCAGCCGACAAGTTGATCCCAACTCACAGCATTTGCCGCTGTTGGCGGGCATCCGTCAGGCGGCGTGCAACCAGTGCGATGATAAACACCGCGGTGAGGATCAGAATGATCGTCGGTGCCGGGGCGCTGTCGATGAAGAAGCTGAGGTAGGTGCCCGCCAGCATCGAGAGCATGTTGACCACCACCGCGACGACCAGCATGACGCCGAACCGTTTGGTGATCAGGAAGGCGATGGCCCCGGGCGCAATCAGCAGGCCAATCGCCAGGATCAGGCCGGTGGCGGACAGCGTGGCGACGATCACCAGGCTGAGGATCGTCAGCAACCCGTAGTGCAGCAGCGTGACGTTCAGCCCGGCGGCGCGCGCCTGTGCCGGATCAAAGGTATGCAGCATCAGGTCTTTCCACTTTACCGCCATGGCCAGCGTGGTCAGCGCAGCGATGATGCCTGCGGTCCACAGATCCTCGGCATGCACGCCCAGAATATTGCCGAAAAGGATGTGATCCAGATGCGCGTTAGTCTCAACCGAGGTGTAGAGCAGAATGCCCACCCCAAACATGCCTGAGAAGACAACCCCCATCACCGTGTCCTGTTTCACCCGGCTGTTTTCAGCCAGATAGCCGGTGGCCACCGCGCAGCCCATCCCGGCCACAAAGGCCCCGATGATCAGTGGGATGCCGGCGATATAGGCCAGCACAATGCCGGGCAGAACGGCGTGGCTGATCGCATCGCCCATCAGCGCCCAGCCTTTCAGGACCAGAAAGCAGCTGAGCAAAGCGGTAGGGACCGCAACGATGGCGCAGATCCAGAAGGCGTTCTGCATGAAGGGGAACATGAAAGGGAACAGAAGCTGATCCATTATGCCGCCTCCTCGGTCACTGGGGTGTTAAGGGCCGCGCGGGCTTTGGCGCGGGCGGCCAGCAGGCCGTGTTTCGGCGCAAAGATGAAAGCGGTCAGGAACACAAGGGTTTGCAGGGTGACAATCACGCCGCCCGTGGCCCCGTCCAGAAAATAGCTCAGATAGGCGCCGATGAAGCTCGACAGCATGCCGATCACAACGGAGGTCACAATCAGCCGCGGGAAGCGGTCACACAGCAGATAGGCCGTCGCGCCCGGGGTCACCACCATGGCAATCACCAGAAAGGCCCCCACGGTCTGCATCGCTGCCACAACCGAGGCCGACAGCAGCATGAAGAACACCAGTTTCAGCGCGCCGGGGTTCAACCCGATGGAGCGCGCATGGCTTTCGTCAAAGAAAGTGACCATCAGGTCCTTCCACTTCACCAGCAGCACAGCCAGGGACACAAAGCCGATGATCGCCAATTGCAGAGTATCCTCAGGGGTGATCGCCAGAATGTTGCCCATGGTGATGGTCTGTACGTTGATGGAGGCAGGGTTCAGTGACACCAGAAACAGACCCAGCCCAAAGAAACTGGTGAAGATCAGACCGATGATCACATCGATTTTCAGGCCCGACCGGTCCGACAGGAACAACATCGCCCCGGCCGCCAAGCCGCCGGAAATAAAGGCCCCCAGTGCAAAGGGCAGACCCAGCGCATAGGCGCCAACCACACCCGGCACCACCGAATGGGACAGCGCATCGCCGATCAGCGACCAGCCTTTCAGCATCAGATAGGCCGATAGGAAGGCACAGACGCCCCCCACAAGGGCCGACACCCACATGGCGTTCAGCATGTAGTTGTAGGTAAACGGTTCCAACAGGGTGATCATGCCTTCGGCTCCGCCTCACCTTCGGTTTTGCGGGTCTCATCACCGTATTGCACGAAGGGCCGTTCATCATCTGTCAGGATTGAGATCTGGCGCGGATCGTCGTCATCGTGCAGCTCTTGGCCGCCCAGTGTGAACTGGCGCAGCACCCCACCAAAGGCGCGTTTCAGGTTGTCGCGGGTAAAGGTGGTTTCGGTCGGGCCGTAATCCAGCACGGTGCCTTTGACCAAAACGGTGCGATCACAGAATTCAGGGACCGAGCCGAGGTTATGGGTCGAGACCAACATCACCCGGCCTTCGTCACGCAACTCACGCAGCAGCGCTATTATCTGATCTTCGGTTTTGACGTCCACCCCGGTAAAGGGCTCATCCAGCAGGATCACCTTGCCATCTTGGGCCAAAGCGCGGGCCAGAAAGACCCGTTTGCGCTGGCCGCCGGACAGTTCGCCAATCTGGCGTTTGCGGAAATCCTGCATGTTGACGCGGTTCAGCGCCTGATCCACCGCCTCGTGGTCGGCCTTACGGGGCCGCCGCAGCAGCCCCATATGTCCGTAACGCCCCATCATGACGACATCTTCCACCAGCACCGGGAAGGCCCAGTCCACCTCTTCGGATTGCGGCACATAGGCGACGAGGTTTTCCTTCAACGCTTGTTTCACCGTACGACCCAACAGGTGGATGCTGCCCTGTGCGGCGGGCACAAAGCCCATGATCGCCTTGAACAGCGTCGACTTGCCGGCACCGTTGACCCCCACAAGCGCGGTCACCGTGCCGCGGGGGATGGCAAAACTGGCCTCACGCAGGGCGGTGTGGCCGTTGCGATAGGTGACTGTGACGTCGCGGGCAAGGATGCCACCGCCGGGGCCGTCCTCGGCAGTGAACTCCTTGAGCGTGGCTGCATCAGGCAGGGTCATGTGATCTTTCATGAGTGGGCTGTCCCGCGTTTAGTTTAAGGTTGCGGTCAGACCGGTTGCGATGGTTTCCGAGGTGACGCGCAAGAGGTCCAAATAGGTTGGCACCGGCCCGTCCGCCTCACTCAGGCTATCTACATAGAGCATTCCGCCATAAGTAGCACCCGTTTCACGCGCCACCTGTTTGGCGGGGTCGTTGTTGACGGTGCTTTCACAGAAAACAGCGGTGATGTTGTTGGCGCGGACCCCATCGATGACCTTGCGCACCTGTTGCGGCGTGCCGGTCTGATCGGCATTCATCGGCCAGAGGTACAGCTCCTGCAGGCCCAGATCCTTGGCCAGATAGCTGAAGGCACCCTCACAGGACACCAGCCAGCGTTTGTCAGCAGGAACCTCGGCAATCTGCGCTTTCAGCGGCTCAATGGTGGCGCGCAGCTGGTCCTTATATGCCTCGGCATTGGCTTTGTAGACCGCGGCGTTGGTCGGATCCTGATCAGCAAAGGCGGTGGCGATGTTGTCGATATAGACAATGGCGTTGTCCAGACCCATCCAGGCATGCGGGTTGGCTTTGCCCTCGTAAGACCCTTCGGCGATCGAAATCGGCTCAATCCCATCGGTGAGGGTGACCGAAGGCACATCGCCCAGGTTTGCGATGAACTGTTCGAACCACAGTTCCAGGTTCAGCCCGTTCCAAAGCACCAGATCTGCGTCATGAGCGCGTACAATGTCACGCGGGGTTGGCTGGTAGCCGTGAATTTCCGCACCCGGTTTGGTGATGGAGACAACATCGGCCGCATCCCCCGCCACGTTCTGCGCCATGTCAGACAAAACCGTAAAGGTGGTCACAACCTTCATTTTTTCCGCCATCGCAGGTGAGGCGAGTACTGCAGTGATCAATGCACCAGTCAAAAGGGATTTGGCCATAATGGGCTCCGGTCCTGTTGGGTTTCCTATCGTGTTGACCTGTTGATAATGAAATTGAGAACCATTCGCAATAGCGCTGAGAATAAAAATGAGAATTATTCGCAACAAGGGGCTGAGGCGATAGGTTGGGGCCTTGTTTTTAGGACGTAGCGCTAGATTGCAGGGTTTGTAGGGCGGTCAGCGCGCGGTCTTTGGCGTCCCAGGGGACAAAGACGTGGTCGTGATGGTAGGCGGCGACAATGTTACACGGAATGTCACTTGCCCCCAATGCGCCGGACACCGCAGCGGTCAGCCCGACGCCTGATAGGGCGGAGTAGACGTTGAGGGTGATACAGGCCATCGGCTGGGCAGTGTCAAACCCTGCGTCTGCCGCGACATCAAAGGGTAGGATCAGCGAAAGCCCTTCCTCCTCCCGGAAGGAAGCAATGGCCGCGTGGTGCAGGTCATTGGTGTCCTGACCCGCATTGAGTGATACAAAGACAAAGCTCCCTTCACGCAGCTGTGGCTCCATGCCGGAAATCATGGCGGCGGCGGAATGGGCGATCTCTGGCATCTTGGGCTCCTGTACAGTCGTTTCCAGCCTGCGGCAGGGACAGGCGTGGGGCAAGCCCCATGTCATACGGGCGTGTCGCAAGGGGTGGTGTCAGTCATAGGCACTCAGGTCTTCGGGGTTGTGCAGCAATGTGCCGTCGTATTTCACCAGATCATCCTTCATCTGTAGCCAGGGCAGTTTGGCCTGATAGTTGACGTGAAAGGTGGGGGTGAAGGTTTCAGGGTGCTCCATCGACCCCGCATAGAGATGCATGCCACCAGCATAATGGTCCGCCTCAAACCCCATGGGGGAGCCACAGTCAGCGCAGAAGTGGCGATAAACCCCGGGGGAGCTTTCGCGCGTTTTCGGCGCGGCGCCTGTCCAGCGAAACTGCCGCAAGGGCACGCCCAGCCAGGCCACCACCGGCGCGGCGCAGTTGCGGCGGCAGTCATCACAGTGGCAGTAGCATTGCCAGGTCGCTGCACCGGTGAATTCCCAGGCTGTGGTTTTGCACTGGCAATAGCCGCGGGTGATCTGTTCGGCCATGGCGCATCCTCTTGGTTTTTACCGTTTCAGCATTTCTGAGCACTGGGTGGAGAACTGTTTCAAATCAGACCTTTGGTGGTCGAAGGCCGACATTTCGCAGTCCTGAATTTGAGGACGCCTCATATAAATGATGATTATTATGAATTGGGCTTATGAAAGGGCAGGCGATACATAGGCGCAACTTCATAAGAACCACATGGTGCCCGTATGTCTGTTACATCCCTCCCGCTTTCCCCTGTTTTTGCCGAACTTGAAGCCGCCGCCAAAGAGCGGATCCTTGTGTTGGACGGCGCGATGGGTACCCAGATCCAGAAACTTGGACTGGTGGAGGATGACTTTAACGGCGACAGCTCGGGTCACGGGCCGGGCTGTACCTGCCACGCGCATATTCACAGTGACAAACCGCTGAAGGGCAACAACGACCTGTTGAACCTGACCCGCCCCGATCTGGTGGAGGAGATCCACTATAACTACGCCATGGTCGGTGCGGATATTGTGGAGACCAACACGTTTTCCGGCACCACAATTGCGCAGGCGGATTATGATCAGCAGGGGCTGGTGGATGCGATCAACATCGAAGGCGCGCGTCTGGCCCGGATCGCGATGGACCGCGCTGAGAAAGAGGATGGCCGCAAACGCTATGTTGCGGGCGCATTGGGGCCGACCAACCGCACCGCCTCGATCAGCCCGGATGTGAACAACCCGGGCTATCGCGCCGTGACCTTTGATGAGTTGCGTGAGGCCTATGCGCAACAGGCCCGTGGTCTGTTGGAAGGTGGCGCTGATATCCTGCTGATTGAGACGATCTTTGACACCCTGAACGCCAAGGCTGCGATCTTTGCCTGTGAGCAGGTGTTTGAAGAGCGCGGTATGCGGTATCCTGTGATGATCTCGGGCACCATCACCGATCTGTCGGGGCGCACCTTGTCGGGGCAGACGCCCACGGCGTTTTGGCATTCGGTGCGTCACGCGCAGCCGCTGACCATTGGTCTGAACTGTGCGCTGGGGGCCAATGCGATGCGTGCCCATATCGCCGAGATCTCCAATGTGGCCGACACTTTGACCTGCGCCTATCCCAACGCGGGCCTGCCCAATGAGATGGGCGAATATGACGAGACGCCCGAAGAGATGGCCGAACAGGTGGCAGGCTTTGCCCGTGAGGGGCTGGTCAATGTAGTAGGGGGCTGCTGTGGCTCCACCTATGATCACATCCGCGCCATTGCGGATGCTGTCGCTGACATTGCCCCGCGCGTTATTCCGACAGTCGCGCCGCAAATGCGCCTGTCTGGCTTGGAACCCTTTGTCCTGACTGAGGACATTCCGTTTGTGAATGTGGGCGAGCGGACCAACGTCACCGGATCTGCCAAGTTCCGCAAGCTGATCACCAATGGTGATTACGCCACCGCGCTGGATGTGGCCCGCCAACAGGTGGAAAACGGCGCGCAGATCATTGACGTGAATATGGATGAGGGGTTGATCGACTCCAAAGCCGCAATGGTGGAGTTCCTGAACCTCATCGCGTCCGAGCCTGATATCGCCCGGGTACCGATCATGATCGACAGCTCCAAGTGGGAGGTGATTGAGGCCGGTCTGCAATGTGTGCAGGGCAAGGCCATCGTGAACTCGATCTCGATGAAAGAGGGCGAGGCGCAGTTTATCGATCAGGCGCGTCTGTGTCGGGCCTATGGCGCCGCTGTGGTGGTCATGGCCTTTGATGAGGTTGGCCAAGCCGATACCGAAGACCGTAAGGTCGAAATCTGTACCCGCGCCTATGAGATCCTGACGCAGCAGGTGGGCTTCCCGCCCGAAGACATCATCTTTGACCCCAACGTCTTTGCTGTGGCGACGGGTATTGAGGAACACGACAACTACGGTGTCGACTTCATCGAGGCCGCACGGCGCATCACCACCGACCTGCCACATGTGCATGTCTCAGGCGGTGTGTCGAACCTGTCGTTCAGTTTCCGGGGCAATGAGTTGGTGCGCGAAGCGATGCACTCGGTCTTCCTTTACCACGGTATTCAGGCCGGTGTGGATATGGGGATCGTCAACGCCGGTCAGCTGGCCGTATATGACCAGATTGATCCTGAGCTGCGCGAAGCCTGTGAAGACGTGGTGATGAACCGCCGTGCTGACGCCACCGAGCGGATGCTGGAGATTGCTGAACGTTTCCGCGGGCAGGGGGGCAGTAAAGGCAAAGAGAAAGATCTGACCTGGCGCGAATGGAGCGTTGAAAAACGTCTGGAACATGCGCTGGTAAACGGGATCACCGAATATATCGATGAAGACACCGAAGAGGCCCGCCAGAACGCGGAACGTCCGCTGCATGTGATCGAAGGTCCGCTGATGGCGGGGATGAACGTGGTCGGCGATCTCTTCGGCTCCGGCAAGATGTTCCTGCCGCAGGTGGTGAAATCCGCCCGTGTGATGAAACAGGCCGTTGCCGTGCTGCTGCCCTATATGGACGCCGAAAAAGACGGTGCTGCCGAAAGTGCCGGTAAGGTGCTGATGGCCACCGTGAAGGGGGACGTGCATGATATCGGCAAGAACATCGTGGGCGTGGTGCTGGCCTGTAACAACTACGAAATCATCGACCTTGGTGTGATGGTGCCTGCCGAAAAGATCCTGCAGGTCGCACGGGAGGAAAACGTTGATATCATCGGCCTCTCTGGTCTGATCACCCCGTCGCTTGATGAGATGGTGCATGTTGCCGCGGAAATGCAGCGTGAAGGGATGCAGCAGCCCCTGCTTATTGGGGGAGCCACCACCTCCAAGGTGCATACAGCGGTGAAGATCCATCCGAACCTTGACACGGCGCAGGCGGTCTATGTCACCGATGCCTCGCGTGCTGTTGGGGTTGTGTCGTCGCTGCTGAGTGACGAGCAGAAGGTCACCTATATCGACGACATCCGCGCGGAATACGCCTCCGTCGCCGAAAAGCACGCCCGCGCCGAACTGGCGAAGAAACGCATCAGCGTCGAGACCGCGCGGGACAATGCCTATCAGGTTGATTGGACCGGCTATCAGGCCACCACACCCAGTTTCCTTGGCACCCGGACCTTTGATGGCTGGGATCTGGCGGAACTGGCGGAATATATCGACTGGACGCCCTTCTTCCAAACTTGGGAAATGCGCGGCGTTTACCCGCGTATTCTGGAGGATGAAAAACAGGGGGAGGCCGCGCGTCAGCTTTTTGCCGATGCGCAAGACATGCTGAAACGCATCATTGATGAAAACTGGTTCCATCCGCGCGCTGTCGTTGGTTTCTGGCCGGCCAATGCGCTGGGCGATGACATCCAACTGTGGCAGGACGACAGCCGCAGCGCAGAACGGGCCACGTTCCACACCCTGCGCCAGCAAAGCGCCAAACGCGCTGGGCGGCCCAATGTGGCCCTGTCAGACTTCGTCGCCCCTGAAGGCACGCCGGATTATCTGGGCGGCTTTGTCGTCACCGCAGGGGCCGAAGAAGAAAAAATCGCTGAGGCGTTTGCCGGTAAAAACGACGATTACTCCTCAATCATGGTGAAAGCCCTGGCCGACCGTTTCGCCGAAGCCTTTGCCGAGCGGATGCATGAAAAGGTCCGCAAAGAACTCTGGGGCTATGCGGCGGCCGAGGATTTCGCCAACCACGAGTTGATCAAAGAAGCCTATGACGGCATCCGTCCCGCCCCGGGCTATCCGGCGCAGCCCGATCACACCGAAAAAGCGACACTGTTTGAGCTTTTGGACGCGACAAACGCCACCGGGGTTGAGCTGACCGACAGCTACGCCATGTGGCCCGGCGCCTCGGTCTCGGGCCTCTATATCGGCCACCCTGAAAGCTATTACTTCGGCGTCGCCAAAGTGGAGCGTGATCAGGTCGAAGACTACGCAAACCGCAAAGGCATGGCGCTGGAAGAGGTCGAACGCTGGCTGTCCCCGGTGCTGAACTACCAGCCCACCGACTTCAAAAAAGCGGCGGCGGAGTAACAGGGGGCTGAACCTTTAGAGCCCTAATTAGAGTGCCGCAGATCCGAAATCGAGCTTGCTGCATTATGGTTGCGTATTGAGGTGTAAAATGCAATCCATGGTGGATTTTTCATTTGAGACCTAGTCTCGCATTTCAGGAGGTGCGACAGCCTTGGTGCTTATCCTTGTGCATGTGCTGTGTTTCTTGGCTTACTGGTCAGCAATCGCGCATATCTTATACCCTCGATCTGTCGCGTTGTTTTGTGAGCGGGCGGCAGAGAGAACGCTGGTAACCCGTTTGCTTTACAGATGTTTTTGGGTGGGCCCTAGGATCACCACGGCATATGGCAGTACACTGAGAGCAAATGCAGGGGTAAGCGAGCCCTTTTGGCGTGATGTGGTGATGATGGCTGCAATTTCCCTTTACTTGGTGACCGCCGTGAAGCTGTTCGGTTAGGCTTTTCAAGTGTCAGCCCGGTTGCGCAAAGCCGCAGGGAATTCTGCCCTGTCAAAGGGCAACAAAGCTCTCAAAACAACAATATTTAGCCTCGTATAGTTAGAAGGCGATCTTCGCTTCAGGCGGGTGTGGTGGGCTGTCTTTACAATCATTTTGGGGATTGGCTAGTTTCGACTCTCGACGACTCTTAACTGAAGGCATTCCAAATAATGGGTTATTCAAAGATCGCATTGGCAGCGGTGACGCTGATCTCACTTGCTGGTTGCGGCGTTGGTACATCTTCCAAATACCAAGGCGAGACAACAATTGGTAAATACCGGGTTAACTGGAACAAAATTACCTCGGGCCATGGTTCATCAAAACAGACACCGCTTTTCTTCGCATTCACTTTGATAGACAAACCTGCCAGTTTGGTAACAGAGGCAAACTGGGAAGAGGAAGCGAGACAACAGAACACCACGGTCGCCGCCGTCAAAACTTTGTATCGTTCCGATGTGTTCCCACATCGTGACGGAGGAGTGGGCCTGTGCATGCAAATGGCAATTGAAGAAGGACTATGCGGAAAACGTGAATACCCGTCGACTTCGGAGAAAGCCAAAATGGCCGAACAGGCACTATCAACCTTTGCAACCTGTCGCTGGACTGGGTTTGATCCGGCGTTTAATGTCAAAATGACGTATAGCGCCGGGGCCAGTTCCTCAACGTTGTGGATTAAGGCGGACTGCAGTTAAGTCGTTGGTGTTAAAGCAAACCAGCTACTGGACCTGTAGGTGGTTCGTTGCATAAGGGGCGGTGACATTTGATCATTGCCACAAGTCTATAAGCTCCCGAAGTATCTTCGGGAGCTTTTGTTCGCTTGGGGTGCTATAGCCGTCAGATTTGCCTTGGCTTCCACTGCCTCACCGCACCGGAATAGGCCGGCCGGCAGTGAGGCCGCGGACTTTTTCGGCGATGGAGGCGGCGTCGATGCCGTGGTGGCGGTAAAGGTCGCCGATGGTGCCGGTTTGGCCGAAATGCTCGACCCCCAGTGACACGGTTTGATGGCCCTCGACCCCGCCCAGCCAGGCCAGGGTGGCGGGATGGCCGTCAATTGCGGTCACCAGTTTGCAGTGGCGGGGCAGGGCACCCATCAGGCGTTCGATGTGGCTGACGGCCTTTGCGTTGCCACGGGCGCGGGCACGTTGTGCCGCGGTCCAGCCGGCATTCAGACGGTCGGCCGAGGTCACGGCCAGCACGCCGACATCGCGGCGGCCTTCGCCGATGATCCCCGCCGCTTTGATCGCCTCAGGTGCAACAGCACCCTGATAGGCGATCACCACCTCACAGTTCGGCCCCGGTTTCTTCAGCCAATAGGCCCCGTCAATGGCACCCTGACGGAAATCCTCATCCGCGCGTTTGCCGGGCTGTTCGATCGGGTTGGTGGTCAGCCGCAGATAGACCGAGCCGCCGGTCTCATCGCGCAGCCAGGTGCGTTCGCAGGGATCGCCTTCACCATCGCGCTGCAGATAGTCAAAAGCCCACTCCATGATCACCGCCAGCTCATCCGCAAAGGCCGGTTCAAAGGCGGCCAGACCGTCCTGCGACATGCCAATCAGCGGTGTGCCGATCGACTGATGCGCGCCGCCTTCAGGGGCCAGCGTCACACCAGAGGGGGTGCCGACGATCATGAAGCGTGCATCCTGATAACAGGCGTAGTTCAGCGCATCGAGGCCGCGGCAGACAAAGGGATCATAGACCGTACCGATGGGGATCAGACGTTTGCCAAACAGGCTGTGGCTCAACCCCGCCGCGCCTAAGAGCAGGAACAGGTTCATCTCGGCGATGCCCAGTTCGATATGCTGACCTTTTGGGGTGAATTCCCACTTGGCGGTGGAGGGGATGCGATGCTCAATGAACGCATCGGCCTGTTCTTCCCGGGCAAACAGCTTGCGCCGGTTGACCCAGGGGCCAAGATTGGTGGTGCCGGTCACATCCGGTGAGGTGGTCACAATCCGTTCCGCCAGCGCACTGTCACCTTTGGACAGGTCATCCAGCACCTTGCCAAAGGCGGCCTGGGTGGAAATGTCTTTCTCCGCCGAAATCGCAACCGGCGGCACCGGCAGCTGGGCGTCCGTGTAACGGCGCGGACCTTTGGCAAAGAACGGCACATCGCCAAGGAATTTCTGCAAAGCCTTTGCATCCTCAACGGTCGCGAAAGGCTCCCACTCCTGACCCTCAGTCACACCCATATGGGCCTGCCAGGCCTTCATCTGGGTCTTGTTCATCAGACCGCCGTGGTTGTCCTTGTGACCGGCAATGGGGGTGCCCCAGCCCTTGACCGTATAGGCCAGGAAACAAGTGGGGCGGTCATGGTCGATGCTGGCAAAGGTTTCCGCCATGGTGGCCACACAGTTGCCGCCAAGGTTTTCCATCAGCGCGGCCAGTTCGTCATCGCTGCGCCGTTCGATCAGCGCGGTGACGTCTCCCTGATCGCCCAGATCATCCAGCAGCCGTTTGCGCCAGACCGCACCGCCCATGAAGGTCAGCGCCGAGTAGTCCTGATTGGGACAGCTGTCGATCCAGTCGCGCAGCGCCGCGCCGCCCGGTTCTGCAAAGGCCGCCTGTTGCAGCGCTCCGTATTTCACCCGCACCACATCCCAGCCAAAGGCGTCAAAGATCTTCTCAACCCGTTCAAACAGGCCTTCGCGCACGATGCCGTCCAGCGATTGACGGTTATAGTCGATCACCCACCAGCAATTGCGCAGGTCGTTTTTCCACCCCTCCTGCAGGGTTTCATAGACGTTGCCTTCGTCCAGTTCGGCGTCCCCCACCAGCGCCACCATCCGGCCCAGCGGCAGGCCTGCGCCCCAGGTCTTGGCTTCGATGTAATCCTGCACCATCGACGCAAATGAGGTGATCGCGACCCCCAGGCCCACGGAGCCGGTGGAGAAGTCCACATCGTCAATGTCTTTGGTGCGGCTGGGGTAGCTCTGCACCCCGCCGAAGCCGCGGAAGTTTTCCATCTTCTCACGGGTCTGCTGGCCCATCAGGTACTGCATCGCATGGAAAATGGGTGAGGCATGTGGTTTCACCGCCACCCGATCCTCAGGCTTCAGCGCCGAGAAATAGAGCGCCGTCATGATCGACACCATCGAGGCGGAAGAGGCCTGATGCCCGCCGATCTTGATCCCATCCTCTTTCGGGCGGATGTGGTTGGCGTGGTGGATCATCCAATGGGATAGCCACAAAAGGCGCTGCTCCAGCGTTTTAAGATGCGCGATGTGCTGGCTGTCGAGTGTGGTGGTCTGGGTCATTTGGGTCCTCCCGGGGGCAGCGCGTGGGCCGTGCAAAGTGGGGTGCTTGGTGGGTCGCGTGGCGCGTTGCGCCAGTTTACCATGGCTGTGCTGTTGTTATCCGGCGTATTTCGGCGTATTTTTCGTTAACTTTGGTGGTATCCGTTAAGAAAGCTGAGCATAGTGGCAGATTTCTCTAATCTTGATCCGTTCGATATTCAGATCCTTCAGATCCTGGGTCGTGAAGGGCGGCTTTCGGTGCAGGAGCTGTCAGACCGTATTGGCCTTAGCCCCACCCCGGTGGCCCGCCGGATCAAACGGCTGGAACAGGAAGGCATCATCACCGGCTATGCGGCCCTGATTGATGAGGCCGCGCTTGGCTATGAGTTTTCGGTCTTTGTCTCAGTGCAGCTGGACCGGCAGGTGGATGACGCTTTGGCGCGGTTTGAACGCGCCGTCAGCGCCATGCCAGAGGTGGTGGATTGCTGGCTGATGACCGGCGATCGCGACTACCTGCTGCGGATTGTCACCACGGGCCTCAAAGAATTCGAACAGGTGCTGGTCGAACGTCTGACCAAGGTGCCGGGTGTGTCCTCCATCCAATCCTCAATCCCACTGCGGCGGGTGAAGGGCGGCGTGGCGCGCACGCCGCCGCTGGGTTAGGGCTTATTCCGCCGCCAGCGCTTCGGTCCCGCGGGGCAGGGCCTGATCCAGATCGGCCAGAATATCGGCCACCTCTTCCAGACCCACCGACAGGCGGATCAACCCGTCCGAGATGTGGTGTTCGGCGCGCTCTTCCGGGGTGTAGGTGGAATGGGTCATCGAGGCAGGGTGCTGGATCAAGGTTTCCGCATCGCCCAGTGACACGGCACGCTGGATCATCTCCAATCGGTTCATCATGCTGCGGCCTGCCTCCAGCCCGCCGGCCAGTTCAAAGGCGATCATCGCGCCGGGCTGATCCATCTGGCGTTTGGCCAGATCGTGCTGCTCATAGCTTTCCAGACCGGGGAAATAGACCTTCTGCACCTCAGGCTGCGCTTCCAGCCAATCGGCCACCACATCGGCGTTGCTGCAATGGCGGTCCATCCGCAGTGCCAGCGTTTTCAGCCCGCGCAGGATCAACATGGCGTTGAACGGCGACATCACCGCGCCGGTCATATCCTTCATGCCGACCAGGCGCACCTCCTGGATCAGCTCGGCCGAGCCGACCATCAGGCCGGCCACTACGTCGCCATGCCCACCCAGGTATTTGGTGGCCGAGTGCAGCACCAGATCTGCACCTTTTTCGATCGGGCGGGTCAGGTAGGGGGTGGCATAGGTGTTGTCGACAATCACGGTTGCACCCTGCTCATGGGCAATGGTGGCAACGGCTTCGATGTCCACCAGACGCATATTGGGGTTTGCCGGGGTCTCAAAATAGACCACGCGGGTTTTGTCGCTGATCGCGTCAACCAGATTGTCGGGATCGGTCAGGTCACAATGGGTGATGGTGACGCCAAACTTGGTCAGCCCGTGCTGCATGAAGGCAAAGGTGCAGCCATAGAGCGTCTTGTCGACGATGACCTCATCACCGGGGCTGAGCAACGTCCAAAGCGCGGCGGTGATTGCCCCCATGCCCGACGCCAGCGCCAGACCGGCCTCCGCCCCTTCCAGCGTGGCGATGCGTTTTTCCAACAGATCGCAGGTCGGGTTGGAAATTCGGCTGTAGATGTGGCCGGCACGGTCGCCGGCAAACATCTCACCACCGGCCTCGGCCGTTTCAAACGCAAAGGTTGAGGTCAGGTGCAACGGCGGCGTCAGAGCGCCTTCGTTGTCCTGCGGATCATAGGCGTGGTGAATGGCGCGTGTTGCGAAACCGGGATTTGAATTGTTCATTGGTTGCTCCCCCAAAATCTGTGTTGCAGGCAGGGTGGGGCAGAAAGACTGGCATGTGCATGCCAATGTTGCTAAGTATTGGTCTAAAATTAGCATATTATGCCGATATTGGATCAAAGATGGACAGCAAAGACCGCCAAATCCTGCGTGCCCTGCAGCGCGACGGACGTATGACCAACCTGGAACTGGCCGAACAGGTGAACCTGTCGCCCAGCCCTTGCCTGCGCCGCGTGCGCAATCTGGAAAAAGCCGGTGTTCTCAAAGGCTACAGCGCCGATGTGGATGCCGAAGCATACGGTCTGGCGCTGACTGCTTTTGTCCGCATCACGCTGGAAAAGCACAATGAAGATACGGTAAAGACCTTTGAACGCCGGGTGATCGCGCTGGATGAGGTGCAGGAATGCCATATGCTGACTGGTCCCACTGACTACCTGCTGCGGGTCGTGGTCGCGGGGCTGGCAGCCTATGAGGATTTCATCCGCACCCGCATCCATCCCATCGGCGGCATCGGGTCCATCGACACCAGCTTTGTCTATGGCACCGTCAAGAAAAGCGGCGTTTACCCGATGCTGGACTAGCGCTCCTATTGCCTTCACAAAAATTGACCTAATTACTCGGGAATATGGGACTCCCTTTACCTGAGAGGTCAGAAATGTTTGGCACGTTTGTTTCCAATATGATGATCAAGCCGGGGCAGGCCCCCTTGTTTGATCATCCCCAATCCTTTGATTTGCCTTTTGAAGATGTTGAGTTTTCCACCGAAGACGGCGTCACCCTGCGGGGATGGCTGATCCGCGGCGGCGCTGACAAGGTGATCGTGCAAAGCCATTTCGGCGTGCAATGCAATCGTGGTGGCTGGACGCCCAAAGGCCATGGCCCGATGCCCCCCTGGAAGCAGGACATCCGTTTTCTCAGGCAGGCCAAATATCTGATGGATCAGGGCCATTCGGTGCTGATGTATGATCTTCGGGGGCATGGGGACAGCGATCTGGGCCCCATTCCTTGGGTCAGCTGGGGCCCGGAAGAAGCCAAAGATGTGATTGCCGCGGTGGATTTCGTCTCGGCCCGGTATCCAAGTGCCAACATCGGACTGCTGTCCATTTGCATGGGGTCGGCGGCCACGACCTATGCCTATGGCCGGGACCACGGGCTGGCAGAGCGTCAAAACATTAAGGCGATGATCGCGGTGCAGCCCTTGCTCTATTCCAATTTTGTCAAAGCCCTCGGCATGCCCGGTTTTATGGTCCGCGCCGGTGAAAAGGTCAGCACCGCACGGATGGGTTTCAACATGGCGGAGCCGAACTTTGTGCTCGACGCCCCCAAGATCACCGTGCCGACGCTGGTGGTGCAAAACACCAATGATCCCTGGACGGAAATGCCAATGGTGCAAAGCTACTATGACGCGCTGACCGTCGACAAAGAAATGCGGCTGATCGAGCTGGAGAAGAGCCGTTTTGCCGCCTATGAATATCTGGGCGCGCGGCCGGAACGGGTGATGGATTGGTTTGACCGCCACCTGTAAGCGCAAAGCAGGGGGATCCGTCACGTGAAAGCCTGCCGTGTAGTGCAGCCCCCTGTTCCTGTGTGAAATCCGTGATACATGCACCGGCACTGGAATCAGCGCCGCCCACGCCGCAATGTTTGCGTGCAGGGTCTTTCATAGCCACGTCACTGCACGCCACAGTCAAGGTCGCCCCAATGGACACCAAACTTCACACCGCCGCCCGCCTCTCGGTCGCTCCGATGATGGATGGGAACGACGCTTTCTGAAACCCCTTGTTTTGTTGGGTTTGGTTGGTGCCATGAGAATCTGTAGCACTGGATGTAGCACCGTTATATTTAATGACCATTCTATCACTGTCGGTATAGCAATGCATATTTCAAGGAAACAGTTCTTTGCCTAAAGACTATCTTAGTGATTTTCCAATCCCCGAGGATCAATTGCCCGAGCTGTTACGCAGCATGCTTGAGCCCGTGGGTGAAGAAGCTCAGCACAAAGTTATCGTAGCAAAAAGACACGAGCATGACCCATACGGGCCAACCCGTGAGCATCTGCATATGTTGATGGCATGTGTGCCAGAGGACAAACTTGAAGGGCTACGAGTCTTGCAAGAAACAAGCGATGGCCTTGTTTCCTCTTCTACGCCCTACGTCCAAGACAAGGGTGAGTGTGCGGAGTATGTTCCATCAGTTTCCGGATTTGATTACGTGGTCGCAGCTTGGGGCGATGGATCGTTCTTTAGCTACAATCTTGCTGAAAAAGTCTGGATGTCTCTTGGGCTTTCCCCCCGTTGTATCGGCGGGGAACATCAACGAATTTCCTACGATGATTTTGGGTTGCCGGAATTCGGCGTCGCAGAGGGCGAGATTTCGACGGAATATTTCTATTCCTCGAAGAGAAATGTTCAATGGGTCATGAGTAACGAATACCTGCGCCGGTATCTATGGATGCGTGGCAGCTTTGGAGTTCGCGTATTCTCCTACGAAGCGCTGTTGCCGGACACACCTGAACTTCGATCCGTGATGGAAGGCGCAGCCCATTTTAATGTACAGCCCGAAGGTGGTTGGTATGAACTCGGCTTGCGCGAACACAACGGTGGACTATTGATCCAAGTTTGGGCGTCGGTCATTGCAGTGTCTCCTGAGCTTTGTTCGGCGCCAGATGCCAATAGCCTCGTTTGGCCCGGCGTTGAAGGTTCTATGACACATGATCGTGCAAATGCGCTCGTCGGGTATGAAGAAGTGGTTTATCTTGATGACCGATTTCTTGAACGCTACGAGCAAAGCGATCATTTCGACACCATGCCAGTCAATGCCGAGGGAAGATGGCTTTGCAGTCCATCCTACAAAGGGCAATGGAGTTTTTCGGATCTAACTCGAGTTGGCCGAAACATGGTTAGTGCATGCATAAGAGAACTCTACAAGCCTAAGCCTGATCGAGAAATCGTCCACGCGCATTCTTTCGCCTTGGAACCCGCGCTGGTCGGCGAGCTTGATCATGAAGAAGAGCATGTAGCTGCAAAAGTCGAAAGGTTGGCTGACCAATTACTAAGCCTTGGCGATCATCTCGCGGCGTTGAGTGAAAAACTCGGTATTTCGAAGGCACCCGCTGAAATTGTAGGTTTTTCCCGCGCGGAAATTACCGCCAATGGGTGGTACGGATACCCCGAGCTTTCGCGTCTTGCGCAAGTGGCACCTCTTTCAATGACTGAGCAAGCATTCCTCACGCGATGCAAAAGCCTTTATGAAATATGGCAACGTATCCCCAATAGTTTCTTGCGTCAGGTTGTCCGGAAGGCCGGCCATTCGACAAATGACGTAAAAGGACTCGGGAGCTTAAAGCTCTTGCAGGCTTTGTCGAACATCGCTGAGCGCCTAAACACAGAAGGCGACGACTTAGACTCTTTTGATTCAGACCCGGAAATCGGAGATCTCACTGAAAGAAATCCTGCACTTGCCCCACTGTTTATTAACAACGAACTGCGTATAGCTGACGCTCACGACGCTGAGCAGCCTCATCTGAGTGGTCCATTTTGATTGTTAGTGCATGATCGGCCTCTGATCCATCGGAATGATGGTTTCAGGAGCTGGTGGTTTGTAGCCCAATGCACTGTGGGGCCTTTTTGTGTTGTAGTGTTTCCTCCACTCTTCGATCAGGATTTGCGCTTCGCGCAGGCTGTAGAATACCTCGCCGTTGAGAAGTTCATCCCGCATCCGCCCGTTGAAGCGTAAGCGGTGCGCCACCCCCACACTTTCGAACTGACGTCTGATCTGCGATTCAGAGGCTTCTTTGTTTTGTGGGGAGTTTCTTGATGGGAGCTATATGTGAGTTTCTGGCAAGTGTGCCGCGTCGGGCGGATGGCAAGCGGAGTTGGCCACCGGAGTTGAAGGCTCGGATTGTGGCGGAGACGTTGCTCGAAGGCGAGACGGTCAAGGCGGTTGCGAAGCGGTATGAGCTGATCCCCAGCACAGTGTCTGATTGGCGGCGGATGGCGCGGCAGGGCAAGTTGGTTCTGCCCAATTTGGACGGCATGGACTTCGTTCCTGTTGAGATGGAGACGCCTGCGCCCGTGGCTTCGCCCCTACCAACAGCATCAACCAGCACGCTTGATGTGATCCAAGGCGATGTCACCATTCGTTTGGACGCCGCGACACCAGCGGCGCGGGTCGTTGAGATCGCACGGGCTTTGGCTACGTGATCATGCCATCCCATAAAGTGCGGATTTTTGTGGCCAGCGATCCTGTGGACTTCCGCAAAGGTCATGATGGGCTGGCCGCCTTGGTACAGAGCCACCTGCGTCAGAAGCCGTTTGATGGGTCGGTTTATGTCTTCCGTGCCAAGCGGGCAGATCGATTGAAGCTGATCTATTGGGACGGCAGCGGATTGGTGATGGCGTACAAGCGGCTGGAAGATAACAGTTTCACATGGCCTGCGATTAAGAACGGGGTGATGCGTCTGGAGCCAGCCCAGTTTGAGGCTTTGTTCGCAGGTCTGGATTGGCGACGCGTGCAGCCCCTGGAGGTGACAGCTCCGGCTGCGGCGGAGTGACTCACGGGGGCGTTTGGGCGGGCCATTCCACCCTTGTTTTGGTATGGAACTGGGCATGCGTGCCCCTGATGACCTGCCCAACGACATTGCCGAGTTGAAGGCGATCATCCGTGCGCAACAGGATCAGAATGCGCGACTTGAAGCCCTGGTCGCGTCCTTCAAGAAGGCGCTGTTTGGGTCCAAATCCGAGAAGATTGACCCCGCCCAATATGAGTTGGAACTCGAAGATATCGAGACGGCCATCGCGCAGGTCGAAGCCGAGATTGACGCAGACGAACGCACCGCGCCGGTGCGGCCAGCAAAGCCGCGCCAGACAAACCGTGGATCGCTGCCCAAGCATCTGGAACGGGTAGAGGTGGTCATTGAACCTGATCTCTCCTGCGCCTGCGGAACCGCGCGTCATGTCATAGGTGAGGATGTGAGCGAACGTTTGGACATCATCCCTGCACAGTTCCGCGTTATCGTCACCCGTCGCCCCAAATACGCCTGCCGATCCTGCGAGGACGGGATCACTCAGGCCCCAGCACCACCACACATCATTGCAAGCGGCATGCCGACCGAAGCCACTTTGGCGCATGTTCTGGTCTCCAAATACGCGGACCACCTGCCGCTTTATCGACAGGCGCAAATCTACAGTCGCCAGGGCATCGATCTGGATCGCTCGACCTTGGCCGCTTGGGTGGGCAAATCGGCATTCGAGTTGGCCCCGGTCTATGAGGCGCTGATGGCCGATCTGAAGCGCTCAACCAAGCTGTTCATGGACGAGACACCGGCACCGGTTCTGGCCCCAGGGCGGAAAAAGACCAAAACCGGATACTTCTGGGCGCTGGCCCGTGATGATCGCCCATGGGGCGGTGATGATCCGCCCGGTGTGGCCTTCACCTATGCGCCAGGGCGATCCGGCCAGCATGCAGACAATATCTTGAAAGGCTTCAGCGGCACCCTGCAGGTGGATGGCTATGCTGGCTACAACCGCTTGCTCAAACGGCCCGCACAGGATGTGAGGCTGGCCTATTGTTGGGCCCATGCACGCCGCAACTTGCATGATGTTACCCAGTCCAGCATTGCCCCGATCGCGCAGGAGGGTTTGGCGCACATTCAGGCGCTCTATCGCATCGAAAAAGACCTGCGTGGCCTAACCGCAGACCAACGCAATGCTGCACGGCAGGAGCGCTCAAAACCTATCATCGACACCCTCGAGCTTTGGCTTGCCCAAGGTCGTGCCCGTGTCTCGTCCAAATCCCCAACTGGAGAGGCCCTGAAATACATCGCAAAATACTGGGATGGGCTAATCCTGTTCCTCGACGATGGTCGCATCGAACTCGACAACAACTCCGTCGAACGCACCATCCGACCCATTGCTCTAAACCGCAAAAACGCGCTCTTCGCCGGGCACGACGCTGGCGCACAGAACTGGGCCGCCATCGCGTCACTGATCGAGACCTGCAAACTCAACGGTATCGAGCCACACGCATATCTGTGCGGCGTACTCACAGCCATTGCTGGCGGGCACAAGCAAACCCACATCAATGAACTGCTGCCTTGGAACTACGCTAAAACCGTGTGATCGGCGCACCGCTTACGTTGAAGCTTTCGCAATATCCGTTTTCCCAGGGTGACCCTGGCTCGATGTAGGCGGTCTTCGCGCCGACGGCGGTGATCCAGTCCCGAACAGCCTGTGCAACGAACTCAGGGCCATTATCCGACCGGATGAATGCCGGAGCGCCGCGCAGGATGAACAGGTCTGTCAGAACATTGATCACATCTGTCGAGTTCAATTTGCGCTGCACCTTAATCGCCAAACATTCCCGGCTGTGCTCATCAATGATGTTCAGCGTCCTGAAGACTTTTCCATCATCTGTCCGGCAATGCACGAAGTCATAGCTCCAGACATGGTTCCGATACTCGGGCCTCAGCCGAACACATGATCCGTCATTCAGCCAGAGCCGCCCCTTCTTCGGTTGTTTTGCTGGAACCTTCAGCCCCTCTCGTCGCCATAGCCGTTCGACACGACCATCGCTCACGGACCAACCCGCCTCTCTGAGCAGAGCCGCGATCCGCCGATAGCCGTAGCGGCCAAACTGTCTGGCCAATTCGATCATGTCAGCAACCAAACGATCCTCATCGGCGCGGCCTTTCGGGATATGCCTTTGTGTGGAGCGATGCTGCCCGAGAACCCGACAGGCCCTGCGTTGCGATACTTTGAACTGGCTTCGAACGTGATCAATACATGCACGACGGCGAGCGGGGCTTAGTAATTTCCCTTTGCGGCTTCCTTCAGGATTAATTTGTCCAACGTAAGATCAGACACAGCTCTTCTGAGCCGTTCATTTTCCTTTTGAAGCCGCTTCAGCTCCTTCAATTGATCCACACCCATTCCGCCATACTTCTTACGCCAGCGGTAATAGGTTTGTTCAACAACACCGATCTGTCTGATTGCATCCAGACGGGACATGCCTTGCCCCATCAACACCTCAACTTGCCGTAACTTCGAAACTATCTCTTCCGGCTTCGGTCGCTTGTTTGCCATGCGTGGTCCTCCGTTTCCTAAACATAGCGGCGGACCAGTTCACTGGGGCAGGCTCACAGCTATTACGAACAGTTGGAGGGCTATGAGCACCTCAAGGCGCTGGGGGTGAATTATCAGTTCTACAAGGGCAATTATACCAACGGGCTCGAAGGTGTGCTGGATCCTGCGCAAAAGACCATCATCCATATCCCGCACCGTGGCTCGTCCGAAGCATTCGATGACAAGAACAATGAGGTCGGGAAGATCATGGACTTCCTCGGCAAACATGTCGGTCGGGATCCGGAAACCGGGTTCGATCTGATCGAGCTGCCCGAGGGACGGGTTCTGAAGGTTGCCGACCTCGTCGATGACGGTCCAGGGCGCGGCATAGTCAAGACGGCCCTGTCGCGTGAGATCAAGGGCGCGGGTGGCAAGCGCGATGACGAGGCGGATCGTGCCAAGGTAGACATCATCATTGCACTCGGCATGGCCAAAGAAGGATTTGATTGGGGCTGGTGCGAACATGCGCTGACCATCGGCTACCGTTCCTCTCTGACAGAAATCGTGCAGATCATCGGCCGCGCCACACGCGATGCACCGGGAAAACCGCGCGCGGTCTTCACTAATCTGGTGGCCGAGCCGGGGATGGAAACCGATGTGGTCTCAGATGCGGTCAACGACATGCTCAAGGCAATCTCCGGCTCCTTGCTAATGGAGCAAGTGCTGGCCCCGAACTTCAAGTTCTACCGCCGCGAAGACGGGGACGTGCGTGAGCCCGTGCATAGCGATGGCCAGGGCAACGTCATGATCGGCATCAAGGGCTTGATCGAGCCGCCCACTGAGCGCGCCAAAGAGATCTGCGAGCAGGATATGCGTGATCTGCTGGCTGCCGCCTGCCAGGCCATGGACAAGCGCGTTCTGGCGCCTGACACAGCCCCTGAAGTCGCTACTCAGATGGTTCTGACCGACATCATCGAAACGCGTTATCCGGAGCTCAGTGCTGAAGAAACCGAAAGCGCGCGTCAGCATCTTGCAGCCCATATGAACATCCTGACTCTTGCCCGTGAGGAAGAGGAGCGCGGGATGGCGGAGGCTGCGGCGGTTTTTGAAGGCAAACCAACTAATGTTGACGGCAACGGTGAGGAAGAACCGGAGGGTGCCCCGAACACACTTCTGCAAATGGTGAAGAAATTCATCAACGTGCGCGAAATCGACGTCGATCTCATCGACAGTGTGAATGCCTTCCAGGAGCGGTTCGAAGTCGCCTCCAAGTCTCTCGATGCGCAGCTCTTGCAGCACGTCCAGTCCGCCATGGTCGCCATCCGTGTCGCTATGACCGAGGAAGAGGCGCGCACGCTTTGGCCGCGGATCAAGGCGTTTCGCGCAGCTGAAGGGCGCGAACCAAATCTGAACTCGCCTGATGCATTGGAGAAGCGGATGGCCGAGGCCTTGGCCTGGCTCAAAACACAGAAAGCCAAGCGTATGCGTGAGGGGGCGCTCTGATGCCGAGACCCACCCTTGATGATATCTTCGCCGAGCCGGACGAGTTTGGCCTTCTTCAAGTCGCCCCTCAGAAGCAGGTTGCGTCGAAATCTGACGGCGGGACAGCTGTCCTCAGCGACGTTACGCGGTTCTTCGAACAGCACGGCCGTCTGCCGGATCCCGACGCCGAAGACCACGAAGAGATGCGCCTCGGAACGATTTGGGACAAGTTGAGGCAAGCCCCAACCCAAGACATGTTGGGGGCGGATAGGCTGGGCCTCTTGACTGCCCAGGAACCTGAACACGCAAACTGGCGCGACGAACCTGCGGAAGATGTTATTCCGGACAGTCTGGACGATATTTTTGCCGATGACGATCTCGAAGTGCCTGCAGAATTCTCGGACCTCCGTCATGTCACACCATCAGCGGAGAGGCATCAGCCGGAACACCGCGCAGAGTTTTTTCCCTGCCAGAATTTCGACCAATTCGAAGCGAAGTTCTCGAAGATTCAGGCGGCTCTGGAAGCAGGTGAGCGGAAAACAAGGATCGTCGAGAAATGGGCGGTTATCGAACCTGTCGCCGGAGATGTATTCATCCGAAATGGGCTTTTGTGCCTCGTGGTTGAGCGGATGCGCAAATCTTCAGGCGGGCTTTCTCAGGAAGATCGGCTACGCATCGTGCTGTCCAACGGAACGGAAAGCGACCCCATGGTCGCTTCATTCCGAAAAGCACTTAACGACGACAAAACCGCCCGTTCAGTTCAGAAAGTCGGGTTGGGGCCACTCGATCCGGACTGGGAGGCTGACCGGCTGGCTGTGACTGGAACGATTTATGTCGCAAGATCCATGTCCGATGATCCTAACATTCGGCCGCACCGCGGCATTCTTCATAAGATCGGCGTGACCAGTCAGGACGTAAAACGTCGGGTGGCCGACGCTAAGAATGACCCAACCTTTTTGTTAGCCCCTGTTGAGATCGTCGCAACATACCAGCTGGAGAATCTGCCCAGAGAAAAAGTCGAGAGCCTGCTTCATCGGTTCTTTGAAGCAGCTCGCCCTGCAGAGCTTTTCATCGTGGATCGCTTTGGCAAGAAGGTACATCCGAAGGAATGGTTTTTTGTCCTGCCAGCACACGTGAGCCAAGCTGTGAAATTGATCCAGGAAGGACGGTTGCATGAGTTTTGGTATGATGTGTCGTCGCAAGATTTAGTCAGACGCGACCCGAAGTAACACACAAATCGGGTGCAAATTCCTTGAGCAGAAAAACATAAGTAAATTGGTGAGCGGAGGGTCGATGGCTCGGAGCAAAAGCAAAAAACGTGTGGATGCCGCGAGAGATTTATGGCGGCAAATGCTTGATCGAGCAAAAGACAGTGAATGGTCAACCTTTGATGATCCTGAGTATCAGCACCCAGGCTTTGATGAAGAGAGTGTGACACAAGCGTTACTGAATGCTGGTTGGTCAGAACAACACATCGAACTTCGAAACCAAGTAGATGCCGAAAGGAATGAGGCGGCACCAATCACGAGTCCAGGTGTGGCAAGAATGACGGAGGCAAGCTTATTCCGGCTTTCTCAATGTGTTGAAATGGCGCGTGAACAGATCGGTGCTCGGAACAGAGATAGGGTGCACTTTGTTGTTGAACCCAAGGCTGGCCCATTCATTTCAAAAATCAATGTTCCAATGACTGATGAGTCTATTATTTCGATGGGTTCGGTTTTCACCAGATACTGCGGTTTGATCTCACGAGCCTATATTCGTACCACTCTCTTATGCCCCAATTGTGCAGGTTCAAAATATGATGAAGATTTCCTACGGAGGCAGTTAAGGCGTAACCCTGATCTACTGTTTTATTGGTGGCGAATTTTTGTGTCATTCGCCCTGACAGGTACACATGTCCTCACGGAATTTAAGCCATCGACTAAGGAAGAAGTCATACTGGTGGAACAAATGGCTTTTGCGATGGAAATATTTGGCCTTTCTCATGAGTACGCCCATCATGCTTTAGATCATGGTCGGAATGTGGAAGACCTTGATGGGGCAAAGCGCGAGGAATTTGAAGCCGATGCCTTTGCGATGAGGCTATGTGAATCGGTTGAGGATGATCAGCGGTGGAAGTGGATCAAAGGTATTGAGGTGCCCAATCCTTATTTGTCTGCTGGCGCAGGCGGGATCCTACTGCTCGGATCATTAGACATATATCGCAAAGTAAAAAATAAAATGTTCAATAATCGGGTTTATGATACCCACCCAGAATTCATTGATAGAAGTCAGAGGATCAAAAATCGACATGTCATGCAACCCAACCGCTTCCAATCAAGCTTGGATTTTTGTGCATCAGTCGAAAATGTCCTAATATGTGTCATTGGCGAATTGGAACCAATCATGAAAACCTATCCTTATGCCGCTTTGGTGAATTCCTCGCCAGGTGACTGGGAAGTGATGTCATTTGAGTGAATACCTGATCCACTTGCAAATCTTGGCTGGCGTGAAAGCGGTAAGAGTATCCTATTTAGGAAGTAACCAAAGCCCACCATTTCCAACCTTCATACTTATCCCCCCGCTGTTTGATCTGCGTGTAGCGCTTGAGACATTGCCAGGACTGATGGCCTGAGATCTGAGCTACCTGGGGGATTGTCAGTCCCATCTCGAACAGGCGGGAAATTCCCTCGTGGCGAAGATCGTGAAAATGCAGGTCTTCGATCCCCAGCAGTTTGCAGGCATCGGTGAACCGGCGACTGACGACATCACTGTTGTAAGGGAAGATCCTGTCGTCAGTGCGAGGCATGGATTCGATGATCGCCCGAGCTTCTTCCTGAATGGAGAGCGTCATGTCATTTCCCTGGGTCTGCCTGGGGTGTTTCATGTTGCGGATGGTGATCTCTTCATTCTCCAGATCATAATCTTCCCAGGTTTGCGACAGAATGGCCCCTTGGCGATGGGTTTCGAAGATCGCTGCCGCCACGATTTTGTGCATCGGTACCATCCGGGGATTTTCCCTGTAGCCGTTGACGAAGTGGTTCATCAGCAAGTCGAGTTCATCGAGGGTGGGCCGGCGGGTTCGTTGCGCTGATTTCATGACGATCTTCTGATGTTGAAGGGTGCGCATGGCCTCTTCGAATTCAGCGCGCGGCATGGTGACGCCACAGATCGGTCCACCAAAACGGATCAGCGTGCCCAGGGTCACCATATATCCGTTGACCGTTTGCGGTTTGCGGGGTTTGAAGGTGTAATGTGCAGGCGTGTCTTTTTGCGGATCAACGGGGCGCGCCTGAAGCCCGGACAGAAGCTCCATTGCGATTTTTACGAAATCCCGTGCCAATAGATCTTCGATGGCAGACGCGCCAAAATCCAGTCGCTGAAAATAACTCAGCATCTGGGACTTGGATTTGCCGAAACCTTCAGGGGAGGCATCAATGTAGTCGCTGATGCAATCGGCAACGCTTTTGCGTGTCTTTGCCTTTACGGCGCGTTCCAGGCCGCCCGGCCTTTTCAAGGCGTCTTCACGACGCTTCAACCAGCTTTTTGCAGCCTGCTCCGAGGCAAATGTCTCGACCAGGTTGAGGATGACCTTTCCGTTTTTCTTCTTGCGGATCTGGACGGTGAAGCTCGGTTTGCCATTTGCCTTGAGGCGTTCTGTGATAGTTCCCATGGGAGTTCCTTTCAGTCACGGGTTTTCCATGGCCGGGACATCTGATCGTTTGATTTTTTCGGAAGCGGGTTTGATTGGGTTTGAAACCCAAACCGGGGGCGATCGAGCCGAATGGGGCGGAACTGATGGGGTAGGATGGCAGCCCGGCAGTACTCGAACCGGAGTGCTGGAACTTGGGGTGAAAAAAGTGCTACACGGCGCCGTCGGTGCTACATTCTGTAGCACCGCACCCAAAAACGGGGCTAAACCGAGCCAAAACGAGGAAAACGGTGAAGATGGTGGTTTCGAAAAACCAAGAAAAATCAGGGTTTTCCGACGTGCGGCGAGCGGCACGCCTATCCATTGCACCCATGATGGACTGGACAGATCGCCATTGCCGCTATCTGCATCGGCTGCTGTCGAAGGAGGCGTTGCTTTATACTGAAATGGTCACCTCACCGGCGCTGGTGCGGGGGGGGGCGCTGCATTTGCTGGACTTCAATGATGAAGAGCACCCGGTTGCCCTGCAGCTGGGCGGATCTGATTCGGCGGAGCTGGCGGCGGCGGCTAAACTCTGTGAAGAGCGCGGTTATGATGAGGTGAACCTCAACTGCGGCTGCCCCTCGGATCGGGTGCAGTCGGGCACCTTTGGTGCTGTTTTGATGCGCTCCCCCGATGTGGTGGCGGATTGCGTCAAGGCGATGCAGGATGCGGTCTCGGTCGAGGTTACAGTGAAATGCCGCATTGGCGTGGATGATCAGGATCCTGAGGCCGTGCTGCCGGATTTCATTGAGAAAGTCGCGGCAACCGGCTGTAAACGCATCACAATCCATGCCCGCAAGGCCTGGCTGCAGGGACTGAGCCCAAAGGAAAACCGCGATATTCCGCCGCTTGATTATGATCTGGTGCATCGGATGAAGGCGCAGTTTCCGGAACTGCATATCTCGATCAACGGCGGCATCACCACTTTGGCTGAGGCGCAGGATCATCTGGCGCGCGGCCTTGATGGGGTGATGATCGGGCGCGCCGCCTATCACCAGCCTGCCGATGTGCTGTGTCAGGCGGATCCGCTGATTTATCGCACCGGTCAGGCCACAGATCCGGTGGATGTGGTGCGCCAGATGCTGCCCTATATTGAGGCACATGTCAGTGGCGGCGGTAAGCTGGGTCAGGTCACGCGCCACATGCTGGGCCTGTTTGCTGGCAAACCCGGTGCCCGCCAGTGGCGTCGCATCCTCTCGGAAAATGCCCATAAGCCCGGCATGGGGCCGGAACTGGTTGAAGAGGCGCTGGCCGCCCTACCTGTGGCCGCCTGACGGCAGCACCGCCAATGTCGGGTTCGTAGGGGCCGGCAAAAGCGCCCTGACAGAGCATTTTTCCCCTGAACCATTTTTTCCCTGTGCCATTGTGGTTTTTCCGAAAACCCGGTCTAAGTCTGCGCGGGATGCGCAGCGGTGTTTTGGTACCTGTCAGAGGGGCCAATCAGAGACCGCTGCGAGACGGACGGGACAGAAGAGGGGACCCCGATGCCAGAAATGGATCTGTTGTTGATGATGCTGGGGCTGTTGATGGTCATCGGTGCGCTGGCTGGCGTGCTGGCGGGCCTGTTGGGCGTCGGTGGCGGTATCGTGTTGGTGCCTGCATATTTCTATGCATTTCAGACGCTTGGCTATGACGGGCCGCAGTTGATGCAGATGTGTTTGGCGACCTCACTGGCGACGATCATCGTGACCTCACTGCGCTCGGTGATGAGCCACAACAAAAAGGGCGCCGTTGACTGGGAGATCCTGCGCGGCTGGGGGCCGGGCATCGTGATCGGCGCAATCCTTGGCATGTTGGTGGCGGCCTCGCTGCGCTCCACCACTTTGCAGGGGATCTTTGGCGTGCTGGCGCTGGTGATCGGCCTTTACATGGGATTTGGCCGCGCGGAATGGCGGTTGGGGCAGGCGATGCCCAAAGGGTTGGGCCGGGTGATCCTGTCACCTGCCATGGGTTTCCTTTCGGTGCTGATGGGCATCGGCGGGGGCAGCTTTGGCGTGCCCCTGATGAGCCTCTTCAACACGCCGATCCACCGGGCGGTGGCGACGGCTGCGGGCTTTGGCGTGATCATCGCGGTGCCCTCGGTCATCGGGTTCCTGTTCCTGCCGATTGAGGCGGCACAGCGCCCGCCACTGACCATCGGTGCGGTCAATCTGGTGGCCTTTGCTGTGACTATTGCCATGACGCTGATCACCACCCCCTGGGGGGTGAAACTGGCCCATGCGATGGATCCGAAACCGCTGAAACGGGTCTTTGCGTTGTTTCTGACCTTGGTGGCGCTCAACATGCTGCGCAAGGCGCTTGGCTGGTAGGTCTGAGCGCTAAGCTGGCCTGAAATGCCCCCGTGATCGCGCATGGGATGACGGGGGATGACGGAAAATTGTCGGCGGAATGGCAACGATTACAAGCCGTTCCGCCCTTTGTTTCCAAATACCCACGTCGATTTCTTTACATGTTGCAACTTTGGATGGTGTGTCCTACGCCTAAAAGTGTGAATTCTAGGGGCTGCTATTATGTTAACTCTTTATGCACTACTTGGACTTGCCGGGATTGCCGGCATTGTGACCCTCTTTGATGAGGACAGCGACGACAGCACAGACAGCGGACCGGATTTCGTCGGCTCTGGTGAGGGCACCGAAGGCAATGACCTGATGGAGGGCACCTACGCCGCGGATGACATTCTGGGCCGGGGTGGCGATGACACCATCAATGGTGGCCAGGGCATGGATACGATCCGTGCCGGTGTCGGCCGCGATCAGGTGGACGGCGGCGAGGGCAATGATGACCTGCGCGGTGGCTCCGGTGATGATGTGATCCAGGGCGGTCTGGGCAATGACCGTCTGGAAGGCGACGAAGGCAATGACACCCTGCTGGCAGGCGACGGCTATGACTTCATGGCAGGTGCTGAAGGCAACGATCTGATGTTCGGTGGCAATGGCGCTGACGTGATGGCGGGTGAGGCGGGCAATGACGCGCTGCTGGGCGAAGCGGGCAATGACACGCTTTATGGCGGCGCGGGCAATGACCTGATGGATGGCGGCGCGGACATGGATACGCTTTACGGCGAAGCCGGCAACGATGCGCTGCAGGGCTATCTGGCCATTGATTCTACTGATACCGGTTTCCGGGACAGCGATGTGCATGACCCGGATCTGCTGGATGGTGGCGAAGGCAATGACACGCTGCTGGCTGGCAGCGGTGACACGCTGACGGGTGGCGCGGGCGCTGACATGCATGTGCTGGGCACCTGGATCGATCAGGACGTGACCATTACCGATTATGTGCGTGGTCAGGACGTGATCGTGCTGAACTACAACGCCGCCGATACCACCCCGCCAGTGATCACGCTGCAGCAGTCGGGCACCACGCCTGCTGATGCTGAGATCCTGATTGACGGTGTGGTCGCCGCAGTGGTGCAGGGCGCCCATGGCACCTTGACCGCAACCGATGTGGTGCTGACCCCTGTGGCTGACTGGATCACCGCCGCTTAAGGTGCTCACAACACAATAGAAAAGCCGCGCGGTCCCTTCGGATGGCGCGGCTTTTTCTATTCGGGGATTTGCCTAGGATCAGGCTTGGCGCGCCCGCCCGGCACGGCCACCACGACGTTTCTTGAGGCGTGATTTACGCTCTGGCAGATCGGCCATAATGGCGCTGCGCAGATCCGGTGTCATGCCCGACCAGGCGCTGATTTCCTCAATGCTGCGATAACAGCCCAAACAGATCTTTTCCTCCGGGTGCATCACACAGATCTGCACACAGGGGCTCTCAATCTCATCGCGTCGCCAGACTTGGTTCATCCAGGGGCTACTCTCGTTTAGGCAGGTGCCTGTTGGGTGGGGCCTCATCCGGCCGGCTGTTCGTTCACCCCCTCAGAGGTTCCGCAGCCGGTCCAGAAACCCCTGCAGAATGAAGGAGGCGGCCACGTTGTCAATCTTTTCCGCACGTTTCGCCCGTGAGGTGTCCGCCTCCAGCAGCGCACGCTCGGCGGCTACGGTCGACAGTCGCTCATCCCAGAACCCGATGGGCAGATCGGTCAGCTGGCTGAGGTTGCGGGCAAAGGCACGGGTGGATTGGGCGCGGGGTCCTTCGCTGCCATCCATGTTGCGCGGCAGGCCCAGGAGGATACCGCCGACCTGCCGGTCCTTGCAGATCTCCATCAGGCGCGCCGCATCCACACCGAATTTCTTGCGCTTCACAGTTTCCACCGGCGTCGCGACAGAGCGCAGCACGTCTGAGACCGCAACGCCAATGGTCTTGGTGCCCAGATCCAGCCCCATCAAAGGCTGCATCGGCGGCAGCGCTGCCGCCATTTCCTGTTCGGTTTCATAAATCATTGGCGCAGTCCTGCATTTTCCGCGCCAGCCTCAATCAGCTGCAAGGCCTCTGGCACCTCGGCAAAGACGGTCAGTGCTTCCTGGTAGATCGCCTGCGCCCGCGCCATTTCGCCCAGAACACCGTAAGCCGAGATCAGCCGCGCCCATTCCTCCGGGGTGCCGCCATCGGTGGCCAGTCGCTCCGCCAGCCCTGCAACCATGCCGCGGATCATCTCCTGACGGTCTTCTTCGCTCATCTCTTGCGCCGCGCGCACCTGATCGGCATCCGGTCCCGGTGCTGCGTCGGCGCCACCAAGCGGCGGCAGCTCATATTGCACACCGGCCAGCCGCGCGACCTCCATGATCTGGCCACGGATCGGGGTGATCCAGGGCGCGTCATCCGGGCCTTCGTTCAGCAGGCGCGACCAGGTGCGGAAGGTCGCATCGGGACGGCCCACCTGGGCAAACATCAGCCCCATGTAATAGCGCGCCACGGCGTTGCTGGGATCCAGCTCCAGCGCGCGCATCAGCACACGCTCCGCCTCAGGCGAGACAAAACCACCGGCCGACAGGATCATCATATCGGCCAGATCGGTCAGATCACCGGCCCGGACCTGATCGCCCTTCAGCTCCACCACTTTGGCCTGCGCCTGATGTGCCGCCACAAAATTGCCAAGCGCCGCCTCATTGCGCGCCAGCAGCTGTTGCCCCTGCAGTTCACCCGGGCGCTCCGCCACGGCAGCGCGCAGTTTGGTCATCAGCTCCTGATATTCCGGGCTGACATCGCCCATCGCGGGCGAGGGCGGCAGACGCCCCTCAACCTCGGCCTGGCTGGGGCGGTTTTTGCGGGCCTCATCGGCCAGCGTCAGCCGCGCCTCCAACCCCTGATCGGGATATCCGGGCGCGCCCATGTCATTGTAAAGCCAC
This sequence comes from Thalassovita sp., assembly GCF_963691685.1. GTDB lineage: Bacteria > Pseudomonadota > Alphaproteobacteria > Rhodobacterales > Rhodobacteraceae > Thalassobius. The sequence continues at coordinate 1,922,365 of NZ_OY829290.1, forward strand.
AGCGCACCGCCAACCAGAAACAGGGTGCAGATCACCGCCAGCGCCTTGCCCGCCAGCGCCGGCTGCCCACCGGTTTCGCCGCCTTCACGCAGCTGTGCATCCGCTGCCAGAATGCGGCGTGAGATTTCGGCCTTGGTCCGTTCGCCATCTTCTGCGCTGACCACAGCGCGGGCCAGATCCCGGTCCACCTCTTTCAGCTGGGCGCGATAGACCCGCAGATCAAAGGCCGCTGGCGGTTCATCGCCCACCCGTCCGCGCAGCAGCGCCAAACCCATCAGCCCTGACACAGCAAGGGCAAGTACGGTGATGATGATCCAGAATGTCATGTGGCCTCCAGCTACAGTTGTGACAGATGTAAACCGCCACCCCGGTAGGAAAAACCCCAAAGTGCCGCGAAATCGGGCAGGGGGCGCTCTTGTCGCAACTGTGATCGGCGGCAAAATCCCCTGAAATGCCCGCTGCGGCAGCGCCATGTCGCAACCAGACGGAAATATGACGCTTGGAAACGGGGGCAGATGTCGCAATCCGGTCAAACAGGAACAAGACCTCAATCCCCGGATTCGACGTGAAAGACGCCCCATGAAACGATATTCCGCCTTTGCCATTGCCCGCGAAGCCGCCCGGTATCACACCGGTTGGGAACGCGCCTGGGCTTCACCCAAGCCAAAGAAGAAATACGATGTGATCATCGTGGGTGCAGGTGGCCACGGCCTTGCAACCGCTTATTATCTTGGCAAAAACTTCGGCATCACCAATGTGGCTGTGCTGGAAAAAGGCTGGCTGGGCGGCGGCAACACCGGCCGCAACACCACGATCATCCGTTCAAACTACCTGCAGGATGCCTCGGCGGCGATCTATGAAAAGGCGCGTTCTCTTTATGAGACGATGAGCCAGGATCTGAACTACAACGTGATGTTCAGCCCGCGCGGCGTGATCATGCTGGCGCAAACAGAACATGAGGTGCGCGGCTACCAGCGCACGGCCCATGCCAATGCGCTGCAGGGCGTGAAGACCGAGTTCATCGGTCCTGAGCGCGTCAAGGAACTGGTGCCGATCATCAACATCGACGGTCCGCGCTACCCGGTTCTGGGCGGCCTCTGGCAGGAACGCGGCGGCACCGCGCGTCACGATGCGGTGGCCTGGGGCTATGCACGCGCCTGTTCGCAGATGGGCATGGACATCATCCAGAAATGCGAAGTGACCGGTGTGCGCTCCGAAGGGGGCAAGGTGGTTGGCGTCGACACCACCCAAGGCGCGATTGACTGTGACAAGCTGGGCATGGTGGTTGCGGGCCATTCGGGTGTTCTGGCCGAAATGGCCGGGTTCCGTCTGCCGATTGAATCGCTGTCGCTGCAGGCTTTGGTGTCAGAACCGATCAAACCCTGCATGGATGTGGTGGTCATGGCCAACACTGTGCATGGCTACATGAGCCAGTCTGACAAGGGCGAAATGGTCATTGGCGGCGGCACCGATGGCTACAACAACTACACCCAGCGCGGCTCCTACCACCATATTGAGGAAACCGTGCGGGCGCTGGTGGAAACCTTCCCGATGATCTCGCGCCTGAAAATGCTGCGCCAATGGGGTGGCATCGTGGATATGACCGGTGACCGCTCACCGATCCTGTCGAAAACTCCGGTGGATGGCATCTTCGTCAACTGCGGCTGGGGCACCGGCGGCTTCAAGGCGATCCCCGGCTCCGGCTGGGCCATGGCGGAACTGATGGCCAAAGGCCACTCGCCCCTGACCGAGGAATTCGGCCTCAACCGCTTCTCCGAAGGTCGCTTCATCGACGAAAGCGTCGCGGCCGGCGTCGCCCACTAAGAAGGAACCTCAAGATATGCTCATCCTTCACTGCCCTTACTGCGGCGTTGACGCCGAAGAAACCGAACTGCACGCCGGTGGCGAGGCGCATCTGAAACGCTTCGGTCCCGGCTCTTCGGATGAAGAATTCGAAGGCTACCTGTTCCACCGCGAAAACCCCAAAGGCGTGCATTTCGAACGCTGGCGCCATGTGAACGGCTGCGGCAAGTGGTTCCACGCCGCCCGCTGCACCAACACGCTTGAGGTTTTTGGCACCTACAGCGCGCAGGTCTTTGAACCGCCGCAGGAACTGCAGGATAAAATCAGCGCCAAACGCCCCGGCTGGGAGTGGCGCGATCTGAAAGGCAGTGACCAATGACCTTTCATCTTGCCAAAAATACTCAAATCCCCGCCCCGCAACCGGGCAAGGAGGCTTAAGACATGAGCACACGTCTCTCCACAGGCGGCCGCCTTCTCAACAAGGGCAAACAGGTCCGCTTTGCCTTTAACGGCAAGCAGTTCCACGGCTTCGAAGGCGACACGCTGGCCTCAGCCCTGTTGGCCAACGACCAGATGCTGGTGGGCCGCTCGTTCAAATACCACCGTCCGCGCGGCATCGTTGCCTCGGGCGCAGAAGAGCCGAACGCGCTGGTAGGCTTGGGCCTTGGCGCCAAGTTCGAACCGAACCAGCGTGCCACCACGACCGAGCTGTTTGATGGCCTGAACTGTTCCTCGCAGAACCACTGGCCCAGCCTGGAATTTGACATCGGCGCGGTCAACAACAAGTTGGCGCGGTTCTTCCCCGCTGGTTTCTATTACAAGACCTTCATGGCGCCACGGGCGGCGTGGAAACATGTCTTTGAACCCATCGTGCGTCAGTCCGCCGGTCTGGGCCGGGTGCCGAAAGACCGTGATGCAGATCGCTATGAGCATTTCTATGCCTTCTTCGACGTTGCCGTGATCGGCGGCGGTGTGGCGGGTCTGCAGGCCGCCTTGGCTGCGGCAGAGGCCGGTGCCAAGGTTCTCCTGATGGAACAGACCGCCCATTGGGGTGGCCGCGCGCCAGTGGATGGCGGCACCGTTGAGGGTGAGAAGGTTGATGCCTTCATCGACGCCACAGTTGCCAAGCTTCAGGCGATGGAAAACGTCACGCTCCGCACCCGTATGATGGGGGCAGGGGTCTATGACCACGGCTACCTGACGGGCTATGAACGTCTGACGGATCACGCCCCGGAACAGGACGGCCCGCGGCATCGTCTGTGGCGCATCCGCGCCAGCCAGATCGTGACCGCCACCGGCGCCATTGAACGCCCGCTCAGCTTTGCGGGCAATGACATCCCCGGCGTTATGCTGGCCGGTGCGATGCGTGATTATATCGTCAACTACGGCGTCTCCTCCGGGGATCGTGTGGTGGTGGTCACCAACAACGATGATGCCTATCGCACCGCCTTCACGCTGAAACGTCACGGGCTTGAGGTGCCGGTCATTCTGGATGCCCGCCCCGAAGGTGGCGGCAAACTGGTCGAACTGGCCCGCGAACAGGGCTTCCGCGTCGAAAACGGCAAGGCGATCAGCAAGGTCAAAGGTGGCAAACGTGTCACTGGCGTTGCGATTTGTGCCCAGGCCGGTGAAGGCGCGGTGCTGGAGGAAATCACCTGTGACGCAGTGGCCATGTCCGGCGGCTGGTCGCCGGTGGTACACCTCTGGTCCCATTGCGGTGGCAAGCTGACCTGGGATGAGGCACAGGCCCATTTCCGCCCCGATCCAAACCGTCCCCCGCTGGGCGCCGAGGGGCAGGGTTTTGTCAAAGTGGCCGGTGCCGCCAATGGCGAATTTGACCTTGGCGCCATCCTGAAAGACGCCACCGAGGCAGGCCTCAGCGCGGTGACCGCCGCTGGCCTGAAGCCCAAATCCAAGGCCGAAGCCCCCGCAGGCGAAACCCTGGCCGAGGCCAACCCCGCCGCTGTCTGGCTGATGCCACAGGGCGCCGGTCCGGCGCTGCGGATGAAGGCCTTCCTGGATTACCAGAACGACGTGAAGGTTTCTGACGTCATGCTGGCGGCGCAGGAAGGCTATGAAAGCGTTGAACACACAAAGCGTTACACCACGCTGGGCATGGCAACCGATCAGGGGAAACTGTCAAACATCAACGGTTTGGCCACCCTTGCGCATTCGCTGAACGTGGACATTCCGCAGGTTGGCACCACCACCTTCCGCCCGCCCTATACCCCGATCTCGATGGGGGCCATCGCAGGCGAGGCGCGTGCGGAAACCTTCCAGCCGCTGCGCCGCACCCCGATGCACGACTGGCACGAAGAACAGAACGCCTTCTTTGAACCCGTCGGTCATTGGCGGCGTCCTTACTGCTACACGCGTCAGGGCGAAAGCCATGCCGAGGCGGTCAGCCGTGAGATCAACCAGACCCGCGCCGCGCTGGGGCTGCTGGATGCCTCGACCCTAGGCAAGATCATCGTCAAGGGCCCCGATGCGGGCAAATTCCTCGACATGATGTATACCAACATGATGTCCTCGCTGAAGCCGGGCAAATGCCGTTACGGTCTGATGTGTTCGGAAAATGGTTTCCTGATTGATGACGGCGTTGTCGCCCGCATTGATGAGGAGACGTTCCTCTGCCACACCACCACCGGCGGGGCTGATCGCATCCACGGCCACATGGAAGAATGGCTGCAAACCGAATGGTGGGATTGGAAGGTCTACACCGCCAATGTGACCGAGCAATATGCCCAGATCGCCGTGGTGGGTCCGAAGGCCCGCGAGGTGCTGGAAAAACTGGGTGGCATGGATGTCTCCAAAGACGGTCTGAAGTTCATGGAATGGGCCGATGGCGAATTGGCGGGCATCCCGGTGCGGGCGTACCGGATCTCCTTCTCAGGCGAATTGTCTTATGAGATTGCGGTGCCTGCTTCGCTGGGCCGCGCGGTCTGGGACAAGCTGCTGGAGGCGGGGGCGGAGTTCAACGTCATGCCCTACGGCACTGAGGCGCTGCACGTGATGCGGGCTGAAAAAGGCTTCATCATGATCGGGGACGAAACCGACGGCACCGTGATCCCGCAGGATCTGGGGCTGAACTGGGCGATCTCGAAGAAGAAAGAGGACTTCCTTGGCAAACGCGCCCAACTGCGCAGCCATATGGCCGATCCGAACCGCTGGAAACTGGTGGGTCTGGAAACGCTGGACGGTGCGGTGCTGCCTGATGGCGCCTATGTGCCCGCCAGCGGCAACAATGCCAACGGCCAGCGCAACACCCAGGGCCGCGTGACCTCGACCTATCATTCGCCAACACTGGGCAAAGGCATCGCCATGGCGCTGGTCCACAACGGGCCGGACCGCATGGGCGAAGTGCTGGAAATCCCCGGCACCGATGGCACAATCTACAAGGCGCGGATCTGCGATCCGGTCTTCTACGACAAGGACGGGGAGAAGCAGAATGTCTGAGGCCCTGCTGAAAACCGCGCTCTCGGGCGCATCATCTGACGGCTTTGTGCGGGTTGAGGAGCTTGGCCCGCAGGGCATGATCACCCTGCGCGGGGATTTTGACAGCGCCGGTTTTGCCGCTGCGGTGAAGAAGGCCGTGGGTCTGGCGCTGCCGAAACAGCGCAAGATCTCCAGCGGCAAAGGCGGCTCGGTTGCCTGGATGTCGCCGGATGAGCTGTTGATTCTGGTCGACTACGATCAGGTCGGCGCTACGGTGGCCAAACTGAACGCCGCACTGGAAGGTGAACATGCGCTGGTTGCGGATGTGTCGGATGCCCGCGCCTTCTTCCGCCTTTCCGGCGCGGATGGGGCGGTGCGCGACGTGATGGCGAAGCTGGCACCGGTCGATTTCAGCCCCGCCGCCTTCGGCAAAGGTGACATCCGCCGCTCCCGCCTGGCGCAGGTGGCCGGTGCCTTCTGGACCCCGGAAGAGGGTGTGATGCAGGTGATCTGCTTCCGCTCCGTGGCGCAATACACCTTCGATCTGCTGAGCGTTTCAGCGGAAACAGGGGGTGAGGTGGCCTTTTACTGACCGCCTTAGGTAATGGTTTTGCGGGCTGGTGAGATCGGCCCGCAAAACGGTTTTCCATATTACTGGAAAACAAGCGCCACCCGCTTCTTGTGTGCGCGGCATTTGCGCATCTGCATCTCTGCTCACGATCCACGCGCCTCATGCGTAGCGATTTTGCATTTGGCAGCGCGGTATCCTTAATCGATTGACCGTTGCTCCAATCCTTCGAAGATCTCCTCCGAATGACGGTTGCAGGGGTGTAGTTTCACGCCTAGATTGTGATCGCAAAAGTGAGGAATTTGAAGTGAATACATTTTTTAAGTGTTTGGCTGTTGCCGCCGTTGCGGCGCTGCCATCCGTTGCGCAGGCGGCCAAAACCAAAGGACCGATTGAAATGGTCTGCAAAGTAAAAGGCGCTGAAGCCGGGGATTGGATTTCCCCTGACATCCTGGTGCAATGGACCCCGGGTTCGAAAAACGCGAAGGTTTACGATCTGGTCATCGAGTATTTCTATGGCGAACCGATCGATGCCAAGGTGATCCGCGATGACAAACACATCCTGTCGGTTGACTGGGTGCTGCGCAACATCAGGGAGCCTGACGGGTTCAGCATCGATGTGTTCACCTACAACCTGCGCTACAACAAGAAGACCCAAAAAGCGACCTTTAACGCACGGCCAAACGACTTCCTGAACAAGTTTGGCGGTCGTGGCACCTGCGCAGAAGTCAGCAAATAACACCGCCCCGTTGGCCCGGACGGCAAACGCACTGTGATTGTTCGGAATTATGTAGGAATATCTGCGCCGTTGTTCTTGACCTTTCGGCGTGAGTTGTCACATCTAGGGCCAACGGAAACTTGCAAAAAGAACAGGGAGCATCCCCATGGCATTTGAACTTCCCGACCTTCCCTACGCGCACGACGCACTGGCCGATCTGGGCATGTCTGCAGAGACGATGGAATACCACCACGACCTGCACCACAACGCTTATGTTGTGAATGGCAACAAGCTGATCGAAGGCACCGAGTGGGCCGATAAATCCCTGGAAGAGATCATTGTTGGCACCTATGACGCCAACGCAGTTGCCCAGAACGGCATCTTCAACAACATCTCGCAGCTGTGGAACCACAACCAGTTCTGGGAAATGATGGGCCCGAACGGCAACGCCATGCCCGGCGAGCTGGAAAAAGCCATCGTTGAAAGCTTTGGTTCGGTTGACGCCTTCAAATCCGAATTTGCTGCTGCTGGCGCTGGCCAGTTCGGCTCGGGCTGGGCCTGGCTGGTGAAAGACAAAGACGGTTCGCTGAAAGTGACCAAAACCGAAAACGGCGTGAACCCGCTGTGCTTCGGCCAGACCGCGCTGCTGGGCTGCGACGTGTGGGAACATTCCTACTACATCGACTTCCGCAACAAGCGCCCGGCCTACCTGGATAACTTCCTGAACAAGCTGGTGAACTGGGAAAACGTTGCTTCGCGTCTGGGCTAAGCCCTAACCGTTGCATCTGAGTTTAAGCGCCCCACCGTTTGGTGGGGCGCTTTTCTTTTGCGATCGGTCCGAAGGGGACTGGCCCACGTATCAGTCGGGCCCAAGTGGGACCCGCTGCGACCCGCAAAATCGTATCCAATCTGGTCGTTTTCGCTTGCACAACAGTTGATTAAATCAGAATGTCTGCGGGCGAAGGAGAGCCCTCAGATGACCGCCAATCCCCAAGACACTGCCACCGACAACTCCGCCGCAAAACTGGGCGTTCTTGCGCTGGTGACGGCCTGTGTGGTCTGGGGCCTGTCGGGGCTGTTTTACAAGCTACTGTCGCATCTGCCGCCCTTGCAGGTGCTCAGCCACCGGACGCTGTGGTCCTGTGTGTTTTTTGCCCTTGTCCTGCTGGTGCAGGGCCGTCTGCATCTGGTGGGCGGGGTGCTGCGTCAGCCGCGTCAAACCCTTACTTTGTTTGTGGCTGCGCTGATGATCGGGGCCAATTGGTTCATGTTCATCCTGTCCATTCAGGTTGGCAAAGCCACCGAAGCATCCTTGGGCTATTACATCTTCCCGCTGGTCTCGGTCCTGATGGGGGTGGTGTTTTTCCGCGAACGTCTGGGGCGGCTGCAATGGGGGGCGGTGGCGTTGGCGGTTCTGGCGGTCTCGATCCTGACCTGGGGTTTGGGCGTGGCACCCTGGGTGTCTCTGCTGATCGCGGTGACCTTTGGTCTTTACGGTGTGATCAAAAAGAAACTGACGCTGGGCCCGGTGGTGTCGGTCACGGTTGAGGTTTTGCTGCTCAGCCCGGTGGCGCTGATCATTCTGTGGCAGGTCTGGGCCGGCGGCGGATCGGTCTGGGGCAATGGGGCGCGGGACATCGCACTGCTGATGATCTCAGGCCCGCTGACCGCAACACCGCTGATCCTGTTTTCCTTTGCCACCAAACGTGTGCAACTGGCCACGGTGGGGCTGGTGCAATATCTGAACCCAACGCTGCAGTTTCTGGTGGCCACGCTGGTCTTTGCCGAACCCTTTGGGCCGTGGCACGCCATTGCCTTCCCGATCATCTGGGTGGCGCTGGCGCTTTACAGCGGGGCGAGCCTTTGGCAGGCCCGCCGCACTGGCGCCTAAACTCTGGCTGATCGCGCCTCAGGCGGGCAGGGCGCTTTTCAGTCCCGCAACCAGCTCCTCGGGCGTGGCGACGGTACGGATCAGTTCCCGCAGGGACTGGCTGGCAAAGCCCTGGGTGATCACGTGATCGATCAGCGCCACAAGAGGGTCCCAAAACCCATTGGTGTTCAACAGGAAAATCGGTTTTTGGTGCAGCTGCAGCTGGCGCCATGTCAGCACCTCAAAGAACTCATCCAATGAACCAGCACCACCGGGCAGAACCACAATCGCATCGCAGTTCATGAACATGACCTTTTTACGCTCATGCATGTTTTCGGTGATCACAAAGCTCGACAGATCGGTCTTGCCGACCTCTGCTTTCATCAGATGGGTGGGGATCACGCCGAAGGTTTCGCCGCCCGCGGTCTGGGCCGCGCGGGCCACGGTGCCCATCAGGCCAACATCACCAGCGCCATAAACCAGCCGCCAGTTGTTATGCGCTAACGCATGGCCCACGTCTTCGGCAGCGGCGCTATAGGCCGTGTCATTCCCGGGACGGGAGCCACAAAAGACGCAAACGGAAGGGGTAATCATCTTGATTTTCCTATGACAATCGTGCTTGTGACCTCTGATACCCTTGTTCAAGGGGCTGCTCAACTGCTCTGATCTGCTGATTTCCACGTCAGAGCGGCGGGCTTGGGGGAAGGAAAAAGATGACCAAAGAAACCGGGGCGGCCGCGGGCCAACCACTCATTCTGTACGGTGCCGGGGCGGCTGTGGCTCTGGTGTCGGCGCTTTTTGGCTTGGGCGTATTTGACCGCGAAGAGCCCGCCAATGTCACCGAGGCACCCGCCACGGCGACGCCGGTAGAAACCGCGCCTGTTGAGACTACAGCAGTGGAAACTGCGGATGCGGTTGAAACGCCGGCGCAGCCTGAGCCCTCGGAGACGCCAGAACCCGCACCTGAGACGACAGAGGCGGCAGAGGCCACACCTGAAGAAACCACACCCGAGGCTGCACCCGTCCTGCCAGACGCCCCCAGCTTTGACGTGGTCCGGATTGAGGCCGATGGCACCACATTGGTGGCCGGCCAAGCGGTCAGCGGCAGTGACGTGGATATTCTGCTGAATGAGGCGGTGATCCACACTGCCCAGCCCGGGTCAGATGGAAAATTCGCCGCCTTCCTGTCGATTGAAACCTCGGATCAGCCGCGTGTGATGGCGCTGGTGCTGCGTCTTGGCGATGTCTCGGTACGGTCGACCGATCAGGTGATCATTGCGCCGGCCCCAACCGTTGTGGCTGAGGCCACCGAGGTGGCAACGCCTGAGGCCCCTGTTGAAACAGCTGCGGCAGTGACGGTTGAAGTGGCAACTGCTGAGACCCCGGCTGAGGCCCCGGCAGAGGCGGCACCAGAGGTCGCTCAGGCAGACCCGGAAACGGCGGCTGAGGCCCCTGCGGAGGCTGCGACGGTCGAAACGGCGGAGGCCGTGGAAGCGGTAACCGAAACCCCGGCAGAGCCTGTGGCCACCACGGACACCCCGGTTGAGACCGAGACAGCGGAGGTTTCGCCAGAACCTGCGCCTGAAACCCCGGCTGAAGCTCCGACCGAGGCTCCGGTTGAGGCTGCAGCAGAACCTGCCGCTGATGCTGTCGCCGAGACCCCGGCGGTCACCCCTGCGCCGGAGCCTGAAACCACCGTTGTGGCTGAGGCTCAGGTTGCCCCGGAAGAAAGCGCAGAAGCGCAGACCCCGGCCACCGAAAGCGCGGCACCTGCAGCGGCTGAGACACCCGCCAGCGCCGAAACCCCGGCAGCCGACGCTGAACCACAGCCCGCCCCGCAGCCCGTTGCGGAAGATGCCGAACCCGCAGCCCCCGTGGTGATCATTGCAGGTGAGGATGGCGTGAAAGTGGTGCAGCCCGCAGCTGCGGCTGAGGCCAGCGCCTTGGTTCTGGATGCCATCAGCTACAGCGAAACGGGTGCGGTGGAATTGACCGGCCGTGGCGCCGCTAGCGCCTTCCTGCGCGTCTACCTCAGCAACGCTGCTGTGGGTGAGGGCCGTGTTGGTGACAGTGGCAACTGGACGCTGGTGCTCAATGACATTGCACCGGGCATTTACACCCTGCGTGTGGATCAACTGGACGGTGAGGGCAAAGTGACCTCACGTGTTGAGACCCCGTTCAAACGCGAGGCCGAGGAGACCATCGCGGCCGCCAATACCGACAGCGGCGCCCAGCCAACAGCGGCAGATCCCGATGCCAGCCCCAGCGTGCCGCCGGTGCGTGCGGTGACGGTGCAGCCGGGCAATACGCTCTGGGCGATTGCACGTGACGCTTATGGCGACGGGATCCTGTATGTGCGGGTGTTTGAGGCCAACCGCGGCCTGATCCGTGATCCGGACCTGATCTATCCGGGCCAGATCTTCACCGTACCGGAATAAGCGTCAGCTTGAACTGACGCGCAACGGCCCCAGCGGTCTGAAAAGCAAAGAGCCGTCCCGATGGGGCGGCTCTTCTTCTATCTGGCATCCACTAAAACAACGATTTTCAGCCCCTGCAGGCGAATGGTTTTTGTCGGGTATGCGTCGATGAAGCCCCCGTTGCGCATCTGTGCAGGGCAAAGTGGCCGCCGCTCCACTGGTCAAACACGGCCCGCTCACCTATCTGTGTGTGCCAGCCAGAAAGGACCCCTATGCGCCGCCCTCAGCAAACCGCCTCCACCCTGAATGACGAACAGCGCTCCGGCTGGCGCACAATCCGCCGTGTGTCGCCCTATCTGTGGCCGGCCGATCCCAAGCTCACGTGGGTGAAATACCGGGTGGTCTTTGCCATGCTGGCGCTGTTGCTGGCCAAGGTTGTCGCGGTCTGGACGCCGGTGCTTTACAAAAACGCAGTGGATGCTCTGGCGGGCGAAGGCGTATCGCAACTGGCGATTGGCGCGGTGGGGATGACGCTGGCCTATGGCGGGGCGCGATTGATGTCGAACGGGTTCCAGCAGCTGCGCGATGCGATTTTCGCCGCTGTGGGGCAGCGGGCCCTGCGCCAACTTGCGCTGGAAACCTTTACCCATATCCATCGCCTGTCGATGCGCTATCACATCACCCGCAAAACCGGCGGCCTCAGCCGTGTGATCGAACGCGGTGTGAAGGGGGTTGAGTTCCTCCTGCGCTTCTTGCTGTTTTCCATCGGCCCGTTGGTGCTGGAACTGTTGATGATCGCGGGGGTTTTGTTCTTCCTCTTTGATGTCTGGTATCTGGCCGTGGTGGCGTTGACCATCGCGCTTTATGTCTGGTTCACCTTTGCCGTGACCGAATGGCGGGTGAAGCTGCGCAAGGTGATGAATGATCAGGACACGGACGCCAACCAAAAGGCGATCGACAGCCTGCTGAACTTTGAAACGGTCAAGTATTTCGGCGCGGAGAAGCGGGAAGCGGCACGTTATGACGCCTCGATGGCGGGTTATGAAAAGGCGGCGCTCAAGACTTCATACTCATTGGCGTTTCTGAACTTTGGTCAGTCCCTGCTGATCACCAGTGGTCTGGTTGCAGTGATGGTCATGGCCGCAGTGGGGGTGGAACGTGGCGATCTGACCGTCGGGGATTTCGTCATGGTCAACGCTTACATGATCCAAATCACCATGCCGTTGAATTTCCTTGGCACGGTCTACCGTGAAATCCGCCAGGCGCTGGTGGATATGGGGGAGATGTTTGATCTGCTGGAACAACCCGCTGAGGTTACCGACAAACCTGAGGCGCCCGGTCTGAAAGTGAACGGCGGCCATGTGCAGCTGAAAGACGTGCAGTTTGGCTATGATGCTGAACGGCCGATCCTGAACGGCGTCTCACTGGATGTTGCGCCGGGCAAGACTGTGGCGATTGTCGGCTCTTCCGGATCGGGGAAATCCACCATCGGGCGGCTGTTGTTCCGCTTTTATGATGTGAACAGTGGCAGCCTCAGCATCGACGGGCAGGACGTGCGCGACATCACGCAGGAGAGCCTGCATGCGCAGATCGGCGTGGTGCCGCAGGACACGGTGCTGTTTAATGACACCATCCGCTACAACATCGCCTATGGCCGTGATGGCGCTACCGAAGAGGATGTGATCGCCGCCGCCAAATCCGCCCAGATCCATGACTTCATCATGGCCCTGCCAGAAGGTTATGACACCGCCGTTGGTGAGCGTGGGCTGAAACTGTCCGGGGGTGAAAAACAGCGGGTTGGCATCGCGCGCACCCTGCTGAAAAATCCGCCGATCCTGTTGCTGGATGAGGCCACATCGGCGCTGGATACGGATACAGAACAGGAAATCCAGGATGCGCTGGCCCGCGCCGGCCAAGGCCGCACGGTGATCACCATCGCCCACCGCCTGTCAACCATCGCCGAGGCGGATCAGATCGTGGTGCTGGAAAAAGGCGAAGTGGTGGAGCAGGGCACCCATGCGGAACTGCTGGCGCGTCAGGGGCGGTATGCCCACTTGTGGCACCGTCAGGCCAATGAACAGGATGCTGCGTGAGGTGAGCGCTTGAGGGGGCTTTGCCCCCGGCCCTGACGGGCCACCCCCAGAGTATTTATAGATCATTGAAAGGGGCGGTTTTTTGGGCCGCCCTTTTGCTGTTCGCGGGCGCGCAGGATCAGAGCGGTTTGCGGAAGATCACCTTGTCATCGCCGGCGGCCCAGAAATCGCGAATGCGGCCCTCTTCTTCATAGCCGTTGTGGCGGTAGAAGCGGCGGGTTGCTTCAAAGGCTTCAGTGCCTGAAGTGTCCACAATCAACAGACGGGCGCCGATGTCCCGCAGGCGCTGCTCTGTCGCTGCGACCAGCGCGGCGCCTGTGCCCTTGCCCTGATGGCTCGGATGCACCGCCAGCGCCACCATGTTCCAGACGCCTTCGGTCATCTCCTCCGCGCGGGTGTAGCAGAAGCCTATGGCGGCACCATCTACGTGGTGGCTGAGCCAGATATCTGAGGTGGCGCCGCTGAGGGCAGGGGCCAGCATGTCCGGCAGCATCGCGGCGGGAAAGAGGCCGGTGGTGGCCAGCACCGATTGCAGGGCGGGGATATCTGCTGCAGTGGTCGCTGTGATCTCTTGTTGTGTCATGATCTGCTGCCCGATCTGCTGTTTCCAAGTGTCGCGCTGCAGATAGCGCGGCACAGGCACAGGGCAAAAAAAATGGGGCAAAAAAGAAATGGGACAAAAGAAAAGGCCGGGTTGCCCCGGCCTGTTCCCTATTCAGCAGCTGCCAGCTTGCCCCCTTTGGGCGGCTCCGGCGTGGTCTCCTCAGGGTCGGAGATCACCTCAAACAGCTCAGGCTCATCGTCTTCCCAGATCAGCTCCGGCGATTTGACCTTGCGGGCGGCACTGCGCAGGGCCATGTCCTGGGCCGCACGGCTGCCGCGGCCAAGCGACAGCGCCTGCAGCGCCCGGGCGATCCACAGCACATAGGTGGTGAACCAGACCCGCATCGCCAGCATCGCGGGCGTGAAGACCAGCGTCAGCACGGTGGCAATGCCCAGACCGAAGACCACAGCGGTCGCCAGCTGTTTCCACCACAGCGCGGTGGGGCTGTCGACGGTGTAGCCGCCGCCCATGAAATCAAGCGACAGGCCGAACATCATCGGCGCAAGACCCGCCATCGTGGTCACCGTGGTCAGCAGCACCGGACGGATGCGGCTTTCGGCGGTGCGCACAATGGCCTCAATCCGGGGCATGTACTGGCTGTATTCCTGATAGGTGTCGATCAGAACGATGTTGTTGTTCACCACGATCCCGGCCAGCGCCACGATGCCGGTCCCGGTCATGATGATCGAGAAGGTCTGATCCATCACCAGCATGCCGATCAGCACACCCGTGGTCGACAGAACCACCGCCAGCAGAACCAGCACCGAGTTGTAGATCGAGTTGAACTGCGCCAGGAGGATGATGAACATCAGCGCCAGCGCACCGGCAAAGGCCTGGCTGAGGAAGGCCTGCGATTCCGCTTCGTCTTCCTGATCACCGGTCCATTCCCAGGCGATGCCTTCCGGGATCGGATTGGTGCCCAGCCAGGCGGTCAGCGCCTCAATCCGTTCCGCAGGGGTGACGACAACAAAGGTTGCATCGCCGGCCTCTACGGTGGATTTCAACAGATCGGGATCTTCGGCCTCAGCGATCACATATTGCGTGCCATCGGGGGCGATGACAGTGCCTTCGCCCGCTGCAACCTGCTGCAGGAAGCCCAGCTGCGCCTCACCGTCCATCGCTTTGACATAGCCATCGGTAACCGCCGCCTTCACATCGAAGTAGCGTTTCTGATCCACCCGGTCGATGGTGGCCAGTTTGGCCACAGGCTTGCGCGTGATGAAGTTGGCCAGCGGCACCAGACCATCCTGGGTGCGCACCTTCAGCGTGTCTAGCGTCGACAGCACCCGGTCTTCTTCGGGCAGGCGCACGCGGATCTCAATCTCTTCTTCCGAACTGTCGACGCGCATGGTGTCCAGCAGGATCCCGCGGGTCACCAGCTGTACCATGGCGCCAACCGTGGCCACATCGGCACCGTAGCGGCCGGCTTTTTCGACATCCACGTCAATCTGCCAGTCGATGCCGGGCAGGGGCAGGGTGTCTTCGACCAGCTCCAGGGCCAGGGTATCGCTGAACTTGGCGCTGGCGGTTTGAGTTGCCAGCAACAGGTTATCCCAATTGTCCGATTTCAGACGCAGGTGCACCGGTTTGGCCGAGGCAGGCCCACGCGATGCGGCGAGGATTTCGATCTTGATGCCGGGGATCTGATCCAGCTGCGCGGTCAGCTCATCCAGTACCACGTCACCATCCAGATCCGGACGGTCGGCGCGGTCTTCCCACGGAATGGTTTCGAACTGAACCTGGCCCACGGTATCGCTGGGCGGCTGCGCGCCACCGGTGTTGTTGCTGAGGCCCCCTTCGCCTGCAAAGGCAAAGGCGTTGAGAACACCGGGGTGGGCCAGGATCATATCTTCGGCCTGTTTGACCAGATCATCCTTTTCCTCAATCGAGAGGTTGCCACGGGCCCGCACATAGGCGATCGCCATTTCCGGTTCGGATTCTACGAAAAACTCAACACCGTTGTTGTTTTCCCCGAAGTAGCTGAACACCTGCATCACAAAGCCGATCACCACAACGGCCGAGACAATCGGCATTACCGGGTTGCCGGCAATTGCTTTGATGAAATAGCCAAAGACGGTGCGTTTGTGGCCGGCTTTGATCCGCTTGCGGCTCCAGTGGATTTCAGCAGCACCCAGCGTGACCGAGGCAGCAAAGGCGCCGGTCATGAACATCACGCCACCCACCAGCAAGTTGGCCAGTCCACCTTCGCCCATTGCAACCACATAGTTGGGGTTCAACAGCTGCATGGCACCGGTGAAGATCAGCATGATCGACGGCGGCACCAGCGCGGCGCGGGCAATCCACCAGGGCAGTTTGCGTTTCAGCCATTCCGACAGGTTGCTGAAGGTCCGGCTCAACCGGCCCGACACACCACCCAGAACCGGCAGATAGATCAGCGCCACCACAAGCGAAGCCGACAGAACGAAGATCAGTGTCACCGGCAGCATGCCCATGAACTGGCCCGGGATGCCCGGCCAGAACAGCATCGGCAGGAAGGCACAGAGCGTTGTCGCGGTTGAGCTGACCACCGGCCAGAACATGCGTTTGGCGGCCTCGACATAGGCGTGCATCGGGCCGGTGCCCTCTTTGATGCGCTTGTCAGCATATTCCACCACAACAATGGCGCCATCCACCAGCATGCCCACCGCGAGGATCAGACCAAACATCACGATGTTGGAAATGGTGATCCCCATGATCGCCAAAAGGACGAAACACAACAGGAAGGAGGTCGGGATCGCAAAGCCCACCAGCAGGGCGGCCCGGCTGCCCAGGGCGGCCAGAACCACGATCATCACCAGCGCAATCGCGGTCAGAACCGAGCCTTCCAGCTGGCTGACCATCGAGCCCACGATGCGGCCCTGATCGTTGGAGGTGCCCACGTCTACCGCAGCCTTCAGATCTGCAGGCCATTCGCCGCTGGCCTCATCAATGACCTGACGCACCATATTGGTGGTGTCCAGGATGTTGTAGCCTTTGCGTTTGACCACCTGCAGCGCCACTGTATTGACGCCGTTGAAGCGCGCAGTGCCATGACGGTCTTCGAAGGTCAGGCGGATCTCAGCCAGATCGCCAAGGGTCACAACCCGCTGGCCATTGATTTTCACCGGCAGCGAATAGATGTCGCGCGGCTCATCAAAGCTTGATGGGATCTTCACCGCGAAGGAGCCCTGTTCGGTGTCCACTTCACCGGCGGCCACCAGCATGTTGTTGTTGGTCACCACATTGATCAGCTCACCCGCAGTGACGTTGTAGCTTTCCAGACGCAGCGGATCGATGATCACTTCGACCATCTCATCGCGGTTGCCTGCAATGCCTGCCTCCAGCACTGAATCCAGCGCTTCCAGCTTGTCCTGCAGATCCTTAGCCACCCTGTACATCGTCCGTTCCGGCACATCACCGGTCAGGTTGACGATCAGGATCGGAAACTCAGAGAAGTTGATCTCATTGACCGAATAGCTCTCAAACCCAGCGGGGAAGTTGCCCTCGGCTTTCGACATGGCGTCGCGCACGTCGGCCATGATCTTGGTCTTGTCCCAGCCAAATTCGAATTCCAGCGCCACACCGGCATAGCCTTCGGCGGCGGTGGCGGACATCTCTTTCAGCCCGTCCAGATCAGCCAGTTCGGTTTCCATCGGCTTGACCAGCAGCGTTTCCGCGTCAGTGGCCGAAATGCCGGGGAAGGGGACCGAGACGAAGAGCGCCGGGATTTCAATATCCGGTTCGCCCTCTTTGGGCAGGCTGGAATAGGCAAAGCCCCCAGCCAGCAGCGATAGCAGAACAAAGGCCAGCACCATCCGCGCACGGGATGCGGCCCAATCGACGATACCCGTCATTGTGCGGCCTCCCGGTAGGTGGGCTCAACCTTCACGCCGTCGATCACAAATTCCTGACCCACAACGATCACATCAACCTTGTCCGCCAATCCGGTGACCCAGACACCTTCGCTGGTGTCGCGCATCAGGTTGACCTGTTTGAAGGCCACGATATTGCCGCTCTCGACAATCCGCACACCCAGATCACCGGTGTCGTTCAGCGTCAGCGCCGACCCGGGCAGCAGATGCGCCATCGTACCGGCCGAGGCGATCAGAATATCTGCGGTCTGACCATCGCGGATCGACATATCAGCGTTGGCAACATCGATATCAACGCGGAAGGTGCGGGTTTCAGGATCTGCCGAACGCGACAGGAAGGTCACCCGGCCACGCACTTCGCGACCATCGGTCAGGCGGGCACCGGCAAGACTGCCCAGCGACACCCGGTGGACCTGCGTTTCCGGCACGTAGCCGACAACCTTGATCGGATCCAGTTGAATGATGGTGGCACAAACGCCGCCAGCCCCCAGAAGGCTGCCCAGCTCAGCTGTGTCGGTTTCCAGGAGGCCCGCGAAAGGCGCTTTGATCGTCAGGCGCTCAATCTCTTTTTCGGCCGCCGCAACTGCCGCCTCAGCGGCGCGAATGCCGGCCTGCGTGGTTTCAAGGCCGGAACGGGCGGCTTCTACACCAGCCTCAGCCGAGACCACAGCGGCCTGGGTTCCAGCAACACGGGTTTCCGAGGCGTACCCGGTCTGCGACAGCTTCTTGGCCACATTGTCGTTGATCTGGGCCTCGTCCAAACGGGCCTGCGCTTCTTTCACGCGGGCCTGCGCCTGGGGCACCTGGGCGCGGGCATTGGCCAGATCGGCCTGAGCCTGCGCCAGATTGGTGTGACGGGTGCCGGGATCAAGGCGGCACATTTCCTGTCCTGCCTCAACAAAAGACCCGCGGCGAAGCGGGTCGGAAATCACCACAGCCGTGGTTTCAGCCATCACCTGCACCTCGCGCGCGGCCTCGGTCTCACCACGCAGCTGAACGGCGCTGTCGATCTCTTCGCTTTCTGAGCTCTGCACCACAACACGCACGAGGTTTTGCGCAACAGCCTGCATTTCAGCGCTGTCTGTGGCAGGAATTGCAGTGGTGTCTTCTGCGCTCACTTCATCTTGGCCAAGGGCAAAGGCCATGAACGTCTCACGCTCCATGATCAATAGGTACAGTGTTGCAGTCACCACAATGGCGGTCAAAACTGGGACAATTCGCATCTACGGGGTCCTTAGACTAAATTTCTTCCGTTCAGATAGTACGTTAGTTGGCCACCCTGCGATCAATTACAAGGTCCTCCGAGCCGTTCTGAACGATTTAGTTCAGTTTATCCCTGCCGCCTAGCCGCTGCAAGCCGATAGTGGCAACCTGCCGCAGCCCATTGTTGCGGGTACTTGGCAGTGGCGTGCCAAAGCGCTAAGAGAAACCAAACCAAGGGGGCAGTGCCGTGAGCGAAACCGATAGTTTCATTGAAGAAGTCAGCGAAGAAGTGCGCCGTGACCGGCTTTATGGCCTGATCCGTCGCTATGGCTGGATTGCGGTTGTGGGCGTTGTGGCCATTGTGGGCGGCGCCTCGTGGAATGAATACAACAAAGCGCAGGATCGCGCCGCAGCGCAGGCGCTTGGCGATGGAATCATGACCGCGCTGGAAGCCGAAGATCCCGCCGCTCGCGCTGCTGCTCTGGCAGATGTATCGGCCGAAGGCACCATGGCGGGCGCAGTTCTGACCCTGCAGCGTGCTTCGGAACTGCAGGCCGCTGGCAACAACGCTGAGGCCGCCAGCCTGCTTGATGCGCTGGCTTCCAACGGTGATGTTGATGCCATCTACCGCCAGATCGCCGGGTTCAAATCCGTGCTGCTGAAAGGCAGTGATATGGCTGCCGATGAGCGCCGCGCGGTGCTTGAAGGGCTGATCCAGACCTCCTCACCGCTGCGCCTGCTGGCCGAAGAACAGCTGGCCCTGATTGAGGTTGAGGCCGGTGACACCACCGCCGCACTGGAACGGCTTGAGCGGATTGCCGCGGATGCCGAGGCAAGCGCAGGCTTGCGTCGTCGCGCAACTCAGTTGATTGTAGCGCTTGGGGGCGACCGCTCCGAAGCGTGAGCCAGCAAGACAGCCGATGTCTTGCGACAAGAATTGAAGAGATAAAGACTTAGAGGGCAGGTTTGGTGAAACGCAGTTCCATTATTCTGGCAGTCTCCGCAGCAGCGGTGCTGGCCGGGTGTTCCGAACGTGAAAGCATTCTGCCCGGCAAGCGGGAAGATCCGCGCGCCATTCTAAGCGGTGGTATACCGGTCGAAGATCTGGCCGCCGATGTCAGCCGCGCTGCAACGCAGGTGCGGCTGCCCAAGATGGTGCAGAACGCCAATTGGACCCAGCGCTTTGGCTCGCCGAAAAACCGTGTCAGCCACGCCAGCCTGGCCGCCGCGCCACAGCTGGTCTGGAGCGCTGACATCGGCGCCGGCGATGGCCGCCGCAACCGTATCACTGCAGAACCTGTTGTGGCAGACGGCCGGGTCTTTACCCTTGACGCCGAAGCGCGTGTCAGCGCCACCAGCACCGCAGGCACCGTCCTTTGGAGCCGCGACCTAACACCTGCCCGCGACAGCTCTGGTGAGGCCACCGGCGGCGGTCTGGCCTATGGCGCTGGCAAGGTCTTTGTCACCTCGGGCTTTGGCCTGTTCACTGCGCTTGATCCCGCCACGGGTGAGGTGCTGTGGCAGCAGGATATCGGCTCCACCGGCTCGGGCGCGCCAACAGTTTACGGCGATCTGGTCTATCTGGTGGGCGGCGATGACACCGGCTGGGCACTGGAAGTCGACACTGGCCGCATCCGCTGGCAGACCACCCAAGCCAGCGACGTGAACAACGTACTGGGCGCACCGGCCCCGGCCGTGAATGACAAATTTGCCATCTTTGCCTTTGGCGATGGCGCGCTGCACGGCACCTTCCGCAATGGCGGCCTGCGCCTGTGGACGGCCTATGTCTCCGGTCAGCGCCGCAGCGATGCCCTGGCTAAGGTCAATGACATCACCGCCGATCCGGTCATCGATGGCTCCAAGGTCTATGTCGGCTCGCACGCCGGTCGTATTCTGGCGCTGGACATTGACACGGGCGATCGCCTCTGGACGGCGCGCGAAGGGGCGATCAGCCCGGTTCTGCCGCTTTCAGGGTCGCTCTTTGCGGTCAGCGATCACAATGAGCTGCTGCGCATCGATGCGCGTGACGGCGTGACGATCTGGGCCAAGAAACTGCCCAATCTGCTGAAGCCGAAACAGCGCAAAGCCAGCGAAGTTTACGCCCATCACGGCCCCATTCTGGCCGGTGGTCAGCTGATCGTGGCCTCCAACGATGGCTTCCTGCGCTTCTTTGATCCCACCACGGGTGAGATGACCCGCCAGGTTGAGGTGCCCGGCGGCGCAACCACCGCCCCCGTGGTGGCAGGCGGCACGCTTTACGTTGTTGGCACCAAAGGGCAATTGCACGCTTTCCGTTGACGCAAAACTGGTATAACAGGGCGGCTTGATCCGCCCTTTATCCAGCGCAGACATGCCGTCTGCCATCCGTCCGGAGCCATTGAGATGAGCTTTACCCTCGCCATTGTAGGCCGCCCCAACGTGGGGAAGTCTACGCTTTTCAACCGCTTAGTCGGCAAAAAACTGGCTCTGGTCGATGACCAGCCGGGGGTAACGCGTGACCTGCGCGAAGGCGATGCCAAACTGGGTCACCTGCGATTCACCGTGATTGACACCGCCGGTCTGGAAGAGGCCACCGATGACAGTCTGCAGGGGCGCATGCGCCGCCTGACCGAACGCGCGGTGGATATGGCGGATGTCTGCCTGTTCATGATCGACGCCCGCACCGGTCTGACCCCCACGGATGAGATGTTTGCCGAGATCCTGCGCAAACGCGCCGACAAGGTGATCCTGGCGGCCAACAAGGCCGAAGGCAAAGCTGGCGAAGCTGGTGCGCTGGAGGCCTATAGTCTTGGCCTCGGCGACCCGCTGCGCCTGTCCGGTGAACACGGCGAAGGCATGGGGGAGCTGATGCACATCCTGCAGCCCATCGCCGATGAGTTCGAAGAACGCGCTGCCCAGCATGCGCCGGAAACCGATGTTGACGTCCATATGGACGATGATGAGGAAGAGGTGCTGGACGAACACGGCAACCCGATCACCTATCGTCTGCCGACCTTCGACAAGCCGATGCAGATCGCAGTGGTGGGCCGCCCGAACGCGGGCAAATCCACCCTGATCAACAAGATCCTCGGCGAAGACCGCCTGCTGACCGGTCCCGAGGCCGGGATCACCCGTGACGCCATCTCGCTGACCATTGACTGGGGTGGCCTGCCGGTGCGGATCTGGGACACTGCCGGCATGCGTAAACGCGCCAAGGTGCAGGATAAGGTCGAAAAACTCTCGGTCTCCGACGGTTTGCGCGCGGTGAAATTTGCCGAAGTGGTGATTGTTCTGCTGGATGCCGCCATTCCCTTTGAACAGCAGGACCTGCGCATCGCCGATCTGGCGGAACGTGAGGGCCGCGCGGTGATCATCGCGGTGAACAAATGGGACATCGAGGATGAGAAACAGGAAAAACTGAAGGCGCTGAAGGAAAGCTTCGACCGGCTGCTGCCGCAGCTGCGCGGCGCGCCGCTGATTACGGTGTCCGCGAAAACCGGCCGTGGCCTTAACCGCCTGCAAGAGGCTGTGGAACGCGCCTACAACGTCTGGAACCGTCGCGTCTCGACCGCCAAGCTGAACCGCTGGCTGAACGCGATGACCGAACAGCACCCGCCGCCCGCCCCCGGGGGGCGCCGCATCAAGCTGCGTTATATGACCCAGGCCAAAACCCGCCCGCCGGGCTTTGTGGTGATGTGTTCGCTGCCCGATAAGCTGCCCGACAGCTATTCGCGCTATCTGGTCAACGGTCTGCGCGAGGACTTTGACATGCCGGGCACTCCGATCCGCCTGACCATGCGCGGGCAGGGGGATAAGAACCCCTATAGGAATAAGAAGGACAAAAAGCCCGGCGCGCTTGGCAAACACCTGAACAAAAAACGCGGTCTGCCCCGCGGCTCGCATTAAACAGACTTAAATTGGGCGCCCTTCGGGGCGCTCTTTTTGTCTCGGACCTTCGGTCCTCGGGCCTGCCTGCGGCGCGAGTATTTGGGGAACGATGAAAGCGGCAATTCACTGTTTCAAAAATACTCTGGCGCGCAGCGCCACAAAAAAGGGGCCCAGCGGGCCCCTTCGGTGTTCAGACAATTTGGTCGGTTCAGACCAGCGCGCCTTCAGCGCTGAGTTTGGTCTTGCCGCCCAGATAGGGGTGCAGCGCGGCTGGTAGGGTGACGGAGCCGTCTTCCTGCTGGCCGTTTTCCAGCACCGCAATCAGGGCGCGCCCCACAGCCAGGCCGGAGCCGTTCAGCGTATGCACAAACTCAGGCTTGCCGCCAGCCGCAGGTTTGAACCGTGCGTTCATCCGGCGGGCCTGGAAATCACCGGCCACCGAGACCGAGGAGATCTCACGGTATTTGTTCTGGCCGGGCAGCCAGACCTCCAGATCGTGGGTTTTGATCATGCCAAAGCCCATATCGCCCGAGCACAGCACCACGGTGCGATAAGGCAGGCCCAGTTTTTCCAGGATCGCCTCAGCGCAGCGGGTCATGCGGTCATGCTCTTCCATCGAGTTTTCGGGATGCACGATCGAGACCATTTCGACCTTTTCAAACTGGTGCTGGCGCAACATGCCCGAGGTGTCACGACCGGCGCTGCCCGCTTCGGAGCGGAAACACTGGGTGTGGGCGCAGTAGCGCAGCGGCAGGCTGCCTTCATCGACGGTTTCGCCGTTGACGATATTGGTCAGCGTCACCTCAGCGGTTGGGACCAGCCACCAGCCATCTTCGGTCTTGTAGCTGTCTTCACCAAATTTCGGCAGCTGGCCGGTGCCATACATCATCTCTTCGCGCACCAGAACCGGGGTCCAGGTTTCCTGCAGCTCATGCTCTTCCACATGGGTGTCGAGCATCATCTGCGCCAGCGCGCGGTGCACCCGGGCCACGCCCTTGGAGAGCACGACAAAGCGCGAGCCTGAGAGTTTGGCGGCGGTTTCGAAATCCATACCCGGCTGCACACCCGACAGCTCATAATGTTCTTTCGGCGCAAAGGTGAACTCGCGCGGGGTGCCCCAGTGGCGCACCTCAACGTTGTCATCCTCATCGGCGCCATCCGGCACATCGTCATGCAGGCGGTTGGGCAGGCCCATCAGCAGGTCATTGAGCTGCGCGTCCAGCTCCTTGGCTTCGGTCTGCATCGCGGCCACTTCGGCCTTTTTCTCACCCACCAGGGCGCGCAGCCGTTCAAACTCGGCCTCATCACCTTTGGCTTTGGCGGCGCCAACTTCTTTGGCGGCTTTCTTCTGGTCCGACTGCGCGGTTTCGGCCGCCAGGATCTTGGCCCGGCGCGCTTCGTCCAGTTTCAGCACCTCTGATGACATCGGCGCGGCCCCCCGGCGGGCCAGACCGGCGTCAAAGGCCTCTGGGTTTTCGCGGATCGCTTTGATGTCATGCATGGGTTTGCTCCTTTACCGGAATCATTCTTCAACGCAGGCGTTATTGCTGATTTTTGTCTCGGTTGAAAGCCACCATTGCGCCGTGCGGGGGCGTTGGAAGCGGGGATCAACCCGTGATCTGCCCGCGATCAGAAGCTGCCGCCCCTAGGGCATGGCCTGCAAAGCCCGTAAAAGCCTGACTGCAATGCGCAACCCGCCTTGCAAAACCCCGTTAGCGCACATAGGTTCCCTGCCAAATCGCGGCTCAAGCCGCCTAACGGATCTAAGGACAGACATATGGAAGCCATCGGCCAGTTCATCCCCCTCATTCTCATCTTCGGTATCATGTATTTCCTGCTGATCCGTCCGCAGCAGAAGAAGATGAAAGAGCATCAGAACATGGTGAACGCGCTGCGCAAGGGCGATCAGGTGGTCACCCAGGGCGGTCTGATCGGCAAGGTTTCCAAGGTCAAAGACGCGGAAAACGAGCTGGAAGTTGAAATCGCCGAAGGTGTGAAGGTCCGCGTTGTCCGCTCGACCATCGCTCAGGTGAAAAGCAAGACTGAGCCGGCCGAAGGCTGATCTCACCCCGAAGACCGGCCCGAGGGTTTCCTGACCCCCGGGCCTTTTGTTTTTTGAAAGCGGTTCACTATGCTTCAGATTGATATGTGGAAACGGGTGCTGATCTGGGCGGTTTGTGCGCTCGGGATCCTCTGTGCCCTTCCAAATGGGTTTTATGCGCGGGTTGAGGCCCGTAATGACGCGGTCGCCGCGTTGGAAACAGGCGCCTCGGGCAATGGTCTGGAAGAGCAGGCGGCGCAATGGCCGTCTTTCCTGCCGTCTAGCCTGGTCAATCTGGGTCTGGACCTGCGCGGTGGCGCGCATCTCCTTGCTGAGGTGCAGGTGGCCGATGTTTACGAAAGCCGCCTTGAGGCCATGTGGCCAGAAGTGCGCGACCTCCTGCGCGAAGAGCGCGACACCATCGGCACCATCCGTCTGCAAAAGACCGAAGGCGCTGAGCTGCGGGTGCGGTTGAACCAGAAACCGGATCAGGTTGGCGCGGCCGCCGAACTGGTGCGCGGTCTGGCCCGCCCGGTTGTCAGCCTGTCCGGCGCCGGGGCCACCGACATTGACGTCGCCGTTGATGGCGCCGATATCGTTGTCACCCTGTCTGAGGCCGAGCGTGTTGCCACCGATGAGCGCACCGTGGCGCAATCGCTGGAAATCATCCGCCGCCGGATTGACGAAGTGGGCACGCGTGAGCCGACCATTCAGCGTCAGGGTTCGGACCGGATCCTCATTCAGGTGCCCGGCATTGGTTCGGCCTCTGAGCTGAAAGCGATCATCGGCACCACGGCGCAGCTGACCTTCCAGCCGGTTGTGACCCGCACTTCCAACGCCGATATGCCGGCGGGCGCGGGCAATGAACTGTTGCCGTCGCTGGACACTGAAGGCGAATACTATGTTCTGGAACAGGTTCCTGTGGTCACCGGTGAGGAACTGGTGGATGCCCAGCCCGCCTTTGACCAGAACGGTCGTCCGGCTGTGAACTTCCGCTTCAACACAACAGGCGCGCGGAAGTTCGGCGATTACACCGCTGAAAACATCGGCAACCCCTTTGCGATTGTTCTGGATGGCGAGGTCATTTCGGCCCCCGTGATCCAGTCGCACATCCCGGGTGGGTCCGGTATCATCACCGGCAACTTCACCGTTGAGGAAAGCACCAACCTGGCGGTTCTGCTGCGTGCTGGTGCGCTGCCTGCGGGTCTGGAGTTCCTCGAAGAGCGCACCATCGGGCCAGAACTGGGGGCAGACAGTATCGCCGCCGGTCAGATCGCCTGTATCGTGGCCTTCGTCGCGGTTCTGGTCTTCATGGTGCTGAGCTATGGCCTGTTTGGTCTGTTCGCCAACATCGCGCTTTTGGTGAACGTCGCCCTGATCTTTGGCGCGCTCAGCCTTATCGGCGGCACGCTGACCTTGCCGGGTATCGCTGGTATCGTTTTGACCATCGGTATGGCGGTGGACGCCAATGTGCTGGTCTTTGAACGGATCCGCGAAGAACTGCGCACCGCCAAAGGGCCAGCCCGCGCGATTGAGCTGGGCTATGACCGCGCACTTTCGGCGATCATCGATGCCAATATCACCACTTTCATTATTGCTGTGATCCTCTTCGTCATGGGCTCGGGCCCGGTCAAAGGCTTTGCGATCACACTGGGCCTCGGGATCCTCACCTCGGTCTTCACCGCGATCTTCGTGACGCGGCTGCTGATCGTGATGTGGTTCGAACGTAAACGCCCCAAAACCATCGAGGTCTGATCATGCGTTTGAGACTGTTTAGCGAAGTCCCCAATTACGACTTCTTCCGCCTGCGCAAGCTGACCATGGGCCTGTCTGTGGTGGCGGTCATTGCCTCGCTGGTGGCCTGGCTGGTCATTGGCCTGAACTTCGGCATCGATTTCCGTGGTGGCACCACCATCCGGACACAGGCCGAAACCGCCGTGGATGTGGGCGCCTACCGTGGCGCGCTGGATCCGCTGGGGCTGGGCGATGTGTCGATCACCGAGGTGTTTGATCCTTCCTTTGCCGAGGATGAGCATGTTGCGATGATCCGTATCCAGGCGCAGGAAGGTCAGGAAAGCGTCACCGAAGAGGTGATCACCCAGATCGAAGACGCGCTGAGAGGCGTGGATCCCTCGATCACCTTCCCGCTGGTCGAATCTGTTGGCCCCAAGGTCTCGGGTGAGCTGATCCAAACCGCGATCATTGCGGTTGCGGCCTCGCTGGCGGCGATCCTGTTCTATATCTGGCTGCGCTTTGAATGGCAGTTCTCGGTCGGCGCGGTGGCAGCACTGGCGCATGACGTGATCCTGACCATCGGCATCTTCTCAGTGCTGCAGATCCGGTTCGAACTGGCCACCATCGCGGCGCTGCTGACGATCATCGGCTATTCGATCAACGACACCGTGGTGATCTTTGACCGTCTGCGTGAAAACCTGATTAAATATAAAGTGAAACCGCTGACCGATCTGATGAACCTCACCGTGAACGAAACCCTCAGCCGGACGATCATGACCTCGGGTACCACGCTTCTGGCGCTGATCGCCCTGCTGACGCTGGGTGGCGACGTGATCCGTGGCTTTGTGTTTGCCATCACCTGGGGCGTCATTGTGGGCACTTATTCTTCGGTCTATGTGGCCAAGAATGTGGTGCTGATGCTGGGTGTGAAACGCGACTGGTCCAAGCCTGACAACAATCAGGGCAATCAGTTCGGGAACGTAGATGCCTGACATTCTGAGCGAAGTGCTGGCCTTTGATGGGCTGGCATGGCTCTATGCAGGGGTATTTTTGGCAGGGGCGGTGCGGGGCTTTTCAGGCTTTGGCGCCGCCCTTGTCTATATGCCCATCGCAGGCCAATTCATGCCGCCGGTCTGGGCGCTGATCACCCTTGTGGTGATGGAGGTCTTTGGCCCGATCCCCAACCTGCCCAGTGCCTGGCGCACCGCAGACCTGGGGCAGGTGGGCCGCATCGCCCTGGGCGGGGCGGTGGCTCTTCCGATCGGCCTTGCGGTGCTGCTGGCGGTGGAGCCGGAGGTGTTTCGCTATGCGGTGAGCGCCATTGCGCTGATGGTGCCGTTTCTGCTGATGAGCGGTATGCGCCTCAAGGGGGCAATCACGCCGCCGCTGCAATATGGCACCGGGCTGGTCTCGGGCTTCATTGGTGGAGTGGCCGGTCTGCCCGGGCCGCCGGTGATCCTGCTTTATATGGCCTCCACAACCGCGGCTGCGGTGACGCGGGCCAATATCATGCTCTATCTGGTGGTGGTGGATCTGTTCCTGATCGGCGTCCTGAGCCTGCAGGGCGAAATGGCGCTGATGCCGCTGGTGCTGGGGCTGGTGCTGGCGATCCCGAATCTGCTGGGCAATCTGGCTGGGGCCGCTATGTTCCACCCCGACCGCCAGATACTGTATCGTGTGTTTGGCTATGTGGTGATGATCACGGTTGGCCTCAGCGGGTTGCCGCTGTGGGATGGCTGAGGGGTCGGCCAGTTGGACCGGTTGGGCCGCTTGGGTCAGTACAGTCGGCGATGATCGTTAGGACAGGGGGACAGGATGCAGCTTAACGAAGTGAGTTTCAGCGACGCCGTGCCAGTGGATGGCTATGGCCCTGGGTTTTTCCGCATCGGCGGCAAGGTGATCGAAGGCGCGGTGATCGTGACCGAAAAGCAGGCTCGCAGCTGGGCCGGGCTGCAGGACGCTGAGGCGCTGAAAGCGCTGGCCGGCGATCATGACGTGATCTTCGTCGGCATGGGGGCAGAGATTGCTCATCTGCCCAAAGATTTGCGTGCTGAGTTGGACGCGGCCGGTGTTGGGGTTGAGGTGATGTCCTCCCCCTCGGCCTGCCGCACCTATAACGTGCTGTTGTCAGAAGGGCGGCGTGTGGCGCTGGCGGTGCTGCCGGTTTGAGGGGGAAGGGGGCGTTGCCCCCTCCGTTCAAAAGGGTTTTGAACGTCACCCCCAGAGTATTTCTGAAACGTTGAAAGCGATTTTCGGTAGATTTCCCCGGTTTGCCTGACACAGGTCAAGACGCGGTGTCGCGGCAGGCATTAAGGCGCTTTGCGATGCGCAAACAATGGGATAGGACCATTGCATGGAATTGAATGTGTCAGACCTCACCGTGATCCGTGGCGGGATCAAAGTTCTGGAAGGCGTCAGCTTTGCCGTCAGGGCGGGCGAGGCGCTGGTGCTGCGTGGCCCCAATGGGATCGGCAAGACCACCTTGTTGCGCACGGTGGCAGGTCTGCAGCCGGCGCTGCAGGGGGAGGTCAGCCTTGACCGCGAGCAGATGGCCTATGCCGGCCATGCCGATGGCATCAAGGCCCCGCTGAGTGTGACGGAGAACCTCGAGTTCTGGGCCGCGGTCTTTGGCACCGGATCGATCGCCCCGGCGCTGCAGGCCTTTGACCTGGAGGCGCTGGCGGCACGGCCCGCAGGCGCACTGTCGGCGGGGCAGAAACGGCGGTTGGGTCTGGCGCGCATGGTGGTTACGGGCCGCCCTGTCTGGGTGATGGATGAGCCAACCGTGTCACTGGACACCAGCGCGGTGCAGCTTTTTGCCGAGGCCGTGCGGGCCCATCTGGCGGGCGGAGGTCTGGCGCTGTTGGCCACCCATATCGATCTGGGGCTGGCTGAGGCGCGGGTGCTGGATGTGGGCCCGTTCAAAGCCAAACCACCGGCGCTGGAAGATTTTGACGGAGCGTTCCTGTGATTGCCCTTTTGATGCGTGATCTGAAACTGGCCATTCGCGCCGGGGGCGGCTTTGGTCTGGGGCTGGCCTTTTTCCTGATCGTGGTGGTGCTGGTGCCCTTTGGCGTCGGGCCAAATTCTGGTCTGCTGAGCAAAATCGCCCCGGGGGTTCTGTGGCTGGGCGCGCTGCTGGCGTGCCTGTTGTCACTGGACCGGATCTTTGCGCTGGACTGGGAGGATGGCTCGCTTGATCTTTTGGCCACCGCGCCGCTGCCATTGGAGGCAATTGTCAGCGTCAAGGCGCTGGCCCATTGGCTGACCACCGGGCTGCCGCTGGTGCTGGCGGCGCCGGTCTTTGCCATCCTTTTGAACCTGCCAATCGCTGGCTATGGCCCGCTGGTGTTGTCGCTGTTGATCGGCACCCCGGCGCTGAGCGTGATTGGCACCTTTGGCGCGGCGCTGACGGTGGGGTTGAAACGCGGTGGGCTGCTCCTGAGCCTTTTGGTGCTGCCGCTCTATGTGCCGACGCTGATTTTCGGCGCCGAGATGGCGCGGCGGTCGATTGAGGGGTTGAACGCGCAGACATCGCTCTTGATGCTGGCGGGGATCACATGCGCGATGATCGCACTGCTGCCATTTGCCTCAGCCGCTGTTTTGCGTGTGAACCTTAGATAGGGGGCACGTTTAATGGCCGATATGGAACCGACGAAGACTTGAACAGGGACGCTCTTGCAATGGGCGTCAGGACGGATAGGAAAGAGACATGAGCTCGATCTGGGAATATGCCAACCCAAAAAAATTTATTGCGACCACGGACCGGCTGTTGCCCTGGGTCTCAGCGCTGGCGCTTGGCCTGATGGTGCTGGGTCTGGTTTGGGGGTTTTTCTTCACGCCGGATGACTTCCGTCAGGGCTCAACGGTCAAGATCATCTATATCCATGTGCCCTCGGCCATGATGGCTATTAACGCCTGGGCGATGATGCTGGTGGCTTCGATGGTCTGGATCGTGCGCCGGCATCACGTGTCGGCGCTGGCTGCCCGTGCCGCCGCCCCAATTGGTGCGGTGATGACGGTGATTGCGCTGGCCACCGGGGCGATTTGGGGCCAGCCGATGTGGGGCACCTGGTGGGAATGGGACCCGCGGCTGACCTCCTTCCTGATCCTGTTTTTGTTCTACCTGGGCTATATCGCGCTGTGGTCCGCGATTGAGGATGATGACACCGCCGCCGATCTGACCTCGATCCTGTGTCTTGTCGGATCGGTCTTTGCGCTTCTCAGCCGCTACGCGGTGAACTTCTGGAACCAGGGCCTGCATCAGGGTGCCTCGGTCCTGCGCGCCAGCGCCCTTGCGGGCGACACCGAGGAGCGGGTGAGCAATATCTTTGCAACGCCGCTGTTCATCTCCATGGCAGGCTTCCTGATGCTGTTCATCGCGCTGGTCTTCCTGCGCACCCAAACTGAAATTCGTGCCCGTCGCATGCGGGCGCTCTTGGCCCGTGAAAGGATGCAATGATGCCTGATCTGGGAAAATACGCTGAGGCGGTGCTCTCCTCCTACGCCATTTCGCTTGGGCTGATCGTGGCGCTGGTGGTGCTGTCGGTCCTGCGTGCCCGCAAGGTCAAGGCGCAGCTGGCCGAGGTTGAGGCCCGCAGCAAAACCGGTGGCAAGGCACAGGAGCAGGCAGATGGCTAAGGTCAACATTTTGATGGTGCTGCCGCCGGTGATCTTCGGCGGTCTGGCCGCGACGTTTTTCATCGGCATGATGCGGGAAAACCCGGATGAGCTGCCCACGGCGCTGGCCGGTCGCGACGTGCCCAGCGTTGAGATGACGCCGCTGGGGGATCTGCCGATGTTTGATCTGGCTGACATGAAAGATGGTCAGGTCAAGCTGGTGAACTACTGGGCCAGCTGGTGCGCGCCCTGTCGGGTGGAACATCCCAATCTGGAGGCGCTGCGTGAACAGG
Organism: Thalassovita sp.; assembly: GCF_963691685.1. Taxonomy (GTDB): domain Bacteria; phylum Pseudomonadota; class Alphaproteobacteria; order Rhodobacterales; family Rhodobacteraceae; genus Thalassobius. The sequence goes on from NZ_OY829290.1 coordinate 1,953,482, forward strand.
GGCTGCCGATCTACGGGGTGAATTACAAAGACAACCCGGCCAATGCGTTGGATTTCCTGGCGGAGCTGGGCAACCCCTATGAGGCGGTGGGCCAGGACGGCAATGGCCGCATGGCGCTGAACTGGGGTGTCTATGGCGTGCCGGAAACCTATGTGATCGACGGCGCGGGTCGCATCGTGACCCGCCACGCTGGCCCCGTGACCCAGCGGGTGATTGAGGGCGTTTTGGCCCCGGCGATAGAAAAGGCGCGCGCGGCTGAGTGATCGGCCCGCGCTGCTTGCCCCTTAAATCAAGCGGACGGGCCGGTGATCTCACCGGCCTTTTCTATGCCTGATCGTGTTTTTTATCATAGTCTTGCCGGGCGTTCTTAATGTCGGCCTCTTGCGCCACCGCCCAGGTCGCCAGACCGGTGATATGGGACAGCAGCGACTGGCCCAGCGGGGTCAGGCTGTATTCCACCGTCGGCGGGCTGGTGGGCTGAACCTCACGGTGGACCAGACCGTCTCGTTCCAACCCGCGTAAGGTGACGGTCAGCATTCGCTGGGAGATCCCGTCAACCGCCCGCAGCAATTGGCGGAACCGTTCGGTGCGCCGCCCCAGCCGCAGGATCACCAGTACCGACCATTTGTCACCGATCCGGTCCAGCACATCGCGCACCGGGCAGCTGCCGGCAAAGTCATTGGCCACCCATTCATCCACGCCGTCATTCATCGCTGTGACAGTGTCCACGGCCATTGGGGTGGTTACCTCAACGTGCCTATCTGATGAAATCATGCCTTCTTTCGCGGTCTTCATGGGGCGCCTATGTGTGGTTCCTAATCGTAACCATCACATTATGGAGAACCAGAGATGACAAAGGAAGTGGCGATTTTTGGGGCAACCGGTGCACAGGGCGCCCCCGTGGTTGAAGAGGCGTTGCAGGCAGGGCTGCAGGTTCGCGCTGTGGCCCGTGATGCTGCTAAGGTGGCGCTGCGTCATCCGACCGCTGAGGCCTATGCGGCAACGCTGGATGACAAGGCGGCGCTGGCTACGGTTTTGACCGGCGTGTCTGCGGCTTTCGTGCACCTGCCGATGCCGACAGACCCCGAGGCGCCGCAGCGCTGGCTGCAGAACCTGATTGAGGTGGCCCATGAGGTGGCGCTGCCATTGCTGGTCTATTCGACCTCGGGCAGCACGGGTGAGCGCTATCCGGCTTCAGCGATGATTTCCGGCAATACCGCGGCGCGGGATGCCATTCTGGCCTCGGGCATTCCGGCCATTGTGTTGCAGCCAACGATTTATCTGGAAAACCTGCAAATCCCGGCCTTCCTGCCAAACATGGCCAGTGAGGGGATCGTGGATTACCCGCCGCTCAGCCCGGAACACCGCGTCAGCTGGACCTCGCACCGCGATCAGGCAGTGGTGGCCGCAGCGGCGCTGCAGCGGCCGGATCTGGCGGGCAAAGCCTATGAAATCGCCACCCCCGACGCGGTCACTGGGGGCAAGCTGGCACAGCTGCTGTCTGACTGGCAAGGGCGTGCGTTGAGCTTCCAGCCACTGACGCCCGAGGCCTTTGGCAACCGGGCGGAGGCCGCCCTGGGCGCACCGGGTCTGAGCTATGTGTTGAGCGACCTTTATGGTGCCTTGAACCAGGTGGCGCCTGATCAGCTAGCCATCAACACGGGTGAGGTTGAGGCGACATTTGGTGTCACCCTGTCCCCCCTGGCCGCGCAGATCCGGCAATGGTCCACTGTCACCGCCTAGGGTCAGCGGACATAAAAAGGGCCCGGTACAAGACCGGGCCCAGCTAAAAAAGGAATTGCCTGCACATGAGTGGTATCTCTCTGGAGACCCCTTCCAGCCACCCTGTGCAATCGTATAGCTATCCATTAGTACGGCATGCAGGCTGATTTCTTAGGGCGATCCGCAAAGAAATCTCCCAATAGGGTGAGTTTTTTCGGATCTCATCCCGCTAAAGGGGAGTGTTGCCGCCCACCGGTCCCGTAGGGTGCCATAGAAAAGCCCGAAGGATTTGCATCGCTTCGGGCTTTAACCACCTGTTTATGTGCAGTTATTCGGTTGCGAGGTCAGGACTTGGCCAGATTGCGCAGCACATAATGCAGCACGCCACCGTTTTCGATGTATTCTACCTCAACCTCGGTATCGATCCGGCATTTCAGGGTGATGTCCTTCACCGTACCATCGCCCATGGTGATGGTGCAGGGCACCTCTTGCAGCGGCTCCACACTGTCGAGGCCGGTGATGGAAACGGTTTCCTCTCCGGTCAGCCCCAGCGTCTTGCGGCTGTCCCCGCCGGTAAATTCGAACGGAATCACCCCCATACCAACAAGGTTTGACCGGTGGATCCGCTCAAAGCTTTCCGCAATCACCGCTTTGACGCCCAACAGCGCGGTGCCTTTGGCCGCCCAGTCGCGGCTGGATCCGGCACCGTATTGTTCACCGCCAAAGACCACCAGCGGCGTGCCGGCCTCTTGATAGGCCATCGACGCCTCATAGACCGAGGTCTGCTGCCCATCGGGACCTTTGGTATAACCGCCTTCAACCCCGTCCAGCATTTCGTTCTTGATGCGGATGTTGGCAAAGGTGCCGCGCATCATCACCTCATGGTTGCCCCGGCGCGATCCGTAGGAGTTGAACTCACGCGGTTGCACCTGCCGGTCGGTCAGATACTGCCCCGCCGGGCTGGAGGCGGCAAAGCTGCCCGCGGGGGAGATGTGGTCGGTTGTGACCATATCGCCCAGCACCAACAGCACCTTGGCACCTTCAACGTTGCTGATTTTGCCCGGCTCCATGCCCATGCCTTGGAAATAGGGTGGGTTCTGGATGTAGGTTGAGCTGGCAGGCCAATCATAGACCTCCTGCTGAGGCACCTCGACGCTTTGCCATTTCTCATCCCCTTTGAAGACATCGGCATATTTGCTGAGGAAGGCCTCACGGGTGACGGTTTTCTCAACCAGTTCCGCAATCTCGGCATTGCTGGGCCAGATGTCTTTCAGGAAGATATCTTTGCCGTTCTGATCCTGACCCAGAGGTTCTGTTGTCAGGTCGATATTCATGTCACCGGCCAGCGCATAGGCCACCACCAAGGGGGGCGAAGCCAGATAGTTGGCGCGCACATCCGGGCTGATCCGGCCCTCAAAGTTGCGGTTGCCTGACAGGACTGAGGTGGCCACCAGATCGCCATCAGCAATTGCTTTGGAAATCTCCGGCTGCAACGGGCCAGAGTTGCCGATGCAGGTGGTGCAGCCATAGCCCACAAGGTTGAAACCGATGGCATCCAGATCCTCCTGCAGGCCTGCGGCCTCCAGATATTCGGTCACCACCTGTGACCCCGGCGCGAGCGAGGTTTTGACCCAGGGCTTGCGGTTCAGCCCCAGGGCACGCGCCTTGCGGGCCACCAGACCGGCCCCGATCATCACATAGGGGTTTGAGGTGTTGGTGCAGGAGGTGATCGAGGCGATGACCACCTTGCCTGACGACAGGCTGTAATCTTCGCCCGCAACCGCCACGGTCTTGTCCGTAGGACGTTTGAAGGTCTCTGCCATCTCGCGACCAAAGGCGGCACTGGCTTCGGTCAGGGCGATGTGGTCTTGCGGCCGTTTCGGGCCTGAGATCGCGGGCACAATGGTGCCCATGTCCAACTCCAGCGTGGAGGTGTAGATCGGATCATAATCCGCATCCCGCCACAGCCCGTTTTCCTTGGCATAGGCCTCAACCAGCGCCAGGCGATCCTCATCCCGGCCGGTTTGGCGCATATAGCGCAGTGTCTCGCCGTCGATCGGGAAGAAACCGCAGGTGGCACCATATTCCGGCGCCATATTGGCAATAGTGGCGCGATCGGCCAGGGGCAGATTGTCCAACCCGTCGCCGTAGAACTCCACAAACTTGCTGACCACGCCATGGGCGCGCAGCATTTCCACCACTTTCAGCACCAGATCGGTGGCGGTGGTGCCTTCGACCATTTCGCCGGTCAGTTTGAAACCAACAACTTCGGGGATCAGCATGGAAATCGGCTGACCCAGCATAGCGGCCTCAGCCTCAATCCCGCCAACACCCCAGCCCAGCACGGCCAGACCGTTCACCATGGTGGTATGGCTGTCGGTGCCGACCAGCGTGTCGGGGTAGGCGACCATGTCACCGTTCTGATCGGTGTCGGACCAGATGGTTTGCGCCAGATATTCCACGTTCACCTGATGGCAGATCCCGGTGCCCGGCGGCACCACGCGGAAATTGTTGAAGGCGGACTGACCCCATTTCAGGAACTGATAACGCTCCATATTGCGTTCATATTCGCGGTCCACATTCATCTGGAAGGCCCGCGGATTGCCAAATTCGTCAATCATCACCGAATGGTCGATGACCAGATCCACCGGGTTCAGCGGATTGATCTTCTGTGCGTCACCTCCAAGGCCGACAATGCCGTCGCGCATCGCGGCCAGATCCACCACCGCCGGCACGCCGGTGAAGTCCTGCATCAAAACGCGGGCCGGGCGATAGGCGATCTCACGCGGGTTTTTACCCCCCATGGCGCCCCATTCGGCGAAGGCTTTGATATCGTCAACAGACACGGTGCGCCCCCCGTCCTCAAAGCGCAGCATGTTTTCCAAGACCACCTTCAGCGCGGCGGGCAGCTTGGCGAAATCGCCAAGGCCTGCGGCCTGAGCGGCGGGGATGGAATAATAGGAAATCGATTGGCTGCCAGCGGTCAGGGTTTGACGCGTTTTGGCACTGTCTTGTCCAACTGTGATGGGCATGGCTGGTCTCCCTCTTGAAATACGATAAGGGTCTTGCTGCGATTGGTTCTGCCGCATCCCGCGTGAGCGATCAAGTCTGGCGCGCGGATGCCTTTGCGCTAAGGCCGCACAAGTGCTGTGAAAATTGGCACGTCCCGTCCGATCACTTAGGCTATCACCGTCTCGTGACAAATCATTGATTGGTTATTTCAGCCCGAATTGGCTAAAACCAAGAAAAGACATTCGTTGGGGAAAACGAAACTCATGCGTCGACTGGTTACCAAGTTTGCCGCGGCTTTGGCCGTTTGGGGCAGCGTGACGACTGTGGCCTTACCCACGGCGGCCGCCGCCCAATCTGTAGACCGCCCTGTGGTGGTCGAGCTTTACACCTCGCAGGGCTGTTCGTCCTGTCCGCCTGCAGATGCCTTTCTGGGTGAGCTGGCCAAACGGGATGACGTGATCCCCTTGGCGCTGCACGTGGATTACTGGGATTATATCGGCTGGAAGGACAAGTTCGCCTCACCGCAGCACACCGAACGGCAGAAGGCCTATGCCAGCGCCGCCGGGCGCCGCTCGATCTACACACCGCAGATGATCGTGCAGGGGCAGGAACATGTGGTCGGCAACCACCCCAAAAACGTCAACGCGTTGATTGAACGTCATGGTGCGGCGGAGGTCACGGTGGATCTACAGCTGTCGATCACCGGCAATCAGCTGCAGGTCACAGCCAGCAAGGTCGCCCGCGCCAAGACCCCGGTTCTGGTGCAGCTTGTGCGCTACATGCCGCGCAAATCGGTGCAGATCCGCTCTGGCGAAAACGCTGGCCGTACAATCACCTACGCCAATATCGTCACCGACTGGCAGCTCCTCGATGAATGGAACATGCGCCGGCCGCTGGATCTCAGCACCAAGGTCAGCGGAGAGGATCCGCTGGTGGTGATCGTGCAGGAACGTGGCCCGGGCCGCATTCTGGCCGCGGCGCGTCTGCGCTGAACCAGCGATCAGAGAAATCAGGAGCCGGCGGGGGACCCCTCAGCCGGCTTTTTTCTTACCACGTTGTTTCCAGCGGCGATGCACCCAGAACCATTGCTCGGGATGCTGGCGCACCATCGCCTCCAGCGCGTCGTTCATCGCCTGCGCCATGTCCTCGGCGCTGCCATGGGGGATCTCATCCTGAATGATGGCACGGAAACCATAGCCATCGGGCTGGCGCACACCAAAGACCGGCAGCACCAGCGCGTTGTACTTCAATGCCATTTCCGCAGCCGACAGGGTGGTACGGGCCGGATGACCAAAGAAGGTCAGATCCGCGCCGTCGCTGACATGCTGATCCACCAGAAGAGCGATGATGTTGCCGCTGCGCAGGTATTTCACCATCTGGGCCAGCCCACGGCGACCGCGGGCAAAGGCGGGTTCGGCGACGCTTTCGATCGCGGCTTCCCAATGTTCGTTGAAATAGCTGTTGTCCAGCGGCCGGTAGAGTGCGCCCACGGGCGAAAAATCACGTGACACCGTGGCGCGCACCGCGTCGTGGTTGCCAAAATGCCCGGAGACCAGAATGACAGGCCGCCCCTCGGTATGGGCCTTTTCAAGGGCCGCCACACCGGGGCCTTCGGGTTTGGTCTCGGCCAAATGTTCCTTCAGCTGCGCGCCGGAATAGATTTCCACCAGCGTGCGGCCAAAGTTTTCCGGCACTTGCCGGGCCAGGCGGCGCTTGTCGGCCTCAGACAGGTCGGCCCAGACCAGATCCAGATTGTCTCGCACCCGCTTGCGATAGCCCAGAAGCGGCGCCAGCACCCGCGACATCATCGCGCCCATCAGCCAGACCCGTGGCCGATAGGGCAGGCACAGTGCCAGCTTCAGCGGTGCGCTGAGGATCAGATTGGCCGTGTACTGGCCCGCACGGGTCAGAAAGGGGGGCTTGGGTTGGGCCATCTGGGATCAGGTCCGTTTCTGCGCAGTTTCTCGATGCCAGACATAAATCCCAGCCACAACAATCACAAGCGCCCCGATCACCGTCCAGAAATCCGGGTATTCATCAAAGAAGACCATGCCCCAGAGCGTGGCAAAGATCAGCCCGACATAGGCAAAGGGCGCCAGCATCCCGGCCTCACCCAGTGACAGCGACTTGATCAGCAACAACTGCGAGATGGTGCCGAAACAGGCCAGGAGGCACAGCAGCGCAAAGGAGGTCAAATCCAGCGGCGTCCAGTAAAACGGCACCAGACAGCTGAGGATCACCGCGCCAAAGGCCGCCGTGTAAAGGAGCGAGGTCCAGGGATCCTCATTCATGCCCACATAGCGGGTAACAAGGTTATAGGCCGAATAGAAAAACGCCGCCGCCAGCGGGAACAGCGCATAGACCGAAAACACACCGCTGCCGGGGCGGATGATGATCAAGGCGCCGATCAGCGATACCGCAATGCCAAAGGCGCGGCGTGGGCCCAGCGGTTCCCCCAAAAACAGCGCCGCGCCCAGGGTGATCAGCACCGGGTTGATGTCCATGATGGCGGTGGCCTCAGCCAGACCAATATGGGTGATCCCGGTAAAGAAGGAGGCGGTCGCCCCAAGCAGGATCACCGAACGCGCCAGCTGCAACAGTGGATAGCGGGTGCGCGCCACAGTCTGAATGCGGGGCAGAACGATCAGGAATACCATCATGGTTTGACCGGCGTAACGGGCCCAGACCGCCTGCAGGGTGCCAACCCGTTGGCTCAACTCCTTGGCGGTGGCATCCATTGCGGCAAAGAAAAAGATGGCGCTGATCATCAGCAAAATGGCTTTGGTGTTTTGGGACATACGCGGCGCGGATCCGTGGCTTGAGGGGATATCAGATCGCCGTGTAAGGGCCGTAAGATCTGGCCGGGCAAGCCGACATATCGGCTTTAACGCATCCATTTGTAACTGTCACCGCAGAGTTTTCGCGCAGGTGACAGGGAAACGGCGCGCTGGTTGCGCCGGCCTGTAGACCAATTTGAAGGTGAGATTTGGGCCCTAAGGCGCTGTAATTGCGCCTTTGTTTGGGGCGTGAATGGCTTGGAGACGCTCAAAAGCTCCCATGCCAAAGGCGATGCCTCTGGCTGGTTTCAACGGGTCCGATCCGTCGAAGGGGCGTCAGCCGGTGACCTTGACGCAGGCCCGTGCGGTTTCATCCCAGACGGTGCCGTCGGCGCAGCTCATCGCTTGCTGGCTATGGCCGGAGGAACAGCCCATCGCATAAGACGTGATGGGGGCCACGGTCAAAAGGGCGGCGATCACAAGAGTTCGATACATTGGCAGGTCTCCCTAAAGATCCGCTACCCTACCACAAATCCGGCGCAAAATCGAATGGGCGTCCCGCCAGCCCCACCGGCCCAAAAAAACCGCCCCCCGAAAGGGGCGGTCTCATCATCTCAGGACAGGCGGCTTAGGCTTCGCCAAACACCCGTTTGAAGATCGTGTTGACATGTTTGGTGTGATAGCCCATGTCGAATTTCTCGTTGATGCCATCAACGCCAAGCGCGGCCACAACCTCATCATCGGCCAGCAGCAACTCGCGGAAATCAACACGCTCTTCCCAGACCTTCAGGGCGTTGCGCTGCACCATGGAATAGGCGTCTTCACGGCTGACACCGGCCTGGGTCAGGGCCAGAAGCACCCGCTGCGACATCACCAGACCGGGGAATTTGTTCATGTTGTCCAGCATGTTGTCGGGGAAGATCAGCATCTTCTCAACCACACCGGCCAGACGGTTCAGCGCGAAGTCCAGCGTCACGGTTGCATCCGGACCAATGCCACGTTCCACTGAGGAGTGCGAGATGTCACGCTCATGCCAAAGCGCCACGTTTTCCATCGCCGGGATCACGGTCATGCGCACCAGACGGGCCAGACCGGTCAGGTTTTCGGTCAACACAGGGTTCTTCTTATGCGGCATCGCCGAGGAGCCTTTTTGACCCATCGAGAAGAACTCCGCACCTTCCAGAACCTCGGTGCGCTGCATGTGGCGGATTTCAACGGCGACGTTTTCAATCGACGAGGCGATCACCCCCAGAACGGCAAAGAACATCGCGTGACGGTCACGCGGGATCACCTGGGTGCTGATCGGTTCTGGCTTCAGGCCCAACTGCTCGCAGACATGCTCTTCAACGGCGGGGTCGATGTTGGCGAAGGTGCCGACCGCGCCCGAGATGGCGCCGGTGGCGATCTCTTCACGGGCCTGCTGCAGACGCGCCTTGTTGCGGTCCATTTCAGCGTAGAACCGGGCAAAGGTCAGGCCCATGGTGGTGGGTTCGGCGTGGATGCCGTGGCTGCGGCCCACACGCACGGTGTCTTTATGTTCCATGGCGCGGGTTTTCAGCGCCGCCAGCAGGCGGTCCATATCGGCCAGCAGAATGTCCGCGGCGCGCACCAGCTGCACGTTCAGGCAGGTGTCCAGCACGTCCGAGGAGGTCATGCCCTGATGCACAAAACGCGCCTCTTCGCTGCCAACATGTTCGGCCAGGTGGGTCAGGAAGGCGATGACATCATGTTTGGTGACCGCTTCGATCTCATCAATGCGCGCCACGTCAAATTCAACGTCCTTGGCTTTCCAAACGGCATCGGCGTTTTCCTGCGGGATCACCCCCAGTTTGGCCTGAGCGTCACAGGCGTGCGCTTCAATCTCGTACCAGATGCGGAACTTGGTTTCCGGTGACCAGATGGCGGTCATTTCGGGGCGGGCATAACGAGGGATCATCGGTTTTTCCTTGATCGGCTGGAACTCGCGGTTTCCTTACCTGTGTGACGAGGTTACGACAAGGGCAGGAGGGCGGATAACATGGCTGAGATCCCCGTAAATCTTGATCTTTTTGCCTTTGAGGGGCGTTGGCAGCTTGACCGTTTGGTCACAAATGCCGTTGGCCCGGATATGACCCTCACCGGATGGGCCGAGTTTCGCCCCCATGAGGGCGGGCTGATGCTGATCGAAAGCGGCACGTTACAGGTGGCGGGGCAGCCGCCGATGCAGGGGGAGCAGCGCTACATCTGGCGTCAGGAGGGGGCGGAAATCGCGACCTTCTTTGCTGATGAGCGCCCGTTCTTCCGTTTCACACCTGCCGGTCAGATCGCCGCCGCCCATTGGTGCAGCCCGGACCAATATGACGTGGTGATGGAGTTCGCCCATTGGCCCGACTGGCAGGCCACCTGGACGGTCAAAGGCCCGCGTAAGGATTATGTGATGCGCTCGCATTACCGTCGCGCCGTGAGTATTTGAGGAACATTGAAAGGCGCTTTCATCGTTTCTAGGGTCAGGACCCACTCATTTGACGCCACTGGTTTGACTGGTCTTGTTCCTGACAAGGCACATTGGTGCAGAAATACTGGTTGTATATTAAGGCGATGTAACGCAGCTCAGGGGCAAGATCAGTCAAATCTTGCAGACCCAGGAAGCGCTGCAAAGCAGCGGCTTTGGCCACTTGAAATTGACCCCGGCAGTTCCCGCGTGTCCAAAACCTCTGCTTTATTGCCCTTCCAGGGCCAGTGACGTCAAATGAGTGGGTCCTGACCCTAAATACTCTGGGCTGAATGCGGTCAAAACTCCATTTTGAAAGCAGAGGTGCAACGCCCCTTTCCCTGCTGTGGCAAGCGCCAGATCTGCATGTGCCGCATATCCGCCAGACCCAATCCCATATAACCCAACGGTCCCGCCGCGCCCCTTTGTGCGGCGCGATATCGCCCATCGCGCGCGGGCGCATCAGATCGGACATGGGGGATATCCTTGGGCCATGCGCTGCGTTGCAGAGGGGGGTAGGAGGAGAGGCGGAGGGGGGTAAAAATCTATCCAAAGTATAGGTCGCAATTAGATACACTTCGGCGCAATTTCTGAATGTTTGGATTTTTTTCTGCGGTGTCCGGGAAATCCTGCTTCAGCCTTGCTGATGCGTGCCGGATCCTGGCCGCGTATCGCTGGATCGTCGTTCTCAATCTTCGGAATGTGACGTCGAAGAGATCATGAGGTCCTATATTTGGTTCTGTTTTGGACCGAAGTCAGGGTCAGCACCCAAGGTCGTATGTTTGTTTTAGAAGCCGCCCAGAAGAGCCAGCAGGGGGAGGAAACCTAAGAGGCCGCTCATTCCTGCTTCCATTGCCCCGCCGTCGTCTGGGCTTTCTTCTTCGGCGGGTGGTTCGTTCTCCTCTGCGGGTGGTTGTGCGGGTGGTTGGTCGGGTTCGCTTGGGGTGACAATCAGGACTTCGTCGTCTGGTTCGGTGTCGCTGTTGGCTTGTTGTTCCAGTTTCACCATCCTGTCGAAGTCCTCGGTATAATTGGGATCTTCGACCACGACCCTTATGATTTCATAAGCGTCGAGCTCGGCCGTGAATATGCCGTCTCGGAAGACGTCAGCCGGATCCAGCTGGGTGACTTCCGCCGGGCTTTCGCTGTCGGTCGGGCTGTAGCCGTCCTGAACCCCAAGAACCTCAACCCGCATGGTGCCACCGGCCTCCAGGATCTGGTTGAAGTCAATCTCGGTCTGTTGTGCCTCATCGTTGTTGGAGGCGATGAAGGTCACGAAGGTGTCTTCGCTGTAGAACGCATGCACCGAGGTTTCCTCTTCGGTCACCTCATGTTCATCGCGATCATCGGGGCTGAGATCCAGCGCCGTGGTGTTGGGCAGCACCTCATTCATCATGCGGAACATCTCACCGGGGACGGTCAGGGGGACTTCTTCGCCCTCATTGCCGGCCAGGTTGGTCAGGTTGTTCTGCTGGATCGCCCAGACAAAGCCCGAGTCGACACCGTGTTCGGTGAACTCCTCGGTCATGTTCAGCATTTCATGGGCCTGTTTCAGACCGTAGTTTTCGGTCACGTCCCAATTGTGGGTCGCTTTCAGGTTCCATTCGGTGATGTGCTTTTCCAGCTCACCAAACCGTTCGTCCCAGGTCTGTTCCACGGTGCGCAGATCGAAATCGCGGCTGCCGGGGTTGTCAGCCCCTTTGGAATAGATGTGCAGCGCCAGACCATCGACCGCTTCGATCTCGGAGGCTTTGTCATACTCCGACATGATGATTTCATTCATCACCTTCGGCCAGGCCACATCGCCTGAATTGTAGATAAAGACCTCGGGGTCCAGATCGCCCAGGTTATAGTCTTCGATCACCGCCGCCAGCTGCTCTTCGCCGGTCAGGAAGTGGTCATAGTCATTGGACAGGCGCGAGGAGCCGTAGTTCTGGCCGTTCTGTACCAGGATATCGATGTCCTGAAACAGCTCTGCCTGCGGGTGGGCGTTGATTTCCTGATGCACGATCTCGGCCATACGGGCCGAGACACGACCGTATTCCAGCGCGGTCATCTCACCGCTGCCCCAGTATTCGTTGCCAATCTCAAAACCGCGGATGGTCGGCTCGCCATATTGGCCGTCCAGCGTGTCACGAATGAAGTCCCGCAGCACCTGATCATCCACCGCTTCGGTCCGGTGACCGCTCGCGTCAGCTTCCTGGCTCAGGTAATAGCGCGTGGGTAGCACAACCGTGACGTCGATGTTGTTGTCTTCGGCATAAGACATGAACTCGCTATAAGGCAGCAGCTCAACCGTATTGCCGGTGTCGGGATCGATCGCCGTCTCTTTGTCCGGGTCACGTAGATCGAAGTAGTCTTCGGTCAGCGATCCACCGGGATAGCGGATGTGTTCCACGCCAAGCGCGGCCACTTTTTCATCATAGGTGCCGTCTTCGCCGATCTGATCCCGGCTGGACAAAACATTGGCCCCAAAGAGTTCTTGTGTGTACTCATTAGCGCCCAGAGACTGTGCGTTCAGATAAATCATTACTGCTCCCTCTTTTCTTCACGAAAAGGTGGTTAGGGTGTTCGCTTCGATTTTTCGGACGCTTCCCAACCTTATTTTTTTTGATGCTCGATAGGTGGGGAGCTGCCTGATGTAGATTTCTGAGATGGAGACTGTGGAAGGCCCCGTGCCAAGTCCACGGCAAGCCGGAATTGCCGACTTATTCGAGGTCCGATACCCCCCAAAGGAGGTGTCATTTCGCCTTAAGAGCGCAAAATTTTATCCTAAAATCCGGCGGGGTGCCGTCGTGACCATGTCGAATTTTTCGCCCTCTCCGGGGCGATCGCTGGTCTTTTCCCATGCCAATGCGACTCGGGTGATTCGTTAAGTCGAGTCACCAAAGGTCGGCGCAAAAAGCGCGGGGTTTTCACGCCTGGGACAGGCGTTTTTACCACTTGCATGCGATAGGGGTGTGCAAGCCTCATGCCATGCCGCCATTCTTTTTGCAGCGGCTTGATATACCTAACGGCCTAGGCCATCTGGATGTTTAGCTCTCTTTTCAATTTATTTCGTTTTTTGTTAGATCGGGGGCTATGACGCAGATCTTACAGACAAAATTGCCCTATGATTTATCCGCCCAGCGGCCCCTGCCGGGGATCCAGCCGCTGGATATGGCCGAATGGCTACATGTGGATGAGGCTTACCTCGGCCAGATGGCCTACCGCGCGCAGTTGATTGCGGATAAACGCGACAAGGTGATCGGTCTGCTGCCTGAAGCGGAAGGGCCTGCGGCGGAGCTGTTGGATCTGGTTCTGAGCCAACTGGCCAGCCGCCCGGATTTCACTGTGAGCGCGGAAACCGTGCTGCGCCCGGATGGTCAGCGGGTGCAGATTGACCGCAATGATCCGATGGCCACCCTTGGGCATCTGGTGCAGGAAGATCTGTGTATCCTGCAAAAACAGGGCGGCGAACATGTGCTGACCGGCGCGGTGCTGTGTTTCCCCTCCAGCTGGACGTTGGCGCAGAAGCTGGGCAAGCCGCTGATCGCGATCCATGTGCCGGTGGACGAATATGACGCCAACCTGGCCAAACGGGTTCAGCGGCTGTTTGACGGTGTGCGCCCCGGCCGGCCGCTCTGGCGGTTCAACATCCTGTGGTACGGCGTCAGTGAGCTGCATTACCCAAGGCCGGAATTTGATCACCGCGAATGGGTCAGTAAGGCGGAGGCCTCTTTCCTGCGCTCAGAAAAGCAATGCATCCTGCGCCTGCCACAGACCGGCGCGGCGGTGTTTTCCATTCACACCTTCATGCTGGAGGGCGATCTGGGCCGCGCCCTGGCGGCGGGACCGGCCAGCGTTGCGCGCTGATTGAGACCTTGCACCCGGCGGTGAGGGGGCAATGAGTATTTGGGGATCATTGAAAAGGGCAGGGGCGCATGCCCCTAGGGCGCGTCGATACGGGCAGCCATCAGTGCGATGGCCTGCTGATAGACTGTTGCGGCGTTCCATTCCTGAATGACTTTGAAGTTCCGCTCCCCCTCCTGATAGGGACGGCCGCGGCGCCAGCCTTTCTTTTTCAGGAAGTTCGCGGTGGAGGTCAGCGCATCCACCCGGTCCGTCAGATCAACCCGGCCATCGCCGTTACCATCAACCCCGTATTTCAGGATATTGCCAGGCAGGAACTGGGTGTGGCCCACCTCACCATGTTTGGCGCCCAAAGTGCCTGCGCTCAGCCCGCCGCGATCCACCAGCTGCAGCGCTGCCAGCGCATGTGGGGTGAAAAAACCTGGGCGGCGGCAGTCATGGGCCAGCGTGGTGATGGCATCGACCACATTGCTGTCCCCCATGAAGCGGCCAAAGCCGGTTTCCATACCGTGAATGGCCAGGATCACCCCGGCAGGCACGCCATAACGTTTTTCCAGCGCCGCAAAGAAAGCCGCATCCTGCGCTTTGCGTTTGCGCCCCTGTGCCACGATGGTGGTGGCGCCGCGGATCTGCATGAACTTGTCCAGCGAATAGCGAAAGCTTTTCTGGTTGCGATCGGCGGCAATGGTGCGGCTGGCATATTGCGCCCCGGCAAGGGCGGCGAGGCCGCGTTGTTTCACGCCCTTTTTGCGGGCGTAACTGGCGAAGTCCTGTTTCCAGGCCTGAAAACCCACCGCGCTGTTACCGCAGGTGGCCGCCGTGGCGGCGGGGGGCTGGGTGAGGGATAAGGTCAGGGACAATAGGGTCAGGGGGACGGCGGGTCTAATTAGGGCGCGCAGCATCGGCAACCTCCGGCAAAGGGCGTGGTCTGAATATGCATAGGGTCGGGCAGGTGAGGGGCGCACGTCAAGCCCGGCCTCAGCGGTGAGGGGGACGGGATTAACCGGTGGGTTCGGCCAGATGGCTCAGCCGGGCAAAGCGCGAGGGGTGTTGATCCGCACTCATGCCACGGGCCTCAAACAGGCGGCGGGCCTCATCCGCGTAATGGCGCGCCTCCTCCGGCTTGCCCGTGGCAAAGGCCAGTTCCGCCCGTTCCTCAAACACCAGACCCAGTCCAAAGCCCTGCGGGCCGATCTCGACCACCAGCCGCTGCAGCTGGTCCAGCGCTTCGGCATTGCGGCCCAGATAACGCAGCATCTTGGCGGCGTTCACCCCTGCAACCCGGCGTTCGTTTTCTGCCCCCAGGCTGCGGCGCAGCGCCTTGTCGCGGTTGAACATTTCCAGCGCGTCGGCGATCTCGCCCGCTTCGAACAGGGCCCAGCCGAGGTTGTTGTAAAACGGGCCCAGCCAATGGCGTTGGCTCGGCGCCTCGCGCGTTAGTCTCTCGGCCTGATCCACAATGGCGCGGGCCACGGCGGGCGGTGCGGCGATGGCCTGCATGTGCAGCGCATCCAGAGCCACATCGGTGGCGGCCGCTGCGCGGGCCTGGCCTGCCGCCTGATGAAACCCGGTGGCCGCCATGGCGCTGCGGCCCTCTTCGCGTGCCAGCCGCGCCCGTTCCAGGGTGATACGCGCCGTTGTTGCGGCTGTGGGGCCTATTGCCTCGGCCTGATCCAGCAGCAGCTCGCCTTGAGTGAAATCGCCCTCCAGCCCCGCCATCCGCGCCAGCTGAGTGAGCCAGATCGCCTGATCCTGAGGCGCCGTGGCCGCCGCCAGCGCCGCCTCCAGCCGCGCCTTGCTGGCAGGCAGATCGTCAAAGTCCCAAAGCGCGTCAATGTCCATGCAACCTGCCCAGGTCTGTTCAAATTGGTTGAAGGGCAAACCGGCCCGTCCGTCAGATCTTACCATGCCTTGATCTCTGACAAGGGGCAAGCAGGGGGTGGGCGAGGGCATGTGCCGGTGGTTTCGGTGGTCCCCAGTTCACAGGACACATACGCGGTGGAGGCTATTAAAGGCGGAAAGGCAAGATCACGCTCAATTCACGTTTGAGCAGGCAGAAATAGGATCAGCCTATTTGAAACCATAGATGGATTTTTCAAGATGCTGAGACACTATTCAATTTTAGCGTTGTTGGTGGTTGGTCTTGCGGCCTGTACGAAGCCGCTGCCCGAGGACACAACGGATGAGTTTACCAAGCTTGCGACTTCTGCGGCGTCCATCACTGGTGTGCCGGCGGAGTTGCAGTCTGTCGCGCTGACAGGTGCTGCCGAAAACCAGCGTCTGTGCCAATACCTATCAGGCAAAACCATTAAGCTGGGCGCGCCGGCAAAGCCGCCCAAACCCAGTGAATTGGCCCTGAAACAAGCAGCCGCAGGCAAGGCGCTCAAGTCCTACGTTCAGGCGCTCACCGATGCGACCAGCGGCAAAAGCCTGCAAAAGCTGACGGAGGCACAGGCGGGTCTGACAACAGCCGTGACCGAGTTTTCAACGATTGCGTTTGGTGAAACGCAAGTCGGCCCGGTGTCTGAGGCCGCGTTTGCCCTCGTCTCCCGCGTTGGGGAGGCGCGCCGGCAGGAACGTATCCGCGAGGTTATGCGTGACGCGATCGATCCATTGTTTATCCTGGAGGCTTTGCTGAAGCGGGATGTTGGTGAAGTTACCAAACAGTCGGAACAAGCGGTGGCAAAATGGGACACGCAGGCAAAGTGTGTGCTGTCGAACAGCCGCAAATTGGATGGGTCTATCGAACGTTTTAAAGAGTTCGATCAACGCAGCCAAACCCTGGCCAATCAGATGAAATCGATCAAACGGGGTCCCGATGCGGTCAAAGCGCTGCGTAAGGCGCATATTCTGGCGGTGACGGAACCTACAAATTTCGAAGAGGCGATCAAGGATGCGGTGGCCGTCCTGAAAGACTTTGAATCTCTTTTTAACGCAGTCGAAGGATGAGGTGATCCATGAGCACGACAAATAACAAACTGGCCAAAGATCGGATCATCAACGCCTTGGGGGATCTCTATCGTGTCGAAAAACACAGCGATATGACGCAGGCCCAGAAGGATGAGGTTGCGACCTCAATTGCCGCTTTGGAAGAAGAGTACCTGAGCCTACTGGGCTATGATGAAAACACCGATTATTCCGCTGTCACCCAAAAGTTCAAATCTGCCAAGGACGCATTGGACAGTGTCAAAAAAGACCGCGAAGAGTTGGCGAACAAATTCGTCAAAGCCTCAAAACTGTTGGGGTCCATCGGCAGCGTGCTGAAACTCATACTGTAGCGGCTGTTAAAGGAAGCACACCCAACGAAAAAGGGCGCCCCGTGGGGCGCCCTTTCTGCGTACCGCGGGTGCGGATTAGCAGCTGTAGTACATGCCGAACTCAACCGGGTGCGGGGTGTGTTCGTAGGTTTCGACCTCTTCCATCTTCAGCTCAATGTAGCCGTCGATCTGGTCTTTGGTGAACACGTCGCCGGCCAGCAGGAAGTCATGGTCGGCCGCCAGGCTGTCCAGAGCTTCGCGCAGGCTGCCACATACGGTCGGGATGTCAGCCAGTTCTTCGGCCGGCAGATCGTAGAGGTTCTTATCCATGGCTTCGCCCGGATCGATCTTGTTCTTGATGCCGTCAAGGCCAGCCATCAGCAGGGCTGCGAAGCACAGGTAGGGGTTGGCCGAGGGATCGGGGAAGCGGGCTTCCACACGTTTGGCTTTCGGCGATTCAGTCCATGGGATACGGACACAACCCGAACGGTTACGGGCCGAGTAGGCGCGCAGAACAGGTGCTTCAAAGCCCGGGATCAGACGCTTGTAGCTGTTGGTCGACGGGTTGGTGAATGCGTTCAGGGTTTTCGCGTGCTTCAGAACACCACCGATGAAGTACAGCGCTTCCTGGCTGAGATCAGCGTATTTGTCGCCAGCGAACAGCGGCTTGCCGTCTTTCCAGATCGACATGTTCACGTGCATGCCGGTGCCGTTGTCACCGTAGATCGGCTTCGGCATGAAGGTAGCCGATTTGCCGTAGGCGTGGGCCACGTTGTGGATGATGTACTTGTACTTCTGCAGCTCATCGGCCTGTTTGGTCAGGCTGTCAAAGATCAGGCCCAGCTCGTGCTGACAGGAGGCAACCTCATGGTGGTGCTTGTCCACTTTCATGCCGGTGCGCTTCATGGTCGACAGCATCTCCGAACGGATTTCCTGCGCGTCGTCGACCGGGTTCACAGGGAAGTAGCCGCCCTTGACGCCCGGACGGTGGCCGGTGTTGCCCATTTCATATTCGGTGTCGGTGTTCCACGAACCATCAACCGCGTCTACTTCGTAGGAGACTTTGTTGATGGTGTTGGCGAAACGCACGTTGTCGAACAGGAAGAATTCAGCTTCCGGGCCCATGTAGGCCACGTCACCGATGCCCGAGGACTTCAGGTAAGCTTCGGCTTTCTGGGCGGTGCCACGCGGGTCACGCTCATAGGCTTCGCCGGTGTCGGGCTCAACGATCGAGCAATGGATCGCAATGGTTTTCTCGGCGTAGAAGGGATCTACATAGGCCGACAGGGTGTCGGGCATCAGTTTCATGTCCGAGTTTTCGATCGACTTCCAGCCAGCGATGGAGGAACCGTCGAACATGAAGCCTTCTTCCAGGAAGTCTTCGTCAACCAGGTCCACATCCACGGTCACGTGCTGCAGCTTGCCGCGGGTGTCGGTGAAACGGATGTCCACGTAGGCGGCGTCTTCGTCTTTGATCAGCTTGAGAACGGCTTCTGCGCTCATGCTCTTGTCCCTTCTGTTAAGAATTTGGGTGGATTACAGGGCGTCCGAACCGGTCTCGCCGGTACGGATGCGGATGGCTTGTTCGACGGGGCTGACAAAGATCTTGCCGTCGCCGATTTTATCGGTCTTGGCCGCGTCGATGATCGCTTCAACAGCGCCGTCGACCAGATCGTCGTCCAGCACCACTTCGATTTTCACTTTCGGCAGGAAATCAACCACGTATTCCGCGCCGCGGTACAGCTCGGTATGGCCTTTCTGGCGCCCAAAGCCTTTTACTTCGATCACGCTCAGGCCTTGAATGCCTGCGTCTTGCAGCGCTTCTTTCACCTCGTCCAATTTGAACGGCTTGATGATCGCTTCGATCTTCTTCATCGCCCGGGTCTCCTCGCCAAACGGGGCCGTTGCGGAGCGTCCCCTCCGCTGGCCGAACTGCGTTGGATGACGTCAGATCACTTTCCCTTGGCAGGCTCAAACGGATAGGGTGAAGTCAGCCCATTTTGCGGGCGCTTTTCTGAGGGCAGGTCAAGAATTGTGCGAGATGCACAAAATTGAGGCGGTTTGAAAACTTTTGCGGCGGCGCAGACCGCTGATTGCCGGTTTTACGGGCAGATATAGAGGGCAAAGATGACACAATTGCTAACCGCTGCACAGATGCGCGCCATTGAGCAGGCCGCGATCGAGTCGGGGCAGGTCACCGGTTTGGAATTGATGGAACGGGCCGGTCAGGGCGTGGTGGAGGCGATCTTTGAGGAATGGCCCGAGCTGGCAGGCGGCACACCCGAGGGCGCGCGTGAGGCTGATGCGGCTGAAGGGGGCCTTGCCCCCCGGCCTGCGGCCGCCCCCCAGAGTATTTCTGAAACGTTGAAAGCGGTGGTGCTCTGCGGGCCGGGCAACAATGGCGGTGACGGATTTGTGGTGGCGCGCCTGCTGGCCGCGCGCGGCTGGGTGGTGGAGGTGTTCCTTTATGGCGATCCGGGTAAGCTGCCGCCGGATGCGCGGGTGAATTATGAGCGCTGGTGTGAGAGTGGGAGCGTAGAAGAACTTGAGGTTTTCCAAGGCCGAAAATCATGGGGGTGTGACCTGATCATCGATGCGCTTTTCGGGACTGGTCTACGCCGTGCGTTGAGGCCTTTGGCCGATTTGTTCTGGAACTTGGAGGATATGGTTGATTGTTTTGGCGTTGAGCCCGGCCATCCGCTGGGGCGCCCTGCAATTGTGGCGGTGGATATTCCAAGCGGTGTTTGCGCAGACAGCGGCCGTGACTTTCCACATGAAGCTGATTGGCATCGGTTTTCGGCGGCGGCACATTTAACTGTTACCTTTCACGCAGCCAAGTTGGGCCACTTTTTGTCCGATGGAGCAGGCCAGTGCGGGAAGCTAAAGGTGGTCGACATTGGTTTGGAAGACAGCAAGAAAACTGTGGATTGGATTGCGCGATTGCCGGCTGAGGAGGGTGTTGCGCCAAAAGAACCAAACTGGAGGCGTGTGCAAAAGAGTGTCGTTGAGCGCATTCAAGCAACCCACCCAAGTTGGCTGAACAAAGGCGCCTCTTCCCACAAATTCTCCCACGGCCACGCTCTGGTTCTGACCGGTGGGTCGGGCAAAACCGGGGCGGCGCGGCTGGCAGCGCGGGGCGCGTTGCGGATCGGGGCGGGGTTGGTGACGCTTGGCGTGCCGCCGTCGGCGCAGATGGAGGTTGCGGCGCAGATCACGGCCCTGATGCTGACGCGGGTGCCGGATGCGGCGGGCCTGGCGGAGGTGCTGGAGGACGGGCGGATCAACGCGCTCTGCCTGGGGCCGGGATTGGGGCTGGCACGGGCGCGTGATCTGGTGCCGGTGGCGCTTGCGGCCGCGCGGTCTACGGTTCTGGATGCCGATGCGCTGAGCGCCTATGCCGAGGATCCTGAGGCGCTGTTTGCCATGTTGCATGAGCGCTGCGTGCTGACCCCAAATGGCGGCGAATTTGCCCGCCTGTTCCCCGACATCGCCGCCAGGTTGCAGGCGCCCGCCATCAGGGGCCCAGCCTATTCCAAGGTGGATGCCACCCGCGCCGCGGCCAAACGGGCCGGCTGCACCGTGTTGTTCAAAGGCGCCGATACGGTGATCGCCGATCCGTCGGGCCAGTGTTCGGTGCATGCCGCCAGCTATGAACGCAGCGCGCCCTGGCTGGCCACCGCAGGGGCAGGGGATGTGCTGGCGGGATTCATCACCGGTCTATTGGCGCGCGGGTTTGCGCCGCATCAGGCGGCGGCAACAGCAGCCTATCTGCATGTAGACTGTGCCCGCAGCTTTGGGCCCGGCCTGATCGCCGAGGATCTGCCCGAACAGCTGCCGCGGGTGCTTAACGATTTGTTGGCAAAAGAGCTGTAACAACGAAAAAGGGCCCGCATTTGGCAGGCCCGTTTCTCATCTCTTTCGCATGTGGCTCAGGCCGTCATGCGAATGGTGGCTGTGGCGCATTCCAGCTCCAGCCCGTCGGCGTAAACCACCTGCGGCTCATCAAAGTAGAGCCGGAACACCATGTGCCGCGCTTTGGGCTGCAGGCGCAGATATTCACCATCGATCAGGCTCTTGGCCTCGATCAGTTTCTGGGGTTCACCATAAAGTGCCTTGGCACGCCAATCCCGGATCAAAAGTTTCTGATGGGAGGGCAGGACGGTGTCCATACCTGGGCGATCATGTCCCAGCGAGCCTGCGCGCACGCGCACGGTTTCGCACATCTGGTAGCCGTGTTCGACGCCTTTCAGCATCGCCACACCGCTGCTTCGGGTGATGATCTTGTCTCCTGGAGCCAAGACTTCGACCGGCAATGCGCCGTCCAAAGTCAGGATTTCAGTCCCTGGCAATATGCCAAAGATAGACTCCGATTGGGCCTTAGTGGCGATCCCGCCACGCCGCGCCCCGACCGTTTTCGGTTTCATGGGCTATGTCCTACTGCTCTGCCTGTATTTTTTATACAAGCAGTTTACTGTGGATAACGTCCCTTGTCTTCTGTTTTTTAGTAAAAATTTCCTCTCGCATCTTCTGAAACTGTTTGCTATCTAGCGGCTCTGCGAAGCAAGCTGTGATCGCTTGTTTCATTGACCGGATGCGGGTGTGGCGGAATTGGTAGACGCACCAGATTTAGGTTCTGGCGCCGCAAGGCGTGGGGGTTCAAGTCCCTTCACCCGCACCATTTTTTCCAATTTTCGATGTCTCAAACAGGGACCCTATTCCCCGATTCTGAGAATCACGTTTAAGCAGGCATCACGCCCCCTTGGTATTCGGGCGGTCTGAATTTTTTACGGCTTTTTTGCCAGAATTTTTTCTGTGGATAACTTTTTCAGAAAGGTGAATTTTTAAGCATGAAACCACCCCGACCAAACGCCCCCGTGCCGCCGTCTGACAGCGCGGCGTTCGCGCCCGCTGAACCGGTGCCGTTTCAGTCTTTTGCGTCGCTGCTTTTTGCCGCGCCCCTGTATCAGCCGCAGCGCTATGAGCAGGCGCAGATGGCAACGGCCCTGGCGGGGTTGTTGGCGCGTGACAGCCAAGAGGGGCTCTGCCCGGATTGTGCAGAACACAGTCTGTTTTCTTTGCACCAAAGCGACTTACCCGAGGCCGTGGCGCTGCTGGGTAAACGCGGGCATCCCTATCAGATCACATTGACCTGCGTGCGCAGCCGCAAACACCGATCACAGATCTATCTGTTGTTCTATGAAGACGCTTTCGGACCACAGGTGCAGAAGGTCGGGCAGTGGCCCGCGCCGCTGGGGGCATGGGCCGGGCCAAGGACTGACCCGGCCTGATCCTAGATATCCTTCATCAGCCGCAGCGCATCATAGATGGCGGCATGGGTGTTGCGGGCGCTGACCGCATCGCCGATGCGGAACAGCTGAAAGTTCCCTTCGGGATTGCGCGTCACCTTTTGTGCCTGCCCGTTAATCAGCGCGTCATAATCCACTGCGCCCAAATTTGAAGACAGCGGTTTCAGATCAAAATAGAGGTCATCCATCGGCAGGGTGCCATAGTTCACCACCACCTGATCGTAGTGTTGTTCGGACAGGTGATCGGAATAATCCGTGCCGATCACCGCTTTCAGTATGTTGCCCGCGCGTTCGACCGCTTTCAGGCGGCGGGTGACGGTGAAGGTCACATCCTTGTCCTGCAGGGCGCGCATGTAGGGCACCAGGTTCATCCCCATGATATCTGGCGCAAAGGTGCGGTCGGGGGTCATCACCTCAACCTTGGCGCCAGCCTTTGCTGCGATCTCGGCCGCCATCAGACCGGGGTGGTCGCCGCTTTCGTCATAGATCAACACGGTCTGGCCGGGCTTCACATCGCCCGCAATCAGATCCCAGGAGGTGACAACCAGATCCTGATCCTTGCCGCTTTCGAACAGTTCGACATTTGGCAATCCACCAGTGGCCACGATCACCACGTCAGGCTCCAGCGCGGTGACATCATCTGCCTCCGCCCAGGTGTTGAAATGAAACGCCACATCGCGCGCAGCACATTGCGCCATGCGCCAGTCGATGATGCTGATCATTTCGCGTCGCCGCTCGGACTGTGCGGTCAGCCGCACCTGTCCACCGGGATCGGGCTGCGCTTCCAGCACGGTGACGTCATGGCCACGTTCGGCGGCCACCCGCGCGGCCTCCAGCCCGGCGGGGCCGGCGCCGACAATCACCACCTTTTTCGGGGCCTCGGCAGGCGTGATCTCATGCGGCATCTCCAGCTCGCGCCCAGTGGCGGGGTTGTGGATGCAGAGCGCCTCACCCGCCTGATAAATGCGGTCAAGACAATAGGTTGCGCCAACACAGGGGCGAATATCATCCTCGCGCCCTTCGACGATTTTGCGCACGATATGCGGATCGGCCATATGTGCCCGCGTCATCCCCACCATGTCCAACAGGCCCGAAGCGATCGCGTGGCGCGCGGTGGCCACATCGGGGATCTTGGCGGCGTGGAAGGTCGGCATGCCGGTGGTTTTCTTCACCTCACCGGCGAAATCCAGGTGCGGCGCGTTCTTCATGCCCTGCACCGGGATCACATCCGTCATCGCCGGATCTGTGTGGATCCGGCCGCGGATGACATTCAGAAAATCGACCTGACCTGTGTCGCGCAGCCGTTTGGAAATCTCGATCCCCTCGGCAGCTGTGATACCGCCTGCCTCAGCCTCATCCGCCGTGTAGCGCGCCCCGATGATGAAATCATCGCCTACGCGCTGGAGCATCGCGTCAATCACCGCGAGCGGCAGGGCCATCCGGCTCTCCAGGCTCTGGCCGCCATATGGTCCGTCCAGATCATTGGTCAGAGGCGACCAGAACTGATCCAGCAGATGGCCGTAGATCTGCACTTCAATCCCGTCCATACCGCCGGCCTGCATCCTCTCTGCCGCATCGGCGAAGTCGCTGATAATGCGGTCAATATCCCAATCCTCTGCCAGTTTGGGGAAGGCCCGATGCGCCGGTTCGCGGTGTTTTGAGGAGGAGACCGAGGGCAGCCAGTTGCCCTTGTTCCACCCCGTACGCCGCCCCAGATGGGTCAGCTGGATCATCACTGCGGTGCCATGTTCGTGGCAGGCATCGGTCAGGCGCTGGATATGCGGCACCACCTCATCCTTATAGGCCAGGATGTTGTTGAACACCGGCGGGCTGTCGCGGCTGACCGCGGCGGAGCCTGCCGTCATCGCCAGTGCCACACCGGCCTTGGCGCGTTCGGCGTGATAGGCCGCGTAGCGGTCCTTGGGCATACCGTCCTCGGGGTAGGCGGGTTCGTGGGCGGTGGTCATGATCCGGTTGCGCAGGGTCAGGTGCTTCAGCTGATAGGGTTGCAGCAGCGGGTCTTTGGTCATGGTCTTCTCTCGGCTGGCTTTCTGGGCGTGCGGGGCTGGGGCGGCGTGAGGGCATATGTTTCAGTACCAGGCATCCGGCATCGACGCCTTTTTGCGGGCGATGAAATCCAGCAGCGCCTGATCTTTGGCGATGTCCAGATAGGGCGCTTCAAAGTCGTTCAGCACCTGTTTCCACTGTGCATTGGCCCGCGTTGCGGCGTCTACACTGCCTTGTTCATCCCAGGTTTCAAATGGTTGGTCGTCGTTAAAGCCGGTGTCCCAATAGGCGGTCTGATAGTGGCGCAGCGTGTGATCCGTGCCGAACAGATGCTCGCCAGGACCAAACTGTGCAAGGGCTTCAAACCCAAGGGTTTCTTCGGTCACCTGCAGCCCTTTCATATAGGCGTGCAGCGCGCCGCACATGTCCACATCCATCATGAATTTCTCATAAGACATCGACAGGAGACCATCGAGGAACCCGGCCGAATGCAGGATGTAATTCGCACCACCCTGCACGGCGGACATCATCGACATCATCGCCTGCTGCATCGCCTGACCGTCCGGTCGTTTCGAGGTGGAGAAGTTGCCGGCACAGCGCAGCGGGATCTTCCAGCGACGTGACAGCTGCCCCATCACCAAGGATCCCAGCGCCGGTTCTGGCGTGCCAAAGGTCGGCGAGCCTGAGCGTAGCGACATTGACGACAGGAACCCCGCCATCACCACCGGCGCACCGGGGCGGGTCAGCTGGGCCAGCGCGCAGCTGGACAGGGTTTCAGCCAGACATTGCGCGATAGAACCGGCCATGGTCAGCGGCGACACCGCGCCACCAAGCAGGAAGGGCAAGTGGATCGACCCTTGGTTTGCCGCCGCATAGGCGCGGATCCCTGCTGCCGTCACACCGTCCAGCACCATGGGTGATGTGGTTTTGAAATTGCCCATGATGACGCAGTTCTGATCAACAAAATCGGCGCCAAACAGGATGCGGCACATCTCAATCGAATCCTCGGCCCGTTCCGGCGCGGTGATCGAGCCGAGGAATGCCCGGTCCGAGTAGCGGATATGGGCGTGCACCATATCCAGATGGCGTTTGTTCACCGGGACATCTGTCGGCTCACAGATGGTGCCGCCGGAATGGTGCAGCCAGGGTGAGGATTGCGCCAGCTTCACGAAGTTGCGGAAATCCTTGATGGTGCCGTAGCGCCGGCCCTCATCCAGATCCATCACAAAGGGGCTGCCATAGGCGGGGGCCAGCACCATCGCATCGCCACCGATCTGCACGTTGTTTGCAGGATTGCGGGCGTGCTGGGTGAATACCTCAGGCGCGGTTTGCAGAATTTCACGGATCTGGCCGGGGTGGAACTTCACCCGCCAGACGTCTTCGCCATCTTCACACACGTCGGCGCGGGCCTCTTTGAACAGGCGCATCGCCTCATGATCGTCGCGCAGCTCAATCCCGATTTCGCACAGCAGGCGTTCTGCCGTGGCCTCAATCTTCTCAAGGCTGCCCTCATCCAGCAGGTCATAGGTCGGGATGCCACGGGTGATATAGGGCACGCGCAGATGCAGGTTCTCTCCGCCCTTGGCGCTGCGCCCGCCACGGTCTGCCCGGCCCTCATTGCGGCGCGCGCTTCTTCTGCGGGGTTTCACATCTTGGGTCATCGCGCTCGCCTCCTTGCTTGCTGCTGTGCGGGTCCATCTGGGGCTGATCCATCCGGGAAGGGCTGGGGAATCTCCCCTCCGAGATCCACCTCCTGACATATGCGTCCACATAATCGACACATGTGTCAATAAACTTGTGCATCCCTGTCAGCTTTGTTAGCTGTGAGGTCATGGACCAAAGCGTGACACAGACCGGATCCGAAGCTGCTTGGCTTGAGGCGGCCTATGATATGTTGACCGAAAGCGGCGTTGATGCGGTGAAAATCATGCCGCTGGCCAAACGGCTGGGGGTGTCGCGCACCTCCTTCTATTGGCATTTCAAAGACCGCGATGAACTGCTGGAGGCGATGATCCACCGCTGGGAGCAGAAGAACACCGGCAATCTGGTCGCCCGCACCGAAGCCTATGCCGAAAGCATCGCCGAGGCGCTGTTCAACCTGTTTGACTGCTGGCTGGATGGCGATCTGTTTGATGCCCGCCTTGATCTGGCGATCCGCAACTGGGCGCGCAACGATGCCGCGTTGCAGGTCCGGCTGGACGCCGAGGATGCCAAACGCAAAGAGGCGATGGCGGCGATGTTCCTGCGGTTTGACTATGACGCGGATCAGGCCGAAGTGCGCGCGCTGACCATGCTTTACACCCAGATCGGCTATATCTCGATGGAGATCGAAGAAGATCCCGCACAGCGGATGGGGCGGATGCCGGATTACATCGAGGTCTACACCGGCCAACGCCCAACCCTGCGCGAAGTGGACCGTTTCCGGTCCCGGCACGGCGGTTAACGCGCCCAAGATCCCCCCGTAAGAGTCCCGCCTGAGCCCCCCAAAAGATCGTTGAAATGCCCCGCACTGGCGGCTCATCGCCCGTTCACAGGCTTGCCCTGTCAATCTTGGCGCTGACAGCACCATTTCAGACTTGAATCCGCGCCTCCGGAGCCTTAGTAAGACGCAAATTTCATCAGGCGACCGTTCGGGTGGCCTGTCACCCTTGTGAGGAAACAAATGCAAGTTACCGAAACCCTGAACGAAGGCCTGAAGCGCGGTTACGAAATCGTTGTTCCGGCTGCTGAGCTGGACGCTAAGGTCAACGAGAAGCTGGCAGAGGCCCAGCCCGAAGTCGAAATGAAAGGCTTCCGCAAGGGCAAGGTGCCCATGGCGCTGCTGAAAAAGCAGTTCGGCCAGCGTCTGCTGGGCGAAGCCATGCAGGAAACCATCGACGGTGCGATGAACAAGCACTTCGAAGACAGCGGTGAGCGTCCTGCGATGCAGCCTGCTGTTGAGATGGTAGACGGCGAAAACTGGAAAGAAGGCGACGACGTTAAAGTCACCATGTCCTATGAGGTGCTGCCGGAAATCCCGGAAGTAGACTTCTCGGGCATCGCGCTGGAGCGTCTGGTGGTCAAAGCCGAAGCCGAAGCTGTTGACGAAGCGCTGGCCTCGCTGGCGGAAACCGCACAGGACTTCGAAGCCCGCGCCGAAGGCGAAGCGGCCGAAGACGGCGACCAGGTTGTGTTTGACTTCCTCGGCAAAGTAGACGGCGAAGCCTTCGACGGCGGTGCTGCCGAAGACTACCCGCTGGTTCTGGGTTCGGGTTCCTTTATCCCCGGCTTCGAAGAGCAGCTGGTTGGCTCGAAAGCCGGTGAAGAAAAAGACGTAAACGTCACCTTCCCCGAAGAGTATGGCGCTGAGAACCTGGCCGGCAAAGCCGCTGTGTTTGAGTGCAAAATCAAAGAAGTCAAAGCCCCGAAAGCGGCTGAGATCAACGATGAGCTGGCCAAGAAATTCGGCGCCGAAGACCTGGACGGTCTGAAAGCCCAGGTTTCCGAGCGTCTGGAAGCAGAATACTCCGGTGCCTCGCGCGCTGTTCTGAAGCGTGGCCTGCTGGACCAGCTGGACGGCATGGTGTCCTTCGATCTGCCGCCGTCGCTGGTCGAAGCCGAAGCAAGCCAGATTGCCCACCAGCTGTGGCATGAGGAAAACCCTGAGGTAGAAGGCCACGATCACGACAAGATCGAGCCGACCGAAGAGCACAACAAGCTGGCCGAGCGCCGCGTGCGTCTGGGTCTGCTGCTGGCAGAACTGGGTCAGAAAGCCGAAGTGGAAGTTTCCGACGCGGAAATGACCCAGGCGATCATGAACCAGGCACGTCAGTACCCGGGCCAGGAACGTCAGTTCTTTGAGTTTGTTCAGCAGAACCAGCAGATGCAGCAGCAGCTGCGCGCGCCTCTGTTCGAAGACAAGGTTGTTGACCACATCGTGGAAGGCGCCAAAGTTTCGGACAAAGAAGTGTCCAAAGACGACCTGCAGAAAGCCGTTGAAGCGCTGGACGACGAATAAGTCCGCCACGCAGAACGCGTTTAAAACGGAAAGGCCACCCAATCGGGTGGCCTTTTTGTTTGCAGCGGGGCCGGGCGCCCGTCTGCCTTGGTAATGCCCGGCTGTGATATGCCTGTTGTCCCGCTGCCTGCTCTGGCCTTGGGTGGGGCGGCCCGGTATTGAGGGGACATGGGCCGCCCCGGCTCTCTCCGCGAGTGGAGATTACGCGTCGCAGCGCTGCGTTGTGCTGCGGAAGTAGGCGGTCATTTCCAGCTTCAGCGCCTGAGCGGCAGCGCGTTCTTCCGGGCTGTCTGCATCGGCGATCTGGCTTTCGAAATAATCCTGCAGGTCGATCTTGGTTGGGGCAGGGGTCTGCATCGCCTCAACCTCGGCCCGCATATAGTCCGAAACCCCGGGGTGGGTCGGCGTCGGCAGCGCCTTCGGTGCCGAGGCACGGGTGGCAAAGAGCGCCAGCGCGGCCTCATCATCCTCGGCGAAAACATCGCCCTCGATCCCGTTGAAGGCACGCAGCCGGTTGATCCGCTCATCGGTGCAATCCAAAAGCCCTGCCATCGCCTTGACCTTGCCCATCTGCACCGTCTTGCCCAGATAGTCATAAGGCGTGTTCTGGGACCGGATCATCACCCGGTTCATGATCGGATCAATCACCGCCACGGCGTCCAAAATACCGTTGTTCTTGCCATATTCAGTGGCCGCCACAAACAGTTCCGATGTGACGTAAGAGATTGAATTGCGGGACTTTCCTGCCTTCAGGCGATCGGTGTCGACGCAGAAACGGGTGACCTCCCACAGCTGGGCTGAGCGCACCGGCGGCTCACCGTCCATGATGTCATAGAACACATCCGCCAGCATATGCGGGCCGGTGGTCTGCAGGATTCGCATGCAGCCGACAACTTCGCCGCTGTCGTCGAGAGCAATCAAATAGGCCGGGTGCAGATCATCAAACAGATCCACCTCTTTGCCGTCCGTGATGTCCACTTCCCACCCCAGACGGTCATGAAACACCCGTTTACGCAATTTAAACATGTCATCCAGCATCTCGGTGAATAGATGCCGATTCAGCGCGTCTACGATTACAATCATGGTTTTCCCCTACCATCAGCTGTCATTGGGGAAATATTGAACAAAATTAACGGGATCTAACCATTAGGGGTTTCCCGTAGATTGCATTTTCTGCTGATGGGTTGGGTGTGCGCTGTTGCGATGTCGCAACTATGACTGGTTTAGCCCGGCTGGATGATGCCTAGACGGATGGCGCGGCCCACGGCCTGCGCGGTTGTCAATGCGCCAAGTTTTTCGCGCCCTGATCGAATATGCACCTCTACCGTGCGGTGCGAGATCGACAGGATATCGCCGATGTCCTGCTGCGATTTGCCATGCGCCACCCATTGCAGGATTTCCTGCTCGCGTTTGGACAGCGACGGGCGGGCCAGCGCCTTGGGCAGCACTTCAGAGTTCAGCACATTGTCATGTAGGTTCACGGCCGCCATCTGTAGATCGCCTATCACGGTTGGAAGGAACTTGCGCCATTCGTCTTTGGAACAGTCACGGGTGACGCTGAGCAGGCCAAAATCACCGTAGGGACCGCGGATCGGAACCGAGAGGCCGCGGTCGGTGATGCCGAAATCATGGGCGTCGAAAAACACCCGGGTGAAATCATCGGTCTTGGCCAGCCGCTGCCAATCCACCGGGGCAACGCTCAGCATGGCGGCGCGCAGGGTCGGGTCAAACCGCTGCATGCCCATTTTGGCGTAATGCAGCTCCCATTCTTCAGGGTAGGAGGTAAAGCCGTGAATATCGCCGGTGATCAGACTGGTGGTCGCATAGGAGGCGTGATCGAACCCTAACGCATCGCCCAACCGGGTCAGAAAGTCGGTGTAATTCTCATCGCTTTCAAAGTTAGTCAGGTCGATCAGGGCCATTGTTCTTCTGTTTCCACGTGCATGCCGGTTTGACAACAACGTCGTTACTGGGGCTACGGGAAACAAGGGGGGCAGCACTGCAAAGCTGCCGGACCGGCAAGGGGTTGAGGGGCTGTTTTGACCAGACAGTGCAAAAATGAACGCGCGTTAACAAGAGTGAATCGCAAAATAGCGAAAAGTTTCTGGGGGGTTAGTTTGCGCAAATAGAAACAGCCGCGCAATGTCTTGCGCGGCTGCCCGGGTCACAAAGGTGATCCGTTTACTCTTCCGAAGTCTCTTCCGAGGCTTCTTCCGCAACCGGTGCGTCATCATCATCCGATGCAGCAGCGCCGATATCGTCAAACAGGTTGGCGATTTCGAACTCTGCTTCGGCTTCAGCTTCAGCGGCCAGTTCCTGGATCGACTTGCCCGACGCCTGCAGTTCCGCCTCTTCGTCCGAACGTGCAACGTTCAGATCGATGTGGACGGTCACTTCAGGGTGCAGGACAACAGCAACAGTGTGCAGACCCAGAGCTTTGATCGGCTCCAGAACAACAACCTGCTTACGGTCAACGGTGAAACCAGCTTCGGTGGCCACGTCTGCGGCGTCACGCGGGGTGACCGAGCCGTAGAGGTTGCCGCCATCAGAAGCCTGACGAATCACGATGAACTGCTGGCCATCCAGCTTTTCACCCAGCGCTTCGGCTTCTTTTTTGGTTTCCAGGTTGCGCGCTTCCAGCTGAGCTTTCTGCGCGTCAAACTGTGCCTTGTTGGCTTCCGATGCGGTCAGGGCTTTGCCCTGGGGCAGCAGGAAGTTACGGGCGTAACCAGGCTTCACGTCGACGATTTCACCCATCTGGCCCAGTTTGGCCACACGTTCAAGAAGGATAACTTGCATGTGCTTTCTCCTTACTTAACGGCGTAGGGCAGCAGGGCGAGGAAGCGGGCGCGCTTGATAGCACGGGCCAGTTCACGCTGCTTCTTGGCCGAAACGGCGGTGATACGCGAAGGCACGATTTTGCCACGCTCGCTGATGTAGCGCTGCAGCAGTTTGGTGTCTTTGTAGTCGATTTTCGGCGCGTTGTCGCCCGAGAAGGGGCATACTTTGCGACGGCGGAAAAACGGTTTGGCTGCCATGATTTAGCGTCCTTTCCTAGCTGAGATCACGAACGACGTTCGCGGCGGTCGCCACGTTCGTCACGCTTCTGCATCTGGATCGAAGGACCCTCGGCGTGCTCGTCGACCTTGATGGTCAGGACGCGCATCACGTCATCATGCAGACGCATCAGGCGTTCCATTTCCTGAACGGCCGGCGCCGGGGCGTCGGATTTCAGCAGAGCGAAGTGGCCCTTGCGGTTCTTGTTGATCTTATAGGCCATCGTCTTGACACCCCAGTATTCGCTGTCGACGACACTGCCGCCGTTGTCAGCCAGTACGGTGCCAAAATGTTCGATGAGACCTTCAGCTTGCGCGTTGGACAGATCCTGGCGCGAGATGAATACATGCTCGTAAAGCGGCATGTGCACTCCTGTCATTTTCAAGCGCATTTCATAGGAGGGCCTGACCTTCCGCGACCCATCCACGAGAGACTGCGCGGTTCAACTAAACTGCGGAAGGAGCCGCCTCTTACGATGAAATGCCCATTGTTGCAAGCCTGTGTTGAGGGCCCAGTCCTTATGTAAGCATCCCATCCGTGGATCTGGGGGCCGCGATGAATTTGCCGGTGGCTTTGGCGGTGGCTTTGGCGGGGTCTTTGGCTGGGGTTTTGGTGCAGTGCGGATACCACCGGATCGTCGCCATCCCGCCCCATTTTCGCCCCAAGCTTTACCAAGATGTAAAGAGGATGGGAATGAGAGGTCAAAGGGACAGGCTTCATGGACATGACGAGCGGACGCAAGATTGCGCAGCAGATGGCGGATGGTGTGGTTGAACCCGTGCTGGCGATGCCGAAACGGGCAGAGGCCCTGATGGAAACCGGCCGATTTAGCCCGAGGCTAGATGCGCTGCAGCTCAGCCAGACCCAGACCGGTTCAATCCTGCGCAGCCTGATGACCTTTTTCGGCGTGGTGCTCTGCCTGGCGGCCTTTGGCCTCTGGCTGGTGCCCGAGGCCGTGGCGACCCCAGCCTCGCAGGTGATCCGCGCCGGTCTTACCTTCCTGTTCATCGGTGTTGGCTTCGCGCTTTATTGTCAGGGCCGCAACTCAGATGTGGCAACATCCATGGAACTGGACCTGCGTGGTGGCGAATTGCGTCAGGTCACGGTTGGTCAAACAGGCCGGGTCCAGGTTGTTGCACGCTACGCTCTCGCGGATTTGAACTGTGTTTCAACCGGCCCAGGTGAGGTTTGCCTGCACAGCGCTGCCGGGCAAGAGCTGATCTGCCTTCATGGCGATGCAGCTTCTCAGGTATCGCGTTTCTATTCCCTGGGCTAATTCCTTAGATAAACCCCTTTCTTTACTGGCCAATTCGGCGGCTCTATCGCGGTTCTCTTGTTGCTGCATGGGCCGATTGGCAGAGACGTGAGCGGAGTTCCGCTACAGGCGCAGATCCGTCTGTGCAATTTTGCGCAGGTCCTGTGGCGTGCTCAAGGTTGCCTCACGGCCCGGATCACGCATCTTTGCGGTATCAGATACACGCAACATGATGCGAAAGGATAATTGATGAAAGCCTCCGTTTTGGCCGCAGTGGCGGCATTGAGCCTGGGCGCGTCCGCCGCCGTCGCCGCCCCCGAAGCCTATGTGCTGGACGCCAGCCACAGCCAGGTGATCTTCAGCTACAACCACCTCGGCTATTCGACCACCTGGGGCATGTTCTCGGGCTTTGAAGGTGAAATCTCCTTTGACCAGCAAGATCCCGCAGCCTCCAGCGTGTCGGTTTCCATGCCGCTGGCGTCGATGATCACCGGCTGGGACGCACGTTTTGGTCACTTCATGTCGCCTGACTTTTTCAACGCTCAAGGCGATGAGGTTGTCACCTTCACCTCCACCGCCATTGAGGTCACCGGCGAAGCCACCGCGCTGATCACCGGTGATCTGACCCTGAACGGGGTGACCAAGCCGGTGGTTCTGGATGCCAAGCTCAACCAGGTCGGCAACCATCCGATGGCCAACAAACCCTGGGCCGGGTTCGACGCAACTGCAACCCTGGTGCGCAGCGAGTTTAATCTGGGTCAGTTCGCTCCTTTCGTGAGTGATGAGGTTCAGCTGCAGATCTCGATCGAGGCGATGAAAGCCGAATAATCTAAAGATTCGGTTAAGCTAAAAAATCCCGTCCGAGTGCATCTCGGGCGGGATTTTTGTTTGGGTTCTGGTCGTGAGGTCAGCGATTAACGAAGTCTTCAGAGATATGTGATTTGCTTAGAAAAGGTCCCGGCACGTTCGGGATCCTGCGCAGATCAAAATCGGCTATTTCGCAGCGCCCTTATTGGCGCTGCGCTGTGAGATTAAAGGAAAGTGCAACCTCAAAACCCAAGGTCCCCTCATCAGGCACCGTGTCGCCGAT
This sequence comes from Thalassovita sp., assembly GCF_963691685.1. GTDB lineage: Bacteria > Pseudomonadota > Alphaproteobacteria > Rhodobacterales > Rhodobacteraceae > Thalassobius. Next base: position 1,987,284 of record NZ_OY829290.1, read on the forward strand.
GCCGAAATCCCGACGATCCAGGGTGAAACTGCCGGACGCCGTGGCGGTGCTTTCGGCAAGGGTCAGGTCAACAGGGAAGGCAAGCGGAACGGAGGTTTCTTTGATCGTCAGCGTGCCGGTGGCGGTCAGGGTGCCGTCAACCTCGGCAAGGTCCGCCTGATAGATCGCTGTCGGGAAGGCGGCGCTGTCAAAGTAATCCGGACCCATGGCCTGCGCGCTGACGGTGCCAAGGCTGAGCGAAGCGATGTCAATCTCAACCCGGATCTCACCCATTTGGGCAGGATCGGCTTCCGGGTCGAACAGGATCTGGGCCTGCCAGATCTCAAAGTTGCCGCTCACGGCGTTGCCCAGCTGTTGGATGGTCAGGTTCAGCGCGCCTTCGGTAACCTGCCAGCTTGGCAGATCCGCGGTTGCGGTCGCGTTTTCCGTGGTCTGCACGGCGGTAGGCGCAGGATTGGTGTTTGAGGTGTCCTGAGCCACATCCCCCTGCGACGCGTTTTGTTGCAGGGCAGAGCTTGCAACGGAGGTGTTACTGTCGTTGGTGGCGACGTTTGGTTCAACCGATGCTTGCGCAGGGGCGGTGTCCCGGTGATCCTGCGCCTCGGTTGTCCAGGTGACGCCGGCGGCGACGAGGATCACAACAGTGGCCAGGGCAGCGCTGGTTCGGGCGGTGGTCTTATGGTGTGGGGCTGGCGCAATGCTGCCGGAAGTGGTGTGGTTGGTAGATTGGCCTGCGCCTGGAGCTGTGACTGACTCTGGACCCGCTCCAGGGCCCGACTGCGCCATCGGCTGGCGGCGGTTTGGCAGCATCCGCGCAAGGGTGGTGTCACGATCAATGATCTGGTGTTTCAGCGCCCCGGCGATATGCAGGCCAAGGGACAGGACCATCACCACAACGGCGGCGAAGTGGAAGGCGGCGAACAGTTCTGACAGGGTTTCTGATTTCGGCACCATAGGCAGATCCTGGCCAAAGGGACCCCAGATCGGCGCAAAACCGGTGCTGGCGGCATGGTGGATCCAGCCGGTCAGCGGCACCAGAACAATGGCGCCGTAAAGCAGCCAATGCACCGTTTCGGCGGCAAGGGTTTCCAGCCGGCGGTCGGGGTGCAGGGCGCGGGGTTTCGATTGGCTGAGCGCCCAAAGGATCCGCAGGAGCGCCACAAAAAACACCGCAACCCCCAGCGTTTTATGGGTGGAAAACAGCGTGGTCAGCACCTCGATCGACACAACGGGGCTGCCGGACTGCGTGGCCTCGGCCAGTTTCTTGGCGATAAAACCCATCGGGATCAGCGCAAGGATCAGCAGGGCGGTGGTCCAATGGAGGGCCTTGGCAATGCTGCCGTAGCGGTCTGGCGAGTTGGCGAGCGGCATATCTGTCTCCGGGTCAGGGGTGTGATCCGTTAGCTAGGTCGATTTAACGAAAGCATAAATATTTGTTCCTGCACAGATCCTCTGCACCTGTCCGCAGAAACCCGCCGGAGCGCGGGGCAGGCGCCAAATACAAGGTCTTAGCAGGGCAATTCGGGGCTGGCGCACCGGTTGCGCGCCTCTTCTCTTGTGAAGCGCGCGCGGGACGTTTACACCACGTCAAAGACAATCGTGACGAGGCCTAGAATGACCAAAGCATTTGTTTTCCCCGGCCAGGGGGCTCAGACCATCGGAATGGGCAAAGCCCTGGCCGATGCCTATCCGGCGGCGAAAGCGGTTTTTGATGAGGTGGATGCGGCGCTGGGGGAAAACCTCTCGCAGCTGATCTGGGAGGGCGATCAAGCTGATCTGACCCTGACCCAAAACGCCCAGCCGGCGCTGATGGCGACCTCACTGGCGGCGATGAAGGCGCTGGAGGCCGAGGGCGTGGTGCTGGCGGATCAGGCGGCCTATGTCGCGGGCCATTCGCTGGGCGAATATTCGGCGCTGGCGGCGGCTGGCGCCCTGTCGATTTCGGATGCGGCGCGTTTGCTGCGCACCCGGGGCCAGGCGATGCAACAGGCCGTGCCGGTGGGCGAAGGCGCGATGGCGGCCCTGCTGGGGTTGGATTTCGAGGGCGCCAAAGCCGTCGCGGAAGAGGCTGCCATGGGCGAAGTCTGCCAGGCCGCCAATGACAACGATCCGGGCCAGGTTGTGGTCTCCGGCCATAAGGCCGCTGTGGAACGCGCGGTGGAGCTGGCCAAGGAGAAAGGCGCCAAACGCGCGGTTTTGCTGCCCGTCAGCGCCCCTTTCCATTGTCAATTGATGGAACCCGCCGCCGAGGTGATGGCCAAGGCGCTGGCTGAGGTCGACATCAACCGCCCCGTGGTGCCGGTTGTGGCCAATGTGGTTGCCGAAGCGGTTTCTGACCCGGCCACCATCCGCTCGCTGCTGGTCAATCAGGTTACCGGTTCGGTGCGCTGGCGCGAAAGCGTCGCCTGGATGGCCGGGCAGGGTGTTGATGCGATCTGGGAAGTGGGCGCGGGCAAGGCGCTGTCCGGCATGGTGCGCCGCATCGAACGCTCGATCGCCTGCACTGCGATCGGAACCCCCGAAGATGTACAAAAAGCTGTGGCATCGCTGGCCTGAGGCCGCGACCACAGGACGGAACCGGGCGGGGCGCGCGCTTTTGCAAGCCAAAGGCGCGGCCCGCACCGCCCTTAGTGACAAGAGAGGGACTGTCACATGTTTGATTTGACTGGAAAACGCGCGCTGGTGACCGGCGCATCCGGCGGCATCGGTGGTGCCATCGCCAAGGCGCTGCACGGTGCCGGCGCAACCGTGGGCCTGTCGGGCACCCGGGTGGAACCGCTGGAGGCGCTGGCAGCCGAACTGGGCGACAACGCCCATGTTCTGCCCTGTAACCTCAGCGATGCGGCTGCGGTTGACACGCTGCCCAAAGACGCCATCGCGGCGATGGGTGGTCTGGACATCCTGGTTAACAACGCTGGCATCACCCGCGACCAGATCTTCATGCGCATGTCGGATGAGGAATGGCAGTCGGTGCTGGATGTGAACCTGACCTCCTCGATGCGTCTGTGTCGTGGCGTGATGCGCCCGATGATGAAGGCGCGCTGGGGCCGGATCATCAACATCTCCTCCATCGTGGGCGCCACCGGCAACCCCGGTCAGGTGAACTACGCTGCGGCCAAGGCGGGTATGGTCGGTATGACCAAATCCATCGCCTATGAGGTGGCCAGCCGTGGCATCACCGCCAACGCCGTTGCACCGGGCTTCATCGCCACCGCGATGACCGACAAGTTGAACGATGACCAGAAAGCGGCGATCAACACCAAGATCCCCGCAGGCCGCATGGGCACCCCGGAAGAAATCGCTGCGGCGGTTCTGTACCTGGCCAGCCCTGAGGCGGGTTATGTCACCGGCACAACGGTGCACGTCAATGGCGGCATGGCGATGCTCTGAGCCGCGAGGGTTGCGCTTTGGCAGACAGACCTTAGATGGTGTGCGCGCCGATGCGCTAAATCGTTTGCCTATGCGTCACCATATGCTATAGGCCTCCCAGATTCTTCGGGGGCGGAGCGATCCGGCCCTGAAAATGTTCCAAAGCAAGTGGAACGAAATCTGCCCCGCCACCCTTGAAATGGGCGGTATTGGGCACCAACTTGGACCAGCCTTCGGGCGGGGCGACACATCGGGCATTGGCCCAAAGGAATGAGGACAGAAAATGAGCGATATCGCAGACCGCGTCAAAAAAATCGTTGTTGAGCACCTGGGTGCCGAAGAAGACAAGGTTGTTGAAAACGCCTCCTTCATCGACGATCTGGGCGCAGACAGCCTGGACACCGTTGAGCTGGTAATGGCCTTCGAAGAAGAGTTCGGCATCGAGATCCCGGACGACGCAGCCGAAACCATCCAGACCTTCGGCGACGCGGTTAAATTCATCAGCGAAGCTTCCTAAGCGCTTCCTGAGCTGAGTTTTTCGAAACCCCTGCCTTCGGGCGGGGGTTTTTCTTTGCCTGCTGTTAGTGTCTGCTAAGGCACCGATCGGCGGGGCCTCGCCGGACCAAACCGGACCAAATGCGCGGTTTCCGGGGCAGGGGGCATCACCCCCCGGGCTGGGGGGCAACCAGCCCTTTCTGCCGGGCCCACACACCACGCGACGGCCCCCGGTGTTTCAGCCAAGAACCCCCTGATATTCCTGTCTTTGTGCCGGATGCGCTGCAATCTCCGCAGGGTGTCATTTTTGCATTGGCAAGAATGGGCCAGATCACCGATACTGCCGCGCATGCACTTGCGCCGGGGGCTTATTCCAAGCTATTGAAGGCGCAAACTGCCGAGGCAAAGGAGAGCAGATATGCGCCGAGTTGTTGTGACAGGTCTGGGTCTGGTGACCCCGCTGGCATGTGGTGTGGAAGAAACCTGGACGCGTATTCTGGACGGTCAGTCCGGCGCGGGCAAAATCACCCGTTTTGACGCCAGCCATCTGGGCACCGATTACGCCTGCGAAGTGCCTTATGGCGATGGCACCGATGGCACCTTCAACCCCGATGACTGGATGGCTGCCAAGGAACGCCGCAAAGTGGATGACTTCATCCTCTACGGTATCGCGGCGGCTCAGCAGGCGGTTGAGGATTCCGGCTGGGTAGCCGAAAGCACCCACGCACAGGAACGCACCGGCGTGATGATCGGCTCGGGCATTGGTGGCCTGCAGTCCATCGCGGAAACCACTTTGCTGCTGAAGGAAAAAGGCCCGCGTCGTGTTTCGCCGTTCTTTATTCCCGGCGCGCTGATCAACCTGATCTCGGGTCAGGTTTCGATCAAATACGGCTTCAAAGGCCCCAACCATTCGGTTGTGACCGCCTGTTCCACCGGGGCGCACGCCATTGGTGATGCCAGCCGTCTGATCAAATACGGTGATGCGGATGTGATGATCGCAGGCGGCGCCGAAGCGGCCATCTGTGAAATTGGCATCGCGGGGTTCAACGCCTGTAAAGCGCTGTCGACCAAACGGTCTGATGACCCGCAGGCGGCCAGCCGCCCCTATGACAACGACCGTGATGGTTTTGTCATGGGCGAAGGTGCCGGTGTTGTGGTTCTGGAAGAATACGAACACGCCAAGGCGCGTGGCGCCAAGATCTATGCCGAAGTGCTGGGCTATGGCCTGTCGGGCGACGCCTATCACATCACAGCCCCGTCGGAAGATGGCGAAGGCGGCGAACGCTCGATGCGCGCGGCGATCAAGGACGCCGGTGTGGAGCCTTCGGCGATTGACTACATCAACGCCCACGGCACCTCGACCATGGCGGACACCATCGAACTGGGCGCGGTTGAGCGGCTCTTGGGCGATAAAGCGTCGTCGGCCACCATGTCCTCGACCAAATCGATGACCGGTCACCTCCTGGGGGCTGCTGGCGCGATTGAGGCGATCTTCTCGATCCTGGCGATCCGCGATCAGGTGGCCCCGCCCACCATCAACCTCGACAACCCGGCGGTGGAGCCGAAACTGGACCTCGCGCCGAACAAAAAGGTTGAGCGTGAGATCAAGGTGGCGCTGTCCAACAGCTTCGGCTTTGGTGGCACCAACGCCTCGGTGATGTTCGGGAAAGTCGACTGATATGTGGAAGGCGCTGGCCTCTAACGCACTGACGTTTCTGGTTGTTCTGCTGTTTCTTGCCGGGGGTGTGATCCTCTGGGGGCAGCAGAGCTATCAAAGCGCAGGCCCGCTGGAGGCCCCGATCTGTGTGCGGGTGGCCAGTGGTTCCAACATGTCGCGCGTCTCCAGCCAGCTGGAGCAAGACGGCGCGATTTCCAACGGTTCGCTGTTTCGGATCGGCGCGGATTATTCCGGCAAATCCGATCAGCTGAAGGCCGGGGCCTTCCTGGTGCCCGATGGCGCCTCGATGGAGGAGATCGTTGATATCCTGACCCGCGGCGGCGCCAGCACCTGTGGCACCGAAGTGGTCTATCGGATCGGCGTGACCCGCAGCCAGATTCTGGTGCGTGAGTTGGACCCGGCGACCAGCCGTTTTGTTGAAACCGCCAACTTCAACCCGGCCGCCGAAGACACCCCGGCTGAGTTCACGACCGCAGCCGAACGGGGTGACACCCGCCACCGCATCGCGATGGCCGAAGGTGTGACCTCCTGGCAGGTGGTGGAAAGCCTGAAATCGGTTGGCGTGCTGACCGGTGAGGTGGCCAGCCTGCCCGCCGAAGGGTCGCTGGCGCCTGACAGCTATGAGGTCAATCGTGGCGACACCCGCCAGTCGGTGATCGACCGGATGCAGGACGCACAGGCCAGCATTCTGGCCAGCGCCTGGGCCAACCGCGTTGAAGGTCTGCCGTTAAAGACCCCGGAGGAGGCGCTGATCCTTGCCTCGATCATCGAGAAGGAAACCGGCGTGGCCGAAGAACGCCGCACGGTTGGCTCGGTCTTCATCAACCGCCTGAACCGTGGCATGCGCCTGCAGACAGACCCGACCGTGATCTATGGCATCACCAAAGGGCAGGGCACCTTGGGCCGTGGTCTGCGCCAGTCCGAACTGCGCGGCGAAACCCCGTGGAACACCTATGTGATCGACGCGCTGCCGCCGACCCCCATTGCCAACCCCGGCCGCGCTAGCATTGAGGCAGCGCTGGATCCCGCCAGCACCAGCTTCGTGTTCTTTGTGGCTGATGGCACCGGCGGTCACGCCTTTGCGGAAACCCTGGCGGAACACAATCGCAACGTCGCCAAATGGCGCGCGATTGAGGCAGAGCGCAGCAACAACTAAACCGCTGTTCTGACAATAAAACATTCTAAAAACCCGCCCTTGTGGCGGGTTTTTTTGTTTGCTCCTCCCGGGTTTTTTGCCTTGCGCGAAACCGCGGCCGATAGGCCGCCGCGCATCGCCGGGCCGCCCCCAGGCACGGCGATTTGGCTGAGGCCTGCGCAGGCAACTGAGCGTGCAGCAGCTTGGCAGATATAAAGGGGCCTCCTGCCAGGGTAGATCGCCGCACCGCGGCCCGTCTCTACAACCAGCCCCCACCGCACGCTGCCCTAACGCGATCTTAGCCTGGGCGCGGCAATCTCCTTGCCAACTGGACAGCAGATCCAAAGGGGGCGGGCACGATGAATGTGCACAACAGCGACCAGACCGAGGGGGCCGTTGCGGCGGACCTCCTGGCTGAACAGCTGCTCGAGGTGGGGCAGCTGCTTGGTGAAATGAAACACGACATGAAGGCGATGCAATACCGGGTGCGTCTGGATGATGACGGGGCGGTCAGGGATAACCTGCGCCTGATCAGTGACCTGCGCAACTGGCTGAAGATCGCCTGGGAACTGGAGACGAAATTCCATGAACGAGAGCAAGAGCGCGCCGGACAGTCGGCCACCTATGCCGTCGACTTTGACCGGGCCAGGGATCAGATCCGCTGCCGGTTGGATCGGTTGCGCCGATGTGGCCTTGCAGACGGCCTTTCTCGATGAATTGGGCGAGGAGGAGATCCTCGCGCTGCCTTATCTGTTTGAGTTCTGGGCGATGGAGCATCAGCTGCCGCCCGCTGGCGATTGGCGCGCCTGGGTTATCCTGGGCGGGCGCGGTGCGGGCAAGACCCGGGCCGGGGCGGAATGGGTGCGTGCACAGGTCGAAGGGGCACGGCCCCGCGATCCCGGCCCCTGTCAGCGATTGGCGATTGTGGGCGAAACACTGGATCAGGCGCGCGAAGTCATGGTCTTTGGCGAAAGCGGTATCCTGGCCTGCTCGCCGCCCGATCGGCGGCCGGATTGGATCGCCAGCCGCCGCCTGTTGCGCTGGCCCAATGGGGCTGAGGCGCAGATCTTCTCGGCTCATGATCCCGAAGCCCTGCGCGGTCCGCAGTTTGATGGGGCCTGGGTGGATGAGCTGGCCAAATGGCCGAAGGCGCAGGACACCTGGGACATGCTGCAGTTCGGCCTGCGTCTGGGGCAGGACCCGCGGGTCTGTGTGACCACCACGCCGCGCAATGTCACCGTGCTGAAGGACCTGTTGAAACGCGACAGCACCGTGGTGACCCATGCCGCGACCGAGGCCAACCGCGCCAATCTGGCGCGTGGTTTCCTCGAAGAGGTCGAGGCGCGCTATGCCGGCACCCGGCTGGGGCGTCAGGAACTGGCGGGTGAGCTGCTGGAGGACGCCGAAGGCGCGCTGTGGCGTCAGGCGGGTCTTGAGGCGCTGCGTGTTGCGCAGGTGCCGGATCTGGACCGGATCGTTGTGGCGGTGGACCCGCCTGTCAGCAGCCACGCCGGATCAGACGACTGCGGCATTGTGGTGGTTGGCGCGGTCACCCGCGGGCCGGTGCCCGACTGGCGCGCCTATGTGTTGGAGGATGCCAGTTGCAGCGCCGCCAGCCCCACGGAATGGGCCCGTAAGGCCCTGTCGATGATGGAAAAATGGGGTGCTGACCGGCTGGTGGCTGAGGTCAATCAAGGCGGCGATCTGGTGGAAACCGTGATCCGTCAGCTGAACCCAACCGTGCCCTTTACCAAATGCCACGCCAGCCGCGGCAAGGTGGCCCGCGCAGAACCCGTGGCGGCGCTTTATGAACAGGGCCGGGTGTTTCACGCCCGCGATCTGGGTGCGCTGGAAGATCAGATGTGCGCCATGACCGCTCAGGGTTTCAGCGGCAAAGGCAGCCCCGACCGGGTGGATGCGCTGGTCTGGGCGCTGACCGATCTGATCCTCACCCCAGCACAAAACTGGCGTCGCCCGCAGCTGCGTGCGCTGTAGTGAACAGACGTTAACCATTTTCCGTCACAGTGTTTCGCAACACAAACTGACCCGCCGCCAGATGGCAAAAGCAGGAGAAATCGAACCCAATGGTGTTTTCGCTTTTCAAATCGACCGCCACAATGCCGCAAACAGCACCTGAGACCGCTGTAGCTGCGGTCCCGGCGCAGAAGGCCAGCGCGGCCGGGCGGATGATGGCCCTACAAAGCGCAGGCCGCATCACCTGGAGCCCGCGCGATGCCGCCTCACTGGCGCGCAACGGGTTTGCCGGCAATCCGGTCGGGTTTCGCTGTGTCAAACTGATCGCCGAGGCCGCCGCCTCTCTGCCGCTGCTGCTGCAGGACCGGTTGCAGCGCTATGAGGCCCATCCTCTGCTGGAGCTGCTGCGCCGCCCAAACCCGGTGCAGGGCCGCGCTGAACTGCTGGAGGCGCTCTATGCCCAGATCCTGCTGATGGGCGACGGCTATCTGGAGGCCGTGGGCCATGAGGGTGAGCTTTGTGAGTTGTACGTGCTGCGGTCGGATCGGATGCAGCTGGTGCCGGGCGCTGACGGCTGGCCCAAGGCCTATGATTATGCGGTGAACGGACGCAAACACCGGTTCAACATGCGCGCTGATCTGCCGCCGATCTGTCACATCCGCGCCTTTCATCCGCAGGATGATCACTATGGGTTGTCGCCAATGCAGGCCGCCGCCCAGGCGCTGGACGTGCACAATGCCGCCTCGCGCTGGTCCAAGGCGCTGCTGGACAATGCCGCGCGACCCTCTGGCGCCTTGGTCTATCAGGGCGCGGACGGGCAAGCCGGGCTCAGCGCGGATCAATATGACCGGTTGCAGGCCGAAATGGCGCAGTACCATCAGGGCGCTGGCAATGCGGGCCGGCCGATGCTGCTGGAGGGCGGATTGGACTGGAAACCGATGGGGTTCAGCCCCTCGGACATGGAGTTTCAGAAAACCAAGGACAGCGCGGCGCGCGAAATTGCCCTGGCCTTCGGGGTGCCGCCGATGCTGCTGGGCGTGCCGGGGGATGCCACCTACGCCAACTATCAGGAGGCCAATCGCGCCTTCTACCGGCTGACGGTGCTGCCGCTGGTGCAAAAGGTCTGTGGTCGGCTGGGCGATTTCCTGTCGCACCATGCTTCCGCTTCGTTGGACCTGCGGGTCGACCTGGATCAGGTGCCGGCTTTGGCCGCTGAACGTGACGCACAATGGCAGCGGATCAGCGATGCGGCCTTCCTGTCGATCGCGGAAAAACGTGCCCTCTTGGGGCTGCCCGCCCTCACTGTCGAGGAGCCGGCAGAGGCCCCCGAAAAGGGACCGGGCGATGAGCTATGAACGCCGGTTTGAACCGTTTGAATGTGCGCCCGGCCTCAAGCTGGAGGCCCATGAGAGGATGACGAAACTGCAGTTTGACGGCCAGAACCGCCGCATCGAACGGCTGGAACACCAGATGGAGCGGTTGGAACGTCGCTTGTGGCTGACCGTCTATGGGGTGGTCGCGATGATCCTGGCGCAGGCGCTGCAATCGCTGCTGCACATTGGCTGAGGTATGATGATGTTGGAACGTAAATTTACCCGCTTTAACAATTCACTATCCGTTGAAGGTGAGGTCACGATCAGCGGCTATGCCAGCCTGTTTCACCAGGCTGATCAGGGCGGGGATCGGGTGATGCCCGGCGCTTTTGCCGCCTCCCTCAAGCGGCTGGCGGTTGAGGCGCGCGCGGTCAAGATGCTGTGGCAGCATGATCCGGCCCAGCCCATCGGCCTGTGGGAGGAGATTTATGAGGATGCGCGCGGCCTCTGGGTCAAGGGGCGGCTCTTGCCTGAGGTATCGCGCGCCCGCGAAGCGCAGGCCTTGATTGCTGCCGGGGCCATCGATGGGCTCTCCATCGGGTATCGCACGGAAAAGGCGGCCAAAAACCCCACCGGCGGCCGTGCCCTGCACCAGTTGGACCTTTGGGAGGTGTCGCTGGTGACCTTCCCGATGTTGCCCACCGCGCGGCTGCAGCCCGCAGCGCTGCAGGAAAAGGCGCAGAGTGACGCACGAGACTGGCGCGATCTCACCGCCGCGCTTCGAAACGCAACCGAATTGATCCGCCAACCGGGCGCCTGACGCGCCCCAACCCATCCATCCCTCACGAAAGGAAATGCCATGACCGAGGCAGAGTCTCGGACCGGGGAAGATCTGTCTCCGGCCCAGGAAGTGAAAACCGCAGTTGCGGATTTTATGAGCGCGTTCAACGGCTTTCGGGCCGATGTTCATCACCGCATTGAAAAGCAGGAAGAGCGATTGACCATGATTGACCGGAAATCCAACACCCCCGCCCACATCCCGCAGCGCCCACAACTGAGCGCCGCAGCCACCCCTGAGGTGCCGCATCAGAAGGCCTTCAACGCCTATCTGCGCTCTGGTGAAGATGACGGGCTGCGCGGGCTGGAATTGGAGGGCAAGGCGCTCTCAACCGCGGTGAACGGCGATGGCGGCTACCTGGTGGATCCCGCCACCTCGCAGGCGGTGCAGTCGGTGCTTACCGGCGCGGCCTCAATCCGGGCGATTGCCAATGTTGTTGCGGTGGAAGCCACCTCCTATGACGTTCTGATCGATCAGGGTGAGCTGGGCCACGGCTGGGCGACCGAAGCGGCGGCCACCGAAACCGGCACGCCGACCATCGATCGCATTTCCATCCCGCTGCATGAGTTGTCGGCGCTGCCCAAGGCCAGCCAACGTCTGCTGGACGATGCTGCCTTTGACATTGAGGGCTGGCTGGCCGGTCGTATCGGTGAGAAGTTCGCCCGGGCTGAGGCTGCGGCCTTTGTGAATGGCGACGGCGTCGACAAACCCACCGGTTTCCTGACCCATTCGGCTGTGGCCAATGACAGCTGGGCCTGGGGCAGCTTGGGCTATGTACTCAGCGGCGCCGATGGTGGCTTTAACGGGGCGGATGCGCTGATTGATCTGGTCTATGCGCTTGGCGCGCAGTACCGCGCCGGGGCGGCCTTTGTGATGAATTCAAAAACCGCCGGGGCGGTGCGCAAACTGAAAGATGCCGATGGCCGCTTCCTGTGGTCCGATGGTCTGGCTGCGGGGGAACCTGCGCGCCTGCTGGGCTATCCGGTGGTGATCGCTGAGGATATGCCAGACATCGCCAGCGGCGCCGATGCCATTGCCTTCGGTGACTTTGCTGCCGGCTATACCGTGGCGGAACGCCCGGACCTGCGCATCCTGCGCGATCCCTTCAGCGCCAAGCCGCATGTGCTGTTTTATGCCACCAAACGGGTGGGCGGCGATGTCAGTGACTTTGCCGCGATCAAACTGCTGCGCTTTGCCGCCAGCTGATCCTGAACGCTTGTCGCGCGGTGTGATCGCCGCGCGACGGGCAAGACCGGCCCCAACCCCTCCCAACAGCCAGGCAAGCGACGGAGAGCCCGATGACCCTGACAGAAGTGACCCCTGTTGCCCTCGCGGATCTGCCCGTGCTGGCGTTGAAATCCCATTTGCGGCTTGGCAGCGGCTTTGCCGAGGCGGATCTGCAGGAGGATCTGCTGGCCTCGTTCCTGCGGGCTGCCCTTGCGGCGATTGAGGCCCGGATCAGCAAGGCCATTCTGGCGCGCAGTTTTGAACTGCAGCTGACCCGCTGGGCCACCCCCGTCGCGCAGGCGCTGCCGTTGGCCCCGGTCACAGAGATTGAGTCGGTGACGCTTCTCACTGCGACAGGCACGGCTGAGGTTGTGGATCCATCTCGTTACCAACTGCTGCCCGACAGCCAGCGCCCGGCGCTTTGGCCGGTCAACGGCAGCTTGCCCGCCATTCCCGGCGGTGGCCATGTCCTGGTGCGGCTGACCGCAGGTTTTGGCCCCTGGGACGCGGTGCCGCCGGATCTGGCGCAGGCCGTTTTGATGTTGGCTGCACACTATTACGAATACCGCGAAGACACCGGGCTGAAGGCGGGCTGCATGCCCTTCGGTGTCACCGCATTGATCGAACGTCACCGCCAGATGCGGCTGGGTGGCATCGGCGCCAGTGGCGGGGTGGCGCGATGACTGCCCCGCGTCTGACCCGCCAACTGATGTTGGAAGATCCGCTGCAGGTCAGCGATGGCGCCGGCGGATTTACCGAAACATGGCAAGCGCTTGGCACGCTTTGGGCCGAAGTCGCGATGCGCTCAGGACGTGAGGCCGGGGGCCTGTCACAGGCCCGGCTGAAGATCACCCTGCGCGCGGCACCCGTCGGCTCCTCGATGCGGCCACGGCCTGACCAGCGCCTGCGCGAAGGCGCGCGGCTGTACCGGATCGATGCGGTGCATGAGCGCCCCGGCAGTGGCCGCTATCTGGTCTGCCTTGCCCATGAGGAGGTGGCGACATGACCTATGCGCTGACCGCCCCCCTGCAGGAGGCGATTTATACTCAACTTTCCTCAGATGCGACATTGGCCGCGCTGGTGGATGGCGTTTTTGACGCCCTGCCAGCCGGTGTTTTGCCACAGCGCTATGTGCAGATCGGGCCGGAACAGGCGCGGGCCCGGTCAGACAAGACCGGCGCGGGCGCGCGACATGTGTTTGAGGTTCACGTGGTGGGGCGGGACGCCGGCTTTTTGCCGGTGAAACAGGCAGCGGCGCGGGTCAGTGACCTACTGGTTGACGCGCCGCTGCCACTCACCCGGGGTCACATCGTCAGCCTGCGGTTTTCCCAGGCCAAAGCAACCCGCGATCGCAGCGATGACAGTCGCCGCATCACCCTGCGCTTCACCGCGCAACTCTATGACAGTTAACCAAAAAACGGAGGCGCATCATGGTGGCGCAGAACGGTAAGGATCTGTTGATCAAGGTCGATCTGACCGGCGATGGTCAGTTTGAAACGCTGGCAGGGCTGCGGGCGACGCGGATGTCATTCAACGCCGAAAGTGTCGATGTGACCAGCCTCGACAGCACCGGCGGCTGGCGCGAATTGCTGGCAGGCGCCGGTGTGCGTTCGGCGGCACTCACAGGCGCCGGGATCTTCAAGGATGAGGCGACGGATGAACGGGCGCGCCAAATCTTCTTTGATGCGGAAATGCCCGACTTTCAAGTGGTTATCCCGCATTTCGGCACGGTGACCGGGCCGTTTCAGCTGACCGCGATTGACTATGCCGGCAGCCACGACGGCGAAGCGACCTATGAGATTTCGCTGGCCTCGGCCGGGGCGCTGACCTTCACGGCGGCAAGCTGATGGCGAACCCTTTTGCAGGTGAGGTCACGCTGGTTCTGGACGGGCAACCGCAGCGGTTGAAGCTGACGCTTGGCGCCTTGGCCGAGTTGGAGGCCACCCTGCAGGAGGACAGCCTGATCGCCGTGGTCGAACGGTTTGAGGCCGGTCGGTTTTCCAGCCGTGACGTGCTGGCGCTGCTCCTGGCTGGCTTGCGTGGGGGCGGCTGGCAGGGCGATGCGGCCACTTTGGCGGCGGCGGATATTGCGGGTGGCCCGATGCAGGCCGCCCAGATCGCCGCGCGCCTGCTGCTCTTGGCCTTCACCCCGCCAAACGCCGCCGAGAGGCGTGACGGATGACGCGGGGCACCGGGCAGCAGACACCCAAACAGCGCAGCTTGGATTGGCCGGGGTTGATGCGCGCGGGCCTTGGCCAATTGCGGCTGATGCCCGACCAGTTTTGGGCGCTGACACCGGTCGAACTGGCCTTGATGCTGGGGCATTTCGGATCTGAAAAGCCGATGAATCGCAATCGGTTAAAAGATCTACTTCAATCATATCCCGATGGCGGGTCACCCCGCGCATCGGGACAGCGACAGGAGTGAGCGGCGATGGAGCCGGACGATATTGAAACCCTGAACGGGCAGCTGGATCACCTGATGCAGGACCTGTCGGATTCCGCAGGCATGGCGCATAGTTTCAGCCAGGAGCTGCGGCGCGTGCAGGCCACGTTTCAACAGACCTCGGTTGAAATGGCGGCGCTGGAACGCGGCATGAGCCGTGGGCTGAGGCGGGCCTTTGACTCGGTGGTGTTTGACGGCGCGCGGCTGTCGGATGCGCTGAGCGGGTTGGCACAGTCCATCTCACAGACGGTCTATGCCACTGCGATGAAACCGGTGACCGACCATTTCGGCAGTATGCTGGCGCAGGGGATCGGGGCGATTGTGCCCTTTGCCGATGGCGGGGCTTTTGCGCAGGGGCGTGTGATGCCCTTTGCCAAGGGCGGCGTAGTCAGCGGCCCCACGAGTTTTGCCATGCGCGGTGGGATGGGGCTGATGGGCGAAGCGGGACCAGAGGCGATCATGCCGCTCAGCCGAGGTCCGGATCGCAAGCTGGGGGTGCGCGCTGCGGGGCAAGGCGGTGCCACGGTGGTGATGAATATCTCCACGCCTGATGTTGCCAGCTTCCAACGTTCCCGCAGTCAGATCGCCGCCCAGATGGGCCGCGCACTGGCACAGGGTAATCGGATCAGGTGAAGGGGGGTAAGGGTATGAATTTTCACGAAGAACGGTTTCCCGAAAGCCTTAGTTTCGGCGCAGTTGGCGGGCCAGAGCGGCGCACCGATGTAGTGACGCTGGCCAATGGGTTTGAGGAACGCAACACCCCCTGGGCCCATTCGCGGCGGCGCTATGATGCGGGGCTGGGGTTGCGATCGTTGGATGATGTGGCGGCGCTGATTGCGTTTTTTGAGGCCCGGCAGGGGCAGCTTTACGGGTTCCGCTGGAAGGACTGGGCCGATTTCAAATCGGCGCTGCCCTCGGCCGATCCGCGCCCGACCGATCAGGCGATTGCCATTGCCGATGGCACTGCGGCGACGTTTCAACTGGCCAAAAACTACCGTTCCGGCGCGCAGAGTTATCTGCGCCCGATCACCAAACCGGTGGCGGGCAGCGTCATCCTGGCCGTCGATGGCGTTACCCAATATGAGGGCGCGCAGTTTGATCTGGATGTGACCACCGGCCTGGTCACCCTGCATGAGGCGCCCAATGCAGGCGCGGAGGTCACGGCGGGGTTTGAATTTGACGTCCCGGTGCGCTTTGACAGTGATCAGATCCGTGCCTCGGTTGCGTCATTTCAGGCCGGGGATGTGCCGGATGTCCCTGTGGTGGAGCTGCGGGTCTGATGCGGATTTCTGAGGAATTACAACAGCATCTGGACAGTGGTGTTACCACGCTCTGCCGCTGTTGGCTGGTGGAGCGGCGCGATGGGCAGCGGCTGGGTTTCACCGATCATGATGCCGCTCTGGTCTTTGACGGGATCACCTTTCAGGCCGACAGCGGACTGACGGCTTCGGCGCTGCAACAGGCCACGGGGCTGTCGGTCGACAATGCCGAGGCGCTGGGGGCGCTCTGTTCGGTCAAGGTCAGTGAGGTGGATATTGCCGCCGGTCGCTATGATGGGGCGGGGGTCACCTGCTGGCTGGTCAATTGGGCCGCGCCAGATGAGCGCGCGGTGATGTTTCATGGCGCCTTCGGGGCGTTGGAACGTTCTGCCGGGGCGTTTCGGGCGGAATTGCGCGGGTTGACCGATGCGCTCAATGAACCGATGGGGCGCAGTTTCCAGAAACCCTGCAGCGCGGTGCTGGGGGATCGGACTTGTGGGCTGGATCTGGCCACGCCGGGGCTAAGCTATGACGGCATGGTTGAGACGGTGATCGATGCCTCATCCTTGCGTTTTGCGGTTTTACCGGGGTTTGAGGAGGGCTGGTTCACTCGCGGTGCCCTGCAGATTTTGGACGGTGCGGCGGCTGGGCTGCGCGCGCCGGTGAAACGGGATCAGACCGGACCTGAGGGGCGCCTGATCACCCTGTGGGAACCTTTGCCGATCCTGCCCACGCCGGGTGACACCCTGCGGCTGGTTGCGGGCTGCGACAAGCGGTTTTCGATCTGCCGGTTGAAATTCAACAACGCGCTGAATTTTCAAGGGTTTCCCGACATTCCGGGCGATGATTGGATCACGCTGAATCCCAGTGCCAGCACGGCCCGCAACGGGGGCAGCCGGCGTTGACGGTGCAGGATCACGTGGTGGCTGAAGCGCGGCGCTGGATTGGCACGCCCTATCGGCATCAGGCCGCCTGCCTTGGGGCGGGGGCGGATTGTCTGGGGCTGCTGCGCGGGGTCTGGCGGGCGCTTTATGGCGACGAGCCGGAAGCGCTGCCGCCCTATAGCCGCGACTGGGATGAGCCGCAGGGGCAAGAACAGCTGTGGCAGGCGGCCACGCGGCATTTGACCACCAAAACGCTGGATCAGGCGGCGGTGGGTGACGTGCTGCTGTTTCGCATGCGGCAGGGAGCGGTGGCCAAACACCTGGGTCTGCAATCGGCCATCGGCGCGGCGCCGCGCTTCATCCATGCCTATAGCGGTCACGGGGTGGTGGAAACCGCGCTGAGCCAGCCGTGGCAGCGCCGGATCGTGGCGCGGTTTGGCTGGCCGGAGACCCCGCGCCAGATCTGAGGAATGAGAGGTAAGTCATGGCAACCATTTTGTTTTCTGCGGCAGGCGCTGCAATTGGTGGCAGTCTGGGTGGCACGGTTTTGGGCCTGTCCTCTGTGGTGGTGGGCCGCGCCATCGGCGCCACGTTGGGCCGGGTCATTGACCAGCGTCTGCTGGGCGGCAGTGAGGTGGTCGAAAGCCCGCGCATCGACCGGTTCCGCCTGACAGGTGCGGGCGAAGGGGCCGCCATTCCGCAGGTCTATGGCCGGATGCGTCTGGGTGGATCGGTCATTTGGGCCAGCCAGTTTGAGGAACACAGCAAGACCCATCGCGGCGGCAAAGGCAGCCGGCCCAGCACACGCAGCTACAGCTACTCGGTCAGCCTGGCGATTGCGCTGTGTGAGGGGGAAATTGGTGGCGTGGCGCGGATCTGGGCCGATGGCACCGAAATCTCACCGCAGGATCTGACCTTGCGGATTTATCCGGGCAGCGACAGCCAGCTGCCAGACCCCAAGATGGAGGCGGTGGAGGGCGCGGGCCGGGTGCCGGCCTATCGTGGCACCGCCTATGTGGTGGTGGAGGATCTGGATCTGGCGCCCTATGGCAATCGGGTGCCGCAGTTCAATTTTGAGGTGCTGCGCCCGGATCAGGTCTTCGCTGGTGCGGAGGCGGAGCCTGCCCAAGCTGTTCAGGCCGTCGCGCTGATGCCCGGCAGCGGTGAATATGCCCTGGCGACCCGCCCCGCAGTGATCAAAAGCGGCGTTGATGGCGGGCGTGTGGCGAATGTGAATTCTGTCAGTAATCAGAGTGACTTGCAGACCTCACTGGATCTTTTGGCGCAGGAGTTGCCGGGCGCGCGGGCGACCTCACTCATCGTCAGTTGGTTTGGTAACGACCTGCGTGCGGGCCATTGCCAACTGCGCCCCTTGGCGGAAACCGTGGACGGCGATGCCAAGGGTATGGCCTGGCAGGTGGCAGGTATGGGGCGCGGTGCGGCGGGGCTGGTGCCCTATGCGGACGGGCGTCCGATCTATGGTGGCACGCCCTCGGATGCCTCGGTTCTGCAGGCGATTGCAGCGCTGAAAGAGGCGGGGCAAGCGGTGATGTTCTACCCGTTTATCCTGATGACGCAGACCGCTGGCAACGGGTTGGAAAACCCCTGGGACGGCGCCGCAGATCAGCCGAATCTGCCGTGGCGCGGGCGGATCACCGGCGCATTGGCCCCGGGTCAGCCCAGCAGCCCGGATGGCACCGCGGCGGCGGATGCTGAGGTGGCGGCGTTCTTCGGCACGGTCACGGCGGCGGATTTCACGGTGAGCGGCGGCGCGGTGAGTTATCACGGCCCGGCTGAGTGGTCCTACAGCCGGTTTATCCTGCACAATGCGGCATTGTGCGCGGCGGCGGGCGGCGTGGACAGTTTCTGCATCGGGTCCGAAATGCGCGGGCTGACCCAGCTGCGCGGCGCGGGCGGTGGTTTCCCCTTTGTGGCGGCGCTGAAGGCGCTGGCGGCAGAGGTGCGCAGCCTGTTGGGGCCAGAGGTGAGGCTGGGCTATGCGGCGGATTGGTCTGAATATTTCGGCTATCACCCGCAGGATGGATCAGGGGACGTGTTGTTCCACCTTGATCCCCTGTGGGCGGATGAACAGATCGATTTCATTGGAATCGACAATTACATGCCGCTGTCTGACTGGCGGGAGGACCCTGATCATCTGGATGCGGCGGCGGGGGCGATCTATGACCTTGAGTATCTGCGCAGCAACATTGAGGGCGGCGAGCTGTTTGACTGGTATTACGCCCATGATGCGGCGCGCGCGGCGCAGATCCGCAGCCCGATCAGGGATGGCGCCCATGGTGAACCTTGGGTCTACCGGGTGAAGGATCTGCGCGGCTGGTGGCAGAATGTGCATCATGAACGGATCAATGGCGTGCGTCAGGCCGCGCCCACCGATTGGGTGCCGCAGTCCAAGCCGATCTGGTTCACCGAACTGGGCTGTGCAGCGATCGACAAGGGCACCAACCAGCCGAACAAGTTTCTGGACCCCAAATCCTCGGAATCTGCGATGCCGTATTATTCCAACGGGGCGCGGGATGATCTGATCCAGATGCAATATCTGCGTGCCATGCTGGGCTATTGGGCGGAACCTGCGCATAACCCGATCTCCGTCGAATATGACGCGCCAATGCTGGACATGTCGCGCGCCTTTGTCTGGGCCTGGGACGCCCGGCCTTACCCGGTGTTTCCGCGCGCCTTGGATCTGTGGTCAGACGGGGCGAATTATGCCCAAGGGCATTGGCTGAACGGGCGGGGCGCGGCGCGTTCGCTGGCCTCGGTCGTGCGGGAGATCTGTTTTGCCGCGGGGGTGCGCCGGATTGACACAAGCGCATTGCATGGGCTGGTGCGGGGCTATGTGGTGGATCAGCTGGGGGATGCGCGCGCCGCCCTGCAGCCTTTGATGCTGCGGCATGGGTTTGATGCGGTGGAGCGTGACGGGGTGCTGATGTTCCGCTCGCGCGGGGCGGAGGTGGATGTTGACCTGTCAGAGGATCACCTGGCCCGGTCTGAGGATCTGGAGGGCAGCGTCGAAAAATCCCGCGCGGGCGAAAGTGAGATGGCCGGTCGGGTGCGGCTGCGCTTTGTCGAATCCGGCGCGGACTACGATGTGATTTCCGAAGAAAGCGTGCTGCCGGATGAGGCCGCGCATGGGGTTTCAGCCTCGGAAATGCCGATGGCGCTCAGCCGGGCTGAGGGGCGGCAGGTGGTGGAGCGCTGGCTGTCAGAGGCGCGGGTGGCGCGGGATCGGCTGCGGCTGGCGCTGCCGCCCTCGGCGCTGGGGTTGGGGGCTGGCGATGTGTTGGCCTATCAGGGCGCGCGCTACCGGGTGGAGCGGGTGGAATACGCCCGTGAACAACTGCTGGAGGCGGTGGAGATTGACCAGACCCTCTATCAGCCGCTGCCCATGATTGAGGATGGTGCGCCCGCTGCGCCTTTTGCCGCCCCGGTGCCGGTTCTACCGCTGTTTCTGGATCTGCCTCTGTTGCGCGGGGATGAGGTGGAGCATGCGCCGCATCTGGCGGTTTCGGCCACACCCTGGCCCGGCACCGTGGCCTGCTATCATTCGGGTTTTGATCGTGACTACGCGCTGCTGCAGGAAACCGCCCGCCGCGCCACGCTGGGTCAGTTGAGCGCGCCTTTGGCTAAGGGGCCGGTGGGGCGTTGGGACACTGCGGGCCGGATTGAGGTGGATCTGGCCTATGGCACGCTGGAGAGCCGCGATCCGCAGGAGGTGCTGGCAGGCGCCAATGTGATCGCCCTTGGCGATGGCAGCCCCGAAGGGTGGGAACTGGTGCAATTCACCGAGGCTGAGCTGGTTGGGCCGGGCACTGGTGCGGCATCCGAGGGGCAGGGCGGGCGCTATGTGCTGACCGGGTTGTTGCGTGGCCAACAGGGCACCGAGGGCGCGATGGGGGATCCCTGGCCCCTGGGCACCTACGCGGTGTTACTGGACGGCGCGCCGCAACAACTGCCGCTGGCGGCAAACACCCGTGGGCTGGCGCAGCATTTCCGCATTGGCTCTGCCCGGCGTGGCTATGATGATCCGTCCTATGTGCATGAGATCCATGCGTTTTCCGGCATCGGCCTGCGCCCCTATGCGCCGGTGCATCTGCGCCACCATCAGCTGGCGGATGACAGTCTGAATTTCAATTGGATCCGCCGCAGCCGCATCGGTGCGGACAGCTGGGACGGGCTGGATGTGCCGCTGGGCGAGGAGAGCGAGGCCTATCTGCTGCGCGTTATGGCCGGTGATACCGTATTGCGTGAGGTGCAGCTGACCACACCAGACTGGACCTACACGGCCGCCGATCAGGCCGCAGATGGTGGGGTGTCAGGTCATTTGGTGGAGCTGCGCCAGGTCTCAGCCCGTTACGGCCCCGGCGCCGCGGCGCATCTGTCACTGGGGTGAGCACTGGGGGTGAGGCCAGGGGGGCGAACCGGGGGGTAAAACGTGCGCGGAAACAGATTTCCAACCGTGATGACAGCTTTCACGTCTTTGCGTTTTGCCAAGCCTGCCTATCTGGTATAGTGAGGCAACCCTGAGACTTCAGAGGATGGTAGGCATGGCTGAAACCAGAACCAACTTGACCGACCTTGATCCGGTCTGGACGCAGATCCGGGCCGAGGCAGAGGACGCGGTTCAGGAAGAGCCGCTTTTGGGCGGTTTGATCCACTCCAGCATTCTGCACCACGAAACCATTGAGGCCGCACTGGCCTATCGCACCGCTGTGAAACTGGCCTCGGCTGAGATGTCCGAGCAGTTGATCCGTGAAATCGCCGATGCGGCCTATCGCGCCGATCCCGAGATTTCGCTGGCCGCGCGGGCAGATATGGTTGCGGTGCGGGAACGCGATCCGGCCTGCCACCGGTTTTTCCAGCCGTTGATGTTCTTCAAGGGCTATCAGGCGTTGCAGGGCTACCGGATTGGCCATTGGCTGTGGAAAGAAGGCCGCAAGGATCTGGCCTATTTCTTCCAGATGCGGATTTCTGAGATGTTTGGCGTTGATATCCATCCCGCCGCACGGATTGGCAAAGGTATCATGATCGACCACGCCCATTCCATCGTGATCGGCGAAACCGCTGTGGTGGGCGACAATGTCTCGATGCTGCATTCGGTGACGCTGGGCGGCACCGGCAAAGAAGAAGAGGACCGCCATCCGAAGATCGGCAATGGCGTGTTGATCGGCGCAGGCGCCAAGGTGCTGGGCAACATCCGGGTGGGCGATTGTTCCCGCGTGGCGGCTGGCTCGGTTGTGCTGCAGGAGGTGCCGTGCAAATCCACCGTCGCGGGTGTGCCGGCCAAAGTGGTGGGCGAGGCTGGTTGTTCCCAACCTTCAATCAGCATGGATCAACTGCTGGGCAAGTAAGCCTTTGCGCTGCTGAGAGATTTAGGACCCCGTGGCGCAGGCCGCGGGGTTTTGCGCATCATAGGGCCGCGGTGCGGCGACCTAGGCTAACTATCTGGCAGTTTATCATCGCCTAATCCCTGTGACCTCCCAGCATTGCAGCTGCCTCACCAAATCGCCGTGCCCGGGGGCGGCCCGGCGATGCGCGGCGGCCTGCGGCCGCTGTTTCGCGCTGTCACAGATTCAAGAGACTTAAAAGGCCACATCGTGGTTCGGACACAGGAGCCCATGGGGGGAAGTGACCCTTTCCGGTTCGTGCAGCGAACCGGATCGCGCCCGACCCCGCCCCGTTTTGTCGCAGATAAACCTTCGGTTTGATAGGGCGAGCGCTTCGCTTCGCCCCTCGGTTCGGACGCATGGACGTTTGCAGAAATAACAAAAGCCCCGGCTTTCACCGGGGCTTTCGCGTGTAAGATCAGTGGTTTGGCTTAGGCCAGCATGGCAACCGGGTTTTCCAGGTTGTCGACGATGGCTTTCAGCAGGTTGGCGCCCACGGCGCCATCGATGACACGGTGGTCCACCGACATGGTGACCGACATGACGGTCGCCACGGTCAGCTCACCATCTTCGCCCACAACCGGCTTCTTGGTGCCAGCGCCCACGGCCAGAATGCCGGCGTGGGGCGGGTTCACGATGGCGTCGAAGTTGTCTATGCCGAACATACCGAGGTTGGAGATCGCAAAGCTGCCGCCCTGATATTCATGCGGGGCCAGCTTGCGTTCACGGGCGCGGGAGGCCAGATCCTTCATCTCACCCGACAGAGCCGAGAGTGATTTCATATCCGCGTCCTGCAGAACCGGGGTGAAGAGACCACCTTCGATCGCAACGGCAACGGCCACGTCCGAGGCCTTCATCTGCAGCACCCGGTCACCAGCCCAAACGGCGTTGGCTTCGGGCACCTGCTGCAGTGCGTTGGCCACGGCCTTGATGATGAAGTCGTTGACCGAGAGTTTCACGCCGCGTGCTTCCAGCTGTTTGTTCAGCTGCGAGCGGAACTTCAGCAGCGCGTCGAGTTTGATGTCGCGGCGCAGGTAGAAGTGCGGGATGGTCTGTTTGGCCTCGGACAGGCGGGCTGCGATGGTTTTGCGCATGCCGTCCAGCGTGACCTCTTCGAAGGTGCGACCTTCGTAGGTTTTGATGACCGCTTCGGTCGAGGGGCCGGTGGGGGCAGCGGCTGCGGCGGCTTTGGCCGGTGCGGCAGCGGGGGCAGCGGCGGCGGCCGGGGCTGGCGCGGCAACAGCGTTTTCAACGTCTGCCTTCACGATGCGACCGCGCGGGCCAGAGCCGGTGAGCGTGGCCAGATCCAGACCCTTGTCCGCCGCGATGCGACGCGCCAGAGGCGAAGCAAAGATGCGGGTGCCATCGGCGCTGGCCGGTGCGGCAGGGGCCGGAGCGGCGGGTGCAGCAGCCGGGGCAGGAGCGGCCGCTTCGACGGCCGCAGGGGCCGCCTCAGCTGCAGCTGCGGCAGGTGCCGCGGTAGCGCTTGCGCCGATGTCATCAGCGCTTTCGCCGTCTTCCAGCAGAACCGCGATCGGGGTGTTCACAGCCACCCCTTCGGAGCCTTCGGCCACCAGGATCTTGCCGACAACGCCTTCGTCCACGGCTTCAAACTCCATGGTGGCTTTGTCGGTTTCGATCTCGGCGATCAGATCGCCGGAGGACACGGTATCGCCCTCTTTGACCAGCCATTTGGCCAGGGTGCCTTCCTCCATGGTGGGGGAGAGAGCGGGCATGAGGATTTCAATAGGCATCTGTCAGGCTCCTCAGCGGTAGGTCACTTGTTTCACAGCGGCGATCACCTCATCGGTGGTGATCAGCGCGTGGCGTTCCAGGTTCGCGGCGTAGGGCATGGGCACGTCCTTGCCGGTGCAGTTGATCACCGGAGCATCCAGGTAATCAAAGGCGCGTTCCATGATGGTGGCCGAGAGGTGGTTGCCGATGGAGGCGACCGGGAAGCCCTCTTCGATGGTGACGCAGCGGTTGGTTTTCATGACCGAGTTCAGCACGGTGTCATAATCGATCGGGCGCAGGGTGCGCAGGTCGATGACCTCGGCCGAGATGCCTTCCTCGGCCAGTTTGTCAGCCGCTTCCAGCGCGTATTGCATACCAATGCCGAAGCTGACCAGCGTCACATCCGAGCCTTCGCGCCAGATGCGGGCCTTGCCGAAGGGCACGGTGAAATCATCCATATCCGGCACATCAAACGAGCGACCGTAGAGGATTTCATTTTCCAGGAAGATCACCGGGTTGTTGTCACGGATGGCGGTTTTCATCAGACCTTTGGCATCCGCTGCCGAATAGGGCATCGCAACCTTCAGGCCGGGGATCTGCGCGTACCATGCGGCGTAGTCCTGGCTGTGCTGGGCGCCCACGCGGGCGGCGGCGCCGTTCGGGCCACGGAAGACCATCGGCGCGCCCATCTGACCGCCGGACATGTAGAGCGTCTTGGCGGCGGAGTTGATGATCTGGTCAATCGCCTGCATGGCGAAGTTGAAAGTCATGAACTCGACAATCGGACGCAGGCCGCCGAAGGCCGCGCCGGTGGCGATGCCGGCAAAGCCGTGTTCGGTGATCGGGGTGTCGATGATGCGTTTGGAGCCAAACTCATCCAGCAGGCCCTGCGAGACTTTATAGGCGCCCTGATATTCGGCGACTTCTTCGCCCATCAGGAAGACGTTTTCATCACCGCGCATTTCTTCGGCCATGGCGTCGCGGATGGCTTCGCGCACGGTCTGTTGCTTCATCGGTGTGCCTTCGGGCCAATCCGGTGTCAGATCAGCGGGGGCTGCCACCGGGGTTGCCGGGGTGGTTGCCGGCGCTGCGGCGGCAGGTGCCGGAGTTGCTGCGGGGGCCGGTGCGGCCTCAGCTGCGGGGGCAGGGGCGGCGGGGGCTGCGATGTCATCGGCGCTTTCGCCCTCTTCCAGCAGCACGGCGATCGGGGTGTTCACGGCGACACCTTCGGTGCCTTCCGCGATCAGGATCTTGCCGATGATGCCTTCATCGACCGCTTCAAACTCCATCGTTGCCTTGTCGGTTTCGATCTCGGCCATGATGTCGCCGGAGTTTACGGTATCGCCTTCTTTGACCAGCCATTTGGCCAGGGTGCCTTCCTCCATGGTGGGGGACAGGGCGGGCATGAGAATTTCGGTTGCCATTGTCAGTGTCTCCTCAGGGATCAGGCGTAAATGTCGGTCCAGAGCTCTTCGAGCGCCGGTTCCGGGCTTTCTTTGGCGAAATCAGCGGATTCGTTCACGATCGCTTTGATTTCCTTGTCGATCGCCTTCAGATCTTCTTCGGTGGCGTGTTTGCCGGTCAGCAGCAGGTCACGGACCTGTTCGATCGGGTCACGTTCGTCGCGCATTTTCTGCACTTCTTCGCGGGTCCGGTATTTTGCCGGGTCCGACATGGAGTGGCCACGGTAGCGGTAGGTTTTGACCTCAAGGATGTAGGGGCCTTTGCCAGCACGGCAGTGTGCGGTGGCTTTTTCGCTGGCGGCTTTCACGGCCAGAACGTCCATGCCATCGACAATCTCACCGGGGATGCCGAAGGGCGCGCCGCGGGTGTAGATGTCTTCGGTCGAGGTGGAACGGTTCTGGGCGGTGCCCATGGCGTATTGGTTGTTCTCAATCACGAAGATCACCGGCAGTTTCCACAGGGCGGCCATGTTGAAGGTCTCATAGACCTGGCCCTGGTTGGCAGCACCGTCGCCGAAGTAGGTGAAGGTGACATTGTCATTGCCGCGATACATGTCCGAGAAGGCAAGGCCAGCCCCCAGCGGCACCTGCGCGCCGACGATGCCGTGGCCGCCGTAGAAATGTTTCTCTTTCGAGAACATGTGCATCGAGCCGCCTTTACCCTTGGAGTAGCCGCCTTCACGCCCCGTAAGCTCGGCCATCACGCCGTTGGGGTCCATGCCGCAGGCCAGCATGTGGCCGTGGTCACGGTAAGAGGTGATGCGCTTGTCGCCTTCTTTGGCGGCAGCTTCGAGGCCAACAACAACCGCTTCCTGACCGATGTAGAGGTGGCAGAACCCGCCAATCAAGCCCATGCCATACAGCTGTCCGGCCTTTTCTTCGAATCGGCGGATCAACAACATGTCCCGATAGTAGGATTTCAGTTCCTCGGCGGAAACGTTTGATTTAGCTTGGGTTTTCTTGGCGGCCATGCGGCGTCATCCTCCCGGTAGCAAATATAGTTTAGCGTTAAACTATTCTATACAGCAAACGAATGCGCAGGGCGAGACTTAATTCATCGCAACCCGTTACGCGGCAAAATCCAGCCGCGTTTGGGCGCAAGGTTTAGGCCTGAAACTAAGATCCCAGTCTCAAGCTCTGGCGTTAAGATGTAGCGAAAGATAGCAGCAGATCAGCGGATGACCAATTCATCGCTGCGGATCATACCCAGCACCGAACGGGCCTGCTGATCCAGCAGGTCCAGATCCAGATAGGTGTCAGAGAGGCGACGGGTCAGATTGTCCATCCGGTCAACCTCAACCTGCAGCGCGGCCAGCTCACGGTTCAGCGTGGCGGCTTCGCGCTCAATCTCAGCCCGGCGCGAGACGCCATAGCCCCCTTGCACCGCCGCGACGGTGAAGTAGACGCCCAGCAAAAATGCCAGGGTGAAATAGGCCCAAGTGCCCAGGGTGCTGCGCTTACTGCGGTGCATTGCTCTGCCTCTCAAATCCCGCCGTTTTGGCAGGTTCGCCTCTTGCTTGGGCGATGCAGGAACTATGCCATAGGTGATTCGCTGTGTGAATCCCCTTAGCCAAAAGAGAGTGCAGTTTTCTGGGGATAACTTGGACTTGTGTCACATAATTGCAGCAGCCTTGGCGGGGCGGAGAGTCTGATTGATGAAATCCACCTACGGCCCGGCAATTTGCCCGCGTAATCAAGGCGTAAACAGGGGCTGATCAGGGTGAGGGACGGTCATCCAGGCGCAGTTGCAGGAAGATCAGCTCGAGCCACTCGCCGAACTTTTGGCCAACCTGCGGCATGCGGGCGGTGACCTCAAATCCCAGCGCTTCGTGCAGGCGGATCGAGGCGTCATTGCCGGCGGTCACCGCGGCGACCATCATATGCAGCCCGTCCGCCTTGGCCTGATCGATCAGCGCCTGCATCAGCTGCCGGCCCAACCCTTTGCCGCGCTGGCCATCGCGGACATAGACCGAATGTTCGACCGTTTCGCGAAACCCGTGAAAGGGGCGCCAAGGTCCGTAGGAGGCATAGCCAATCACCTGACCGTTTTCTTCGGCGACCAAAACCGGAAATCCGTCACTCTGACGCTGGGCCACCCAGGCGGCCCGGTTTTCCGCATCGACGAGGGTTTCGTTCAGGATGGCGACGGTGTTTTCAACGGCGTGGTTGTAGATCTCGGCCAGCCCTTGGGCGTCAGCGGCGGTGGCGGTGCGGATGATCATCGGGGCCTCTTGGTCTTGTGCGGCGTCTTGCTGGGCACAGTTCTGCGGGAAGTGGCGCGGATGTCAATTGGGGCAGCTGTGTTTCATCCCATGCCAAATCCAAAGATTTGGCAGCGCCCGAACCGCCCCCACGGGGCGGGCGCTTTGCTTCCACCCCTCGGTTCGGGCGCGGCACCTAAATTCGGTAGACACAAAAAAGGCGCCCCGGGTGGAGCGCCTTTTCTAAGTATAGCAAAGAACTTAGCCCGCGACGGAGGCGTCGTAGATCGACTGGACGCTGGTGTTCAGCGTGGCGTCGAAGGCGCTCTGGTCCTGCTGGGCCGACAGACCTTCGGTCAGAGCGCGCGAGAAGGAGGCGATCATGCCGGAGTTCTGGGCCAGACGGGTGTTGGCCTCATCCCGGTCATAGCCGCCCGACAGCGCCACCATGCGCAGCACGCGCGGGTGATCGGCCAGCGGCTTGTAGGTGTTGGCCACCTCCGGCAGGGTCAGTTTCAGCATCACCTGCTGATCACCTTCCAGCGCGTCCAGCTGTGCCTTGATTTCGGCCATAAGCATCTCTTCGGCCTGCGCCTTGTCAGCGATCGAAATGGTCACCTCGGGCTCAATGATCGGCATCAGGCCGGCGGCGATGATCTGTTTGCCGATCTCAAACTGCTGGGCCACAACGGCTTTGATGCCTTCGGGCGAAGCGGCGCTGATGACCGAGCGCATTTTGGTGCCGTAGATGCCTTTGGACACGGCTTTGTCCAAGAGCGCGCCAAGATCGGGCATGGGTTTCAGGATCTGAACGCCGTTTTCCTCATCGGCCAGACCTTTGTCGACCTTCAGGAAGGGCACGACCTGGCAATCTTCCCAGAGGTAGGTGGCGGTGGGTTTGCCATCGATGTCGCCATCCATGGTGCGTTCAAACAGGATGGCGCCCAGCACACGTTCGCCGTTGAACGCGTTGGATTTGATGATGCGGGCGCGCATGTCGTGGATGATGCCGAACATCTCTTCTTCGGAGGTGTAGGCGTCTTCGTTCACACCGTAGAGGCGCAGCGCCTTCGGGGTGGAGCCGCCGCTCTGGTCCAGTGCCGCAATGAAGCCGTTGCCGGTGCCAATCAATTCGCTTTGGGTCTGGTTTGTCATGGTCTGGTCCTGCGTGTGAATACGTGTTCAGTGGAGGAAAGGTCTGCTTTCAACCGCTCCAATAAGCGACAGCGCGGCGGCTGACAATCTTGGTAGCGCTAGCGACGGGAAAACTTTCAGGTCAAGGTGTTAAGATCGGGTGAATTCACCCGATCTTAGGCTCAGGATCCACTAATTTTTCCGCACCGGCGTCAAAATCGCAAAATATCACTGGTCTGAGGCGCGCAGGAAAGAGTGGTTCTCTTTTCAAGCGCTTCACGCCGTTGAGATGCAGCGATTTTGACGTCTTCGATTTGGCGGTTTTTCGAACTGAGCGGCGTCACATGACCTTGCAATAGATCACTATTCCCGCGGCCATCTTCCTTGTCAGTTCGAAAATCTGCCAAACCGGTGCTGGAACATCAATGGATCCTGAGCCTAGGGCGGATCCGTCGCAGTTTTGCGACAGATCCTGTTGTTTTGGGGCAGGGCGCTTAGCCCTGAAGGGCGGCCACACCGGGGAGGGTTTTGCCCTCCATCCACTCAAGGAAGGCGCCGCCTGCGGTGGAGATATAGGTGAAATCAGCCGCAGCCCCCGCCTGGTTGAGCGCTGCAACCGTATCACCGCCGCCCGCGACCGAGGTCAGCTGGCCAGCTTTGGACAGGGCAGCCGCTTTCTGGGCGGCGGCGTTGGTGGCGGTGTCAAAAGGTTCAATCTCAAAGGCGCCAAGCGGGCCGTTCCAGATCAGGGTTTTGGTGCCGTCGAGAACCTCTGCGATGCGCTCAACCGCTTTCGGGCCGGCATCCAGGATCATCTTATCGGCCGGGCAGGCGTCATTGGCGACAACCTCATTGGCGGCGCCGGCGGCAAATTCAGCGGCCACGACAACATCGGCAGGCAGCACGATGTCACAGCCGGCGGCCTTGGCTTTTTCCATGATCTCACGCGCGGTGTCGGTCATGTCATGTTCGCAGAGCGATTTGCCCACATCGATGCCCTGGGCGGCCAGGAAGGTGTTGGCCATGCCGCCGCCGATCACCAGATGATCCACCTTGGCGACCAGATTGCCCAGCAGTTCCAGTTTGGTCGAAACCTTGGCGCCGCCAACCACGGCCACAACCGGGCGCACCGGCTGACCCAAGGCGCCCTCCAGCGCCTCCAGCTCAGCCTGCATCAGACGACCGGCGCAGGAGGGCAGGTGATGCGCCACCCCTTCGGTGGAGGCATGGGCGCGGTGCGAGGCCGAGAAGGCATCCGAGCAGAAGACATCACCCAATTTGGCCAGACGGGCGGCAAATTCGGGAACGTTTTTCTCCTCGCCGGGGTGGAAACGGATGTTTTCCAAAAGCGCCACCTCAGCGGCATCCACTTCGGCCGAAGGGGTTTCCGCGCCTTCCAGCGTTTCGATAAAGGCGACCGAACGGCCAAGGGCCGCTTCCAGGGCGCTGAGCGTGACGCGCAGCGACATGTCCAGCACCACCTTGCCCTTGGGACGGCCAAAATGCGCGATCAGCAGGGGCTTGCCGCCTTTGGCGATGATGTCATTGACCGTGGGCACAATCCGTTCGATCCGGGTGGCGTCCGTTACCTTGCCGTCGGCGACCGGGACGTTGATGTCCACGCGCACCAAAACGCGCTTACCGTTGAGATCCATGTCATCAAGGGTTTTCCAAGCCATGCTCTGCTCTCCAAAGGGAAAAATCACTGTGGTTGTGCGTGTCATCGCTTGTGAGGGCGCTCAGGTCAACCTCATGCTTGGCAATTGGCTGTTTGGGGCTTAGGTATCGGGGCAAGATGATTACAGAGGAGGCCCCCATGGCCGAGTATAAAGATCCCGAAAACACCATCCTGCTGGAACTGAAGGGTGGCACGGTTGTGATTGAACTGCTGCCGGACGTTGCACCCAAGCACGTTGAGCGCATGAAAGAACTGGCCCGCGCTGGCAAATATGACAATGTTGCCTTCCACCGTGTGATCGACGGCTTCATGGCCCAGACCGGTGATGTGGAACACGCCAACATGGAAAACAACTACAACCCCGGCCGCGCAGGCACCGGTGGGTCGGACCTGCCGGATCTGCCCGCAGAGTTTTCCAAAGTGCCGCACGCCCGTGGTTCGTTGGGCGCCGCCCGGTCGCAGAACCCGAACTCGGCCAACTCGCAGTTCTTCATCAACTTCAAAGACAACAGCTTCCTCAACGGTCAGTACACCGTTTACGGTCAGGTGACCTCGGGGATGGAGCATGTGGACGCGATTGTACGTGGTGAGCCGCCTGCGAACCCGGATCGCATGATCTCGATGAAGGTTGCCGCGGATGTATAAGTTGCTGGCAGCCGCACTGGTTCTGGCAGCAGGCCCCGTCGCCGCTGCCGGCATCAACATCGAGGTCGCGGGCGAGGCCAATGGCACCATCCAGATCGACCTGTTCGAGGATGTGGCCCCTGGTCACGTTGAACAGATCACCGCACTTGCGGCGGAAGGCTCCTATGATGGGATCGTCTTTCATCGCGTGATCGAAGGCTTCATGGCGCAAACTGGTGATGTCCAGTTTGGGTTCATGGGCGGGGATATGCGCATGGCGGGTCGTGGCGGGTCTGATCGTCCTGACCTGAAGGCGGAGTTTTCCGACCTGAACTTCGACCGGGGTGTTGTGGGCATGGCGCGCAGCCAGAACCCGAACTCGGCCAATTCGCAGTTCTTCATCATGTTCGCCCCGGCGCCGCATCTGAACGGCCAGTACACCATCGTTGGTGAAGTGACCGAAGGCATGGATGTGGTTGACGCCATCAAACGCGGCGCGGGCCGCAATGGTGAGGTTGTCGGCGCACCGGATGTGATGAAAAAGGTCACCGTGACCGAGTGATCTCGGGCCTGATAACTGGCCTGACAGTGTGATTTTGGCAAGCGCCGCCTCTTTGGCCTTCACGGTCAGGCTTGGGGCGGCGTTTGTGTTTTTTGAGTATTTTGGGAACATTGAAAGGGCGCAGCGCGCCACTTGTTGGGGGGTAATATGACAGCATTAGAGGTAATTCGGGCGCGGGCGCCGGGGGTGGCGCCGAAGGTCGGATTTATTCTGGGATCGGGCCTAGGCGGGTTGGCGGAACATGTTGAGGGGGTTTCGATCGATTATGCGGATCTGCCGGGATTTCCCCATGTGGGCGTGTCAGGCCATAAGGCGCATCTGCATCTGGGCCGTTTTGAGGGCTGTGAGGTGGCGATCCTTGGCGGGCGTGAACATTTTTATGAAAACGGCAATGCGGCGGCGATGCGTCTGCCGTTGGAGGTGCTGAAGGCGCTGGGGGTCGAGACGCTGTTTCTGACCAATGCCTGCGGGTCCTTCCGCGCCGATATTCCGCCCGGCGATCTGATGCTGCTAAGCGATCACATCAACTATTCGGGCCGCTCGCCCCTGATTGGGGAGAAGACGGATAAGCGGTTTGTGAACCTGACCGAGGCCTATGATCCGGACCTGCGCGCCGAGCTGACCGAGATTGCCAAAGCCCAGGGGCTTGACCTGAAATCAGGGGTTTACGCCTGGTATTCCGGTCCCAATTTTGAAACCCCGGCGGAGATCCGGATGCTGAAACTGCTGGGCGCGGATGCGGTGGGCATGTCCACCGTGCCTGAGGTTATTCTGGCGCGGTTTCTGGAGATGCAGGTCTGCGCCTTTTCCGTGGTGACCAATATGGCGGCGGGGCTGGGCCATGAGCATATCAGCCATGAGCACACCAAAGCGTCGGCGCCTGTGGGTGCGGCGAAGCTGGAAGGCATTATTCGGGCGTTTCTGCGGGCGCGGGCCTAATCAATAAAGCTCCAGCTGTCGGCGCCGTCGAAGCGGCGGACCGGGACCTTTGCGGCCTCTGTAGGGTCGCAGAGGTTGAGGTTCACCGCCATATGCCCGGTTTCTGGGTCGGCCATGTTTTCCCAATGGGTTGGGCAGCCACAGGTGGTGCAGCTGTGAAAGCCGATGTTTTCTTCGCCGCGCAGGTAGCGGCGGGTGGCGCCTTCGGCCATGTGGAAAGTGATCTGATCGGCATTGGCATAGATCCAGGTGGCGCCCAGACGGCGGCAGATCGAACAGTTGCAGGAGACCGCTGTTTCGGCTGTTGGCTGATAGTCAAAACGGACGGCACCGCAGTGACAGGATCCTTGGATCATGGGCTAAGCTCCCTCAGAGAGGTTTGGGTTTTGTGGGGAAAACAACAGGTTGCCTTAAAGGCGTCAAGGGCGGTCAGGCCATCTTCATGATCCTGGAAACATCAGTCAGCGCCTCTTGCTGTTTGGCGCTGAGGTTACCGGTGCCGAATTTGGCGATCATCTGCAGGCTTTTGGCGACAGCGGTGAAATGCGTCTGTCCTGAGAGTTTAAAGAGACGCCGGGCAAGGCGGGACATGGCGGGGGTGGCGCCGCCACATTCCCCCACCAGCCAGCGGCCCAGCACGGCCAGCTCTTCGGCATCGTCGTGCGACACATGCAGGTTTTCACGCAGGGCGCTGATCATGGCGGTTTTCTGTTCGGAGGTTGGGTAATCTTCCAGTTCAAGAAACCCGACCACCAGCGCCGCTGCGGCCACCAGAGGATCCTCCACCGCTTCAACCGGGTGCAGGTTGTTGCGCCGCTGAAAGCCAAACCGGCGGGCGGCGAGGCGGACGTCATTGGCAGCATCCAGCATCTCATAGGTGATGTCTTTGGCGTCGCGCATGCGGACCATCCAGAAATAGGCCGCACCCAGCACGGCCAGAGCGCCAAGAATAAATGGCATCGGGAAAACCTCTTTAAATAGAATCTGGTCTGACTATATCGCCATTTCTTCAGGGATCTAGCCCTCTGGCGCGGCTCAGCATCGCCTCCCGCTGCATCACATATGCGTGGGGCGGGCTAGGCGGGGCGGGGGCGCTCTGTCAGGCTGGCGTCAGGAGGACGCCCGGATGAAACGTACCCTGATGAAACGCACCCTGATGGCTCTTGTTGCCACCGCCGCGCTTGGCCTGCCTGTTGGCACGCCGGTGAGTGCTGATCCAAACTTTTGGCAATATGAATGGCCCGAGACGGATTTCAGCCAGACTACCGTGGGCAATTGGGCCGAGATCCTGTCGGGCGGGCCGCCCAAAGATGGCATTCCGGCGGTGGATGAGCCGCAGTTTCTGCGCCAATCGGATGAGGCGGGCCTGTCACCGCGCGAAAGCGTGATCACCGTTGCATTAGACGGCCAGCCGGCCCGCGCCTATCCGCTGCGCTATCTGATGTGGCATGAGATTGTGAATGATCGCATTGGAGATATCCCGGTGGCGGTGACCTTCTGCCCCCTGTGTAACTCGGCTATCGTGTTTGACCGGCGCACTGAGGCGGGCGAATTGTCCTTCGGCGTCTCGGGCAAACTGCGCAATTCGGACATGGTGATGTATGACCGCGAAACCGAGAGCTGGTGGCAGCAGGTACTTGGCACCGGCATCGTGGGCGATCTGACCGGGGTGGAACTGACCCAGCTGCCGGTCTGGATGGAAAGCTGGGCCGCCTTCCGCGAGGCCCATCCCGAGGGGCTGGTCATGGCGGAACCGCCGTTCCGCCGCGCCTATGGGATGAATCCCTATCAGAATTACGACAGTTCACACCGGCCGTTTCTGTACAGCGGGGAGAACCCGCCGCATGACGTGCCGCCCTTGATGCGTGTGGTGCGGGTGGGCGATGCTGCCTGGACCTTTGACCGGCTGCGGGCGGAGCAGCGCATTGCGGAGAACGGCGTGACGCTAACCTGGGAGGATGAACAATCCTCCGCCCTGGATACTGCCGATATTGGGGGCGGCAAGGCGGTGGGGGCGATCCGGGTGCGCGATGACGCCGGGCAGGATGTGGCCCATGATGTGATGTTTGCCTTTGCCTTCCATGCGTTCTGGCCCGAGGGGCAATGGATGGTGAAATGAGTGCAGGCGTGGTTTGTGACGCTGCCGCCGTTTGAGTATTTCAGGATCATTGAAAGGCGGGGGGCTGAGCAATGCCAGGAATGGTGCAGGATGCGCGGGTGTCTTTGGGCTTGATCCGTCAAGCGTGCCGGGGTGCCCCGACTAAGCGAGCGTGTTCTTAACCAGCGGGCCGGCCATCCAATGTGTCTCACTCTGGACATGGTTCGCGCGAACGTATTTTGCCAGGCGTTTGGATTGCTCATTTTCGGGGTAACCGGCACCGTCACGCAGCACCATCCCCTCTTGTCGGGTGAGATCCAATTCCACAATCAGCTTGCTCAGCAAACGGTCATCGATGGGGCCGCGATAGAGGGTGGGTACGGGGGTAATGCCAAGATCTGAAAACCGCACGAGTGTTTCATCCCAGTCTTGAACGACACCGTCTAGGATCCAAGCAAACCCTAAGAAGTAGCTTGGCAAATTATCATAGCTGATGGAATGACGGGCAAAGAGGTATTCCCCGACAATCCGCTCCCCTGAGTGCAGTTGTGGTGAAACACCCGCTGCAAAAGCCTTCATCCAATCGCGGCTTGGGTGGTAGCGTGCATCTAAGCTGCGTGGGTGACAGCCGTCGGGGTGAATGGTTGTGTTTTCACCGTCCATTTTTTCGGTCACCACTACCTCTGCTGCAGCGAATAGCGTGCTGGTGTCGTGCATGATCTTGTCGTCGCTGGTTGCACCGGGCGATTGAGGCAGATGATAGCTGCGTCCGTATTTACGCGAAGACTGGGTCATTGTTGCATCCGGGATCGCATCCAGTGGGCAAAGGCAACACATGGAAAAGTGAGATAAGAATGGGGCGCACTCAATCAAGGATTGCTGTGCTTGTCAAACCGGGCTATCAAAGCCTCATGAACGCAACGATTTGCATTATTATCTGCTGCATTACCTGCTGAGACATCTCAGGCGGGCCGTTGTTCTTCTTCCAAACATGAGTTGATCTTGCTAAGCCCGCCGCGAAGCCATGATGCACGCGTGTGAGGACGCTATGACGGAAACAGTGATCAAACTGCACAACTCCAAAAGCCGGTCGAAAGAGGTGTTTGCCCCGATCGATCCCAAAAACGTGCGGATGTATGTCTGTGGTCCGACGGTTTATGACCGCGCCCATTTGGGCAATGCGCGTCCCGTGATTGTCTTCGACACGCTCTATCGCCTGCTGCGCCATGTCTATGGGCCGGAGCATGTCACCTATGCGCGCAATTTCACCGATGTGGATGACAAGATCAACGCCACGGCCGTGTCGCGCAAAGAGGCAGGGGCTGAGGGCACGCTGGAGCAGCTGGTGACCGAACGCTCAGATGAGACCATCGCCTGGTATCTGAAGGACATGGGCGCGCTTGGCGCGATGGAGCCCGATCACATGCCACGCGCGACCGAGTTTATCGCACCGATGGTGGCGATGATCGAGGATCTGATCGCCAAGGGCCATGCCTATGCTGCCGAGGGACATGTGTTGTTTGCGGTGGAAAGCTACAAGGCCTATGGCGCGCTGTCGGGCCGGTCGGTGGATGACATGATTGCCGGCGCGCGGGTCGAAGTGGCGCCTTACAAGAAAAACCCGATGGATTTTGTGCTGTGGAAGCCTTCGAGCGATGATCTGCCCGGTTGGGACAGCCCCTGGGGCCGTGGGCGTCCGGGCTGGCACATCGAATGCTCGGCCATGTCTTATGAGCTGCTGGGCGCGTCCTTTGACATTCACGGCGGCGGCAATGACCTGCAGTTCCCGCATCATGAGAATGAGATTGCGCAAAGCTGCTGCGCCCATCCCGGTGAGGATTTTGCAAAGGTCTGGATGCACAATGAGATGCTGCAGGTTGAGGGCAAGAAGATGTCCAAGAGCCTGGGCAACTTCTTCACCGTGCGGGATCTGTTGGATCAGGGGGTGCCCGGTGAGGTGATCCGCTTTGTTTTCCTGTCGACCCATTACGGCAAGCCGATGGACTGGACCGAGAAGAAGGCGAAAGAGGCGGAGGCGACGCTGCGCAAAATCGCTGAATACTTAAACTCTGATCCTGCAACGCAAGGGCAGTCGTTTGTTCCAGATCGTGTGCCGCAAGAGTTTGTCGATGCACTGGCAAATGATTTGAATACGTCGCTCGCGCTTACTCTCATTCGTAAGTATTTGAAGGAACGTCGTGTAGCGGACCTTCGGGGGGCATTGAGACTAGTTGGCTTTGACCCCATTGCTTTGGTTCAAAAGTTTTCAAGCGTCAGAGCGAGTACCTACAGCCGTGAGAAGGGGGCATCTTCGTTGCAAGCTGCGGGGTATGCTGACGAGGCAACGCTCGATCTCATGGCGAAATTTGTAAGCCAGCTCACTGAATTGCGCTCCACGGCGATGGAGACCAAGGACTTTGCGCCGGTGGATGCGTTGAAGACCGCGCTGATGGACGCCGGGGTTGAGGTGCGGATGAGCAAGGCGGCGGTGGAACTGCTGCCCGGTGCCGGTTTTGACGCGGCGAAGCTGGAAGGTTTGTGATCTGAACAAGCTCGGGCGACGAGCCCGAGCCGCGCCCGACCCTGCGGGAGGGAGGGCGCTTTTGCGGCGGGTTGTGTGATTGATCTGTCGCAGCTGCGTTGAAAGATAAATTGCCAGCCGGTGAGGGGGCGCAGCGCCCTCACGGGTCGGGCGCGGCTCTTGGCGGATGCCGGAGCAAGAGAACTGAGGGGAGCAAGCATGGGCCGCGAGCGACTGTATATCTACGACACCACATTGCGCGACGGGCAGCAGACGCAGGGGGTGCAGTTTTCCACGCCGGAAAAGCATCAGATCGCTGCGGTGCTGGATGAATTGGGTGTGGATTACATCGAGGGCGGCTGGCCCGGTGCCAACCCCACGGACAGTGAGTTCTTTGAAGACAGGCCCAAGCTGAAGGCGCGTTTCACCGCCTTTGGCATGACCAAACGGGCCGGGCGTTCGGCCGACAATGATGAGGTGCTGGCGGCGGTGATGAATGCCGGCACATCCTCGGTCTGTTTGGTGGGCAAAAGCCATGATTTCCATGTGGAAACCGCACTGGGGATCACCCTGGCGGAAAATACTGAAAACATTGCCAAATCGGTTGAACATATCGTCGCCTCAGGCCGCGAAGCGCTGTTTGATGCGGAACATTTCTTTGATGGCTATAAGGCCAATCCAGCCTATGCGCTGGAGGCGGTGAAAGCGGCCTATGACGCCGGCGCGCGTTGGGTGGTGCTCTGTGACACCAATGGCGGCACCATGCCGTCGGAGATCGGTGCGATTGTGGCGGCGGTGATTGCGGCGGGCATTCCCGGCGATCACCTCGGCATCCACACCCACAACGATACGGAAAACGCCGTGGCTGGGTCGCTCGCGGCGGTTGAGGCCGGGGCGCGGCAGATCCAGGGCACGCTCAATGGCCTGGGCGAGCGTTGTGGCAATGCCAATCTGACCACGCTGATCCCGACGCTTTTGCTGAAGGAACCCTATGCCAGCCAGTTTGACACTGGCGTGAGCCGGGAGGCGCTGAGCGGGTTGGTGAAAGCCTCGCGCCTGCTCGATGATATCCTGAACCGGGTGCCCCAGCGGCAGGCGCCTTATGTGGGGGCGTCTGCCTTCGCCCATAAGGCGGGGCTGCATGCCTCGGCGATCCTGAAGGATCCCAGCACTTACGAACATATTGACCCCGCCACGGTGGGCAATGACCGCATCATTCCGATGTCCAATCAGGCCGGGCAGTCCAACCTGCGCCGCCGTCTGGCCGAGGCTGGTCTGGAGGTGGACAAAGGCAATCCGGCGCTGGCGCGGATCCTTGATGTGATCAAGGCGCGCGAAAGTGAGGGCTACACCTATGATTCCGCGCAGGCGAGTTTTGAGCTGCTGGCGCGGGCTGAGCTGGGGCAACTGCCTGAGTTTTTTGAGGTGAAGCGCTACAAGGTCACGGTGGAGCGGCGCAAGAACAAGTATAACCGCATGGTTTCGCTCTCGGAGGCGGTGGTTGTTGTCAAAGTGGACGGTGAAAAGAAGCTGTCGGTTTCCGAGTCGATGGATGACACCGGCAGTGATCGCGGCCCGGTGAACGCGCTGGCCAAGGCGCTGATCAAGGATCTGGGACGCTATTCCGAAGTGCTGGCCGATATGCGGCTGGTCGACTTCAAGGTGCGCATAACCCAGGGCGGCACCGAAGCGGTAACCCGCGTGATCATCGACAGCGAAGACGGGCAGGGCCGGCGCTGGTCCACGGTGGGTGTGTCACCCAACATAGTGGATGCCTCCTTTGACGCGCTTTTGGATGCGATAAACTGGAAACTGCTGCACCGTGAAGCTGTTGCATCCTGAGGCGCGGCGCGTCATCACAGGTGCTGCAGATCGGGTGAAAGGGTGAGCCTTGGCCGAAGATACGCCTCAGAATGATTTTCAGGCCTGCGCGGATCTGGTGCAGCGCGCTGATCCGGATCGGTTTCTGGCCACAATGGCCGCACCGCCTGCAGCGCGGGATCTGCTGTTTGCGCTTTATGCGGCGAATGTCGAAATCGCCCGCGCCCCCTGGCTGACCCAGGAGGAGATGATCGCCGAGATGCGCCTGCAATGGTGGCGCGATGCCTTTGGCGAGATTGGCAAAGGTGGCGTGGTGCGCCGCCATGAGGTGGTGACCGCCCTGGCGCTGACCATGCGGGCCGAGGATGCGGTGTTGATGGATCAGCTGTGTGATGCGCGGCGCTGGGACATTTACAAAGATCCGTTTGACGATGTGGCCGATTTTGAACGCTATATCCAGCTGACCTCGGCCAATCTGTTTGTGGTGGCGGTCAATGGCCTGGGCGGCGGCGATGAGCAGGTGGTGCGCGATCTCGGCCATGCGGCGGGTCTGGCCAACTTCCTGCGCGCGATACCGGCGCTGGTGGCGGCGAAACGGGTGCCTTTGCTGGATGGCCGGCCGGAGGCGGTGCAGGCCCTTGCCGAGGCAGGTTTGGAGCGTCTGGCGCGGGCGCGGCGGCATCGCGGTTCCATTGATCCAAAAGCTGCCCCCGCTTTGTTGGGCGGCTGGCTGGCCGGTCCGGTGCTGCGGCGCGCGGCCAAGACGCCTGAGGCGGTGCTGGATGAGGCGCTGATGCCCTCAGAGGCGCAGCGGCGGCTCAGTCTGATGTGGCGCAGTGTCAGCGGCCGTTGGTGAGGTCGGTAGTGAGCTGGTCGACGGGCTGTGCCTGACCCTGGGTGGGCGCACCTAAACATCTTCGTCGTGCAAAACCGCGCCGCAAATTTTGACCTGAATAAACAGGACAACGTTGCAAATGCGCCCTCGCGTGGGAAGGGTCGGGCGCAGCACGGGCTGACGCCCGCGCCAAGGCCATTCTAGTGCAAGCTCTTACGCCATCTCTTCTTTGGGTTGGAACATCAGCCAGATCAGCGCGCCGCCGGCCAGCATCAGGAAGGGTGCCATCGCCAGGTTCACGGCCGCCCAGCCGTTGACCGGATCACCGCCCGAGCAGTTCATCAAGCCACCAGAGGCCAGCGAGGCCAGGGTGACACCGCCAAAGACCAGGAGGTCATTGAGGCCCTGCATCCGGCCGCGCTCCTCAGGGGTGTGGGAATTGGCCAGAAGCGTGGTGGCGCCAATGAAGCCGAAGTTCCAGCCGACGCCCAGAAGCACCAGCGCGAGGAAGAAGTTTTCCAGCTGAACGCCCTGCAGCGCAACCGCGCCAGCCCCGGCAAGGATCAACAGGCCTGCGGCCATGATCTTCTGCGTGCCGAAACGGGCAATCAGGTGACCGGTGAAGAAGCTTGGTACATACATCGCCAGCACGTGGGCCGTGACCACATCGGCGGCGTTGTTCTGCTCAAACCCGCAACCAACCACTGCCAGCGGGGTCGAGGTCATCACAAGGTTCATCAGCGCGTAAGATACCATGGCGCAGATCACCGCGACCGCGATCACCGGGGTTTTGATAAGCTCCATCCGGCTGCGGCCCTTGGGGGCATCGGCGGAGGGTTTCGGCGGGGTCGGGATATCAAGGAACAGGAACAGCAGCGAGCCCAGAACGTTGATCGCAATCACCGCCATATAGGCGCCAAGGAAGGGCACCACGAAGGCGTCCGAGGTCAGCTTGACCAGCTGCGGGCCGATCACCGCAGCGGCAAGGCCACCCGCCATCACGTAGGAAATCGCCTTGGGCCGGAAGGCATCCGAAGCGGTATCTGCCGCGGCGAAACGGTAAAACCCATGCGCCGACATATAGGTGCCGGTGAGGAAGGAGCCGACAAGGAACAGCGGGAAAGACGCGATCGACAGCGCATAGGCGCCCACCGCGGCCCCGGCTGCGCCAAAGGCTGTGCCGACCATAAAGCCGATGCGGCGGCCAAATCGCTGCATGATGGCCGAAACCGGGGTGGCCGAGAGCATGGAGGACAGCACGATCATCGAGATCGGCAATGTGGCGAAGCAGATGTTTGACGCAAGGCTTTGCCCCGCCAGCCCGCCAATGGTGAACAGCATCGGCATCTGCGCGCCGAGGATGGCCTGCGCCAGCACCAGGATCACAACATTGCGCTTGGCCGCAGCGTCGGAGGTGGGGCCGGTATCGGGGGCGGGGGTATTGATCGCGTCAGTCATGGGGCAAGTGCTAAACCGATTGGTTCAACCCCGCAAGCGGCCTCCTGTCACAGGAAGGCTGCGACTGGGGTGTGCGTTTGTGCACAATGGCTAGGGTTTGCCCCGGGGGAGGGCGTGGGATTTGAGTATTTTTGAAACGGTGAAAGCCGCGGTTGCGTCTGAGCCGCAGGGGGATCTGGTCAGGCGAGGTCGATCAGATGGGCGAAGGAGCCGTGGGTGCAGGCCTGGCCGTTGCGCTGGCTGAGGCCCATGTCTGGCAGCGCGTTGCCTTCGGCGTCTTTGGCGGCAAAAAGCGGCTGACCCTTGGCGCTGAGCGTGGTGGCGTAGTGGAACTCATGCGCTTTCAGCGGGGTTTTGAACGGGCCGGTCAGCGGCGTCAGATCGCGGTAGCCGAGGTGCAGTTTGCGTGTGGCAAAGGAGGTTTCCAGCCTAAGCAGCCCGGCCATCTGATGCGCAGTGCCTTCGGCATCGATCAGCACCTCACCCAGGGTCATGTAGCCGCCGCATTCGCCATAGATCTCAGTGGTTTCTGCGGCTTTGCGCAGGCTGTCCATGAAGGTTCTGTTGGCGGCGAGGCGGCCGGCGTGCAGTTCGGGGTAGCCGCCGGGCAGGTAGAGGAAATCACAGGCGGGCACTGTGTCATCAGCCAGCGGTGAGAAGAAGGTGATTTCGGCGCCTTGGGCGCGCCAATCCGACAGCAGGTGTGGGTAGCAGAAGGCATAGGCCTGATCGCGGGCCACGGTGATGGATTGTGCGGGCGGCGGGATGCGGCGGGCCGCTGATTTGGTGGGTGTTGGGCGCAGGAGGGTTTGGAGTGTCTCTTGGTCCAGGCTTTCAGCCAGCGCATCTGCGGCGCGGTCAAGGAACTGGTCGAGGTCGGCGCGTTCACCGGCCTGCACCAGGCCCAAGTGGCGTGACGGCATGGTGAGCGTTTTGTTGCGGCGCATCGCGGCCAGCACCGGCAGGCCAAGGGGCGCAAGGGCGCGGCGCAGCATTGCCTCGTGCCGGTCGGAGCCGACGTTGTTGAGGATCACCCCGGCGACGGTGACATCGGCGTCGAAATGGGCAAAGCCCGAAACCAGCGGCGCAACCGAGCCTGCCATGCGGCCGGCGTCCACCACCAGTACCACCGGCAGGTGGAACAGACGCGCCAGATCGGCCACCGCGCCTTTGCCCTGGGGCGGGGCGCCGTCAAACAGGCCCATGGCGCCTTCGATTACCAGCGTGCCGTCACCAGTCGCAAGGCTGGAGAGCCGCGCCGGTGTCATCGCCCAGGCGTCCAGGTTCAGACAGGGCTGGCCGCAGGCGGCTTCGTGAAACTTGGGGTCGATATAGTCGGGGCCGGATTTCGCGCCGCGCACATTCATGCCTTGCCGCGCCAGCAACCGCAGCAGCGCCAGCGTGACGGTGGTTTTGCCGGCACCTGAGGCGGGCGCGGCGATGATCAGCCCGCTCGGGGGCGTGGGGGCGGCGGCGGTGTTCACGCCTGTTCGGCCGGGCGGCCCCGGTCCAGGGGATCAAGGTTGCGGGGGGCTTGCCCGGCGATCAAACCCTGCCAGTCCAGCACCTGCCGCATCAGGACCGAGCGGCCCACACAAAGGATCGCGGGCGGTTTCAGGCCGGAGGCTTTGATATCCGCGGCCATTTTGCCCAGCGTGGTTTCCAGCACCTGTTGATCGTCGGTGGTAGCCGAACACACGACGGCGCAGGGTTCATCGGCGGGGCGACCGGCGGAGAGCAGCGCGTCAGCAATACGCTCTACATGTTTCATGCCCATGTAGATCACCAGCACCTGGGCCCCTTCGGCGATGGCCTTCCAGTTCAGCGACGACGGTGTGTCGCCGGTCTGGTCATGGCCGGTCACAAAGGTCACCGACTGGTTCACATCGCGGTGGGTCACCGGAATGCCCGCATAGGCCAAGCCGCCGATGCCGGCGCTGATGCCGGGGATGATGCGGCAGTTGACGCCGTGCTGGATCAGGGTCTGGGCCTCTTCACCGCCGCGACCAAAGACAAAGGGATCACCGCCTTTGAGGCGCAGCACCCGTTTGCCCGCACGCGCCAGATCAACCAGCCGCAGCGAAATGTCACGCTGCTTGGCGGAGGGTTTGCCGCCGCGTTTGCCCGCATAGATATGTTCGGCCTGCGGCGCCCAGTCCAGGATCGCCTCCTGCACCAGGGCGTCATAGATCACCACATCGGCCTGGCGCAGCGCGTTCACCGCATGCAGCGTCAAGAGGCCGGGATCGCCCGGACCCGCTCCACAGAGCCAGACCCAGCCGGGTTCCAGCGTGGGCCAATCATGGGCGGGGAGGGTGAGCGAGTCAGTCATGCCCCCTGTATGCCCCGCAGCGCCCTGAGAGAGAAGTCCGGAAACGACATATTGGCGGCGGTTGCGCCGCAGCCTATAGTCGCGCCTGATGAGCCGGAAACCCGACAGAGAATTGCGCCGTGGCTGGACCACGGGCGCCTGTGCCACCGCTGCGACGCGGGCGGCGCTCATGATGCTGTGGGGCGAAGGTAAGCCCGAAAAGGTGCGCATCACCTTGCCCCGTGGCGAAAGGCCCGAGTTCGAGGTGGTTGAGGCGCGCCAGGGCGAAGGCTGGGCCGAGGCGGGGATTGTGAAGGATGCGGGCGATGATCCTGACGTCACACATGGCACGCTGATTCTGTCGCGGGTTGAGGCCTCGGGCGGGGGTGTCGTCTTTGTTGGCGGGCGCGGCGTGGGGCAGGTCACAAAACCCGGCCTGCCGATCCCGCCGGGCGAACCTGCGATCAACCCGGTGCCACGCCAGATGATGACCCAGACGGTGGAGGAAATGGCCACGCGGCTGGGTCAGACCCCGGATATTCAGATCACCGTTTCGGTCCCTGCTGGCGAAGAACTGGCAGCGAAGACCTGGAACCCGCGTTTGGGCATCAAGGGTGGGTTGTCGATCCTGGGCACCACGGGAATTGTGCGGCCCTTCAGCTGCGCGGCCTGGATCGCCTCGATCCATCGTGGGGTGGATGTGGCGCGGGCCGAGGGGCTTGCCCATGTGGCAGGCTGCACTGGTGCGACCTCGGAACGGGTGGTGCAGGGGCTTTATGGCCTGCCGGATCACGCCATGCTGGATATGGGCGATTTTGCCGGGGGGATGTTGAAATACATCGCCAAACATCCGCTGCCCCGGGTCTCCATCGGCGGCGGCATCGGCAAGATCACCAAGCTGGCGCAGGGCGCGCGGGATCTGCATTCGGGCCGTTCACAGGTAGATTTTGATCTGCTGGCAGACTGGCTGGGGGATGCGCGGCTGCGAGAGTGTAACACTGCGCTGCAAGCCTATGAGATCATGGGGAAAGATATGGCCGATATGGTCGCCCAGAAGGCGCTGTTTGAGGTGCGAAAAATGCTGCCAGACGGGGTGGAGAGTGATGTGGTTGTGATTGAC
Organism: Thalassovita sp.; assembly: GCF_963691685.1. GTDB lineage: Bacteria > Pseudomonadota > Alphaproteobacteria > Rhodobacterales > Rhodobacteraceae > Thalassobius. Next base: position 2,031,802 of record NZ_OY829290.1, read on the forward strand.
CGCGCAGGCAAGCTGCTGGCGCGGACAGATGGTGAGGGTGTGCAATGACGGTTTTGTTGCTGGCTGGCACGGGTGAGGCGCGCAAACTGGCTGAAGGGCTGGATCAGGCCTATGTGCCGACGATCGCCTCCCTTGCTGGTGCGACCGAGGCGCCGGCGCCGCTGGCTGTGCCCACACGTGTGGGGGGCTTTGGTGGCGAAGCGGCCTTTCGCGATTTCCTTTTTGGCAAAGATATCAAACTGATCCTTGATGCAACGCATCCTTTTGCGGCGCAGATCAGCGACCGGGCGGCGCGTGTCGCTGCGGACATGGATCTGCCCTATTGCCAGCTGATGCGCCCGCCTTGGCGGCCCGGCCCGGGGGAGTTTTGGACCACGGTGGCGGATGCGGCGGAGGCCTGCGCGCGGATTGCGCCGGGGGCAAAGGTGTTTCTGGCCACCGGCCGCCAGTCATTGCCCGGCTTCATGGCGCTGTCACACAGTGACGTCAGCTTGCGGGTGGTTGACCTGCCTGAGGGGGACTTCCCCATGCCGCAGGGGCGCTACATCACCGGGCGTCCGCCCTTTGATGTGGAGGAGGAGAAAGCACTGTTCACTGATCTGGGCATCGACACGCTGGTGGTGAAAAACGCCGGCGGGGCGGCAGGCAAGGCCAAGCTGCAGGCGGCGAAGGAGCTGGGCATTCGCGTCATCATGATTGCGCGGCCCCCGCAGCCGGCCCCAAAATCTTTGGGTCGACAGGTGGAAACCGTGCAGGAGGCGCTGGACTGGGCGGTGGCTGAGGCCAAAGCGCGGGGCGTGATGCCGTGAGCGCTGTTGGGACTGTGGCTGTGGGGCGGATTATCGAAACGGATGATTGCGTGGCCGAAGGCGTCGCGTGGCTGGGCGCCCATGATCCGGCGATGGCACGGGCCTATGCGGTGACCGGGCCGCTGCCGCTGCGGCGCAAACCCGATGGGTTTGGTGAGCTGCTGTCAGCGATAGTCAGCCAGCAGGTCAGCGTGGCCTCGGCCAATGCGATTTGGAAACGCCTGCAGGATGCGGGCTGTGTTAGTCCCGAAGGTGTTCAGCGCTACAGTTTTGACGATCTGCGCGGGCTGGGCCTGTCACAGCAGAAGGCGCGCTATGCCCTGGCACTGGCTGAGGCGGGGATCGATTATGACGCCTTGCGCGCCGCACCGGACGCGGAGGTCATCAAGGTTCTGACCGCGGTCAAAGGCATCGGCGTCTGGACAGCAGAGATCTATGCGATGTTCTCGCTGGGGCGTGCGGATGTCTTTGCCCCCGGCGATCTGGCGCTGCAGGTGGCGGCGCAGGATCTTTACGGGCTGGAGGCGCGCCCCAAGGAGCGTGAGCTGCGCCAGATGAGCGAAAATTGGAGCCCCTGGCGCGCCGTTGCAGCGCGTCAGCTCTTTGCCTATTACAGGCATGTCAAACAACGGGAAGGGATCAGATGACACGTGTTTTGCAGGCGGGCCGCAAAGAGGCCAAATCCGGGGTGACCCGGTCGGTGGTTGTGTTCCTGCATGGCTATGGCGCCAATGGCGCGGACCTGTTGGGGCTGGCCGACCCGCTGTCAGATCACCTGCCCGATACGCTGTTCATTGCGCCGGACGCGCCGGAAAACTGCGCCGGGGCGCCGATGGGCTATCAGTGGTTCCCGATCCCTTGGATCGATGGCTCCTCCGAGGAAGAGGCCGAGCGTGGCATGGTGCAGGCGGCCGAAGACCTGAACGCCTTCCTCGATGCGGTGTTGGTGGATGAGGATCTGCTGCCCGAACAGATGGTGTTGTTCGGGTTTTCCCAAGGCACCATGATGTCGCTGCATGTGGCGCCGCGCCGTGAGGATGAGATTGCCGGCATCGTCGCCTTCTCGGGCCGGTTGATGTCACCGGATCTGTTGAAGGATGAGGCGATCTCAAAACCGTCGATCCTGCTGGTGCATGGCGATCAGGACGATGTGGTGCCGGTGCAATCGCTGCCGGAAGCCGCCGAAGCGCTGGATGAGGCCGGCTTTAAAGAGGTTTACGCCCATATCATGAAGGGCACCGCCCATGGCATTGCCCCTGATGGCCTGTCGGTGGCGCTGGCCTTCATGCGCGATAAGCTAGGGCTTTAACGCCCTGTTCTGTGGGAGATGATGGGTGAGGGGGCGCTGCCCCCCTTGGCCTGTGGCCAATTCCCCCCGGGGTATTTTGAAAACGTTGAAAGCGCCGTCTGTCATCAAGGCAGGCGGCGTTTGCTGTTTTTTCAAGCGTCATATGGCTGTCATCTCCGTGAGCGAGATAAAGCAGCAGAACTCTATATCATGGGGGTTGTCGGATCGATCCCGGGATATATAGTGTTAAGTAAGGCAAGGATCGGGGGATCCTGTGTGACTTCCTGATCTGCGCCCCGTTTTTAGGGCAGGAGGGATAGTCCCCCATGGATGGCGATTTCAGGCATGAGTTTGTACGTGAACGCGGCGCGTTGAAACAGCACCCGGCGCTGGTGCTCAATGCGGATTACCGGCCGCTGTCTTACTACCCGCTGTCGCTTTGGCCCTGGCAGGAGGCGGTGAAAGCGGTCTGGCTAGACCGGGTGGACATCGTTGCGGAATATGACGCCGAGGTGGCCAGCCCTAGCACCCGAATAAAAATCCCCTCGGTTGTGGTGTTGAAAGACTATGTCAAACCCAGAAAGCGCGTGGCCTTCACGCGCTTTAATTTGTTTTTGAGGGATGAATTTTCCTGTCAGTATTGCGGCAGCCGGGGCGATCTGACCTTTGACCATGTGGTGCCGCGCGCCGCTGGGGGCATCACCAGCTGGGAAAACGTCGTGGCGGCCTGTTCGCCCTGCAATCTGAAAAAGGGGTCAAAATCGCTGCGCCGGGCGGGCATGTCGCTGCGCAAGGTGCCGCGGCGGCCAACAGCGTCTGAGTTGAACAATGTGGGGCGCAAATTCCCGCCCAATATGCTGCATGACAGCTGGATGGATTACCTCTACTGGGACGCCGAGCTGGAGGCGTGAGCAGAGGTTTGACAACTGGGCTTGAAACTGGTCCAAGGCGGCAGATCTTTGACCCATTGGAATCGGGAACCCTGCCATGACCGCCAAACGCCTTGTGATCTCCAGCGATCACGCTGACATCGAGCTGCGCAAGACCATCGCCAAACATGCGGCGGACAAGGGCTGGACGGTTGACGACATCGGCCCGATGACCAGCGAAAGCACCCATTACCCGATCCACGGCAAAGCCGCAGCAGAGAAGATCGTGGCCGGTGAGGCGGATCTGGGCATCGTCGTCTGTGGCACCGGTCAGGGCATCATGATGGCCGCCAATAAGGTTGAGGGTATCCGCTGCGGTGTCTGTTCCGATGTGTTTTCGGCCAAGATGATCCGCGCCCATAACAATGCCAACATGCTGTCGCTGGGCGCGCGTGTGATCGGTGAAGGGCTGGCGCTGGAAATCGTCGATGCCTTCCTGGAGGCCGAGTTCGAAGGCGGCCGCCACGCCACCCGCGTGGATATGATCGAAGGCTGATTTTGCTGTTCGACGCGAATTTTAGAGGCGCCTCCGGAGGGATCTGGGGGCGCTTTTGGGTTTTGATTAAGGGTATGTTGGGAGATGGCTGCCAAACTCACAGACACGCCGCGGGTCTGCCCCGGCTGCGGCGCCGGTCTGGAGCCCTTAGCGGGCCCGCCTATGAGTATGTGATCTTCAGCCCCGCCTGATACGCGCGGTTCGCGGCAGAGCTGGCACATGAATACGTAAATCCCGCTTTGCTGGCGGCACACCGGCTGAGCGTGGACACCTATGCGGTACAGCACCCCGGTGACGGGGCGGAGCGGCGGAAGGTGCAATCCGCCCGTCTGCATTTGGCATGACTGCATCTGGCACGGCTATATGTGCAGCTTGAGGATCATGCGGCTGGGCGGCCGCGTGGCGCAGAGGCGACGAATGCAGTGATGCTGGGGCTGGGGCAACATAAGGCGACGCTGGAGTGGTTGGAGCCGCCGGAGCGGTTTGCCATAACTGTGGCGGATGTCGCGCCTTATGCGGGCGGGCCGGAACATGTGGCGCGGGTGATCACCTGGGCAGAGGCGACATGGGCCGATTGGGCGGCGCATCATGACTATGTGCGCAATTGGGTTGGGCGCTGGATGGGGCGGTGAAGGGCCCGCGTTGCCCTAGGCCTTGCCGCAGGCGGTCTGGATCTGGCCGGGTTGCGCGTAGGGCTGGGCGTCCACGGGATACCAATCAAGGCGTTTGTAGCTCCAAACGTAGGTCTGCTCGTTTGCGGTGGTGAGGCCATGTGCTTCGCGAAGAAAGTCGGTGCGGGTGTGGCGCAGCGACTTGAGGAAGCTTTGGCGCTTGATCTCCGATGCGCCAAGGGCGAGGGCGCGCTGGCACATGAGGGAGCGGCTGTGTTTTTCCGCCATCGGCACTGCCAGCGCCATCGATGCGGTCGTGGCGATGAGCAGCGCCCAGATACGCAGGGGTGGCAAAATTGACAGGATCAGCGCCAGGCCAAGCCCCCCGCCGAGTGCGATGTAATAGAAGTCAGCGTAAAACGTGTAGTGAGTGAGGAGTATGGAGGTAACGGGCACAGCGGTTGGCAGTGGCCAGACGAAGCCGATCACGGCGGCCCAGGCCCCACCCATTGCGACAACGATCAAACTCATGATCAGGGAGAGTTGCAGCGCCAGCGCCCCGAAGATCCAACGCTTGCCTGACTTGAACAGCCCAAGGAGGAGCCAGATCCAAGCTGCCGCGATGAGTAAGAAAAGGAAGGCGATTAATAGTACCACGTTGGTGGACCTTAACGACTAAAAAGAAAAGGCGCCCCCGAAATGCCTTCTGGGGACGCCTTGGAATTCTTAGATCCGTCGGGGATCCGCCAGGGATCAGCCTTCGGCTTTGGCGGCCTTGGCAGGTTTGCCACCCGACAGCGGGTCGTCCTGACGCTGAACGGAGCCTTCGAAATGGGCGCCGCTTTCGATCGCGATGGTCTTGTGGATGATGTCACCTTCGACACGGGCGGTCGAGGTCAGGCGCACCTTCAGGCCACGCACGCGGCCCACGATACGGCCGTTGATCACCACGTCATCGGCAACCACTTCGCCTTTGATGGTGGCGGTTTCACCGATGGTCAGCAGGTGGGCGCGGATGTCGCCCTCCACAGTGCCTTCGACCTGAATGTCGCCGGTGGTTTTCAGATTGCCAGTGATGTGCAGGTCCGAAGACAGCACCGATGCCGGCGGTTTGGCCTTGGGCGCAGTGGGTTTGAAATCCGTCTTGGGCGCCGCGGCTTCGGGGGCTGCGGGCTTCGGAGTTTCGCTGGCTTTGGGGCCGGGTTCGTTGATTTTGCTTTTAGAAAACATCGTTTGCAGCCTTGATATAGATCATTGGGTTTGCAGGCTTGCCGCCCACACGCACCTCATAGTGAAGGTGGGTCCCGGTTGAACGTCCGGTATTTCCCATATCACCGATGCGTTGCCCGCGCGAGACCCTTTGACCGACCTTCACGCGAATTTTCGACAGGTGAGCATAGCGCGTCTCAATTCCAAACTCATGTTGGATTTTAATCAAACGGCCATAGCCCGAGGACCACCCGGCATGAACAATCACGCCGTCCGCGGTGGAATAGATGGGGGTGCCAGTGGGGCCGGCGAAATCCGCCCCCTTATGCAGGCGGCGCCCGCCGGTTTTCGGATCCCGGCGATAGCCGAAGCCCGAGGTAAAGCGCACCGCGTCTTTCACCGGTTTGGCAAAAGGCGCCTTGGAGGCGGCGATACGGTAGAGATTGAGGTGATCCAGCTGGCGCAGGATCCGGTTGGCGCGCAGCTCATCGGCGGACGGCTCTTCCCCTTTGGTGGAGAAGGACATCGGCATCAGCGGGCCGCCCTGACCGTCGTGGTTGGAGCGCACCTGATCGATCAGGCTCTTGGTGGAAAGGCCGGCGGCGCGGAACATCTTGTCCAGCGGTTCCACCGAAATGGTCATCGCATCTTCCAGCTGGCGGAAAATCTGGTCGTTCTGATCTTCCATCAGTTTGATCTGGAACTCCAGATCTTCGGCATCTTTCAGCGCCTGCTTGGCATCGGCCAGGATCTGATCACGCTCGGCGGCAGTGTCCGCCAGCGCGGCAACCATGAAATCCAGCGTGTCATCAGAACCTTCTACCTTGCGGTTCTGGCCCAGCGGATCCCCGATCTGCTGCATCACCGCCAGACGGCCGCGTGCCTCATCGCGCTGATCCATGGTGTCACGCAGGTTGGACTGAATGACCTCAATGCCGGTTTCCAACTCCGCCCGGGCAATTTCCGAGGCCAGTAGCTGGCTCTGCATGTCCGAGATCTGTTCCAGCGCCAGATTGAACCGGTTCTGCGCCGCCATGGCCTCGGCCGCGCGGGTGTCGCGTTCTTCGGCCAGCAGGTTCAGGCGGTTTTCATAGGTGCGTTGATCGCGTTTCGCTTGTTCGCGGAAGTTGCCAGATCCGATGCTGTCCATCAGCAGGATCGCCGTGGCCACAATCGCCCAGGCCACCACCGAGGCGCTGCCTGCAAAGGCAATCAGCTGGGTGGCCGGTCGCAGGCGGATAAACCGCGTGTCGCTGTCCGATCGCAGAAATAAACGACGCTCGGGGAACCAAGGTTCCAGCATGGCATCAAGTTTTGTTGCAAGACGTGTTCTCACCCGTCTGTCCCCTTTGTCCCCACTCGTCGTGGCCCGTTTCTGTGACAGGTCCACCGGCTAAGGTGTTTAACAGCCCACCCGCGTATGGCAACAAATTTAGACGAATAGGGCCGGAATACGGACGTATTTCCGCCGATTTGGCGGAAATTTGCCGATTCTGAAGGGGTTAGAGGGGGCAGAAAGCCGCCGCCACCAACGCACGGATGGTGGCGGATGAAGGGGGGATGCACGCAGGGCGCGCATGCGGGCGGGTATCGTTTGGCCCTTAGGCCGGGCGACCCTTCGCCGGGGTCTGGTCCGCCAGCGGCCAGTAGAAATCGGGCGGCAATCCGGCTTCGGCGCGCTTTTCCTCATTAAAGGGCGGTTTCAGCGCGCCGTGGAAATACTTGCGCACCAGGGCGTGAAACTCATCCTTCGGGTCCAGCTCATGACGGCCACACAGGAAATGGAACCACTTGGAGCCATAGGCGACATGGCCGACTTCTTCGGCGTAGATGACCTCCAGCGCTTCGATGGTGGCGGTTTCCTTGGCGTTCTGGAAGATCTTGATCATGCCGGGTGTCACATCCAGCCCGCGCGCCTCCAGCACCATGGGGACCACGGCAAGGCGGCCCATGATGTCATCCACCGTGTCTTCGGCGGCGCGCCACATGCCGGCATGGGCTGGCATCGCGCCATAATGGCTGCCCATCGCTTCAAGGCAGTCGCATACCATGTTGAAATGTTTGGATTCTTCGTCGGCTGATTTGACCCAGTCATCGTAGAAACCCAGCGGCATTTTGATATGGCCAAAACGCGCGATGATGTCCCAGTGCAGGTCCACGGCGTTCAGTTCGATATGGGCCACCGCATGCAGGATCGCCTTGCGCCCCCCGGGGCTGCCGGGGCGACGACGCGGCACGTCGCGGGGATCCAGCAGCTCTGGCTGCTCCGGGCGGGCCGGGCGCAGGGGTGGTTCCGCTTCGCCCACGGTCAACGGGGTACCGGCCGCGCGGGCGGCAAACCATTCTGCGGCGTATTTATGCGACAGCGCGGTTTTGGCGCGGCCATCGGCGGTGGTGAGAACCTCCACCGCCATCTGTGTCAGAGTTTTCTGGCTCATGCGCCCCTCACTATCGATCTTGGGGCGCTTGTCTCACAGTGCTTTGACCGCGTCCAGAACCTCTTCGACGTGGCCCTTAACCTTTACTTTACGCCATTCGCGTACAATCGCCCCGGTGCCATTAATCAGAAAGGTAGACCGCTCAATCCCCATGAATTTTTTGCCATACATGGATTTTTCCTTCCAAACGCCGAAGTCCTCACAGGCGGTGGTTTCCTCATCCGACAGCAAAGGTATGCCCAAATCCTTCTTCTCGCGGAATTTTGCGTGACTGGCGATACTGTCTTTGGATATGCCGAACACCAGGGCGCCCAGGGCTTCGAAATCTGCTTTCATGGCAGTGAACCCTTGGGCTTCGGTGGTGCAGCCGGGCGTGTTGTCGCGCGGGTAGAAAAACAACACAACCGGGGCCGGGCGCAGCGCCGACAGGGTGACGGGATCGCCGCCATCCTGCGGCAAGGTGAAATCGGGGGCAGGGCTATGTGACACGTCTTGTCCTCTAAATTGAATATGCTTGGCAGTAGGTATAGCCTTGCATCAAGAAGATGAAAGTCATCCGCCCAAAAATGCCGCAGCAAGCGGCAGACGCGGAGAGGGACGAGCAGCAGGAGCGCAAGCGGTGGAGCCCGCACAGACGCCAGATGACCCAAAAGAGGCGCCGGTGACCCAACCCGTCGACGAAGCTGTCGACACACCGGCACCCGCAGCACCGCGTAAACGCCGCCGCCTGTTGCGCGCGGGCCTTTGGAGCTGTGGCTGCATGGGGCTGTTGCTGATTGCGCTGGTCATTGTGGCGTTGCTGCTGATCGGGCGTGAAATGTCGGTCCCGACTTGGATGCACAGCCGGCTGGAGGCGCGGCTGTCCACCATGGTGCCTGGGGCAGAGGTGCGTTTTGAGGGGATCAACTTTGAGGTTTCCTCCAGCCTGAAACCCCGGGTGCTGCTGCAGGGGGTAGAGATTGATGGCAAAGATGGCCGCCCGATCCTGGCCTTGGGCGAGCTGGAAACAGGTCTGGCCGCGCGGCCTTTGCTGGATGGCAAAATGCGGCTGGGCAAACTGCGGGTCTCGGGCGCAGAACTGTTTGTGCGTCGCCGTGCGGACGGGACCTTTGATTTGGCCTTCGGCGCCAGCCTGCCAGAGGTTGAGCAGGCCGCCAGCCCGGCCGAGCTGATCGCCAATCTAGACCGGCTGATGCAAAGCGATGAGCTGCGCCATCTGCGCGATGTCACCGCGGAGGCGATGATCCTGCGGTTTGAGGATGCCCGTGTGGGCCGCGCCTGGACGGTGGATGGCGGCCGCGTCAGCCTGACCCGGGAAGGCGATGATCTGCGCATTCGGGGCGATATGGCGCTGCTGGGTGGGCATCAATATGTCACCACGGTCGAAACCAATTTTGAAAGCAAGATCGGCGAAACCACCGCACGTTTCGGGATGAGTTTTGAGGATATGCCGGGGCCGGATATTGCGGTGCAATCAGCCGCCGTCGCCTGGCTGGAAGCGGTGCAAGCCCCCATTTCCGGTGCGCTGCGCGGCTCGGTCACGCCGGCGGGCGATCTGGGTCCGATCAGCGGCACCTTGCAGATCGCTGAGGGCGTGATCCAGCCCACGGCGGAAACCAAACCGGTGCCGTTCCGCTCGGCCCGAAGCTATTTTACCTTTGATCCGGTCAGCCAGAGCCTCAGCTTTGATGAGTTGACCGTGGACAGCAACTGGGTGTCGCTGAAGGCCGAAGGCAAGGCGGTGCTGCAGGGGCTGGAAGCGGGCATTCCCGAGGCGTTTCAAGGCCAGTTTACCCTGACCGATCTGACGGCCGCCCCCGAAGGTCTGGTGCCCGAGCCAGTGTCAGTTGATCGCGCGGCGATGAGTTTCCGGCTGACGCTGGATCCGTTTGAACTGCATATGGGCGAACTGACGCTGGAGGCCGAGGGTCAGACGTTGGTCGCCAATGGCCGGGCGCGTGCTGCGGAGGATGGCTGGGCGCTGTCGGTTTCGGCGCAGGCGGCCTCCCTGGATCCCAAGGCCGTTTTGCGCCTCTGGCCTGAGGAGTTTCGGGTGAAAAACCGCAAGTGGGTTGCAGAAAACATCTACCATGCGGATATTCGAAACGGCCATTTTGCCTACCGCAAGATGCCCGGGCAAGAGCATGATATCTTTGCCAGTTTTGAGTTTCAGGACGCCAATGTGCGCTACTCGCGCCACCTGCCACCGATTGAGGCGGGCATGGGCCACGGCGTGCTGGAAGGCAAACGTTTCGCGGTCACCGGCGATGGTGGCTATATCACCCCGCCGGAGGGCGGGCGGATCGATATCACCGGCACCACCTTTATTATTCCCGACATCACCATCAAACCCGCCCCGGCGGAGGTTAATCTGGTCGCGCGCAGCAACCTGACCGCGGCGCTGTCGCTGATCAACCTGCCACCCCTGTCGGTGCTGGATAAGGCCGGGCGGGATCTGGAACTGGCAACCGGGCAGGTAGCGGCCACGGGGCAGCTGCGGATGCCGCTGAAAAAGGGCCTGCCGCCGGAAATGGTGCGCTATGAGATTGAGGCGTTGCTGGCTGGCATGGAAAGCACCACGCTGGTGCCGGAAAAGACGCTGCGTGCGGATCGGCTGGAACTGTCGGTGGACAATGACCGGCTGGTGATCATCGGGCCCGGCACCGTGGATGGCGTGCCCTTTGATGCGGTTTATGAAAGTGGCCTCAGCAAAGAAGAACGTGGCAAGGCACAGGTTTACGGCACGGTTGATATCACACCTGAGGCGCTGGAGGCGCTGAACATCACCCTGCCCAAAGGCACCCTGCGCGGTGCGGGTGAGGGGCGGATGACGCTTTTGTTGGAAAAGGATCAGCCGCCGCTGTTTGAGCTGACCAGCGATCTGGCCGGTCTGGGCCTGTCGGTGCCGCCGCTTGGCTGGTCCTTGCCGCAATCGCGCGAAGGGGAGTTTTCCATCCGCGGCGCGCTGAGCAAACCGGTACGGGTTGATGCGCTGTCCCTGCGTGCGCCGGGGCTCAGCGCTGCGGGGCGGCTGACGCTTGCGGCGGATGGCGGATTGAAAAGTGCGCGCTTTGACAGGGTGCAGGCCGGGGGCTGGCTGGATGCGCCGGTGATCTTGACCGGACGGGGCAAGGGCCGCCCGCCTGCGGTCAGCCTGCCTGGCGGCACAGTGGATCTGAGCCGCAGGCCCCCCAGCGCCAATGGTGGCTCCACCGCCGGGGGCAGCACCCCGTTGGAGGTCAAACTGGACCGGCTGCGCATTTCGGATGGGATCAGCCTGACCGGTCTGACGGGGCGTTTTAACGCAGGTGTGGGGCTGAACGGCGATTTTACTGCACGGGTCAACGGCGCGGCGGCGATCACCGGCCGTGTGGCGAGTGCCGGTAGCCGCGCCAGCTATGAGATCCGCAGCGAAGATGCCGGCGGCGTGTTCAAAGCGGCCGGGCTGCTGAAACAGGCGCGCGATGGTGACATGCTGCTGCGCCTGTCGCCGGCCACGCAGCAGGGGCATTACGATGGCACGCTGCAGGTATCAAACACCCGGGTGACTGAGGTGCCGGCGCTGGCCAGCCTGCTGCATGCGGTCAGCGTGGTTGGCGTGTTGGAGCAGATGGCCGGCGGCGGCATCATGTTTTCCGATGTGGAGGCCAAGTTCCGCCTGACCCCGGAGCAGCTGCTGTTGCAGAAATCCTCGGCCGTGGGGGCCTCGATGGGGATTTCGATGGATGGGATCTTTTACCTGAAGTCGGGCACGATGGATTTTCAGGGCGTGTTGTCACCGGTCTATATGTTCAACGGCATCGGCGCCATTCTGACCCGTAAGGGCGAAGGGCTGATCGGCTTTAACTATCTGCTGAAAGGGTCGGCAGAAAATCCGCGGGTGCAGGTCAATCCGCTGTCGCTCTTTACACCCGGCATGTTTAGAGAGATATTCCGCCGCCCACCGCCGCAGGTGGGGCAGTAACCGCAGGCCTATCTGCTTTGCCCCAAGCTGCCTATGCCCCAAGCCGCCTTTACCCAAGAACGGATCCGATGAAACTCTCTGATTTCGATTTCGACCTGCCTGAAACCCTGATTGCCACCCGGCCTGCGAAACCGCGGTCCTCGGCGCGGATGCTGGTCTGTGACGGCGGTGCGATCCATGATCAGGTGGCGATCGATCTGCCCGATTGGCTGCGGCCCGGCGACCGGTTGGTTTTGAATGACACCAAGGTGATCCCGGCGCGTCTGTTTGGCGAACGTCCGCGTCTGGGCGCCGAGGGGCCAACCCGGGCCAAGATGGATGTGACCTTGCTGGAACCCCGCGCCGATGGCACATGGGCGGCGCTGCTGAAACCGCTGAAAAAGATCCGCGAGGGTGAGGTGATTGAGTTTTCCGCCGCCTTGTCCGCCACGCTGGAGGCGAAAGAGGACGGGCAGGCGCATCTGCGGTTCAACCTGACGGGCGATGATTTCGACGCCGCGCTGGCCGAGGCCGGTGCGATGCCACTGCCGCCTTATATCGCCGCCAAACGTGCCGCGGATGAGCAGGATAAAGAAGACTACCAGACGCTTTGGGCCAAAAACGCGGGCGCAGTCGCCGCGCCAACCGCATCGCTGCATTTTGACAAGGCGCTGATGGCGGCGCTGGAGGCGCGCGGTGTCAGTTTCACCCATGTGACCCTGCATGTGGGCGCGGGCACCTTCCTTCCGGTCAAGGTGGAGGATGTGACCACCCATAAGATGCACGCCGAATGGGGCCAGGTCAGTGAGGCCGCCGCCACGGAGATGCGCGCGACCAAAGCTGCGGGCGGCCGGGTGATCCCGGTGGGCACCACGGCGCTGCGGTTGATCGAAAGCGCTGCGCGCGGGGGGCAGATTGCAGCCTGGGAAGGCGAGACGGATATCTTCATCTACCCCGGCTTTCAGTTCAATGTCACTGACGCGCTGATGACCAACTTCCACCTGCCGAAATCGACCCTGTTGATGCTGGTCTCTGCCTTGATGGGCAAAGAGGTGATGGATCAGGTCTATGCCCATGCGGTGGCTGAGGGCTATCGCTTCTTCTCCTATGGCGATGCCTCGCTTTTGATCCCCAAGGTTTGATCCCTCAGTCTGCCGCCGCAATCGACACCTGATTTTTCTGCCCCGGCGGATTGGAAACGACCCGGCCGGGTCGTTTTCATCTCATCTTTCGGCGGCTTGCTAAGTTACCCAGCGATTCTGTTTAGTCATCCTGGCCCCGTCCTTGGGCCCCCCAGCTGGGACAACGAAAATGATCCAGATCCTGTCGAGCGCCTGGGCGCTGTTTCTTGGTTTGATGCTCCTGATGGTCGGCAACGGCCTGCAGGGGACTTTGCTTGGTGTGCGTGGCGATATCGAAGGGTTTTCGACCTTTGAAATGTCGATTGTGATGTCGGCCTATTTCGTCGGCTTTCTGGGCGGATCGCGCATGGCGCCTGAGATGATCCGCCGCGTGGGTCACGTGCGGGTCTTTGCGGCGCTGGCCTCGATGGTGTCGGCGGTGCTGATCCTTTACCCGGTGCTGGCACATCCCGTCGCCTGGGCCCTGGGCCGGGTGGTGATCGGCTTCTGTTTCTCGGGCGTTTATGTGACGGCGGAAAGCTGGATCAACAATGCGGCCGACAATGAAAACCGCGGCAAGGCGCTGTCGCTTTACATGATCGTGCAGATGACCGGGATCGTATCGGCGCAGGGGCTTTTGTTGGTGGCGGATCCGTCGGGCTACGTGCTGTTTGTGATCCCCTCGGTGCTGGTTTCGATCTCATTCGCGCCGATTTTGCTGTCGATCACCCCGACGCCGGCCTTTGACACCACCAAACCCCTGTCGATCAAAGAGCTGTTGGAGCTGTCACCCCTGGGCTGCATGGGTATGTTCCTCTTGGGTGGTGTCTTTGCGGCGCAGTTTGGCATGGCGGCGGTTTACGGCGGGGAGGTTGGGCTGACATTGCCGCAGATCTCGATCTTTGTGGCGGCGTTTTATGTTGGGGCGGTTCTGCTGCAATACCCGCTGGGCTGGCTGTCGGACCGGATGGACCGGCGGGTGCTGATCGTGGCGGTCTCCTTGGTGGGGGGCATTGGCGCGGTTGTGGGTATGGTGCTTGGCGGCCAGTTCCAGATCCTGCTGGTTGCGGCCTTCCTGATCGGCGGCACCTCAAACCCGCTTTATTCGTTGCTGGTGGCCTATACCAATGACTTCCTGGACCCTGATGACATGGCGGCCGCGTCGGGTGGTCTGGTGTTCATCAACGGGCTGGGTGCGATCCTGGGGCCTGTGATCGCGGGGTGGATCATGTCGGTTTCCGGGCCGCAGGGCTATTTCTTTGTGATTGCGGTGCTGATGCTGAGTATGGCGGGCTATGCGCTCTACCGGATGACGCAGCGCGCAGCGATTCCGGCCGAAGACACCACCACATACACCCCCGTTATGCCCTCAGCGACGCCGGTTGCGGTGGAGTTTGCGCGGGAATACGCAATTGATAGCGCAAACGAAGAAGACGATGCGCAAAATGACGGGAATTAATACAGAACCGTTGCAAAAATTGACTGTTCTTCAACGGTTTTTCGTTATTAACCTTGGGTCATCGAGGGTGCCGTTTGCGAACAGGAGGCAGGCATGAACGGGGCAGCAAAAGCAACTCAGGAACCGATGGTCGGGGCAGACGAGGTTCTGAAATTCTGGCTGGATGAAGTGGGGCCAGACGGCTGGTATGCGGTGGATGAAAAACTGGATGCCACCATCCTCAGCCGTTTTGGCGAAGCATGGCGTCAGGCGCAGGAGGGCAAGTTCGGCATGTGGCTGACCTACCCGTCGGGCGCCTTAGCCTATATCATTCTGCTGGATCAGTTCCCACGCAATATGTTCCGTGGCAAAGGTGAGGCTTTTGCGACCGATAAGGCGGCGCTGGCCGCGGCCAAGATCGCCATTGATCATAAGTGGGACATGAAGATTGATGAGCCAGCGCGCCAGTTCTTCTATCTGCCGCTGATGCATTCAGAAAACCTGTGTGATCAGGAACGCTGTGTGCGGATGATGAAGGAACGGATGCCAGAAACCGGCCCCAGCAACCTGCTGCACGCCAAGGCGCATCGCAAAGTGATCCGTGATTTCGGCCGTTTCCCTTATCGCAATGAGGCGCTGAACCGGCACTGCACGCCGCAGGAAAAGGACTTCCTTGCCAACAGCGGTTACGGCGATGTGGTGCGCGCGCTGCAGGCGGCGGTGGCCACACCGGCATAATCAAGGGCGCGTTGCCTCTTGAAATTTGTGTAAAAAGAATATGTTAGACCCCGCATGCGCATGAAATCGCTGCGGGGTTTTCTGTTTGTTGTTCCGTGGAAAAAAATAGTTTAATATCAAACTAACTCAGGAATCGGAGGGGCTGATGGCTTCCAAATCATTTGACGTCGTGGTGATCGGGGCGGGTCCCGGTGGGTATGTGGCTGCTATTCGTGCAGCACAGCTGGGTCTGAATGTGGCCTGCGTGGAGCGCGAAAATCTGGGCGGCATTTGCCTGAACTGGGGCTGTATCCCCACCAAGGCGCTGCTGCGCTCGGCTGAGGTCTATCATCAGTTTGAACGCGCCAAGGAATTTGGCCTCAGCGTTGATAAGTTCGGCTTTGATCTGGATGCGGTTGTTGACCGTTCCCGCAAGGTGGCCGCGCAGATGAGCGGCGGTATCAAGCACCTGTTTAAGAAAAACAAAGTCACCTCGATTTCGGGTGAGGCGACGATCACCGGCAAAGGCAAGGTCTCGGTCAAAACCGACAAAGGCACCGAAGAGCTGACCGCGCCCAGCATCATCGTGGCCACCGGCGCGCGTGCGCGTGAACTGCCCGGTCTGGAAGCGGACGGTGATCTGGTCTGGACCTACCGCCACGCGCTGAAACCTTCGCGCATGCCGAAGAAACTGCTGGTCATCGGCTCCGGCGCCATCGGTATCGAATTTGCCAGCTTCTACAACACCTTGGGCGCTGACACGACCGTGGTTGAGGTGATGGACCGGGTGCTGCCGGTGGAAGACAAAGACATCAGCGCCTTTGCCAAAAAACAGTTCGTCAAACAGGGCATGAAGATCATGGAGAAAGCCATGGTCAAACAGCTGGATCGCACGCCGGGCAAAGGTGTGGTCGCGCATGTTGAAGTGGGCGGCAAGGTCGAGAAGATGGAATTTGACACGGTGATTTCCGCTGTCGGCATCGTCGGCAACACCGAAGGTCTGGGGCTGGAAGCGCTGGGTGTGCAGATCGACCGCACCCATGTGATCACCGATGAATATTGCCGCACCGGTGTCGAAGGCGTCTATGCCATCGGCGACATCGCCGGCGCGCCTTGGCTGGCACACAAAGCCAGCCACGAAGGTGTCATGGTGGCCGAACTGATCGCGGGCCAGAAGGTGCACCCGATCAAGCCGGGCTCTATCGCGGGCTGTACTTACTGTCATCCGCAGGTGGCCTCGGTCGGGATGACCGAAGAGAAGGCCAAAGAGGCGGGTTATAAGATCAAGGTCGGCAAATTCCCCTTCATCGGCAACGGTAAAGCGGTTGCCATGGGTGAGGCCGAAGGCATGGTCAAAACCATCTTTGACGAAAAGACCGGTGAGCTGCTGGGCGCCCATATGGTTGGCGCCGAGGTGACCGAGATGATCCAGGGTTACGTGATCTCCCGTCAGTTGGAGACCACTGAGGAAGATCTGATGGAAACCGTCTTCCCGCACCCGACGATGTCAGAGATGATGCACGAAAGCGTGCTGGCGGCCTATGGCCGGGCGCTGCACATCTAAGGGCCATATCCTGCTGAAATGAAACGGAAAGCCGGGCCTCAGGTCCGGCTTTTGGCTTGTTCCGGGCCTTGGGTGGAGCAACCGAATGGGGCTGGACCTTGGTCCGATTGCGGGGCAGGGTCCGCCGGATGACAGATCCGATAACACATAAGCCGAGTGATCCGCTGAGCAATCGGCGCGCAGCCCTTTTGGTGGCGGTGATTTGGTTCGCCGGCCTTGGCGCTGCAGCGCAATACGGCAAGATCAGTGTGACCTTTGACCGGCTTGGCGCGCTTTACCCTGAGGCGGGCACGCAACTGGGTTTGGCGCTCTCGCTGGTGGGCAGCGTGGGCATTGTGCTGGGGGTGATTGCCGGGGTTTTGGGCGCGCGCATCGGCTTGCGTCGCTGTTTGATTTGGGGCCTTGGCCTCGGCGGCGTGCTGTCGCTGGGGCAGGCGGCCCTGCTGGCGGGCGGCGCAGCGCTGGAATGGCTGTTGATCGCCCGTGTGTTTGAAGGCCTGTCGCATCTGGCGATTGTGGTGGCAGCGCCCACCCTGATTGCCCGGATTGCACCGCCGCGCTGGCATGGGTTTGTGATGACGCTTTGGGGCACGTTTTTCGGCGTGGCCTTCACCATGTTGGCCTGGTTTGGCCTGCCCCTGGTGGATCACGCGGGACTTGCGGCGCTGTTTGTGGTGCATGGTCTGTGGATGGTTGGCTTTGCGCTGCTTTTGGCGCTGGTGAGCCTGCCGCCCAGCCCCCATCCCGTGCCCGAGCTGCGGTTGAGTGGGCTGGCTGTTTTACACCTTCTGTTTTGTCAGCCTGCTGACCCTGCTGCCGCCAACCATTCCGGCAGAATGGCGGGCGCTGACCCTTGGGGCGATGCCCTTGATGAGCATTGTCAGCGCGATGACGCTGGGGGTCTATCTGCTGCGATACACTACGGCTGTTGGGGTGGCGGTCATTGGCTTTGTACTGACGGCGCTGGTGGTTCTGGCGCTGATCCTCTGGCCGGGGGCGCCGCTGCTGTGTCTGGCGATGGCCTTTGCACTGGGGCTGGTGCAGGGGGCCGGATTTACCATTGTACCGCAGCTGAACACGGCCGAGGGGGATCGCGCCGCCGCCAATGGCGCGATGGCGCAGACTGGCAATCTGGGCAACACGCTGGGCACGCCGGTCATGCTGATGATCGGCGCTTGGGCGGGCTATGTGGGCATGATGATGCTGGCGCTGCTGGTGCTCTTGGCCGGGGCCCTGGCGCATCTGGGATTGGCGCGGTTGCGAGCCCGGGCCTAAAAAAGGCCTCGTCGTGGCTTAGGTCGCCACAACCGTTCCGCCGGCAGAGATCCAATCGTCAAAGCTGCCAATCACATGGACATCGCTGTAGCCCATATCCTGCAGCATTTTGCGCGCGTTTTGCGCCCGTCCACCGGAGCTGCAGTAAAGCGCCATGGTGCTGTCATAGCTGAAGCGCGGGTTGAACAGCGGGTCGCGTGGGTTTGCTGCGGCGCGCAGCCGTCCCATCGGGATGTGCAGGGCCCCTTTGGCCTTGCCGGTACGCGCCAGTTCATCGGGCTCACGCACATCCACCACCAGAACACCGCCGGTGATGGCACGATGCACCGCATCTTCGGGGCGGAAATAGGGGGACGGGGGCTGACGGAACATGAACATGGGCTGTCCTTTGGTGGCGGTCCGGGGGAAGATCCGATTTGGTCTTTTTCTTGGTTATTGGCCAAAAACCGGCCCGCACACACTGCTCTTACACAGAAGAAACGGCCCCGAAGGGCCGCTTTTTAGTCGTTTTCTGCAGGTTTTCGTTATGTGGCCTTTTGGTCACGTCACCGCGTCACACCACGCCGGTCATTCCACCGTAACGCTCTGGCGGGCCAGAACCCGTGAGGCGCCGTTGGCCGTGACATAGCGCAGCTCATAGGTGCCGGGGCTGTCCGGCGTCATGACCTGCAAATCTGATCCATCGCGGGTGTAGGTGTAGGTCAGATAGGCGTCTGCATTGGCACCGACCTCAGCAAAGGTCACATAGTCACCGTCATAGTCGGGTCCATCATGGCTGACGCTGATGGCGCTGCCCGCTTTGGCGTTGGCCGGGGCGGTCAGGGTAACAGCAACATCGGTCAGGCTGATCGGCTGGCTATGCGCGATGGAGCCATCCTGCCCGTTGATATAACGCAGCTCATAAGCGCCGGGGATCACCGGCATGCGGAAGCGTAGCGGGTTGCCTTCACGGACATAGACATAGCCCAGATAGGCGCCGCCATCGCTGCCCACCTCAGCCACGGTCAGGTAGTCATCATTGTAACCGCCGCCGGTCCAGCCGATGTCAATCGTTGCACCCAGCGGGGCGCTGTCCACCGCATCGAGTGAAAAATCAAGCGCGGTGATCTCAATCTGGCGGGAGGTTGCGATCGTGCTGTCCTGCCCGTTGATATAGCGGATCTCATAGGTGCCGGGGGCGGAGGGCATCAGCAGCGGCGCCGGGTTGCCATCGCGCACGTAGGTGTAGGCCTCATAGCGGTTTGGCGCTGCGTCGAGGGCGGCGACCGACAGGTAATCGCTATCATAGCCGCCGCCCGTCCATGTGACATCGATGGTGGATCCGGCCGAGGCGGTTTCCGGCGCCTGCAGGGAGAAATCGAGCGCCGTGATCTCGATCTGGCGGGAGGTTGCAACGGTGCTGTCCTGCCCATTGATATAACGGATCTCATAGGTGCCGGGTTGTGTTGGCATCAGCAGCGGTGCCGGGTTGCCCTTGCGCACGTAGGTATAGGCCTCATACCGGTTTGGCGCTGCGTCGAGGGCGGCCACCGACAGGTAATCGCCATTATAGCCACCGCCCGTCCATGCGACATCGATGGTGGATCCGGCTGAGGCTGTTTCCGGCGCCTGCAGGGAGAAATCGAGCGCTGTGATCTCAATCTGTCGGGAGGTTGCGATCGTGCTGTCCTGTCCATTGATATAGCGGATCTCATAGGTGCCGGGTTGTGTTGGCATCAACAGTGGCGCCGGGTTGCCCTTGCGCACGTAGGTATAGGCCTCATACCGGTTTGGCGCTGCGTCGAGGGCGGCAACCGACAGGTAGTCGCCATCATAGCCACCGCCGGTCCATGCGACATCGATGGTGGATCCGGCTGAGGCTGTTTCCGGCGCCTGCAGGGAGAAATCGAGCGCTGTGATCTCAATCTGTCGGGAGGTTGCGATCGTGCTGTCCTGTCCATTGATATAGCGGATCTCATAGGTGCCGGGTTGTGTTGGCATCAACAGTGGCGCCGGGTTGCCCTTGCGCACGTAGGTATAGGCCTCATACCGGTTTGGCGCTGCGTCGAGGGCGGCCACCGACAGGTAGTCGCCATCATAGCCACCGCCGGTCCATGTGACATCTATGGTGGATCCGGCTGTGGCGCTTTCCGGCGCGTCGAGGGTGAAGGCGAGGGCCGTAACCTCAATCAGTCTGGTGACCGCGATCGATGTATCCTGGCCGGTGATATAGCGGATCTCATATTGGCCGGGTTCGGTTGGCATCAGCAGCGGTGCTGGGTTGCCCTTGCGCACATAGGTGTAGGCCTCATACCGGTTCGGGGCGGTGCCTGCGCTGGCGATGGAGAGGTAATCCTCATCATAGCCGCTGCCGGTCCAGCTGACGTCAATGGTGGCGCCTGCCAGGGCTGTGGCGGGGGCCTCCAGCGCAAATTCGGCCGGGGTCACTGTGAGGGGCACGCGGGTCAGGATCTGTGCACCGTCGCCCAGAACATAGCGGATTTCATAATCTCCGGGCTGGGCCGGTACCCGCAGGGCGGTGGGGTTGCCGCGTTCGGTATAGGTGTAGGTCAGATAGGTGCGGGCCTCAGCGCCAACGGGGGCGGTGTCCAGATAGTCCTGCGCCGCATCGGGGCCGGTCCAGTCCACGCTGATGGTGGCACCGGCAGCCGCGGTTTGGGGCGCCAGTAGGGTGACCTGCGGCAGCGGTGCCTCAAATTCAAAATGCGCCTCAGTGCGGGCATTGGGGCGGATCACCACCTGTTTTTCCTGCCGCGTGCCGTCACTGACGCGGGTGACTGTAAGGGTGTAGATGCCTTCGGGCAGGTCCTGTTCGCCAAAATCAACGTGATAGGCGGTGATCATCTGTTCACCGTCTTCATTGAGCAGCGACCATTCCACATCCACGCGGCGGCTGGCCTCACCGTGCTTTTCGGCCACCGAATAGATCAGCGATCCGGGCAGCGGCGCGGGCTCTGGGGTGGGTTCAACCACCGCCACCTCGGTCAGGGCGGCCGAAAGCTGCGCTGCATTGGCGGCGGAGAGGAACTGACCGCCGGTGCTGTCGGCCATACATTGGAACTGCGCCAGTGTTTCCGGGTCATCCACACCAAAGCCCACCACATGGGCGGTGAAATCAACGCCGGTTTCTTCCAGCGCGCGGGCCACGGCGCAGACATCGGGCACGCAGGTTTCAATCCCGTCTGAGACAAGGATCACCGTCGCGGCCTCTTCGGTGTGACGCAGCGCCTTGGCTGCGGCGACCACCGCATCGGCCATGGGGGTTTTGCCTTTGGGTTTGATGCCGTTCACTGCGCCCGTAATGGCGCCGCGAGTGTCTGGGCCGGGCATCACCAGCGTTTCAATATCGGCGCAATCACCTTTGCGGCGGTGGCCATAGACCGTCAGCCCCAGATCCAGATCCGCGGGCAGGGTGGTCATCAACCCGCCGATCACATCTTGGGCGATGGTGATTTTCGCGGTGCCATCAATCTGACCCCACATGGAGCCAGATCCATCCAGAACCAAAATCGCGGCAGGGCGTTCCTGCGCGGTGAGCGGGCTGGCCAACAGGGCCATCACCGCAAGGGCGGTGGGCAAACGTGTCATAAAATGTCTCCGGTCAAAATGAATTGGCAGGACTATGCCGCTTTTTGTGATTTTGGCAAAGCGCGTAACGTCGAAATTAAAATGTTCGTGTAATGTTCGCACTTTTCGGTTGGAGACTCGCGGCGCGTCAACTATCTGTTAGGGATTACCACCACTGGGGTGAGCTCGGGACTGAAGATGGCTGATCTGAAGAAAATCGAAGTGCGCGGCGCGCGGGAACATAACCTCAAAAGCATTGACGTGGATATTCCCCGTGATGAGCTGGTGGTGATCACCGGCCTGTCCGGCTCCGGCAAGTCCTCGCTGGCGTTTGACACCATCTATGCCGAAGGTCAGCGCCGCTATGTGGAAAGCCTCAGCGCCTATGCCCGTCAGTTCCTTGATATGATGGAAAAGCCGGATGTGGATCACATCAGCGGCCTTAGCCCGGCGATCTCCATTGAGCAGAAGACAACCTCAAAGAACCCGCGCTCAACCGTTGGCACGGTCACTGAGATCTACGATTACCTGCGTCTGCTCTTTGCCCGTGTGGGCACGCCCTATAGCCCGGCCACCGGCCTGCCGATTGAGGCGCAGCAGGTGCAGGATATGGTGGACCGCGTGATGACGATGGAGGAGGGGACCCGCGCCTATCTGCTGGCCCCGATCGTGCGCGACCGTAAGGGGGAATATAAGAAAGAGTTCCTGGAGCTGCGCAAACAGGGCTTTCAGCGGGTCAAGGTGGATGGTGAGTTCCACGATCTAGACACCCCGCCGACGCTGGACAAGAAATTCCGCCATGACATTGATGTGGTTGTGGACCGTCTGGTGGTGAAAGAGGGGTTGGAAACCCGTCTGGCTGACAGTTTCCGCACCGCGCTGGATCTGGCCGACGGTATCGCCGTGATGGAAACTGCCCCGAAAGAGGGCGATCCGGAACGCATAACCTTCTCTGAAAACTTTGCCTGCCCGGTCAGCGGCTTCACCATTTCCGAGATTGAGCCACGGCTGTTTTCCTTCAACGCGCCCTTTGGCGCCTGCCCGGATTGTGACGGTCTGGGGATGGAACTGTTCTTTGACGAACGGCTGGTGGTGCCGGATCAAAGCCTGAAGGTCTACGATGGCGCGCTGGCGCCCTGGCGCAAAGGCAAATCGCCCTATTTCCTGCAAACCATTGAAGCGATTGCGAAACACTATCAGTTCGACAAGAACACCAAGTGGAAAGACCTGCCCAAGAAGGTGCAGCAGGTGTTCCTGTATGGCTCGGGCAAAGAGGAAATCCTGTTCCGCTATGACGAAGGCGGCCGCGTCTATCAGGTGACCCGCACCTTCGAAGGTGTGATCCCCAATATGGAACGGCGCTACCGTGAAACGGATTCAAACTGGGTGCGTGAGGAATTTGAACGCTACCAGAACAACCGCGCCTGCGGCACCTGTGGCGGCTACCGGCTGAACCAAGAGGCGCTGGCGGTGAAAATCGGCCCTGCAGACGGTGGCCCGGATGAGCTGCTGCATGTCGGCCAAGTGGTGCAAATGTCCATCCGTGAGGCCTATGCCTGGTGCAAAACCGTGCCGGATCATTTGACCGACCAGAAAAACGCCATCGCCGGCGCGATCCTGAAAGAGATCCGCGAACGTCTGGGCTTCCTTAACAACGTGGGGTTGGAATACCTCTCGCTCAGCCGAAACTCGGGCACGCTTTCGGGCGGCGAAAGCCAGCGGATCCGTCTGGCCAGTCAGATCGGTTCTGGGCTGACGGGTGTTTTGTATGTCTTGGATGAGCCGTCAATCGGTCTGCACCAGCGCGACAATGATCGCCTGCTCGACACGCTGAAAAGCCTGCGGGATCAAGGTAATACCGTGATCGTGGTGGAACATGACGAAGAGGCGATCCGCGAAGCGGACTACGTCTTTGACATCGGTCCGGGGGCGGGTGTGCATGGCGGGCAGATCGTGTCACAGGGCACCCCGTCTGAGATCGCGGCGGATAAGAACTCGCTCACTGGTCAATACCTCAGCGGCGCGCGTGAAATCGCGGTGCCGCTGGACCGGCGTGAGGGCAATGGCAAAGCGGTCACCGTGGTCAAGGCCACCGGCAACAACCTGCAGAATGTCACGGCGGATTTCCCGCTGGGCAAATTTGTCTGCGTGACCGGCGTGTCGGGCGGCGGCAAGTCGACCCTGACGATTGAGACCCTGTTCAAAACCGCCTCCATGCGGCTCAACGGGGCGCGGCAGACGCCGGCGCCGTGCGAAACCATCCGGGGGCTGGAGCATCTGGATAAGGTGATCGACATTGACCAGCGTCCCATCGGGCGCACCCCGCGATCGAACCCGGCGACCTACACCGGTGCCTTTACCCCGATCCGCGAATGGTTTGCCGGCCTGCCTGAGGCCAAAACACGGGGGTATAAGCCCGGTCGCTTCTCCTTCAACGTCAAAGGTGGGCGCTGTGAGGCCTGTCAGGGCGACGGGGTGATCAAGATTGAAATGCACTTCCTGCCGGATGTCTATGTGACCTGCGAAACCTGTAATGGTGCGCGGTACAACCGCGAAACGCTTGAGGTGAAGTTCAAAGGCAAAAGCATCGCCGATGTGCTGGATATGACGGTTGAGGACGCGCAGGAGTTTTTCCAGGCGGTGCCGTCGATCCGGGAAAAGATGGACGCGCTGGTGCGGGTTGGTCTGGGCTACATCAAGGTTGGGCAGCAGGCCACGACGCTGTCAGGTGGTGAGGCGCAGCGGGTGAAGCTGAGTAAGGAACTGGCGCGCCGCTCGACCGGTCGCACGCTCTATATTCTGGATGAGCCGACCACGGGCCTGCATTTCGAAGACGTGCGTAAGCTGTTGGAAGTGCTGCATGAACTGGTGGATCAGGGCAATACCGTTGTGGTGATTGAACACAATCTGGACGTGGTGAAAACCGCCGACCACATCATCGATATCGGCCCCGAAGGCGGTGACGGCGGTGGTCGGATTGTGGCTGAGGGCACCCCTGAACAGGTGTCCGAGGTCGCGGAGAGCCACACAGGCCACTACCTGAAACCGATGCTGAAAGGTGCCAAGGTGGCGGCCGAATGAACGGGGTGAGCAACCGGCCAGCGCTGGCGGCGCTGGCTGTGACGGTGCATGACGATCACGTGCTGCTGGTACGCCGCCGCAAGGAACCGGATCGCGGTCTTTGGGGCTATCCCGGTGGCCATGTGGAGGCGGGTGAAACCGTTGCCGTGGCTGCCGCGCGTGAATTGGCCGAAGAAACCGGCGTCCGCGCGGAGCCCTTGGGGACGCTGGGCGGGATTGATGAGATCGGCCATCACGGTGACGGCGCGGTGAAACATCACTACTATCTGGTGGCGGTGCAATGTCGGTATCAGGCCGGGGTGCCACAGGCCGCTGATGATGCAGAGGAGGCCGCGTGGATTCCCGTGGCGGATGTGCTGGCCCGTCGGATTGAGATGAGCGCGTATGTTGATGATCTGCTGGAACAGGTTCTGGCCAGCGCCTGAATGGGCTCGCGTTAACCTACGTTAACAGCTTTTCTGCACCACCCTCTTGAATGTTAACTTGATTCACTTATCTGTGAAGGAGTTCATTTAAGGAGGGACCCATGCGTGGGATAATTCCAATCGTATTGACCAGCGCCGCCGCCATTGCCCTGGCCTCGGCCGCATTTTCCGAAGAGCGCAGCTACGTCTTCGACGATTTCCAACGGATCGACGCCGCAATGGGCGTTGAGGTCAAGGTGACGACTGGCACCGGCTACGCCGTTGAAGCCGAAGCCCTGCGGGGTAATCTGGACCGCCTGGTGATCCGCCAGAAAGGTGACAGGTTGGTTATCAAGCGCAAGAAGCCGCTGGGGCTGATCGGGGCGCTGCGGTCTGATCTATTTGTAGTCACTGTCAGCCTGCCGCAACTCACCGCGGCGGAGGCCAGTTCCGGCGCATCCATCAGTGTAACTGGCGATGGCACGGCGGATCTGGTGGTGGACGCCTCCAGCGGATCTAACGTGAAAATACGCGGAATTTCAGAGGGTTCGGTTGAAGTCGATGCCTCAAGTGGCGCCCATGTGTCAGTGGCAGGGCACTGTGGATCCATCACGGCCGATGCCAGTTCCGGCGCCCATATTCAGGCAAGCGATCTGGTCTGCCGCATGGGGCAGTTTGACGCCAGCTCGGGCGCTTCGGTGCGGGGCCATGTCACGGGAGCACTCAGCGCTGATGTCAGCTCTGGCGCGTCGGTGAAGGTACAGGGCGGTGCGGATATCGCCAAGAAAAGCCTTAGCAGCGGCGGATCGCTTCAGGTGATCTGAGGGCAAGCGAAAGCCCCGGCATCGCGACGCGCGGTTTGTCCGGGGCTTTAAGTTACTTTTTCACCGAACAGGTGGAAATCCCCAGCAGGGAGTAGATCGGGCAGCTGCCGATCAGCGCGGTGGCCAATGGGATGAGGCCAATCCACATCCAGACGCCATAGCCCAGTAATGCACCGATCATCAGTAAAGTGCCCAGAACGGCGCGGAGAAATTTGTCAGTGCTGCCGACGTTTTTCGCAGAGAAATTCATAAGTCTTACCAACCTCCGTTTAATGAACGTGAAACAATGATAAGATGCATTATGTATGTTGAATATGATTTAAGTCAAATTGCCTAAATCCGTGAGGGGCTGGGCTGCCCCTCACTGAGGGTATTGCAGGCTCAGCCGCGACCACGCTTTTCAAAGCGCGGCAGCATCGCCGAGAAGTCCATGCCCTGACCACCTTCGTTCTCAACGAACTGCTCATAGAGGGCCTTGGCCAGTTCGCCCATCGGGGTGTCAGCATCGGCGCTTTCGGCGGCTTGCTGGCTGAGGCGCAGGTCCTTCAGCATCAGCTCCGCGGCAAAGCCCGGCTGGTAGTCATTGTCCGCCGGTGATTGCGGGCCAACACCCGGGGCCGGGCAATAGGCGTTCATCGTCCAGCTGTAGCCCGAGGAGCTGGAGACCACATCAAACATCTTGCCGCGATCCAGCCCCAATTTGTCAGCCAAAGCAAAGGCTTCGCAGGTGGCGACCATGGTGACGCCCAGGATCATGTTGTTGCAGATCTTGGCGGCCTGACCGGCGCCCGCATCGCCGCAATGCACGGCCTTCTGGCCCATGATGTCAAACAGCGGATCAACCGTGGCGAAAGCATCCGCGCCACCGCCAACCATGAAGGTCAAAGTGCCGCCTGCCGCGCCGCCGATGCCGCCGGACACCGGTGCATCCAGCGCGCCAAGACCGGCCTCCGCCGCCTGATCGGCCACCGCGCGGGCGCTGTCGACATCCACCGTGGAACAGTCACAGAGCACCGCGCCTGCGGTCATGGCGGGGATCACCTCACCGGCGACTGCGCGCAGGATCTGACCGTTGGGCAGCATGGTGATGACCACATCCGCGCCGGTGGCTGCGGCTGCGGCTGTGTCGGCTTTGCTGACGCCTTCGGGCATCGGTGCGGCCAGATCAAAACCTGCAACCTCATGGCCTGCTTTGGCCAGGTTTGCGGCCATTGGGCCACCCATGTTGCCAAGTCCGATAAATCCGATTTTCATGTCTGTCTCCTCAGATTTTCAGGGCGTCATCGCCCAGCGGCAGCAGCATCTGGGTGATCTCAAGCGAGGTCACCTCGGCAGGGCTGCCATGTTTCCATGTGGGGTTGCGGTCCTTGTCGATGATCTGGGCGCGGACGCCTTCCAGAAAATCGCCCATGTCCATGGACCGGTAGGTGAAGCGGAACTCCTGCTCCAGCGCTTTCTTGATGTCGTCCGTGGCCCGGGCGCGGTGCACCAGTTCGATCGTGCAGCCGGCAGAAAGCGGTGATACACGGTTCAAGGTTTTCAGCGCCTTGGCGGCAAAGTCGCTGTCCGCACCGTTGAGGGCGTTCAACACATCCGTCAGCCCGTCACCGGCAAAGAGCGTATCGATCTCATCCTGTTGTGCGGCCAGAACGCCGTCCGGGGCTTTTTCTGCCGCGCGATCAATGGCTTCCCAGTCACCGGTCTGGGCCAGTTCCGCCGTCAGCGCAGCCCATTTTTCCTCTGGCACGAAGTAGTCGGCAAAGCCGGCGTGGATGGCATCGGCTGGCCCAATCCGTCCGCCTGTGGCGCCCAGATATTCGCCAATCCGCCCCGGCGCACGGCCCAGGATCAGGGTGCCGCCCACATCCGGAATCAACCCGATGCCGGTTTCGGGCATGGCGATCTGGCTGCTTTCGCCAACCACGCGGTGGGAGCCATGACAGCCAATGCCAACGCCGCCGCCCATGGTGAACCCCTGCATCAGCGAGGCCACGGGCTTGGGGAAGTTGAACAGTCTGGCGTTCATCCGGTATTCGTCACGCCAGAAGGTGCGGGCGATCTCATATTCGCCTTTGGTGCCGGCCTCATACATGGCGGCGATGTCACCGCCAGCGCAGAAGGCACGTTCCCCCTCAGCGTCCAGCAGCACCATCTTCACGGCGTCATCAGTCGCCCAGGCATCCAGCGCCTTCTCAATCTCAAGGCACATCTCATAGCTGAGCGCATTCAGCGCCTTGGGACGGGTCAGGGTGATCCGGCCGATCTGGCCATCGATACGGGTGTGGATGTCAGCCATGGGTTATGCGTTCTCTGCCAGCAGTTGCCGCGCCACGATCAAGCGCATGATTTCATTGGTGCCTTCAAGGATCTCATGCACCCGCAGGTCACGCACGATCTTTTCAACACCGTAGTCGGCCAAATAGCCATAGCCACCGTGCAACTGCAGGCATTCGTTTGCCACTTTCGATCCGGTCTCGGTCACAAAACGTTTGGCCATGGCGCAGAATTTGGTGGCATCGGGCGCACCCTGATCCAGTTTCCACGCGGCCTGACGCAGGAAGGTGCGGGCGGCTTGCAGCTCAATCTCCATATCCGCCAGACGGAATTGCAGCGCCTGGAATTGGTCGATGGATTTGCCGAAGGCCTTGCGTTCGCTCATGTATTGCAGTGTGGCGGTCAGTGCGGATTGCGCCGCCCCCAGACTACAGGCCGAAATGTTCAAGCGC
Source organism: Thalassovita sp. (assembly GCF_963691685.1). Taxonomy (GTDB): domain Bacteria; phylum Pseudomonadota; class Alphaproteobacteria; order Rhodobacterales; family Rhodobacteraceae; genus Thalassobius. The sequence goes on from NZ_OY829290.1 coordinate 2,060,242, forward strand.
CCGCCATCCAGACCCGCCATCGCGTATTTGAACCCGTCACCTTCGCTGCCGACCAGGTTGGCGGCGGGGATTTTGCAGTCGTCAAACTGCACCTGACGGGTCGGCTGGCTTTTCCAGCCCATCTTGTCCTCAAGCCCACCAAAGCTGAGGCCGGCGGTGCCGTCATCCACCACCACGGTGGAGATGCCTTTGGGGCCATTATCGCCGGTGCGGACCATAACCACATAGGTGTCCGAATAGCCGCCGCCTGAGATAAAGGCCTTGGTGCCGTTCAGCGTGTAGCCTTCGTTGCTACGTTCGGCGCGGGTTTTCAGCGCCGCCGCGTCTGAGCCAGATCCCGGTTCGGTCAGGCAGTAGCTCAGCACCTTGTCCATGGTGATCGCAGGCGCGAGGAACTGTTCCTTCACGTGATCATCGCCAAAGGTGTCCAGCATCTTGGCGCACATGTTGTGGATCGACAGGAAGGCCGCCACCGAGGGGCAAGCCATTGAAAGGGCTTCAAAAACCAAAGTGGCGTCCAACCGGCCAAGGCCCGAGCCGCCCGACTCCTCAGAGACATAGATACCGCCCAGACCCAGCGCGCCCACTTCGGACCACAGCGCCTTGGGGATGGTGCCGTCTTTTTCCCATTGGTGGGCATGTGGGGCGATATGTTCTTCGCCAAATGCCTTGGCCATGTCGAAAATGGCGGTTTGTTCTTCGGTCAGTGCAAAATCCACTGGCTCGTCCTCCGGTAAGTGTCGCGCGAAACCATTGCCGGCACGGGGAACCCCATGCGGCGTCCATTATTGAACGCCTGTTTAATTTCCAATTCCTACAGAAGTTTTGCAAGGGCAAAGCCACAGGAAAACGCCGCAAAAAAAGGAGATTATTCTGCGGATTTCAGATGTGCCGGGGTTTCCATACGGGCCTGGATCTGCGGGGCGTTCAGCGGCAGCTGCATCATCGCGTCCTGCGCGGTTTCAGCGATGGAAACACGCACCGAAGGGAAGGGCGCCCAGAACCGCCGCATGTTTGCGGCGATGTCCTGCGACAGGGCGTTTGGCGCGTAAAACACCATAGTTGTGGTGGGGGCATGCAGGTTTTGCGCCTGTAGCACCTGTTGCTGCAGGGCCAGTAGCGCTGGCAGTTCCAGCTTGACCAGGGTGACCCGGGACAGATCTGCCAGTTGGCGCTGATGTGGGGAATAGTCCACGTGGCTGCGATAGCGCAGCAGCAGGGTGCTGACCTCTTCGACCACGACGGCGCCCTGATAGCGCACATAGACCAGATTGTGATCGGGAAATACTTCGAATTCGACAGGCACGCTTGTGTCCTCCTGCAATCAGCGCGATTTGGATAAGACACAGGTCAAAGACGTGGGGGTCAGTCTTTTTCAGCCGCTATCATTTCAGCAAATGAGGTGTATGGCAATTTAAGAATACGTAACGCTTCGCTTTCGCTGGCGGTCAGATGTACATCAATCAGCGGCACCGCTTCCCAGAAGCGTAAGTAATTCTGGGCCAATTGGGCCGAGCGACCGTCCGGCACGTACATCACATAGGTCCGCCCCATCCCGCCCATGGTCAGGATCGGTTCCATGATGGAATGCAGAGCCATCCGTTTTTGATAGTCGATCCGGCTTTCTTCAAATCCGGACATGTCGTTCAACATGTTCTGTCCCGGGCGGGCCGCCGGATGGGTGGCATAGGTTTCAAACGCGGCAATGGAATCCGCGTCAGTCACCAATCCGTGGGATCGCATGAACATGAGATCCGATTTTTCCAAAATGCTTATTTCTAGCGGCATCGGTCTTCCCAAATGGTCGAGTGAAACCAAGTGATATCGGTACCTTACGAGGACTAAACTATACAGTTCATAGGCGAAAGGGCCAGTACGGGATATACCGTAGAAAGCTCAAATTTATTCATTTCTATCCAGTACTTCCGCGATTGATCCTGCCGTAATTTTAAGCAGAGCCAGCGCTTCGGCTTCGTTTTCGGTGACATGGGCGGTCACAGAGGGCGTGGCATCCCAAAGCGCGGCATATTGATCGGCCAATTCCTGTGATTGCGGGGTTGGCGCAAAGTAAACGATGGTACGGGTCTTGTCGCCGAGTCCTAGAACCCGGTCCAGTGACGCCTGCAGCGCCAATCGTTTAGGTAGGTCAAAATATCCGGTTTCAACCCCGCTCATGTCGCTGAGAATATCCTGACCAATCCGTGCATCGGGATGGGTCGCATAGGTCTGCAGCGCCTCGGCGCTTTGGTCATCATTCACGATGCCGGACCAAACCATGATCACAAGATTGCGTTGCAACAGGATGTCTAGGTCAATGGCCATGAGTGGTCTTTCGGATTTTGGGGGGTGGGGGGATTAGGGCAGCAGGGGGGCGCTGATCACCTGTCGTAATCTGTCGTCGGGATCATCCAGAAACCTAAGCGCCTCATCTGTGGTTTCGCAGATGATCGGCTGCGGCATGGGCAACCCGTCCCAGAGGTGGCAGATCATTTTGGCAAAGCTCATCGCCACATCCGTGGGCGCCAGATAGATCGGGGTGGGCGGGTAGTCGACCTGTTTCAACTCGGCCAATGTGGTGCGCATTGCCTGCATCGCCTTGGCATAGTCCAACTCAACCGAGACAACTTCGGTGAAGTCGGCAAGTTGTTGTAATTTCGGGTGATAGTCGGGATCTACAGTCAGCTTGGCCAGCAAAGCTTTGGTTTCCCCAGCACGAATGTGGCCGCTGTAACGGAAATAGACGATGTCTTCTTTCGCCAGGATCTTGAAGCTGACCGTCACGTCGGGGGGCTGCCTGAATTGTTATTCTTCTCACTTCAGCTTGCGGTGTAAGTCTGCCCAAATCAAGAATAATTTACCCTGCGGCAGTGGGGCGGTTGCGCTGTTGCGCCAAGGCCGCGAAATCGTCGAGGGGGATTTCCAGCAATGCGAGCGCGGCGGCTTCGCTGTCTTCGACAATTGAAATTTCCGCGCCCGAAGGTTCCCAGGTTTTGGCAATCAGGCGGGCAAAGGTGCAGCCAAAATCGGTTTGGGCAAAGAGCACCAGCCGTACAGGATCCCCGTTTGGGGCAATCTTTTGCATCCGGTATTTCTGCAGCTCGCGCATTTTGACCAGATCCATCTGCGCGCCGGTGACCCGGTTCAGGTCAAACAGGCAGTGGTGATGGGTCCGGAAATCCCGGTGGTTCAGGTATTTTTCAAAGTTCTGAGCGGTCTCAATCGTTAAAAGGTAATCTGAGTACCGTACCAACGCCAAATTCCACTCGGGGTAGATCGTGGTCGATGCGGGCATCGTGAAATGGTCCAAAGAAAAACGGCGGCTGAAGGATCAGCCGCCGTCAAACTTAGCAGAACTAAGAAATTAGTCCATTGCCTTGAAGGCGAACTCGCCGCCCTCTTTGATACCGGAGAACCAGCGGGCCGTGACGGTTTTGGTTTTGGTGTAGAACCGCAGCGCATCCGGGCCGTACTGGTTCAGGTCACCAAAGGCCGATTTCTTCCAGCCGCCGAAGGTGAAGTAGGACAGCGGAACCGGGATCGGGAAGTTGATGCCAACCATGCCGACGTTCACTTTGTTGGCAAAGTCACGCGCGGTGTCGCCATCTGCGGTGAAGATCGAGGTGCCGTTGCCGTAGTTGTTCTTGATGATCAGGTCCAGCGCCTCGTCATAGCTTTCGGTGCGCACCTGGCTCAGAACCGGGCCAAAGATTTCTTCTTTGTAGATGTCCATATCGGCCGTGACATTGTCAAAGAAGGTCGGGCCAACATAGTAGCCGTTTTCATAACCCTGCAGGCTGAAACCACGACCATCGGTGACCAGTTCCGCACCCTGCTCAACACCCGAGGAGATCAGGCCGTTGATACGGTCTTTCGCCTGAGCGGTGATGACGGGGCCGTAGTCGACATCTTCTTCCGAAGTGTAAGGGCCAACCTTCAGCGCCTCGATGCGGGGCACCAGACGTTCGCGCAGGGCGTCGGCGGTTTTCTGACCAACAGGCACAGCAACCGAGATCGCCATGCAGCGTTCGCCAGCGGCGCCAAAGCCTGCGCCAACCAGCGCGTCAGCAGCTTTGTCCATGTCCGCGTCGGGCATAATGATCATGTGGTTCTTGGCACCGCCGAAGCACTGGGCGCGTTTGCCGTTGGTGGCAGCGCGGCCATAGATGTACTGGGCGATCGGGGTCGAACCCACAAAGCCAACAGCCTGAATGTCTTCGTTGTCCAGGATCGCGTCCACGGCTTGTTTGTCGCCGTTCACAACCTGCAGAACGCCATCAGGCAGGCCTGCTTCTTTCAGCAGTTCCGCCAGACGCAGCGAGGTCGAGGGGCAGCGCTCGGACGGTTTCAGGATCATTGCGTTACCGGCAACCAGCGCCGGGGCCATTTTCCACAGCGGGATCATGGCGGGGAAGTTGAACGGGGTAATGCCCGCAACAACGCCCAGCGGCTGACGCATCGAGTAGAGGTCGATGCCGGGGCCGCCGTCATTCATGTACTCGCCCTTCAGCATGTGCGGGGCGCCCATGCAGACCTCGACCACTTCCAGACCACGCTGCACGTCGCCGCGCGCGTCGGGCAGGGTCTTGCCGTGTTCACGGCTGACCAGCTCGGCCAGCTCGTCCATGTGTTCGTTGATCAGCGCACCGAACTTCATCATCACGCGGGCGCGACGCTGCGGGTTGGTGGCGGCCCAAGCCGGCTGAGCAGCGGCGGCTTTGGCAATGATGGCGTCCATTTCTTCTTTGGTCGCCAGCGGGACCTTGCTGGCCGGCTCACCGGTCGCAGGGTTGCAGTTTTCAGTGTAACGGCCCGAGGTGCCAGGCACCATTTCACCGTCAACGTAGTTCATGATTTCCTGCATGGAACAGTCCTCTTTCAAGATTGCGGGCATCATAGGCTTGCAAAAATCACTCGGAAAGGCCAAAGTTCCCAAAATAGATTTGCAAAATTGCAGGCTGTCCTCCGGCGCGGGTCTGGACGGGCAAGAAATCAGAACAAACAAGACTTTGACGCAAAATGAGGGGGCAGTGATGAATCCGAATTGGGACGACATGAAGGTGTTCCTGGCCGTGGCGCGGCTGGAAAGCCTGTCCGCGGCGGGACGGGAATTGAAGGTGGATCCGGCCACCGTCGGCCGCCGAGTGGCGCGCTTCGAAGAAGAGATGGGCGCGCCGCTGTTTGCAAAATCGCCTCAAGGCTACGCGCTGACTGACGCAGGCCAGCGGCTGCTGGCCCATGCGGAACGCGCCGAACAGGCGATGAGCGGCGCGATGGAGGAACTGGCGGGGCAGGCGGGGAACCTTTCCGGCACGATCCGCATCGGCGCGCCGGATGGCTGTGCCAACTTCCTGCTGCCACAGGTCTGCAACAAGATCGCCGAGGAAAACCCCGATCTGGACATTCAGATCGTGGCGCTGCCGCGGGTCTTTAACCTTTCCAAACGGGAGGCGGATATGGCGATCGGTGTTTCAGCGCCTGAGGCCAGCAACCGCCTGACCGTGCAGAAGATCACCGATTATAAGCTCTACCTTGCAGCGGCACGGTCCTACCTGATCCAGCATCCGCGAATTCAGGAGCTGAAGGACCTGCGCGGCCATCGGATGATCGGCTATATCCCCGATATGATCTTTGACAAAGAACTGGATTACCTGGCTGAGCTGGGTCTGGACCATGTCAATCTGGCCTCCAACTCGGTCTCGGTGCAGTTCAATGCGATCCGCTCCGGCGGTGGCATCGGGGTGGTGCATGGCTTTGCGATGGCCAATGCGCCGCGCCTGCGCAAGGTGTTGGGCGATGACATCAGCCTCACCCGCAGCTTCTATTTGATCCGCCATGCGGATGACCGCCGTCTGGAGCGGATGAACCGCTTTGCCGCAGCGCTGAGCGAGGGGCTGAAGGCCGAAGTGAGCCGTCTGGAAGAGGGGCGCAAAGACTGACGCCACGCGCCAGCTGGCCGTCTGTACAGGCGCTCATGCGGCGGATCCCTTGACAGCAGGGGTTGTGGTGAGGGACGCTGAACCTACAAATCATTGTTGTGTAGGAGATTGCTCATGCTGGTCCATCAGATCCTCAAGGCCAAAGGCGACAGCGGTGTGGTGACTGTGACACCCGGAACCGGGGTCGCCGAAGTTGCCCAGATCCTGGCAGAGCGAAGGATCGGCGGCGTTGTGATCTCCTCTGACGGGAAACAGGCCGAAGGCATCATTTCCGAACGCGATATCGTACGGGCCCTTGGGGTGCGTGGTGCAGGCTGTATGGACGAAACCGTCGATGACCTGATGACACGCAACCCGGTTTGCGGGTCGCGCAATGACTCGGCCGATGCGATCCTGCAGCGGATGACCGACGGGCGCTTTCGCCATATGCCGATCACCGAGAATGGCGAGTTGGTGGGGATTGTCACCATCGGCGATGTGGTGGCGGCACGGCTGGAAGAGCTGTCGATGGAGCGCAACGCCTTGGAAGGCATGATTATGGGGCACTGAGCCCGCGGCCCGTCAGATCTGGCACAGCGGCCGGGTCTGACGTGGCGTTTCAGGGGCGTTCGTTTGCGTAGAAATACCAAATGCTGCAATTGCACTTGCATTTCTCGGCGCAATAATATTGCGTGCGCGCAACGAAGTCAGGCTCAGCAAGCCTTGCCTGAGGGCAGGGCACCGCGAGGGGGAGCACAGCATGCGCATTGGCCTTTATCCCGGCACTTTTGATCCGATCACACTTGGACATGTCGATATCATCCGCCGCTCAGCCGGTCTGGTGGACCGTTTGGTGATCGGCGTTGCCATCAACCGTGACAAGGGGCCGTTGTTCAGCCTCGAAGAACGGGTGGCGATGATCGAACATGAAACCGCCGAACTGAGTGCTCAAACCGGCACTGAGATCGTTGTGCATCCGTTTGAAAACCTGCTGATCGACTGCGCCCGCGACGTTGGCGCGCAGCTGATTGTGCGCGGCCTGCGCGCCGTCGCGGATTTCGAATACGAATACCAGATGGTTGGCATGAACCGTGCATTGGACAGCTCGGTAGAGACGGTGTTCCTGATGGCCGAAGCCCGGCATCAGGCGATTGCCTCGAAACTGGTAAAAGAAATCGCCCGTTTGGGTGGTGACATCTCAAAATTCGTGACCCCGGCGGTGCGTGAACAGCTGCTGGAGAAATTCAACAGGTAGAAAAATGGCCAAACAGGACATTCAGGCACCGGAACAGGAAGAAACAATTTTCACCATTCCGGTCAGCCGCTTGATCCTGTGGCTGTCCCTTGCGGCCGGGGCGATGGTGCTGATCGTGGCGATCTGGGCTGTCACCCATAACCGCTATGTGGTGACTGTTGATGTGCGCTCAATGGATGCGCCGCGCGACTGTTGGGAAGACATCGACGGCGGCCTCCTCAGCCGCGAGCGTGAGGCCAAACGCTCCCGCGCTCCGCGGCGCAGCTACCTGGGCTACTGCGGCGCTGTGCTGACCACACATGGCGCCTTTGCCCTGCCCGAGACCTTCCCGCGCCCCTGGCTGGGTCAGACCCGCGCTGACATCTACAACCGCCTGCACCGTGGCTGCCGCTATGACCTGGTGGTGACCGCTGACAAACGTCCCAGCCGCCGCGACGCCGGAAAATCCCGCCGCAATCGCCCGCAAATCCGCCGCATCATGTTCAGCTACCCCTGTTGAGGGTGAGGCCTCGTTGGCCACACCTCACGCAGCCAACCAGCTGAGCGCCTCTTCGATATTGCGGGCCCGGTTGGTGATCAGCGGTTTGCCTGCATGGATGTATTTGGTGGCAGCCATCATCACGCCCAGATCCTCACCCGCGATATAGCCTCTTAGCAGCTGATTGATCGGGGCCCGACGGTCGCGGTAGCGCGCATTGGAAAAATAGCCGTGCACCACGCCTGCTAGGATCCTTGCCTGCACAGTGGCGTTGCCTTCAACGCCCTCAACCTCAAACAGGCCGGCATAGATCGTGTGACCCTGCCTGTGGGTGACCACCTTGTTCTTCAGGGCGCCAAAATACAGCAGCGCTTGGCGGATGTTCACCTCCAGCGACATGGGGGTGTCCCAGGCGGGCGCCTCGGCGCCGTTCCAATAAGTCAGGTTGCTGGGCAGGGGGAACGGGCCGTATTCGCCTTCGGAATGCACATAGGTTGGATCCACATGGCCGCCCTTCAGCCCGGCCTCACAGTTGATCAGCACCCAGAGGTCGGTTTCTGTGACGTCCAATGCGGCGCCACTGTAGCGTAGGTCCAGCGCTGCATTGGTCGCTGCGATCTCCGCCTGTAGCTTGCCCCGGTTTAATTCCAGAAAAGCTCGTTTGCTGAGGCCCTCAAATTCCAGCATCGCCGTCTCCAATCCTCTGGCTTAAATCAGCCTTGCGCCACGTCTTTGGGGCAAGGTCATCATTTTCAAATGAGGAGAGGGTGCCAAGGCCACAGCGCGAAAGCAAGCCACGCGATATCAGCTCAGCGCCAGAACGCCAGCCATTCCAGGAAATCGTCAAACTTCTTACCGAGGTACAGCAATGTCTCGCCCCCGGTCATAAAAAGATCGCCACCAATGAAGGCGACGATCACGATGCCAAGTCCAATGGCAATCTGGTTGGTCATGAAACTGATCCGTGATGAATGGCCCTTAGGCCAATTCATGCCCGCGAACGGCCTCAGGATCAACCTCAGCTTTTTGCAGCTTTCCCATGGCCACCGCCACATCCGCCATCCGACAGGAGAAACCCCACTCATTGTCATACCAGGCCAGAACCCGCACCAGACGGCCACCGGTGACTTTGGTCTGGTCAGGTGCAAAGATCGAGCTTTCTTCGGTGTGGTTGAAGTCGATCGAAACCTTCTGTTCTGTGTCAAAGCCTAGGATGCCCTGCAGCGGGCCATTTGCGGCGGCTTCGGCCACGATGGCGTTGACCTCAGCCACGGTCACGTCACGGTCTGCAATGAAGGTCAGATCCACGGCCGAGACATTCGGCGTCGGTACACGTACAGCGGAGCCGTCCAGCTTGCCTTTCAGCGCCGGCAGAACCTCACCCAGGGCTTTGGCCGCACCGGTGGAGGTGGGGATCATCGACATGGCGGCCGCACGGGCACGGTAGAGGTCCTTGTGACGGCGGTCCAGCGTCGGCTGATCGCCGGTGTAGCTGTGGATGGTGGTCATGATGCCCGACTCGATGCCGATCTTTTCATGCAGCACCTTGGCCAGCGGCGCCAGACAGTTGGTGGTGCAGGACCCGTTGGAGATCATCACGTCGCCCGCGACCAGCTCATCATTGTTCACACCCATGACGATGGTCTTCTGGACGTTTTTGGCCGGGGCCGAGATCAGAACAGCGCCGGCGCCCTGTTCGATGTGCTTCTTGGCCTTTTCACCGTCGTTGAACTGACCGGTGCATTCCAGCACAACGTCAACGCCGCTCCAGTCCAGCTCATCCATGTTGTAGGTCGACATGACCTCAAACTTGCCACGACCCAGATCCATCCAGTTTTTGCCGTTCTCATCGGTGCCGGTGGTCACGTCGCCAGGGAAGCGGCCATGGACCGAGTCATAGCGCACCAGATGCGCCGCGGTTTCCAGCGGGCCGGTGGCGTTGATCTTGACCACTTTGATATCTTCACGTGCGCTTTCAGCGATATGCATCAAGGTGCAGCGACCGATGCGGCCAAATCCGTTGATACCGACGGTGATGGTCATGGCAGTGTGACTCCTGTCTCGGGTTTGCTTGGGGCTGCTATAGGCGGGGTTTGCACCTGCGGAAAGATAAAAAACACAGGTTTTGCAGCATGTTGGCGCAAACATAGGGTGGTTGCGCTAACGATGGCGCAACCATGGTCTTTCCGTCATAGGACCAATGGACTAAGTTGGCGCTAACGTATTGCAGCCCCCCTGAGGGGACTATTTCCAAGAGGTGAATTCATGAGCGGTCTTCTGGCATTGATGGATGATGTGGCAGCGATTGCCAAAGTGGCGGCCACCAGTCTGGATGATGTCGCCGCCGCGGCTGCCAAGGCGGGATCCAAAACCGCCGGTGTGATCATCGATGATGCCGCTGTGACGCCGAAATACGTGCAGGGGTTTGCGCCCGCGCGCGAATTGCCGATCATCTGGAAGATTGCCCGCGGATCCTTCTTCAACAAGCTGGTGATCCTGTTGCCGCTGGCGCTCCTGTTGTCGAACTTCGCGCCCTGGCTGGTGACGCCGCTCTTGATGCTGGGCGGCAGCTACCTCTGTTTTGAAGGCGCTGAGAAAGTCTTCCACGTGCTCTTCCCGCATGGCGACAAACATATTGAGGCCGATATGTCGGTCAAAGATCCCGGTCATCTGGAAGAAGAAAAGGTCAAAGGCGCGATCAAGACCGACTTCATCCTCTCGGCCGAGATCATGACCATCTCGCTCGCCGCCATCGAGGTCTCCAACATCTATATGGAGGCCGCCACGCTGGCCCTTGTAGGCATCATGATCACCATCGCGGTTTATGGCTCGGTAGCGTTGATCGTAAAAATGGATGACGTCGGGCTGCACCTGGCCCAGAACGCCAGCTTTGGTGCGACCAAAAGCTTCGGCCGTGGTCTGGTCAAATTCATGCCGGTCCTGATGAAGCTCTTGTCGATCATCGGCACCGCCGCGATGCTCTGGGTGGGCGGGTCGATCATGATCCACGGGCTTTATGAGTTGGGCATGCCGCATCCCTACAAAGACATTCACAACATCGCCGTCTCGGTCGCCTCAGGCGTCTCGGAAAACCTGCACGGGTTTGTGGAATGGGCGGTCACCGCCTTTGCAGATGGCGTGCTGGGGCTGATCTGGGGGCTGTTGCTGATCCCGCTGGCCACCCGCGTGATGGGCCCGTTGATCGGCGCCTTTTCCGGCAAGAAACCCGCAGCGCATTGAGGGCGGAGTTATGAGTATTTGGGAAACATTGAAAGGCGCTTTCATCGTTCCCTAAATACTCCGGGGGAATTGGCCATGAGGCCAAGGGGGCAGCGCCCCTATATTTCCAACCCTCTCATGAAAAAAGGCCACGCAATCGCGTGGCCTTTTCTGCTTCTGGTGATGCAGGGGGTTAGCCCAGCAGCGCCTTGACCTTCTCGGCCACGGCTTCGGCCGTGATGCCGAATTTTTCGTAAAGCACATTGGCCGGGGCGGAGGCGCCGAAGCCTTCCATGCCGACAAAGGCGGCTTTGGCTTCGCGGCCGCGGTTGCCCAGCAGGTATTTGTCCCAGCCGCCGTCGCGCACGCCGGCTTCCACACCAACACGCACCGGACCTGCGGGCAGGACACGTTTGCGGTAGGCCTCGTCCTGGGCGTCAAACAGTTCCATACAGGGCATGGAAACCACACGGGTGCCGATGCCTTCGGCCTGCAGCCGCTCACGCGCGGCCATGGCGATGGAAACCTCGGAACCGGTGGCGATCAGGATCGCCTGACGTTTGCCTTCGCTGTCGGCCAGCACGTAGCCGCCCTGCGAGGTCAGGTTCTTGGTGGTGTGTTTGGTCCGCACGGTCGGCACGCCCTGACGTGTCAGCGACAGAACCGATGGGGTCTGCTTCGCGGTCAGCGCGATTTCCCAGCTTTCAGCGGTCTCAATGGTGTCGGCGGGACGGAACACATAGGTGTTCGGGGTCGCGCGCGAAATAGCGACATGTTCCACCGGCTGGTGGGTCGGGCCATCTTCGCCCAGACCGATCGAGTCATGGGTCATGACAAAGACCGACGGGATCTGCATCAGGGCCGCCAGACGCATCGCAGGGCGGGCGTAGTCGGTGAAGGCCATGAAGGTGCCGCCGTAGGGGCGGATGCCCCCGTGCAGCGCCATACCGTTCATCGCAGCCGCCATACCGTGTTCCCGGATGCCCCAGTAGACATAACGCCCTTTGCGGTTGTCGGTGTCAAAGATGCCCATGTCGCCGGTTTTGGTGTTGTTTGACCCGGTCAGGTCAGCCGAGCCGCCGACGGTGTCGGACATGATCGGGTTCACAACTTCCAGAACCTTTTCAGACGAGGCGCGTGTTGCCAGTTTGGGCTGCTCTTCGCTCATCTGCTTTTTCAGAGCGCGGATGGTCGGGGCCAGGCGCTTGGGCGCGTCACGGTCGAAGATGCGGGCGAATTCCGCCTGCTTGCGCTCCGAGATGGAGCCCAGACGCTCTTCCCACTCGGCGCGATCTGCCGCGCCGCGCGATCCGATGGCTTCCCAGGCCGATTTGATGTCGGCAGGGATTTCGAACGGGCCGTAGGTCCAGCCATAGGCCTCTTTGGTGTCGGCGATCAGCTTCTCATCGGTCAGCGCGCCGTGGCCCTTGGAGGTGTCCTGCGCCGAAGAACCCAGTGCGATATGGGTTTTGCAGGCAATCATCGACGGTTTGCCGGCCTTCTTCGCGGCGGTGATCGCTGCGTCGATGGCTTCGGGATCGTGGCCGTCGATTTCCTGAACGTGCCAGTTGGCCGATTTGAAACGCTGCACCTGATCGATGCGGCAGGACAGGTCCACGGTGCCGTCGATGGTGATGTTGTTGTTGTCCCAGAAGACGATCAGCTTGCTCAGCTCATGACGGCCGGCCAGACCCAGGGCTTCCTGGCTGATGCCTTCCATCAGGCAGCCGTCGCCGGCAATCACATAGGTGTGGTGATCGACGATCTTCTTGCCGTACTGACCGCGCAGGATTTCTTCGGCCATGGCGAACCCAACGGCGTTGGCGATGCCCTGACCCAGCGGGCCGGTGGTGGTCTCAATGCCTTCGGCGTGACCATATTCCGGGTGGCCTGCGGTCTTGGCGCCCCACTGGCGGAAGTTTTTGATTTCTTCCAGCGTCATGTCCTTGTAGCCGGTCAGATGTAGCAGCGAGTAGAGCAGCATCGAGCCATGGCCTGCCGACAGGATGAACCGGTCACGGTCAGGCCAGTTCGGGGCCGAGGCGTCGAACTTCAGGTGCTTTTCGAACAGCACGGTTGCCACGTCGGCCATGCCCATCGGCATGCCGGAGTGACCGGAGTTTGCAGCGCGGATCGCATCCAGGGTAAGGGTGCGGATGGCCGCGGCCTTGGACCAGTGATCCGGGTGGGCAGAACGCAGAGCAGAAATATCCACGGGTGGCTTCCTTTGATCGGGGCTTCGTTAGCGCTGCTCATACCAGCCCTTGCGTTAATATCAAGCGCTGCAATGGGCCAAAAACCGCTTGGGGGGCGCATTTTCCCCCTCTATTCGGTATTCTGAGGCAGAACAGGCGCCATTTTGATTCGTCGAGCGGATGAAACGAGCGCCCTGACAAAAGAAGAGGCATAAGGCGCATGAGCGAAATCAGCGAATTGGAACGCCGCATCACCGCCGCATTGGACCGGATTGCCCGGGATGTGGACGTCTTGGCAGCGCGTCCTGCAGTGGCGGAGTACACGGCAGAGAGCGACAGTGACGAGGGTGCGGATCAGGCACCGGCGGGTGCAGTTGAGGGGGCGGCAGAGGCCACGGCAACGGCAGAGGAACTGGCGGCCCTGAAACAGCAGCTGGAAGATGAGAAACTGGCCAATCAGCAGCTGGAAGAGCGGCTGAAAAGCCTGCGTCTGAAGCTGGACAAGAAAGACGCCGAGGCCGAGCTGGCGATGAGCGATCTGAAATCCTCCATGGCGGAACTGGACGGCGCGCTGCAGGCGCTGCGGCAGTCTTCGGCAGAGCTGCGCGGCAGCAGTGAGGCCCTGCGCCAGGGGGCGGCCGCTGGCGTTAGCGATCCGGAGGCGATCAATGCGGCCATGGCGGCGGAACTGGCCGCGCTGCAGGCGGAACGTCAGGCTGAGGCGGCCGAGGGCGGTGCAATCCTCACCGCGATGGAGCCGCTGCTGACCCGCGCCGAAGAGAAGGAACAAGCCTGATGCCTGAAGTAGAAATTCACATCGGTGGTCGTGCTTTTGAAGTCTCCTGCCAGGAGGGTGAGGAGCATTTCCTGCAGTCCGCAGCCAAGATGCTGGACAATGAAGCCAGCGTGTTGTCGCAACAAATCTGCCGTCTGCCAGAGGCGCGGATGCTTCTGATGGCGGGTCTGATGCTGGCGGACAAAACAGCCGGGGTTGAGGACAAGCTGGCCGAGGTCGAAGCCAAGCTGGCGGAAAAAGAAGCCGAACTGGCCGCGCTGAAAGAGGCCCCAGCGCCCGAGCCTGAGCGTATCGAGGTGCCGGTGATCCCGCAGATTGTCAATGACACGCTGGCCGAACTGGCCGCCCGCGCCGAAGCGCTGGCCGGTGACATCGAAGATAAGGTGAAGGCCGAGGCCTAAGAACTTGTTGTTTAAATGAAAAGGCGCTCCATCAGGGGCGCCTTTTTTGTTTGCTGGATGCTGTTAAACCTGCTGCTGCAGGCTATCCCAAATGTGCCGGCCAACAGGGCCAAGCGGATACCGCGCGCGTTTGGCAAGGCAGACCGGCAATGAGATCTGCCCCAATGTGGGCAGCGCCACCAAGGTGCCGTCGGACAGTTCTGCATCGACCATGTGTTTGGGCAGGCGTCCCCAGCCAAGGCCGGCACAGATCAGATCCCGCTTGGCGCCAAGTTCGGTCACAAACCATTTCTGCGATTGTTCAAGCAGCCCGGCGTCTGGCGATTGCTCATCGGGGGATTTGACCACAATCTGCGGCAGGGACAGCAACATGTCCCGGGTGACCTCCGCTGCGGGCACGGTCACCTGATCGGATTTGATCACCAGCGGCATCTCCATCGTTTCAAGCTGCAGGTAGTCCAGCGCACCATGGCGGCTGGCCACCACACAAATGGCCAGATCCACCGTATCGGCCAGCAACAGACGCTCCCCCGCGCCGACCTCAAATTCCAGATGGATGGTTGTTGACGGGAAGGTGTGGCGTAAATCGTTCAACAGCGATGACAGCTGATCGGGCGGAAAGACACTGCTGACGGCCAGTTTCAGCTCACCTTCAACCTCCCCCTTCAGGTCCTGAACATAGGCTTCAAACTCTTGCGCGTGATCCAGCAGCCTGCGGATGCGGGTGAGCAGCAGCTTACCCTCCGCCGTGAGTTTGGGCCGGTATTCGGAGCGGTCAAATATCTGGATCTGATAGAAGTCTTCGACCTGTTTCACCGCGTAGGATACTGCAGGGCGGGCTTTGTTCAGTTTCTCACTGGCAAGTTGAAAACTCCCAAGGTCGCAGACCGTGCTGACAACATGGAGGTGGTTGAGGTTTGTCATGGTCAGAAAATATGACGTAGTTGGTCAAAAAGCTATGCTTTTTTTGTTACCAATAGGGCGGATATTCCCTGTTCATCCCTCTCAAATTATCAGGAGTTAGAGATGAAAATTGTTGTCATTGGCGGAACCGGGCTTGTTGGACAGGAAATTGTGAAACAGCTGCAGACCGCACATGAGGTCATCGCGGTCAGTCGGAACAGCGCGGATCTACAGGTCGATATCGAAGATAAGGCCTCGATCCAGGCGTTGTTTGATAAGATCGGCCCGGTTGATGCCATTATCAGCGCCGCAGGCGACGGTGTGATGGGCCCCTTTGATGCGGAAGATGACGCCGCCTATGAGCGGTCGCTCAACAGTAAGATCATGGGGCAGGTCAATCTGACCCGGATCGGGCAGAAGCACCTGACGCCAAATGGGTCGATCACGCTGACCTCCGGCGCAGCTGCGCAACACCCGATGCCGCACACCGCGGCGATCTCCATGGGGGCGGCGGCCGTTGATGCCTTTGCCGCCACGGTTGCGCTGGAACTGCAGGACGGCAAGCGGATCAACACCATCAGCCTGTCGCTGGTCAAAGAGGCGGCCGAGGCCTATGGCATGGACAGCACGGGCTGTGTGCCGGTGGCCAACGTGGCGCAGACCTATGTGAAAAGCGCGCTGGAACCGCTGACCGGACAAAAACTGCCCGTCGCCGCCTAAACCCGGCTTGTGTTTGGGGCTGCCGGTATCGGTGGCCCCTAATATGCTCGCGCAGCGCTAGGGTTGTCAGCGGGCAATCACGCCTTGGGATCGGCCTGGGCAGCGTCCAATTTGGCCTGTTTCTGATGCGCGCGGTGCAGGTGCCAGAGGCGCAGGCCGAGGAGCACCGCAACAGCGACCGCAGCGTTGAAGCCGATGCCGTCGCGCACCAGCGGCCAGAGGTAGGCGACCTGATCCATCGCGCCAGCGCCCATGCCGACATAGATGGCCACCCATGCGGCCTCCCCGGCGATGCTGCCAAGGGTGAAGGCGATCCAGCCCATTTTGGCCGCCCCGGCGGTGAAATTCACATAAGGCCCCAGCGGGCTGACCAGCCAGCGGCTGAAAAACACCGCCCAGATGCCGCGTTGCCGGGTGAACTCGGTGGCTTTTCTCAGCGCATAGGCCTGTTTGCCGCCCTTGGCCTCCATTCGTTCCACATGGCCCGTGCCCAGACGCCCAATGTGAAAGCCCAGCTGATCACCCAGAATGGCCCCGACCAGCGCCCCCAGCGCCACATGCCAGAGCGTCAGATCGCCCGCCATGGCAAAGCCGCCCGCCGCGATCATCATCACGGAGGCGGGGATCGGCATGGCCAGGCAGGACAGCAGTGTCACCAGCAGCAGCAGATAGGCGCCGTAATCCGGCAGGATGGTGAGCAGCGTCTCGGTCATTGCCCGCGAGGCTCGCGGCGGGGTGGGCGGTGTTCGGCCAGGAATGCCTCAAGGTCGGCGATCAGATCCTCAACCGGGCGGCCCTGCAGCGCGGCCAGTTCCTCAAGGCTGAGTTTCCAGCGGATCTTCTCCGCGCCGATGGCATCGCTGATCAGCGCGGGGCGCACCAGATAGCTGCGAGCCACAAAGCGCACCGTCATCCAAGGCTCAATCGGGGCGGCCTCTGCCGGGCGATCGCGCCAATCGCGGCCGCGGTCATTGACCTGAACGCCAAAAAAAATGGCAGCCGCAATTGCGGCCACCATCATGATTACAGTGGGTTTGTGATGAACCCAAAGACGGTGCAGCGCGGCGAGTGGTTTTGCCATCTATACCTCCTGCACCTTTGGGCCCTGTGCGGGACGCCGATCAGGCGTTTGCTTCGCGGATCTTGTCGGCGGCGTCTTTCGAGTAGACCACCTCATTGGTGTCAAACAGCGCGTCCAGTTCCCCCGACAGGGTCATTTCGGTCACGATATCGCAGCCGCCGATAAACTCACCCTTCACATAAAGCTGCGGGATGGTCGGCCAGTCCGAGTAATCCTTGATGCCCTGGCGGATCTCATCATCGGCCAGCACGTTCACATCGGTGTAATCCACACCCATGTAGTTCAGCACGCCCGCCACACGGCTGGAGAAGCCACATTGCGGCATGTCCTTGGTGCCCTTCATGAAAAGCACCACGGTGTTGGCTTTGACGGTTTCGTCGATGCGGGTGTTTGCGTCAGTCATCTTCTGTGTCCTCTCGGCGTTTAAGCCGTTCTTTGTTCGTCCGGGTATAGGGTAACAGCTTCAACCAGACGGCTGCGCCAAACAGGGCGAGAGCTGCGACCGCTAAAATCCAATCCATCCGGCGGGGTTATTCCGGTGCTTTGGTGGTCAGGGCCAAGGCGTGCAATTCGCCGTTGGGGCCATCCATCTTGCCCTTCAGCGCGGCATAGACAGCGCGCTGCTGCTGCACACGGTTTTTGCCGCGAAAGCTCTCATCCACGATCATTGCGGACATATGTTTGCCATCGGTGCCTTCTACAACGATCTGAGCGGCGCCTGGAAACGCCTCGCGCAGCATGTCTTCCAGTTCCTGTGCGTATACGGCCATCGGGCCCTCCGGGTGTTCTTTGGTCTTGAGGGAAATCTAGGGCGCAGCGGGGCCGGGTGCAAGCGTTCCCCCCGGGGCTTGCGTCAAAAAGAGACAGAGACGGGGCATCTTTTGCGGGTCCCGTCGTTCTAGGGCACCCAGATCACAAATAGGCCGCCAGGGATTGCAGGTAGCGGGGCACATCGGCCAGGGCTTCCTGTACCTCGGGCTCTTCGAAATCGTGAACCGAGGTATCTTCGGCCGGGCACATCGCCAACATCAAGGCGCGGCCTTCGTCTTGGGCGGCGGCGGGTAGCGGCAGTTTGGCCGCCTCCTGCAGCAGCAACAGCGCCTCATGGATGGGCCGGATCACCCGCAGCGCATGGGCCATGTGCCAGATCAGATCGGGATCATCCCGCCAGGTTTCGCCTGCAAAAAGCTCCTGCGTGATGCGCTGACCAGCCCCGGCACAGGAATAGGCGATGCAGCCGCCAAATCCTTTGACCTTCAGGTCTTTGTGGATGGTGCAGCGGAAATCGCAACCCAGATTGGGGCAGGGGCTGTCTGCCTCTTTCAGAAGGCCGAAATCCTCATCCGCATCAAATGGATAAGCCACGCAGCATAGTGCTGCGCAGCTTTCACAGTTTTCAGTGAGCACCGGCAAATTGGGGTGCTCGATCGCCATGGGATCAGCCAACCGCCGCTTCGAAGCTGGAGCGGAACTGTTCGGCCAGCTCAGCCAGAGGGGCTTCCGAGCCGCCCAGCTTCACCACATCGCCGGTGAACTTACCCACGGTTTCGATGTGCACACCGGCCTTGGCCGCTTCGCCCATCAGCCATTCGGCCTGATCGAAGTTACAGGCCAGGAGATAGCGGCCCTGATCTTCACCAAACAGCAGCGCCTGATCTGCCACATCGATCTGCACGCCAACCTCACCGGCCTCAGCCATTTCAAAGGCCGCCAGCGCCAGGCCACCGTCGGCCAGATCGCAACAGGCGCGGATGTATTCGGCATTGGCACGGATGAAATCACCGTTGCGCTTCTCAGCTGCCAGATCAACATGCGGGGCGTCGCCGTCTTCACGGTTGAACACCTCGGCCAGCAGGGCCGACTGCCCCAGGTGACCGGCGGTTTCGCCGACCAGCAGGGCCACATGGCCGTCACGTGCGGTGCCGATGATCGCCTGGTCCGGCGTTTCGATCAGGCCCACGGCGCAGATGGTCGGGGTCGGCAGGATCGCCTGACCGTCGGTTTCATTGTAAAGCGAGACGTTGCCCGAAACGATCGGCACATCCAGCGCTGCAACCGCTTCGCCGATGCCTTTGATCGCACCAACAAACTGGCCCATGATTTCGGGCTTTTCGGGGTTGCCGAAGTTCAGGTTGTCGGTGGTGGCCAGCGGGGTTGCGCCCACGGCGGTCAGGTTACGGTAGGTTTCCGCCACCGCCTGTTTGCCGCCTTCAACCGGGTTGGCGCGCACATAGCGCGGTGTCACGTCAGAGGTGAAGGCCAGCGACTTCTCAGTGCCATGCACCCGCACGATGCCAGCGCCCAGACCCGGGGCCTGCACGGTATCGGCCATCACCTGCGAGTCATACTGCTGGTAAACCCACTGTTTGGCGCCGTAGTTGGCCGAACCGATCAGCGCCTTCAGCCCGTCGATGGGATCCACTGCAGGCACATCGCCCAGCTCCGCGTCCACTTCGGTTTCCACCCAGGGGCGGTCATATTCCGGCGCGCGGCCCGACAGCGGTGACAGCGGTAGGTCGGCCTTCACGTCGCCGTTGTGCAGGATGAGGAAGCGATCCTCGGCAATGGTTTCGCCAACGATGGCGAAATCCAGGTCCCACTTTTCAAACACGGCGCGCGCTTCGGCTTCCAGCTCTGGTTTCAGAACCATCAGCATACGTTCCTGAGATTCCGACAGCATCATCTCATAGGCTGTCATGTTCTCTTCGCGCTGGGGTACATCTTCGAGATTCAGCTTGACGCCCAGCTTGCCTTTGTCACCCATTTCCACGGCTGAACAGGTCAGACCCGCCGCGCCCATATCCTGGATCGAGATCACCGCGCCGGTCTGCATCAGCTCCAGCGTGGCTTCCATCAGGCGCTTTTCGGTGAAGGGATCACCAACCTGAACGGTGGGACGCTTTTCCTCAATGGTGTCGTCAAATTCGGCCGAGGCCATGGTCGCCCCGCCGACACCGTCACGGCCGGTCTTGGCGCCAAGGTAGACCACCGGCATGCCCACGCCTGAGGCGGCGGAGTAGAAGATTTTATCGGCATCGGCCAGACCCGCGGCAAAGGCGTTGACCAGGCAGTTGCCATTATAGGCCGGGTGGAACCGTACTTCGCCGCCCACAGTCGGAACACCAAAACAGTTGCCGTAGCCGCCGATGCCTTCGACCACACCATGCACCAGCTGGCGGGTCTTGGGGTGGCTGGTTTCACCAAACGACAGCGAGTTCATCGCCGCAATGGGACGCGCGCCCATGGTGAAGACATCACGCAAAATGCCGCCAACACCGGTGGCGGCACCTTGATAGGGTTCGATGTAAGAGGGGTGGTTGTGGCTTTCCATCTTGAAGATGACAGCCTGACCGTCGCCAATATCCACAACACCGGCGTTTTCGCCCGGGCCACAGATCACCTGCGGGCCTTCGGTTGGCAGGGTGCGTAGCCATTTTTTCGACGATTTATAGGAACAATGTTCGTTCCACATGGCCGAGAAGATGCCCAGCTCGGTGAAGGTTGGCTCCCGCCCGATGATCTCAAGGATGCGCTCATACTCATCGGGCTTCAGCCCATGCGCTTCGATCAATTCGGGGGTCAGGCTCGGGTCTTGCATATCCGGTCACTCTCCAGCAGGCGCTATTTGCGCGCCTCTTTAAGGCACAGGGCGGATTTGGGGAAGGGGGCAAAGGTCTGGAAACGACGCTTCTTTGCCGCAGATGCGCAGTTTTTGCCTCCTGGCACCCCGGCAGCGCTTTCAATGTTCCCCAAATACTCCCGCCGGAGGCCCGCAACAGCCCCACCAGACACACCGATGAAGATGGGCTTGACCTGATTTGCGCCAATGGGGATTGGACAAAAAAAGAGGCCGAGCACTAAGCTCGGCCAAAGTCCAACAGGGAGGTATGAAAGTGACGAGAGTTTGATCGTCGTCACCGTCGAGTGCTGAAATAGGCATCAGAAATGAATCGTTCAAGCACCATAATGCCGCAGATGCATCATGGCTGTTATGCATCCAATGCATGGCTCAGCCAAAACCTAACTAACTGACTGATCTTTCATCTGTTTGCGGTAGGCGATGATCTCTTCCTGGACAAAGTCACGGAAGGCCGAGATGCGCTTGGAGTGCCGCAATTCCTCGGGGTAGGCCAGATATACTGGCACTTCGACCGATTGCACGTCCGGCAACACCCGCACCAGATTCGGGAAATCCTGGCTCAGATAGTTGGGCAGAACACCAATCCCCAGATGGTTGGCCACCGCCTGCAGCACCCCGAAGTAGTTGTTCACCATCAGGGTCGATTTCACATCATAGGTCATCAGATGGCCCACAAGGTTGGAACTGGCGCCGACCTGCGGGGAATTTGTGTTCTGACAGATCAGACGATGTTCACCGATATCTTCAATGGCGGCGGGCATGCCGTTCATCTCCAGATATTCTTTGGAGGCAAACAGCTGCATCCGCACGGCCATCAGTTTTTTACGGATCAGGTCGGCCTGGCTGGGCTCTTTCATCCGGATGGCAACATCCGCTTCGCGCATAGGCAGGTCCAGCACCCGCTCTTCCAGCATCAGCTCGATATTCAGATCGGGGTATTGTTCATAAAGCTTCGGCAGGCGCGGGGCCAGCCATAGGGTGCCGAGGCCAATGGTGGTGGTCACCCGCAGCTGGCCAAAGACCTCTTCCTCACTGTCGCGGATCCGCGCGGCGGCGGCATCCAGACGTTTGGCCATGGCGCGGGTGGCGTCAAACAGCAATTCCCCCTGTTCGGTGAGAATCAAACCACGTGCGTGACGGTGAAACAGGGTGGCGTTCAGGCTCTCTTCGAGGGCGCGCACCTGACGAGACACAGCCGATTGTGACAGGTGAAGTACATCACCGGCATGTGTGAGGCTGCCTGCGTCGGCAACCGCGTGAAAAATTCTAAGCTTGTCCCAATCCATTTCGACAATTTCCCGATGTGAAGCGCCCTGTTACACGAAACCATTGAAACATTAACCCGTTTTTCTGATTTTTCGACAAGAAATGATTAAGGTCACCGCGGTAGCTTATGATGTGTGACCTAAGAATGTGCCCCGCCTATGTAGCTCTGCTGTCTTGGCAGGCATCGGGGCAGGCACCGACTATGCCCCTTGCGCGGGTTTCCCGTTTCGACCGTTTAGATTGCCAGAGCTGAGAGTTTCCGTTGACGGACCTGCGTCAAAGCATCGGTGGCGCTAACGGCGTTTCTGCTACACTTTTGCCACCCCGCATTTTCCCGGTTTCTGTTGAAACTAGGGGGCAGGGGCTGTTAAACGGCCTTTCAAACACGCAGGAACTATCAAGGCGGCTCTCCTCCATGGCCTCGAAAAGACATATCGCTCGTGACATCTCCTACTCCTATGCGGGGCGCACCAAAGGTGGCCGCGCGCTGATCCGGACGCTGGAAAACATGACCGGGCGGATCCGCATGATCAAACGCGCCTCAGGCTATGAGCGCGACGTGGAAAACGGTGCGGACTTCTGGCAGGTGATGGTGGAACGCTACGGTCTGTCGCTGGATGTGATCGGCGGGTCGCTGGAAAACATCCCGGCGGAGGGGCCGCTGATCCTGATCGCCAACCACCCCTACGGCATCCTGGATGGCCTGATGATGGGCCATATCCTGTCAGAACGCCGTGACCGGGATTTCCGTATTCTGGCCCACCGGGTGTTCCGCAAATCTGAGGATCTGAACAAGGTTGTTCTGCCGATTTCCTTTGATGAGGATCGCGCGGCGGTCAAACTGAACCTGCAGACCCGCAAAGAGGCCGAGCAATACCTGAAAGCCGGCGGCGCTGTTGGCATCTTCCCGGGCGGCACGGTCAGCACCTCGGCGCGGCCCTTCTCAAACCCGATGGATCCGCATTGGCGCAACTTCACCGCCCGGATGATCGCCAAATCCGGCGCCACCGTTGTGCCGGTCTTCTTCGATGGCAATACCTCGCGCCTGTTCCAGATCGCCAGCCACATGCATTACACGCTGCGGATGGGCCTGTTGATCAAGGAATTTGCCAAGCGCGTCGACACCCCGGTGAAGGTTGTTGTGGGTGAGCCGATCAAGGCAGAAGAAATCCGCGCACGGGCCGGTGACAGCAAAGAGCTGATGGATTTCCTGCGCAAATCCACCTACGATCTGTCGCCAAGACCGATTGAAACCCGAGAATACGGGTTCGAATTTGAGGATAAGCATAAGGCCGAGTTTCTGGCCCGTCAGAAGGCGTTCAAAGAAACTCGACAATCTCGCTAACAGCGGGGACCACGCGGCCCCGACCAAGAGAGGCAGGCACATAGATGGCAGTTGGCATTTTCGATTCAGGGCTTGGTGGTTTGACGGTTCTGGATGCCGTCAGCAAACGCCTGCCCGACGTTCCTTTCGTCTATTACGGTGACAACGCCCATGCGCCCTATGGCGTGCGCGATGCCGATGATGTTTATGGCCTGACCACCAAAGCGGTGGAACGGATGTGGGCCGAGGGCTGCGATCTGGTGATCCTGGCCTGTAACACCGCCTCCGCTGCCGCCTTGCGCCGCATGCAAGAGGGCTGGATCCCGGAAAACAAACGGGTTCTGGGGGTCTTTGTGCCGCTGATTGAGGCGCTGACCGAACGTAAATGGGGGGACAATTCGCCCCCGCGTGAGGTAGAGGTGCAGCACGTTGCGCTGTTTGCCACCCCTGCAACCGTTGCCAGCCGGGCCTTCCAACGTGAATTGGCCTTCCGCGCGATCGGCGTGGATGTGGAGGCGCAGGCCTGCGGTGGTGTTGTTGACGCCATTGAGGATGGTGACATGATCCTGGCCGACGCTTTGGTGCGCAGCCATGTGGATGCCTTGAGGCGCAAGATGCCCCATCCTGAGGCCGCGATCCTGGGCTGTACCCATTACCCGCTGATGCATGACATCTTTCAGGAGGCTTTGGGGGAGGGCGTCAAGGTCTACAGCCAGGCCAATCTGGTGGCCGAAAGCCTTGCAGACTATCTGGAGCGGCATCCGAAAATGGTGGGCGCCGGTGAGGACAGCAAATTCCTGACCTCCGGCAACCCGGTCACCGTGTCGACCCGCGCCACCCAGTTCCTGCGTCGGGAAATCAAATTCGACGCGGCATAATGCCGGTTGTTTGACCCGCATCAACATTCAAGGCAAAGCTTGTGCTAGCATAGCCGGGATAATCGGTCGCAGGCGCGTTCCCTTGTGCGGGGGCGCGCATTTGTTAAGTGAAGAGCCAGAGACAGACGCGCGCGAAGGAGCCAGCAAGATGAAGGGCCTGAAAAAGAAACGTCGGATACAGGTGATCGCGATTGCGGTTGTTGCACTGGCTCTGTCGACCGGTCTGATTGGCTATGCGATGCGCGATGGCATCAACTTCTTCCGCTCCCCGTCTGAGGTGCTGGCCAGCCCGCCAAGCGCCTCTGAAACCTTCCGCATCGGCGGCCTGGTCGAGGAGGGCTCGCTGGTGCGTGGTCAGGGGCAGGCGATCACCTTTAATGTCACCGATGGCAACGGTGTTGTGCCCGTCACCTACAGCGGCATCCTGCCGGATCTGTTTGAGGAAAACCAAGGCATGATCGGCACCGGGAAATACATCAACGGTATCTTTGAAGCCTCTGAAATTCTTGCCAAACATGATGAAACCTACATGCCCAAAGAGGTCATGGATGCCCTGAAGGAACAGGGTGTTTATGTTGATCCTGAGGCCTAACAGGCCCGTATCACAGGCCCGTATCGCGCGCCGCCTTTCAGCCTTGTTAACACATTGCCCCTAGGGTGAGGTCATTCTCATTTTCGGGGGGTGTCATGTTGGACGTCAGGCAAATCGCACGTGAAATTGTGGCCCGTGAAGGGGGCTATGTGAACGATCCCGATGACCCCGGTGGCATGACCAAACACGGGGTGACCCTGGGCACCCTGCGCCGGTTGGGCATCGATCTGGATGGCGATGGTGACGTTGATGGCAGCGACCTGCGCCGCATCACCAAGACCCGCGCCGTGGAGATTTACCTGCAACACTACTATCAGGCGCCGGGCATCGATCAGCTGCCGATGGTGCTGCAGCCCTCGGTGTTTGACATGTATGTCAACGCAGGCGGCAATGCGGTGAAGATCCTGCAACGGTTGCTTGCCCAGATGGGCCAGCAGGTCGGCGTTGACGGCGTGATCGGGCCGCAGACCATCGCCGCAACCAAGGCCGCCGCGCGGGTGGCACCGCAGCATCTGGCCGATGCCTATGGGATTGCGCGCCGCAATTACTATTTCCGGCTGGCCGATCGGCGCCCGGCCTCGCGCAAATACGCCCGCAGCCGCAAAGGTGGCAAAGGCGGCTGGATCAAGCGGGCCGAGGAATTCATCGATCCACGTTACCACCTGACCCAGGATGAATTTGACCGGAGGGTTGCGACATGGGGCTGATCCTACGGATGCTCGAGGGGCTGTTTGGCGGCGGCGCTGGCGAAATGCGCCGCACGGTTGAGGTGTTTCGTGAAAACGCGGAGAGCAGCGCGCAGCGCGGGCAGGCGATGCAACAGGCCGCCCTGCAGCAATTCGCGGCCGAGTTTGCCCGTGATCGCCGCGGGCTGTTTGATCGTCTGATTGACGGCTTGAACCGCCTGCCGCGGCCGGGATTGGCCCTGGGCACGCTGGCGCTGTTTGTGGCCGCCATGGTGGATCCGCAGTGGTTTGCGGCCCGGATGCAGGGCATTGCGCTGGTGCCGGAACCGCTCTGGTGGCTTTTGGGGGTGATTGTCAGCTTCTATTTCGGGGCACGTCATCAGGCGAAGGGGCAGGCATTTCAGCTGCGTCTGGGCCAGACCTTGGCGCAGCTGCCCCAAATGGCCGCGCAGCTGCCTCAGGCACCCAAGGCTGAGGAGTGGCCCGCCCCCGCCGACAATCCGGCGTTGGCGGCCTGGCAACAAGCGCGTCAGGATCAGGGCTGAGGCCCCGCGACAATGTGATCCTTTTCTATTGCCGATTGCGATTGGCCGGACCGCCGCTTGCGCCTATAACAAGGGCATGATTACAGAACTCGGTCACTTCGCCCTTATCCTGGCCTTCCTGGTCGCCATAGTGCAGTCTGTTGTCCCCCTTATCGGGGCCGCAAAGCGCTGGCCTGGATGGATGGCATTGGCAGAACCTGCAGCAAATGCGCAGTTTCTGCTTACCGCTTTTTCCTTTGCAGCGCTCACCTATGCCTTTGTGACGTCAGACTTTTCTGTCGAACTGGTGGTGCTGAACTCGCACTCGCTGAAACCGATGCTCTACAAGGTATCGGGCGTCTGGGGCAACCATGAGGGCTCGATGCTCCTTTGGGTGCTGATCCTGACGCTGTTTGGCGCCTGTGCCAGCTGGTTTGGCGGCAACCTGCCGCCAACGCTGCGCGCGCGGGTTTTGGCGGTGCAATCAGCGATTGCGGTCGCGTTCTTTGCCTTCATCATCTTCACCTCCAACCCGTTCCTGCGGTTGGCGATGCCACCGATGGATGGGCAGGACTTGAACCCGCTGTTGCAGGACCCCGGTTTGGCCTTCCACCCGCCGTTCCTGTATCTGGGCTACGTAGGTCTTTCGATGACCTTCTCCTTTGCGGTGGCCGCTCTGATTGAAGGTCGGGTCGATGCCGCATGGGGCCGCTGGGTGCGGCCCTGGACCTTGGCGGCCTGGCTGTTCCTGACCATCGGCATCGCGCTGGGGTCCTGGTGGGCCTATTACGAACTGGGCTGGGGCGGTTTCTGGTTCTGGGATCCGGTCGAAAACGCCTCCTTCATGCCATGGCTGATCGCAGCGGCGCTGCTGCATTCTGCTATCGTGGTGGAAAAACGTGAGGCGCTGAAAAGCTGGACGATCCTCCTGGCGATCATGGCCTTTGGCTTCTCGCTGATCGGGACGTTCATTGTGCGCTCGGGCGTGATCACCTCGGTACATGCTTTTGCCAATGATCCCGAACGCGGCGTGTTCATCCTGATGATCCTTGCGATCTTTATGGGCGGGGCGCTGACGCTTTATGCGGCGCGTGCCAGCGTGATGGAGGCCAAGGGCATCTTCTCCATGGTCAGCCGTGAAAGCGCGCTGGTGATGAACAATATCCTGCTGGCGGTCAGCTGTTTTGTGGTCTTCATCGGAACCATCTGGCCCTTGGTGGCGGAACTGGCGATGGGCCGCAAACTGTCGGTCGGTGCGCCATTTTTCAACATGGCCTTCACCCCCTTCATGGTGGTGCTGGCGCTGCTGTTGCCGCTGGGCGCCATCATGCCGTGGAAACGGGCACGGATCGCCCGCAGCTTCAAGCCGCTGATCCCGGCGCTGGTGCTGGCGCTTTCAGTGATGGGGCTGGCCTGGGCCATTCAAACTGAGCGGACACTGCTGGGCCCCATTGGTATGTTCCTGGGCACCTGGCTGGTGGCGGGCGCTGCGGTTGATCTGTGGTCGCGTACAGGCAAGGGCGGCTTTGCCCGCCTGAAACGTCTGCCCCGCGCGGATTGGGGCAAGGCGGTATCGCATGCCGGTGTTGGCATCGTCTTCCTTGGGGTTTCGGGGCTGATGGCCTGGGAACAGGAAGACATCCGTGTGGTTCAGATCGGCGAAAGATTTGAGATCGCTGGCTTCACCCTGTCATTGGACCGGGTGGAAGAGGTCGAAGGCGCCAATTACCTTTCGACCATGGGCTGGGTCACCATCCGCAAAGGCGACCGCGTCATATCGGTCGTGAACCCTGAAAAGCGGGTCTACCCGGTGGCGCGTATGCCCACCACTGAGGCCGGGATCGACAATGGGTTCCTGCGCGACGTCTATGTTGTGATTGGCGATGAACAGGCCGGCGGGGGCTACGCGGTGCGCAGCTACTATAAACCCCTGGCCAACTGGATCTGGGGCGGCTCCATCCTGATGGCCTTTGGCGGGTTGCTGAGCCTGTCTGACCGCCGTCACCGCGTTGCTGCCGGCGCACGCAAAACCAAAGCTGTCGGGGTGCCTGCAGAATGATGCGTTTCGTAAAACCCATGGCCGTGACGCTGGCCCTTGCGCTGAGCGTCACACCGGCTGTCGCGGTGCAACCGGATGAGATCCTGGCCGATCCAGTGTTGGAAGAACGGGCGCGCGATATCTCCAAGGATCTGCGCTGTCTGGTTTGCCGGAACGAAAACATCGACGATTCCAACGCCGAACTGGCGCGTGATCTGCGCCTACTGGTGCGCGAACGGCTGGTGGAGGGCGACAGCAACGGTGAGGTGATCGACTATGTGGTTGATCGCTATGGCGAATATGTGCTG
Organism: Thalassovita sp.; assembly: GCF_963691685.1. Classification (GTDB taxonomy): domain Bacteria; phylum Pseudomonadota; class Alphaproteobacteria; order Rhodobacterales; family Rhodobacteraceae; genus Thalassobius. The sequence continues at coordinate 2,088,461 of NZ_OY829290.1, forward strand.
TTGAACCCGACCAGCCGGGGCGCGAATTGGATCCTGTGGTGGGCCGGGCCGATCATGCTGGTGCTGGGGCTTGGCATCGGTTTCAGCTTCCTGCGGCGGCGCGAAAAGGCGCCTGAGCCAGTGGTCGCCGCCCTCTCAGATGAAGAAAAAGAGCGTCTCAAGCAAATTCTCGACGAATAACGCCGCGTTTGGGTTTTAACTGACCGTTGGGTCACCTAAGTTGCACTCGAGAAGAGGGAGAGCCCATGGAATACGAAACAATTAAGCTTGAGATTTCCAAAGACGGCGTGGCGATTTTGACGCTGAACCGCCCGGATAAAATGAACGCGCTGAACACCCAGATGCGGGCTGAAATCACCCATGCGGCGCAAGAGGCGGCGGGCAAGGCACGGGTTCTGGTGCTGACCGGCGCGGGCAAGGCGTTCTGCTCGGGCCAGGATCTGAGCGACCGCGCCAATGCCAACAATCTGGATCTGGAACGCACCCTGCGGGACGAATACGGCCCGATGTTGCGTGCGATCTATGACTGCCCGATCCCGACCATCTGCGCGGTGAACGGCGCAGCAGCCGGGGCAGGGGCGAACCTGGCGCTGGCGGCGGACGTGGTGATCGCCAAGGAAAGCGCATACTTCCTGCAGGCGTTTTCGCGCATCGGCCTGATCCCTGATGCCGGCGGCACCTACTGGATGACCCGCAACATGGGTATGGGCAAGGCGATGGGCGCGGCGCTGTTCGCAGATAAGATCTCAGCCCGCCAGGCAGATGACTGGGGCCTGATCTGGGAAGCGGTGCCGGATGCCGAGTTTACCGCGATCTGCAAGGCCCGCGCGCTGCATCTGGCCAAAGGCCCGACCCTGGCCTATGAGCACATCAAATCGGCGATCCGCGGCAGCTGGGACAACTCGTTGGAGCAGCAGCTGGAACTTGAGGGCCGCAAACAAGGCACCTGCGGTCAGAGCCGTGATTTCAAAGAGGGTGTTGTGGCCTTCCTGGAAAAGCGCCCACCGCACTACGAAGGTCGCTGATGCCAACAAAGTTCTACCAAAGGGCGTCCCCAGAGGGCGCCCTTTTTCGTCAAAAGGCGGCATTTTAACGTGAATATTAGGTAAATCTTTATTAGCCGCTTGAAATGTCAGAACATTGGGTCAGTTAAATCTAGAAGTTGATTAAAATGAACATTTGATGCCGTAACAGCACCTTAGTGCACGGGGGTGAAATGCCCGCAAGTTATCAAGTCTACCCGGATCAACAGCTTCTCTATGTGCGTTACGAGGGGCATCATCACACTCGTCAGACTGATGATCTGTTGCCTTATTATCAGCTGGATCCAATGGTCATGACCGGAATGCGCTGCATGATCGATTGCGAAAATCTGACAAGCGCCAAGATTGACATCGATTTGAGACGCCAACAGATGGATCGGCTGTGTGCGTTGCTGAAAGACTCAGCGAAGGATTGGCCCATCGTCTACTATTGCCCCAACAAGGTCAGTCAAAGCCTGACGGCCATGACCGCCAAGATGTGGGCGGAATATGAGGGGGTCACATTTCAGATGGCGAAAACTCGCGAAGAGCTAGCCGAAATTTTGAACGAGCCGCTGGATTTCGTCGATATGATTCTGCAGCGGTCAACGACGTAACATATCTTTAACGCGTGTAAGCTATGCTGCGCGGTAACCTTGGATCATCCCATTTCAAGTAAAGAGCGCTCTGACCCTAGGGGGAAACATCCATTGGTGTAATTTCCTCATTATGTCAGTGACTTGCCGCATTCTCCGTCTGTAAGCTGAGGTGCTGCGTGTGGTTTTGTTCGAGAGGATGTGGTGATGAGTGTGTCCTATACTGTGTTGCCTGAGTATCAGCTTCATTATGCGCGTTACTTTGGTCATCATCATACAGTTCATACAAGTCAGTTGTTGGCTGACTACCGGCGCGATCCTCTCATCCATCGCGGCTTGCGGTCGGTTCTGGACTTCTCGCGTATTCAAAGCGCCGAGTTGGACCTGGATCTGCGCCGGCGGCAGATGGAAGATCTTTATGCGATGTTTCATGAGCCCGGCACGATCTGGTGCGTGACCTATTACTGCCCTACCGAGATCAGCCGCGGCCTGACCTCTATGCAGCAAAAGATGTGGGAAGCCCGGCCGGACGTTGATTTTCTGGTGGCCGAAGACATCCGCGACGTCGCGGAGAAGCTGGATGTGGGCGAGGCCATCATCCGCGCCTTGATCAAACACGAAGCCTGATTGCCAGTTCCACACCGTCGCACAGAAAAGGGCCGCCCGAAGGCGACCCCTAAATCCTTGATCCGCTAGGATATTAGCGGTTTTCAACATCCACGTAATCGCGGTTGATCTCACCCAGGTACAGCTGGCGCGGACGACCGATTTTGTTCTGTGGATCTGCGATCATTTCTTTCCACTGCGAGACCCAGCCGACGGTGCGCGACAGCGCGAAGATCGGGGTGAACATCGAGGTCGGGAAGCCGAGGGCTTCGAAAATGATGCCCGAGTAGAAGTCTACGTTCGGGAACAGCTTCTTCTCGATGAAGTAGGGGTCTTCCAGCGCGATGCGCTCCAGTTCTTTGGCAACCTGCAGCAGCGGGTTGTCTTCGACGCCCAGCAGTTCCAGCACTTCGTCGGCGGATTCTTTCAGAACCTTCGCACGCGGGTCGGTGTTTTTGTAGACACGGTGACCAAAGCCCATCAGACGGAACGGATCGTTCTTGTCCTTGGCGCGTTCGATGAATTCCGGAATGCGATCGACGGTGCCGATTTCCTTCAGCATTTCCAGACATGCCTGGTTTGCACCACCATGCGCCGGGCCCCAGAGGCAGGCGATGCCAGCAGCGATACAGGCAAACGGGTTGGCACCCGAGGACGATGCCAGACGCACGGTCGAGGTCGAAGCGTTCTGTTCGTGGTCGGCGTGCAGCGTGAAGATACGGTCCATCGCGCGGCTGACGATCGGGTTCACTTCATACTGTTCTGCAGGCACCGAGAAACACATGTGCAGGAAGTTTGCTGCGTAATCCAGATCGTTGCGCGGATATACAAACGGCTGACCGATCGAGTATTTATAAGCCATCGCAGCGATGGTCGGCATCTTGGCGATCAGACGGTGCGACGCAATCTCACGCTGGCGCGGATCCGCGATATCGGTCGAGTCGTGGTAGAAGGCTGCCATGGCGCCAACAACACCCACCATGATCGCCATCGGGTGTGCATCCCGGCGGAAACCACGGAAGAAGTTGTGCATCTGTTCGTGGATCATGGTGTGGCGGGTGATCGTGGTCTCAAACTCTTCCAGCTGAGCCGCGGTCGGCAGCGCACCGTAAAGCAGCAGGTAGCACACTTCGAGGTAATGCGACTGGCCAGCCAGCTGATCGATCGGGTAGCCGCGGTGCAGCAGCTCACCTTTGTTGCCATCGATATAGGTGATGGTGCTGTCGCACGACGCGGTCGAGGTGAAGCCCGGATCGTAAGTGAAGACGCCGCCCTGTGCGTAGAGCTTGCGGATGTCGATCACATCAGGGCCAGCCGTGGGGCTGAACATTGGCAGCTCCAAAGATTTCCCGTCAAACGTCAGCGTTGCGCTTTTGGTCGATTCCGTCATGGTTTTCCCTTCATCACATGGCTCAGCGCGCCCGGACGGGCGCGCGGCGTTGCACTATTTTGTTGGCCGTTTTGGCATTTAGGAGGGACCGTTTGGTCCCCGCCGTCAGCCTGCGGCGTCGGTCAGACGGGCAAGTGTTTCGTCCTGCCCGAGGACCAGCATCATGTCAAAGACACTAGGGGTAGCAGCGCGCCCAGCAAGAGCGGCACGCAACGGTCCGGCAAGTTTTCCGAACTTCATCCCCTGCGCTTCGGCAAACTGGTTGGCCGTGGCCTCCAGTTCGTCACGCGTCCAGCTAACATTTTGCAAATGCGGCGTCAATTCCTTCAGTATACCACGGGATACATCATCCAGGTGTTTTGCCGCCTTTTCCTCAACGTCAATTGGCCGGCTTGCCAGGGCAAAGCGTGATTTTTCAATAAGTTGAGGGAAGGTTTTTGCGCCGGTCTTGGTGCAATAGAGCGCCTTACGTAGAACTACGTTCTGCGCCTCGGTCAGCGCCTCTTCGCCGGTTGCGGCCAGAAAAGCCTCCAACTCATGCAGCACTGCAGCATCTTCCGTTGCGGCCATATGCTGACCACAGAGGTTTTCCAGTTTTTTGAAATCAAACCGGGCCGGCGATTTGCCGATGCCGTTCATGCCGAACCATTCCTGCGCCTGCGCGTCGGTGAAGAACTCATCATCGCCGTGGCTCCAGCCCAGACGCGCCAGATAGTTGCGCATACCTGCCGCCGGGTAGCCCATCGCCTGATATTCTTCGACACCCAGCGCACCGTGGCGTTTGCTGAGCTTCTTGCCGTCGCCACCGTGGATCAGCGGGATATGGCCCCAGACCGGAACGTCCCAGCCCATCGCGTCATAGATCATCATCTGACGCGCGGCATTGTTCAGGTGGTCGTCGCCACGGATCACATGGGTCACGCCCATATCGTGGTCATCCACCACCACGGCCAGCATATAAACCGGCGTGCCGTCGGAACGCAGCAGGATCATATCGTCCAGCTGATCGTTGCGGATGGTCACATCGCCCTGCACCTCATCCTTAATGACGGTGCTGCCTTCCTGCGGTGCCTTGATCCGCACCACATAAGGCGCATCGGGGTGGCTGTCCGCAGCCGCCTCACGCCAGGGCGAGCGGTAGTGGGTCGATTTGCCAGCGGCGCGGGCTTCATCGCGGAAGGTTTGGATTTCTTCCTGTGTTGCGAAGCACTTATAGGCTTTGCCTTCGGCCAACAGCTGGTTGGCCACCTCGGCGTGACGATCAGCGCGTTCGAACTGGCTGATGACTTCACCGTCGTGATCCAGCCCCAGCCACTCCATGCCTTTCAGGATGGCAGCGGTTGCTTCGGGGGTGGAACGCTCGCGGTCCGTGTCCTCAATCCGCAGCAGGAACTTGCCGCCGCGGCCCCGGGCGTAAAGCCAGTTGAACAGCGCGGTACGGGCGCCACCGATGTGCAGATAGCCGGTGGGGGACGGGGCGAAACGGGTCACGACTTGTGTCGACATGCGGGTATTAACCTTTCGGTAACCAGGAAGATCGTATCATTTCCGCCTGTCTATCCATGCGAACCTTTAGGGGCAAGGCTTGGCTCTGTTGCCGGACATCATTGCAAGGGCAAATACGCTGCTGTTGACCCAGCGCGGCCATCTGTTCCCTTGGGCACCGGTGTTTCTGGCCCTGGGGATCGGCAGCTATTTCGCGCTGCTGGCGGAGCCTGCGCCGCTGATGCTTTTGGGGGGCGCTGCGATCTCTGTCGCTGCGGCCCTTCTGGCGCTGTGGCTGAAATCCGGCGCGGCCCCTTTGATCTGGGCCTTGGCGCTGCTGGCGGCGGGGCTGCCCTTGGCGGCGATGCGGGCGCATCTGGTGGCGGGCCCGGTGCTGAGCTATCGCTACTACGGCCCGGTGGAGGGGCGGGTGGTTGGCCTCGACAGGTCGGCCTCCGGCGCCTTGCGGGTGACATTGGATCAGGCGGTTCTGGCGCGATTGGCCCCGCAGGCGACACCGCGGCGCTTGCGGGTTGCGCTGCACGGCGATCAGCACTGGCATGCGCCTGAGCCGGGGGAGCGTGTGTTGGTCACCGCCCATCTGTCGCCACCCGCTGGCCCGGCGGAGCCGGGCGGGTTTGATTTTCGCCGCCACGCCTGGTTTCAGCGCCTTGGGGCCGTGGGATATGCCCGCACGCCGCTGTTGCTGCTGGAACCGGCCACCGAGGGCAGCGTTGCACGGCTGCGGATGGATCTGTCCACTCGGATCAAAACCGCCTTGCCCGGTGAACGTGGCGCGGTTGCGGCGGCGTTGATGACCGGGGATCGCACCGCGCTGTCGGCGGATCTGCTGCGGGATTTGCGCCGGGCCAATCTGGCGCATCTCTTGGCGATATCGGGGCTGCATATGGGATTGGTCAGTGGCTTTGTCTTTGCGCTGGTCCGGCTGATGCTGGCGGCGGTGCCCTACATTGGCCTGCGCGTCCCGGCGAAGAAAATCGCCGCCCTTGCCGCCCTGACCGCCGCTGCCGGCTATCTGCTGCTCTCTGGCGGCAATGTCGCGACGGAGCGTGCCTTTGTCATGGTGGCGGTGATGCTGGTGGCGCTGCTGTTTGACCGGCGCGCTATCTCGCTCAGGGCGGTGGCGGTCGCGGCATTGGTGGTGCTGGTGTTGCGACCAGAAAGCCTGTTAAGCCCCGGTTTTCAAATGTCCTTTGCGGCCACAACAGCGCTTGTCGCCGTCTTTGCGGGCCTGCGGGACAGCAACCGCCTGCCACGCGGCAGGCTGGGCGGTCCTTTGACCTTGATCTTGTCATCTGCGGTGGCGGGGCTGGCCACGGCCCCCTTTGCCGCGGCGCATTTCAACATGGTGTCGCAGATGGGGCTCTTGGCCAATCTGGCTTCGGTGCCTTTGATGGGGGCCTTTGTGATGCCCGCGGCGGTGCTGGCCGCCGTGGTGATGCCCTTGGGGTTGGAGGCCTGGCCGCTGTGGCTGATGGGGCAGGGGATTGCCTGGATCATGGTGGTGGCCCACTGGATATCTGAGCAGGAGATGGCGGTGCGTCATGTGGTTAGCCCGGGCAGCCATGTCTTGCCGCTGCTCAGCCTTGGCGTCTTATGTGTCATCCTCTGGCAGGGGCGATTGCGCTGGGGTGGCAGCGCGCTGATTGCCTTGGGTTTGGCGGGCTGGATGCAAAGCGAACGGCCTGATCTGTTGATTGCGGAAAACGGTGGGTTGGTTGGCGTGGCAACACCTGACGGGCGGGCCTTGTCCAAATCCCGCGGGTCTGGATTTGTCGCTGGCGTCTGGTTGGAAAACGACGGCGCGCCGATGTCGCAGGAGGCGGCCGCCGCGCTGTGGCCCGCGCATGTGGCGGTGGAGCAGGGGGCGCTGCGGGTGATCGCGGGCAAGAAAGCAGCGGCAGATGCATGGTGTAACAAGGGCGATTGGCTGGTCAGCAATCAGCGGATTGAACAGCCCTTGCCCTGTCAGGTCTTTGATCCGAAATCCCTGAAACATACAGGCAGCATCGCGGTGTTTGACCGGGCAGATGGCCCCAGAATCGAAACCGCCCGCCAAAGGGCGGGCGATCGTTTGTGGAACCAATGGGTCTGGCGAAAGGAGCGGCCAGCAACCCGTTGATTGAATTTCCTTAGTAGCTGCGGATCAGCCCGACCAGACGCCCCTGCACCTTGACCCGATCCGAGGGGAAAATGCGGGTTTCATAGGCGGGGTTTGCGGCCTCCAGCGCGATGTTGCTGCCCTTGCGGCGCAGGGTTTTCAGTGTGGCCTCCTGATCCTCAACCAGAGCGACCACAATGTCACCGTCATCTGCGGTGCGGGTTTCGCGGATGATCACCACATCGCCGTCATTGATGCCGGCGTTGATCATCGAGTCCCCTTTGACCTCCAGCGCGTAATGCTCATAGCCGGAGGTCAGCATGGAGCCAGGCACGGCCACGTTATGGCTAACCTCGCTGATCGCCTCAATCGGGACACCGGCGGCGATGCGGCCCATCACCGGCAGCTCCTGCGCATGGATCACCTCAACAGGCTGCGCAGCGGGCGGGGTGGCATCAGGGCGGCCGCCCTCAATCACCTTGGGGCTGAAGCCGGCGGTGGCTTCCCCGCCCATGCTTTCAGGCAGTTTCACAATCTCAATGGCGCGGGCGCGGTGGGCCAGGCGGCGGATGAAGCCGCGTTCTTCCAGCGCAGTGATCAGCCGGTGGATTCCCGACTTGGACCGCAGGTCCAGCGCCTCTTTCATTTCATCAAAGGAGGGGGGCACGCCATCCTGCTGCACCCGCCTATGGATGAACTGCAAAAGATCGAGCTGTTTTTTGGTCAGCATGGAACGCACCCTCGCCTGTTGGTTTGGGTTTGTTCTATACATGTTCCTGTTTTGTGTCAACTGAGTTGCGGAACAAGGGGGGAACGCGCGGTTAAAGAGGAATGAATTCCATATCCTCGCCCGCAGCGCGCGCCGGGTCCCGCACGGGGCGCACGAGGAGGGCATTGGCCGCCGACAATACCGTCAGGAGGGAGCTGTCCTGATTGTCGAAAACCGTGATCTCGTCCGCTTCAACACGCGCCCGCATGTAATGTTCGCGCGGGCCGTTTGCACCGATCGGGGCGGCAAGGCGAGCGGTTTTGCGCTGGGGGGCGGTGGCGGGCAGGCCCTGCATCGTCTGCACCACCGGCACCAGAAAGATCGCGCCGCAGACCATGGCCGAGACCGGATTGCCCGGCAGCCCAACCATCATCGCCTGACCCATCCGGCCCGCCATCAGCGGTTTGCCTGGGCGCATGGCGATTTTATAAAAGCTCCGCTCCATCCCCAGTTCGGCGGAGACCGGTGCAACCAGATCGTGATCGCCGACCGAAGCGCCGCCGATGGTGACCACCAGATCGGCCCCTTCGGCCAGCGCAAAGGCCGTTTTCAGACTGTCCACATCATCACGGGCAATCGGCAGGATGCGGGTCAAGGCGCCGTGCTGGTCCAGCAAGGCCTTCAAACCAAAGGTGTTGGAGGCAATGATCTGATCAGGGCCGGGTGTTTCCCCCGGCATCACCAGTTCATCCCCGGTAGAAATCAGCGCAATATCAGGGCGGTGGATCACCGGCACCTCAGCGATATTCATTGAGGCCAGCAGCGCAATGTCGGATGGGCTGAGCAGGCGCGGTGCCGCGATCGCGTCACCGATTTTGAAATCGCCACCGGCGGGGCGGATATTGTCCCCCTGGCCGGGATCCCGCGCGATGGTGATACGGTCGCCGGTCCGGTCGATATCTTCTTGAATGACAACGAAAAAGTCACCGTCCGGCACCGGGGCGCCGGTGAAGATGCGGATTGCCTGACCCTTGCCGACCACACCTTTGAAGCCAGAGCCGGCGGCGGCTTCACCGATCACGTCAAACTGCGCGCCGATCTGCATCTCACCCCGGTGCACGGCATAGCCATCCATGGCGGAGGCGGCAAAAGGCGGCTGGGTGCGCTGCGCGGTGACATCTTCGGCCAGCACGCGACCGACGGCTTGTACCAGCGGAACCGTTTCTGCGCCAAGCTGCGGCGTCAGTGAAAACAGATGGTCGAGGGCGTCAGTGACAGGGATCATGGCATAGGCTTCGTTAGCTGTTGCGTTTCCCAATCAGCGTAACTAACGCCACTCTCGGTTTTCCAAGAGCGACGTCCGTTGTCTGAACGCCCGGCAATTGCTGTGGAAGCTGCCGATGGGCTTGAGAACGCGTAATTTTCGGTGAACTCACCGACGCCGCCTGCGACGTTGATAATACCCTTTGCAACAAATTCAGCGTGGCGAATGGCATAACCTTCGTTGTGTGCGTGAGTTCCGATCCACTCAGGTCTACATTGAGAGCCTTTTTGAACGATGAATTCGTTTCCGCGAAGGATCGCTTGCGCTTTGATGTCGTGTTTAGAAACACTCATATAGAAACGCGTCGCGCTTGTACCCTCAGCCACTTCTTGCGGTTCGTAGCTCGCGGAAGGTCGACGGCGCGAGCTGAGAATATCGACGCGGATCGCTGGAAGCACAATTTGCAGGTTTTCGAGGAAACGCTCCATATTTGATGTAGCTGCTTCGTTTAGGCTGGCACCGCCAGGAATATTGCCGTTCGCAAGCGCTACCCCTTCGGCGGATGCAGCTAATTCGACCATGCGTTTTTCAAGATATCGGACATGGGCTTTGTGTAGACCATCATCTGAAGATGTTATCAAAACAGCTTGCTCCCACCAGTCTTTATCGCGGGCATGATCAGCGATGCGTTGTGCGAGGTTCTCGGTTTCGCCTATGTAGACCGTACTTCTTTCGTCAACCATCCCAAGCAGAGCGTATACGCCTGTTCTTTGGGCGTCTGTGCGGCGCAAGCCTTCAGCAATTTGTGCGCGCGGTAGTTTTAGAACGTGCCCTGTCCAGTTAAACACCTCCGCGGTCAGCATTCCGTCCGGATCGCCGTCAACAAAAAAGAGTTCTAACGAACGTCCCTTCATTCGGCTTCGTAGCGGCCGGATTTACCGCCGTCTTTCAGCGTGACGTGGATGCCGCCGATTTCCATCGCTTTGTCGACGGCTTTGATCATGTCGTAGACGGTCAGCGCGGCGGTAGAGACGGCGGTGAGCGCCTCCATCTCAACACCGGTCTGGCCGGTGGTTTTCACGGTGCCTTCGATGCGCACACCGGGCAGATCCGGGTCCAGCACCAGCTCCACCGCGACTTTGGTCACGGGCAGGGGATGGCAGAGCGGGATCAGATCCGGGGTCTTTTTGGCCCCCATGATGCCGGCCAGACGGGCTACGCCCAGCACGTCACCTTTCTTGGCCTTGCCTTCCGAGATCATCTGGAAGGTTTCCTCGGCCATACGCACCCAGCCCGCCGCAGTGGCGATGCGACTGGTCACGGCCTTGTCGGAAACATCCACCATATGGGCATCGCCCTTGGCGTCGAAATGGGTCAACCCGCTTGAAGCCTGTCCGCCAGTCTCTTGTCCGCTCATCTCTACACCCTTGCCTTACATGCCAGTTGCGGTCAGCGGGTTGGCCAGCAGGCGGCGCGTTGCTGAGGCGACATCTTCGTTGCGCATGAGGCTTTCGCCGATCAGGAAGGTGCGGGCGCCGTAACGTGCCATATCGGCCAGATCCTCGGGCGTGTTGAGCCCGCTTTCGCTGACCAGCATCCGCTCGGCGGGCACCCGTTTGGACAGTTTGCGGGTGGTGTCCAGCGTGGTCTCAAAGGTTTTGAGATTGCGGTTGTTGATGCCGATCAGGTTGGATTTCAGCGCGGTGGCACGTTCCAGCTCTTCGGCGTCATGCACTTCGATCAGCGCGTCCATGCCCCATTCAAAGGCAGCGGCCTCCAACTCGGCAGCCTGCGCATCGCTGACTGAGGCCATGATGATCAGGATACAGTCGGCCCCCAAGGCGCGCGCCTCAGCCACCTGATAGGTGTCATACATGAAATCCTTGCGCAGCACCGGCAGGCTGACCGCGTCGCGCGCCGCGACGAGGAATTCCTTGGCGCCCTGGAAGGAGGGGGTATCGGTCAGCACCGACAGGCAGGTCGCGCCGCCATCTTCATATGCTTTGGCCAGTTCCGGCGGGTTGAAGTCTTCGCGGATCAAACCTTTGGAAGGGCTGGCTTTTTTGACCTCAGCGATCAGCCCATAGCCTTCGCGGCTGGCTTTGGCCAGCGCTTCACCAAAGGGGCGGACGGGGCTGGCGGCGCGGGCTTCAGCCTCCACCGCTTCCAGTGGTTTGGCGGCTTTGTCCGCGGCCACTTCTTCCAGCTTGTAGGCTTTGATCTTGTCCAGAACGGTGCCGGTGTTCATTGTTTTTATCCCTGTTCAAGCTGTGGTGTGATCACCCGGAGGTGACGGCGGCCAGCGTTGTGACGGCCTTCATGGCTGCCCCGCTATCGATGCTTTCTGCGGCAATTTCAACACCTTCTTTGAGGGTGCTCACCTTGTCCGCCACAATTAGTGCGGCGGCTGCGTTCAGCAACACCGCGTCGCGATAGGCGCCCGCTTCACCCTCAAGCAGGGCGCGCATCGCCACCGCGTTTTCCTCAGGCGAGCCGCCCAGAATGTCACGCAGCCGGTGGACCGGCAGACCGGCGTCCTCAGGATGGACCTCCAGCGGGGTGATCTTGCCCTGATCCAGCACAGCAACCTGCGTGCTGCCGGTGATGGTCAGCTCATCCGTGCCGTCCGATCCGTGCACCAGCCAGGCCTTTTCGCTGCCCAGCTCCAACAGGGTTTCCGCCATCGGGAAAATCAGGTCCAGCGCAAAGGCACCGGTCAGCTGGCGTTTCACCCCGGCCGGGTTGGTCAGCGGCCCGAGGATGTTGAAGATCGTCTTGCAGCCCAGTTCCTGACGCACCGGCATCACATGTTTCATCACCGGATGGTGCATCGGCGCCATCATGAAGCCGATCCCGGCCTCGGCAATGGCACGTTCCACCACATCGGGCTGCACCATGACATCAATGCCCAGCTGCCCCAGCGCATCTGCGGCGCCGGATTTGGAGCTGAGGTTGCGGTTGCCGTGTTTGGCCACGGGCACACCTGCGCCCGCCACCACAAAGGCCGTCGCGGTTGAGATGTTCAGCGTGCCGATGCCGTCACCACCGGTGCCGACGATGTCCATCGCGTTTTCCGGGGCCTTGACAGGAATGCATTTGGCGCGCATCTGCGCTGCTGCCGCGGCATATTCCGCCACCGATTCACCACGGGCCCGCATGGACATCAAGAGACCACCGACCTGCGCCGGGGTGGCCTGACCTTCAAACAGGATCTCAAAGGCCATATCTGCCTGCGCCCGGCTCAGCGGACCCTCGGAAGCGGCAAAGATAAGCGGTTTGATCTGCGAAGCGGTCATGCGGGTACTTTCATAATATCAAGGAAGTTCTGCAGCAGCTTATGGCCATGCTGCGACGCAATGGATTCAGGATGGAATTGCACGCCGTGGATGGGCAGCTCGCGGTGTTGCAGGCCCATGATGGTGCCATCTTCCAGCGCGGCGGTGATCTCCAGACTGTCGGGCAGGCTTTCGCGCTCAACGACCAGCGAATGATAGCGGGTGGCCTCAAACGGGCTGGGCAGGCCTTTGAACAGGCCCAGATCATCATGGTGCATGGTGCCCATCTTGCCATGCACAATCTCATGGCAGCGCACCACCTTGCCGCCAAAGGCCTGACCGATGGTCTGGTGGCCCAGGCAGACGCCCATCAGCGGGGTCTTGGTTTCGGCAGCGGCTTCGGTCAGGGCCAGACAAATGCCGGCCTGATCCGGATCACACGGCCCCGGCGAAAGCAGGATCCCGGCCGGGTTCATCGCCATGGCCTCCTGCACATCCAGCGCATCATTGCGTTTGACCACCACATCGGCGCCCAATTCGCCCAGGTAGTGAACCAAATTATAGGTGAAACTGTCGTAATTATCGATCAGAAGCAGCATCGCGCCCATCTTTGTTCTATGCGGGGCTGGAACGCCCCTTCAGTCGCGGTATACTTGTTCAGGCTTGCGCCCCAGCGTCAAGGGGGGCAGGGGCGTCAAAAGGTCGGAAAACGACCCATCGCAAGGCAAGAGGGGGCGGGCGTGGCACGCAGCAGTATTAGCGGATTTCTTTTGGGCACGGTTGTGGCTGTCAGCGGCATGGCCGCGGTATCGGTTTTGCAGACGTTGAACACGCCCATCCCTGAGGCGGCAAATGTCAACGTGCCGGCCGGCAGCGGTTTTGACGGGGCGCGCGAAGATGTCGCCACCAGCCTGCCCGCAGCCGATCCGGTGGAAACCACCACTGAAACGGCGCGCGCCGATGCCCCGGCGGCAGAGGATACCGCCGGCATCCAAGGGGTGGAGACCACGCCAGCCACAGCGCCGGAAACCGGCACGGCTGAGGTGGCTTTGACTGCCCCCGCCAGTGGTAGTGACAGCCCTGATGTTGCCAGCGCTGCAGATGAAACGCCACGGGCCACCGCGCCCAGCCTGCCAAGCGCCAGCGCTGATGCTCCAGTAAGCGCGGTGCCCGCACGGCCCAGCAATCCTGAGGTGGGCGACAGCACCGATCAGCCGGAATTGGCCGCAGTGCCCAATGTCGACAGCCCCGATCTGCCTGTCGGTGAGGCGGCGCAGCCCAGTGGCGCGGCCCCGAGTGCCCCCACGGCGGACACGCCAGAAAGCCAGCCTAGCGCCGTTGCCCCGCTGCCCTCAGCAGATGTCGCGGGCGATGTGGCGGAACCGCAGGCCAGCCCTGAGACAAGCGCGCCCGATGCGCCTATGGTAAGGGAAGATAGCGCGCCCAACACCGCCACAGCCGCGCGTCCTCAGATCAGTGAGGAGCGGGAGCCGGCCGTGATCGTCGCCATCCCGACAGAAGAGGCCCCGAAACGGCCCGCACTGCCGAAAGTGGGCGAAGCGGTCTCAGACGCGCCGCGCATCGGCACCCCGGCCAGCCGGCTGACCGACCGCACGCCGGAGAACACCGCTGAAGCAGCAGATCCTGAGCCCGCGCCGGACCTGCCACCACTGGAAAAATTCGCGGCCGACTTCAGCAACCCCGACAACAAACCGCTGATGTCGATCGTTCTGATTGACCGCGGTGACAGTGACATCGGGCTGGAGGCTTTGGCGGCCTTTCCCTATGCGCTGAGCTTTGCGGTGGATGTGACCAGCCCTGAGGCACGGGCGCGGATGGAACGCTATCGTGCTGCAGGCTTTGATGTGCTGGCGCTCAGTGACATCCCGCTGGGGGCCACCGGATCTGACACCGAAACCCTGCTGCGCGCCGGGCTGCGTGAGCTGCCCGAAGCGGTTGCGGTGATGGAGGGCGACGGCACCGGGCTGCAATCTGACAAAGCGGTGTCAGATCAGGTGACGGCCGTCTTGCAGGAAAGCGGCCATGGCGTTGTTTTCTTTGCCAAAGGGCTGAACACCGCACAGAAACTGGCCAGCAAAAACGGCGTTGCCGCCACAACCGTGTTCCGCGATTTTGACAACAAAGGCCAAAGCGCCGTTGTGATGCGCCGTTTCCTGGATCAGGCGGCGTTTAAGGCGCGGCAACAGCCGGGCGGTGTGGTGATGGTGGGGCGTCTGCAGGCGGAAACCATTTCGGCGCTGTTGCTCTGGGGGCTACAGGACCGCGCCACGCGTGTTGCGCTGGCGCCGATCTCGGCCCTGTTGCAGGCGACGCAGAACTGAGCCTCTTGACTTAAGCGTCGCGCCACTGGCCGGGTTGCAGCCCGGCCAGGTGCCAATCGCCAATCCTAACCCGGATCAGCCGCAGCGTGGGAAATCCCACCGCGGCGGTCATCCGGCGCACCTGCCGGTTGCGGCCTTCGGAAATGGTCAGCTCCAGCCAACTGTCGGGAATGGATTTGCGCAACCGAATGGGCGGCACCCGGTCCCAGACCTCTGGCGCCTCCAGCCGCGCCGCTTTGGCGGGGCGGGTCATACCATCCTTCAGCGCCACCCCTTTGCGCAGACGCGTTAGGGCCTCATCAGAAATCTCACCCTCAACCTGCGCCCAATAGGTTTTGGTCATCTTGTGTTTCGGGTTTGAGATTTTGGCCTGCAGCTTGCCATTGTCGGTCAGAACCATCAGCCCTTCGCTGTCGCGGTCCAGCCGCCCGGCGGGATAGACCTTCGGCACGTCAATGAAATCCGAAAGGGTCGCGCGTTTGCTGCCTTCGGTGCCGCGGTCGGTGAATTGCGACAGCACGTCAAAGGGTTTGTTGAACAGGATCACCCGGGTCACATCGCGCCCCTTTCAATGGTCCAAAAATACTCCCGCCGGAGGCCGCGCCGTCAGGCGCCCCTCAAACAGAAAGGTCAGCTGTTGCCGTCGCGGGTAAAGCGCGCTGCATCGGCAGCGGCACGACGGATCGCGTTGGATTTATGCACGGTTTCCATAAACTCAGCCTCAGGATCGCTGTCATAGACAACGCCGCCCCCGGCCTGGATATAGAGCTTCTTATCCTTCACGATGGCAGTCCGAAGCGCGATACACATGTCCATGTCGCCGCCCGCGCTGAAATAGCCCAGTCCACCGCCGTAGATGCCGCGCTTTTCCGGCTCCAGCTCATCGATGATTTCCATCGCCCGCACTTTCGGTGCGCCGGAGACGGTGCCTGCGGGCATACCAGCGAAATAGGCATCGACCGCATCTTTGCCTTCATCCAGTTCGCCGACAACGTTGGAGACGATATGCATGACGTGGCTGTAGCGTTCGATGATGAACTCTTCAGTGGGTTTCACCGTGCCGATTTTGGCAACACGGCCCACGTCGTTGCGGCCCAGATCAAGCAGCATCAGGTGTTCTGCCAGCTCTTTCTTATCGGCCAGCAGATCGGCCTCAAGTGCCTTGTCTTCTTCGGGTGTTGCACCGCGCGGGCGGGTGCCGGCGATGGGGCGGATGGTGACCTCTTTGTCAAAGACCCGCACAAGGATTTCCGGGCTGGCGCCGACCACCTGAAAACCGCCGAAGTTGAAGTAGAACATGAACGGCGACGGGTTGGTGCGGCGCAGCGAGCGGTAGAGCGCAAAGGGCGGTTGGGTGAAATCCTGCGTCCAGCGCTGGCTGGGCACCACCTGGAAGATATCGCCGGCGCGAATGTAGTCTTTGGCCTTTTCCACCGCAGCCAGATAGGCATCCTTGGCAAAGTTCGATTTCGGCGGCTGTACCTCATCGGCTTCGCCCAGATCGCGGCTGGCCTGGGGCAGGGCGCGTTCCATATCGCGGACCGCATCCATCACCCGTTCTGCCGCCTGCGCATAGGCGGCGCGGGCGGATTGGCCGTCATTGACCCAAACCGGGGCCACAACGGTCACATCGCCTTTGACACCGTCCAGCACGGCCACCACCGACGGGCGCATCATCACCGCATCCGGCACGCCCAGTGGGTCCGGGTTCACGTTGGGCAGATGTTCGACCAGACGGATCGTGTCATAGCCCAGATAGCCAAACAGCCCGGCGGAGGCAGCCGGCAGATCTTCGGGCAGATCAATGCGGCTTTCGGCGATCAGGGCGCGCAGATTGTCCAGCGGGTTGCCCTGCTGATCCTCGAAGGCGTCCGGATCAAAACGGGCCATCCGGTTGATCTGGCTTTTGTCACCATGACAGCGCCAGATGGTGTCTGGTTTCATCCCGATGATCGAATAGCGCCCGCGGACTTCGCCGCCGGTCACGGATTCCAACATAAAGGCGTCTTTCTGCGCGCCGGTCATTTTCAGCATCAGCGACACGGGCGTGTCGAGATCTGCAGCCAACCGGGCATAGACCACCTGATTTTCGCCAGCCTCATAGGCTTTGGCGAAATCGTCATAGGAGGGGATGAGTTCCACCGTTTTGTCCTTTGCCTTTCCGCTTAGCGGAAGTTTGCATGCACCGCGTTGAGCGCGGTCTGGTCCAGATAGATGCCGGCCTGATCCTGAATGGCACGGGCATAGGCCGCATAGAGATCATCCGAGATCCCCGCGTCGCCCTGTTGCGCCAGCAGCGTGCGGAAGCCGGTGACCTCAGCATCGTTTTCATCGGGGCCTTTGATGGCGTCCAGTTTGACGATGGCCACGCTGTCGGTGCCGCGGATCACGGTGACGCCACCATCCTGCATTTCAAAGACCTCATCGATCAGCCCTGCGGGCGCTTCCGAGATGAAATCGGAACGTATCATGTCCGCTTCCTGCCGGGCGGTCAGGCCCAGTTCGGCCATGTCGGCGCCCTGGACCAGCTGGTTGACCATGATCTCACCCTGCGCTGCCAGACCGATGTTGATCTGCTCTGCCTTATAGGCGGCGGTCACGGTGTCGCGGACCTCCTCCAGCGGCTGCAGGGCGGCGTCAATGTTGGCTTCCCAACGCAGCGCGGCGATGCCGCCGTCATCCAGACGGATCACTTCGGGGTAATCGCCGTCTTTTGCGGCCAGTGCGGCGCTGCGGAAATCAGCGTAGCCGGCAATCTCTTCTTCGGACCCTGCGTGCCAGTCAATACTGGACAGCACAGCGCCGCCTTCCCCTTCTAGCTCTTCCAGGGTGGCACCGCCTGCCAGCAGGTCATCCAGGTCTTCGGCCACGCGGTCAATCTGACGGCGGGCGGCATCACTGGCCAGTTCGGCGTGCAGCTCTTCGCGTGCCTCGTCCAGTGAGGTTTCTGAGCCGGGAAGAACCCCGTTCACCCGGAACAGCGCCGGGCCGAGCGTGGTTTCAACAGGGCCCACAACGCCGGTGCCGTCCAGGGCAAAGACATCGGCCCCCGCAGCGCCCAGGCTGGCGGCGGTCACATCACCCATGTCGACGTCAGCCAGATCAAGACCGCGATCCGCAACCAGCGTTTCAAAGTCTTTCTCACCGGCGTCCAGTGCGGCCTTGGCGGCATCTGCGGCAGCAGCGTCGGAGTAGATCAGGCGTTCGACCAGACGGCGTTCGGCGACGATGAACTGATCTTTGCGCTCTTCATAAAGGGCGGTGATCCGTTCTTCATCCACATCGATGCCAGCGACCAGCGCATCGGGCGACAGCCAGACATAGGTCAGGCGTTTTTTGGCCGGGCTGGTGAAATCAGCGGCGTTGTCTGTGTGGAATTTGGTAAGCTGCTCTTCGGTGGGTTCCACCTGCGCGGTCATCAGATCCGCAGCGCTCAGCAGGGCCCAGGTGAAATCGCGGCGTTCGCCAGCAAAACCGATCAGCGTGTCGGCGTAGGCCGCAGGCATCGGCGCGCCGGTGACAACGGCGCCCTGCAGGATGGCGCGCACAGTGTCGGCGCGCATCTGGCCTTCAAACTCAATCTCGCTCAGGCCCGCCTGATTGAGGGCAAAGCGGTAGCTTTCCCGATCAAAGCCATTGGCGCCCTGAAAGGCATCGATCTGCACGATCTGCTGGCTGAGGTTTTCATCGCCGATCGACAGGCCCAGTTTGGCGGCCTCATTGTCCAATGCGGCCTGGCCGATCAGCCGGCCCAGCGCGGCGCGGTCAACACCTGCGGCCAGCACCTGATCAAAGGTCATGGCCGAACCGGTCTGCGCCTCAATCGCGCGGATGTCCTGTTGCAGGGCACGCGCATATTCGTTGACGTCGATGTCCTCGTCGCCGACCGAGCCAACGCGGGTGATATTGCCCGACAGGTTGGTTGCCCCGAAACCGCCGAGACCCACGATCAGGAGGCCCATAATCCCCCACATGAAAGTTTTGGAAGTCGTCCCGCTTGCCATGGTATTCCCTTAAAGTTTCGGGTTGTTCAAAGTCTTGTCGCGAATGTTTAGGCCGAAGCCTGCCCCGGCACAAGGTCTGCCAGCGTTGCCAGCCGGTCAAACAGCGCCGCAATGCCTGCGCGGTCCACATTGGCAAAGGCGATGCGCAGCTGTTTGCGCCCCTCAGCATCGCCGTTGGGCATGAACATCGTGCCGGGCAAAGCCAGAACGCCGATGTCTTTCACCATGTTCTTGGCCAGCTGATCTGATGCAATATCAAAGGGATGTTCGACATAGGCAAAGTAGGCGCCGCAGCCCAACAGCCGCCAGCCCTGCGCGGCCAGCACCGCAAAACCCTCTTCGATGGCGGCGCGGCGGTCGAGAATTTCCAACCTTTCGCCAGCCAGCCAATCGCCAAGGTTCTGCATGCCCCAAAGGGCGGCGTGCTGGGCCAGCTGGTTGGGGCAGATGGTGACGGTGTCGATAAACTTCTCCGCCTCGGCCAGACGTTCGGGTGAGGCCACCATGGCGCCAACGCGGTGGCCGGTCAGCCGGTAGGCTTTGGAAAAGGAATAGAGCTGGATGACCGTGTCGGCCCATTCAGGATCTTCGAACAGATCATGGGGCGCGCCGGTCCGGCTGTGAAAATCCCGGTAGGTTTCATCAATCACCAGCGGCAGGCCGTGTTTGCGCGCCAGATCGCGGAACTGGGCAATCAGCGCGGCGGGGTATTCCACGCCGCAGGGATTGTTCGGACTGACCAGCACCAGCGCTTTGGTGCGGTTTGTGATCAGCGCCTCGGCCTGCGCGGGATCCGGCAACATGCCCTCCCCACAGGCCAGCGGTACGGTTTTCACCCCCGACATATCGAGCCACATTTTGTGGTTGAAGTACCAAGGCGTTGGCAGGATGACCTCATCCCCTTCACCGCAGAGCGACACCATGGTGGCACAAAAGGCCTGATTGCAGCCCGAGGTGATGGCAACCTGATTAGCGCTGACGGTGCCGTTGTAGGTGCGTGACACGCTGGCCGCGACCTCAGCCCGCAGGGCCGGTAGGCCCAGATCGGGCCCGTAAAGATGCGCCTCAGCCATATTGAGCGCGGTATCGGCAATGGCCTGACGCAGCGGGGCGGGCGGCGGATCGACCGGGGCGGCCTGGCTGACATTGATCAACGGCCTGTCAGCCGCAAACTCCACACCGTCCAACCAGCGCCGGGCCTCCATCACGGGGGGCGCAAAAGTGGTGGCGGTGCGGGACAATGTCATGGCTCTCTCCTCAGGTCTTGGCGGGCGAGGATAGGCGGATCGCAGTCAGGGGCAAGCGGATAATGCACGCACTCTGTGGTACAGCAGGGCGTTGCGCCAAGATGCAAAAAGGCGCCGCAGAGCGACGCCTTTCAAAGATCGTGTCGATCGCCAGATCAGCAGGCAGATTAATCGGTGCCGCGATAGGGCTCAACATATTGCAGGGCCATGTCCCAGGGGAAGAAAATCCAAGTGTCCTGGCTGACCCCGGTGATGAAGGTGTCGACCATCGGCTCACCCGCGGGTTTGGCATAAACGGTGGCGAAATGCGCCTTGGGGTACATGGTGCGCACCAGTTCCAGGGTTTTGCCGCTGTCCACCAGATCGTCGATGATCAGGATGCCTTCGCCGTCGCCCATTAGCTCGGGGTCGGGGCTTTTCAACACCTGGGCTTCGCGCTGCTGATCCTGTGCGCCGCCACCGGCGTAGTAGGATTTCACGCTGATGGTATCCACGGTGCGGATGTCCAGTTCGCGGCTGACAATCATCGCCGGTGCCATACCACCACGGGTGATGGCCACAACAGCCTTCCAGGCGCCATCATCCGGGCCTTTGCCATCCAGACGCCATGCCAGCGCGCGGCTGTCGCGGTGGATCTGGTCCCAACTGATATGAAACCCTTTTTCGTGTGGCAGACGATCGGTCATGGCTTCCCCCATGTGGATTTTAAGATACGGAGTGTGTCGCGGCTTGGGCCACGTTCAGATTAGCACAGGGCGATACTGTGCCTTTGCATGCGACGCAAGGAAAAGCCGAAGATGCGGGTGGTTTTCCTGTGGATTGGGGCGTTGAGCGGCGCTAAGCCCTTAGCGGGCCACGTGGTAGCGCCCGTCCCGGACCGAGGTTTGTGGCAACTCGTGCGTGGCTTCAAACTGTTGATAGGCCGGGGCCAGTTGGCGCCAGAAATCGATCCAATTGGACCCACGTGCATGCGCCATGCGCGGCTCCGTCATGCGGAAAGGGAAGGCATGGACGGGCACGGTGGTTTGCCCGGCCTTTAGGGCGGCTTCCACGCTGAGGTAGATCTCTTCGATCAGCGGGTCGGTCATCGCGTAGCAGCCAATCGACAGGCAATTGCCATGCACCATCAGAAAGCTACCGGTGCGCCCGTGGGCGCGATCAAAACTGTTGGGAAACCCAAGGTTAAAGGACAGATGATAGCTGGAGCGCGGATTAAGCGCGTCAGGCCCGACCTGATAAAACCCTTCGGGTGATTGCCGATCTCCTTCGCGCAGCTTGGGACCTAGTTTGCCTGAGAATGTGCATATCGGATAGCTGCGAAACAGTTGGTAGCTGCGGTCTGATTTGACCCAAAGCTCCAGTTCGGCCTCTTCTTTGAAGATCCGCAGATAGACCGGCGCACCAAAGGTCAGGCCCTGGGCGGCAAACTCAGCCTCCAGCCGTGGCGTGACCCGGGCGCGGATTTCAGTGATGTCAGCGCGCAGGCCCAGCGGTTCCGCGATGCGGGAAGGCAGGTAGGCGCGGCCCAGATAGATTGCGCTTATCGTCAGGCAGGCCAGCAGCAGAAGGGTCAGAAGCCAGCGCATCACCTGCGGCTACCGGTTCAGGATCAGCGACAGCCCCAGCGCCCCAATGGCAGCGCTGCACAGACGGTCGATCCCTGATTTGGCGCGTAGATAGAGTGCCTTGGCCGTCTGGGTGGTGAAGATCAGCGCGAAACAGGTGTAAACAACAACTTCCAGCGTCAGCACCAGCCCAAGGATTGAGGCTTGCGAGCAGAGTGCCAGTGGATCCGGGAAGATGGTGACAAAAACGGCCGAGAAGTAGAGCGCGGCCTTGGGATTGGCCAGATTGGTCAATACGCCGCCCGGCAGACCCAAAAGGCGTTTGCGTCCCTCCGCTGTGACCGGGCGATCGGCGCCGCGCCAGATCTGCAGCGCCATCCAGATCAGATAGGCCGCCCCCAGCAGTTTCAGCGCGGTGAACAGCCAGGGCAGGGCGGCAAAGACCAGCGACAGGCCGGCGAAGGCAAATGCCGCCCACAGTGTTGCGGCCAGCGCCAGACCAAGGCCGAACCGCAGGCCCACGCCGCGGCCATGGGCGAAGCTTTGCTGCATGATCGCCATGATGGCAGGCCCCGGGCTGATCAGCGCCAGCAGCTGCGTTGCCAGCAGCAGGAGTATCTGATCAATGCCGAAGCCCATCTGGCCGTCCTTTGTTTCTTGCTAGGGGCGGGCTTACTTGCGGCCCGTCACCACATCAATGTCTGGCGCGTCCACGGCCTTCATGCCCACCACGTGATAGCCGGCATCAACATGCAGGGTTTCACCGGTGACGCCGCTGCCCAGATCGCTGAGCATGTAGAGCGCCGATTTGCCGACATCCTCAATGGTCACGTTGCGGCGCAGGGGCGCGTTCAGCTCATTCCATTTCATGATGTAGCGGAAATCACCAATGCCGCTCGCGGCCAGGGTTTTGATCGGCCCGGCCGAAATCGCATTGACGCGGATGCCGTCCTTGCCCAGATCTTCGGCCAGATACATGACGGATGCCTCAAGCGCGGCCTTGGCGACACCCATGACATTATAATGCGGCATCACCTGTTCGGCGCCATAATAGGTCAGCGTCAGGGCGCTGCCGCCCTCACTCATCAGTTTTTCAGCGCGCTGCATAACCGAGGTGAAAGAGTAAACGCTGATGTCCATCGTCATCGCAAAGTTTTCGCGACTGGTGTCAACGTAGCGGCCGCGCAACTCGTTTTTGTCAGAAAAACCAATGGCATGGACGATGAAGTCAATCTTGCTCCAGGCTTTTTCAATCTCTCCAAAGGCCGCATCCAGTGAGGCGGGATCAGAGACGTCGCAGTCCAGCATGATCTCCACCCCCAGCTGTTCGGCCAGTGGGGTCACCCGTTTTTTGAATGCGTCGCCCATATAGGTAAAGGCCATTTCAGCCCCAGCGTCCGCGCAGGCTTTGGCGATGCCCCAGGCGATCGACTTGTCATTGGCCAGTCCCATGATCACGCCGCGTTTGCCTGCCATCAGCCCATTTGCCATCAATTGGTTTGACATTGGCCCCTCTCCATCCAAATGATTGCCTGCAAATTGCTTTAGGGGATCGGCGGGGGTGCTTCAAGCCTCGCTTCCTTAGCGGCAACTTTGCGCGAGTTCCCGGGGTAACCGTGCAGATCGGGCGGCCCGGCGCCCAGGCAGGCCAGTAAAGGGGCCAATGACCAATGAGTGACCGTAGCGGAATTTTTGCAGGCGATGATCCGTTTCAAATTGCCCGGAGCTGGCTGGCTGAGGCCGAAGAAAGTGAGCCGAATGACCCCAACGCCATTGCGCTGTCCACGGTGGATGCAGATGGGCTGCCCAATGCGCGCATGGTGCTGCTGAAGGAAATCGAAGACGGGGCTTTCGTGTTTTACACCAACTACGAAAGCGCCAAAGCCGGTGAGATTGATCAGGCTGGCAAAGCGGCCTTTGTCATGCATTGGAAATCTCTGCGCCGGCAGATCCGGGTGCGCGGTATCGTCAGCAAAGAGGACGGGCCACAGGCGGATGACTATTACAATTCACGCTCCTTGAAGTCCCGTTTGGGGGCCTGGGCGTCAAAACAATCTCGTCCGTTGGCCTCGCGCTCTATTTTGATGGCTGAGGTGGCTAAAGTGACAGCCAAACATGGTCCAAATCCCAAGCGACCCAACTTTTGGGGAGGTTACAGAATCACGCCGCTTGAGATTGAATTTTGGGCGGACGGGGCATTTCGCCTCCACGATCGCTTTACTTGGCGTCGTGAAACAGTGAGTGAAAACTGGAAGATAGACCGCCTGAGCCCGTGATTTTCGCGTGACGTGAAATGCAAATAGTTGTAAAAAAGTCAACTTTTGCCTTGCATGAGCACTGTTGTATGTCACATGAAATGCATGGGGATGACGATCATGTGGGTAACGAAACATTGAGAACTGAAGTGGACGGCGCCCGCAGGGTAATTGGCCTGGTGAAATGGTTCGACCCCGTAAAGGGGTTCGGATTCGTTGTCGCCGATGAAGGTGGGCCAGATATCCTGTTGCATGCCAACGTTTTGCGCAACTTTGGGCAAAGCTCCGTAGCGGATGGCGCGAAGATAGAACTGGACGTACAGAAAACGGAGCGTGGGATCCAGGCGACCGAAGTGTTCAGTATTGAACCACCGCTTGGAACAGAAGGGGCCACGCTGGCCGATTTCGAAGACATCGATCCAGAAGTGATCCGCACCGCTCCGTTGGAGCCGGCGCGCGTCAAATGGTTCGACAAAGGCAAGGGCTTTGGCTTTGCCAATATCTTTGGTCGCGGCGAAGACGTCTTTGTACATGTCGAGGTACTGCGCCGGTCGGGTCTGGCGGACCTGCAACCGGGTGAGGCCGTCGGCCTGCGGGTGATTGACGGCAAACGCGGACGGATGGCGACAGAGGTCTGCGCCTGGGAAGCGGCCCTTAAATCGGATGACTAAGATGATGCGGCTGGTCCTTGCGGGGCTGGCCGCAACTCTTTTCAGCGCCTCCACTGGCGCGGCTGCCTGTCGTGAGGATGTGGTGCAGCTGCGTGGGGATTGGGGGCAGGCCCAGTTCCGCGTTGAACTGGCCGATGACCCCGCCGAGCGTCAGCAGGGGCTGATGTTCCGCAAATCCATGCCGCGCGGATCGGGCATGTTGTTTGTCTATGAAGATGAGCGCGTGGTCGGCTTCTGGATGCGCAACACCTATATCGCCTTGGACATGATCTTTGCCGATGGGGCGGGTGTGGTGCAGCATGTGCATCATAATGCGGTGCCGCTGGATGAAACGGTCATCCCCGGCGGCGATGCGATTCAACATGTGCTGGAAATCAACGCAGGCCTGGCTGAGGGTCTGGGCATTGTGCCGGGCAGCCAGCTGCGTCATCCGGCGATTGATCAGGCGCGTGCCGCCTGGGTTTGCGATTAAAATCCCAGTGAATAAAGGGCGCTCTGATGCGGGTGAAAAAAACTCACCCCCGGAGGTGATTTCGCTCTTTTCAATCCGGTTCACACGGGGTAGACCCCACGCACGGTCCGGGGCGTAGCGCAGTCTGGTAGCGCACCTGTTTTGGGTACAGGGGGTCGTGAGTTCGAATCTCGCCGCCCCGACCACTTTCTTCCATCGATATGATTGAATTGCCCTTCGGGGCCGATGCTGCCGTGTCCGTTCGCGCCGGGTGATTGTTTTTTCAGCAGCGGCGCAGCAGTCCTGTTTGCGGGCAAGTTTTGCGCCAAATTCCTGAATTTTCTGCGGATTTGGACAGGAAATATGCCCTATTGGCGCCCAGCAATGGTGCAATCAGAATTCTGCCCTTACTAGCAAGGCGTTGCGCGATGTGGCGGGTTTTCCCCACTCACGAAGGAATCGCGATCCTGTGACCCAACGCGAGCGAATGGGCTTTCGGTCAACGAAAAAGATTAAATTTTCCGAAAATAAAACCGTTGACCGAATATGGGTGCATACGCCAACTTGTGGGGGCCAGCGGCAGGCTGCACCATATATTGTAGCCGCAGGTGACAGGGACATATTAATCGGAACGGGGTTTCCCCACTTTGTTTTTCTTCGATCTCATGGGGGTGGGATCGTTGCGCTAAAGATGTGCGCGGTCTGCTGTTGGCACGAATGCAACGACATTCGTTGACCAGGGATTGAGACAGACCACAGACAGGGCAGCACAGCGATGCACATCGAGAGAAAGTTCACCACATCCGGTCAGGACGCCTATGCGGAGCTGACATTCACCACCACCGCTTCGGAAATTCGCAACCCTGACGGCACCGTGGTGTTCAAACTGGATGAGGTGGAGGTTCCCGACAGCTGGAGCCAGGTGGCCTCGGATGTGATTGCGCAGAAGTATTTCCGCAAAGCAGGCGTTCCGGCAGAACTGAAAAAGGTCAAAGAGGCAGGTGTGCCAGAGTTCCTCTGGCGGTCGGTGCCAGCCAGCAAATCCACCAAGATGGGCGGCGAAACTTCGGCCAAGCAGGTGTTTGACCGGCTGGCGGGCGCCTGGACCTATTGGGGCTGGAAAGGCGGCTATTTCAGCAGCGAAGATGATGCGCGCAGCTATTACGATGAAATGCGCTATATGCTGGCCACTCAGCGGGCGGCGCCAAACTCCCCCCAGTGGTTCAATACAGGTCTGCATTGGGCCTATGGCATCGATGGTCCGGGGCAGGGGCATCACTACGTCGATTACAAGTCCGGCAAGCTGGTCAAATCCAAATCCGCGTATGAACATCCGCAACCGCATGCCTGTTTCATCCAGTCCGTTTCGGATGATCTGGTGAACGAAGGCGGCATCATGGACCTCTGGGTGCGTGAAGCCCGCCTGTTCAAATACGGCTCTGGCACGGGTACCAATTTCTCCTCCCTCCGTGCCGAGGGGGAAGCACTGTCAGGCGGGGGCAAATCCTCTGGCCTGATGGGCTTCCTTAAGATCGGGGACCGGGCGGCTGGTGCGATCAAATCGGGTGGCACCACCCGGCGCGCGGCCAAGATGGTGATCTGTGATGTTGATCACCCCGATATCGAAGAGTTCGTGAACTGGAAGGTGAAAGAAGAGCAGAAGGTCGCCTCGATCGTCGCCGGTTCCAAGATGCATGAGGCCAAGCTGAACGCGATCTTTGCCGCGATC
Organism: Thalassovita sp.; assembly: GCF_963691685.1. GTDB lineage: Bacteria > Pseudomonadota > Alphaproteobacteria > Rhodobacterales > Rhodobacteraceae > Thalassobius. Next base: position 2,115,194 of record NZ_OY829290.1, read on the forward strand.
CGTGCCTGGGATGGCGCGGCGGCAGATGCGACTGATCCCAGGGCCAATGCCGGCCTGAAGACCGCGCTGCGCGAGGCTAAGAAAGTTGCGATCCCGGAAACCTACGTGAAGCGGGTTCTGGATTACGCGCGGCAGGGCTATGACAGCATCGAGTTTCCAACCTATGACACCGATTGGGATTCTGAGGCCTACGCCTCAGTCTCGGGCCAGAACTCCAACAACTCGGTCCGGGTGACGGATGCCTTCCTGAAGGCTGTGGAACAGGATGAAGACTGGGCGCTGTTGAACCGGACAGACGGGCAGGTTTCCAAGACCTTGAAGGCGCGCGATCTTTGGGAAGATATCGGCCATGCGGCCTGGGCCTGCGCCGATCCCGGCATTCAGTTCCACGATACCGTCAACGCCTGGCACACCTGCCCCGAAGACGGTGAAATCCGCGGGTCAAACCCCTGTTCGGAATATATGTTCCTGGACGATACCGCCTGTAACTTGGCCTCAATGAACCTGCTGACCTTCTTTAAGGATGGCACCTTCCAGGCCGAAGATTACATGCACGCCACGCGGCTTTGGACCATCACGCTGGAAATCTCGGTGATGATGGCGCAGTTCCCGTCAAAGGAAATTGCCCAGCTGTCTTATGAGTTCCGCACCCTAGGTCTGGGCTATGCCAATATTGGTGGCCTGCTGATGAACATGGGGCTGGGCTATGACAGTGATGCGGGCCGGGCGATGGGCGCGGCGTTGACGGCGATCATGACCGGTGTGTCCTATGCCACCTCGGCCGAAATGGCCGGTGAGCTGGGTCCGTTTGCAGGCTACAAGCGCAACAAGAAACACATGCTGCGCGTCATGCGCAACCACCGCACCGCCGCCTATGGCGCGACCGAGGGCTATGAGGATCTGGCCGTCAAACCGGTGCCGCTGGATCTGGGCAATGTGCCGGATCAGCGCTTGGCGCATCTGGCGATGCAGGCCTGGGATGAGGCGTTGGAGCTGGGTGAAAAACACGGCTACCGCAACGCGCAGGTTTCCGTGATCGCGCCCACCGGCACTATTGGTCTGGTGATGGATTGTGACACCACCGGGATTGAGCCGGATTTCGCGCTGGTGAAATTCAAAAAGCTGGCCGGCGGCGGGTACTTCAAGATCATCAACCGTTCGGTGCCGGCAGCGCTGGAAAACCTAGGCTATTCCTCTGCCCAGATTGAGGAGGTCATCTCCTACGCGGTGGGGCATGGTACCATGGGCAACGCGCCGGGCATCAACCACACCTCACTGGTGGGCCATGGCTTAACCAGCAATGAGATTGAGAAGGTTGAGGCGGCATTGGCCACGGCCTTTGACATCCGGTTCGTGTTCAACCAGTGGACGCTGGGGGAAGAATTCTGCCGCAACGCGCTGGGGATCCCGGCGGAGAAGTTGAGCGATCCGTCCTTTGACCTGCTGCGCCATCTTGGGTTCAGCAAGGCGGATATTGAGCTGGCCAATGACCACGTTTGCGGCACCATGACCCTGGAAGGGGCGCCGCATCTGAAAGAAGAGCATTACCACATCTTCGACTGCGCCAACCCCTGCGGCAAGAAGGGCAAGCGGTATCTGAGTGTGGACAGCCACATCACCATGATGGCCGCCGCGCAGAGCTTTATCTCGGGCGCGATCTCCAAAACCATCAACATGCCCAACGATGCCACCATCGAAGACTGTAAAGCGGCATATGAGCTCAGCTGGTCTCTGGGCATCAAGGCAAACGCGCTGTACCGCGATGGCTCCAAACTCAGCCAGCCACTGGCCGCAGCCCTGATCGAAGACGATGATGAGGCCGCTGAGGTTCTTGAAACCGGCACCCCGCAGGAAAAGGCGCAGGTGCTGGCCGAGAAGGTGATCGAGAAGGTCGTCGTTAAGGAACTGGTGCGCAGCCACCGTGAAAAAATGCCGGAGCGCCGCAAGGGCTACACCCAGAAAGCGGTTGTTGGCGGTCACAAGGTGTATCTGCGGACCGGTGAATATGAGGATGGCTCCCTCGGGGAAATCTTCATCGATATGCACAAAGAAGGCGCCGGCTTCCGCGCGATGATGAACAACTTCGCCATCGCTGTGTCGGTCGGTCTGCAATACGGTGTCCCGTTGGAGGAGTTTGTGGATGCCTTCACCTTCACCAAGTTTGAGCCGGCGGGCATCGTGCAGGGCAATGACTCGATCAAAAACGCCACCTCGATCCTTGACTATATCTTCCGGGAACTGGCGGTCAGTTATCTGGATCGCACCGATCTGGCGCATGTGAAACCGCAGGGTGCATCCTTTGATGACATCGGGCGCGGCGTCGAGGAAGGGGTCAGCAACGTTGAGGAGTTGAGCGAAACCGCCGCAACCCGGTCGTTGGAGATGCTGAAGCAGATCAGCTCCACCGGGTACCTGCGCAAGCGTATGCCGGAAGATCTGATGGGGCTGCAGGTGCCACAGACCAGCACGGATGTGGCGCCAGAGGTGGCAAATGTTGCCGTGGCAGCGGCCCCGGCCAGCGAGGCCGCAACGGCACTGGATGCACGATCCAAGGCGAAAATGCAGGGCTATGAGGGCGAAGCCTGCGGTGACTGCGGCAATTACACATTGGTGCGCAACGGCACCTGCATGAAGTGCAACACCTGCGGCGCGACCTCGGGCTGCAGTTGATGAATTCCGGGGTGGGTGCGCCCACCCTTGATGCGAGATGGGCGTACAGGCAAAACACAATCGGGCGGCAAAACAGCGTCCCATTTCGCAAAACTGGCCCCCCGCGTGGGGGCCTTTTCTTTGCAACCATGGGGCGGATTGCCCCGTGTTTATTGAGGATTTCTAAAAGTATACCGTAAAAACCCGTTAGAGGTTCCAAGAGTGCTGTTCAGAGTAATCGAGGGAACCCATGGAATTACAGTCGATCAATGCGGATGAAGCGACCCCGGTAAACCCTGCGGACCTGGATGCCATGTCGGCGCAGCATCAAGAGGCGATCCATGAAATTGCCAGCCGGATCGGCGCGCTTTCGGTATCGCTCGCCTCAGCGTCAGGCGAAATTGCAGACACCAGCGAACGGGTAAACGCCGAAGCGGTGGTGTTTCAGGAACTGGCCTCACAAACTGAACAGATGTCCGCGCAAAGCCGTTCGGTGCTGGACAGCGCCAGCAGCGCGGTCGAAATGTCCGGATCCGCCGAAGAAACCGTTTCCGCCACCTCCAAACGGCTGGGCGCCATGGTGAATGAGGTGAACGGTCTGATCGACGGTGTCTCGGCGATTTTCAAGAAACTATCGGTGCTGGAAGAGACCCTGCAACGTGTGGCCACGGTTTCCGGTGAGGTTGACAATATCTCGCGCAAGACCAACCTCTTGTCACTCAACGCCTCGATCGAAGCTGCGCGCGCCGGTCGTCATGGCCGCGGCTTTATGGTTGTGGCGCAAGAGGTTAAGGATCTGTCGAACCTGACCAGCGAAGCCACCGGTGAAATTCAGGAAACCGTTGGGGAGTTGGGCAAAGAGTTGCGCGACCTGATGTATGATGCGCAGCAGGCGGTCGAAACCGCTGGCAGCATCCGTCAGCAGACAGACGGTATCGGCAGCGAAATCGAAGCGATCCCGGAAACGCTGGATCAGATGACCAAAGCGCAGCGCAACATTCTGGCCGCCAGCGAAGACATCAGCAAAGTCACCGGTGAGGTGGGCACCTCAATCGCGCAGCTGGCGGAAGAGGTCACAGACAGCTCCAACAGTCTGAAAGATGCGATCACCGCCGTGCAGGACATCACGGAAAACGCCGAAGGCATCACCGGCATGGTGTCGCGCCTTGGTGTTGAAACGGTGGATACGCCTTATATTCGCGCGGTGCAGGAGCTGGGGCAGCAGATCTCAGAAGCCTTTACCGATGCGGTGAACGCGGGGCGGATCACCTTCCAGGATCTGATGGATCGCAACTATACGCCGATCCCCGGCTCAGACCCGGCGCAGGTGATGGCGCGCTTCACCACCTTTACAGATTCCGTTCTGCCCGCCTTTCAGGAAAAGATGCTGGAATTTGCCGAGGATGTTGTGTTCTGCGCCGCGGTGAACAAGGACGGCTATCTGCCGACCCATAACAAGAAATTCTCCATGCCGCAGATCCCCGGTGAGACCGAATGGAACATGGGCTACAGCCGCAACCGCCGGATCTTTGATGATCGCGTCGGGCTGGCGGCCGGCAATTCGACCAAACCGTTCCTGCTGCAGGCCTATCGCCGCGATATGGGCGACGGCAACTTTGTGATGATGAAAGACCTCTCAGCGCCGATCTTCGTCAATGGCACGCATTGGGGCGGGATCCGGCTGGCCTACAAGGTCTGAGATATCAGTTTGACGTAACCAGTTTGCCCTGTTGCGGCAGTTTTACGTCTGATGTGGCAGGAACGGGAGTGCAGACCCGTTCCTGCCATTTTCTTTTCCGGCTCACGCCTTTCGGGTGGCCGCGGCGATCCAGATGCCGGCAATCACAAAGGAGGCAATGGCGTTCCAGCTGGCCATCGACAGGCCCATCAGCTGCCAGACCACCTGATCACACATGACAATGTCGCTGCCAGTTGTGGACAGCAGGTTGCCCATGTCCAACCCGTTGCCGCCGCCGCTGCAGCTGGTCGGGCCCTCCCACCAGTCGCGTTCGACCCCGGTGTGGTAGACGCCCAGCCCGGCCGTGGTCAGCGCCGCAGCGGCCCCAAGCCAGGAGAAGATCCGCAAACCGCCAAGCGTCAGCGCGATACATCCAATGGCAATGGCCGCCGCATGGGGCCAGCGTTGCCAGAGGCACATCTTACACGGTGCATAGCCCAGAAACTGAAACATGAAGGCGCCACCGATCAGGGTGATCGAACCCAGCGTGGCCAGTGCCACCAAACTTCTGCGGTCAAAAGACATCATAGATATTTCACCAGATAGAACCCGCCGGCCAGGATCACGATGAACAGGATGAACATCAGACCCAGGCGGCGTTCGATAAAGTCACGGATCGGCGCGCCGAATTTCCACAGCAAAGCCGCCACAATGAAAAAGCGCAAGGCCCGTGCGATGATTGAGGTCACGATAAAGGTCACAACAGGCATGCCGGTCCAGCCCGACATGATGGTGATGACCTTGAAGGGGAAGGGCGTCAGCCCGGCGATCAGCACCGGCCAGAAGCCGAAGGAATTGAACCGGTCGTTAAACCCGGCCATAGCATCGCCTTTGCCCATTGCCTCCAGCACCGGGCGGCCCAGCTCCTCGTAGAAGAAGGCGCCGATGCCATAGCCCAGGATGCCACCAAGCACCGAACCGACCAGTGCGACCGAGGCTATCAGCCAGGCGCGCGACGGGCGGGCCAGGATCATCGGGATCATCAGCACATCAGGTGGGATCGGAAAGAAGGAGGCCTCGACAAAGGCAATGATGCCAAGCACCCAGAGGGCCCGCGGATGATCGGCAAAGGCCATCGTCCAGTCATATAGTTTTTTCAGCATGCCCCGCCTCTTTTCTTGTGTCTTTTACGCCATGGCCCTGCGGGACGGTCAACCGATTTTCCGGCCTCCTCACAATTCTGTGCTGAAATCGGCCTGTGACGGGACGTAGACTTTCGGATTCTGGGTTGCGATCGTCCTGAAACCCCAGATCCCAGGGGGCAGAACCCGTGGGCGGCGCGGGAATTTTCTACACGATTACGTCGCTTTGCCTCTGGACGGCGCGCAGCGGGGGCGGTACATCAACAAAACACCGTGCCCAAGTGGCGGAATGGTAGACGCAGGGGATTCAAAATCCCCCGCCTTTGCGGGCGTGCCGGTTCGAGTCCGGCCTTGGGTACCATTAAAACAAGGGCTTGCAGCGTTTTTCGTTGCGAGCCCTTGTCTTATTTGGGGATTTACTCCCACTCTTTACTCCCACTTTCTTGTTCTGCTCTTGTTCTGTTCTTGTTCTATTCTCCGAGAGATTGGCCCGCTTTGGACAGCGCTTTGCGACTCGCTTTTCTGCGGTAGTAAGCCACCATCTCCGCGCTCTGATTGGTGATCGCTTGAATTTGTGCATCCGTGGCGCCGGCTTCGGCGAGTCGAACAATCGCCAGCTTTCTCAATCCATGAAGGGTGTAGGGGGCAGCCTTCTCGCCAAGATCTTTCCGCCAGGTGCGGAACCTTTTTTCGACGATGTTGTAGCCAAGCGGCTCAGTTAGGTTTTTGGCCAGAACGTGCGCGCCTTCTTTTTTCAGGCTTTCCACATAGGAGCGCAGTTGCGGCGGGCAGTACACCTCAAACCGCTCATTTCCTTTCTCGTCACAGACGCGCATCCATTCGCCATCAAAATCTTCATGCTTCATCGTGACGGCGGCAGAGGGGCGCTGGCCAGTTCCTAGAATCAGCTCCGCTGCTGTGCGAACAGCTTCTGGCGCTTCTGTGAGTTTGGTGATCATCCATTCCGGCCAGGGTTCATATTCGCGTTGCTTGCCGAAGAAGTTGATGCCCTCTGAGGGATTTGGCCCAAGTGGCCAATCCAATTGGGCCCGCGCGTAGTTCCAAAGAAGTTTGATGGTAGCGACGTATTTGTCCGCTTTCCGCGGTGTCTCTGCAAGACGGGTGTGAGCGGTTCTGAGGCCTTGTTTTGTTGTCTTTCGGACGTCCTTGTCGGCGTTCTTCTCCAAGATCCGCTCCATGTCGCGGGCGTAGCTTCGTTTGGTGGAGGCCGCCAGCTTCTTCTGGATCCGTGGATCTGAGCGCCATTCGATGATCAGCGCGCCCCACGAATAGGGAGACTTCTGCGGCACTTGTTTCTTATGACGGCCCGCTTCGCACGCCCAATAAAGCGCATCGAGTTGCTGCGATTCGCCTTTCCAATCGAGCAGGATTGCCCTTTCCCTGCGCTTCCCTTCTTCCGTCCATGTGACACGGTGGTAGGGGGTCCAAGCGGCCTTGCTCTTGTCCCATTTCCAGTGCAGCCTTGGTTTCGAAATTCGGGGCTTTGCAGGGCGTCTCACAGCTCAATATCCTCCGCTTGATCTGGTAGGGCAGCGCTTCCGTCGGCAATCTTTTCGAGGGCGGCAACACTCCAGCGAATAATGCCATTGCGCCGCAACTGTGCCGGCGGAAGCGAACCTGAGTTTACGTGCTTGGAAAACTCGGTGCGGCTCATGTCGAGCATTGCCGCCGCCGTCTTTTCTGAAACCCATAGTGGCGTGATCTTGGCCATCAATCACCCTCCTTTGGGTCATTCATAGTTGCAGCTCTCTTGCGGCGAAGCTCTTCTGTGGCTGTCGGGTTGATGCAGTCAACCCAGCGCTCACAATTGGCCCAAGCGGCCTCTGTGGCTTCGGGGTCATATTCGCGGATCGCTTTGCGCAGGCGGTCAAAGTCGTGCAGCATGGTTTGGGTTTTGGCGTTTCCGATGAAAAGGGTGGCAGTCATGACGACGCCTCCATCGGGGTGCTTTCGCTGGCTGCGATCGCTTCCAGAAGCGCCCGAACCTTCGCCTTGATCTGCTCGTCTTTCAACTTGGCAAACAGGGCTGCGGCGCGGGCTGTTTCTTCATCGATCACCGGGGCGCCTGCCTTTACTTGGTCCAGACCTTCGTAAAAGAACCCGGGCGCCACGTTCAGCAGGTTGCCTAGCTCATACAGCTTGCTGGCGCTGACCCGGTTGCGGCCAAGTTCGTATTTTTGGACCTGCTGAAATGACAGATCCAAACCTTTGGCAATATCGGTCTGTGTCAGGCCGCGCAGGGTGCGAAGGGCTTTTAGCTGCTTGCCGACGTGAACATCTACGGGGTGTGCCATGGGGAAGTTCCTTTTGTGAAAAATCTATTGTCCGTCGCTGGTCCCTGTCCTCAGGGGCCAGGAAACGATGTCAGTTGTCGGTTTTGCGAAATTCGGCCACTGTTTCCAGTAGGCGCATGTGTGCCTCGGGGGCAGCCGCTTCCATCTTCTCGATTTGGTCCTGGTAAAGCTCCAGCACACCTTCGAGATCTGAACTGTCTATTAAGTCGTTGGCGATCATGTCGACGAGTTTTTGGAATTGCTCGGGGTCGGGCGCGGTCTCGGCGGCCGTCTCCTGCTGTTCTTCCTCGGTCTCGGTAACAACCTCGGTTTCAGCAACCGGTTCTGCCGGCTGGCGTGTCTGATACTTGTCCAGCGCATCAGCCGGAGTGACGTCCTTCATATCGAGCTCGACTTCCACCTGCGCCGGAACGCCGACCATCACTTCGGGGCAATACAGACGGATCAGGAACGTGGCCGAGCGGTAGCGCAGCATCTGTTCCGGCATCGACTGATACTTCGGGTTCTTGGTCCAGTTCTCGGCTTTCGCCATGGCCATGTCGCAGGTCGCGGTGACCTTCTTGCCAGTGGATGCCAGTTCCGCGAACGCGGTCACAGATAGATTGTCACCTGAGCCTTTGAGATCCCAGCTGATCGGGTTTTTGAAAACACCGTGCTGATTGGCTTTGCCGATCATGTAAGACGAGGACCAACCAGGCTTGCCGCCAACAAAGTAAATGTTCTGTGCAACGGTCAAAGGATCTTCGTTCAGGCGGCTTGCCATGTTCATGACCAAAACGCCGTTCGCGATGGCGGTCTCTTTGGAACCTTTACGCAGGTGCTCTGGGAACAGAGGGGACAAGGCGAGCATGCCGCCGACGCGCTGCATGTGTTCGAAGGCGTCGGGATCCATCAAAAGCGGCATGGATGCGGATTGTGCGGGAAGAGACATTTTGATTTCCTATGAACTGTGATGGATTAAGCGACGCTCTTGCGTTCAGTGATCGTTATGCCGGGGATTTTGGTTTCTTCCGGGTCAAAGCCCTTGGCGCGCACATCAGCTGTGGCTATGCGGCGAAGAACCTCGGCAACGTCAGGATGGTTCTGGTAATGCATGAACAGCAGGCGAACGTTGGTCACTTCCACCTCACGGATGGTCCGGACAGACATAGTGCGGCCACCGCCCGAAGCAGACTTGATGCCTGAGACAGCGGGCTTCGCAGCCGCTTTGGCTTGCTTTTCGGCGGCCTTCTGGGCTTCCTCGGCATCCACTTGCGCGCTGATATCGCCGCTGGCAGCAGCCTCGGCCACCAGACGGGCAGCTTCGGCCTGTTTCGCCTCAGCGTCTTGCTGGGCTTGTTCGCGTGCCTCGTCTTCGCGGCGCTGTTTTTCCGCGGCGAATTCCGACAGCTTGGACTTGAGCGCGTCTGCCGCGGCTGCCAACTTCTTCAACAGCGGATTGAAGGCAGTTTGGACCTCTCTGCCAGCGTCGTCATGTGGCTTCTTCGCGGCTTTTCGGTCAGCGTCGACCTTCTTCCACAGCTTGCGCAACCCGGTAATCTGATCGTTCAGCTGCTCGGCTTGAGTCTCGCTTTCGATCTTTTCGACAGACTGCCACATCTTGGTCACTTCCAAGAATTCCTCCGCGGTCACCTGGCTTCTAGCCAGAACGTTGGGGTCAAATGCAGGCGGTTGGTTGTGACCCATCGGGGCCGGGGCACCAGCTGTCATATTTGTTGGTGAAGTAGGAACGTTCATCAAATAACTCCTTGGGGTTCTGTAGGGACTTGCGACAGATCAATTGCTCGACGGCTGTCGAGCATCCGGCTGCCGTTACGCAGCCGATAGTCGGTCAGGTGCTTAAATTCGGCACGGCTGATCGGGGTGAGGTAGGTCCAGTGCTCTGCTGGATCTCCCGCTTCAATGCCTTCGATTTCGATGCGCAGCACTTCGTCGCGTGTCAATTCACCGGTCACTAGGTCGATATCGCGATCGATGAAGATGCGGACAGGAACCCAAGGACCGCCTTTGACCAGCTTTCGCTTAAACCAGCCGCAGTGTGGGATACCGTCATGGAGCGCGGGTGCGTTTCCAGCAACTGCTGCCCTGTACCAAGCATATAATTGGGACATTGAGGATGGTTGCCTGATCATTTTGCCGCAGCCTTCGACTTGTCGGCGTTCGCTTTGCGTTCAGTCTCCTTGGCTACTTCTTTTGTGCGCCATTCATCGGCTGCACGTTTAGCTGCCATTGGTGTCTTGCCTGAAAACCGCATCGGCAAATTCCCGATGTAGGCGAAACAGGGGTCTCGGTCATCCAGTGGCCGATAAACGCGGATCCTCAGTTCCGTAATCGGAACCATGTTGCGCTTCTTAGGCATGTTTGTTCCCTTTCTGGATGGTGAAGTTGGTCCAGCCCAATACGCGGGCAGTTTCGAAGCAGGCTTTGGGGTGGCGGCCGGGCAGGGCGATCCCGCTGGAGTGGTCGAAGACGATCCACATCAGCAGGCACCGCAGGACACGGCCGCATGGTGGCCAATGGCCTTTTGCAGCGTGATCAGCAGGCAAACAGCCAGAGTCACCCACCACAGAGCCAGCATGAGCGCCGGGAATAGGCTGCGGCGGGGCTTCAGGAGGTTCCCGCCAGAACGCAGGTCTCCATAGCGCCCAAGAGGCGCTCGAGCGTTGTCACGGCTCATGTCAGACACTCCAGTGATTAGGGGTTAGGTTCCGCCGGCGCCGGTGGTGCAGGCCCACAGGTGATCAGAGACGTAATGTGCTGTTCTGGGCGGATTACTCGCAGGCGCAAACAGGGAAAAACCGGAAGCTATTGATAGATTTGGGGCGCCACACTGCCAGCACTCTAACAGTGATTGGATATGTACACGTGATTGCGCACGGCCCATGAGGCTTTGCAATCTACAGAAAATCCTGAATTTTCCGAAGTAATCAGAAGAACGTGAGACGAATGCGCTTGGATTGGTAGCGCGAATTGCGGGCGGGGTTAGGAACGGCTTCTTACTGGTAAAAACCCCGCCCGCACCGGACGACGCGCTGCTAAGCGCAGCTTCAACAGCGCATTCCGTGAGTGCTTTATAGGTAGGGCAAGCATCGGATTTGGCAAGTGAAGCATGGCATTGGGGGCTTGAAGCTTGCGCGGGCAGGGTGCCCAGGGAGGTTTTGGGACGTGGCCCCCCGCCCGCGCTGGTCGAAGCGCTGCCCAAGAGGAGATGGGCAACGCGCTCCGTGAGTGTTCCAATGATCCCCCCGAAAAAGTCCCGGCCAGCAGGCAGACAGGCAAAATGACCACCGGCCGGGGAGTTGGGTGCAGGTTTCACCGCACCGTCGGGGGAAAGTGGGGAAGGGCGGTTCATTCCGCCGCCTCCAGATATTCGCTTACGCCATAGCTTGCGGCTTCTTCGCGCGCCGCGCGGCGGGCCAGTTCGGCTTTGGTGTCGTCAGGGGCAAATTCTGCCAGCCATTCGGGCCACTCGCCTGTGATCGAAACCATGTGGTCGCCAAAGTCACGCAGGGCGTCTTCGGTGATTTCGCGAGAGGAGCCTTCGTGTAGGTCAATTTGAATGACGCGGATCCGGTTTGCATTGGCTTCGTTATGTTCGCCGATCACCTCAAACACGTCGCCCATGCCTTCCAGAACTTTGTTTTCCGGAGTGGTCCACTCGGTCAGAGTGCCAAGGCGGCTGCTCATCCAGGTGAAAGAGACGTGGTAAATGGTCTGGTACATATCGGCTTCTCCTCTCAAATCTCCCTCCCGCGATTGGTGGCCTGTTGGGTCGGTGCCCGGGTTGGCCTTTTGCCTCTTCGGCGGGTGGTAGGCGGAGGCTGTTTGCCTTCGCTATGGTAGAGATTTTAGTTCACATTAAATGAACCGTCAACATGAAAAGTACAGAAAATATGTACACGTATTCTGCGAAACACAGGCTGGGGTGTTGTTTTTGTCGGCCAACGAAAGTGAATCACTGATTGGGAAGCCGGCAAATCAGGGGAATGAGTGCATTGAGTTTGAAGGAGAATAGGTTGACCAGAGGCGGAGCCTTCTACTTGAGAGAAAGCATATGAAGGGATCGATTGGTGGAACTATCAGATTGCACGCGGATAAGCGTGCATTTCTCAACTAAGGTTAGCAGGCTTGATCTGCTGCAAGGCTGTTCCTAGGGTTGGCGCGATGGCGAATTTCTCGTCCATCGGTTTTTTCTAGGATAATAATTACTTAATGAACTGGTTGATGTTTAAGATGGGCTCAGTGCTCAGACGGTTGGGGTTGGATCTAAATTTTATTTACGATCCGCACCATTACTTAACACTTCGAGCGCAGCAAAAAGCCGATCTTGAACGTCACCGGGAAGTTGAACAAAGTCGCCGTTGATCATGAAATTGAGATCAATTCGGTGTTCGCGGTAGAGATATATTAGCACGTCTCTGCCTGGAAATGCTCTACCCTGCTCCGCGTTTGCTATAGCAGTTTTCTTTACGCCCCCAGCGACACCCAGTTGCTCCTGGCTAAATCCGATAGCAGAGCGGGCCGCGCGAAGGCGAATAGATGAGGCTTCGTGGTCAGCGTCGCCTGTTTTTGCGAGAGAGCATTTGTAGTCATAATCCATGTTTGCAGCATACTCAGGGGTCACAAAAAGTGAACGTTTCCAAATAATGGACATTGCGAGTTCATAATTAGTGAACTAACGTTGGCGCATGGCTGATGTTGAGAAAATTTGCGATACGGTTGGGCGCAACGTGATCGCCAAGCACTTGGGTGTCGGTGGAACTGCGATTTCAAACGCGCTGGATAAAGGGGTCTTTCCAGCTCGATGGTTCGTTGTGATGGCGGCGCTTTGTAAAGATGCGGGCGTCGACTGCCCATTTGAAGCTTTTTCATTCGCCGAACTCGCTTTGAATTTCGGCGAAGTTCCTACCCGCGAAACTATGAAGGTTGAAGGAAACGGGGTTTCAGATGGCTAACCTCCGTTCCCGGATCAACGCCTCAATGGCGGCTCTGATCGACGGCTCATTTGGATGCCTAGATGCAGCTGCCGAAACGATCAATGCAAGGTTGGGGCGCTCGGTCGGCAAAGGCACGCTGTCTAAAAAGCTGGGGCAAAGCATCGGCTGGAACGTGGACGAGGTCATGGCCTTAGAGGACGCAGCCGGCCGCTATCCTGTGACTAAGATGTTGGCCCGGAGGCTTCGCCCTGACGAATACACGGCTCAAGGTTGCGTTCTTCTTCATGTCGGTCAGATCAGCAAGGAAACCGGGGAAGCGGTCAACGCGATCCTTTCGGCTCAGCAGTCTGATGCAGGTTGTGAATATGACCAGGCAATAGTTGAGATTGATGAGGCAGTCGAGGCGCTTCAGCAGGCAAGGCTGCGGCTTGAACGCGAGAGCGTGGGGGCTGAAAGATGAAGCGCTTACTCGTTCATTGCCAGCCATGCCGAGACCTGACGGTCTATGCAATATCCAATCATGCTGAACTGATCATCCCATTTCATTTTGCACTTGGCATAGATCTCAATACCAACCGCTTCAGGTGTTTGTTTCAACAGGGTCGAGGCCTCCTTTGCGCCGTCGACCTCGCTCTGCATGCAATAGGCCACCATCTCCCATTGCTGCCCCCACTTCCCCTCACAGAAGCGAAAAGACGGTCCGATGATGTTGAGCGTTCCTTCTCCCGATGTAGACCAGTAGGCAGAGGCTGTTTCGTAGCCCTCTTGATTTCTGTCCAGGCAGTATTTCTGCATCGAATAGTCGTCCGGCCATTCCGATACGCAGTTGGCCGTTACTTCCGTCATATCTCTCTCAGCTGGCTCAGCCGCGGCTCCGGACCCGGCGAGGATGACCGCAACGGCAGTCGTGATCCACTTCATATCAAGTTCTCCAAAAAATTGGCTCGCAAGGCATCAATACTACTTAGGATAAATTCTAATTCAAGATCCGCAGCTCATTTGCGTTTTGCCTTAGCCTTCGTGGCCGTCCGGTCTTTGGGCCAATGGGGGCCTGACCTTGCCCAGACGGGGAAACCCGATGGTCCTTATTCCCGCGTGGCTTCGCAGCCGCGCTCCATAATCTTGGAGCTGGACAAATGTTAGGTTCGATCAAGCGTGAAGGCGACGAAGTCGTGATCCGGATGCCGGCAGATGATGCACACAGCTTATGCGTCGCCCTTCAGCCTTGCCCTTGCAAAGCCACAAAATCAAACGCGACTGCGAACATCCGAACACGTTTGGCCAAAGGCCTGATGCGGGCTGTCTTGTCGAAGTCTGTGCAGCGGCATGCGCTACACAACAGCGAGCGGTGATGCATGTCAGACGTTAGCTTTATGAGGCTCCTCCGGATCGCAGAGGCGCAGGTTGCGGAAGAAGATCGCAAGGTCGAGGAGATGGCAGCCCTGATTGGCGACAATGGCGGCCCGCCGTTGGAAAAGCCCTTCGGGATCGATGCGCCATGGTTGCGCCATGCCGACGAAGAAGAGTTGGCCCGCCTTGCAAAGCTTCAGGCTCGGATTACGCGCCGCCAATTGATCCTCAAAGAAACCATCGCAGAGCGAACCAAGATCATGAACCGGTGTATCCGCCGCATGCGTCGGTCACAGGGGAAGAACTGACCAATGAGTGACACCGCCCGCCTGATCTTGCCTGCGCCTATCAGCAGCAATAACGTGTTCGCCAACGTGCGGGGCAGGGGACGCAAGCGCACCCCTCGCTATAACCAGTGGCGCCGCGAGGCAAAGCAGCTACTGGACCTTCAAGGGCCTTTGCCGATGTTCTCAGCGCCCGTGACGATCACCTACTTGATCGGGGAGCGGGGTGTCGGGAACATGGATTCCGGCAACGCTGAGAAGGCCTACACCGACGCCCTGGTCAAAGCTGGCATCATCGTAGACGACAGCCGCAGGTGGGTGCGTGCAACGGCCCCGCAGTGGGTCCCAAACATGGTTCGCTGCGTGGCTGTCATTGAAAAGGCCAATCCGGCCCTCTGCGGCCCTGAAGTGGCCTCTACTGTGCCTGCCGGCCTTAGGGAGCTTTTGAGATGAGCAACGCGCCCTTCATGCAGTTGTATGTCGGTGACTACCTGACCGACACGCGCCACCTCACCACAGAGCAGCACGGCGCCTATTTGCTGATCCTTATGACCATGTGGTCGAAGGGAGGGCAGCTGCCGAGCGACCCCAAAAAACTGGCGCGGATCGCGGGGCTTTCCGGCCGTAAATGGGCCTCGGTTTGGGAGGAGATTTCGGAGTTTTTCACCGTCGATGGGGACGTGATTACCAATCAACGTCTGCAAAAAGAGTACAAAAAAGCGCGCGATAAAAGCGAGTTGAGGGCGCAAGCGGGGAGCAAGGGCGGAAAGGCTAAGTCATTGAAAAACAACAAATCGAGTGTAGAAAAAGCCACAGCATTGCCAAAGCAAGGTCAGAAATCAGAACCATATATAGATAACTCAGAAGATAAATCTTCTTCGTTATCTAACGACGACGGCTACCAAGAATTTCTCGATGCCCATCCCAGATCGCGGGAAACCCTCGACGGGGAACGCAGTTGGGAAGAAGCGCTCGCTTCGGGGCTTTCCGCAGATGACCTCATCGCCGCGGCCAGGCGTTACGCCGAAGCATCGAAAACCTACGACCCGGACAAGGTCAAATTCTCTGACAACTGGCTGCGGGACCGATCGTGGGAGAAGTGCCCTCCGCCTAAAACAGCCCGCAAAATCGGTCAGACTGAGATCCTGGAGCACAACGCCGCTTGGGTGAATGGCGACAAGTTCATTGCGCCGAACATGATCAGCCGGTCGATGGTTGAAGAGCTGATTGCGCGGGAAATGGTGACACTGGAGCGCGTCAAGCAAAGGGGGCTGGCATGACCGACAAACACGCAAAAATGGATATTTCTACGCGGACTGGGCGCAAAACAGCGCCAACCAGATTGAACATCATTTCGGTCACGACTGAAGAAAATACCACAAGGGAGCAGAGCAATGGGCAAGGGTGATAAGCAGCGAGCACGTTCGCGCAAACGGCAGCAGCGGGAACTGCTGGGCGTTGCAAGTCTCGCCCCGGTTCCGCGCCGTGAGGTCGATGGCAACGCTACGCGCGCCAAACGTACCGTGACGGCAAAGCAGGAACGGGCCCCAGACAAGGTGGCCCTGCAGGCCCGCGCCCGGATGATGAGCGCTGGAGAACGGCCGCTTGAGGTAATGCGCACGCAGGCCCTTGGAGAGCCGGCGGGCCAGGCGATCTATCTGACCTACGGCAAGAGCGATCCCGAATTGGCAGCTGAGCTCTGGCAGATCTACGCGACCTTCACGGGCTGCGAGGCTCGCTATGCCCGAGTGGTGCTGGGCAAGTCTCTCCATGCCACGCCCCGCAAGGTTGAGATGTTGCCTGAAAGTTTCGAAGCCCGAGAGGATGACCAGCCCGATCTGCGCAGCGAAGACGAGAAGCACCGCGACGCCGTCAATGCTTGGATGCACTGGCATGGGCTGATTGGGCAGCTACATGCGGTCTATCAGCGGGATCTGTTTGACGTGGTCAGAGGGCGCAGAGAGGCTGTTGCGGGTGGGAAGGTGAGCAGAGCAGGGGAGCGGTTGCTAGTAGCGCTGGAGCTGTTGCGAGAAGTTGGGAGGCGGTGACGACCAAGCGCGTTTGGATAGGGCCGCAAGCATTTCTTTTGCTGCCACGTTTCCATTGTTAATCATTCCGACGTGGAGGTTCTCGTTGCAGACGTAGATCAGATTTGTCGCCCTGCTTCCTCTACCTGCTCAAGCTACCTTTGTAGCATGGGAACTTAGTTCGCATCAGACAATTCAAACTTCCCTCTTGACCCGCAGCACAATTGCCGATTTTGTATTCTCGCAGGCGATTTGTGGCTAACCCCCACGGATCGCCGTTTTCGTTAGCCGATGGACGAACCGGTACCTACATCTTCCAAGGAGCAAGAAATGACGCGCGCCGGGTAACGCCCGGCTCGAAGGCATTGGTGGGCGCCCTTAATCCATGCGGGCGAGCTTTATGTCCTCGGCTCTTTCTAGCAGCCCGCGGTTCAATGTCCGGCAGGCACTTAGAGCTTGGATAAGAAAAGGGCGGCGACCTAAGTCACCGCCCATTTTTTTTGTTTATGTGAAGGGTACAAAAGGTATTTGTTGCGCAACGCTCACGTCCAAGAAAGGCTGCGCCGCTAAATGCGTATTTAGATAAACGTCCTTGAGTCGTTGTTGTTTAGCTATTTTCGCCTTTTGTGCGAATTTGGCCTTAAAAGTTTAGAACGGGCTAGAAACTGTTCCTCCTTTGCTCATGTCAGGGCTGGCCAACCTTCTGACCCTCATGGCCGGTAATAAGCACTGGGCGACATGGATCGTGGGTATTTTTAGCCAATCGGTCAGGGTGGTCTGGATCATCCTCACAGGGAAATGGAGCTTTGCATGCATGAGCGTATTGCTCATCGCCCTCAATGCTCGCAACCACCTCAAATGGAACAAGGAGAAGTCGGCATGATCAAGCAATACGTGACCCAGATCCGCAACAACGGCGGCAAGCTGCCCCGGGATTATGCGGACGACCCCAGCCCCATGAAGATCGCCAAGCTGCACAAGGCCAAAGCCAAGGCCGGCAAGAAGACCTGATCCGGGCGCCTAGCCCTAGATCGCAAAGCCGGGTGGGATGCCTGGTCACCAACACTGACGGGAAGTCACCATGGCGCTGAATGACAAGCAGAAGCGCTTCGCACAGGAATACATTGTCGATCTGAACAAAACGCAGGCGGCAATTCGCGCCGGATACAGCCCCAAAACTGCCCATGCGCAGGGATTGCGGCTGTTTAAGAATGCTGAGGTTGAGGCCGAAATTCAGAAGGCACAGGCGAAGCGGCAAGAACGGACGGAAATCACGCAAGATATGGTGCTGCAAGAACTCGCAAGCATCGGGTTTTCTGACATCCGCAAGGCCGTTACCTGGGGCAAAAACCCGATTGAAAGAGGTGATGAAAACGCCGACGCAAACGGCCTAGGCGTCTATCCGGTCGAGCTGGTTCCAAGCAATCAGATTGACGACGCCACGGCGGCGGCGGTGTCTGAGGTCTCACTCACGCAAACGGGGGTGAAAGTCAAAATGCACGATAAGCTATCTGCGCTAGAAAAGCTTGCGCGCCACCTCGGCATGCTTAACGGCTCTGGCGGTGCCGTGAATGACGCCCCAAGTCTGAACATCAACATTACCGCAAAGGAAGCGGTAGGTGACGTGCGTGTCACACGATCTGAGGGTTAGCGCACCGCAGGGGATCTTTCTCGACCAGCTGAACACCAAGTTCCGCGCCTACGTCGGGGGCTTCGGCTCGGGCAAGACCTTTGTTGGGTGTCTGGACCTTGGTCTGTTTGCGGGCAAACACCCGAAAACGGTGCAGGGGTATTTCGCGCCGACCTACAGGGACATACGTGACACCTTTTGGCCCACGATTGATGAAGCGGCATTCATGCTTGGCTTTAACGCCAAGGTGAAAAGCGCTGACAAGGAGGTTGAGCTCTACCGCGGCTCTGTCTGGTACGGCACCATCATTTGCAGGTCGATGGACACGCCGGGCAGCATTGTGGGCTTTAAGATCGCCCGCGGCCTGGTCGATGAAATCGACATCATGGCGAAAGACAAAGCACAAGATGCGTGGCGAAAGATCATCGCGCGAATGCGTTTGGTCGTCCCGGGTGTGGTCAACGGGATTGGGGTTACGACAACGCCCGAGGGCTTTCGTTTCGTCTATGACACCTTCGCCCGCGACCCAAAGCGTGACTACAGCATGGTGCAGGCCAGCACCTACGAAAATGAGCGGTTTTTGCCGCCGGATTACATTCAATCTCTCAAGGATTCTTACCCGGTTGAACTGATCGACGCCTATCTGATGGGCTTGTTCGTCAACCTCACGAGCGGGACTGTATATCGCAGCTACGACCGGCGGCGCCATGGATCTACCGAGAGTATCCAGCCAAGGGAACCGCTGCACATCGGGCAAGACTTCAACGTGGGTAATATGGCCTCTGTGGTCTGGGTTCCCCGCGGAGATGATTGGCACGCGGTAGACGAGCTGAAAGGCCTGCAGGACACTCCGCATCTGATCGATGTCTTGGCGGAGAAATATCCCGGCCACCGGATCACGATCTATCCCGACGCCAGCGGAGGCAGCCGCAAGACAGTGGACGCGAGTAAGTCGGACATCTCGCTGCTACGAAAAGCTGGCCACTCTATCCGGGCGCCCAAGACCAACCCGCCGGTGAAAGACCGGATCTTGGCCGTGAACACTGGCTTTGAGAAAGGTCGCCTCAAAGTCAACGCGCTGCGCTGCAAGACCTACGCGGAAGCGCTGGAGCAGCAGGCCTACGACAAGAATGGGGAGCCGGACAAAAGCGCCGGCCTCGATCACCACCCAGACGCGGGCGGCTACTTCGTGCATCAACAGATGCCCGTTGTGAAACCCACCTTCGAACGCACGGAGCTACGACTTTGACAGATACCGTCGCTGAGAAAACACCCGCAGCCGAGGCGCTGATCGATGCCGCCCAGATTGGGCGGGCCCTCATGGGCGGAACCAAGGCCATGCGTGCCGCGGGCAGGACCTATCTGCCGCAGTTCCCGGCCGAGAGCGACGACGCCTATAAGGCCCGCCTGGACAGCTCTTTCCTGTTCAACGGCTTCCGCAAGACTGTGCGGGACATGACTGGCCGGGTGTTCACCAAGTCGGTGGAGATTGAGGGCGACACGCTGCAGGAAGAGGCGGCCAACATTGATATGCAGGGGCAAGACCTCAGCGCCTTCGCACGCAACGTCTTTGAGGCTGCCTTGGGTGGCTGCGGCCTGACCTTCATCATGGTAGACGCACCGCCGCGCCCGGAGGAACTGACCAAAGCGCAGGCAGCTGCGCAGAACATGCGGCCTTATCTGGTCCATGTGCCCGTCGAAGAGGTGCTGGGCTGGAAAACCGAGACCGTTGGCAGCCAGATCCGCCTCAAGCAGTGGCGTATGATGGAGGCCATCGAGGTTGACGATCCTCAGGACGAGTTCAAGACCGAGACCGTCAAGCAGGTGCGCGTGCTGTCTCTGGTCGAAGGCCGCGTGAATGTGCGCCTCTACCGTCAGTCCACGGACAAGGGCGATTGGTCTGTGGTCGAAGAGTTCGACACCGAGGCCACCGAAATCACCGTGGCGCCGTTCTATGCCAACCCCAAAGGCTTCTTGAAAGCAGAGCCGCCGCTGGAGGACCTGGCAGATAAGAACCTGGAACACTGGCTGAGCGCCAGCGATCAACGCAACATCCTGCACAGCGCGCGTGTGCCCATTCTGTTTGCCTCTGGGATCGATGAAGACCAGAAGATCACGCTGTCCGCGGATAGCGCCGTTACTGCCCGCAATCCAGAAGCAAAACTGGAATGGGTGGAACACAGCGGTGCAGCGATCGAGGCCGGCCGCAATGACTTGAAAGACCTTGAGTTTCAGATGCAGGTGCTTGGCTTGATGCTGCTGGTGGCCGGAACAGAGACAGCCACCGGTGCTTCACTGGACGCAGCCAAGGAGACCGCACCTCTGGCCATGATGGCGGACAACCTCAAGGACACCCTTGAGCGCTGCTTGGGCTGGTTCTCGATGTATCAGGGGGCAGAGGCTGAGTTTACCGTGAAGGTGAACAAGGACTTCGGCGTAAGCCTTCTGACCGCACAGGAGTTCCTGGCTATGCTGTCGGCCGTCAATACAGGCCAGATGCCGCGCCGGGTGTTCATCGAGGAGATGAAGCGTCGAGGGTTCTTGGCGGAGGACACCGACACCGACGCATATATCGAAGAGCTGGAAGACGAAGTGCCGGATGAGTTGAGCAATGGCGGTGAATGACGACCTGGCCGACGCGCTGACCCGTCACCAAATCTATCTGCAGCGTTACGGCAGCGCCACGGTGCGAAAGATCCTCGCTCTTCTCAAGCGGTCTGATGCCCAAATTTTGGAGCGGCTGCTGCGGGAAGACCTCAGTGCACTCTCTCGGACACGCCAGGAACGCCTGCTAACCGAGATGCGCCGGAGCTTCGAAAGCGCCTATACCGACGCCACAGGGGCGTTGCAGCTGGATCTGGAGGCCTTGGCCACCTATGAAGGCGAATACCAGCTGGACCTTTTCAGGCGGGTTCTGCCGGTAAAGCTGGAAACGGTAGCACCAAGCGCTGATCAGTTGCTTGCCGCGGTGAACAGCCGGCCGTTTCAGGGCAAGCGGCTCAAAGAGGTCTATACGGAGCTTAGCGCCAGCGCGTTTCGCAAGGTGCGTGACACGATCAGAGCTGGGATTGTTGAAGGTAGAACCACGGATCAGGTCGTGCGAGACATTCGCGGCCGCCGATCCATGGGGTTTCGCGATGGGATCATGGAGAGCAACCGCCGTGCGACAGAAACGGTGGTGCGTACGGCAATTAACCACACCGCCAACACGGCGCGGGAATACACCTATGAGCGCAATGGGAACCTGATCAAGGGCGTGCGTTGGAACAGCACGCTGGACGGCCGCACGTCGGCTGTCTGCCGCGCGCGGGACGGAAAGGTCTATGAGCCAGGCAAAGGGCCGCGGCCGCCGGCACACTTTAACTGCCGCTCTTCCACAAGTCCGGTCACCAAGTCATGGCGAGAGCTTGGCTTTGACATCGATGAACTGCCACCAGCAACCCGGGCCAGCATGAATGGCCAGGTGCCGGCGGATCAGGACTATGACACCTGGCTGAGGAAACAGCCTAAGGCGTTTCAAGAGGAAGTGTTGGGGCCCACACGGGCGAAACTCTTCCGAAAGGGGCTTAAGATGGAGCGTTTCGTTGACAGAAAAGGATCAACGCTTACGTTAAACGAGCTGAAACGCCTGGAGCGCGACCTTTGGGAGAAAGCCACCTAAAACTGGTGACCAACAAGAAGCATAAGCCCAAACGGGAATATGCGGGCAAACCCATTGAATGCCCCACCTGCAAGAGCAGGAACCTCATAGAGACATTTTCGCCCCGTTTGAAGAATGGGCGGATTGTGAAGGGCAAGGCCACCGGCTTTGCCTGCGTTTATTGCCAGAAGCAAGTCTGGCCTTAACGGCGGGCGGGAAGCCCGCGCCAACCTAGCGGGAAGCTGAAAACCATGAAAATTGAAATCGCTGACCTCTCGGGCCTGCCCGAGGGGCTGAAAACCGTTGTCGAAAAAGTTGGCGACACGACATCACTGGATCTGTCCAAGCTGATGATTGCAGAGGATCTGACCGGCCTGAAATCGGCGCTGCAGAAAGAGCGCGGCAATGCCGCTGCCTATTCCAAGCTGGGCACCCCTGACGAGATCAGCAGCAAGATTGCGGAACTGGAAGCGCAGGCGGCCAAGGGCGGCAAGTCAGGGGAAGAGGCGCAGGCAAAGCTGGACGCGCTGACCAAGGACTATGACGCCAAGCTGGCTGACCGTGACTCGCGGATCGACAAGATGATGAAGGCCAACGCCTCAGCATCTCTGAAGGCTGAGCTGGCCAAGGCCGGTTTCATCCCAGAAGCCATTGACGACATCGCAGCCACCGCGCTGGGGCGTCTGGAATTTGCCGACGACGGCACCCCCAAGGTGCTGACAGCTGACGGCAAGCCGATGATTGGCAGTGGGCCGGATCACGGCGCCACGCTGACCGATCTGGCGCAAGAACTCGCCAAAGCGAAGCCCTACGCGGTTCGTGATGGCGGCAAAGGGGGCGGCGGGAAGCAGCCCGGCAACGGCGGGACGCCGGACAAGAAACGCTCTGAGTTCTCCGCGGCCGAGAAGTCCGCATACATCGCAGAGCACGGCCAAGCGGCCTACCTGAAACTCCCTAAATAGGATCTGACCCATGAACACCACCGTCAATTCGGATATGGTGATTTACAATCGCCTCGCCCAAACCTCCTACCTGGAGCGCATGCAGGACAATCTGCAGCTCTTCAACGGCGCCTCCGCCAACGCTCTGGTGCTGCGCACCGAGGCCATTGAGGGCGACTTTGACAAGTCTGCCTTCTACACCGTGCCGGGCGGCATGGCCCACCGTAATGTGAACTCGACCGCCGGAGTCACCTCCCAGAAACTGGGCTCGGACGAAGACATTTCGGTGAAGACACCCTGGAAATACGGCCCCTACGCCAGCACCGAAGAGGCGTTCAAGCGCCGTGCGCGCTCGCCGGAAGAGTTCTATGCGCTGATTGGCCAGCATCAGGCCGATGCATTCATGGATTACGCAATTCAGGTAGCCTTTGCGTCGCTGGATGCAGCGATCGGCACCGTGGCAGCACTGAACGTCTCCGACACCATCGCCGCTTCGGGCAAGAAAACCCTGACCAAAGGGCTGCGCACCTTCGGCGATGCCTCAAACCGCATCGGGATCTGGGGCATGTCCTCTGGCGTCTACTTCGACTACGTGGACGAAGCGATCGACAACAAGGTCTATGAAGAGGCCGGTGTTGTGATCTACGGCGGCACCCCTGGCACGATGGGCAAGCCGGTGCTGGTCTCGGACAAGATCGCGGCCAACAAGGTCTACGGCCTGCAGCCCGGCGCTGTAGAAGTGGTCGAGAGCCAGGCGCCGGAGTCGCGCGCATACCCGATCAACGATCAGGAAAACTTGGCCAACGGCTACCGGGCGGAAGGGGCGTTCAACGTCGATCTGCTGGGCTACAAGTTCACCGGCACCGAAAACCCCGATCTGACTGCACTGGGTGCGGGCGGTAACTGGTCCAAGGTCGCGCAGAGCAACAAGGCCACCGCCGGCTTCGTGATCGATCTGTCTGGCTCCTAAAGCGTCAGCACATCCCCTGAACCGATAGAGAACTGATCGGGCGTTACGGCGCCCGGTTTCTCATTCTGGAGAACGAACCATGAAATATGCCTATACCGAAAAGCCCGTTGAAGGCTTTGCGCACCGCAACCCGAAATTCTGGGCCCAGGTGGTGGCGCCCGAAGACGCAACCGAAGTTGTGGTGGATGCCGGCAACGCCGAGATCATCAAGCACTTCGAAGAGGCCGACGTGAAGGTGACCGTGCAAGGCGGTGTGCCCAAATCTGCCGCCGATGTTGCGAAGCTGAAAAAGGGCGAGCTGGAAGCGCTGCTGAAAGAGAACGGCGTAGAAGCCCCCACCGGCAAGGTCGAAGAGCTGCGCGAGCAGCTGACCGCAATCTTGTTCCCGGGCTCCTAAGATGCCTCTGACCGTCGAAACAGGCGCGGTGGTGGCGGAGGCCGACAGCTACGTGACGCTGGACGCCTACCGGTCCTATGGAGCCGCGCGGGGCTGGACGATTGGCAGCGACGAGGCCGCGGACGAAGCCAACCTTCGCCGCGCCTTCGACGGGATCAATCGCCTTTGGACCTATCTGGGGGAAGAGCTGTCTTCTGATCAGGAGGGAGCGTTCCCGCGTGATGCCTGGAGCGGCATTCCTCGCAAGGTTCAGCATGCCCAGTGTGAGCTGGCGCACCTGATCCAAGAGGGGCTGGACCCATTCGCTACGATCGGCGCCAATACCACCAAGGAAACCGTGAAGGTTGGGCCGATCAGCATTGGTGGTGGGGAAAGCCTGCCTGTGGGTCGGCCCCGCCTTGTGGCCGTGGAGGGCCTGCTGGCGTCCTTCCTCGCCGCTGGCACCTGCCAAATGAAGGTGCAGCGCGGATGACCACGATCCGCCAACATGTGACCCGGGCCTTTGACCGGATCGCAGAAGCGCAGCCCGACGCGATCCAGACAGGGGCAATTCAGCAGCCCGCGCCGGTATCCGGTGGCGGGCCGTCTGACCCCACCGGGGGCACCGTAGGGCCGTCGCCTGATCCTATCCCTGTGCGGATGACGGTTTTCGAGATGGGGGCTGATCGCATCAATGGAACCAGCATCTTAGCCGGTGACCTTCAGGTGATTGTTGAGGCTGGGCCGGTTGAGTTTTCGGCGCGTGATCTGGTGATCTGCGATCGTGGCACGCTCACCATCGCCAAACTCGGCCGGATGGCATCGGGTGGTGAAACGGCGCTCTATGACATGATCTGCCGCGGCGGGCGCAGTTGATGGGCTTTGCCGAGGACATCAACAGATGGGCACAACGCACTGAGGAAAAACTGGATTTGGCTGCCCAGAAGATCGCGCTGGATCTATTCGAGCGTGTGATTATGGCGACCCCGGTAGACAGCGGGCGGGCCCGGGCCAATTGGCAGGTGACAATCGGCACAGTTCCAAACGGCACGTTGGACCTGACCGACAAAACAGGACAGGCCACAATCAGCAGAGCCACCGCGACTGCGGCCGGTCTAAAGGCTGGGGATGTGATCTATATGGTCAACAATTTACCCTACATTCAGCGGCTTGAGGATGGTTATTCAGGCCAGGCACCGGCCGGGATGGTCGGCCTTGCCGTGCAGGACTGCCAAGAAATTGCCCGTCAGGTGGGCTTTGAGCTGGTGGTGATATGAGCATTGAAGGCGATATTCACGCGGCGCTGATGGCGCATGCAGAAACGATCACCGGCTATACGATGGTCTGGCCACGCATCGCGACCGAACAGCCCGCAGGTGAGCACATTCGCATTTCGCACGTTCCGAATGAGCCGACCACTTTAGACCTCTCCGGCAAGGGGCTGGATCTAAAGGGCTTTCTGTACCTGACATTGGTCTCGGATCTTCTCGGCCACGAGGCAGAGTCGATGGCCAAGGCCGGTTTGATTGGCGCGCATTTCCAGATTGGCCAGCGCCTGACCTCCGGCGAAGCCGCCCTAACGATCACAGGCAGAGCAATCCGCCCCGGCCGTCAGGAGAATGGCCGTTGGGAAACTCCGGTTCGGATCAGTTACCGAGCCATCACTTAACGCGGCCGGGCCGCACCATGAAAAGGAAACGAACCTATGGCTGATGGTGATACTTTCACCGAACTGGGCACCAAGCTCAAAATCGCAACCGGCCGCCCGGCCAATCACGATCAGGCCGGTTACGGGGCGCTGAGTTTCAAGGGGGTTGGGGGCGTGATTAGTTTGCCTGACCGCGGCGATACCTCTGCCGACACATCTGAGCCCACCCTGGCGGATGGCCGGGTTGAGCATTTCGGCGGCGCCAAGGATGGCGGCGTGCTGGACATCCCGATCAAACATATCGAAGGCGATCCAGGGCAGGCCGCACTGATCGCGGCGGCAGGCTCCAATGGCACCTACGCCTTCCAAGAAGTCGATCCAGATGGTGAAGCGCACTTCTATTTTGGTCGCGTCTTGGACGTTAAGCGGCGCCCTGCAACAGCCTCCAGCTTCAAGGGTTATGTGGCCCGTATCGCAGTCAACTCTGGCCGCCTCACCGGCACCGAGGTCTAAGGATGGATCTTGCGAAACTGAGCCCGCGCCAGGCCGCTGAGCCCGGGGCGGAGCTCCACCTGAAAGACCCAGCCACAGGCGATCCTCTGTATTCTGGGAAAACCCCCGTCACCATTACCGTTCGTGGTGGTGACAGCGAAGTGGTTGCTGAAAAGCGCAAAGAGATTGAGCGCCGCCGCGCCAAGGGGGAAGAGATCGATGAGGCAGAGGCTGGGGCAGAGCTCCTGGCGGCCATTACGATCCGTTGGAATGGCATCGGGCTGCGTAGCACCAAAGCGCTGCCGTGCACGCCTGAGAACGCCAAAAAGCTATACCTGGACCCGGATGCAGAATGGATCTGCGGGCAGGTGGGCCCTTTCTCCAGAAACCGCCGGAACTTCGTGAAGAACCGACCGAGCGGTTAATATCACTCGCGCGATACATGGGCTGGCTGCACGGCAAGCCTAAGAACTGGAGCGAAAGCCGGCTGGATCGCTATCGGACAAGCCACAAGAGGCTTCCACCAATGCCGGAGGTTACGGTGGGCCAATACCTCGTGGAGGCGTTCAATGAGCTCGGGAGGGTGTCGGCCGGGTTCTCCATGATCCCGCTCACCTGGGGCGAGATTGACGCATACGCTCGGCTTACGGGGGAAATCTCCGAGCGCTTCGAGGCCCGGGCACTGCGGCGCATGTCCGCGGCCTATATCGAGGGCTACCGGTTGTCGGAAGATGAGTTCTCAATTCCGCCCTGGCAGCCGGTTAGCGAAGGGTAGCGCAGTAGTCGGCATAGGCTTCACGAAAGTCTGCGATTGCACTGTCTAGCTTGGTCATTGCTTCTTTGAGCTCTTCGGTCGTGTAGTTTTGCTTGGCAACTTTGGTGCCGATGAACAGCTGTGTTTCAGATTGCTGAGCGATCAGCCAGGCTAGATCGATAGTGCAGTTTTCAAAGGTTTCGTTGATGCCACCCAGCGCTGGCGATGCTGCAAAGGCAGCTGCGATAACGAGACGTTTCAAGTCTTCTCTCCAAAATAGGTAATCCAATGGCACTAGACGTTGCACGTCTCGGCATCGCTGTCGATAGCCGGCAGGTCACAACCGGCAAAACAGAACTCGACCGGCTCAGCAAAGCTGGCGCAAAAGCTGAGCGGCAAGTGAAAAAAGTTGGTGCTGCTGCCGCTACGGCAGACCGTCAGTTCTCCACTCAAAACACCTCCCTTCGTATGGCATCGATGCAGTTGTCGCAGGTCGCCCAACAGGGAGCCGCAACGGGCAATTACCTCCAGGCGCTGGCGATACAAGCGCCAGACCTTGCTCTGGGGTTTGGCGCCATCGGTATCGCTGCTGGTGCCGCCATTCCTATCCTTTACGGGCTGGCGCAAGGCATATTCGACACCTCTGACGAACTTGATCACCTCGAAGACGCGATGAAGGAGATTGAGACAGCTTTTCGAGACTTTGAGGGCACAACGGACATCGCGATGACCAGCCTGAAAGATTTGCGCGAAGAGTATGGCTTTAACGCGGATGCGGTTAGAAAACTGCATGCTGAATTGGCTGGGCTTGCTGCAACGCGCGCACTCACTGCTGTGAACGAGGCGGTAACGGGGGCTGCAGACACTCTCGGCGGGCTGGAGGCGGCGCTCGCAGTTTTCTCAAATACCCGTCGCGAAATGGCGCAAGCTATAGATCTCGCTCAGGTTTTTGATCCAGACGAGTTTGGTTCGCAGCTTTTGGCTGGGGAACTACAGCCCCTAGAGCAAGCCGTTGAAGACGCGATGAATGCCATCCGAGATGAGTTCGGTTTAACCACCGCAGAGGCATATCGCATTAAAGATGCTCTTGCGGAAATCAATGCGGCCGGATCCACCGAGGAAGCCGCTGAGGGTGCCCGAAAATTGAGCGAGGCAATCTCCTCATCTTACGCGGGCAGCGCAAAAATCCCGCCGGAGATGGCAGAGTTGGCGTTTATGGCCGGGAAAGCGTTCACTGTATTCTCTCAAATCGAGGCGACGGCAGGCGGGATTGCGGTTGGTATTGGAGATGGTGCAGATGAGGCGGAACGCCTCAAAGAAGCCGCTGAAGGCATTGCCGCCAATCTGGAACGGGCTTCCCAGCTGGGTTTAGGTGGGGGAGGCGTTGTTGGTCCTGATGCCGCCCGTCAAAGTCTCTATCGTTCTGGTGACCTGGGGAAAGGCAATGTCGGCATTATCTCGACTTATACCACCCCTGACCCCAAACGCCGCGGGGGCTCTAGCCGCAAAGCGGTCAGCGAAGCAGAGCGGGAAGCCAAGGCTTTCTTGCGGGCAGGATTGACCGTAGAGCGCTACAACGAAGTGCTTCAAAAGCTCAACGACATGCACGAGACCGGCGAAATCTCGACAGCCCAATATACCGCGGCGATCGATAAGCTGGATGACCGCTACGCTGACGTGATCGGCAGTGCAAACGAGTTCGAAGAAATCAATGGGATGCTGAAAGAAAGCATCTTGGACATGGCAACGGATGGCGTGTCATCGCTGGATGATCTTGCCCGGGCAATCAAACGGGCGGCGTTCGAAGCTCTGCTCTTTGGTGAAGGGCCACTTGCAGGCATTTTCTCAGGTGGTGGCGGTTCAACATTTGGCGGGCTCCTTGGGGGCCTCCTGTCCTTTGACGGCGGCGGCGATACCGGCAGCGGCCCGAGATCGGGCGGGCTGGATGGCAAGGGCGGCTTCTTGGCCATGCTGCACCCTCAGGAAACCGTCATCGACCACACTAAGCAATCGGCCGGCGGCTCCACCTCTGTTGTCTTCGCTCCGGTGATCGATGCAAAGGGCGCGGATGCTGCGGCCGTCTTGAGGCTGGAGCGAGCGCTTGAAAAGGCCAACCAAGAGTTTGGGTCCCGTGTTGTCACCGAAGTGATACTCGCTCAAAAGCAAATGAGGCTTTAAATGGCGATCAGTTATCCGTTGACGGGCCTTATCGAAGGCC
The DNA here is from genome assembly GCF_963691685.1 of Thalassovita sp. Classification (GTDB taxonomy): domain Bacteria; phylum Pseudomonadota; class Alphaproteobacteria; order Rhodobacterales; family Rhodobacteraceae; genus Thalassobius. The sequence continues at coordinate 2,144,245 of NZ_OY829290.1, forward strand.
TTTCCTTGCGTGATGGGTATTTGAAACCCGTTTGGCGCCAAGAAGGGTCAGTGACAGGAAACGGCGTTTCTGTGATCAAAGACATGGGGCCAATGCTCTGGCGCGGCACATGGCAAACCGCTGTGATGCTTCGCGACGACGCGATGGATCTGGAAACGGATCTGTTGAGCCTGCAGGGTGGCGTGCATCTGTTTGAAGGGTATGATCCCCGGCGGCCAGTGCCACGTGTTGATACAGGCGAAGACCTCAGCGCGGTTACCGTGGCGGAGGTGCGGGCAGATCGGTTGGCCCTTCGCCTAGCAGGGCTTCCCGCGGGCTTCATTCTCAGCAAGAGCGACTATGTTTCGATTGATGCCGCTGGAAACCTGCACCTGCTCAAATGCGCCTTGGGTAGCGTTGCTGATGGAGCTGGCCAAACTGGCTGGCTTGAGGTGCGGCCGTTCGTCCGCTCAGCGATTGTGCCCGGTATGACCGCCGTGCTTAGGCAGCCTTGCGCCCGTTTCCAGCTGGAAAAGGACACTGTTCAACGCCAGCCTTCCGGCAATCTCGATCGCATTTCCTTTTCAGCCCTGCAGGTGATCACATGAGGGCTCTATCACCAGAGGCGCAGCTGGCGCTGGAAGGCCGCAGCTTCAACATCCGCGATCTGCTTTGGCTCACTGTGCGCCGCCGTGACAATGGGGCTGAGGTGCAGAAGGGGTATTGGTCGGACCTGACCACCGAAACCTTGCAGGTCATCGATCCCAAAACACAGACGGTGCAAAGCCGACAGTTTGACGGGGCAGGGGATTTGATTTCGGTCAGCCCTATTCCTCTGGTGTCAAACCTGACGGTCCAGAACGTCACGGTGCAGCTGAGCCAGATCGGCGATGCAAGCCACCTCATCCGCACTTATGACGCCCGTCAGGCGCGGGTTGAGATTTTCCGGGGGCTGTTTGAGCCTGGCACGTTGCAGCAGATTGTGCCCGCCTATTCGCGGTTCCTTGGCTTCGTGAATGAGCCGGAATTGCTGACCCCGCGCGAAGGCGAAAACGGCTCAATCACCCTGAACTTGGTGTCTCACACCCAGGAGCTGACGCGTTCCAATCCAGCCACCCGATCAGATGCCTATCAGCGGCTGCGCAACGCCGGTGACAGCTTCCGCCGACATGCCGCTGTTGTGGGCACCTGGGACATTAACTGGGGGACGAAGAATTGATCCGGCAGGCCACGGACACCGACCGTCCAGAGATGCTGCGCATGGCGCGGGATTTCATCGCTGCCTCTGGCCTAGATCTACCGTTTCACGCGGCCTACGTCTCTCAGTCCATTGCGGGCCAGATCGCGGCCCCTGACCGGCTGGCGCTGGTTCTGGAACTGGACGGCACGCTGCGCGGAATGCTCTGCGCTGCTCACTCTCAATCGCCACTGGCGCCGGTGCGGGTGGCGACGGAGCTGGTGTTCTGGATTGACCCGATGGCACGAGGGCCTTGGGCGGCGAACATGATCCAGCGCTATGAGACCTGGGCGCGTGCGGAATGCTGCCAGCTGATCAGCATGGCGGCCATCGGTGGGCGCGGTGCGGATCGCCTCTATCAGCGGGCCGGTTATGAGCCCGCCGAACGTCACTTTATGAAAGCCCTCTAAATGGCTCTTTTCTCTGGCATTGCAGCGCTGGCCGGCATGGCTGGCACGTGGACGCTGTTCGGCAGCGCGACCCTGTTCACCCTTGCAAAAACCGCTGTCGGCATTGGCCTCAACACGCTGGCCGCGCGTCTGTCTGGGCGCAAAGCCTCGGCCCCGTCTTTCTCGGTAAAGGGCCAGCTGCAGCGCGGTGCGGATCTGCCGCAATCCTTCCTGATTGGCCGTTGTGCCACAGCTGGATCTCTGGTCTACGCCAACAGCTGGGGCAAGGTGGGCAACGCGCCAAATGGCTGGCTGACGATGGTTATAACTCTGAGTGACCTGCCGGTGCAGTCTTTGGACGGCCTGTGGGTTGATGGCCAGAAATGCACCTTTGGCGATGAGCACCCGGACTATGGGTTTTCGGTGAACGAGTACAAGGAGGGCAACAACCAGAAAGACCACCTGTGGATCAAGTTCTATGACGGCAGCCAGACGGTTGCGGATCCGTATTTGGTCAATACAGCATCCAACCAGCAACGGCCTTGGGAAGCGGACGCTGTGGGCTACGGCACGGCCTACGCCATTGTCACGGCCCGGATCGATCAGGACTTGTTTCAGGGCTTTCCTGAGTGCCTTTTTGAGCTGACCGGCGCGCGCCTCTATGATCCGTCCAAAGACAGCACCGTTGGCGGCACCGGGCCTCAACGCTGGTCTGATCCTTCGACCTGGGGCGGCGATGGGGACCACCTGCCAGCTGTGCAGCTCTATAATCTGTTTCGCGGCCTCTGGTGGGGCGGTGAGTGGTTCTATGGCATGCAGGCCACCCATGCCGCTCAGATGCCTGTGGCGCACTGGATCGATCAGATTGAAAAGTGTCGCGCGCCAATCGTTGGCGCCAATGGCACGGAACCCACATACCGCGCAGGCGGTGAAATCTCTGTTGGCGCCCCGATTGCACAGGCAATGGATGCGCTTCTGGAAACCTGCAGCGGGCGCGTGTCTGAGGCTGGTGGCCTCTACAAGCTGTTTGTCGGTGGCCTTTCCGCCCCGGTGGTGTCGATCACTGACGACGACATTCTGTCCAGCGAAGAGCAGACCTTCACTCCGTTCTTCGGCCTAGCGGATACCGTCAACGGTGTGAGCGGCAAATTTCCGGATCCGGCGCAGGTTTGGCAGCTTGAAAGCGCGCCGCCGCTTAACAATCCAGACTTTGAGGTCGAGGACGGTGGTCGCCGCCTGATGGTGGATGTTCAGTATGACCTGGTGCCCTATTCGGAGCAGGTGCAGCGCCTGATGCAGGGCGGCCTGAATGAGGCCCGCCGCGCCCGCCGTCACACCTTTGTGCTGCCGCCGCGCTTCTGGGCGCTTGAGGCCGGCGACATCGTGTCCTTTACCTCAGCGCGCAATGGCTATGTGGCGAAGCTGTTTCGGGTCGATGGCGTTCTGGATCAGTCCAACGCGGATGTGCTGGTGGATCTGACGGAAGTAGATCCGGCGGATTACGTCTTTGACACCAATACCGACTATACGCCCGTCACAGGCGGATCTGTGGTGGCTCCTGTGGTCCCGCCGCAGCCCATCGCGGGCTGGTCTGTTACTGCTGCCGCGTCAACTGATGCGCAGGGCGCGGGCCGTTTCCCGGCCATTGCCGTTGGCTGGGATGGCGACATGGACGATGTGATTGCGGTTGAGGTGCGTGCGCGGGTCAAGGCCACTGGCGCGATGATCTTTTCCGGCCGTTTTGAGGATGTGGCCGCAGCGGCAGGGTTGATTATTGCAGGTATCCTTCCGGCTGAGACCTATGAGGTGCAGGGCCGCTATGTGCCGGGCACCGCGCGGCAAACCGTCTGGTCGGATTGGTTGGAGGTCACCATGCTGGATCTGCGGATTACGCGGGATCAGCTGCAAGATGAAATTGGTGAGGCAATCGATGCCGCGGCGTATCATGCTGCTCAAGTCGGCAAGGAAATTGACGCCCTATTGTCTGGCTTCGCCGGGGGGACCTTAAAAGGGGCTCTGGATCGGCAGCGCAAAGGCTTGCAGGCTGGCATCGATGGCGTATCCGCTAAGCTGTCACAGGACTATTTGACTGCTGCCTCGATCAACAAGGCAATCAGCTCGGCAAAGAAGGATGTGGTTGCAACCTCTGAACAATTAGGTGGCGGTGTATTCGCCACCAGTTTCTTCGGGGATATTTGGAGGCGCTGGTCGCTGGGCGGATCCAAACGGCCTGGCACCTACTACCCCAGCGGCCACCTTTATGAGTTCACCACCACCGACGTTCAAAACGGTGGCCTGCAACTCTGGTCTGATCAGGCTGGTTGGGTCGGGGCGGCTGGCGCTGACCGCTATCGGCTAGAACTGGAATTTGAACTTGTGTCTGGTGCGACCAGCGGCGCGGGTGTGCTGTTCGATTGGCGCAACACCAAAAACCAGCTTTTCCGCTTTGCGGTTCCTCTGAGCGATTTTGTCTCCGAGCCAATTCAGGCTGGTAAGCGCTATTTTGGTTCAGTTCTTGTTGAGCGGCCTGCGGGTTTTACTGGAACCTTTGATCGTCACTCGGTCTATCTGATGGCAAACTATGGTGGGTTAGGCGCTCGGACTACAAAGTCGATAAGGTTTCACAAGTTCCAAGCCTATCCAGCCACGGTGACTGACGCGCGCGCCGCGCAGCATGCGGCGGCGATCAGCGATCTACAGGGAAATGCTTCTGCGAGTGTGGTGTTTAAGGTTCTGGCCGGCGCCCAATCTGCAGAGTTAGGCCTCTTCGCGCAGGATGGAGATGCAGGGGCGGTCTCACTGTTCAGAGTGCGGGCGACAAACATTTTGTTGGATGGCAGCGTCACCTCGCAGCAGATCAATACCGTTGAATTTCGCAGCGCAGGTCTGGCGGTCTTTGGTGGGGCCGTTATGTCGGCAAATTTCGACGGCACAGTTGATGCCGCTGGCAACCTTCTGACGAGAGGCACGCAAGGTTTTGCGATCACGCAGAAGGGGGACGCTGTATTCACCAACCTGATCGCACGCGATGACATCCAGGTCGGGGCGGTCAGCGAGGGGGTCACTTATGCAAGTTCTGGGGCACAGAGGTTACCGATAAATGCAGAAGTGTTTCGCTACTCTCTGGGTGCATTCACATCCGGTGAGTTCTGGAACATTGCCTGCAAGACAACTTGGCGAGGCTTGGGAACGAGGCCGGAACAGGACAATGAGGGCGATTGGCACATCCGCAAGTATAAAACAGGGGTCAAACTTCAATGGCGGCAGCGCAACGGCGCGTCATGGACCGGTTGGGACACCATTCACACATTTTCTAAGACCGACAGTTCCAGATGGCGTACCGACGATGTGGTGGTAACAAAACTGGGAGCCTTTGATGAGGTTGAAGTGCGTGCGGTTGTTTATGGTTATCTCGGTCCCCGCTTCCCCAGCGGTCGACCCAAAGGGAGCATCATCCCAAATGTGAAAGATGTGTCTCTGTATGCACGCGCAATTGTGAGGTGATCTGATGAAATTCGTGAAACTCGATCAAACAGGCATCTATGTAGTCGGCCACGGAGAGGCCACGGTTTTGCCCACCGGGGCAATAGCCATCCCCGCAGAGATGGACGGTGCGGGCTTTCTCGGCTTCTACATGGTGGATGACGAGCTGAGGCAGCGCCCTGCATCGCCTGTGCCTGTCAAGCAGGCCGAAGGCTGGCAGATTGATGCGCCGGACGGGGCAGAGGTTGAAGTTTATGACCTGATCGGGGGCGAAGTTATGGCCCATGAGATGCTTGCGCCTGGTGCTGCCTATGCCTTTTCGCTGGCAGACTCTGGATCATACAACGTCACCGTTTCAGCCCCGCTTCCGGCCATGCCGTCTAACACAGTGATTGAGGTGTAGAGATGCAGGTTTTGACACGCAGCGCGGCCAGCAAGAGCGCGATCCTGAACAGCCAGAAACAGGCCGCGCAAGAGGCGCTGGCGGTGGCCGTTGGTGAAACCCGCGCGCGGTTCATCACCAGTATTCCGGGACAGGAAATAACCTATATTGAGAAGGAGCGCCAAGCGCTGGCATTCCTGGCAGCTTCGCCAGCTCCGGACCCTATAGATCCAGCGCAATTCGCGGCCTTCAAATTCGTCTTCGAAGAGGTCGGTATCACTGGGCAGACGCCCTATCAGGTGGCGCTGGTCATCGCTTATATGGCGGGGCGTTGGCGCGATGTCGGCCCCCTGATTGAGCGCGAACGTCTGGCGGCGACTGCGGCCATCGATGGGGCGCAGGATCCAGACCAGATTGAGGCCGCTCTGGATGGCTACACCAGGGCCGTCGCGGATCTCTAGGTAAGCAAAACTCAACTGAAACCAACCGCCGCCCACAGGGCGGCTTTTTCGTGTGAGAGGCAACGATGAACAAAGCAGAACAACTGATCGCAAAGAGCGCACTGCCCGTGGGTGGTGGGGCAATTGCGTGGCCCTTTACGGTGGCGGAGGCAGCACATTATGCCACGCTGCTCAACCAGGTGATTATCCCATCAATCGGGGTGCTGATCGCGTTGGTGACGCTGCTGATCAAGCTGCGCGTTTGGTGGCGTGGGTCGCGGTTTGCGAAAGAGGAGAGCGGGCGGGTCAGAGCGCGCTGGTGGGTCGGTGGTTCTGCGGCCGCTGTCATTGCCCTGGGGCTACCCATGACGGCGAAATGGGAAGGGCTGGAAAATCAGGCTTACTGGGATGCGCATGGGCAGGTCTGGACGGTGTGCCTTGGTGAGACCGAAGGGGTGCAGCAGGGGGACAACTACTCCGATGCCGAATGTCTCGGGATGTTCAAAGAACGCTGGGCTGAGTTCCACCGTGAAATGCTGGCTTGCGTGCCCGAAATGGCCGAGGCTCCTGCAGAGGTGCAGGCAGCGGTCACCAGCTGGTCCTACAACGTCGGGATCGGCGCGGCCTGCAAATCCACACTGACCAAACACCTGCGGCGGAGTGAGTGGCGCGAGGCCTGCAACCAGCTACCGCGCTGGCGCCGGGCAGGGGGGCAGGTGTTGCGCGGCTTGGTCAACCGTCGCGCCGATGAGCAGGCTTTGTGCCTGTCCGGGCTGTGATGGGCCGCTACGCCCTCGCTGCAGCCCTGGCGGTGGTTCTGGCGCTGTGCGCAGCCCTGTGGTGGCTGTCAGCGCGCAATGACGCACTGACGGCGGAAGTGGCCGCACTGCGCGTCTCTGTGGCCTCTGCGCAGCACGCGCTGGAACAGGCCGAGACTGCCGCCGCTGTTCACCGTGCATATCTCGTCCGCGCCGAGGTTGACGCAGAGCGCTGGCGGGCTGTCCAGAATGATCTGCAATCCATGGAGGGTCGCGATGCGCCTCTTTCCCCTCTGCTGCGCACTACTGCTGAGCGGCTGTTTTCGCGCCCCTGAGGTGGTCGCCCCGCCACCACCGGTGCCCGCCGATCTGCTGCGCCCCTGCGAGGGCTACGGCGGCCCAGTGCCTCGGACGGAGGGGCAGTTTTCTGAAGCGCTGATTGCCGAGGTGCGGGGCAGGGCGTGTGCCAACGCTAAACTGGAGGCTCTAAAGCAGATATTGGAATGACCGTTGTCAGCGCTTAAGCCGTCATCAAGCCGAATGCCCGCGCTCCGCTGATACTTGTTGTTGACTATGAATGTAGGTCCAACAGCTGGACTATGCATGGTGTTTGTCGCCTTCAGATCAGAGACCCTGAGCTTTGAAAGCAACCTCTCGTCGTCCGGTCTTTTCAGCCGACCGATAATTCCTGATTGCTCAGAGATTGTTTCTGTTCCTCGCGATAACGCGCCAGAGCTTCATAAGCACTGCTGCGCATAGCGCCGACGTTGCACGCAACCCGGCCAGCAAGCGTGCAAGTCCAGTTACTGATGTGCGCCGTTATGCTGTCTTCAGAAGCGGTCACCTGAAAGGTGTACGCACCATCCAGAATGCCGGTTACGGATTGCTCGTTGAGTTGATTGATCTTCAAAGCCATTTTTGTTTTTCCTTTTATTGGCAATGGGGAAGGTTTTGCTCTGGACCTGTCTGGAATGAGACAGGGAAACTAGGGCAAATAGGTGCCTATTCTGCAAACAATGTTGTCGCGAGCAGGCGTTCTTCTTTTTGATTTGCACCACCCAGCGACCGGAGCGGCCGCCGGATAGCGCATTGGTAGGATTTACTGCAGCTGCAGATTTTCAGCGGACGACTTGCCGCTCATTCGGTCTTCGATGATATCGAAGCCGACTTTTGCGCCTTCTTTCAGGCTGTCGAGGCCGGAGCGCTGCACGGCGCTGATGTGCACAAATGTGTCACCACTGCCGTTATCCAGCTCGATGAAGCCAAAGCCTTTAGTTTCGTTGAACCATTTTACTGTTCCGGTCGTCATTAGATTATCCTTTCAATGACATGTGCGCCCGCCAGGATTGGCCGGGCTGCTTGCTGCGTTCAGGCAGCAGTTTGGGTGAACTCACCAATATTGGAGAGCATTCGCTTAAGGCCGTCCTGCGCTTGGGCAGGATCAATCTTGTGTTGTTGATGCCCGTTCCGCTGACGCGTTGCGTGACTAACCGTTCGAGGTTTTGGCGACGGCGCAGTTTTGGCGGTGCAGGGCTTTTGCGGCTTCGCAACGCGGCTGCGTTTCACAGGCGCATCTTGCGTTTCTGAACCGCTTGGCAATCTGTTTCCGATCAGCTTTTCGATATCCCGCAGGAGGGGCATTTCTTCCCGATCACACAGCGAAATCGCGGTTCCGGTTCTGCCTGCGCGGGCGGTCCTGCCGATGCGATGGACATAGGATTCCGGCACATTTGGAAGCTCAAAATTCACCACATGGGATACATCGTCGATGTCGATCCCCCGGGCCGCAATATCGGTGGCCACAAGGACGGTCGTTGCGCCTGACCGGAACCCTGCCATGGCGCGTTCGCGCTGAGGCTGGCTTTTGTTCCCGTGAATGGCGGCGGAGTTGATCCCGGCTGCAATCAAGTGTTTGCAGACGTTATCAGCCCCGCGTTTGGTGCGTGTAAAAACGACCGCGCGGTGAACAGCTTTGTCCGACAGAATACCTGCCAAAGCGCGGCGTTTGTCCTGCTTGGCCACATGCCGGACGCTCTGCGCGATCCGTTCAATCGGCTTTGAAACAGCCGCCACCTGAACCTCTGCCGGATCGTTCAGGAAGTCATCGGCAAGCTTTCTGATCTGTCCCGGCATGGTCGCCGAAAGCAGCGCCGTCAGGCGTTTCTCAGGTAGCTTGGCCATAATCTTGCGGATGCTGGGCAGGAAGCCCAAATCTAACATCTGATCGGCTTCGTCCACCACGATAGCATTGGTCGCAGTGAGATTAATGACGCCTGTGCCAAGGTGGTCCAGCAGGCGACCGGGAGTCGCCACTACGATGTCTACACCACCGCTGAGGGCTTTGATCTGCCCGCTGGGGCGCACGCCGCCGACGACAAGTGTCGTGGAAATGCGGCTGAACTGGCTGTAAGCGCGGATGTTGTCCACGATCTGTGCCGCAAGCTCGCGCGTCGGCGTCAGAATCAGGGCCTTACAATGTTTCGGTGCTGGTTTTGATTTCTCATGCTCGATCCGGTGCAACAGGGGCAACACGAATGAGGCGGTTTTTCCCGTGCCGGTCTGGGCAATACCAATAACGTCGCATTCGGATAGAAGCAGCGGGATGACCTTGGCCTGAATGGGCGTGGGGGTCGAATATCCTTCGGCTTGGATGGCTTTCAGGATGGGCTCGGACAGGCCGAGGGTGTCAAATTTCGTCAAAAGCGTTTGGTCTCGTGCCGTGCGCGGTTAGCCGCAGCCGGCACTTGGTCTCTCTAATCTTCTGGGAAGCTCGTATGAAATAGCCGCCGTCGTTTCTGTGCTCTCATGGAGCTACTCAAGACAACGATCTGGGGATCACGGACGAGAATATCTTGCCGCTGATTTGGTCATCCACACGCGGCGTTGAGACTCACCTACAGGGCAAAGATTAAGAAAGCAACGACTCATTTCGGTGCAAAAGTTGTTCTAAGACAACAATTGCCAGTCCAGCGGGCCGAAAGTCCGTATGTGCGAGAGCAACAACCTGGATCCGGAATTAAGGCCCATATCTCAGCATCTTGGATCGGGATCGATCATGAGTTCGACTGAAAAACGCGACTTTACAATGTCTGTTCCACTGCGCTTACCGTTCGTTTGCCGTGCGCACAGCATCAGGCAAACTGGGTTCGTCACTGCCGTTCGCCGCAACCGGCTCGAATGGCTTTTGTCAGCCCTAAGCGGCCTTGGACTTGTGCCAAAGTAAGTTAGGAAGCAGACCTTCGCCGAAGTCGGTTAGGCGTTCCCTTCGTGGGATTTCCTTTGCGGGAGTTATGTTACCTCCGAGCGATATCATGTTCCACGATCGAACGAAGCGCCTCGCAAAGCTCAACTCTATTGGAGTTCGAGGAGGCGGACTGGAGCAATTTGTCAAAATTGACGGCGAGGCCACAGTTTCGACGGGGGTTCAGGAGTAAGCAATCTGTCCAAATTTCCTCATTGCCTTCAATTGAATTCGCATACTTTAGGAGCCAGTACATCAAGACTTGACGAAAGTCGCCTGCCACGAAGTTTCGGTCCGTGTGTTTCACTTCCACCAAGACTTTGCCGATCGCAAAATCTCCGGTTCCAGAGGCAATCCATCCCATTCCAGGAATGATGGGAGACCGCTCAATTGGTGCACTATTCGTTCTGGAGGCGTAGTTCAGCATCGAGATTAGGTTTCGAGCCGCATGCTCAGCGGCCTTCTGGTCGCTGACCTCGATCGAGTCAGGCGGCCGAGCATCGTAGTGTCGGCTTTGCCTTTCCAATGCGATGGAAATGCACTCGCCCCACATTGGCTCCGTTTGGCCAGAAAGGATAAGTTCCGCGCGAGCTATCGCAAGCTCAAAAAGCATGGCCTTTTGAAGTAGGCTTTGGTCCACCAACTCCGTCGGCACTGGTTGCAAGCCAGGGTATTGGAACGCGTCTCGGTTCAGCGCCGCGACCAAGCTCCCACTGAGGCGCGGGAAAAGAACATCAAGGACGCCTGGAATATCCCTTGCCACTGTCCTAGGGTCGCGAAAGGGGAGTCTTCTAAGCGTCATTTTTCACCCAGTCTCGGTAGCATTTGGCGAATGTCGGTCCCTCATCAGGTTCGAAACCAAGACGCCAAGATTGTGTTAGCGATCCGCGAAGCTGACCGCGCGCATGTTCGCCTTCGGAGCCGAAGTTTCCGGCGGCGAGCCAGAGCATCCGTTGCTCGTCAGGCTTCAGATTTTGCCACTGGTTACGAATGCGCATGAAGTTCGCACGATCCTGCCAGTGCTGCCAGCAGTCAATGCAAGCTCGGCCTACTGCGGACGAAGAACTGCTGTTAAAGGTCCATCTAACAAACGGACCTCGAGCAGGTGTTCGCACGAAACGAATGGCGCGCAGGAAATGCAATAGGTTGGCTTCCGGCATTAGCAAGTGCGGAGTCGCATCTATCACTCGATCAAGAAGGTGATCTATTTGAGCGTGGAAACTCGAGAATTCATCGTTTGCCCGAACAGCGTAGACACCACGCATAATCTTGGACCAAGACGCGCGAAACGAGTCCAGATTTTTCACATCCAACAGCGTTTCGCATAACTGAGCGGCGACTGTGGGTTCTTGGAATTTTAAGGCTCGACTGATTTGGGCGACGACGAAAGTATCTGGCTGCGATTTTTCTTTTTCGAGATCAATCAGGAACTGCACATCAATCTTTTTGAACGAGTCTTTGAGTTGTTCATACTCTGTCTGCGCGGTATCGGAATAAGGGTCGAAGTGCAAATCCAATTCCCTTAGGTCGGCGCTCGCATCTTCGCCTTGGCCAAGTTGTGCCGCAACATAGTCGGCGTAGTGCTTCGAACTCAGGGTAGTAGTCTTGGTTCGGTTGAGTGAAAGACCGTAGTCGGCTAGCGCGTGAGAAAGATCTGATAGCGCCTTGTAGGCTTGCTGGCGATTTGCACAGATCAGCGTAAAGTCATCCACGTAGCGATGCCAGATTATTCCTGCATCGGTAAGCGCCTGATCGATAGGCGTCATCATCACCTCGGCAAGAACACGTGCACACTGACCGCCCACTGGAAGGCCGAAGGATCGTCCGGATGCAAGCTTACTCAGGATGCGATCAATCTGCAGGGCAACCGTCGAATTTTCGTCGGCCAAGTCCTTGATAACGGACTCTAAACGATGGTGGTAGATATGTTCGTAGAAACTGGAAATATCCGTTTGAACGACCACGCATCCGTCTTCCTTTAACGCCTCTTCTTTGAGGGTTGTTTCCTTATAGGTTCGCCAAGAGCGGGTTCTGTCGAAGAAGGCAGGCACCTCCATTCCCAATCTGTAAGAGTGGACCCTATCGCTGCGGTTTGGTTCATTCGCTTCAGCAATGGCTAGACCGAGACCATTCAGATACAGGTTCCAAAATGGGTGAACCTTCGTCGTTATCCTAAACCCGTTGGAACCAGACGGCGCAAGAAGTCGTTCCGCGACGACCGTGAGCCCGTTCAAGAAACCTTTTGCCTCAGCAGGTTCCTTAACGTCAATTTCTTGAAATAGGGCGAAGCAAAGATCCGCGAATTCTTCAGCTTTGTCCCGAATGAAGCCAGCATCGATATCATATGGAAGCGTATCGTTATCGCCGCTCTGGCCGATCTCATGTGCTGCTCTCAAAAAGTGATCGCGCGAAACTTGCAAGGTAGGGCCTTTCAATGACTGTTTGTAACAACTTGACCTAGACAATGAAGTCGGTTCGCGCGAATTTTGCAAGCTAAGGTAGCAGGAGTCCAGTGGTGTTAGAAGACTGAAGCCCTAGGTCCAATCTTTCAATCAATGATACTCAACCAACAGTCGCTTTCGAGCAACCTGACAGACCCTGCGAACGTCGCTTTCTGCGCATTACTGACTCTGGTGGAAAGCTTAGCGATTGACTGCTTCCAGCCCAAAGCGGACATTAATAATACTCGCTTCAGACGGATCCCGGACCTTCTCTGCATTTGCGAACGCCGCCTTGCCAGACCCTGGAAGCGGACGCTCAGCCAGGATCACACCCTGGAACCCCGGCTGCCCCTTATTGTCGAGAACCAGGTGCACTGCACGCTCGCGCACTTCAGAAGAAAACTTGATCTTCGTCTTGCTCATGATGCTCCATCGTAATCAAAAGTTAGAACCTCTGGCAAACCCGGAGCGCTTCAGTCTTGCGAGGGGTGGACAGCCTTTGACGCGCGCACTATTTTAGGTGTATGTCAGTGATCACATGGCATCATCCCGTCCAACTGGAGAACGTTCAGTTGTTTTAAGTTCATTCCATAAGTCTTTCGGTCATGGAAGCAGTGCAGATTGGAGCCCTTGGAATGCGAAGCGTCAGAGTTCGTTATAGCAAAGTGACACGTGAGGCGAAATCACGACTTAAAAAAGCAGCCCTAGGTGCTAGCTTGCAGCCGGAGACGCCAGAACGCATTGAAGAAGCGCGGATCCTTGAGAAATTCAAGAAACGCGCTCGCGAAGACTATGGAATGATCGGCCTGAAAGGCTCTTGAGGGTTAAAGGCTAGCTCTTTGCAGTTCCGCTGCGAACCCAGTCCGGCAGGCTTTGAGCTCTGACTGCAGAGTGGTTCGAGTAGACCCAGACATGAGAACAGTAGTTATCTTCTCTACCGTCTAGTGTACGCTCATTTTTTGGCCGTTTTGTTAGTCCAAGTACAACAGCGTCTGCTTCGCGGGGGAGTTCGATTGACTTTGTGCCTTTTATCTCGTCGCTCCAGAGAGCGATACCGCATGCTTGTGGAAACTTCCCGACATCATTTTGCCGGGATATCAGGCCAAGTGAGGTGAAGGTCAAGACTGACGTACCCGGATCCTCTGTCAATACACTTGCGTATCGACCTGGCCACCTCTGAATAATCTGAGGACCATCCATCAACAGTGCAATCAAGAGGTTTGGGCCAATTGCTCTAATCACTGCCTGGCACGGATCAACGCGAGCCAAGTCCTCACAAATGAGTGTGGTTAAGGTCGTGTCGCCCTTGAATACTATTAAGTCCAAGCTGCGAGAAAGGATCGTGAGATTCTCCCACCAGCTTTTTTCTCCGTCTAGCTCAAGGTCATAGTCGGAAATTTGGGATCCATTTAATTTCCACCGATGGTGCTTTTCTCGAACAAGCGCCAATGGCTCCCAACTTTGCAATGATTTACATTCCGCATCCCTAAAAAGAAAAAACGGCGCGATTGCAACGAAGTTTCCTGGTCGGCCACCTTTGTCGTTGGAGATTCCGGAGATTATGAAGTCGATCCCCTCATCCTTAGCAAGCGCATTACCGACTTCTAGGAATAATCCATAATCAAGCGAGAGTTCGGGAAACACAACTCCACTAACCAGTTGGCCATCGTCCCGAGCTTTCTGGATAAGGCCCTGAACAAATTTTACAAACTCTTCTCTGCTAACTGAGTCTTCAGGCGTGGGAAGCCAGTTTTGATCTGCATCGAACCAACCCCAGTGGCCTCCGGATTCTTCACCAGCGGAACGAAACGACGTTTTCGAGATTCGATAGGGAAACGGTATTAGCAAAAGTCCCAGATTGCCGTCCTGCTCGTCCGAAGTCGCGCCTAGAGGCGGTTCGATCCATCTGGCTTTAACTGCTCCTTTAGGTGGCAATAAGGCCAAGTGGTGGGAAAGTGAGCGCAAGGTGCATCCGACCGATGGCGTCCGACTTTTGGGCTGTACGCAAACCACATCCTCAGAGGCAGTGGATAACGATTTGGGCGCACTCTGAATGCGGCGGAAAGTCTCACCACTAACAAGGTCCTCTTCGACGTATGCTTCGTTCACGATTCTTGTGAAGACATTACCTTGCTTGAAGCCGCTGTCTGCACTTGCCTCATCAGCAATCATTAAAAGTTTAAGGCAAATATGCCACCACTCAGGCGCTTCTGCGTCTTCACTTAAAGCGGCGAACATTTCCCAATCTTGAAATTTTTCAAGCTGTTTCCAGGTCTGCACCACACCATTGGGTGGCATTGGCAAACGTCGACCTGCACCGGTAGGTGCTGTTCGCCACGCCTTGCCTAATTTTATCGCATCGTCCCGCATCTTATCGGTCACCTCCAGCCGCCGATAACTAGACGAAACTAAGTATGGAACGTCAGGGGCAACGTGGTGATACGCGCCTGACTTCTCCAGCGCGTAGCCAGTAAACGCAAAAATATCTGCAGGCAGTAGCGGCGGATCGTCAAATGGGCTCGTTTTAGCGGACTCATCTGGAAATAGGACTTTGTAGAGTGTGATAAGGGTCGTCATCTCGCGTCAACTGTAAGTATTTTGTCGGCAATCTAACCTAAGATTTGTAGCGCATGCACGCCATAATTGTCGACAGTTGCAACACTCCTATTTTTTGGTTGGCCAATCTGTAGTTGGTAGCCCATCGTCGTTTGGCTGTTTCGATTAGATAGGAGCGCAAATTAGTAAAGCCTTGCCCGCTACATTGAGTTCAGACAATGCGCTCATCACGTCTCTTTCCTACGAGACATCATTTCAATATGCACACATGCTGCATCTTATGCGTGAATGTCGTCCATCATTGAGTAAAAGGATCTAACAGAGCCCGTTCCGAGCGTAGAGGAGATATTGGCACAGCCGCAGCGACCGTACCGCTGACCTTGGGCTTCTCGATAGGCTGCGCGGTACCATGAAGGTCCGGTATCGGGAAGCCGCACTGCCGCAATGGAGACCCTAGCCAATGACCCGTGTGGGTCGTTCGCCAAACTTTGCAAAGTCTGCTTTCTGCGCATCGCTGCCATTGGTTGACCTTAAATTTAGTCCTAGCAGCGTCACCTTTGCCATTTGGCCTTGCCCGAACTGGCTCAACGCCTTGCCAGCGTATCCGGGGAGTTCCAGCCAAAAGAGCTACTCAAAGCGTGATTGTAAATTTTCAGGCGCTAACGCCGTAGCGGGGCGACTGTGCAGTCAAGCAGTCGAAAAATGCGACGTTTATAGGCTTTGTATAGAGAACAATTTGGCGTGTCATTGGGCTAGGCCGGGTGGGCTGTGATACCGTGTATGACAGGGAGACCCGCAACAGGTTCAGATTTGGTTAAGATGCAAGCATAACAATCCAACGCCACACGCACCGCCAAAGGGGTGCCCCCCCCAGTCAATGGCCACCAAGCCATTGCTTTCAATAACAAACCAGCGGTGCTGTCAGGCGAAGGCGAACTCGTCTCATCCATGCCAACAAGACTATCCTTAACAACCTAGGTGCCACTGAGAATGTCCGCAGTTGAAGTGACCACGCCAAAATGTCGGTTTTAAATGCCCATGCCATTCGATAGAATTTGTTTACAAGATCGACTTTGTGGGGATCAAAATGCAATCGATTGCGCCTGACGGTATGAACGCTATTTCACGGCATGCGATTGCGCGGCCAAAGCTCTGGTTCTGGCTGAGCGGGGGGCTTGTGGCCCTGATGCTGGCTTTGGTGCTGGCGCCCACCTTCAGCACAGGCGTGGCCCGGGCCCTGCACCCGCTGACCATCGACACAGATCCTGAAAACATGCTGCCGGCCGAGGCTCCCGTGCGCGTGTTTCACAATGAGATGAAGGCTCTTTTTGATCTGCACGACATGATCGTGGTCGGCGTGGTCAATCCCGAGCGGGGCGTATTCACCCCCGAAACGCTGGCGGATATCGATCACCTAACAGAGGTGGCCCGCGCTGCAACCTGGCAGGACGATGGCCTGCCGCGCGGGGCCGTGTCAGCAGAAATTATCGCCCCTGGCATGGTGGACTACGTGGCGCAAGATGGAGCGGGCGCAGTACAGTTTCGCTGGCTGATGGAGAGCCCGCCCGCGGATGCGGAAGCCGCGCTGGAGGTGGCCCGGAACGCCAAGGCGATGCCAATGCTGGACAATTCTCTGATATCAGAGGCGGGGGATGCGCTCGCGCTTTACGTTCCGATCCATCACAAGGAAGACAGCTACCTTGTGGCCAAACAGCTGCGCGCGGCGATCGATACCTTTGACAATGGCGACACCTATCACATCACGGGGCTGCCGATTGCACAGGATCAATTCGGCATCGAGATGTTCATCCAGATGGCGATTTCCGCTCCCGCAGCGATGATGCTGATCTACGGCTTGATGTGGTTCTTCTTCCGGCAGTGGAATGTGATCATCGCGCCGATGGTGGTGGCCATGGTGTCGGTGCTGGTGACGATGGGCGCATTGGTGATCACCGGCAATACGGTGCACATCATGTCTTCGATGATCCCGATCTTTATCATGCCGATAGCCGTGCTGGACGCGGTGCATTTGCTCTCGGCGTTTCATGATACCTACCCGCGCTACAAGGATCGCCAAAAGACGCTGGCTCATGTGCTGCAGGATCTGTGGAAGCCGATGCTGTTCACCTCTTTGACCACGGCGGTGGGCTTTGCCTCTCTGGCGATGGCAGATATCCCGCCCGTGCAGGTGTTCGGCATATTCGTGGCGTTGGGGGTGTTGCTGGCATGGCTGGCAACGATGGCTTTGGTGCCTGCCTATCTCGTGCTGATGCCCGAGCGGCACATTGAGCAGTTTTGTCGAAAGAGTGCGGTCGAGATCGAGACGACGCGCTTGACGCGGTTTTTGCATGGGATGGGCCGGTTTGCCTATCACGGCAAGTATGTCGTGCTGGGGGGGGGCGCTGGCACTTTATGGTGTGTCCTACTACGGGATCAGCCGCATCCAGATCAACGATAACCCGGTAAAGTGGTTTCATGCTGGCCATGAAATCCGGGTGGCCGATGCGGATTTGAATGCCCGCTTCGCCGGCACCTACATGGCCTATCTGGCTTTTGACGCGGGCCCGTTTGCAGCACTTGATGCCGCCGAGGTCGAGGCCCTGCCGGAACCGGCGCGATCAGACCTGCAGGCGCGTTTGTCAGAGCCGCTCAATGATCTTTATGCGTTGGCTGAAGAGCGCATGGTCGAGGAGACCGATGATGCAAGCCACGCTGCCTGGCTGGCGGCCTTGGACCTGCTTGATGCCAAGGCAGCTGAGGCCGAGCTGTTCAAGTCGCCCGAAGTGTTGCGCTGGATTGAGGCGCTCCAGGCCCATGCCCAGGACCATCCCAATGTGGGCAAAACCAACAGCGTTAACGAGATCATCAAGACCGTTCATCGCGAATTGAACCTCGGCGAGGCAAAAGACTACCGGATCCCTGACAGCCAGAGCGCAGTTGCCCAAACCTTGCTGACCTTTGAAAGCAGCCACCGCCCCACGGATTTGTGGCACTTCGTGACGCCCGATTTCCGGCAGGCAAACCTGTGGTTCCAACTGCGCAGCGGCGACAATGCGGACATGGTGGCCGTTTCCGAAGCGGTCGATGCATGGATCGCCGAAAACCCGCCACCTGCCGCCCTGTCCCATGACTGGTTCGGGCTGACCTATATCAACGTCGTCTGGCAGCAGGAAATGGTGGCTGGGATGCTTACTGCCTTTCTGAGCAGTTTTGTCATCGTGCTGGCGATGATGGTGCTGCTGTTCCGCTCGGTGAGTTGGGGCATTCTGTCCATGGTGCCGCTGACATTGTCCATCGGGGTGATCTACGGACTGTTGGGGATTGTCGGGAAGGATTACGACATGCCCATTGCCGTGCTGTCTTCCCTGAGCCTGGGGCTGGCGATCGATTATGCCATTCATTTCGTTCAGCGCAGCCGCGCTCTCGAGGCCGCTACACTTAACTGGAAAGACGCCTTGCAGGGCGTCACCGGGGAACCCGCCCGGGCGATCTATCGCAATATCATCATTGTCGGTGTTGGCTTCTTGCCGCTGCTGTTGGCCCCTCTGACGCCCTACAACACTGTGGGCGTGTTCATATCGCTAATCCTGCTTGTATCAGGATTTGCGTCCTTGCTGATCCTGCCCGCTCTGATCACCTTGCTTCAGAGCTGGCTGTTTAACAGGCCTGCACGCGCCCGAACGGAGGCCGCTGAATGAAGCAGATTCTCATCACACTATTCGTCTTGATGTTTGCAACGCAGTTACAGGCACAATCTGCGCAGGACATCATGAACCGTGCCAGCGCCGCGATCTACTATCCTGGTGCCGATGTGCGCGGGGATGTCTCGATGACCATTGTCGACGATCAGGGGCGCAAGCGATCACGCTCTCTGGCACTGTTGCGGCGCAACGAGGGTGCAGCCAATGCCGATCAGCAGATGTATATCTATTTCACCCGCCCGAGCGATGTGAACCGCACGGCCTTCCTAGTTTGGAAGAACACGCGGGGGGCCGATGATCGCTGGATGTATTTGCCCGCCTTGGATCAGTTGAAGCGCATAGCGGCCAGCGACGAACGCACCAGCTTCTTTGGATCGCATTTCTTCTACGAGGATGTGTCTGGCCGGCTGCCCAACGAGGATAGGCACGAATTGGTCGAAACCAATGGCACCTATCACGTCATGCGCAGCACACCCCGCAAGGCCGGCAAGGTCGAGTTTGCCTCCTATGTGACCTACATTGAGCGCAACTCGATGATCCCGACACGGATGGAATTCTACAAGGCCGATGGTACCCTGTATCGCTTGATGGAGGTGCTGGCCGTAAACACCATTCAAGGGGTGCCCACGGTCACTCAGATCCGCATGACCGACAATGATATGGGCGGCAACACCACGCTGCGCTACCGCAATGTCAGCTATGGCAATGGCTTTGACAGCGATCTGTTTTCCGAGCGCTCCCTGCGGGCCCCGCCGATGGAGCACCTACGCTGATGCGTGCGCTGACAGCCCTTGTTCTGATCCTTGTTGCGGCGCCCCCGGCCTTTGCTGAGATACCAGCCCTGCCGCCGGGCTTGGGCGGCCAGCCTGAGCTGCCGCCTGGCTTGTGGGGGCAACCTGAGCTGCCCCCGGGCCTTGGTGGCGCGCCGGAACTGCCGGCCGGCCTTGATGGGGTCGACACATCTGGCCAAGTGGCAATCGAATTGGAGGAACCCAGCGCGATTTTCACGGGCTTTTTTGATCTGCGCTATGGGGCACGCACCCAAGATAACTCCCTGATGCCGCGAGGCATCCTTGGCGAAGGGCGGCTGCATCTTGAGGCCGGTTTCGGCACAACGATCCAGACCCGGCTCGCCTTCGATGTGGTGGGCGATGCGGTTTTGCTGGGCCAGTCTCTTGATCTGAATGCGGGCACTGGTGCGCTCGACCTGCGGCAGGCCAATGTCAGCTTTAGCCCAGTTGCCTCCGTGGACGTCAAATTGGGGCGTCAGATCCTTACCTGGGGCACCGGTGATCTGCTCTTCATCAACGATCTCTTCCCAAAGGATTACGAAAGCTTCCTGGTCGGTCGGGATATCGAGTATCTCAAGGCGCCGTCTGATGCGCTTAAGCTGTCATTCTTCAACGACATCGTGAATCTCGACTTGGTCTACACGCCGCAATTTGATCCCGATCGCTATGTCGATGGGGAGCGCCTGTCGTTCTTCAGCCCCATCGCGGGCAGCCAGATAGGGAGTACGGCGATTCCGGTTGCTCTGCCCGATGACAGCTTTTCAGATGATGAGTTGGCGCTGCGCCTGTATCGCACTGTCGCGGGCTTTGAGTTGGCCGCGTATTTCTACGATGGGTTTTGGAAAAGCCCTGTTGGCTATGACACGGCCCTGGCTGAAAACACCTTTCCGCAGCTACAGGTCATTGGCGCCAGCCTGCGCGGCCCCGTGGGCCCAGGGCTGCTGAATGTGGAGCTGGGCCATTATCACAGCAAGCAGGACCTTACGGGCTCTGATCCCAATATCCCCAACAGCCAAACCCGCTGGCTGATTGGCTACGAGATGGAGGTGGCGCGCGAAACCACCTTGGGCCTGCAGTATTATCAGGAAATACGGGATGATCAGGCAGCCTACCTTGCCGCTTTGCCAACAGGGATGACTGCGCGGCCAGAAACCCGCGATGTGATCACCGCGCGCCTGACCCGCAGCTTCCTTGACCAGCGGTTGACGGCCAACCTGTTCGTTGCTGGCAGCTCAAGCGACAAGGACGGGTATGTGCGCGCGGATCTTAGCTATACTGCCTCCGATGCGCTGCGCCTAAATGTAGGCATCAATCATTTCTATGGGGACAGCGAGCAGACGTTTTACGGCCAGTTTCAAGACGACAGTAACGCCTATTTCGGGCTTCACGTTGGTTTCTGACCGGTGCTGTAAGACGAATTCAAACCCGTCTAAACAATGCCAACAAGGCTGTCTTTTGTGCCGTGCAAAGACACCGCCACTCAGCGAGAGCCGCGCGTCGGTTCAGTTTGAAATTGTCTCGTGAGTAAAGGTGCCGTTCATGCAGTATGTCTTCGACATTTCGCAATGAAAGTCGAAATCGAACATACAGCATTACTAAAAGGCGGGAAATCTCAGGACTCGTTTTGAAATCGCGAAAAGGAGAGAGTTTTGTCTTTCCGTGACGCTACGAAACCGCTCTGCTCTTCAAAAACGAGGTTCCTCTGACAGGACCTGTCGCTCCGTCCGGTCAGCCTCGGGCAGGGCTTTTCTGTGTTCTGGGCCACGATTTTATGGGCGCTCCCACTTTCTACTTTCGTTCTTGTTATGTCCGGGGGAGGAAAATCGCCTAAGTGTTTGAGCAAATTATGTATTGCAATAGTTCAAAATCCCCCGCCTTTGCGGGCGTGCCGGTTCGAGTCCGGCCTTGGGTACCATATAAACCCCTGTTTTTCCTGTCGGAAATGCAGGGGTTTATTGTTTCTGGCGGGTGGTTCTCAAGATGATTGTCAGCGCTGGGAAATCACCTTAGCAAGGGAATAGAGCGCAACAAAGGGGATGGATCATGCAAGCGGAACGGTTGCCGGACGGGACGATCAAGCTTTCTGGGCCGGTGTGGCATGAGATCTTTGCTGAGGAGCGGCGGCTGCCCTGGGCGCGGTGGTATCGTCAGATGCATGCCGACCATGGCGCGCCTAGCTATCTGCAAGCAGCTGAGGCGCTGGAAGCTTTGGGTGAGCCTGATTGATCAGCTGAGGGGTGGTGAAGGTAAGCCTTTGCGCAACGCCCCGACGAAGCCCGGATGCCGTTTTCCAAACATGGGCCAAATGATGGCCGCGCGGCGTCAAAGGGGGGCACGCCCCTCCTTTCGGGAACGCGAGGCCCCGAATCAACTCGAAATGCGGCCAGATTTGGCCTGGTTTTCGTCAAATTGATTCGAAAATCCCCCTCAGATTGGTTCTAGCCAAGGGAATAGTGTGGGGCTAATCCTTCAAATTTCGGCCTATTTACCTACAAATTGGAACCAATCGGCACAAATTTGTCATTTTGCTCGGCAAAAATTTGACGCGACCTTCCGACAGGGCGGTGTTCACGGTCTGGAAACAGTTGTGCAACTTTTGGGTGTCACATAAGGCGAATTAACCACGATTTAGCCGAAAAAACGCGAATTGTTCCGCATTGCGGAATTAAAAATCGGGGAAATCTGCGGGAAATTCCCCGATCTGTGATCAATCTTCGCAGCGGATTTGACGAAATTAGACGGAATATTGGCGAGATGGCGGCCCGCATCCCTTTGTCTGGCGCAATTACTTAAGTATGTATTAAGGAGCCCAACTGGGGGGCGACGTCTGCTGGCTGCGGGGGCGGCCAACGAAAACACTGTTGTGCATTCGAGAGAATGTGAGGCACTGCCACTTGTGTTGATCCTGCTAGATCAATGCGAATGGGAGAACCGGTTGCGACCGTTGCGGCCGGGCGTTTGAGTTATGCCCACGCCTTTTTTGATGTCACAGCATTATTGATTTGGCTTTTGGCGCGCTTCGGGTGCGCCGCGCGCCTTGGGGTAACCCCCGCGCGACATGAAAGAGGGTTGAGATGGCAAATTTGGTTCTCGATTGGTCCTTGTTTGGCTCCTATAATTCGGCGCTTGCCGCGTCCTCAACCGTTGATACCGGCGGTGTAGACGTTACGGTGGGGTTCACTGGCATTGATGATGGTGCAGAGGCCTTCATCATGAGTACAGACACTTACGTGGCTACGGACGATCCGTTCGATCCAAACTCGTCCCTCAAGCTGCTGGGGAATGGCGGCGATGAGGACGGCGTGTCAGATACATCTGTCGTCACGATGGACTTCACTTCCAGCAATGAACTTTACACAGACAATGTACAGAACGTTAGCTTTCGCTTGAACGATCTGGATGGGGGCTCTGATCCTTTCAATGCAGGTGGTAGCCATCTCGATGGCATTGAGATCATCGCCTATGATGCTGATGGCAACGAGGTTCCAGTAACTATCACGCCAGGGTCCGATATTGCAGTTGCAGGTGGCACTGCGACGGCAGCCGGAGGCAGCTGGTCAGCGACAGACGCGGAAGCCTCGGCACTGGTGCAGATCACCGGCCCGATTTCCAACATCGAAATCCGCTATTCCAATGGCGGCGACGACGAACAGCGCGTGTTCATTTCTGACGTCCATTTTGAGACCGTGGATGTTGGTGATCCGCGCGGCGAACGCGACGGGATCGTTTGGGGCACCGAAGATGATGACGTCATCGATCTTGGGTACACCGGCGACAACGACGGTGATATGGTTGATGCCGAAGATAATATCTTCCCTGAAAATGAAGATAATGACGATGTGATCCGCGCACTTGATGGGGATGATATGGTGATTGCCGGTGAAGGCGATGACGATATCGAAGGCGGAGATGGTTCGGACACCATTTTTGGCGAAGATGGATCAGACCTGATTGTCTCTGGCCCCGGGGCGACTGATGGCGCTTTGCCAGATCTGGGATATCCGGGCATCTATCCGTCGGACGAAGATCCTGAAAATGACCGCGACTTTGTTGATGGGGGCGATGGCGCTGATACCATCATGACGGGCGACGATGCCGACACCATTTATGGCGGCGCGGGATCTGACCTGATCGACGGCGGTATCGACGCGGATGAGATCTATGGCAACAGCGGTAGCGACACCATCATCGGCGGCGAAGGATCTGACACGATCAACTCTGGCTCCGGGAATGACCTGATTTATGGGGGGCTGTCGCCAGAATTTCCCGATGCAGTGAATATTCCTGATGCCTTTGATTTGGTGCCGAACAACGGCATGGATGTCATCAACGCCGGCTCAGGAAATGATACAGTTTTCGGCGCTGACGACGATGATGTGATCGGTGGCGGCTCAGGGAATGACTACTTGGATGGCCAGATCGACGAAGACACGATTTATGGCGGTGTCGGCAACGACACCCTGATCGGTGGCGATGGCGCGGATGAGCTGTATGGCGGTGGCGATGCGGATACGATTTCCGGTGGCGCGGACCGCGACAGCATCGTGGGCGCTGATGCGGGTGATGTGATCGATGGTGGCTCTGAAGGCGATGACTGGGACACCCTGGATCTGTCGGACTCTGGTCGGTTCCGCTTGACTGATCTGGTGACGGACAGCGATGGCAATGGCTTTGACGGTACCGTTGAGTTCCTGGGCGATGATGGTGAGGTGACCGGGACGGCGACCTTCACCAACATCGAAGACATCGTGCCCTGCTTCACCCCCGGCAGTCTGATCGCGACGCCGAAAGGACAGCGTCGTGTTGAGGATCTGCAGGAAGGTGACAAGATCATCACCCGTGACAATGGCATCCAGGAAATTCGCTGGGTTGGCCAGAAGCGCATGAACGGCATCGATCTGGCCCGTCAGCCCAAGCTGCAGCCGGTTCTGATCCGCAAAGGTGCCCTGGGCAACGGCCTGCCGGAGCGTGACATGATGGTCAGCCCGAACCACCGGGTTCTGGTCACCAATGAGAAGGTGAACCTCTACTTCAATGAGACCGAAGTTCTGGCCTCGGCGAAGCATCTGGTGGGTCTGGACGGCATCCACAAAGTGAACGTGGTGGGCACCACCTACATTCACTTCATGTTCGATCAGCACGAAGTTGTGCTGTCGGATGGCTCCTGGACCGAAAGCTTCCACCCGGGTGACTACACCCTGAAGGGCATCGGCCGTGACCAGCGTGATGAAATCCTGACCCTGTTCCCTGAACTGAAGGAAAAAGAAGGTCTGGACAATTATCAGGCGGCCCGCCGCTCGCTGAAGAAGCATGAGGCACAGATCCTGACCCTCAAACGCTAACCAATTTGGTTTGCAGCGCGCGGCCAGCGTCACCGCTTGGCCGCGCCGGAAGAGGAATAGGGGGCTGTTCCTTTTCCCAAATTCCCGTCTCCCCAGCCTGTGTGTGATGACCTTCAGGTCGTGTTTTGGGCTGCTGGGGAGGCGGTTTTTTCGTTTTTCCCCCTGTTGACCCGGCTTTGGCCGCGCGAAGATGCAAAAGCGCCGCCAACCTGTCCATCTTTTGCCTAAATGATTGGGTCTATTCGGCCACAATTCCAGGATCTTGCGGCTTAAATGGCGCGAGGTCCGGCCGTATTCAGAAGTATAGGCATGAACCATAACGAGCAGATCATAATGCCAGACCAGCACATTTCCCCCGCGGCCCCTGTGGTGCGCGTGCGACAGCTGTTGCGCAGTTCTGTGATTGCCACGGGACAGGGCGCATAATGGACGGATCATTTTTCATCTACGGCAATGACCTGCTGGCAGCACCGGCTCTGGCGGCCTCGCCTGGGCAGTTGGCTGTGTCTGGGGGCGCGGCGCTGTTTGGTGCCGGGCAGGTGGTTGTGCTGCAGGTTGTGGATGCCGCGGATGATGGCAGCTTTACCGATGCGACCACCATCACAGGTGTGACCGTCTATGCCAGTCATGAAGATTACTTAGCGGCGACAGTGCTTTACAGCTACAGCGGTGTGGCCACAGTCAGCACGGATCCCGCTGCGATGGGGGATGTCTATCTGGCGCTGGACCTGTCTGGTTTGACCTCGGCCGATGGGGGCGCACCTATGCTGTCTGACGTTCTGATCGCGCCGGGGGCGGATCTGACCGGGCAAAGTGACGCGATCACTTTGCCGCATCAGCAAGACCTTGATGAGGCCGGACCGGGTGTGGCGGATGGGCTGTTCGATCTGGCCGCGGCGGAACTGGCGTACCAAGGCCCCAGTGGCGTGCAATATGTGATCGAAGGCACCTCAGGCGATGACGAAATGGGCTTCGATCTGGAGCCTGACGCAGATGGCGATCGCCGGGATTCCAATGATGCGGCTGATGGGTCAAACGATGATGTGTTCCGCGCAGGTGCCGGAAATGACACGGTTTTTGCCGGTCACGGCAATGATCTGATCGACGCCGGTCATGGCAATGACAGCATCCTGGCCGGTGAGGATGATGATACCATCTACGGCGGTGCAGGCGATGACACCATCCGTGCCGATGAGGGCGCTGACCACATCTATGGCGGTCACGGCAATGACAGCATCGAAGGCTTTGACGGTACCGATTACATCGTTGGTGGCGATGGCGATGACTGGATGAACGGCGACCGCGGCTCGGACACGATGTTCGGCGGCGCGGGCAATGACTGGATGCGCGGATCCTTCGGCAATGAATGGATGGAAGGCGGCACCGGCAATGACTTTATCTGGTCCGGCTATGGCGATGACACCATTCGGCTGGAAAACGATTTTGGCAATGATACCATTGAGATGGAAGGCATTGATGAAGTCACCGGCGACGTTCTCGACCTGACCGCGATCACCGATGATTTGGTAGTGGATCTGACCCATGGCCTAGAAGGCTGGGGTGCGATCAGCGATGGCACGTATACGGCCACTTTTGAGGATGTCGAAAACCTGCTGTTGGGCAGTGGCAATGACACCGTGCGGCTGGGCGATTTCAGTGGCGCGGATGCGGTCGTTGGCTTCCGCCTGCCCACGCTGAACCCAGATGGCACCTATAGTGTTTATGACCGCTTTGATCTGTCTGCCATGACCGATGAGGGCGGTGAGCCCTTGGGCGATGGTGATCTGCGCATGCAGATGGCTGATGATGGCAGCGCGATGCTGTTGTTCCCGAAGGCAGAGAGCATCGTCCTTGTTGGTGTCACCCCAGATCAGCTGTCTGACCCGGCTATGTTGGAGGCGATGGGCCTGCCAAGTCTGGCGGGCACGGTGCCCACCTCAGACGGGGTGATTGACGGCACAGCGGGCGCGGATGTCATCGATGTGGATTACACCGGCGACGGTGATGGCGATCGCATTGATGCCGGTGACGGAACCGGCGGCGCTGGCCCGGATGATGATCTGGTCGAAGCAGGCGGTGGCGCTGATCAGGTCACTGCCGTTGCCGGGTCAGATACGGTTTACGGCGAAGCAGGTGATGATACCCTGCTTGGTGGCGACGGCGATGACGTGCTGCACGGTGGCGCGGGGCTGGACAGTCTGGTGGCCGGGCAGGGCAATGACACGCTTTATGGCGGCGATGACGCGGATTGGCTGGTCGGTGGCGGCGGCTACAGCTGGCTGTATGGCGGTGACGGCAATGACGGTTTCCGCGTTGGCGATGGCGATTTCGCGCTAGGGGAATCCGGCGATGACTGGTTCCACATCCAATATGACAGCCTGGCCCCCGATGTGGAGATGACCGTCATTGGCGGTGAAACCGGCGAAAGTGCGGGCGACCGCCTCAAAATTCTGGGGCCGGCCACGATCACCTATGATCCGGTGGATCCCGAGGCGGGCACAGTTGTCTGGGCCAATGGCGCGGTGCTGCATTTCTCGGAAATTGAAAACATCAGTCAGGTGTCCTGCTTCACCTCGGAAACCCGCATTCTGACCACCCGTGGCGAACGGCCCGCTGGCCAGCTGAAGGTTGGCGATCTGGTGATGACGCGGGATTATCATTTCCAGCCGATCCGCTGGGTGGGGCAACGGCGTCTGACCCGGCAGGATCAGATGACGGCGCCCGAATTGCGCCCAGTGCATATTCCGGCTGGGACCTTGGGGGCAGGGGTGCCGCAGCGTGATCTGCTGGTGTCACCGCAACACCGCATTCTGATCTCGGGGCCGGAGGTGGCGCTTTGGTTTGGTGAGGATGAGGTGCTGGTGCCGGCCATTCAGCTGACCTGCCTGGACGGGGTCGAACAGCGTGCGGCGGCACCGGTGACCTATATCCACTTCATGTTTGATCGCCATCAGATCGTGTTGAGCGATGGCGCCTGGAGTGAAAGCTTCCAGCCCGGTGATCTGACACTGGCGGGCATGGATCAGGCGCAGCGCGACGAACTGCTGGCGCTATTCCCGGAAGTGACCGTCGCCGAAGGCTATGATGCCGCGCGACCCACATTGAGCAGCCGCGAAGTGCGGGTTCTGTTTTCTTAACGTCCGCCCGCCTTGGCGCGCCAATCTGCCCAGGCTTCAGGCGTGTCCAGATCGGTCAATGCATTCTGCCCCGGCAAGGGCACCAGTTGGACCTGACCGGCATAGGATTTGACCACAGACCGCGCGCCTTCATCGCCAGTGAGTTGCCGCAGACCTGCAAAGCATTCGCGCGGGAAGATCACCGGGTGGCCCGGTTTTGCAGCGCTGCTGGCGCCTCTTGTGATCTGATCCGACTGGTGTTCCCCCCAAACCTGCGCCAGATCTACGGCGCTGAGGTCTGGCATATCCGCAGGCAGGATCATCACATCGCTGATGTGGTCGGGCAGGGCTGCAATGCCTGTCGCTAGCGAAACGCCCATGCCCTCCGCCGCATTTGGCACCGGGATAGCACGCACGCCTTCGGGCAATAATGCAGCCCGGTCATGGGTTTTACTGGGAACACAGGCGAAAACCTGCAATCCGCAGCTAAGCGCCTTGTCGCAGTTGAGGCGCAGCAATGCGGTGCCCCCGATCTGTTCCATGAGCTTATCGCGCCCCACACCCATCCGGGAGGAGGCGCCTGCCGCCAGGATCAGGATTGCCCGGCTCAAAGCTTGCCGATTTTCAGCTTGGTGACCCGGTTGTCCTGCCGTTCGATCACCCGGAAGCGGAAGCCGTGGAAGGAGAAGACCTGACCAACCGTCGGGATCATCTGGGCCTCATGAATGACCAGACCGGCGATGGTGTTGGCCTCATCATCGGGCAGGTTCCATTCCAGCGCGCGGTTCAGGTCGCGGATGGTCATCGCGCCGTCAACCATGAACTGACCGTCCTTGGTCTTCTGCGCCATATGTTCGGCTTCGTCATCATATTCGTCAGTGATCTCACCGACGATTTCTTCCAGAATATCCTCAAGGGTAATGAGCCCCTCGAGCGAGCCATATTCATCCACCACCAGCGCAAAATGGGCGCGGCGGCGCAGAAACTGGCGCATCTGATCGTCCAGCGTGGTGGTGTCTGGCACAAAGTAGGGCGGGATCGCGACGGATCCGATGTCAAAGTCCTTCAGCCCGCCGGCCTCTGGCCCGAAGGCGCGTTTGTGGATGGCGCGCAGCAGCTCTTTGGCATGGACCACGCCGATGATGTTGTCAGGGTCGTTGCGCCACAGCGGCAGGCGGGTGTGCGGGCTGTCCATACACTGTGCGACGATGGTTTCAGGATCATCGTCAGCATTGATCATTTCGATCTGACTGCGGTGCAACATGATCTCATCCACCGCGCGGTCGCCCAGATCCAGCGCGCCAAGGATGCGGTCACGGTCTTCTTTTTCCACAACACCTTCGGAGCGGCCCAGCTGCAGCGCGCCGGCGATTTCCTCACGCACGGCAAGAATGTGGCTGTCGGGGTCGGTTTTGACGCCAAATACCCGTAAAACTGCACGCACCAGCCAGCGCACCGCGCTAACCACCGGGGCAAAGACGGTGATCACTATGGCAATGAAGGGCGATGCCTTGGCGGCGGCCGCTTCGGGGTTGGTGATCGCGTAGGTTTTCGGCAGCACCTCCGCAAAGATCAGCACCAGAAGCGTCATGACCAAAGTGGCCAGCGCCACGCCGCTTTCGCCCAGCAGCCGTGTGAACAGCGCCGTGGCGAGGGAGGTGGCAAGGATGTTCACCAGGTTGTTGCCCAGCAGGACGGACCCGATCAGCCGTTCATTGTCTTCGGTGATCCGCAAGGCCCGTGCGGCACCGCGCGATCCCTTATCCGCCTGGCTGCGCAGCTTGCCCCGGGAGGCCGCCGTCAACGCGGTTTCCGAACCTGAAAACAGTCCTGACAAAACCAGCAGGAACAAAATTGCCCCGGCTGTGGTCCAAAAGGCGCTATCGATGACAATGGCGCTGTCGTCCATGTGAAGAGATCCCCGATCTATCCTGCGTTAGGCAAATCCCATACGCTCTAACCGGTTATGGGGTGGTGAGCGCCCCCGTTCAAGGGGCATCAGGGCGCGCGGGGCGGCATTTTCACTCTTCTGCCAGCGGATGGTGTTCCAGCACCAGCTCTTTCAGGCGATCTGCCAGCACATGGGTGTAGATTTCCGTGGTAGCCAGATCAGCATGCCCCAGCAGGGTTTGGATCACCCGAAGGTCAGCGCCATTGGATAGCAGATGGGTGGCAAAGGCATGGCGCAGGGTGTGTGGCGTGACGTTTGACGGGCTGACGCCGCCACGCACGGCAAAGTCCTTGATCAGCTGGAAGAACCGGTGCCGGGTCAGATGCCCCAGCTTGCCGGTGCTTGGAAACAGGAACAGGCTGTTCGGTGTGCCCTTTTCCTGCCGCGCCAGGGTTTCCTTGGCATCGCGTTCCAAAAGCCATGCCGCCAAAGCATCCCGCGCAGGCGGCGACAGCGGCACGATCCGTTCCTTGCCGCCCTTACCTTTGATCAGCAGCACCCGTGGATCCCCCCGGCAGGCGCTGACAGGCAGTGAGACAAGTTCACTGACCCGCATGCCGGTGGCGTAGAGCAGCTCCATCAGGCAGGTGTTGCGCAGCCGGGCCGCGGTGCCCTGCGTGTCACAGCGCGCCGCTGACAGCAGGCGATCCACCTCTTCCTCGCTGAGGGTCTTGGGCAGTTTCTTGCTGCGGCCGGGACCGGAGATTTGAATTGCCGGATTGTCGGTGCGCCAACCTTCCTCAAAGGCGAAGCGAAACAGCTGTTTGATCGATGACAGTCGCCGCGCCCGGGTGGAGGTGGACAGCCCCTCGGCCTCACATTCGATCAGATAGCTTTCGATCTGATCGCGGGTGACCGTTGCAAATGTCTGCTGCGCGGCCTCCAGAAACTGGCTGAAGCCCAGCAGATCCCGGCCGTAGGCGGCCAGCGTGTTTTCCGCCGCGCCCAGTTCAGCCGCCTTTGCCTCCAAAAAGGCGGAGATCCAGTGTGACATCGGATGATCAGTCGCCATCAGAACCCCCGCTCCAACAGAAGGGCCTGCAGCGCAGCCTGACGCGCGGTGTCTTCCAGACCCATGGCACGGAAGGTGGCCAGCGCGATGGGCAGTTCGCGGATCTCACCTGCGATGGCGCGTTGATAAAGCAACATCGCGCGCAGGATCACCTCGCCCAGGCGGCGGTCCGCCATGTCCGGGGCAAACACCTCTGGCAGGGCCAGACCTGCAAAACCCTGCACAATCGCGCGCTCCACATCGCTGCGCGCCTGAACAGATCCCGGCTGACCTTTGGCCAGCGCGGTCAGGAAGGCCTGATCGGGCAGGATGTCGCCCAAGGTTTGCGCTGCGGTCTCGTAAGACGGCGACAGCAGTGCCACGTGATAGGCCAGCTGTGCCGCATCGCCGGTGAGCGGCAGTTTGATCAGCTCCTCAGCGTAGAGCTTGGCAAAGGGCACCTCCAGCCGCGCCACCTGCATGGCGGTGAAAGCTTTGGGCAGGGTCCGGGCGACCGCGCTGGCATCGCGTGCCTTCAGTGCAATATCGAACCGTTGCACCGCATCAATCCGGTCCCAGATCCCGCCCGAGGCCGCAGGCAGCCGCTCTGAATAGATGCCCAGCAGCCGATTTGGTGCCAGTGCCCCGGTTTGGGCCAGACGTTCCGCCGCCTCAATCTTGGCCTTCCAGCCCACCGTGCCGCGCAGATCCGCTACCGCAAAGGCGCGGGGCAGCGGCGCTGTTGGCAGCGCTTCCCCCACCGCTTCGCGCAGGCGGAAGATCAGCGGCGACGGACGTACGGGCGGATGCGGCAGCGGGTCACCTTCAAACAGCTCCGGATCCAGGAACAGCTGCAACAGCGCCATTTCCTGTTCGCTCACCAGCCCCAGCGCATCGCCGGTGGCCAATGTTAGCGCCGCGGTGTTCCAATCGCCACTGCGCGCGGTGCAAAAGACCCGCGCCGCATAAGACGGGCTTAGGTGCGGCGCCCCCATCAGCTTATCACAGGCCAGATCTTCGTCACCGGTCAAGAGCGTGGCGTCAAACCAGCGTGAAAACAGCGGCTTGTCGCCGGCCCCTGTGCGATCCAGCAGGGCCTGCACAGCCTCAACCGCGCCCAGTTCCAGCAGGGCATCCAGACGGCCCTGTAGCAATAGACTGCTGTTGGTGGAATCCGCTGGCGCTTCGGCCTCAGCCAGCAGGAGCGTGTAAAACAACGCCTGCATCGAAGGCAGCGCCGTCACCTCTTGCGCGCGCAACAGCTCAATCAAGGAAGTGGTCGCGGAATACTGCCACAGATCTGCGGGCAGGCCGGTCACCTTTGAAGACAGGAGGCCCACCGCGTCATTGGTGACCTGACCCAGCGGCGCAACCGCCACATCAGGGATCATCGCCCCCTCAGACACCGGCGGTTCGCTCAGCCGGTCAGCATCAATCACGGGCGCGGTCACCGGATCGTTCAGCCAATCGATGGCCGACAGGGGTTCCTGCGCCTCAGCGGCTGTTGTCATGGCCAGGGTTACCCCCAGCGCTGTCGTCAGCCAAAGCCGCCGCTGTTTAGCCCGCATCCAGAATCACCTGTTGTCGGATTTCCTCCTGGTTGGGGGAGAAGTCAGCCCCCAGCCACGGCCCGATATAGGCGTAGGCCACCAAAGCCACCGCTGCCACCACCGCTAAGATGAAAAGCCATTTAATAAGACGCCCCATAGTCCTGCTGCCCGTTGTTGATGATTTTCTTTCACTTATAACTGGCCTTTTTCGCAAGATCACGTCATTCAGACGGGAAATCGAAAAAACGGCAGAGGTTGGCCGAAGGGCGGGGCATCATGGCGTGGAAGCTGAAGAAAACGGTTGTGCTGGTGGGCATGATGGGGGCCGGAAAAACGGCTGTGGGCAAGGCCTTGGCGGCCAAGCTTGGGGTGCCTTTCCTCGATTCGGATGCTGAAATTGTCAGTGCGGCGAACATGGAAATCGCTGAGATTTTCAACCGCGACGGCGAAGCCTTCTTTCGCCAGAAAGAAACCCAGGTGATTGAGCGCCTGTTGACCGCGGCGCCTTGCGTTCTGTCAACCGGCGGCGGTGCCTTTCTGGCCGAGCGGAACCGGGAAATGATTTCCGAAAAAGGTGTGGCGGTCTGTTTGAAGGCGGATCTGCAGCTGCTGTGGAACCGGGTCAAACATAAGGACACGCGGCCCCTTCTGAAGACTGAAGATCCCTTCGCAACCCTTTCAGAAATATACGAAAAACGCGCCCCGATCTACGCGATGGCGGATCTGAAGGTTCCGGTGGAGCCAAGCTATTCCATTGAAATGACCCGTGACAAAGTTGTTGAGGCGCTGGTGACGCGCCCGGATGTGTTGGAGATGCCGAAATGACCGCTGTGACCGTTGAAACCGTTCATGTTCCGTTAGGGGATCGCGCTTATGATGTGCTGGTTGGTCCCGGTCTGATTGCGCGGTCGGGTGAGTTGATTGCGCCGTTGCTGCGGCGCCAAAAAGTTGCGGTGATCAGCGATGAAAATGTTGCGGCATTGCACCTTGATGCATTGAAGTCCGGGTTGCAAGCGGCTGATATTGATATGGTTTACCTGCAGTTGCCAGCGGGGGAGGCCACCAAAAGCTGGCCGCATTTCGAACGTGCGGTGGAATGGCTGCTGGCGGAGAAGATTGAGCGCAACGATGTTGTCATTGCGCTTGGCGGTGGTGTGATTGGCGATCTGGTGGGCTTTGCAGCCGCAGTGATGCGGCGTGGCGTGCGTTTTGTGCAGATCCCGACCAGCCTGCTGGCGCAGGTGGACAGTTCGGTTGGTGGCAAAACCGGTATCAATGCGCCGCAGGGCAAGAACCTGATCGGAGCGTTCCATCAGCCTTCGCTCGTGTTGGCCGATACCGAAGTGCTGGGCACGCTGACCAAACGGGATTTCCTTGCCGGCTACGGTGAGGTGGTGAAATACGGGTTGCTGGGCGACGCGGCGTTTTTTGACTGGCTGGAAGCCAACGCCGAAGACGCCGCCGCTGGGGACATGGCCAAGCGGATTTACGCGGTCAAACGCTCGGTCGAGATGAAGGCGGATATCGTCGCGCGGGACGAGACTGAGCAGGGCGATCGTGCGCTGTTGAACCTGGGTCATACCTTCTGCCACGCGCTGGAGGCGGCGACGGGCTATTCCGACCGTTTGCTGCACGGTGAAGGGGTGGCCATCGGCTGCGCGTTGGCGTTTGAAGTGTCCTCGCGCTTGGGCCTGTGCAGCCAGGAAGATCCCAGCCGAGTGCGCGAACACCTGTCCCGCATGGGTATGAAGGTGGATCTGAAAGACATCCCCGGTGATCTGCCGGGTGCTGAGGCGCTGATTGATCTGATGAGCCAGGACAAGAAGGTCATGGATGGCAAGATTAACTACATCATGGCGCGCGGCATCGGGCAGGCCTTTGTCACATCTGAGGTGGATCGCGCGGTGGTGAAATCAGTTCTGGAAGAAGCGCTGGCGGCGCGCTAATCCGCCGGTAAAGATCCTGGAAAGACCCGATAAAGATACAGCGAAAACACCTGTTTTCTCTGGCTGAAATTCGTTTATCAGGCCCTCTTGTCCCGCAAGGAGAGGCCCAGATGAGACGTTCCGAACTGCTGATGCCCGCAGGCAATCTGCGCAAGTTGAAAATGGCTGTGCTCTATGGAGCTGACGCCGTTTACCTCGGCACGCCGGATATGAGCCTGCGCACCAAGTCGCAGTTTTCGCTGGAAGAGGTGATTGAGGGCGTTGCGTTTTGTCACGCCCACGACAAACGCGCCTATCTGACGCTGAACCTGTTCAGCCACAACAAAGACGTGCCGAAGCTCGATGAGTACATCGAAACCATCCGCAAGGTGCAGCCCGACGGGCTGATCATCGCGGACCCCGGCGTCTTTACCTATGTTAAGAAACACGCGCCGGAAATTCCGCTGCATATTTCGACCCAGGCGAACGTCTGTTCCTGGCTGTCGGTGGATTTCTGGCAGTATCAGGGCGCCGCTTTGGTGGTTCTGGCGCGTGAGGTCTCCTACCCCGAACTGGCCGAAATTCGTGAAAAATGCCCGGATGTGAAGCTGGAAGCCTTCGTGCATGGCGCCATGTGCATGACCTATTCGGGGCGTTGTCTGCTCAGCAATTTCATGGCCGAGCGCGGCGCCAATCAGGGCAATTGCGCCAACTCCTGCCGCTGGAACTATCAGGTGCGGATGCGGCTGAAGGACGGCACGGTTGAGGACCTGAATATCACACCGGAAAATTCAGATATGTTTGAATTTTTGCTGGAAGAGGGCTGCCGCCCAGGGGAGCTGATGCCGATCGAAGAGGATGGCCGTGGCAGCTACATCATGAACTCCCGCGATCTGTGCATCATGCCGAAACTGGATGATTATCTGAAGATCGGCGTGGATTGCCTGAAGGTCGAAGGGCGCGGCAAATCCGAATACTACTGCGCCATTGTGGCCCGTGCCTACCGCATGGCGATTGATGCCTATTACGCCGACCCCGCGGGCTGGGATCCGAAACCCTATATGGCGGAGCTGGAAACCGTCGGGAACCGCGGTTACACGCTGGCCTTCCATGAGGGGCGGCTCACCAATCATGCGCATAATTATGAACACACCGCCGCCATTGCCCAGTGGGAATACGCCGGGGTGGTTGTCGGGGTGGAGGCGGATGCCTTCCTGATTGAGGTGAAAAACAAGCTGGAAGCGGGCGATGTGTTGGAGTTCGTCTCCCCCATCGCGCGGGACACGGTGCTGCTGCGGATGTATGATTTTGAAGAGGCCGCGACAGGCGCGCGCAAAGAGGTCATTCATGGCTCCACCAAGACGGTGATCCGGGTGCCCTTTGCCCTGTTTGATCATGAGGACACCGACTGGCTGCGCGCGCAGTTTCCAGAATACACCGTGATGCGCAAAGAACGCGCCCTGACGGATGAACAATGGGCCCGGATCAAACTGGATAAGGTGGTGCAGGGGATCGAAAGCTCGGGCAAAAACCGCCCCAAAGCCTATGACCGGTCACGTGACAAACTGGTTGATGCCATCGGGGAAGGGGCCGCGGAACGGCGGCACAAAACCAACCGCGTTGGCGTCGAAGGCTGCTGCGGCCGTGGCTGCAACGGCTGCCTGATGTTCTGGCAGGATCCGCAGTATGAAAAAGCACGCGCGGAATTGCTAACCCGCAAACAGGGCGCGCAGCTGAGCCGGGCTGAGGCCAAGGCGCTGAAATTGCCCGCGGCGGAGTAGAGTGATGTTCGAGTGGTGATTAAGGTCGGCTTTGAGCCCAAAGTGCCGAACTTCTGTATTGCAGCTAAGGTCTGCTTTCCTCTTTCTTGAGCTCAGCTCCCTTTACATGCGAAGGTATTTCGAGAACCACCATTGAGGCTAATCTGTGCTCAAGAAATTTTTGTTAGTAGCTTTATCTTCCATTTTCGCCGTGGCGTTGGTCATCATAGGGCTATTGATAGGGCTATTGTTTTGGTCATCCGGCGAAGCGTTCCGTGGCGCAACTTTCAACAAAGAAGAATGGGCGGCAAATGGGGAATGCGAAGCAAACACTGATGATAGCTGTTCTCAGCAACGCCAACGATGCCCTCGTGGGGCAATGGTTCAGGACCTACGACAAAATTTCTTGCATAACCGAGAGACATCTAAGTCCGAGGTTGCAGAGTTAATCGGCGAGCATGACACCATCGTCGTAATTGGCGGCGAACAATGCGAAGCTCACTATTTGGGTATGTGCAGCGCGATGTCTATAGATGGTGACAGCCTGTATGTTTGTTACGATCAGAACGACACCATAGATCGATCAGGCTACATTAGACACTGACAGGCTGATCGCCAAATCGGACTTTCAAATATGGTACGTCAATGGCAGGAAAGTCCGCTGATGGTCCGTTTATAGCGAATTAGCGATAGGAAGTACTGCGCCCGGTCACGGTACTAAAAAAACGCCCACACCATTCAAGGCGCGGGCGCTCCAAATTCACAATCTCTCCGGCGCTTAGTCGGCCAGTTTCACCAGTGCGTGGCGTTTCTTACCGGCGGAGAGCTTGATCGGCTGCGCAAGTTTGGCGGCGTCGACCATCAAGCCTGCATCGGTCAGGTTTTCATCGTCCAGCTTGGCGCCGTTTTCCTTGATCAGGCGTTTGGCGTCTTTGCCGGATTTGGCAAGGCCCGATTTCACGATCAGCTGCACGATGGAGATGCCATCGCCCAGATCCGCGGCGGAGAGCTCCAGCGTGGGCAGGTCATCACCGACACCGCCTTTTTCAAAGACCTCACGTGCGGTTGCTTCGGCAGCGGCTGCAGCTTCTGCGCCGTGGCACAGGGTGGTCACCTCATTGGCAAGCACCACCTTGGCGTCGTTGATCTCCTGACCTGCCAGCGCGCCGAGGCGTTCGCATTCCTCGACCGGCAGTTCGGTGTAGAGCTTCAGGAAGCGGCCGACGTCGGCGTCAGTGGTGTTGCGCCAGAACTGCCAGAACTCATAAGGGCTGAGCATATCGCCATTGAGCCAGATCGCGCCGCCTTGGGATTTGCCCATTTTGCGCCCATCCGAGGTGGTCAGCAGGGGTGAGGTCAGGCCAAAAATCTCATTTTCCAGCACGCGACGGGTCAGGTCGATGCCGTTGATGATGTTGCCCCATTGGTCCGAGCCGCCCATCTGCAGCAGGCAGCCGTAGCGGCGGTTCAGCTCCAGGAAGTCATAGGCCTGCAGGATCATGTAGTTGAACTCAAGGAAGCTCAGCGATTGTTCACGGTCCAGACGCGATTTCACCGATTCAAAACTCAGCATGCGGTTGACTGAGAAGTGGCGGCCAATGTCGCGCAGGAACTCAAGGTAGTTGAGGTTATCCAGCCACTCGGCGTTGTTCAGCATCACCGCGTCTGTGTCGCCGTCACCGTAGCTGAGGTATTTGGCAAACACCTGCTTCATGCCGTCGATGTTGGCGTCAATCGCCTCTGGCGTCAGCAGCGGGCGTTCATCCGCGCGGAACGACGGGTCGCCCACCTTGGTGGTCCCACCGCCCATCAGCGTGATCGGTTTATGGCCGGTCTTTTGCAGCCAGCGCAACATCATGATGTTCAGCAAATGACCCACGTGCAGTGACTTTGCCGTGGCGTCATAGCCGATATAGGTGGGCACCACCCCTGCGCAGAGCGCTTCGTCAAGTGCCTGATAATCGGTGCAGTCAGCGATAAAGCCGCGCTCCATCATGACACGCATGAAATCCGATTTGGGGTGGTAGGTCATTGCTTTTGTCCCTTACAGCTTTGCGCCCGTGTGTATAAGCTGCATCTACCCAAGGGGGAAGGTGTGAATTTGCACCCTTTCAGGGGTTTTGCAGTGAGGGCTGTGAGGGGCGAATGCAGGAGCAGGCAAAAGACGCGCCGATCTGGGCGCTGGGGGCGATGTCAGGCACGTCATTGGACGGTGTGGATGCGGCGATGTTGCAAAGCGACGGCCATGCGATCCTGGGTTTTGGCGACAGTGGTTATCGCGCCTACTCCGATGCGGAGCAGGCGGTTCTGCGCACAGGGCTAGGGCGCTGGCCCGGGGAGGCCGGCGTTGCGGAGGTGGCGGAGCTCTGTGTGCAGGCCCATGCTGAATTGCTGGCCGGGTTTGAGGGCGCCGCTTTGGTGGGCTTTCACGGTCAGACCCTGGCCCATGACCCCGGCGGGCGTGGCACCCATCAGGTGGGCGATGGTGCAGCATTGGCGGCGCGTCTGGGGCTGCCGGTGGCCTGGGATTTCCGCTCGGCCGATGTGCGTCTGGGCGGGCAGGGCGCGCCGCTGGCGCCGTTTTTCCATTTCGCCTGCGCCAAGTGGATCGGGGCGACGGCGCCTTTGTGTTTTCTCAATCTCGGCGGCGTCGGCAACATCACATGGGTTGATCCGCGCAAATCCTCCCCGGAGGAACCCGGCGCGCTGCTGGCCTTTGACACCGGCCCGGCCAACGCGCCGATCAATGATCTGATGCAAGAGCGGCGCGGCCTGTCCTATGACAAGGACGGCGCTTTGGCGGCGCAGGGCGAAGTGGTTGATGGCGCGTTGGAGCTGTTTCTGGATGATGCCTATTTCCCCAAGATCCCACCAAAGTCGCTGGATCGCGATGCCTTTGCCGACATGCTGGATCTGGTGCGGGAGCTGGGTGATGCGGATGCGGCGGCGACGATGACCGGCATGGCCGCCACGGCAGTGATGCTGGCGCTGGATCATTGCCCCACCAAGCCGTCACAGATCCTGGTGACGGGTGGTGGGCGGCACAATCCGGTGATGATGCAGATGTTGCAGGCTGGGATCGATTGCCCGGTCAAACCGGTTGAAGCTGTCGGGCTGGACGGTGATATGCTGGAGGCGCAGGCCTTTGCCTATCTGGCGATCCGCGTCGCCAAAGGATTGCCGACCTCCAGCCCCGAAACCACCGGCGTCTCGGCGCTTGTTGGGGGCGGCACGGTCAGCCACCCAGGCTGATTGCGCGGGAACCGGCGCTTTCATCGTTCCCAAAATACTCTGGGGTGAGCCGCAGCGCGGCGAGGGGCAAAGCCCCTTGATCCCTCAAATGCTGAAGCCCCTCAAATCCTGACAAACTGATCAACCAGAACAGCTGGCGCCGCCCAAGACGCAGAACTTGGCGCAATGGGGGTGGTTCAGGGCAACGTCTGCCTCAGCCTCGGCCAGGGTGGTGCCCATTTCAAACTGTTCGTCATAGGGCAGCAGGGTGCAGCTTAACACCGTGGGGCTGGCGGCGCCTTTGCGTTTCACCACCATGCGGGAGGAGGCGCACATCACGCTGTCGGGCGATTTGTTCAGGATGCCCCAGCAGGCCTCGGTGATTTCGGGCACTTCGGCGCTCATGTCCATTTCGGGAAACAACACACATTGGGCCGGATTGTCCGCATCGATCTTATAGCCGCGTGCCTTGAAGATCGCGGCATAGCCTGCGCGGGCGGCGGCATCGCTTTCATGCCAGAGCGCCCGACCAGCAATGGCCATCTGCACATTGTTGTCCCGCAGGAAATCCATGCCGGTCAGGGATTTCTCAAAGGCGCCATTGCCGCGTTCGGCGTCATGCGCCTCCACATCCCAGTGATCCAGCGAAATCCGCAAGGTCAGCTTGCCAGGGAAGGTGGTGTTCAGCCGCACCAGACCTTCGCGCACGCGTTTCCGCATCATCGGCATCATCGCATTGGTGAGGATCAATACCTCATAGCCCCGGCGCAGGGCCGCTTCGGTCATTGCCAGCATATCGGGGTTCATAAACGGCTCGCCACCGGTGAAGGCAATTTCGCGCACATTCCAGCGCCGCTCTTCCAGCTGGTTCAGGTAATCCTCAACCTCGGCCACGGTCAGATAGACCAGCGCGTCATTTTTGGGCGAACTGAGGATGTAGCAATTGGCGCAGGTGATGTTGCACAGCGTACCGGTGTTGAACCACAGCGTATCGGGGTTGGACAGGGCAACATGGGCGCGGGCCTGCCCGTCAGCGGTCAGCCGGGGGTCAATGAATTTGCCTTCATTGGCGACAACCGTTTGGGAATCCTTCATTTCGCCCTCATCACTGCGTCTTGGTCGGACCTTACATGCCACGTTTCGCCAGCGAAAGGGCGTCACATATGGCTGACGCCATTGTGATAATTCAATTCAGCGACGATAAATGGATTGAATGCTAGACTGTGGCGCAGGGATAAAGTATCAGAGCGTCGATAGCGCTAACATACTCACAATTAGCTTGCTGGCTTTCGCAGGTTGGCAGGCGCTGACAAGGATAGTTTCATGGTCTCGCGTGTCATCCCAGTCGATCCCTTTGATCTGGTCATTTTTGGCGGAACCGGGGATCTGGCCCGCCGCAAAATTCTGCCTGCCCTGTTTCGCCGGTATTGTGCTGGCCAGATGCCCGAGGGGTCGCAGATCATCGGCGCCGCGCGCTCGGACATGGATGATGCGGCGTTTCAGAAACTGGTGAAAGACGCGCTGGCCGAATTTAACCCCGGCCCAAAACCGGATGCCGATCAGCTGAAGGGCTTTCTGGCTGCGCTACATTACGTCAAAGTTGACGCGATGGGCACCGATGGCTGGAAAGAACTGGCCGGTAAAATGCGCGAAGGC
Source organism: Thalassovita sp. (assembly GCF_963691685.1). Classification (GTDB taxonomy): domain Bacteria; phylum Pseudomonadota; class Alphaproteobacteria; order Rhodobacterales; family Rhodobacteraceae; genus Thalassobius. The sequence continues at coordinate 2,185,165 of NZ_OY829290.1, forward strand.
AAAGTGCGCGCCTTCTACTTCTCGGTCGCGCCCAGCCTGTTTGGCGCTTTGGCAGAGCGGCTGCACGGCAATGGGATGGTTGATCCGGACACGCGGATTGTTGTGGAAAAACCCTTTGGCCGGGATCTGGAAACCGCCAAGGCGCTGAACACATCGCTTGCCGCGCATTTTGACGAAAGCCAGATCTACCGTATTGACCACTATCTGGGCAAAGAAACCGTGCAGAACCTGATGGCGATCCGGTTTGGCAACATGCTGTTTGAACCGCTGTGGAACAGCCAGTATGTGGATCACATTCAGATCACTGTGGCGGAAACCGTCGGTGTGCAGGGGCGGGGTGAATACTATGACCGCTCAGGCGCGATGCGGGACATGGTGCAGAACCACCTGATGCAGCTTTTGTGTCTGATCGCGATGGAGCCGCCGGCGAAGTTTGACCCCGATGCGGTGCGCGATGAAAAGCTGAAGGTGATCCGCGCGCTGGATCCGGTGGAGCCGGGCGACATTGTGCGCGGCCAGTACAAGGCGGATGGGGAGCGCACGAGCTACCTCGATGATGTGCATAACGACCAGTCCAAAACCGAAAGTTTTGTGGCGATGAAGGTGCATGTGTCCAACTGGCGTTGGGCCGGCACCCCGTTCTATCTGCGCACCGGCAAGCGGATGAAGGCGCGCGCCAGTGAGATCGCCGTGGTCTTCAAAGAAACCCCGCATTCGATTTTTGATGAGGATGCCGGCCGTCACCGCAACACCTTGTCGATCCGGCTGCAGCCCAATGAGGGCATCGATCTGGATGTGACCATCAAGGAGCCGGGGCCGGGCGGCATGCGTCTGGTGGACGTGCCATTGGACATGACCTTCTCCGAGGCTTTGGGGCCCGAGGCTGAGGTGGTGACAGATGCCTATGAACGGCTGATCATGGATGTGATCCGGGGCAACCAGACGCTGTTTATGCGCGGCGATGAGGTGGAGGCCGCATGGGATTGGACCGATCCGATCATCGACGGCTGGGAAGCCCGAGGCGACCGCCCTGAAAGCTATGACAGCGGCAGCGCTGGACCTGAGGATTCATTGGCCCTGATGCATCAGGATGGCCGCCGTTGGAGGGAGATCCGCTCATGAACTTTGTTGAATATCCTGACCGCGATATGTTGGCGATCGATCTGGCCAACAAATTGGCGGGCGAACTGGCCAGCATTCTGCATCACGAAGATCGTGTGACCCTTGTGGTGCCGGGCGGCACAACGCCGGGGCCGATTTTTGATGATCTCTGCGCTGCTGATCTGGATTGGGGCAGGGTTGACGTGATGCTCAGCGATGAACGTTGGGTGCCTGAGGATCATCCGCGCTCCAACACCAAACTGGTGCGTGAACGTCTGTTGACAGATCATGCCAGCGCCGCCTCCATGGTGCCGCTTTATGCCGAGGCCGACGCGCCAGAGGATATGGTGGCCAAATTGGCGCCAGCGATTGAGCCGAAACTGCCGATCTCGGTGGCGCTGTTGGGGATGGGGGCGGATATGCACACCGCCTCGCTGTTCCCACGTGGCGACAACCTGCGTTTGGCGCTGGACGCCCATGCGCCTATTCTGGTTCCGATGCGCGCCGAAGGTCTGGAAGAACAGCGGATTTCACTGTCGGCTCATGTGCTGCGTGATGCGATTAACCTTCACATCGTTATCATGGGCGAAGATAAGAAAGAGGCGCTGGAACGGGCCCGTCACCTGCCGGCAGAAGAGGCCCCGGTGCGCGCCATTCTGGACAATGCAACGGTGCATTGGGCACCGTAACAGCCACTGAACAACCTGCCGATCAAAACGCCAAGATAGGACGCGACACAATGGATTTTCAGACACTTGCCAGCCACGCCAAGCGCACGCAGGGTCGTCATATTCTGGATCTCTTCAAAGATGCCGGGCGCGCCATGGCGTTTTCGACCCATGCCGACGGCCTGTTGTTTGACTATTCCAAAACCAATCTTGATCGTGACGCGCTTGAGTTCCTGCTGGCCGAGGCTGAGCGCGCCGGGTTGGCCGAAAAGCGCGATGCGATGTTTTCCGGCGCCAAGATCAATGAAACCGAAGGGCGTGCCGTGCTGCACACCGCCCTGCGCGCGGCCTTTGGTACTGTGGTTGAGGTCGACGGCGAAAATGTCATCCCCGGTGTGCGGGCCACCCGTGACCGAATGGCAGAGTTTGCCAATGCGGTGCGCGACGGCAGCTATATCGGGCAGGGCGGCAAGATCACCGATGTGGTAAATATCGGGATCGGTGGCTCGGATCTGGGTCCGGTGATGGCGGTGAAGGCGCTGGCGCCGTATTGCAATGGGCCACGGTGTCACTTCATCTCCAACATCGATGGGGCGCATCTGGCCGATGTGCTGAAAGGGCTGAATCCGGAAACCACGTTGGTGATCGTGGCCTCTAAAACCTTCACTACGATTGAGACCATGACCAATGCGGCCTCAGCCAAGGCCTGGATGGAAGCACTGGTCGCGGACCCCGGCGCCCAGTTTGCGGCCCTGTCCACCTCAGCCGAAAAGACCGCCGATTTTGGCATCGATGCCTCCCGCGTCTTTGGGTTTGAGGATTGGGTCGGTGGCCGCTACTCCATGTGGGGGCCGATTGGGCTGAGCCTGATGATCGCCATTGGCCCTGAAAATTTTGCAGACTTCCTGGCCGGCGCGCGTGCGATGGACGATCATTTCCGCAAAGCGGATCTGCGTCAGAACCTACCGGTGCTGCTGGCGCTGGTTGGCATATGGCATCATCAGGGGCTGGGCTATGCCACCCGCGCGGTGCTGCCCTATGAACAGCGGCTGGAACGGCTGCCCGCCTATCTGCAGCAGCTGGAGATGGAGAGCAACGGCAAGCGTGTTTCCATGGATGGGGCGGATCTGCAATCGGTCAGCGGCCCCGTGGTCTGGGGGGAACCGGGCACCAACGGACAACATGCGTTTTATCAGCTGATCCATCAGGGCACTGCCATTGTGCCTTGCGAATTTATGGTTGGCAAACAGGGGTTTGAGGCTGATCTGAGCCATCACCATCACCTGCTGGTCGCCAATTGTCTTGCCCAGTCTGAGGCCTTGATGAAAGGCCGTTCATTGGCCGAGGCGACAGAAATCATGGCCGCCAAGGGCCTCACCGGGGATGAGCTGGATCGTCAGGCCCGTCACCGCGTGTTCCCGGGCAACCGCCCGTCCATCACGCTGATTTATGACAAGCTGACGCCTTTTGTTCTGGGCCAGATCGTGGCGCTCTATGAACATCGCGTCTTTGTCGAAGGGGTGATGCTGGGCATTAACTCTTATGACCAATGGGGTGTGGAGCTGGGCAAAGAGCTGGCGCTGGCCCTGGGGCCGGTGCTGTCGGGTGAAGAGGTGCCGGACGGCAAGGATTCCTCAACCCGTATGCTGGTCCAACACCTGCAAAGCTGACCCGTTGGATCTGTGGCGCAGCCTAGGTGGGCTGCGTCTTGAGCTTGGGAATGTCGAAATCCGGCGGGGCAAGGGTGAAATCCTCCCACCGGAAACCCGGCGCAACGGTCACACCGGCCAGTGTGAACGCCCCCAAACACTCGGTGCGCTGCCAATAATCTGGCCCAACCGGAATTTGCGGCCGTTCGCCAGCGGAAAAATCCGTTCCCAACACCCGATCCTGCCGCGGCCCATAGTGCGTCGGCGATGAAGACACCAGAAGCGGCGCACCATAGTAGTGATGCCACAGCGTGTCGGAGCTTTTGCGGTGCCAGGTGGTGATATCGCCCTGTTGAAACAGCACGTAAATCGTGGTCGCTAGCGCGCCGGTCTGTTCGGGGATTGTCCAGGTTCTGGAATAGAACCCTCCCTCCGAATGGGGGGAGAGGCCAAGCATGTCGATGAGGTCTTTTGCATCCATACCCTATTATTCTAGGGCGTTTGATGGATTGCGGTAAATACGGTATCAGGGTGACGTTGGGGCAGGTTCACCCAATCGCCTCAACCGGGAATGCTAAACCCCGGCTCCGCCAGCACAAATTTCTCAAACAAAAATCCGGGCGACACGGTGCAGCCAACCAATGTGTAGGCGCCGGTACTGCGCGCCGCCTGCCAATGGTTCACCGGCACAATCAGTTGTGGTTCCTGACCCGCGGCCAGATCGGTGCCCAGCAGGTGATCCACCGCCGGGCCTTCTTCGCTGGCCGCCATCGAAAGGATCAGCGGCGCCCCGGCGTAGTAATGCCAGATTTCAGCTGCGTCGATCACCCGGTGCCACAGGCTCTGTTCACCTTCCTTCAACAGAAAATAGATGCTGGTGCCGGCGGCGCGTTCATCTTCGCCCGCCTCAGCCACCCAGGTTTGCCGGTAATGGCCGCCCTCGGGATGGGGATCCAGTTGCAAATGATCGATAATGGCTTGCGCGTCCATGTCTAACCTGTAGCGTTCGGAAGTAACTGAGATCAGGAGTAGTAGATGGCGCAGAAGATCGCAATTGTCGGGGCAGGATTGATTGGGGCTGCACTGGCGTTTCAGCTGACCCGGCGCGGCGCTGAGGTGACGGTTCTGGATGCCGGCCTGCCGGGCCAGGCAGCATCTGGGCGCAGCTTTGGCTGGCTCAATGCGTCCTTCTTTGCTGATGAAGATCATTTCCGTCTGCGTCTTGCAGGCATGGAGGCCTGGCGCCGATTGAAGGCCGATGTGCCGGAACTGTCGCTGCGCTGGCCCGGGGCGCTCTGGTGGGAAGAACAGGGTGAGGGGCTGCACAGGCTGCACCGCGATCTTGGCGCTCTGGGCTATCCGGTGGAGTTGATGGCGGCCGCTGAGGTCAAGAAACGCCTGCCGGATCTGGCGACCGTACCGGAGGAGGCATTGTTGTTCCCGGCCGAAGGTGCCGCTGAAACGGGGGAGGTTGTGGCGCAGCTCTTGAAGGCCGCGCAGGCCAAAGGCGCCCGGGTCATTGCCGGGCTGCGCGCCACAGGTTTGATCGAACGGTCTGGCCGGATTGCCGGGGTCGAGACCACCTGCGGCCCCGTAGCCGCCGATCAGGTGTTGATCTGTGCAGGCACTGGCGCGGCGGCGCTGCTGGACCCGCTTGGTATCAAACTACCGATGCTGACCCGTCCCGGTGTGTTGATGCGCAGCCGACCGCTGCCCCGCATCATGGATCAAATCCTCGTCACGCCGCAGCTGGAATTGCGGCAGGATCCCAGCGGCCGGTTGCTGTTCCCAACCTCGCCCGGCCATCAAGGCGACACGGCGGAGGCGATCCCGGACCTGATGCCCCTGCTTGCAGATGCCGAAGCGCGGTTGCAGACGCTGTTCCCCGCGCTGCAACCAGAATGGGAACAAGCCATGGTCGCGCCACGACCGGTGCCCGGTGACGGCTTGCCAGCGATTGGTGCCATCGGCCCGCGGGGCCTCTACCTGTCGGTGATGCACTCCGGCGCAACGCTGGCGGCGATTGTGGCGGAGATTGTCGCGGAGGAGCTGAACGATGATCCCCGCGCGCCATTGCTGAAACCCTATCGCCCGGATCGGTTTCAATAACCGCCGGACGCGTTGGGTTACAGCACTTGCCATTCGGTGAAGCTGGCGGCCTCACCGCGTTTGACACCAGCGGCATCCAGCAGCGGCCAGATCACCGCATTGCGGATCTCAAACCGGGTGCCCGAGGCGCTGATGCGTATGCCGTGGTAATTCTCGATAAACCCTTTGGCGCGCATTTCAGCAAACATCGCGTCCCGCTGCGCGCGATGCGCGGGCTCCGCCGTCAGACGTGAGGGTAGGGTGGTCAGCTGATCCCAGCCCATCTCCCACAGGGTTTGCGCGGTCACATTGCCATAGGTCAGCACCGGATCTGCCGCCCCGTCATGGCTCAGCACTACTGCGTCACTGTGATACAGCGCTTCTGCGCTTTCCGCCAAGGGACGCCCAAGCAGGCGCTCATAGCTCGCCATCATCAAAGCGGCATGGTCTGCCTGGAATTGGTTTTCGGGGGATGGGATCTGCATGGGGCCTCAGGTGTTTTCCCTGTGGTTTAGGCGCGGGATCGCCGCAGGTCCAGCCAAAGCCGCAGGGCCCTGTGCCGTTCGAGCCAGATCAACACCGCAAGGTTGGTCATCAGACCTAAAGCGGAGGCAACAGTGAAGCTGTCAACGAAAGGCACATCAAACAACTGCCGCCCGGCGGATATGTAGTGCCGTGCCGTTGCAACGGTCAGTCCCAGCGCAAAGGAAAGCCGCATCAAACTTTGATGCCACATGAAATGTCGTACCCGCGCCGCTTGGATCGCTGCGAGGATGGCCACACACATGGCAAGGCAGATGGCCCAAGTCACAGCGATGGTCAGGGTGCCGCCCAAGGCCGGGAAGGCAAAGACCATATACATCACTCCCAGCGATGAGGTTATCGCCGTCCAGCAATAGGTGTATCCGACCCAACGGTGCAGATGCCGGTTCCGTCGCCAGGTGCTGTTGAATTGCAATGGCCCGATCACGAAGAACACGACCCCAGGCACCAGATGCACTAAGACCGCAACGGGATGGTCGGCATAGCGCTGATCCACCAAAGGCAGCGCGCTGTGGCTCTGCAATACAAAATGCATCCGGTCAACGCTGTCGCGCAGAACCGGCCAACTGAACAGCCACAGAGTAAGTGTTAAAATCCAGGGGTGCATTTTATGTGCCGCCTTCGCTCGGTGCCAGATCAGCACAGCCCGGGGGCAATTTCCAGCACAGATCGCCAATGCACCCTGCGACCAAACCGCCTTTCAATGTTCCCCAAATACTCCCGCCGGAGGCGTCCCGGCCTCATTCGCGCACTCACCCCCGCATAACAAAAAGGGCGGGCACGTGGCCCACCCTTTTCAATCGCTTCTTGGTGTCCTGAATTTACTTCAGGACCGAACGACCCGCGTATTCGGCGGTTTCGCCCAGCACTTCTTCGATGCGGATCAGCTGGTTGTATTTTGCCAGACGATCCGAGCGTGACAGCGAGCCGGTTTTGATCTGGCCGCAGTTGGTGGCAACCGCCAGGTCCGCGATGGTGGCGTCCTCGGTTTCGCCCGAGCGGTGCGACATCACATTGGTGTAGCGCGCGCGGTGGGCCATATCGACGGCCTTCAGCGTCTCGGTGAGCGAGCCGATCTGGTTCACTTTCACCAGCATCGAGTTGGCCACGCCCTGCGCAATGCCATCGGCCAGACGCACCGGGTTGGTCACAAACAGGTCGTCGCCGACTAGCTGCACCTTGTCACCGATCTTGTCAGTCAGCAGTTTCCAGCCTTCCCAGTCGTCTTCGTCCATGCCGTCTTCGATCGAGATGATCGGGTAATCGGCGCAGAGGTCGGCCAGGTACTGGGCGTTTTCTTCAGACGACAGCGATTTGCCTTCGCCAGCCAGTTCGTATTTGCCGTCTTTGTAGTATTCAGACGAGGCGCAATCCAGCGCCAGGTAGATGTCTTCACCGGGTTTGTAGCCGGCTTTTTCGATCGACTTCATCACGAAGTCCAGTGCCACGCGGGTGCTTTCCAGCGCCGGGGCAAAGCCGCCTTCGTCACCGATGCCGGTGTTGTAGCCTGCCGAGGACAATTCCTTTTTCAGAGTGTGGAACACTTCGGCGCCCATGCGGATCGCTTCGCGGATGTTGGCCGCAGAAACAGGCATGATCATGAATTCCTGAATGTCGATCGGGTTATCGGCATGCTCCCCACCGTTGATGATGTTCATCATCGGCACCGGCAGGACACGGGCCGAGGTGCCACCAACATAGCGGAACAGCGGCTGCGAGGTGAAATCGGCGGCGGCTTTGGCACAGGCCAGCGAGACGCCGAGGATGGCGTTGGCACCCAGGCGACCCTTGTTCGGGGTGCCGTCCAGATCGATCATCGCCTGGTCGATGGCCACCTGTTCTGTGACATCCATGCCCACCAGTTCTTCGGCAATTTCACCGTTCACCGCGGCGACGGCTTCCAGCACGCCTTTGCCCAGGTAGCGGTCTTTGTCACCGTCGCGTTTTTCCACCGCTTCATGCGCACCGGTCGAGGCGCCCGAGGGCACGGCCGCACGGCCCATGGTGCCGTCTTCCAGGATCACGTCCACTTCAACAGTGGGGTTGCCGCGGCTGTCGAGGATCTCGCGGGCGTGAATGTCGATGATAATGCTCATGGGCCAGTTTCCTTTGTAAAAAAGACCGTTCACGCGGCTTTTAGAACGCTGCGGCACAGGGGAAAAGGGGGCAGATGCATGTTTGCGCTCACCCGTGGTGAAAAACCCGCAATTGGCGGAAAATCAGGGGAAATACCGCAATGGTTTGATCAAAATCAGACCAATATTTGAGACATTTTCGCCCGGATTTTTGCAAAAATGTCATGCGCTAACATTTTTCCGAATCTGTCGCGCCAGATGGCGTTCGCGCAGGTAGGTGTAAAACCCGGATCCGATGATCAAAGCGGCGCCAAGATAGGTCATCAGATCGGGGCGTTCGCCCAGGATCAGCATGCCCAACCCCATGGAGAAAACCATGCGGGTGTAGCGGAACGGCGCCAGCGCGGAGGCATCACCGATCCGGGTTGCCATCACGATGGCGTAATAGCCAACCATGCCGAAGAAAATCGTTACCGCTGTGATGCCCCAGTCATTGCCACTGAGGCCGACCGGCGCATTGCCCATGAACAGCATCAGCAGGGGCCCGGTGATCAGTAGGGAGCCGAAGCCCTGAAACGCCACGACGGAGGATCGGGTGGCGGCGGGCAGGCGGCGCGAGATTACATCGCGGGCCGAAATGGTCACCACGGCCCCCAGAACCAGCAGGGTGGCAGGATCAAAGCTGGTGGTGCCGGGACGGATGATCAGCAAAATGCCAAGGAAGCCGACACAGATCGCGGCCCAACGGCGCCAGCCCACCGTTTCGCCCAGAAACAGCGCCGCCCCTAGGGTGATCGCCAGTGGGCTTGCCTGAAACACCGTAGCAAAGGTCGACAGCGGCACCAAAGCCAGTGCAGACACGATAAAGACCGCCGCGACCCCTTCGCAGCTGGTGCGCAGATAAAGCACGCCATTGCCCTTCAACGGCGGCAGCAGGCTGACGCCTTCACGGCGCGCCATCAGGGCAAAGAAAAACGCACCACCGCCGCCCAGCAGGGTCAGAACCTGACCTGCGGGCATGACGCCGGTCAGCTGTTTGATGAACAGGTCCTCAATGGCGAAACACACCATGGAAAAGACCATCAGCGCGATGCTCTGCAGATTGTTCATTATGTGCGCTCCTCCTGCTCCCTCAGCCCTGTTAGGGCTTTGCAGTCACAGGGACAAGAGGCGACAGGACGTTGGGTCAGCTTTGCGGTTTGCTGATCGGCACGCCGTAGAGTTCCAGCTTGTGCCCCTTCAGTCGGTAGCCAAGCTTTTCGGCGATTTTTTCCTGCAATTGCTCAATCTCGGGATCGCAGAACTCAATCACCTCGCCCGAGTTCATGTCGATTAGATGATCGTGATGTTCCCGCTCGGCGTCCTCATAACGGGCGCGGCCATCGCCAAATTCGTGTTTGTCCAGAATGCCCGCTTCTTCGAACAGCTTCACCGTCCGGTAGACGGTTGCGATGGAAATGCGGGGATCGCGGGAAGAGGCGCGGGCATAAAGCTCCTCCACATCGGGGTGATCCGCCGATTCTTCCAGAACCGCCGCGATGGTGCGGCGTTGCTCGGTCATCCGCAGGCCCATGGCTTCGCAGCGTGAGATGATCGTTTCGCTCATTCCTGTCCCCAAATCTGATCACACCCAGCAGGTCTGATGTCGTGCCGTTCTTGTTTAGCCCGCTGCGTGGCTGTTGGCCACAGGTAGCTTCAACAGGGGGCAGCGGGCGGCGCTGATACCTGCGTCACCTCTTGGGGGCAAGCGGATTTGCCGGCCATGGCGCCAAATGTCACGCCGCAAGCAGATCGACCCAGACGGGCAGGTGATCTGAGGCCACGCGCGCCGGTCTGGCCTGATGCACCTTGGGTTTTTCAAAACGCAGATCTTTGCTGAGGGCAAAGCGGTCCAGTCCGGCAACCGGACGCGGCGCCGGATAGCTGGGGGCGGATTTCAGGATGGTCATGCCGTGGGTGATGGCCTGCAGCGGCCGCATTGATCCCCATTCGTTGAAATCGCCGGCAATCACCGTGGGCAGGTCACTCAGCCGATCCAGATGGCGCATGATCGAGGCCAGTTGGCGATGCCGGTTGCGCCGCAGCAATCCCAGATGGGTGCCGACAACCCGCAGCGGGCCAAGGGGCGTTTGCAGATCTGCGCGAATGGCGCCGCGTGGCTCCAGCCCCGGCAGTTCGATATGGGCGGTGCTCAGCAATTCGATACCCGGGCGGGCCAGCATTGCGTTGCCATGCCAGCCAAGGGAGCCATCGACCTGACCAAAGGGCAGGATGTGCCAGCCGTGATCTTCGACCAGATCATGCGGCAGGGCGGCTGGTCGCGGCGGCAAGCGTTTGTCCGCCTCCTGCAGCACAACCAGATCGGCGCTGATGGCGTCAATCACCTGCAGGCTGCGCCCCGGGCGTCGGCGCAGGTCCAGCCCGACGCATTTTTGTAAGTTGTAGCTTGCAAGACGAAAACGCTGTACCATCATACCTTTAAGATATGATTGATTTGAGGAGTGTGAACCCTGTTTCGAGAACAAACACTGCTTGCGCGGATCATTTGGCTGATCTTGCTGATTTTCGCTGTGGCCGAGCTGTTTGTCGGCAACTGGCCGGCCGCTTTTGTTGCACTGATGACGCTACTGTTGTCTATGGCCCCGCTTTACGTGGCGCGTTGGGCCGAGGTGGTGGTGCCACCCAGTTTCATTTTAGCGATTGTGCTCTTTGTCGGCGGCACGCTGTTTCTGGGGGAGACCTTTGATTTCTACGAAACCTTCTGGTGGTGGGATATCGTCATGCATGGCGGTAGCGCCGTTGGCTTTGGCCTCATCGGATTTGTGTTGGTTTTCATGATGTTCCAAGGCGATGCTTTTGCCGCACCTCCGATCGCGATGGCGTTCTTTGCCTTTTGTTTTGCGATGACCATCGGGGCGTTCTGGGAAATCTTTGAATTTGCCATGGACCAGATGTTTGGCCTCAATATGCAAAAATCCGGTTTGATGGACACGATGGGGGATCTGATCGTGGATGCGATCGGCGCCTTTATTGGCGCCAGTGCCGGGTGGCTCTACCTGAAGTACCTGACGCATGACGGTCCGCGCCGCGGTTTGCCCGCTGTGATCGCCGAGTTCATTGCAAAGAATCCACGCTTTTTCAGCCGTAAAAACAATCGTTAAGCAGGGCAAGTTAAACTGGTTCAGGTGCCGCAGAAGGTCGCCTGAACCACCTCATCCGGCTGCGGTGGATAGGTCAGCTCCATCGCCTCCGGCTGATCCTCATAGGGACGCGCCAAGACCTGCATCAACCGCTCAAACGGCGCCATATCGCCGGCAACCGCGGCTTGGATCATCTGCTCCACCCGGTGATTGCGTGGGATGATGGCGGGGTTCACCGATTGCATCAGCGCTTCCGGCGCGTCTTCCTCCGCAATGCGGGCCCGCCAAGTGGCTTCCCACGCGTCAAAGGTTGTAGGGTCGGTAAACTGATCCCGTGCAGCTTCTCCAGATAGGGATCTGAATGTATTGGTGAAATCCGCTCTCTGGTTTGCCATCAAGACCAGCAGTTCGCTGACCAAGGCTTCATCCCCGTCGCGCGGGTTGGAAATGCCGATCTTGGCGGCAAAGGTCCGGCGCCAGGCGTCACGGATCATCGCCGGCATCGCGTTCACCGCCTCTGTGAACTCCTTCACGGCGCTGTCGGTGTTTTCGACCAATGGCACCAGAGAGGAGGCAAACTGCGCCATGTTCCAGCCGATGATGTTGGCCTGATTGTCGTAAGAATATCGCCCCTGATGATCGATGGAGCTATAGACGGTAACCGGATGATATGTATCCATAAATGCGGCTGGTCCGAAATCAATCGTTTCACCCGATAGCGCGGTGTTATCGGTGTTCATCACCCCATGGATGAAACCGATGGACATCCATTTCACCACCAGATCCACCTGCCGTTCGATCACCGCCTTGAGCAGCGCCAAGGGGCTGTCCGCCGCCGGATAATGGCGCGCGACAGTGTAGTCATAAAGGGCGCGTAAACCGTCGTAGTCGCCGCGCGCATAGAAATACTGAAAGGTGCCCACCCGGATGTGGCTGCCGGCCACACGGGTCAGGATCGCGCCCGGCAGGCCGGTTTCGCGCTGAATGCGATCCCCGGTGGCCACAGCCGCCAAGGCACGGGTGGTCGGGATGCCAAGGGCATGAAACGCCTCACTCAGCAGGTATTCCCGCAGCACCGGCCCCAGCCAGGCCCGGCCGTCGCCATTGCGGGAATAGGGGGTGCGACCGGAGCCTTTCAGCTGGATATCACGGCGCTCTCCGTTTGCGTCCAGCACTTCGCCCAGCAAAAGGGCACGGCCATCGCCCAGCTGCGGGGAAAACCCGCCAAATTGATGCCCGGCATAGACCTGTGCCAGCGGATCCGCGCCATCTGGCACCTGATTGCCGGAAAACACCTGCGCCAGTTCCGCGTCAGTCCCGGTTGTTATCTCTAGCTGAGCGGCCAGATCATGGTTAAACGCCAAGAGAGTGGGCGCGCTGACCGGGGTTGCGGATTGGCGGGTGAAAAAGCGATCCGGCAGGGTGCCGTAGCTGTTGTCAAAGGGGATATGCAGGGTCATGTGGGGCAAGCTAACGCCCCACACAGCAAAGGCAATCCAATTCGATCAGCTTTCACGGGTCATCAGCACATAGCCGTCCCGCGGGGTGAAATGCAGCCGTTTGTAAAACCGCTGCGCCGCCTCATCGTCCGCACGCACTTCGAGGTGCAGCGCCTTCAGGCCCGCGCTTGCCAGCGCTTTGGGCAGTTCGCTCAGCACCTCATGGCCAATGCCTCGACCACGCACGGATTCGCGCAAGAAAATCTCATCCACCGTGCCATCAAGACCGCCGAACTCAATCGACCAGCCAAAGCTGATCACCACATAACCGATCGGCGCCATACGCGGGCCGATCAGATAGGCGACGCCCAGCGGGCTGCCCTCCAGCAGCGGCATCAGGGCCGCGATGCGATGATCCTGACTGACGGTGATGCCCATATGATCGTGAAACGCCGCCACCAGAGGCAACAGCTTTTCCAGATCTTCCGGCCGGGCGAGGCGCAGCGCGGTCACAGCCGGGCAATCCGCTCAGCGATCAGTGCGAAGAACCCGTCAGAGTCTACATCGCCCATGAAGGTCGCATTGGCAGGCCGGTCGGTCACGCCCCACCAATCGGCCACGGTCATGCCCATGGTCAGCTCGGACTGGGTTTCAATTTCCACATTGATGTGGCGGCCTTTGAACAGCTCAGGCCTAATCAGATAGGCGGTGACGCAAGGATCATGCAGCGGCGCCCCGTCGGAGCCGTATTTTTCCTTGTCAAACCGTTCAAAGAAATCGGTCATTTCGGCCACGGCGATCCCCACACGGTTGCCGATATTGCGGAAGGCATCATTGCGCGCCGGGGTGACCAGCGCCTTATGGGTGACATCCAGCGGCATGACCACAATCGGAACGCCTGATTTGAACACGATATCAGCGGCTTGTGGGTCGACGTAGATGTTGAACTCGGCGGCTGGGGTGATGTTGCCCACCTCAAAGTAGGCGCCACCCATCAGAACGATTTCCTGCACCTTTTCAACAACATCGGGCGCTTTTTCAAAGGCGGTGGCGATATTGGTCAGCGGCCCCAGCGGGCAGAGTGTAACCGTGCCAGAGGCCTCAGCGCGCAGCGTGTCGATGATGAAATCAACACCGTGCTGCTCCTGCAGCGGCATGGTGGGATCGGGCAGCACCGGGCCGTTCAGGCCAGTTTCGCCATGCACATGTTCGGCGGTGACCAGCGGGCGGCCCATCGGGCGATCACAGCCGGCAAAAACCTTCACATCTGGGCGGCCGGCCAGTTCGCAGACCCGGCGCGCGTTGCTTTCGGTCAGCGACAGCGGCACGTTGCCGGCCACAGCGGTGATGCCAAGCACCTCGATCTCCTCCGGGCTGCCCAGCGCCAGAAGAATGGCAACGGCGTCGTCCTGTCCGGGATCCGTGTCGATGATGATTTTGCGCTTGTCCATATCCGCCTCCTTGATGGAGCGCGGAGAGTGACCTTATTGCGCCCGGATGTCCAGACAGGAGAGTTGCGGCAGCGGGGGAAATTCGGCGAAACTCCGCGCCTCTCAATTAGCGTTCGGTCACCTGCTCCAGCCGGTCGCGGAAGGCTTTGAAGCGGCGGTTGGCCTGCGCCCAGGGGAAGGCATAACTGGGGTCGGGAACCGCCCAGCCGTCGCCGTAGTTCTGGACCAGAACATCGGGTGCGTTGCGCGGAATGGGCAGGCCAGTGATCGGGCAAACCTCTGTCGGCAACACGTGATCGGCTGCAAGATCGCCACAACAATAGGGGTAGACGTAAAGCTGACCGGCTTGGATCCAGGCTGGGAACAAATCGATGTTGCAGGGACCTTCGGTGGTCAGCTTGCGCATCGCCGGATTGCGCGGTGGATTCGGGCTGAGCAGGCCCTGATCGGCCAGCTGGACCGTGATCTTGTGCCAGGTCTCTGCGGCCTCTTCCTGGCTATTCGCCTCGAACACCAGAGCCAGATCCACATCGTCGTCATGTGGGATCAACTTGCCATCCCGCACCACCCCAAGGAGGGTTCCGGAATTGAGGAAGGCCTGAAACCCAAGCGCCTGAAGTTTTACAATGCCGTCGCCGACTGCGGACCAAATCTCATCATGATCCATGTCCTGAAAGGAACGGTGGAAAAACAAACCGTCCAGCTGGTCGGGACCAGGGCAGGCGTATTTCAAAACCTGTTCAAATTGCTGATAGGTTTCTGGCTGCCCGGCCTCGATCCCGGCGCGAAAGAGGCGAAACAGGGGTTTCTGGGCCTGACGGGCGCGGCCGCCGCGGGCCATGGTCGACAGGATGCGTGCCTGCAAAAATGCAGGCTCCTTGTCCAGTTCCGGATGCTCCTCGGCCAGTTCGCCCAGTTCGATCACCATCGCGCGGGGGCGGTAGCCTGCCTGAGGTGTCAACAGATGTGCGAGGGCCAGCTTGCGAATATCTTCGGCGCGACGGCGGGCCTGCGCTAGGGCTTTGGAAGGGCGATCCATAACTTCACCTGTTGGGAAATATAACTGCTCAATCAGGAACCTATCTAAGGCGATCCCCCTGCCGGGTGCAAGCACCCAAGCCGTGACCTGCCAAGCAAAACGGGCCCCGAAGGGCCCGCTGAAATCACGCTTTGATCGAGGTTGCGATCAGTTGTCGAAATCGACGGTTTCGATCAATTTCAGGGCGGTGCCGCGCAGTTTAGCCAGATCCATCAGGTTGACCTCATCCGCCGTGAAGCTGCCCCAGCTTTTGACCAGACCGTCGGCTTCGGTGCCCGGTGCAATAGGGTATTCGAAGTTGGCTTCGGCGTAAATTTCCTGTGCAACGGGTGACGTCAGGAATTCCATCATCTTCAGCGCGTTTTCACGGTTCGGGGCGGCTTTGGTCATGGCGACGCCCGAGATGTTCACGTGGGTGCCAGCGTTTTCAAAGGTCGGGAAAACGATGTTCACGCTTTCGGCCCAGGCTTTCTGCTCAGGGTCTTTCAGCATTTTGCCCATGTAGTAGGTGTTGCCGACCGAGATGTCGCATTCGCCGGACCAGATCGCCTTGACCTGCGCGCGGTCGTTGCCTTGCGGTTTGCGCGCCAGGTTGGCTTTGACGCCTTCCAGCCAGGTTTTGGCACCTTCTTCACCAAGGTGGTGGATGACGGCGGTGGTCAGCGCGACGTTATAGGCATGGGTGCCCGAACGGGTGCAGTAGCGGCCTTTCCACTTGGGGTCGGCCAGATCTTCGTAGGTGGTGATGTCACCCTCGGCCACGCGGTCCTTTGAGACGTAGAAGATCCGGGCGCGTGTGGTCAGGCCCCACCAGTGGCCTTCGGGGTCGCGGTAGGTGGCGGGCACGTTGGCCTCCAGCACGTCGGAGTCGACGGCCTGGGTCACACCGGCGTTAACCACTGCGCTGAGACGCGAGATATCAACGGTGAAGACCAGATCGGCGGGCGAACGGTCGCCTTCAGCCTGCAGGCGTTCAACCATGCCCTTTTTCAGGTAGGCCACATTGACCTTGATGCCTGTTTCGGCGGTGAACGCATCGGTCAGCGGCTTGATCAGCTCAGGCTGGCGATAGGAATAAACGTTCACAACCTCTTCGGCGACGGCCGGAGCGGCAACAGCCAGGCCCAGAGCGGAGAGCGCAGCAAATTTCATTTGTTTGAACATGGTCGAACCTCATTGGGATCTATTGGGATGATTGCGTTAAATAATCCTGCCTGCGCCCGGTCAATACCTGAATTAAAAAATCAGGTACTGGTCTTGGCTGCTTTCTCCTCCAGTTTCACCGCATCCCAGAGGGCATCCATCTCTTCCAATGTGCTGTCCTGGGGGCGTTTTCCGTCTGCGGCCAGCCGCGCCTCGACCCCTTCGAAACGGCGAATAAATTTGGTGTTTGCGGCGCGCAGGGCGGCCTCAGGCTCCACCTCAAAATGGCGGGCCAGATTGGCCATGACGAACAGCAGATCGCCAAATTCTTCTTCGACCTCAGCCTGGGTCAGCGTGTCGCGGGCCTCAACCAGTTCGCCGGCTTCCTCAACGATCTTGTCCAGAACGTTTCTGGCATCGGGCCAGTCAAACCCAACCCGTGCGGCGCGTTTTTGCAGCTTCACCGCGCGCAGCAACGCGGGCAGGCCCACCGCGACACCATCCAATGTGCCTTGCTGGGCTTTGCCTGCGCGTTCCGCCGCTTTGATGGTTTCCCAATCCTTGGTCTGCTGTTCTGCCGATTTGTCGCGGTTTTCGTCGCCAAAAACATGCGGATGGCGGGCCACCATTTTGTCAGACATGGTGTCGGCCACCTCATCAAAGGTGAACAGGCCAGCCTCTTCGGCCATCTGGGCATGAAAGACGGATTGGAACAGCAGGTCGCCCAGCTCTCCCTTCAACTCACCCCATTCCTGCCGTTCGATCGCATCGGCGACCTCATAGGCTTCCTCAATCGTGTAGGGCGCAATGGTGGCAAAGTTCTGCTCAATATCCCAGGGGCAGCCGGTTTCAGGATCGCGCAGGGCCCGCATGATTTCCAAGAGACGGTCCATCCCACCGTTTGGATCATGGATCAGGGCGTCGTTGCGGGGGCTTGTCATCTGCGCTCTCCTTCAGAGGGTGTTGCCGGCAGATTAGGCAAAGCGCGCCGGAGAGGGAAGCCGCAGAAGGGTGCGTGTGGCAGAAGAACGAGTGCCCCCATTTGCAACGCCGTCAATCCGCGCTAGACCAACGCCAAGAGACTACATCTGGGAGCAACTGACATGCCCGTCATCAACCGCATCGCCGGTTTCGCCGAGGATATGACCGCCTGGCGTCGCCATCTTCATGAAAACCCTGAACTGGGCTTTGACTGTTTTGAAACCGCCGCTTTCGTTGAGGGGAAACTGCGCGAGTTTGGCATCACCGAGATTCACACAGGCATCGCCAAAACCGGGGTTGTGGCGCTGATCCGCGGGCAGGGCGATAGCGAAAATGGTCCCGTGATCGGGCTGCGTGCAGACATGGACGCGCTGCCGATGCCAGAGGAAACCGGGCTGCCCTATGCCTCCAAGGTGGAGGGCAAGATGCACGCCTGCGGCCATGACGGTCATACCACGATGCTGCTGGGTGCCGCGAAATACCTGAATGAAACCAAAAACTTCTCAGGCACTGTTGCGCTGATCTTCCAGCCCGCCGAAGAAGATGGCGGCGGCGGCGGTGTCATGGTCGAAGAGGGTGTGATGGACCGGTTTGGCATCGATCAGGTCTACGGTATCCACAACGCGCCCGGCGTGCCCTTCGGTATGATGCAGACCACACCGGGGCCGATCATGGCGGCGGTGGACACCTTCCACATCAATATCACCGGTGTTGGCGGTCATGGCGCGCAGCCACATGTCAGCAAGGATCCGGTTGTGGCGGCCGTGGGCATCGTGCAGGCCATTCAGACGATTTCCAGCCGCAACCACTATGCGCTAAACGATCTGGTGATCTCGGTCACGCAGATCCACACCGGGTCGGCGGAAAACGTCATCCCGGAAACCGCCTATATCAACGGCACCGTGCGCACCTTTGACAAGGATGTGCAGAAACTTGTCATGCAGCGGATGCAGGAAATCTGTGACGGCATGGGCCCGGCCTACGGGGTTGAGGCCAAGCTGGACTATGAGGTCTGGTATCCCGCCACCATCAACGATGCCGCCAAAACCGCCTTTGCCGCCGATGTCGCGCGTGAGGTTGTGGGTGGTGAAAACGTGCAGGATGACATCAGCCGCGAAATGGGGGCGGAGGATTTCTCCTACATGCTGGAGGCGCGGCCGGGCGCTTACCTGTTCCTTGGCGCAGGTGAAGGCGCTGCGGTGCATAACACCAAATATAACTTCAACGATGAGATCAGCCCGATCGGCGCGTCCTTCTTTGTCAGATTGGTGGAAACGGCGCAGCCGGTTTGATCTGTATCGGGGGCAGCACGACGCGTGTGCTGATCCCGCATTGACCTTGGCGGGGGTCTTGATAGAATTTGATCAAATTTGGATCCATCTCATAGAGGGAGGCAGCCACAATGGCGCTGGAAGATGCAAAACACCAAGTAGATGAGGCGTTTACCCGCGAAGATCTGCGTGGCTTGACCTATGAAAACACCTTTGGTGGCGCGCCGTCCTTCCTGCGCCGCAAATACACCAAGGATCTGACCGGTGTGGATCTGGCCGTCACCGGGGTGCCCTTTGACCATGCGGTGACCAACCGTCCCGGCACCCGCTTTGGCCCGCGTGCCATTCGTGAAGCCAGCGCCTTGCAGTCACCGGATCCCGCCTATGGTTGGGATGGCTATGATGCACTGAGTGAGCTGAGCATCGTGGATTATGGCGATGTGGCCTATGACTACGCCAAAATCGCTGAATTTCCCGGCGTGCTGGAGGAGCATATCCGCACCATCCTGAAGGCCGGTGTTGGCACCATCACCCTGGGCGGTGACCACTTCATCACGCTACCGATCCTGAAGGCCTATGCTGAAAAATACGGGCCGTTGAGCGTCATTCAGGTTGATGCCCATTCCGACCTCTGGCCGGATGATGACTATGATCGGATCGATCACGGCACCTTTATGTATAAGGCGGTGAAGCTGGGCATTATTGATCCCAAACGCTCGGTCCAGATCGGTATCCGTACAACGGTTGAGGACTCGCTTGGGTTCAACGTGATTGATGCGCGGGCGGTCCATGAAAAAGGCGCAGCTGCCGCCGCGGCGCAGGTGAAAGAGATCGTTGGCGATCATCCTAGCTACCTGACCTTTGACATTGACGGTCTTGACCCGGCCTTTGCCCCCGGCACCGGCACGCCGGTCTGGGGTGGCCTCAGCTCGGGTCAGGCGGCGATCCTGCTGCGCGATCTGGCGGGCATCAATCTGGTGGGCGGCGATGTGGTTGAGGTCTCACCCCCCTTTGACACCACCGGGGCCACGGCCGTTGCAGGTGCCCATGTGGCGCTGGAACTGATCAGCCTTTGGGGCTGGACGCGGCGCAAGGGTTAAACCCATGATCAAGGCGCCGCGGCTCATGTTTCGCGGCGCCCATTTTAAACACAGAACTGAGGGGCGTTTGATGAAGTGGCTGATACTGATCCTGCTGGTTGCAATGGGCTACATCCGCTTTGCCCCCAGTGACCCAACCCGTTGGCACCGCCCGGTCGAAGGGCAAGCCGATCGCGATTGGCCCAATGGTGTGCTGCGCCTGACCGAGGCAAGTCTGGCGGATCTGGATGCAGTGGCGCAGGACTGGCCGCGCACCAAACTGCTGGCCGGATCCGTGGATGAGGGCAGGATGACCTATGTAACCCGCACCGCGCTCTGGGGCTTTCCGGATTACACAACGGTTGAGGCCCGCGAGACGGGCAGCGCGATCTACGCCCGCCTGCGGTTTGGTCGGTCAGATTTTGGCGTCAACAGCCGCCGTGTTGCGCAATGGCTTGCGGCTTTGCGGTAGCTCTGAGGTAAAGCAGCCCGCGCTCAGCTCGCGCCACATCGGCACATTCAGCGACATCTGGCATTGCGCCATAAACATGCGGCCATCCACCTGCATGCAGATGGTTTCCCCCAGTTCGATCCGCGCGCCGCTGCGATCCGTGCAGTAACACTCAATCGTTTTGCCGCCGCTGCTGACATCGGCGAGGATGGGCAGCGGCACCAGGCTCAGAGCCGCCACTGCTAGTTTAGGCAATAAACATCTCATGCGGTCAGGGTAGCACAGGCTGCGCTCTTGACCAAATCAGCAGAATAAGAAACACCGACACCCATGATTTCACTGGACCGACTAGAGCAGATCACCAGCCGTTTTGGCTATATCGAGGCGCAGATGGCCGAAGGGGGTGGCGACATCGCCGCGCTTGGGCGCGAATATGCGGAACTGCGCCCGGTGGTTGAACAAATCACCGCCTACAAACAGCTGCTTTCAGACCTCGAAGAGGCCGAGTTGATGCTGGAAGATCCCGAAATGAAGGATCTGGCCGAGGAGGAACTGCCCGCGCTGAAAGCTGCCTTGCCAGAGGCCGAGGCCGCGCTGCAACTGGCGCTGTTGCCCAAGGATGCAGCGGATGCGCGGCCCGCGATGATCGAAATCCGCCCCGGTACGGGCGGCGATGAGGCGGCATTGTTTGCCGGCGATCTGCTGCGGATGTATCAGCGCTACGCCGAGGCGCGTGGCTGGACCTTCAAGGTGATTGAGTTGAATGAGACCGAGCTGGGCGGCATCAAAGAGGTGACCGCCCATGTGAAGGGTGAGGGCGTCTTTGCCCGGCTGAAATACGAAAGCGGCGTGCACCGGGTGCAGCGTGTGCCGGAAACCGAAAGTGGCGGGCGCATCCATACCTCTGCCGCCACTGTGGCCGTGCTGCCCGAGGCCGAAGATGTCGACATCCACATTGATGCCAATGACATCCGGATTGACACCATGCGCTCCTCAGGCGCGGGTGGGCAGCACGTGAACACCACGGATTCAGCAGTGCGGATCACCCACCTGCCGAGCGGCATCGTGGTCACCAGCTCGGAAAAATCGCAGCACCGCAACCGCGAAATCGCGATGCAGGTTCTGAAGACAAGGCTCTATGATATGGAGCGGCAGCGAATTGACAGCGAACGTTCGGCGGATCGGAAATCGCAGGTCGGCTCGGGCGATCGCTCCGAACGGATCCGCACCTATAACTTCCCGCAGGGCCGGATGACCGATCACCGGATCAACCTGACGCTTTATAAGCTGGATCAGGTGATGCAGGGCGATCTGGATGAGGTGATCGATGCGCTAACGGCGGATCATCAGGCCGCGCTGCTGGCTGAGATGGACGCATGATCACGGTGCAGGCGCTGCTGTTGCAGGCGGGTGCGGATCTGCGCACAGCCGGAATTGATGGCGGTGATGCGCGCGCGCTTCTGGCGCATATCCTTTCAGTGCCGCGCGACCGGTTGGTGTTGATGGGCCCGGATGAGGTCAGCGCAGACGATCAGGCGCGCTTTGCGGCGGCCCTCGCAGAACGCTTGCGCCGCCGACCTGTCTCCAAGATCATTGGCACAAGGCTGTTCTGGGGCCGGTCGTTTGTGGTGACCGAAGACGTGCTGGATCCCCGGCCTGAAACAGAAAGCCTGATTGCCGAGGCATTGGCGGGACCGACACCTGACCGGATCCTAGATCTTGGCGCAGGGACAGGCTGTATCCCCCTGACATTGCTGGCTGAATGGCCTGAGGCGTCGGCGGTTGCCTGTGACATCAGCAACACCGCGCTGGCTGTCGCGGCACAGAACGCAGCGGCGCTGGACCTCACGGATCGGATCACATTTCTGCAGTCAGACTGGTTTGACCGCGTGGAGGGGGTGTTTGATCTGATCACCTCAAACCCGCCCTATATTTCTGAGGCGGAAATGGCGGAGTTGAGCCCCGAAGTGCACAATCATGACCCCCATTTGGCGCTGACGCCCGGCGGTGACGGGCTGTCACCTTACCGCGTGCTGGCGCAGGGGACGTTAACCCATTTGAAACCCGGGGGGCGTATCCTGGTGGAAATCGGCTGGCGGCAGGGGCCGGATGTGGCAGCGATTTTTGCCGATGCGGGGCTGGCAGAGGTTCGCGTCCTTCCAGACATGGACGGGCGTGACCGCGTGGTTTCGGCCGTCTTTGCGGGGTAATTGGGGCAATTGGCAGCCCAAGCGCGCTTGTTGCGCCAAAAAATCGCCTATCGGGGGGATTTTTCGCGCTTTCCTCTTGTCACAGGCGGGGTTGGCGGCTACTCAGGTGGTGTTGAGGCGCTGGATGCTCTGACGCTCCCGCTCAACGCCAAGCCACAAATGTCGTGATCCCGGTAGGAATAAGAGCGCAAGAGGCGTGAAGCGGGTCCGACATGGATGAGATTTGAAGGCTGGACAGCAGTAATATGAGATCTTCGAAATCCCGTTCGCGGTCCAAATCGAACCGCAACAACAATCGCTCCGTTGGCAATATTGTAAACCGCGTGTTCGACAGCTCGGGGCCTGAGGGCAAGGTGCGTGGCACCCCGCAGCAGATCATCGACAAATACAATCAGCTGGCCCGTGATGCGCAGCTGGCCAACGATCGTGTTGCGACCGAGAACTTTCAGCAGCACGCAGAACATTATCTGCGCATGCTGAGTCAGGCTCAAAAAGAGCAGGACGCGCGCCGCGAACAGCAGGAACAGCAAAACCGCGAACGTCAGGCCGAGCGGGATCGTGAACGCGCCGCCCGTCAGGAACGCGAAGCGGCCACACCGCCAAGCGCCGCCGGTACCGGTGATCAGCCCGATTTGCTGGACGCCCCCGTTGCCACCCCGACCGAAGGTTCGGAGGAAAGCGGTCTGGTGGAAACGCCTGAAAACAAAACCGAAAAGCCCAAGCGCGCCGCAAAACCGCGCCGTCCGCGCAAGCCCAAGGCCGAGGCGCAGCCCGCGGCAGAGGCAGCCCCGCCCGCTGACGCCCCAGCGCAGCCCGAAGCGCCCGACGCCCCGGAAGCGGCTGAATAATCAAAGTCAGACATGACAATAAAGGCCCCGCTAATGTGCGGGGCCTTTTTGTTTGGGCAAGGCCTCGGACTTCTTAAGTTAATCAGCCTGCCGACAGATTGCGGGCCAGGGCACAGAATTGTTCCAGGCCTACGGTTTCGGCGCGGTCCGTTGGCTTGATGCCTGAGGCGATCAGGCGATCCTCCAGATCAGGGGCCAGCCCCTTCAGCGCGGCGCGCAGCATTTTGCGGCGTTGGTTAAACGCCTTGGCCACCACCATTTCCAGCTTCTTCGCATCGGCCTCAAAGCGCGGTTCGGGCAGCGCGGTCAGGTTGACCACGGCCGAATGCACCTTGGGCGGCGGGTTGAAGGCCTCTGGTGGCAGGCCCAGCACGATGCGGGCATCGGTGCGCCATTGCGCCAGAATGGCCAGCCGGCCGTAGGCTTTGCTACCGGGTTGGGCCACGATCCGTTCGGCAACCTCACGCTGGAACATCAGCGTCAGGGAGGACCAGAAGGGCGGCCACTTTTTCGGCGTCAGCCAACGCACCAGCAGTTCGGTGCCGACGTTATAGGGCAGGTTCGCGGCCACCCGGATCGGCGGCGTCAGGTGTTCCAGCGGGTTGACCTCCAGCGCGTCGCCGTTGATCACCTGCAGCTGTCCCGGATAGGCGTCGGAGATTTCGGCAAGCGCCGCCATACAGCGACTGTCCTTCTCAATCGCCAGAACCTTGCGCGCGCCTTCGGCCAGCAGACCACGGGTCAGGCCGCCGGGGCCGGGGCCCACCTCCAAAACGTCACATTCGCTGAGGTCACCGGCAAGGCGGGCGATCTTGGAGGTCAGGTTCAGATCCAACAGGAAGTTCTGGCCCAGCGATTTTTTGGCCGCGATCCCGTGGGTGTCGATGACCTGACGCAACGGGGGCAGAGAGTCGATGCCGCTCATGCGGGCTCCTTCGGGGTTTGGGCGCGGGCCTTGGCCATGATGGCCGCCTGGCGCAGCGCCTCAATTGTTGAGCTGGCATTTGCAACACCTTGGCCGGCAATGTCAAAGGCTGTGCCATGATCCGGTGAGGTGCGGATGAAAGGCAGGCCAAGGGTGACATTGACGCCCTCATCAAACCCGATGGTCTTGATCGGGATCAACGCCTGATCGTGATACATGCAGACCGCCGCATCATAGCCCTGACGGGCGCGTGCGTGAAACATCGTGTCGGCTGACATCGGGCCCTTGAGCGCAAAGCCTTCGCCTTGCATGTCTGCGATCAGCGCGTTGATCCAGTTCAGTTCTTCCCGGCCCATCGCACCACCTTCACCGGCATGAGGGTTGAGGCCTGCAATGGCAATCACCGGATCCGCAATGCCGTAGTCACGGCGCAAGGCGGCATCGGTGATTTCAATGGTTTTGCGCAGCAACTCTGGCGTCAGCTGGTGCGGCACCTCTGACAGCGCGATATGGATGGTGGTGGGCACCACCTTCAACGCGTCGCAGGCCAGCATCATCACCACCTGATCCACTTCGGCCAGCGCGGCCAGATATTCGGTGTGTCCAGGATAAGCAAAGCCTGCGCCGTCCTGCAACGCCTTCTTGTGGATCGGCAGGGTGCAGAGGGCCGAGGCATCGCCGGATTGCACCAGGTCCACGCCGCGGGCGATCACATCAATGACCCCTTGGGCATTGGCGGCATCCGGCTGGCCGGGAACGGCGGCTTGGGCGAAATCATGGCGCAGGAGCGGCAGACCCCGCGACATGGCGCCTATGGCCTCCGCAGGGGATGCGATTTCGACAATACTGGCGCCTTCTGGCAGATGTGCGGGATCGCCAATCAGGAAAAACGGCAGTTCATCGCGCAGGGCTTTCCAGGCCGAAACCGCCAGTTCCGGCCCGATGCCCGCAGGTTCGCCGCAGGTCAGCGCAATTGGTGCCGTCATCACTCTTGGATCCGCGCATCCGTGCGCAGTTCATCCAGATACGCGTTGGCGAAACTGTCCAGCTGCTGGTTGCGCAGCTGGCGCGAGACATCTTCGCGTGAGGTGTCTTCGGCCAAGGCCGGGGTGCGGCCGCACATCATCAGGAAGATCAGCTCTTGCCCGTTTGCACGTGTCAGATTGGTGGAGACTTCGCCCGCGTCCAATTTGCCAAGCTCCACCGCAATGTCGCGCGGCAGGTCTCTGGGGGCAAGGCTTTGGCGGTCCAGCCGTTCCGGCGCCAGGCCGTAGTTTTCACCATAGAGGTCATCGCAGGTGTCGACCTCGGATTCGATCCGGGCGGCTTCGGCCAGGGTTTCGGCACTTCGGCCACCGGGCAGGTACAGTGCGGCATATTCCACCGCCGCAATCTCAGGCGCGCGATAGGCGTTTTCCGCAATGCCGCGCATCTGGAACACGGCAAGTGCACCCTGCATCGGAATGACCGAGGTGGTTTCTGCCGGTGCAAGGCTCAGCAGGACCGGGCGCAGTGGCTCTGGCAGCTGGTTGATCGGCAACCAGCCCAGTTTGCCACCGGTTTCGCGGGTGCGGGCGGCAGAAAACCGCTCCGCCGCTTGGGCGAAATCGGCGTAATTGTCGATCTGCGCCACCTGTTCGGCAATCTCGACAATCTGTTCTTCATATCCCTCACGCAGCGGGATCACCACCTCTGACAGCAGCACCCGCACCGAGGCGCGGTTGCCCAGTGCATCCATCGCGCGGTCAATGTCGGTTTCGCTGACAGAAACGCGCGGGGCAAAGCGTGCGCCGACAACCTGTCGCCACATCAGGCCCGAGCGAACGAAGGCGAAAATCGTTTCTTTTTCAACACCTTCCTGCGCGGCCAGTTCCAGGAACTGTTCCGGTTTCAGGTTGCCACGGGCGGCAAATTCCGCCACGCCACCGGCAATGGCTTCATCACTGATCTGCACGCCAATGCTGCGTGCGGCCACTTCTTTCAGGCGATCATCGATCAGCTGTTCGCGAGCCAGCTTTTCCAGATTGCCGGGGGTGTTGATCAGGGTCAGGAAGGCGATGCGCTGTTCCAGCTCAAACCGGGTGATTACCTGATCATCCACTTTGATGACCGGGGCAAAAAGGCCCTGTGCCATACTGGGGGTGGCACCGCTCAACAGGGCGCCCGCGGTGGCTGCGGCAAGGAAAATCCGTCGCATGTTGGTTTTCATCATCGTTTTAGTTCCTGCAACTGCGCGTATAGCTGTTATCTGTTTTGCCTGTGGTAAACCCGGTCAGGTTCACGGTGAAATCTACCGATGTCGATGCGTCGACGTTAGTGGATGTGGTGAAGCGGCGCGAGAGGGAAAGCTGCGCGATCACACATTCATTACGGTAATTCAGCCCCAGTTTCGCTTCGGCCAGGCTGTCACCGGCCACATCGTAACGCCATTCGGTGGAGCCGGTCCAATGTCGGGCAAAGCGGTAGCGGCCATCGATGGCCCATTCCGAAATGGTCTGGGTGCGATCCTCAGCCGTGTCTTTGCCCAGCCAGACGTAGGAGGCTGAGACCGCCGAATAGGCGTTGGACCAATCCGCGCGTGCCTCGGCCTTATCGACCTCCAGACCATTGTCCAAAAGCGTGCGGGCTGAGAAGGCGAAGCCGCTGTCCAATTTCAGATGTCCCGCAACCAGCAGGTCGGAATAGCGCCCGCTGAGGCCGGAAGTTTGCGAAAACTCGGATTGGGCTTCGTCGCGGTAAATCTGGCCAAGGGTCAACGAGGACCACAGCCGATCGCTTTGACGGGTCCAGCGCAGGCCAAGCGCGGCCTGTGCGCCGCGTTCACGCCGATCTTCGCCGGTGAAGCGTGACAGCGACAGGAGGTTGCCATCGTCCAGCTCACTCCGGGTGCTTTCCTCATTCGGGATGCCATCATTGCTGCCGCCAACCCAGCCGACCATAGCCATCGGCTCCAGCAGGTGGCGGACGCCGTTGGCGTTTTGCTTCATCAGCGGCCAACGCAGAGTGACCTGCGTGCTGGGGGTGACCTGGGTCATCGTGTCAGAGCTGCTGCTGTCCTGCGCGACCGAGAAGCCATCGATGGCAACCCCCAGCGCGTATTCCATCCGCAGCCCATAGGCCAGGGTCCAGTCACGGCGCCAATTCGCAGCGATATTGGCGCGGCGGACATCGCGACCCAGAATATCCTCATCAGAGTAGCGGAACAGGGTGCCGACGGCCGCACTTGTGGTCAGCTCACCACCAAATCGCAGCGGCTGATAGCGCTTTTCCCAATAACCGTTGGTCACGATGGTCGGCAGCTGCGAATTGTCTTCGTCTTCGCGCAGGGTCTGATAGGTGGTCAGCGCGCCGCGCATATACTCATCCCGGCGCACCCGGCTGATCGCCACCTCTGAGGCAAGCCGGTCCCGGGTGGAGTAGTCATAATCCAGCAGATAGGCGTTATCTGTGACCGCCTGTACCTGCAGATCCAGCTTGAAATCCCGCGCCAAATCAAACTGCCCTTCGCCGAAGAGGTAGCCGCGGCTGGCCGCTTCTAGTGAGTCGTCAGAGACCGCGCCCTCCACCGTGATCCGCCCATTGCGGAAGGCCTGACGGTAGCGCAGCTCCAACGTGCGGGTCTGCGGTGACACATAGGGCGTCAGGGTCAGATCACGGTGATCGCCCATGCGGATAAAATAGGGGATCCGGATGCCCAGACCCAACTGACTGCTTTGTTTCAGCGACGGGATCAGAAAGCCCGAAGCGCGGTCCAGCGTGGGATCCGGCAGACGCAGACGCGGCAGCCAGAGGATCGGCACGTCCAGCACCCGCAATTGGGCATTGTCAAAGTAGAGCTGACGTTCTTCGGTGTCATGGGTCGTTTTCTGTGCCCGGATTTGCCACAGCGGCGGACGGCCGGTTTCACAGACCCGGCAGGAGGTCGCCGCCACCTTGTAGAGCTGCGAATAACGCCCGCCGACGCGGCTCAGCTGGTTGGCGGCCAGTTGGACCCGCTGATCGATGATCATCCGGGCGCCCAGCATCATGCCGTTTTCAAACTTTGAATCCAGCTGCGCCGACCCGGCAAGAATCTGAACGTCCTTGCCATCATCCAGGGTGATTGGCCCCTCAATGGTCAGCTTATCCTCTTTGCGGTCATAGGTGACCTTGCTGGCGCGCAAGCGCTGGCCGTCATGGAATACCTCAACATTGCCAGACGCGATCAACAGATTGCGCCCCTCAACCTGCAGGCTGTCGGCCACCAGAACGGCGTTCTGCGTGGTTTCTGCAGGCGTCAGTGCCGCAGATTGCGCCAGCGCCACGCCTGCGGGCATCGCGGCAAGCGGCAGACCGATCATTGAAGCGGCCACAAGGGATTTCAGCTGGCGTTTTGTCATCCATCTTCCATATGCAATAGCAGTCCAAGCGCCAACATCACTGCGGCCACCGGCGGTGTCCATGCGGCAATGTAAATCGAAATTTGTCCATTTTCACCAAGGATTTGCGCGAAGTTTCGGATGTAGTAAAGGCCAAATCCCAACATGATTGAGGTCAGCACCGCCAGACCAGTGCGGCCAAAACGGCTGTGGCGCATAGTAAAGGCTGAGGCGATCATCACCATCGCCACCAAAAACAGCGGCCGGGCCAGTTCGCGCTGCAGCCAAACCGCATGGCGGCGGGCGGAAAACCCAGCCTCACCCAATTGATCAATATAGGCCGGCAGGTCCCAGATTGAGATTGTGCTGGGCACGCCGAAACTGTCACGGATCCGTTCCTGGGTCAGGTTGGAGGCGATGCGCATCTCCGCCCGTTCTTCGGCAGCGGCTTCGGGATTGTCGGTGGCAACCAGCGGCCAGATCTTCGCATTTGTCAGCCGCCATTCGCCACGGGCCAGTTCGGCGCTTTCGGCCTCAATCCGGCTGCTGGGGCCCTGTTCGGAGCGGTAGTTCAGGAAGGTCACATCGTAAAAGATGGTGCCAGAGGTATTGGCGCGGGAGGCCCGGATCACGGTTTGCCCCCCTTCGCCGCCCTGACGCAGCCACAGGCCTTCGGCGCTGATCGAAAACACCTGCGAGGTGCCACTGCGATAGCTTTCATAAAGCGCCTCATAGCGTTTTGACGTGGTGGCGACGATCGGGTTGAACACGGCCACGGCAATGACGCCGATCATGGCAGCCACCAGCAGCGGCGACAGCAGGCTGCGCATGGCGGAGCGGCCAGCGGCACGGGTCACCACCAGCTCGGACGAGCGGGCAAGCCCCAGAAACAGGCTGATGGTGGTAAGGATCATCACCAGAGGCAGGATGTCATAAAGCGCCTTTGGGGTGTTGAGCAGGGTCAGCTCAAAAATCTTGCCCAGCGGAATGCCGCGCGCCGAAAACCGGCTGATCTGTTCGACCAGATCAATCAGCAGCATCAGCAGGAAAAACACCCCCAGAATGCCGGCAAAGATGGTGGCGAATTTCCGCGCAAAATACAGATCCAGCCTCATCCGCTCACCTCCGCGCCTGTCGGCTGCGCCCTGCGGCGGCGGCCGCGTGGGCGGGCGGCGATCTGCAGCATCACTGCTGACATCGCAAGACCCACGACGGAGGGCGCATAGACCAGCGGCCACATCTCGGCATTTGCCCGAACAGCGTCGGTGGCCAGACCTTCAACCAGTTTCACGATCACCAGCAGAACCAGCGCGCCGACAATCTGACGCCATACGCCAAAGCGGGAAAACTGCCCCAGCAGGAGGGTGGAAAACCCTATCAACGCCGCCGCGAGGCAGAGGAAGGCCTGATTGACCCGGAAATGCAGCTGCTCCACCACAAAGGCGCGGCTTTTGCGGGTTTCTTCGGCAACCTTATCGATCTGGCCGATCAGCTCCCATGTCGGGCGGTGTTTGGTGTCGCGTCGGCCGCTCTTGGGGCTGCCCAGCAAGGCGCTGATGTCATAGGCGAAATCATCAAAGGTGGTGGTGAACAACCGTTTGTCTGATGCCATGTAGCTCTGCGCCAGGCCGTCGACCATCACCAGTTTCACGACGCCCTGGTCCTGAATGAGAAAGGCTTGATTGGCGGTGTAGCTCAGCGCCCGTTCAGGATCGCGACGGTCCGACAGGAACACATCGTTCAACGCCCCATCCTGAGTGATTTCGCGGATATAGAAGGTGATCCCATCCGCCGGATGCAGGAACGTCCCCTCGGTCAGCAACCGGGCTGTAATATTGCGGGAAATCTCATTTTCCCGCTGTTTCATCTGATCCAGACTGATCGGCACCAGCATATGGGTCAGCACGGACATCAAAACGCCGATGATCAGCCCGTAATAGACCACGGGCCGCGCCAGCCGCCACGGGCTGAACCCGGTGGCCTGCATGACCACCAGCTCGGATTCGTTGCTGAGGCGGTTGGTGACATAGACGGAGCCTGCAAAAACCGCCATTGGCAGCACCAGCCGGATCACATTCGGCAGGGTCAGCGCGGTAAATTCAAGGAAGACAAAGGCCGATTGTCCGTCGCCAATCAGTCGATCAAACAGCCGCACCGCCTGATTGATCCAATAGATCGACACCAGCACCAGCGCAAAGAAGCCGAACAGCACCATAAGCTGCGACAGCATATATCTGTCGAATCTCGACAATTGGCCCCCCAAGGCAGTCTTGTTCTTGTGCCGCACACTACTGCAACTTGCGGCGGGGGAAAACTGCTATCTGGCATTGTCGGCGGGTCGGCGCTAGATGTTTGAAAACACCTTGAGGGAGCAAGACCATGACTGCACCGATTTCCGTGACATTTGAAGCCACAGAACTGGACCCGATCGCCACCGCCGAAGGCCGTGTGGCGGTGACTGTGGACAGCGAGGGCAAGCTGGATCCGGCGGGCCGCCGCATCAACAAACTGACCCGTGGCGCGCTGGCGCGTCTGGCAGAAGCCGATCTTTTCGCCAAGGCCAAAGCCGGCGATGTGATCTCACTGGCCTTCCCGGTTGGGCTGGCTGCCGAAGCGGTGGACGTTGTGAAACTGTCGCGCCGCCCCTCGGTTGAGGAGGCGCGCAAAGCAGGCACCAGCCTGGCACGGGCCAAAGGTGGCGCGGATCTGCTGCTGGCTGCTGGCAACACCCGCCATGTAGCAGAGATCGGTCTGGGCATCGCGCTGCGCGAATACAGCTTCACCGATCACAAAACGGCCGACAGCGAACCGGGCAAGCCGGCCCGCATCATGTGCACCAAACCCGAAGAGGCCAGCGAAGCCGCAGCCCCGCTGCTGGCGATTGCGGATGGCGTGTTCTTCACCCGCGACCTGACCTCAGAACCGGCAAATGTTTTGACCACCACCGAATTTGCCAACCGTCTGGATTCGCTGAAGGCCATCGGGCTGGAGGTTGAGGTTCTGGAAGAGGACAAGCTGGCAGAACTGGGCATGGGTAGCCTGCTGTGTGTCGGGCAGGGCAGTGACAGCCCATCCAAAGTGGTGGTGATGCAGTGGAACGGTGGTGAAAAAGACGCGGCACCTCTAGCGCTGGTCGGCAAAGGTGTCGTCTTTGATACCGGCGGTATCAGCCTGAAGCCGGCTGGCGGCATGGAAGAAATGACCATGGACATGGGCGGTGCCGGTGTTGTGGCGGGCGCGATGAAATCGCTGGCCCTGCGCAAGGCCAAAGCCAATGTCGTGGGCCTAGTTGGTCTGGTGGAAAACATGCCCTCCGGCAATGCTACCCGCCCCGGCGACGTGGTGACATCCATGAAGGGTGACACCATTGAGGTGATCAACACCGACGCCGAAGGCCGCCTCGTGCTGGCCGATGTACTGTGGTACGCGCAGGAACGTTTCAATCCTGCCGGTGTGATCGATCTGGCGACGCTGACCGGCGCGATCATCATTGGCCTTGGCCATGAAAACGCTGGCGTCTTCTCCAACGACGATGATCTGTGCAAAGGCTTCCTGAAAGCGGCTGAGGCCGAGGGTGAGGGCGCCTGGCGGATGCCGCTGGCTCAGGCCTATGACGATCTGCTGAAATCGCCGATCGCTGACATGAAGAACATCGGCGGGCGCCCGGGCGGCTCCATCACCGCGGCGCAGTTCCTGCAACGTTTCATCAAAGAAGGCACCCCTTGGATCCATCTGGATATCGCCGGTGTGGCCAGCGTGAAGGGCGAAACCCGCTATGCGCCGAAGGGGTCCACCGGTTGGGGCGTTCTGGCGCTGAACCGTTTGGTTTCTGACAAGTTTGAGGGCTAAGCCTTTATGGGTGCTGCATATTTCTATCATCTGACCCGGGCGCCGCTGGACCAAACCCTGCCGATGCTGCTGGAGAAATCCCTGCAGGCGGGGTGGCGTGTGGTGGTGCGCGGGCCGGATGAGGGGCTGATGCATCATCTGGATCTGAAACTGTGGCAGGGGGCCGATGACAGCTTCCTGCCGCATGGCGTGGCTGGCGGTGTGCAGGATGCGCTGCAACCGGTTTTGCTGGGGCCGTCAGTGGCGGCTGCCGACAACGATGCCTCCTGCCTGATGTCCGTCGGCGGCGCGGATGTTTCGGCTGAGGAGGTGCAGGCGCTGGATCGGGTCTGCATCCTGTTTGATGGGCTCGATGAACAGGCGGTGCAGCATGCGCGCACCCAGTGGAAGGCGCTGACTGGCGCAGGCTGCGCGGCGCAATATTGGTCTGAGGAATCGGGCCGATGGGAAAAGAAAGCCGAAGCCGGATAAACAAAAAACGCGCCACACTGAGGCGCGTTTTTCATTTTGAATTCAAGTGCTTGCCATCAAGGGATGATGCGTGTGTATTTCACACCTTCCAGCGTGGCGCCCGCCATCAGGCCTGCCTGACCAAAGATCAGCGCCACAACGGGTGAGGTTGCGGTGGTGGTGTCCGCCCGCAGGTTGCCGCCCTGGTCGTTCAGCGCATATTCCACATCGGCACCGGCTGCCCAGCCCGAGGAATGACGGAACCGCATCAGCGACTCTTCGGTCATGAAGAACAGCACATGCGCAAACTGCTGCGCACCGATCTGCAGGCCAAAGCTGCCTTTGGTCGCCGAATAATAATCTACGGTGATGCCATCGACCCGCAGGGCGCCACGGCCATAGCCGCCACCAAAGCCAAAGCCGGCCTCGGTGATCAGCGGCATCACCAGCTGACCGTTGGACTTCTCAGCCAGATCGCGGGTGTTTGGGTAGCGCGAGTAGAGGTAATTCAGCGTCTTATCAACGCGTGCATCGATTTTGGGGCCGCCGTTGGCGCCGACGCCGTTGCTACAGGCCGCGGTGAGGCCCGCGCCTGCCATGGCCAGGGTAAAGCCACGTCGTGTAAAATTGGTCATTTGATCTGCCCGTTATTGCCTGTTGTCTATGGCCCCGCCAATGGCACGGCCCGCTCACTCCGCCGGGTCTGGTGCCCGGTCGTCTGCCAACCACTATAGAATGTGGCAGCGGCGCTGTCACTTCCCTTTAAGGCTTGTGCAGGGTTTCGGCGACTTTTGGCAGGAACGGCGGGTTAGCTGTTGTTCAAAACCCGCGCGACCTCGGGGGCGAAATAGGTCAAAACCCCGTCACAGCCGGCGCGTTTGAAACACATCAGGCTTTCCAGCATCGCCTTATGACCATCAATCCAGCCGTTCTGTGCGGCGGCCTGGATCATCGCGTATTCGCCTGAGACCTGATAGGCAAAGGTGGGCGCGGCAAAGCGTTCTTTGACACGGCGACAGATGTCCAGATAGGGCATGCCGGGTTTCACCATGACCATATCCGCCCCTTCCGAGAGGTCGCGTTCAATCAGACGCATCGCCTCATCGCTGTTGGCCGGATCCATCTGGTAGCTTTTCTTATCACCCTTCAGGTTGCCGCTGGCACCAACCGCATCGCGGAACGGGCCGTAAAATGCGCTGGCGTATTTGGCCGAATAGGACATCAGCATCACATCTTTGTGGCCGTTTTCCTCCAGCGCTCGACGCATGGCGCCAATCCGGCCATCCATCATGTCTGATGGACCAATGATATCAACCCCGGCCTCCGCCTGGCTAAGCGCCTGTTTGACCAGCGCCTCAACGGTTTCATCGTTTAGGATCTTGCCACCGTCAACAAAGCCGTCATGGCCATCGATGTTGTAGGGGTCCAGCGCCACATCCGACATGATCGCAATCTCAATCCCGGCATCGCGGATCGCCTTGGTGGCGCGGTTTGACAGGTTGGCAGGGTTCCAGGCCTCAGCGCAGTCCTTGGTTTTCAGGCTGGGATCGGTGTAGGGAAACAGGCAGATCACCGGGATGCCCAGATCCGCAGCTTCCCGCGCGGCCTCAACGATTTTGTCAACGGACCGGCGCACAACACCGGGCATTGATGTGACAGGCTCTTCCACACCTTCGCCGTCGCGCACAAAAACCGGCCAGATCAGATCGCCCGTGGTCAGGGTGTTTTCCCGCACCAGATCGCGAACCTGCGCCGATTGACGGAGCCGGCGGAACCGGGTGAGCGGGTAGGGAGCCTGGCCTGCGTAAGACATGCTGCGGGACCTTTCTGATCGTCTGTATGTTCGGTTTGTCGATGACGCACCCGCAGGTCGCGGAAAACGCACCGATTTTTGCCGTCGTTTTGTCATGGGTGGCATGGAATTTCTTGCACCTCAAGGGTAGGAATTGCCGCGCTGTCACAGTATTCAGTCGGAACGAGCGTTTTGGGGCAGAGAATTTGACCTGGTACACCTACCTGAATGAAATGATGGACCTGCGGTCCTTTTCCAATCTGTGGTTCTGGATTGCCCTTGCTGTGATGTGGTCCTCAGCCAGCCATTGGGTGCTGGGCGTGCCCTATGACATGGTGGCCCGCGCCGCCCGTCAGCAGGGGGAGGCCGAGGCGGATCTGGAACGGGTCACCTATAGTTTTGTGGCCCGGCGGCTCTACGTGGCTGAGGTGGCCGGCACATGGTTGGTGGTGCTCAGCAGCTTCGTGCTGACCTCGCTTCTGGTGCTGGGCTGGGGCTATGACATTGAAATTGCGCAGGCGCTTTCCTTGTTGGGCACCCCGATGACCCTGGTTTGGGTGATCTCACAACGCGCCGCCCAGCGCATCGCCCGCGAAGACCAGCGCGGTGCTACCTTGCGCCGCACCCTGACGCGGCTGCGGATCTGGATCCAAGTGATCGGCATGGTGTCGATCTTCGTAACCTCAGTTTGGGGCATCTACACCAATCTGGTGCGCCACCTCGACAATGACTATTTCAAAGCTGAGGCTGTTGAGCCGCTCCAGCCCGCGCAGAAGTGAGCCCACCCATGGCCCAATCCAGCCATAGCCCAAACCAGATCACCACCGGCGGTGCGCCAGAAGGCTATGACGCCCAGCTGATCCTACGTGAGATTGCCAAGGCCGATGGGCCGGTGATCCATGTGGCACGCGATGACAAACGTATGGCTGCAACCGAAGCGGCGCTACGCTTCTTTGCGCCGGATATGCCGGTGCTGCGGTTTCCGGGCTGGGATTGCCTGCCCTATGACCGGGTCAGCCCCAACGCCGATATTTCCGCCGCCCGAATGGCGACGCTGGCCGCGCTGGTCCATGGCGCGCCCAAACAGTTTGTGCTGCTGACGACGATCAGCGCAGCGATGCAGCGGATCCCGGCGCGTGAGGTCTTGAAAGAGGCGGCGTTTACCGCGCGGGTTGACGCACAGGTTGATGAAGAGGCGCTGCGCAACTTCTTGGTTCGGATGGGGTTTTCGCAATCACCCACCGTGATGGAGCCGGGCGATTATGCGATCCGTGGTGGCATCATTGATATCTATCCGCCGGGCGAAGGTGGCCCGGTGCGGCTGGACCTGTTTGGCGATGTGCTTGATGGCGCCCGCCGTTTTGATCCGGTCAGCCAGCGCACCATCGAAAAGCTGGAGGTTGTCGAACTGGCCCCGGTGTCTGAGGTTATTTTGGACGATCCGGCGATCCGACGCTTCCGTCAGAACTACCGCATCGAATTTGGTGCCGCCCGTACCGATGATCCGCTTTATGAAGCGGTCAGCGCCGGGCGCAAAACCCAAGGCATTGAGCATTGGCTGCCGTTCTTTCACGAACGGCTTGAGGTGCTGTTTGACTACCTGCCAGAGGCAACGGTGACGCTGGACGATCAGGTCACGCCCTCGCGCCTCAGCCGGTTTGAAAGCATCGAAGATCAATATGAAACCCGCTGCCATGCCATGGGGCAAAAGGGGCGGTTGGACACCGTCTATAAACCGGTGCCGCCGGGGCTGATGTATCTGGATGATGCGGGATGGGATCAGGCCATCGCAGATCACCGGGTGGTGCAGTTCCACGCGCTGGCGCAGGCTTCTGGCCCCGGGGTGGTCGATGCCGGTGGTCGCATCGGGCGCAACTTCTCCCCCGAGCGTCAGCTGGAAAATGTCAATCTTTTCGAAGCTTTGGCCGACCACATTCGCAGCAAGTTGGAAAAGGGGCCGGTTCTTGTCGCCTCCTACTCCGAAGGCGCGCGGGAGCGGCTAGAGGGGCTGTTGGAAGATGAGGACCTGATCGGTGCCGTGTCGGTGCGCGATGTCAAAGGCATCGGCAAGCACGGGCTGCATCTGGCGGTGTGGCCGCTGGAACACGGGTTTGAAACGCCAGATCTGACGGTGATTTCGGAACAGGATGTGCTGGGCGACCGGCTGATCCGCAAGCCGCAAAAGAAACGCCGGGCGGAAAACTTCCTGACCGAAACCCAGTCGCTGACACCGGGCGATCTGGTGGTGCATGTGGACCACGGGATTGGCCGCTATCAGGGGCTGGAGGTCATTCAGGCTGCGGGCGCAGCGCATGAATGTATCCTGCTGGAATATGCCGAAGCGGCAAAACTGTATCTGCCGGTCGAAAACATCGAGCTGCTGACCAAATACGGCCATGATGAGGGGCTGCTGGATCGCCTTGGCGGCGGCGCGTGGCAGGCGAAAAAGGCCAAGCTGAAAGAGCGTATCCGCGAGATGGCCGATCGTCTGATCCGGGTGGCGGCAGAACGTGAGCTGCGCAAGGCCCCGGTGCTGGAACCGCAGCACCACGCCTGGGAAGCTTTCAGCGCGCGGTTCCCCTATCAGGAAACCGACGATCAGCTGCGAGCCATTGAGGATGTGCTGGGCGATCTGACCTCAGGCCGTCCGATGGACCGTTTGGTCTGTGGCGACGTGGGCTTCGGTAAGACTGAGGTGGCGATGCGCGCCGCGTTTATTGCGGCCATGGCGGGCATGCAGGTGGCCATCGTGGCACCGACAACGCTGCTGGCGCGGCAGCATTACAAAAGCTTCGCCGAACGGTTCCGCGGTTTCCCGCTGGAGGTGCGGCCGCTGTCACGTTTTGTCACTGGCAAGGAGGCCTCGGCCACCCGTGACGGGCTGGCGCGCGGCACCGTGGATGTGGTGGTGGGCACCCATGCGCTGCTGGCCAAAAACATCCGCTTCAAAAACCTTGGTCTGTTGATCATCGATGAAGAACAACACTTTGGCGTGGCTCATAAGGAGCGGCTGAAACAGCTGCGCAGTGACATCCATGTGCTGACCCTGACCGCGACACCGATCCCGCGCACATTGCAGCTGTCCTTGTCCGGCGTTCGGGATCTGTCGATCATCGGCACGCCGCCGGTCGACCGCCTGTCGATCCGCACCTATGTCAGCGAATTTGACGGCGTCACCGTGCGCGAGGCGCTGTTGCGTGAACATTATCGCGGCGGGCAAAGCTTCTACGTGGTGCCGCGTCTGTCGGACCTGCCCGAGATCGAAGAGTTCCTGCGCGAACAGGTGCCTGAGGTCAGCTATATCACCGCCCATGGCCAGATGGCGGCAGGCGAGCTGGATGACCGGATGAATGCCTTCTACGACGGCAAATATGACGTGTTGCTGGCCACAACCATTGTGGAAAGCGGTCTTGATATTCCGACAGCCAACACGATGGTGGTGCATCGCGCCGATATGTTTGGTCTGGCACAGCTCTATCAGATCCGTGGCCGTGTTGGCCGATCCAAGGCCCGCGCCTATGCCTATCTGACCACCAAACCGCGCCAGAAACTGACGGCCACCGCGGAAAAACGTCTGCGCGTGCTTGGCTCACTGGACACGCTGGGCGCGGGTTTCACCCTGGCCTCGCAGGATCTGGACATTCGCGGTGCCGGCAACCTGCTGGGTGAGGAGCAATCCGGCCAGATGCGTGATGTGGGCTATGAGCTGTACCAGTCGATGCTGGAAGAGGCGATTGCCAAGATCAAAGCGGGGGAACTGGAAGGTCTGAACGATGGTGATGACCAATGGGCGCCGCAAATCAACCTTGGTGTGCCGGTGCTGATCCCCGAAGACTACGTGCCGGATCTGGATGTACGCCTGGGATTGTACCGTCGTCTCAGTGGTTTGTCCGGCAAAGTTGAACTGGAAGGTTTCGCGGCCGAGCTGATCGACCGCTTTGGCAAACTGCCAAAAGAGGTCAACACGCTGATGCTGATCGTGCGCATCAAAGAGATGTGCAAAAAGGCCGGCATCGCCAAGCTGGACGGCGGTCCGAAAGGGGCGACCATTCAGTTCCACAACGATAAATTCGCATCCCCCCAAGGGTTGGTCGAATATATTCAGGCGCAAAACGGGCTGGCCAAGGTTAAGGACAACAAGATCGTGGTGCGCCGTGACTGGAAGGCCGACAGCGACAAGATCAAAGGCGCCTTTGGCATCGCCCGCGATCTGGCCGCCAAGGTGATTGAGGAAAAAAAGCGCCTGAAAGCCAGGGCCAAGGGCTGAGGCAGCCGGGGGTGCCTCCGGCGGGAGTATTTGGGGAACATTGAAAAGGCGGCACGCTCACCCAGCGGTCGCCTTTTTTCTTCAAAATGTGGTTTGCGAGGAGTGGGGGTAACGCCGCAACTGGTTCTTCACGCCGGGTCGGGTTCTGATTGGGCTTGAAACCACTGCCACGCATCTTCGGCGATCCTGGGGCCTTTGTCATAGAACCAATGACCGTGCTCCGCGATCAGGTGCAATTCCGTGCGATGACCTGCGCGAGCATAGCGTTTGCCTGCCTCCTGCGCGGAGGTGACGCTGAAAATCTGGTCCCGATCCCCGAGGTATAGGCGCAGCGGTGGCGCCGCAGCGGCATCGCG
Source organism: Thalassovita sp. (assembly GCF_963691685.1). GTDB lineage: Bacteria > Pseudomonadota > Alphaproteobacteria > Rhodobacterales > Rhodobacteraceae > Thalassobius. The sequence continues at coordinate 2,224,338 of NZ_OY829290.1, forward strand.
GATTGAGGAGGCCTGAGGGAAGCCCCCGTGGGTGGCCACCGCGCGCCAGGGGCCGTTGATCTGGTTGGCCAGCGTCAGCGCGACCTGTCCGCCTTGCGAATGGCCAAAGAGGTAGATCTGATCGGGATCAACCTCTCGCGTCTGGCTGATCTGGGCAACCATCTGTTGCAGCGTGTCGTGCTGCAGATCAGAGAGAAATCCCTGCGGATCACGTGTATCGGGTGACACGAGGATAACATCGTGCCGCTGCGCCGTATCCAGCCACATATCCACCACAGACAGCGGCGATCGCCCCGCGCCGGCGAACAGGATCACCAGCGGCGCGGGCGTCGTGCCCTCGGGCAGGTAGGCCTGCCAATGAATCGCACCGGTCCTGCCAGGTTGGCTGGCTGCTATGACTTCACTGCTGGGGGTGTAATCCTGGGTGCGCTGCTGCGCTTGGTGTAACAGCCAAGGCATGCGTCGTGTGCGCGTGATGAATGTATTGGGTGCGGTGACGGTTTGCGCCATGGGCTGCAAAACAAGCTGCGCGTTGGGGGGATATCCTGCTGCACAGCGTCAGGATCTGTCGCTGTAGCCCAGTTGAGTTTCAGCTGCTTCAGCAAGCTCAAAGACGCCAGTTTGTCGCCGAGCTGCGGCCCAGCGAGCGTCAGACCGGTTGCGAAGACATAGACAAACACACAGGCCACCAACCCGCAGACCACACCAGAATAAAACCGCATAATATCCCTGCCCAAAGTCCCTTTTGCTGTCGAATGCACACAGCCTATGGGGGTATTCGGGCGGAAAATATGACGCGGTTTTGCCTGTGCGGTGTCGCTGGAGCTCCTGTGTTTAGGGGGTGTGCGGCAGGGTTGCCAGAAAGGCCTTCACCCGCGGGGCCACCCAATCCTGCAGGGCCGGTGCGCCATGTGCGATTTTGTGGCCGACCTTTTCCAGGAACATCTCATAGGTGACGTTGTAATCCACCCAGGAGCCGCCTGAAGAGGCCAGGTTCTGGTTCGGGGCCTGAAACCGGTCGAGCGATTTGGCAAAGACGGCGTCGGGGCTTTCATTGGCTTCAAACTCCTGCCAGATCGCCAGCATCTCGGCGCCTTGGGCAGCGGGCAACCGGCCAAAGAGTTTTTGAGCCGCTTCCAGCTCCTCCGCCTCTTTGGCGGCAACGTCGTAATCGCCAAAAATAGGCGCATCCCCGGCGTCGATTTCCACCAGGTCATGTAGTAGCAGCATGGTGATCACCCGGTCCAGATTGATCGCATGCGGCGCATGTTCGGCGAGGATAAGCGCGTAAAGCGCCAGGTGCCAGGAATGTTCGGCCGAGTTTTCAAACCGCGACCCGCCGGCGATCCGGGTGGCGCGGTAGACGGGTTTCAGCCGGTCACATTCGTTCAGGAAATCAAGCTGTTGGCTCAGCTCCCCCGCAGGCAGCGCAGTGCCATCAAGGCGGGCGCGCACCTGGGCGAACATGGTCGGCCAATCCTGATGCAGATCTTTGGCGCGCCCCTTGGCAAGGTTGCCCTCAACCACCTCAATATGGTCCGGCAGCGGCGCGGCGGGGTTGGTGGCCTGCAGCATCGGCTGCACGTGATCCATCCGTTTTGCACCCCGTGCGGCAGATGTTACAGCCGCCTCAAACTGATCCCAGAGTGCGCGCATCTCAGTGGATTGATCGGCAGGCAGCAGACCAAACAACCGATCTGCGGCAGCAGCTTCGGCCAGTGCAACGGCGTCGGCATCATGATCCAGATGGATCGGATGATCGCCCGCATCGATTTCCACCAGATCATGCAGCAGGATCATTTTGATTGCGTCAAATCGATCTTCGGCACGCGCCAGTTCGGGGATATCCATGATCAGCGCATAAAGGGCGACGTGCCAGCTGTGTTCGGCCGAGTTTTCGGGCCGGGACAGGTCCTGCAGCGCCGATTGGCGGTCTACCTGTTTCAATTTGCAGGCCTCGGTCAGGAAGGCCATCTGCGCATCAAGTCTTGGGGTCATGTCGCGGTTTTATCCATTGCGGGAGGTAAGCCGCACTCATGGCCAGCAAAGTGCCCACAGGTGCGAGGAGGAAGAGGGTGAAGAGCCCGTCTGTGCCTTTGCGATCGCAGTCATGCTGGCCGCTGATCGGCAGCAACAGGATGAGGGCGAGGGCCACGAAGAGCAGATAGGCGATCAGCAGCGGGCGGCGGGGCCGTCCAAGCCAGTAGGTGGCAAAGACCAGACCGGGGGCGAAGTGCAAGAGGAACAGGTAGGGATCGCCGAAGGGTGGCGTCAGGGTTTCCAGGAGAACCGGCATCAATTCGCCCGGGGCCAGCAGTGACGGCATGGGCGGTCGGATGCCATCTGCATAGGCGAAACAGTGGAACCAGTCGCGTTCCCCCAGCGCCAGCAAGAATGACAGGCCAAAGCCGGTGATCAGGCAAAGAAAAAGGGCCGTTGCGGCCCTCATCCTTTTTGCGCCTTCTGGCTGGCAAGATAGTCTTTCAACTTGTCCTGCAGGAAGCTGCGCGCGCGTTTTTCCGCCAGCCGCACCCGCACGGCCGCCATATAGGCCTCTTGCGTGGTTTGGGATGAGGCGCCCAGTTGTTTGGCCACCTCATCAATCAGACGCTCATCACCGGTGGCCTCAGCCGCCTCGATGGTGTCTTTGGCCAGCGCGTCAGCCAGATCCTCGGTCACGCCCATTAGCGGGTGTTCTCAGTCAGGCGGCGTTTCACATAGTCGGAAACCGACCCAACCATCGTGTCCATGTGCTCGGGCTTTTCAAAGAAGTGGCCCGCACCGTCGATCTGTTCATGGGTGATGGTGATGCCTTTCTGTTCATGCAGCTTGCTGACCAGCGTTTCGGTGTCCGAGGGCGGCGCGACGCGGTCGGCGCTGCCGTTGATGATCAGACCCGAGGAGGGGCAGGGTGCCAGGAACGAGAAGTCATACATGTTGGCCGGCGGCGCCACCGAGATGAAGCCGGTGATTTCCGGGCGGCGCATCAGCAGCTGCATGCCGATCCAGGCACCAAAGCTGAAGCCTGCGACCCAGCAATGTTTCGAGTTCGAGTTCATCGACTGCAGGTAATCCAGCGCCGAGGCGGCATCAGACAATTCGCCCACACCCTGATCATATTCACCCTGACTGCGGCCAACCCCACGGAAGTTGAAGCGCAAAACGGTGAAGCCCATGTTGTAAAAGGCGTAGTGCAGGTTATAGACAACTTTGTTGTTCATGGTCCCGCCGAATTGCGGGTGCGGATGCAGGATGATGGCGATGGGTGCGTCGCGGTCTTTCTGCGGGTGATAACGGCCTTCTAGGCGGCCTTCCGGACCGGGAAAAATGACCTCGGGCATGTGTCGCCTGTCTCCTTTACGTCTGTGCTGCGGGTTATTCTTGACGAATTCCCTCATACACTTTAGAACAATTCTAAACTACCGCCCCTTGCACCGGGCGGGTGCAAGCGAGATAAGCCCTGCAAGCCTTATCGTCAATCTTGTTCGCAAGGGAAGAGAGCTGTGAAATTAAGTACTAAAGGCCGTTATGCCATGGTAGCGCTTGCAGATATCGCTCTGCAGCCTGAAGGGGAATTGGTTTCCCTTGGTGAAATTTCAAAACGCCAGGATATTTCGCTGCCCTATTTGGAGCAGCTGTTTGTGAAACTGCGCCGTGCCGGGTTGGTCGAATCGGTGCGTGGACCGGGGGGCGGATACCGTCTGGCCAAGACCACCCATGAGATCCGTGTGGTGGATGTTCTGGCCGCGGTCGATGAGACCGTAGATGCCATGCACAAAGGGGCAGGGGCATCCGGTGCCCTGTCGGGATCTAAGGCGCAATCGGTGACCAATCGCCTGTGGCAGAGCTTGTCAGCGCATGTCTATGTCTTCCTGCATCAGGCGCGCCTGTCGGATGTGATCACCAATGGTCTGGCACCCTGTCCTGCGGTGCCAGATCTCTTTGCTGTGGTGGATGAAGAGTAACCTGAGATGAAACGCGTCTATCTGGACCATAATGCCACAACGCCCCTGCGGTCTGAGGCACGCGAGGCAATGATTGCGGCGATGGAGATCGCGGGCAATCCTTCCTCGGTGCATTCCGAGGGGCGCGCCGCCAAATCGCTGGTGGAAAAGGCGCGGGCACAGGTGGCGTCGGCCCTTGGGGCGGATGGCGCGGATGTGGTCTTTACCTCCTCCGCAACAGAGGCGGCTGCGCTGTTTTGTGCGGCGCAAAAGCTGCAGGGCGCAGATGTCGAACATGACGCGGTGGGCGCTTGGATCGATCCCAGCCTCAGCGTTGATGAAAACGGTCTGGTGACCGTCACCGATCCGGGCCACAGCACATTGCAGCTGGCCAATTCGGAAACCGGTGTGATCCAGACCCTGCCGGAAGGGCTGGCGCTCAGCGATATGACGCAAGCCTTTGGCAAGCTGCCACTGGCCTTCAACTGGTCCGGCTGCACGGCCGCACTGATTTCGGCCCATAAGCTGGGCGGCCCCAAAGGCATTGGCGCGCTGGTGATCAAACGCGGCACCGATGTTGCGGCGCAATTGAAGGGTGGCGGTCAGGAAATGGGGCGTCGCGCCGGCACAGAAAACACCATCGGCATTGCCGGTTTTGGCGCCGCGGCTGAGGCTGCTGCGCGGGATCTGGCGGACGGTGCCTGGGATAAGGTGGCGCAGATCCGCGATCGCATGGAAGCCGCCATTGCAGAGGCCGCACCGGATACTATTTTTGTAGGGCAGCGTGCAAACCGCCTGACCAACACCAGCTGCTTTGCCACCCCCGGCTGGAAGGGGGAAACACAGGTGATGCAAATGGATCTGGCGGGCTTTGCCATCAGCGCAGGATCCGCCTGCAGCTCGGGCAAGGTGCGCGCCAGCAAGGTTTTGACCGCAATGGGCTATGGCGAAGATGTGGCCAGCTCTGCCATCCGGGTTTCCCTGGGGTTGGAGACGGCTGAAGAGGATGTGATGCGCTTCGTGGACACGTGGCTGCAGAAACGAAAGAAATTCCACGCCCGCGCGGCGTGACGAAGGACGCGAACAGGAGAAGACAGATGGCTGCTTTGGACAATCCCACCGGGATGGATCAGGTGAAGGAAGGCGTTGACCAGGAAACGGTTGACGCTGTTCGCGAGGTCGGTGGCAAATATAAATACGGCTGGGAAACCGAGATCGAGATGGAATACGCCCCGAAAGGGCTGAACACCGATATCGTCAAGCTGATTTCCGACAAGAACGATGAGCCTGAGTGGATGACCGAATGGCGTCTGCAGGCGTTTGAGCGCTGGGGCAAAATGGAAGAGCCCAAATGGGCGATGGTGAACTACCCTGAGATCGATTTTCAGGATCAGTATTACTATGCCCGCCCCAAGAGCATGGAAGAAAAGCCCAAGTCGCTGGACGAAGTGGACCCCAAGCTGCTGGAAACCTATTCCAAGCTGGGCATCCCGCTGAAGGAACAGATGATCCTTGCCGGTGTTGAAGGCGCTGAGGATGCGCCGGCTGAAGGTCGCAAAGTGGCAGTGGACGCGGTGTTTGACTCGGTCTCGGTTGGCACCACCTTCCAAGCGGAACTGGAAAAGGCTGGTGTGATTTTCTGCTCGATCTCCGAAGCGATCAAAAAGCACCCCGAGCTGGTCAAGAAATACCTCGGCACCGTGGTTCCAGTGACTGATAACTTCTACGCCACGCTGAACTCGGCCGTGTTCTCGGATGGCTCGTTTGTTTACGTACCGCCGGGCGTGCGCTGCCCGATGGAACTGTCGACCTATTTCCGCATCAACGCAGAAAACACCGGTCAGTTCGAACGCACGCTGATCATCGCTGACAAAGGTTCCTACGTTTCCTACCTCGAAGGCTGTACCGCCCCGCAGCGGGACACTGCGCAGCTGCACGCCGCTGTGGTGGAAATCATCGTGGAAGAAGACGCTGAGGTGAAATACTCCACCGTTCAGAACTGGTTCCCCGGTGACGAAGAGGGCAAAGGCGGCATCTACAACTTCGTGACCAAACGTGCTGACTGCCGCGGTGACCGCTCCAAGGTGATGTGGACCCAGGTGGAAACGGGCTCGGCCGTGACCTGGAAATACCCGTCCTGCATCCTGCGCGGCGATGACAGCCAGGGCGAATTCTACTCGATCGCCATTGCCAACAACATGCAGCAGGCCGACACCGGCACCAAAATGGTGCACCTGGGCAAGAACACCAAGTCGCGGATCGTGTCCAAAGGTATCTCGGCCGGTAAGGCACAGAACACCTACCGTGGTCTGGTCTCCATGCACCCGAAAGCCAAAGAAGGCCGTAACTACACCCAGTGTGACAGCCTGCTGATCGGTGACAAATGTGGCGCCCACACGGTGCCGTACATTGAGGTCAAGAACAACTCGGCCCGGGTTGAACACGAAGCGACCACCTCCAAGGTGGATGACGAACAGCTGTTCTACTGCCGCCAGCGCGGCATGGACGAAGAAGAGGCTGTGGCGCTGGTTGTGAACGGCTTCTGTAAAGAGGTGCTGCAAGCCCTGCCGATGGAGTTTGCGATGGAAGCCCAGCAACTGGTCGCCATCTCGCTGGAAGGCTCTGTGGGGTAAGAAAGTGGCGGCCACGGCGGAGCAAATAGAGGTATTGGTTCGACATCATAACCATGTCGAATACAAACTAGCGAAGCGCGCCATCGTGTTTCTGCTGCCTTTGTTCGGCACCGTCGGAGCGGGCTTGCTCGGGACGTTAGGGCTGGACGTTATTGATCCATTTTCGTGGTTCATGGGCGTCATTGTCTCTATCGGCATTGGCTTTTGGGGAACTCGGCGGCTTCGGATGGCCAAGAAAGTGCATGCTGTCGAGATACAAGAAGCGATTGAGCGACTAAGAGCGGAGGCCGAAAAATGATTGCCCTGATCCCTGCCATGCTAACCGGCCTGTTCTGTGCTGTATTCGCCTTTGTTGCCAATGCGGTGCTGAGCATGACGGGCATGTGGGCGGGCATCGGCTTGGCCTTCATCTCGGGCTTCTGCGGGTCGATGTTTGCGCATTACGTGCTGCGTAAAGGTGGCAAATGACCGAAAAAGCCACGCAACGTTCCTATGGGCTGTCGGCAGATCAGGACAATCGCGAATTTGCGGCGGTCTATCTGGCCCGGTTTGAGGCGCTCTATCAGGCGCCGATCACCTGGCGGCGGCCCGAGGGCAATGAGCGGGCGAAATACGTGGCACTGGCGCGGCATCTGGGCCGCAATGTGCTGGCGGTGGGGCAGTATGAACAGGACCATTGCCTGGTGCTGGACAGTGATTGGTCGGGGTTTCCCGATCCGGCGGAATTTCTGTTTCTGGCGGATCCGGACATCACCTCGTTCTTCCTGACCGCAAAGAAACCCAAGCCAACCGGCTTTCAGGCGGTGGGCTTTTTCGAAGACTGGCCGACGGCCAACTGGGGGCCGGACCCGGCCCGCGTAGCAACGACTGAGATCACGGACTGAGGAAAGAACATGATCGTCACCACCACCAATGCGGTCGAAGGCCGTAAGATCGTGGATTATCGCGGCATTGTTGTCGGCGAGGCCATCGTCGGCGCCAACATTGTGCGGGATTTCTTTGCCGGTATCACTGATATCGTCGGCGGCCGTTCCGGCGCTTATGAAAGCAAGCTGCAGGACGCCCGCGACACCGCATTGCGTGAGCTGGAAGAGCGCGCCGCCACCAAAGGCGCCAGCGCCGTGGTCGGTGTAGATCTGGATTATGAGGTGATTGGCGACAGCATGTTGATGGTGTCGGCCTCCGGCACGGCTGTGGTGCTGGATTAACTGAACTGAGGTGCGCGCCGCCGCGCGACACCGTGAAATGATGCGTCCCAAGGGACGCCCCGAAGATAGGAAAAGGAACGCGAAAATGTTGGAAATCAAGAACCTGCAGGTCAAACTTGAAGAAGAGGACAAGCAGATCATCAAAGGTCTGGACCTGACCGTGGAAACCGGCAAGGTGCATGCGATCATGGGGCCGAACGGCTCGGGTAAATCGACGCTTTCCTATGTGCTGTCGGGCAAAGACGGCTATGAGGTCACCGGCGGCGAAGCGCTGCTGGAAGGCGAAGAGATCCTGGAAATGGAGGCTGAAGAACGCGCCGCTTTGGGCCTGTTCCTGGCGTTCCAGTACCCGGTGGAAATCCCCGGTGTGGGCAACATGACCTTCCTGCGCACCGCCGTGAACGCACAGCGCAAGGCCCGCGGCGAAGAGGAAATGTCCTCGGCCGAGTTCCTGAAAGTGGTCCGCGCCAAAGCCAAAACGCTGAAGATCGACGCCGACATGCTGAAGCGTCCGGTCAACGTTGGCTTCTCGGGTGGTGAGAAAAAGCGGAACGAGATCCTGCAGATGGCCATGCTGGAGCCGAAAATGTGCATCCTGGATGAGACCGACTCGGGCCTCGACGTGGACGCGATGAAACTGGTTGCCGAAGGCGTGAACGCCCTGCGCAACGAAGGCCGTTCCTTCCTGGTCATCACCCACTATCAGCGTCTGTTGGACCACATCAAACCCGACGTCGTGCACATCATGGCAGACGGCAAGATCGTGAAAACCGGTGGCCCTGAGCTGGCACTGGAAGTTGAGAAAAACGGCTACGCCGACATTCTGGCGGAGGTAGCATAATGGCGCTGCCGCAAACCAAACTGGACGCAACCGAGGCCCGTCTGGCAGCGCTGACGCTGCCGGCTGGTCCTGCGTGGCTGACTGAGCTGCGTGAGGCCGCGCTGGGGCGCGTGCGGGCGATGGGCCTGCCGGGCCGCCGTGACGAATACTGGAAATACACCCGCCCTGACACGCTGGTGCAGGCCGAACCTGTGCCTGCCGCGCTGTTTGACGCCGGTGAAGCACCGGGGTTCTCCACCATCGACTCGCTGCGTGTGACCTTTGTGGATGGGGTGTTTGACCCCGCGCAAAGCGACGATCTTTCGGGCGAAGGTCTGGAAATCACCCGTCTGGCCGATCTGCCGGACATCCATTGGGCCAAAGACCTGTATGGTCAGCTGGAAACCAATGGTCAGACCCCTGTCGATCGTCCGCTGGCCGCATTGAACAGCGCCTTTGCCACCGATGGTCTGGTGATCCGTGTGACCGGTCAGGTCAGCAAGCCGGTGAACCTGTGCTACATTCATGCCTCTGAAACCTCGGATGCGATCCTGCACCACGTGGTGAAGCTGGAAGAGGGCGCGGAGCTGACGCTGCTGGAAAATGGTCCCGCCGCGGCACGTTTCAACAACGTGCTGGAGGTTGAGATTGCCGACAACGCCAAGTTCAACCACGTCCGCGCCCAGGGCCGCGACCATGAGCGCCGGGCCGCAACGCATACCTTCACCCGTCTGGGCACCGAAAGCGCGTTCAAGTCCTTCACCCTGACCGCAAACGGTGTAATGACCCGCAACGAATATGTGATTGAGCTGACCGGCGATGATGCCATTGCGCATGTTGCAGGCGCCTGCATGGGTGACGGCAATGACTTCCACCACGATGACACCGTCTTCATCACCCATGACGCACTGAACTGCGAAAGCCGTCAGGTGTTCAAGAAGGTGCTGCGCAACGGCGCCACCGGCGTTTTTCAGGGTAAGATCCTTGTAAAAGAGGGGGCTCAGAAAACCGACGGTTATCAGATCAGTCAGTCGCTGCTGCTCGATGATGACGCCCAGTTCCTGGCAAAGCCGGAACTGGAAATCTACGCCGATGATGTGGCCTGTTCGCACGGCTCGACCTCGGGGGCGATTGACGAAACCGCGCTGTTCTACCTGCGTTCGCGCGGGCTTCCGGTGGACAAGGCGACGGACCTCTTGGTTCTTGCTTTCCTGGCCGAAGCGGTGGAAGAGATCGAAGCCGAAGAGCTGCGTGACGAAATCGTTGCCCGTCTGGAAGGCTGGCTGGAGCGTCGGCGCGGCTGATGTCGGTGACGCAAGATATCGTCGCCACCTATAAGGGGCCGGGCCGCGTTGTGGCCCGGCGTCTTGCCATGGGGCAACGCGAAGATCGGGCGCTGGCCATTCTGATGGCGGGTTGCTTTGTTGTGTTCATCGCGCAATGGCCGCGACTGGCCCGGCAGGCGCATCTGGAAGGACAGGAGCTGAACATGCTCCTCGGGTCCACCTTGCTGGCCTGGGTCTTCATCATGCCGCTGTTTCTCTATGTGATGGCCTTTGTGGTGCATATCGTGCTGCGCGGCTTTGGCGGCAAAGGCAGCTCATATGGCTCACGTCTGGCGCTGTTCTGGGCGCTCCTGGCCTCGACCCCGGTGATGCTGTTTTACGGCATGGTGGCAGGGTTCATCGGCGCCTCGACAATCCTGTCGCTGGTGGGCATCTTGTGGTTCGGCCTCTTCGCGTGGTTCTGGCTGGGGGCCCTGGTCAAGGTCCATTGGGGAGGCACGGATGCTGCCTGAACTGAAACAACTGGCGCTGGACACCCTGCGCGATCCCAAAGGCGCGGCCCCTCGGGTGCTGGCACTGGGGCTGCCGCAACAGGTCTGGTGGAGCATTCTGGCGCTTGTCGTGGTGCTGAACGCGATGGTCTACGGGCTGTTCCTGTCGTTCCAGCCCCCGATCGGCATCCTGCCACAGATCACCAACAACCCGATCGGCTACGCGCTGGCCACCGGCGGCATGTTTGCCGGATTGATCCTGCTCTTTGACTGGATTGGCCGCGCCCTTGGCGGGCAGGGCAATCTGGCAGCGATGCTGGTGGTGGTCACCTGGCTGCAATCGGTGCAGCTGATCGTTTTGACCGTGCTCAGCGTTCTGGGGCTGATTGTCGCGGGGCTCGCCTCGCTCTTGAGCCTTGGCTTCTCACTCTATTTCTTTTGGATGCTGGTGGTGTTCCTGAACGAAGCCCACCGGTTTGACTCGCTGGGCAAAAGCTTTGCATTGCTGCTGCTTGGCCATTTGGGCGCGGCTTTCGCGCTCTCCTTCCTGTTGCTTTTTGCGGGCATTGCCCCTGTAGGACCTGTCTAAATGTATGACGTCGCCAAAATCCGTGCTGATTTCCCGATCCTGTCGCGTGAAGTGAACGGCAAACCGCTGACCTATCTGGACAATGGCGCTTCGGCCCAGAAACCGCAGGTGGTGATTGATGCGATCACCAATGCCTATGCCCATGAATACGCCAATGTGCACCGTGGCCTGCACTACCTCTCGAACCTCGCGACCGAGAAATACGAAGGTGTGCGCGGCATCATCGCGCGATTCCTGGGCGTGAAGGATGAAGATGAGATCGTCCTGAATTCCGGCACCACAGAAGGCATCAACATGGTCGCCTATGGCTGGGCCATGCCGCGGATGGAAGCAGGCGATGAAATCATCCTGTCGGTGATGGAACACCACGCCAATATCGTGCCCTGGCACTTCCTGCGCGAACGTCAGGGTGTGGTGATCAAATGGGTCGATGTGGATGCCTCAGGCAATCTGGATCCGCAAAAGGTGCTGGATGCGATCACCCCCAAGACCAAGCTGATTGCAGTCACCCAATGTTCCAACGTCTTGGGCACGGTGGTTGACGTCAAAGCGATCTGTGACGGCGCCCGCGCCAAAGGTGTGCCGGTTCTGGTTGATGGATCGCAAGGCGCGGTACATATGCCCGTCAACGTCGAAGAGATCGGCTGTGATTTCTACGCCATCACCGGTCACAAACTCTATGGCCCCTCCGGCTCCGGTGCGATCTTTGTGAAGAAAGAGCGCATGGCCGAAATGCGCCCCTTCATTGGTGGCGGCGACATGATCAAAGAGGTCAGCAAAGAGGCTGTGATCTACAATGATCCGCCGATGAAGTTTGAGGCCGGCACGCCGGGCATCGTCCAGACCATCGGTCTGGGCGTGGCGCTGGACTACATGATGGATGTGGGGATGGAGGCGATTGCCGCCCATGAGGCGGATCTGGCGGCCTATGCCAGCGAACGTCTGAACGGGTTGAACTGGCTGCACCTGCAGGGCCGGGCCAAAGGCAAGGCGGCGATCTTTTCCTTCACCATGGCAGGTGCGGCACATGCTCATGACATCTCGACCATCCTTGACAAAAAGGGCGTCGCCGTGCGTGCCGGCCATCACTGCGCCGGGCCGCTGATGGATCACCTGGGTGTATCAGCCACCTGCCGGGCGTCTTTCGCGATGTACAACACCCGGGCAGAGGTCGACACATTGGTTGAAGCTCTGGAACTGGCAAACGATCTGTTCGGCTGATCTTCGCTGTTAAAGGATTGAAACAGGCGGGTTTTGGCCCGCCTTTTTGCTGGGCATGTTCTTTGCGCTGGGGCGACCCTATCTGTGACAGCGTCCTTATTCAGAACCGGAGAAGATCATGTTCAAACTGACCCCACTGCGCCGCGGCGCCCTTGCCCTGTCCATCGGGCTGTCCTGTCTGGCAGGCGGCGCTGCATTTTCCCAGTCCGAGGTTGGCATCGAACGCACCGTTCGCGGCAATGATGTGAACCGCGTCTACCGCTGTACAGATTGCGACGCCGCTGTTTTTACACTGGAAATGGAAAGCCGCCGCAGCAGCGAAGATGTGCGCAGCACCGCCCGCACCACCTGCCGCCAATCCGGCTTTGGACTTAAGCGGATTGTTGAGATTTCAACGATCGATAGCTCCCGCCGCAACAAACACTACGTGGTGATCTGCGCCACACGCTGAAGCGACAAGGCCATGAACTCGGGGTGAAAAAACATGCAGGCAAACACCGGTTACCGATTGCACCCCGATTTGCCTTGCGGTAATCAGACCTCAGGCACCCATAGCTCAGCTGGATAGAGCGCTGCCCTCCGAAGGCAGAGGCCTCAGGTTCGAATCCTGATGGGTGCGCCACAAAATCAAGGATTTAGCAAAATTCAGTGCGGCGCGTATCTGTTACGCGTAACAAATTCACGTTCTTGACACCCCATCCATTGACCTGCTGCCTAAAAACTGGACCGTCCTAAGCTGGAATTTTCCAATTATGATCCCGCGAGCGGGAGAAGCAGAGTTTCATGAAGAAGAGCAAGTTCTCGGAAGCGCAGATTGCGTTTGTGTTGAAGCAAGTCGAAGAGTGCATGAGCATCGCTGAAGTCTGTCGCAAGACTGGGATTGCGGAGGCTACGTTTTATGTCTGGCGCAGGAAGAATGCCGGACTGAGGCCTGCCCGTCGCCGAGAACTGGTCGATCAGCTCCGCGCTGTTTGAGGCGCTAGCAGCCGGCGTGCCCGTGTCGTGTTGCAGGCACATCGCTCGACCTACCATTACAAGTCGCACGGCGACGAGCAGGCCGAACTCAAGACGCGTATCAAAGAGATTGCAGAGACACGAGTGCGCTATGGCTATAGGCGCATCCACTTGCTGTTGCGGCGCGAAGGGTGGCTGGTGAACGCCAAGCGTGTCAACCGTGTCTACAACGCAATGGGCCTGCAACTACGGAACAAAACGCCGAAACGTCGGGTCAAAGCCAAGCTTCGGGAGAATCGTGTGGAAGCTTCGTAAAGCAATGAGAGTTGGGCAATGGACTTTATACACGATCAGCTGGTCACAGGACGCAAAATCCGAGTGTTGACCACCGTCGATACCTTCTCGCGGTTCTCGCCTGCGACTGATCCGAGGTTCAGCAACAGTGGCGAAGATGTTGTCCATACACTTGAGCGCATATGCGGGAAGGTCGGCTATCCCAAAGTCCATTCGTGTTGCTCAGGGATCGGAGTTCATCTCCCGTGACCTAGCTCTTTGGGCTTACCAGCGTGGCGTCATTCTGGACTTTTCTCGGCCAGGCAAACCGACAGATAACGCCCACACCGAGAGCTTTAACGGCAAATTCCGAGCTGAGTGTTTGAGTGCGCATTGGTTCATGAGCCTTGACGATGCCCCATCAAAAATGGAGGAGTGGCGTAGGGACTACAACGAAGTGCGCCCTCACAGCGCAATCGGAAACAATCCTCCGATCAAGCTGATGAATGGCTCAGAGGTGAGGAATACGCCCTGAGCCTCAACCCCTGGAAAATCTCCAGTCGGGTGGTCCGAACAAGGGGAGCAGCTCAAGCCAATAGTGCACCAACAATCAAACTGGGCCACTTAGGATCAGGGCCCATTAATCAGCTTGAGGCTGACTTGGTTGCGTGACACACGTGCCCCCAAAAACGGGGGTATCATGAGCGATCTTTTCTGACTGAGCGACGAGCAGATGGCACGGCTTCAACATTACTTTCCGAGGAGCCGTGGCAAGCCGCGTGTCGATGACCGGCGCGTTTTTAGTGGGATAATCTTCATAAATCAAAATGGGTTACGATGGTGAGATGTGCCGAAGGAATACGGCCTACCGAAGACGCTTTACAATCGCTGGAAGCGTTGGAGCGAGATGGGCGTGTTCGCCAGGATCTTCGAAGGACTGGCCGCTGAGGCGGCAAATCAGAAGACCATCGTGATCGACGTGACCTATCTCAAAGCCCACCGCACGGCATCAAGCATGCGCGGCAAGAAGGGGGGGGCGCTGTCGGCCGATCGGGCCGAATGGCTTCTGGTAGATCGCGGATATGACGCGGACTGGTTCTGCGACGCCCTGAAAGACAAGGGGATCAGGCCATGCATCCCGGGCCGCAAGTCGCGCGGAAAGCCTGTCAAATACGACAAGCGCCGCTACAAAAGCCGCAACCGCATCGAAATCATGTTCGGCAGGCTGAAGGACTGGCGCCGGGTCGCGACACGCGACGACAGATGTCCGGTGGTCTTCCTCACTGCCGTGGCCCTCGTCGCAACCGTCATATTCTGGCTGTGAAAATCAATCAGGCTGGAGCCTAGGACTGTTCTTGTCTGGAAGAGAGCTCCCTGCGCATCTTTTGAAAATGTGAAGAAATCTCAGCGATTCCGAAGTTGGCATGTATCGCGCAATGCGTTGCGATCGACAGGTGATCAGATGAGATGTTGCTCTTTGCCCTCACACTCCGATTATTCAGGTATCTTTCTGGAATTTTAATATATTTCATTCCCCATGTTTTAAAAAGCACAACTTCTGACCAACATTCTGAAAATATTTTTAAGGAATGATGCCGACGGTCCCTCGAAATTCTTAAAAATGTTGCGCGTACTGCGGGCCTGCTTCCCTCTAATATTTGAGTGTAGCCCATCTCAGACCTAAGTAAAACGCCCCGGACACCACATTTCTTATTGTTTTTTTCAGATATTGACACAATGGCTTGGTCTTCAGCTTCTCCAATCGAGTGCTTCGCCACACTGCAATATACTAAGCGATAGTTTTCAATCTTCATTAGGTTCACCTTTTGTGTAATAGCTTTTATTTCTCAAATTTGTCACGGGCATAAAAGTTTATCCCTATTTTTGAGATCTATTTACCCGACCTAAAGTCGTTTACATTTTGGTGCGCAACTTGAAACTTTCGGAATATCTGACGATCCCAGTGAGATCGTCAGACAGCACAAACACATTCTAAAGGACCGAATAATTATTCCGGTATCTGTAGATTCAAGAAACTCGTTTCGCTCCTAAAAGTTCACTCCTAGGCCAACACCATCCTCAAAATCTTTCCTGTTTTGTGCGAGGCTTGGATCCGGAATAAGTCCAAAATGGGTGAAAAACCCATTCTCACCTGATAGTTCGTCAGAAAGCACTGTTTTGACATATTTGCTTACCGATGGTTTGGAAATTTTAGAGCTGTCACTAAGGTAAAAGAAGAGTGGTCGAGACAGCTGGTACGAGCCATCTGCAATATTTTCTATTGTTGGTTCCTCAGTGTTGAAGGATACGGCTGTTACATCATCACTATTGACACTGTAGATACCAAAGCTGACCAAACCAATTGCAGTTTGCGAACCTGTCAGTGATGCCCAGACAGCTTTGCTACCACCCTCAGGTTCAGTAGTGAAAGGAGCTGCTCTAATACGAGTGCAAAGTTTCGCAGCTTCCTTTTTGTTTCCTTCCACCTTGAGCAATAATTGCTCAAATACACCGGTTTTCCGACACCCATCTAGCATAATCTTCTTGTCAAAAATTTCCCGTGTTCCATGAGAAGCATCGGGTAGAATGACCGAAATTGGGACTTCTGGAAGCGTACTGTCGGTTTGGTTCCAGTGGGTTGTTGAGTTTTGCACGAGACCAGAGCCATCATTAACGATTGGTGCGAGAGCTCTGAAGAGCTGCACGGACGTCAACTGGTTGATGTCTGAGTGTGTGGCAAGCACAAGGCCATCAAAACCGAATTTAACCTCCAGCAGGGGGCCAATGTCCGCCTCGGCGCATGCAGCTAGTTCCTTCTCCTTGATGCGCCGCGAAGCCATAGCAATATCAATTGCTGGCTCCACTTGGCCATTACAAAGTTTCGCAATCCCTTTCGAAGAGCCTATCCCCTCAATTTCTGGATAAATCGCGGACTTTTCCTCTACGTAAACATCAGCTGCCATAACTGCGTAGGGATAGACAGTGGTGGATCCCGAAATTCTTAGCAACGCTTCCTCGGCCTGCGATGCAGTAGCGGAACACGCTGCCGCAACAGCGATCATAAACTTAACATTCATTACCTTACTCCAGTGCTTTCATGTTTTGAGCGGCCACGCTCGAATATATTTTGTGAGAAACAATATCTCGATTTAACAGTACGCTATAAGTTCGTGATAATTTATATATTATATTTGCATCTTTATGATTTTCAATTTAAGTTACTGATTTTAAACAAAATATATTTTGTATCATTTCAATCACCACGGTCTTGAACCTCAATGGACTATACTCCGGGGAGAGTGGTTTTATGTAATGATGGCTGACCAATGTGTGCTAGCCCTCGCAATCTGGGCACTGCCTTAAGCTCAGGACCCATTAATCAGCTTGCGGCTGATTTGGTTGCGTGATTCACGTGCCTGCAAAAATGGGGGCATCATGAGCAATCTTTTCTGACTAAGCGACGAGCAGATGGCGCGGCTTCAACCTTACTTTCCGAGGAGCCATGGCAAGCCGCGTGTCGATGTCCGGCGCGTTCTTAGCGGGATAGTCTTATCCAATCGCAATGGGTTACGATGGTGAGATGTGCCGAAGGAATACGGCCTACCGAAGACGCTTTACAATCGTTGGAAGCGTTGGAGCGAGATGGGCGTGTTCGCCAGGATCTTCGAAGGACTGGCCGCTGAGGCGGCAGATCAGAAGACCATCATGATAGACGCGACCTATCTCAAAGCCCACCGCACGGCGTCAAGCATGCGCGGCAAGAAGGGGGGGCGCTGTCGGCCGATCGGGCCGAATGGCTTCTGGTAGATCGCAGATATGACGCGGACTGGTTCTGCGACGCCCTGAAAGACAAGGGGATCAAGCCATGCATCCCGAGCCGCAAGACGCGCGGAAAGCCCGTCAAATACGACAAGCGCCGCTACAAAAGCCGCAACCGCATCGAAATCATGTTCTGCAGGCTGAAGGACTGGCGCCGGGTCGCGACACGCGACGACAGATGTCCGGTGGTCTTCCTCACGGCCGTCGCCCTCGTCGCAACCGTCATCTTCTGGCTGCGAAAATCAATCAGGCTGGAGCCTAGAGGCGCTGGTTGATCTCCGCTTTGGACTGGCAGCAGCCATTCGAGCCGGTTGCAGCGAACTGCGGTATAGCGCCCCTTTGTGCCAATGGCCGCAGACAAAACGAATGACCGGTTTTTTGCGTCAGCTCTTTTCAAATCGACCGGAATCGAGGCCGGTCCCGACTACAAGCTTAAAATCTACCTCAAATCCGCACCCGACACCTCATTGGCCGGTTTGTCCAGAACAACCGTTCCCGCGTCCAATCCAAGATACCAAGAAGAAATGCTGGTCAGAAAGGGCAGGTTCTGTTCACACAAAAGAACACCGCCCCCCGCCGCCGCCCGTTCCTTCAGGCAATCGGCCATGTGGTTGATGTTCTCCGGCTGGACACCCTCTGACGGTTCGTCAAGGACGATCAGCTTGGTGTCTTCGATCATGGTTCGGACAAAGGCCAGAATTTTCCGCTCCCCGCCCGACATGGTGGCCGCAGGTTGGTCCATCCGTTCCGCCAGTCTTGGAAACCGTTCGAAATACCGATCCGGTGCTTCGCGATTGGAGCTCAGATTCAGGTTCTCCCTGACCGTCAGATCATCAAACACCATGGATGTTTGCGGCATGTAACCGAAACCCAGTTCGCGGTGGGCATACACGGGTAGCGTGCCGACAGAGCTTCCCTCTAATCGGATGTCACCTGCACCTGCGATCAGCCTACCTTGCACCAGCCGTCAGAGGGTAGTTTTGCCAACGCCGTTTCTACCGAAGACTCCCAGAACACTGCCCGTTTCAATTCGGGCTGAGACGTCGAACAGCACGTTGGTGTCGCGATACCCTCCGGTCAGGTTGTCAATTTCCAGAAGCGCGGTCATTTCGTACCTCCAGAATATACAGCTTGAACTTCCGGTTTGCTTCGTACTTTTTCGAAAGTATCAAATGAGGTGCCCCTAGATTTGTAGACGCTTTGCTTGGTAATTTTGGAAGCAAAGGACGATGCAAATGTCAGGGCAAATTCGCTACTCGGATGAGTTCAAGATCGACGCGGTGGCGCAAGTCACGGAGCGCGGCTATTCGGTCAAAGAGGTGGCTGAACGGCTCGGGATCAGCACCAAGTCGCTGTACACGTGGATGGCTAAATTCTCGAAGCCGCAACGCCTGACCGATCAGGAGGCTGAGGTTAGACGGCTCAAGAAGGAGTTGGTCCGAGTTACGGAGGAGCGGGATATTTTAAAAAAAGCGGCGGCGTACTTCGCGAAGGATGCATCCCTCTCGCACATGTAAACATGTGCTGCCGGTCAATGGGTGAAGTACGCCTTCATCGCGGCCAATCAGGATCGATTCAAAACGCGGCCCATGTGCCGAATGCTGGGCGTCCATCCCAGCGGTTTTTATGCATGGGTTAAGGAACCGCTAAGCCATCGTTCTCTGGAAGATGAGCGTCAAACCAAGCTGGTCAAAGACGCCTGGAACGAGAGTGGCAAGATTTACGGCTACCGCAAAATCGATTTACGGCTACCGCAAAATCTATGACGACCTGGTCGACATGGGCGAGGCTGTATCTGAGAACCGCGTTGCCCGTCTGGCCCGCCTTGCGGGCATTCAGGCGCAGATCGGATACAAAAAGAAGCCTGGAATGTATGGCGGCAAGCCCTCCGTCGTGGTTGACAACACGCTAGATCGCCAGTTCACGGTCGACGTCCCGGATCGCGCTTGGGTAACGGATATCACCTATCTCAGAACGCACGAAGGTTTTGCGTATCTCTGTGTGATCATCGACCTGTTCTCTCGCCGTGTGGTCGGCTGGGCCGTTCAATCGCGTCAGACTTCGGAACTTGCCGTACAGGCTTTGCTCCCTCTCGTGACATTGCTGCGCAATGCACTGCCGGGCAATGGATGGCTATTTGGCGACGCAAGCCCGGTCCAGGTTTGTTAATCCAATCTGATCAGGGCGCGCAATTCACAAGCAGAGAATGGGCCGCCTTCCTACGCGACCACAATCTGGAACACTCGATGAGCCGCAGGGGCAACTGCCATGACAACGCAGTGGCCGAGAGTTTCTTTCAGCTCTTGAAGCGGGAGAAAGTCAGGCGGCGAAAATACCGCACCCGCGAGGAAGCGCGACGCGATGTCTTTGAATACATCGAGCTGTTCTACAACCCAAAACGCAAGCACACGAACAACGGCATGCTGTCGCCCCCTCTCACACATGCTTTGCATGTGTTTCCGGCAATGGTTGACTTTGAAGAGAGACAGCTCAAACTGGAAAAGGCAGGTGTCTAGGATACTAGGGGCACCTCAAACTGCGGATAGTTCGGCCAGAAGGTTGCCGCCAGAGCCGAAAATCATAAGGGTATCGCCATGGATCTTATAACGTGCGGCTCGGTCTAGCAGGCTAATCAGGTCGTTTTCTGCCTTTTCCACAGCACCGAAACAAGCCATTCTGGTTGCTTGTACAGGGCCGATGGACAGGAAGCCCTCTTCTTGCGTGAAGCTGGCCGTGATCTGGTTGCATCCCACAGTGGCCATCAGTGTGTTGGTGTCGCCACCGCGGAAAATGACTTGTGGCACACGCTTGTTATTGATCGCGCCAATCTCATTTCCAAATATTGTGTTGATTTTCCAATAGGTCCCGGTCAAAAGGGCATCGGGTGTGGAACTGGAGCAGATCAGTTCACCTTCAATCGAAGACCCATTTTGACTTGTTCGAAATGTACAGCCGGTCGTCGCACTGATCCAATCCTGCAGTTTGTTAACATCTGTATACCTGATATTTTCTGTCTCTTCGATGCCGGTTGCATTCGCCTTGACGCCGCCTTTGACGATACCGGCCACTTGGTATTCATCACCATCGGTCCCTCCGAGGATATACAATGGCCCGCCGGAGTCGCCATAGCCGGCCCGTTGGGTGGACCCGGGAATGCCTACGCAAAAGTCATGCCGGCCGTCGTAATCCACACGCGGTGAATCGCATAGATCGGAGTTGGTCAATCGGGACTCATAGTACAAAAGCGGTTCGCCTTCGTGGCCTTGCCCGAGGCCGACTGTGGTTGTTGGTACTCCAATCGCAAGGGTGCCTTTAAAAACGCTGGCGATCTGTGCGCCGTAGCGTGTTGCATCCTCTTCTAGCTCCAAAAGAGCCGCGTCGAGCCTTTCATAGCCGAGCTTGGTGGGCGCCAGAACATAGTCCACGATGCGCAGCTTCTGTTCAAAAAGCCCATCCGGGCCAAGGTTCACGCCGACAAAGACGGGCTCATCTCCTGTGAGGGCCGCTTCGTAGGAAGGCCAGCAATGGGCAGCAGTCAGAACCCATTTCTGGGCAATCAACGTACCGCCGCAGGCGTTAATTTCCTTACCGTTCTGGCTGGGAAAAGGGCTGGTGGCGCGGATTGATACATAAGAACGATACGCATCCACGTCCGCTTTGACGCCATCAATTATCGCAAACGCAGGCGTACACCAGCACACAAGGGCGCCATAGACCAAGTTTCGTAACATCATGTTCTTAACTCCTCGGTAACACCCCAGGTATATTGGGCGCGGTTCCCCCCCGTACAATATTGCGTGACATCAGGTCATTTCTGTTAAGCCTAATCCTGCTCATATGCACAGCGTCAGCTTTAAAAGCACCTCAGTCTGCGTGAGGTTTGCAAAAAATTCGGGTCCGGGAAAACCACTCAAGTCACTGTTTCATAGTAGTTTTGACCATTTTTGTTACAAAATCCATTCAAGCGGAAGATAGCTCATGATGTTGACAAGGGTGCGTTGGAAGACGCTTGTGTTCGGCTCAACCATCCATTCTTTCGGCGCTTTATCCTCTGTCCCAGACCAGCGGATTTTGCCATCTTTGTCCTCAAACACACGATAGAAAACCTGTGACTCGTCAAGTGCTACGGACAACGAGCGGGCAATTGTTGGGCTGTCGACAAGGAACCCCATCTCCGTATTCAGCGCAGCGGACCGCGGATCAAAATTGAACGACCCGATGAAGATCCGCTCTTCATCCACGGCAAACGTCTTGGCGTGCAGGCTGGACTGAGAGCTGGTCAAGATCTGTGTCAGCGAGGAAGTGTCAGGCTGTCCGGGGCGCGCCCGAAGCTCCAGCACATCGGCCCCTGCACGAACCAGTTGGTTCCGATAGCCTTTCCAGGCGCTATGGACAATTGGAACGTCGTTAGCCTCAAGGGAATTAGTAACAAGACGGGTTTTGACGCCGTTGCTAAGGAATTCCTGAAACAGCGCAGTTCCGACTTGGCCCGGGATAAGATAGGCAGAGACGAGATCGAGACTGCGCTTCGGCTGACCCATGGCCTGTGTCAGGCGTGTGATCAGCAGATCCCCGCTTGTGGCCTGTCCAAGACCTTTGGCCGGGTCGTCGCTGAACAGCTTGACCGTGGTCCACTCCAGCAGGTCCTCTCCAGCTATGAGGCCCGATATGACAGGGGCATTGTCCAGCGCTTTTGCATATTCAGAGCCGCGTGCACTTTGTGCCGCCAAGGCAACAGCATTGTCCATCTCTGCAATTCCGTCATTTGAGGGTGCCAGAATGTCCAGCGCGTCGTAAGAGGATCCGCTGGTCCAGTAGTCATTGAAATTTTGTGACACCGACGCCGCACCAGGACCAACAGCCAGCACATCATAATCGAAATATGCGGTGCCCTCGCCGTAAGCGAAATAGATGTCGCCAATGTTGCGCCCCCCGATAACCGTAGCAAGCCCGTCCACAGTCATTGATTTGTTATGCATCCGGCGGTTCAGACGAAAGAAGTCGAACACATACGATACCAGTTTCGGCTTCCGCATCGTGAAGGGGTTAAACAGACGGATTTCGATGTTTTCCATCGCGGCGAGATCGGCCAGAACGTTGTCAAGCCCTGGGATCCCGTTGTCATCGAGCAGCATGCGCACACGCACGCCGCGCTTTGCCGCTTTGCGCAATTCGTCCAGCAAAAGCCATCCGGTCGTATCAGTTTGCCAGATGTAATATTGGACATCGATCGTTTCGCTCGCCGCGCGGGCAAGCAAGATGCGCGCGACAAGTGCATCCCGACCGTCGGCAATCGGAATTACTCCGGTTCTATCCGGGTTGGTGATGATCAGTGGCAGAAGAGCTTGTCCCAGACGAGTGTCGTCCTCCGCGGGTGCGGAGACGGCCGCATCCCCTTTGGGACGTTCAGGCAGGGGGTGGGTCCACCGCAAGACAAGAATGGCGATCGTCAGTATGGCAAGGGTCTTCAACAAAAAACGCAACAACCGCATGGGCCTCACTCCTGTGTGGACAATTGGATTGAAAAGTTTGCATGGCCTTGGCCTCATTCACAAGCCACTCGTTCCCGGTCCGTATCAAATCAAACGGGTGCCAATGGCTAAATGGGCCGTGACATCCCGCGGACGCTGGATACGCTGGCAACTGAGGTTAATCCCGGCGAAACCAGTCAGTTGATGTCCGCCTTCTACTTCTTTTACTGGGCACCTAGCTGGTCCGAGAATGGAATGGCGTCGAACACGCCGACACAGTTTTGCCGAAGGGCTTTGAGTAGTAGGGCCGCCGATACAAGACGCTCTCAGGCGCGGCCCGGGCTACCACAGGGGTGAATTGGAATGGCTGGAGGTTGTTCAGCTTCACTCCAGCCTCGCTGGCTTGAAGTCATACGAACATGCTAAACAGTTGAAGGAACGGCACATTGCGGCCCTTGGTGATTGGCAAAGCGAGTGGGTGCCACTCTGGCAGTGTCTAAGTGGCCGCTTTAGCCAAATCTAAGCTATACCTTCGCAACCGTTGAAAAAGGCAACTCTTCGCATGATTTGGTGAACGGACATGTCTGATTTGGACTAGAATAGATTATTTGGTGCTGAAGGCGGAACGGCAGGTTTGTCCCGCTCAGCCGTCCTTGGGACCTGACAGCAGCGAGTTTGGCGGTCAGGGATTGCCTAATTTCCGGATTGGGTCCAAAATAATCGATGCTGGGCTACGAATAAAGGTCTCCAACAAGCTGTGATGTCTGCTTCAGTGAACAGCTATGGGGGGCGCGTGCATTGGCGCCAGCCAGATGAATCTAGAAAAAGTTATGCCTGTAGAATTTACAATCTTCCCCAAGCGTGGCCTTGTTGTAGTCCGATACTCTGGCAACGTTGCTGTCCACGATACGTCAGTTGCAACAGAAGCCTACGTTTCGCATCCAGACTATGTCGCGGGCCAAAAACAACTGGTCGATATGACCGAGGTCACTGGTTTCGAAAAAGATTACGTTCAGTTTATGGATATGCAGGCCCGATTAACAGAACGGCTTGTTCGATCTGATTTGCAATCGCTTGTCGTATACATCGCACCTACGAACATAAGTCGAAACTTGAGTGCTATGTTCGTAAGGTCCTGGATCGATATAAGCTCTGTTGTACCGCTGGTCCAAGATACTGAAACCGAGGGGCTCGCCCTTTTGGGGCAGCCAGAAGAAACACTTGATGTTCTGATGGCAACATTGGCGAATTGATCCAAATTTGACATAAGTTCAATTCAAGGCGTTTTGACCACGCGCTGATGGATGGCGCAGTCGTCCCGGAAACAGACCTTCAATGCAACGCTTTAAAAGGCGAGTTTGTCCAGCATAGCTGCACTCAACCCCCGACTTTCGCTGCAACTCTCATCAATGACCGCTTTTTATGCGGCGACGCAGCTATCGCGAGCTATGTTCCCTCGCCTAAGGGCAGATTTTGCAAAGGTCGCAATCTGCGCAGTTCTGACGTCCGCGCAGGATGCAGCATTGGTCAATAAGGGCTCTTCGCACAACTTTGCAAAGTCCGCTTCCTGCACTGCTTCAAGCTCTTTCATACCGGGTACGGAATCCGGTTCGATGGTGCGCTCCATCCGCGCCACCATGAGATGATTGTGAGCGCTTCATTCATTCGCATGACGGAGATCCTCGGTCAAAACGAACAATAGCGACAAGACCTCTCTTCCCGCTGCGCTGAAAATGCCGCCGCTGCGCCTGACACGCTGGCGTCGCGGCCTGATGCGGCCTGTTCCAGCAGCGTGAGCGATCGCTGACGCTGCACAGAGCACAAAAAGCTTGTCCAGCCTTGGGGTTCGGGTGAATTTTACTTCAGAAGTTACCCAACTTGTGGGATGGCGGTAAAATTTGTGGAGAAGTCGGTATGCGTAAGTTTCTAATTAGTGGAATTTTTGGAGCCGGTTTGGTTTCCGGGGCTGAAAGTGCACAAGACCTAGAGGGGTGGTGCTATCCTGCTGATGACTGTATCGGCGCGCAAATACCGCTGGGCTCAGGCACTTATGATACCTGCGAAGAGACATGCACGCTAACGAATCCGGTATCAGTTCGTGATATGGAGGCAACACTATTTGACGTGGTTTGTCGTGGCGACTGGATGGAGGCAGGATCAATGAGCAGACGCCTTATGATTATCACGCAGGCATCAGACCAAACGAGGATGTTCGCTATCGGCGAAAACTCAGTAACCCAGCTTGAGCGGTGCGATTTCTAATAGAGTTAAGAAGACGAAAAGGCTCGTTTCGCTCATCCCGATAGACCTTGATTAGTACGAAGCCATGCCATCGTGTTAGATCAAGTTGTTAGGCGCTGTGTTGTGTAAAGTGTTCGATGAAGAGCGTTGCCTGACCTGGGCCGTATGGTAACGCAAGTTGCGTGAGCATCATGGGGCGTCGACTCGCCTTCAGGCAGCTGAGGCACTGGAAGCTCTGGGCGGTCCCACCTGACTCGTCTGCCTGTCTGCTTCAGCTTACATCCGGCCCATGGCTGAGTTCAGAATTCCTAGCGACGGCCCTATATCTGATCTGTCGCTGCGGGCGAGAGGTCACGCTGTATGAGCGTGAGGGCGAATCGGCTTGGATTGAGCAGTTCACCGAAGCAGATTTCCGGCGCTACCGCTGCACGTCCTGCGGCGGGCATCCCGTCGAAATGCGCCGCCGCTGGCAACCGCAGCCTGAGTGGTTGTCGTCAAATTGATCTGCCCGCGATGGACTGATGCGCTGGTGGCCGCACGCCACCATCCCCCAATCAACAAAAGGAGCCTGTCGGTAGCCTCGGCCCTAAGGGGCTGTGCAGACCTCCCTGTCGCCCCGTCCGGTCAGCCCCGGGCGGAGCTTTCTTGCGATTGACATTTGGCAAACCGCCGAATCGCAGCCGCGCATTCATATTTGTTACGCGTAACAGTTACTGCCGATTTGAAATGAACTGAAAGCGAACGAAACCAGGACTATAAGGTGAATATAGCACGAACAAACGCTATGTAACTGCCCTCCGAAGGCAGAGGTCTGAGGTTCGAATCCTCATGGGTGCGCCACTCTCTCATTGCAGACATGACGACAACAAGATCGGTGATACACGTGTTCTGCGTGCATGTTTTGCATGGGTTCTCGTGAAGCATTGTAACGTTGATCACTTTCCCGCTTCCTTGTTGGTTTATCTGCAAAAAGCTGCATAAGTTGTTTGCCCGCCCTGATAATCCTGTCTAATCTTTGAGCATCCGCGCGTGAAACAGGCAGATCCGGAAAGGAGGCCCATGGCAGCGTTGGTTCATTTTACCCCCACGCAGCAGGTGTGTTTCATCCGCTATCAAGGCGTGCATCGTGTTGATGATGTGAAGCTGGTGTTTGATGAGTTGGAAGCTCAAGCCAAGTACCAAAGCTGTTTTCGGTTTCTTATGGATCTGTCGCTTGTCACGGCCTGTGACATCAACAAAGAAGATCTGAGGCTGCTGCAGAGCCGTATCGCGGGCTATGCGAAAGGATTGCCGAACCCCGACGCCCAGCCATTGATGCTGGCCTATTTCAGTCCAAACCGCGCTGGCAAAGAGGTGGGCCAGGCCTATACCGGTCAGTGGAACCTGAACCGCTATTTCATCTCGATGACCTCACCCAGCTTGGCGGATTGCACGCTATTTCTGGCGGTGGAGCCGATCTGTACTGAGAAGCTCAGCGCTTTGGAGTTCGACCTATTGCCACGTGGCTGAGGCCGTAGAAACCTCTGCTGCAACGAAAAAGGCCCGCCGTTCTGTCGGGCCTTTTCGCTGATGGTTTTGGCTTATTGCAGCGGGATGTTCAGCTTGACTGAGACCCCGTAGCTTTCAAAGTCCGACAGGCCGATACCATCGTAATTGGCCCGGACACTCAGCTGCGTGCCGTGCTCATTTGTGGTGGTGAAGCCTGCCTCAACCCGGGCGCGCAGCCCTTCGGCCTCTTTTGTGGCTTCGGCCGAGACGATGTCATCGCTGGAGCCGAAGGTGTAGATGCCGTCTAGCGATACGAAAGGCTCAAAGCTGGAGCCATCGGGTTGGGTGAAGCGGCGCGACACATTGGGACCAAAGCGCAGCTGACCAAGGCTGACGGTCTGCGCCGGGATGGTGACGTTCAGACTGTCGACGTAGGACTTTTGCTTCTCATGCAGATAGGCCAGCGACACGTTTGGCGACACTGTCCAACCCTGCACCAGATACTGCCCGCTGAGCGAGGCCTCAATCAGCACGCGGCTGGTTTCAAACGTGTCAGTGTAGGTGCCGAAGGGCGAGATATCGTTGGTCGATTTGCCCAGGGCGAAACGGCCATCGAAGATCAGGTTGTCGCGCAGACGGGCGGTCACATAGGGACCAACCATCCAGCCACGTCCCTCTACGCTGGAGCCGTTGATTTCGGAACTGTCCTCCATCTGGTCAAACTGCACCAATGCCCCGACCAACAGATCGCGTGAGACCACGTAATCTAGACCGATATAGGCGATGCCAAAGTGACCTTCGGAGTCCGAGCTGCCCTCAAACTTGCTGAAGCTGCCTTCGAACCACAGATCCCACTTGGAGTTCTCAACAAACATGTTGGTCTTGTAGGGATCATGCGCCAGCAGCGCCATGGCACGGGCTTCGCGGGCCTGCTGCAGCGAGCTGCTGAGCGAGAAACTGCCCGAGCTGACGGCCATCGGATCGAAGTCCACCGGCAGCATCGACAGGATGTCGCCCTGTGCGAAGCTCAGCGTTTGACCACCCGTACCGGCCGAGTTCATCCGATCCAGACGGCGGGACCGGCTGGGCGGGTTGGCCAGGATCAGCGTGCTGCGGCGATGCAGGAAGTTGTGGATCGTGTCCACGGTACGCTGCAGCGTTTCACGGCTGGTGACGGTACAGGTGACCTGTTCCCGCGCGGCCAGCACCAGTGAGAAGGTGCTGCCATCCAGCGTTGCGGTGCTGTCGCTGTCGTTACAGCTCATCGCGGTGATGCCGATGCCGCTGGGGGCCGAAACAGCCACCGAATAGCTGCCTGCATCGACCGAGATCGGACCTTCGGTGCCTTCTCCTGAGCTGGTTGTCAGGGTGAAGGTAAAGGCTGCTTCAGTAGATGCGAACCCAAAGTCACCATCGGTGTCCGTTGCCACCTCAAAGGTCACTTCGGCGGTGGTGTGGGCAACAACCTCCAGCGCGGCAGGGGCGGGCAGGGTGCTGGCCCCCAATGTGCTGGTCGAACCGCTCAGGGTGTTGGTGAAGTTGCCGATGGTGGACGAGGTCACATCAACGGTAATCACACAGCTGCCCTGTGCCGGGATGTTGCCGCCCGACAGCTGCATCCGGTTGGAGTTGTTAGGCGCCAGCAATGTACCGCCACAGCTGTTGGTCGGCACGCGGGCGGCCCCGTCATTGGCGATCAGAACCGCCGCTGACAGATCACCCTGCAGGCCAAGGCTGCCAGCTGCGATAAAGGCGGCTGAGTTGTCGATGGTCACGGTCAGCGTGCTGAAATCGTCCTGTTCGATCGAGCTTGGCGCGAAGGCATGGGTGATCGTTGGGGCCGGGGCCGGGTTCACTGTCAGTGTCGAAGGCGCGGTATTCGGCCCCAGCGACGAGGTCATGGTCAGCGTATTGGCCAGGGCCCCGGTGTTCAGCGCGACAACGTCATAGCTGATGGTACAGGTCTGACCCGCTGTCACCGACCCGCCGGTATAGGTCACCGAGGTGGTGCCGGGCACCGCTGTCAGCGTCCCGCCCACACAGTTTGCCCCGATCGAAGTGTTTGCCACGGTCGCAACGGTCATGCTGGCGGCAAAGGTATCGGTCACATTCACCGCAGTCACCGGCAGCAAGGCGGCCGAGTTGTCGATGCTGAAGGACACGGTGGTCACTTCACCCTGGGTGACGGTGGAGGGCGTATAGGTTTTGGCCAGTGGCGGGACCGGCGGGGCGTTGACTGCCAGCGAATCCGAGGAGGTGCCGCTGTTGCCGATGTTCGACGTCAGGTCGCCGGTTGTGTTCACATAGCTCGCCGCAGACACGGTGGTCACATCCACCGACAGCGTACAGGTTGCGCCCGCTGCCGCCGTGCCCCCGGTGAGGCTGATCACAGCGGAATTGGCAACCGCGGTGACCGTGCCACTACAGCTGTTCACGACGTTCGGGGTGCCGGCAACCACCAGACCTGAAGGCAGGTTGTTGGTGAAATCCAGCGCCGTCGCCGCAATGAACGCGCCCGAGTTGTCGATGGTGTAAGTCAGCGTGGAAACCGCCCCTTCCAGCATGCTGTCGGGGGAGAAGACCTGTGCAAAGGTGGGCACCGGCGTGGCAGTGACCGTCAGCGTGTCGGTCGAGGTGCCGCTGTTGCCCAGGTTCGTGGTCAGGTCACCGCTGAGGTTGACGTAGGTGTTGGCGGTGACAGAGGTCACATCAACCGACAGCGTACAGGTGGCCCCAGCCGCCACGGTGCCGCCCGCGAGGCTGACAACCGAGGAGGATGCAACCGCAGTCGGCGTCCCATTACAGGTGTTGGTGATGTTGGGCGTGCTGGCAATCACCAGACCTGAGGGCAGGTTGTTGGTGAAGGCCATGGTGTTTGCCTCAACAAAGGCACCTGAGTTGTCGATGGTGAAGGTCAGGGTTGAGGTTTGACCTTCCTGCATGCTGTCAGGTGCGAAGGCTTGGGCAAATGGTGGCTGCGGCGCTGCATTGACGGTCAGCGTCGCGCTGCCGGCCGCGCCATCACCAAGGTTTGTGCTCAGCACTGAGGTGGTGTTGGCATAGGCGCCAGGGGTTGCGGCAAACACGTCAACCGAGATGGCGCAAGTGCCATTTGCCGCCAGCGCACCCCCGGTGAGGGATACGTTGCTGCTGCCCGAAACCGCTGTCAGCGTGCCACCACAGGTGCTTGTTGCGCTTGTCGGTGTTGCCAGCACCATGCCCGACGGCAGGGTGTTGGTGAAGCCCATACCGCTGATCGCGGTTGAGATCGTTGAGGCATCAATCGTGTAGGTCAAAGTGGAGGACAGACCTTCCGCAACCGGATTGGCGGCAAAGGCAATGGCCAGATCCGGCGGCGCGGGATTGACGGTCAGCGATGCCGACGCACCGGCAACCAATGCGGTGGTTGCGTTGAACAGATCACCCGAGGTGCTGGTCACGGATCCTTCCGGCGCGGAGGTGATGCCGATGGTGGCGGTGAAGGTACAGCTTTCGCCGCCCGACAGGCCCCCAAACCGCATGGTCATCGTGTCAGTGCCGGTGCCACCAAACTGCGAACCGGCGCCACAGCTGCCATTGCTGGGAACAGAGACCAGGGTTGCGCCGCTGATTGCGGAACCAAGCGCATCGTCAAAGGTCAGCTGGTTAAACGATCCCAGAGCGACGGGCATAGAGATGGTGTATTCCACCGTGGTCTGACCGTTCTGATTGATCGAGCCCGAGGGGAAGGTCTTGGTGAAGGTTGGCGCAACGTTGGACTGCACCAGGATGCTGTCAGATGCGGCCGTGCCGGTCACGGTTACCGAAGACACATCACCGCTGATCGTGCTGGTGGTGTTGGTGAAATCACCCAGATCCCCGGTCACATCCATCGCAAGACGCACCGTGATCGCACAGCTGGCACCGGCGGCCAGATTGATGTTGGAGAAGTTGATGACGCTTGCGCCGGGGCCCGATCCAGTTGCCGTACAGGTGTCACTGACGGTACTGACCAAGGTGGTGCCGCTACGGAACGCGTCCAGATCATCGCTGAAAACGATGGTGTTCACCGCCAGATCTGCCGATTCATTGGTGATCGTGAAGGTCACATCAGTGTTTGCACCTTCTTCAACCGACGCATCCACAAAAGCTTTGGTCAGCGACAGGGTGCCGCCATCAGGCAAAGGACCACCTACACGGATGATGTCGTCTTGGCTAAGAACTGTGCCCACGTTTGCGGCTGCAGTGACCCGCGCGTCTTGTTGCGTTGCCGAGTTGGGCACACTGAATTCAGCTTGGATAGAGCAGGAGCTGCCAGCAGGCACTGAGCCGCCAGTATAGGCAATGAAGCCCGTTACCGGCGCTTCGCTGCTACCACAGGTATTGGAAAGAGTGCTGACAAAAGCAGCGCTGAAATTGATCGGTGACAGGCCAACTGTAATGTTGGTGATTGGCGCTGCAACGGAGCCGTTGTTGGTGAGTGTGATTGAGACTGTAGAGTTTTGACCTGGCAGAACCGAGTCATCGTCAAAGGCAAAATCAAGCGAGATTTCCTGCACTTCCAGAGTGGCGGAGGCCGCGGAATTGCCGATGGTCGCGGCGGAGAAGCCGTCGAGCGTGGCTGTGATATCGCTGGTCGTGCTGAGGTAATCGCCCCCGGCAACCCCGGCGCCAAGTGTCAGCGTGCCGGTGATCTCACAGGAACCGCTGGCGGCCATTGAAGCACCCGAAACGGTCAGGGACGACCCGCCAGTTGCCGTGCCGTTACAGGTGTTGGTGTCAACAGCGAACCCGGTGGAACCCGCGACTGCGGCAACAATGGCGTCGGTGAAGCCAATATCCGTAACAGGCAGCAGCGAGCGATTGCTCAGCTCATAGGTTACGCCGACAGTGCCACCCGGAATGCCAAAGCTGTCAAAGCTTTTGCGCATCGACACATCGGCGATACCTGCATTGACCGAGAAGGTATCAGACGCACCAGCACCCACAAAGGAGCCGCCGCCGATGGTGCCGGTCAGCTCATCAATCGTCAGGGTGAAATCCCCGGCAGGGTGATCGCCGGGCAGGGTGATGGTCACATCAAAGCTACAACTGCTATTCGCCAAAATCGTTGCGTTTGTCAGGGAAAGGATGGTTTGACCACTGAGGGACTGAGTAAACGCAGTGCCCAGGGTACAGTCGCCAACCGGAGCGACGGGAACGCTGACGCTGATTGAACTGGTGAGCGTAGGCGTCAGAGGCAGATTAAAGCCGACCGAAGTGGCGTCAACACCGGCGGTGTTGTTCAGGGTTACAGTGGCGGTGGCTTCGCCCGAAACAGCAAGATCGGCAACGTCCGTGATGCTCAGGCTTACGGTCGGTGTCGGGTTATCGCTGACGGTCAGCGTGTCGCTGGCACCTGCGGCCGAAAAGACGGTGTCGCCATTGACCTCGGCCTGAACGGTGGAGCTGGTGAACAGATAGTCCCCAGCGGTTGGGCTGGCGGGCAGTTGCACGGTGACATCAAAGTTACACTGCGAGCGGGCTGCCAACGAACCACCTGCGAAGGTCATGGTCCCGGTGCCGGCACCGGTGATCGATGAGCCACTGCCACAGGGATCCGTGACGTCTGCCAACAGGGTGGTTCCGCTCAGCGGGGTATCGAAATCCTCAGTGAAGGTGATCAACGTCGCCGGGTTTGTTGGATCCGTGTTTGTCAGCGTGAAGGACAGGGTAACGGTTTCACCCCCCGTTGCCGGGTCGCCGGAAAACACCTGGGTCAGCGACGGCGCGCCAGAGGGGGGCGCCGTGACGGTCAGCTCGGCGGAGGCTTTGCCCCCAGTTTGCGGGAAACCCACGTTATTGAGGTAACTCAAGTCACCGGAAGTCGCTGTAAACGATCCGACAGATTGCGCTTGCACGTCAACGGATACGGTGCAGGACAGGCCGGCGTTAACTTGCGCCGCGAACCCGCTAGGCCGGAACAGTCTGTTACAGCGTTAACAGGTGAGGCAAATACCAAACCTGTCGGGAGCGTTTCAGTAAAGGCCGGTCTTAGGACATTGGTTCCATTCGCGGTATTGTCGAAGGTGTAGGTCATCGTCGTGGTGCCGTTAAGCGCCACGGATGTGGGGGCGAATGCCTTGCTGAATCCGAGCAAACTGTCGGAAATTGTCAGATCATCCGTCGCATCGCCCTGATCTCCGGCATCAGACGACAGTTGCGAGGTGGTCAAAGTGTTTAAGCCATTGGTGGCGCCACCCAGGACTTGCACCGAAATTGT
Organism: Thalassovita sp.; assembly: GCF_963691685.1. Lineage (GTDB taxonomy): Bacteria > Pseudomonadota > Alphaproteobacteria > Rhodobacterales > Rhodobacteraceae > Thalassobius. Next base: position 2,257,017 of record NZ_OY829290.1, read on the forward strand.
ACAGTTCTCGCCAATACCCAACCCGCCATCCGCGAAGGAGATGGTGGATGCGCCGCCGGTGGCGGTCAGGGTGCCATTACAGTTGCTGTCAATTGCCGGGGCGCCTGCAACAGTGACGTTGGCCCCAAGGTTCAACGAGAAAGCCAATTCAGACAGCGGGCCGCCTGTTGTGTTGTTCAGCGTAAAGGTCGCGGTGGACTGGCCACCTGGCCCGATATTGTCTGGGGAGAAGACCAGCGACAGATCTGCCGGTGCTGGCACTGCGAATGCTAGACTGCCAAGTGTTGTTGCGACAGCCGCCATACGCTTTGTGCTGCCGAAAAATTTGCCCAAGAAAACCATTCCTGTCCCCCAAAATAATCGCGTCAAATCAACTACGCGACCTGCAAATGCCCCGTTTTGTTCAAAAAAGCATACTCACAGCCTCCTGACAACTCTGTGACTGTATCCGGCGAAACTTTGACAGTGGGTTTTTTAGGTGCATTTGATAGGCAGCTTCAGCCATAAAAAATGGGGCGATTTGGATAGTTTCAGGCCCGCCAAACAGCAAAAAACCCGCCAAAAGGCGGGTCTTGAGAAAAGCAGTTTTTGGTAGACTGTGCCTTAACGGCCCCAAGTGCGAACCGGGCCACAATCCATATGCACGAAGTTCGAGCGGGAGTAGCGGCCAACACCGCCTGCTTTGCAGATCGCTGCGGCTTTGGCCATTTGCGTGACCGAGCGGGACTGCAGACGCAGATCCGCGGCCTGACCTTTCATATGCAGCGAGTTCTTGGCCACGCCGCGCGATTTGGACCGCAGCATCGCGTTGGTCTTGGGCGAACGGTAGCCCGACAGCAGCATATAGGGTTCGCTCACATCCATCAGATTGTGGGCGGCTGCCATGATGTCGATGGTGCGCGCATCGATCGAGGTCACATCATTCGTGCGCCAGTCGCGCATGAAGTGGTTCACCTCTTTCAGAGCGTCTTTGATGTATTTACCTTCGATCCAATAGATCATGTCGATCCGTTCGCCGGTGCGGCCGGAATACATTTTGATCCGCCGAATGTCGCCGGAGCCACGCAGGAACCCTGCGGCTTTGGAAAAGGTTGGTGCGGCCGTCAAGGTTGTTGCCGCAAACGCGCCGAGCACCGCCCGCCGCGTCAAAGTCGTATTCGTCATGTTAGCGCCCGTCCTGTCGCTTACCTGTGTTGCCCGCGATGTTACGCGAGGCCTGCCATCTCATCCCCAGATGCAGGCGCTATATTACATACAAGTTTCGTTCCACCAACCCGTCAGGGGGCTTATTTTTCTGCAATCAAGGGGGTTCGGCGGTTTTTTGCGCAAATTTTTGTGAACATATTCTGAATGACGCCCACACGACACAGCGTTGCGCCAAAGCCGTTTCAGACGCCATGATTTACCTTTTGTGAATGGACAGTCGGGCAAAAAGCCGCCAATGAGGGGAGAGATCTAAACATATTAGGGAAAGAGAGCGCGCTCATGCAGCCAGTTACTCGTTCTGGATTTTTTCGTTTTGCCCCACGGCTGACCCTGGGGGCCGTTGCGGCCTGCCTGATGTTGGCCCAGACGCCAACGCCTGCTGCAGCACAGGTGACAGCCTTTAAACAAGCGGTGGCCGAAACCGCGTCTGATGATCGGGAATTGGCCCGGTTTTATCGTGAAAACGGCTTCAGCGGGATCTGGACCGGGGAGGGCGCCGAATTTGTGGCGCGCCGTCAGGCCCTGATCAACGTTCTGCAGAATGTGCGCAGCCATGGGCTTCCACAGGCACGTTACGATGTGAACGCGCTGCTGGACATGATGCGCAACGCCAAGACACCGCGCGATCTGGGCATTGTCGATGTGGAGCTGTCCAAAGCCTATCTGAAATACGCCCGCGATGTGGCCCATGGTGTTCTGACGCCGGGCAAGATCGATGACGGCCTGGTCCGCAAGATCAGCAAAAAAGACGGCGCTGAGTATCTGGAGATGCTGGTCACCGGCCAGCCTTCGGCGGTGATGAAACAGCTGCCGCCCGCCTCACCCGAGTATCCGCGCCTGCGCAAAGAGATGCTGCGTTTGCAGGGTGTGATCGCCCGCGGCGGTTGGGGCGAAACCGTGCCTGGCAAAAAGCTGGAGCCGGGTGATCGCGGCGCTTCGATCGTGAAGCTGCGCAACCGCCTGATGGCGCTTGGATATCTGGATCGCTCGGCCACGCAGGTCTTTGACGCCAAAATCCAGGCTGCGGTGCAGCAGTTCCAGGCCGACCACGGTCTTGCCGAAGACGGTGTTGCCGGTGCCACCACGCTGAAGGAGCTGAACGTCTCCGCCGAAACCCGCCTGCAGTCGGTGATCGTTGCGATGGAGCGTGAGCGCTGGACCAACTTTGAACGTGGGGAGCGTCACATCTGGGTGAACCTCACCGATTACACCGCTAAGATCGTCGATGACGGCAAGGTCACCTTCCGCACCCGGTCTGTGATTGGCGCCAACTCCTCGGACCGGCGCAGCCCGGAATTCAGCGACACGATGGAGCACATGGTGATTAACCCCACCTGGAACGTGCCGCGGTCGATCGCTGTGAAGGAATATCTGCCGCAGTTGCAGAAAAACCCCAATGCGGTGGGGCACCTGCGTCTGATCGATGGCGCTGGCCGGACCGTCAGCCGGGAGGGTGCGGACTTTACCCAGTTCAGCGCCACCAACTTCCCGTTTGACATCAAGCAGCCGCCGTCGCGCTCCAACGCGCTGGGTCTGGTGAAGTTCATGTTCCCGAACCGCCACAACATCTATCTGCACGATACCCCGCAGAAGGCGCTGTTCTCACGCGAAACCCGGGCGTTCAGCCATGGCTGCATCCGTCTGCACCAGCCGTTTGATTTCGCCTATGCGCTGCTTGCCCGTCAGGATGATACACCCAAGGAAACCTTCCAGCGGATCCTGAAAACCGGTCGTGAAACCCAGGTGGATCTGGACCAGCATCTGCCGGTGCATATCGTCTACCGGACCGCCGTGGTGCCTGCGAAGGGCAAAGCGAACTATCGCCGGGATACCTATGGCCGTGATGCAAAGATCTGGAAAGCTTTGCAATCGGCAGGGGTGGCCTTGGACAGCGTTCGCGGCTAAATCTAGCCCCAACAGATTTTTAGGGGCAGGCCATGACTTATACGATCAAAGAAATTGCAGCGTCGCTGGGGGCAGAAGCCTTTGGCGACGTTGATCTTTCTGTAGGTGGCGTGGCCGAACCTGCAATGGCCGGTCCGCAGGATCTGGCGCTGGCGATGAAACCTGATTTTGCCAAAGGTCTGCCGCAAGGTCAGGCGCAGGCCGCCATGCTGTGGCAGGGCGCAGATTGGCAGCAGCTGGGCCTGAAAGCGGCAATCATAGCACCGCGTCCGCGTTTTGCCATGGCGGGTCTATCGGCGATGATGGATCCCGGTCAGGGCTATGCGTCAGGTATTCACCCTTCGGCCGTGATTGACCCCGCCGCCAAGCTGGGGGCCGATGTTTCGGTCGGGCCTCTCAGTGTGATTTCGGCTGGTGCGGTGATCGGCGACGGATCGGTCATTGGGCCGCAGTGTTTCATCGGCACCGACACGGTTCTGGGGCAGGGCTGTTTCCTACGCGAAGGGGTGAAAATCGGCGCCCGCGTACGCATCGGCGATCGGTTCATTGCACAGCCCGGCGCCACAGTGGGCGGCGATGGGTTTTCCTTCGTGACGCCAGAAGAATCCAACATCGAAAAGGTCCGCGACAGCCTTGGTGATGCAGGTGAGGCCAAGGCGCAAAGCTACGCCCGGATCCACTCGGTCGGATCGGTCAACATCGGCGATGACGTCGAACTGGGCGCCAATGCCTGTATCGACCGTGGCACCGTGCGCGACACCCGCATCGGCAATGGCGTCAAATTCGATAACCTGACCCAGATCGGTCACAACGTTGAGATCGGCAATGACTGCCTTATCTGTGCGCAGGTCGGCATCGCCGGGTCGACACGTATCGGTCACAATGTGGTGCTAGGTGGCCAGACGGGGGTCAGTGATAACCTGTTCATCGGGGATCACGTGATCACCGGCGGGGCGACAAAGGTACTGGCAAATGTACCGGCGGGCCGTGTCATGCTGGGCTATCCGGCAATGAAAATGGAAACACATATTGAGGTTTACAAAGGCCTGCGCCGGCTGCCCCGGCTGTTCCGCGACGTCGCTAAGTTGCAGAAAGCTGTTTCAAAACCGGGTGGGAATGACTAAATCAACCTCAATCAGAGGGAAGGGCCGCGATCATGAGCATCAAAGATAAGGTCATCGAGATCATCGCCGAACAGGCAGTTCTGGAACCATCGGATGTGACGCTGGAAAGCACTTTGGAAGATCTGGGCATCGATAGCCTGGGGCTAGTAGAGAGCATTTTTGCCATCGAAGAGGCCTTTGACATTTCGGTGCCGTTCAACGCGAATGAGCCGGAAAAGAGCGAGTTTGACATTGCCTCGGTGGCCTCGATCATCAAGGGCATCGAACAGCTGGTGGCCGAGCAAGCGGCATGAACCGGGTCGTCATCACTGGGGCAGGCACGATCAACGCGCTTGGCCCCAACGTTGCCGAGACCCTCGCAGCGATGCGCGAGGGCAAATGCGGCATTGGGGAGCTGGAGTTTCAGGATGTTGACCGGCTGGCGATCAAGATCGGCGGTCAGGTCAAAGGCTATGATGCTGAGGCGGCGTTCAACCGCCAGCAGCTGGCCCTGTTTGACCGGTTCACCCAATTCACCCTGATCGCCGCCCGTGAGGCGCTGGCCCAATCCGGCCTCAGCTTCTCGGGCGAATTGGCGGCCACCTCGGGTGTGATCCTTGGCAATTCGGGTGGCGGAATGACCACGCTCGATGCCAACTACCGCACCGTTTATGAGGATGGTAAGAACCGGGTGCACCCCTTTGTGGTGCCTAAGCTGATGAACAACGCCGCCGCCAGCCATGTCTCGATGGAGTTCAACCTCAAAGGTCCAAGCTTCACCGTCGCCACGGCCTGCGCCAGTTCAAATCACGCGATGGCTCAGGCCTTCACCATGGTGCGCTCGGGCATGTCGAAGGTAATGGTCACCGGTGGCTCTGAATCGATGCTGTGTTTTGGCGGGGTAAAGGCCTGGGAAGGGCTGCGCGTCATGTCCAAAGACGCCTGTCGTCCGTTCAGCGCCAATCGCAACGGCATGGTGCAGGGCGAAGGCGCGGCGATCTTTGTCTTTGAGGACTATGAACACGCCAAGGCCCGAGGGACGGAGATCCTGGCCGAAGTGGCAGGCTTTGCCATGTCCTCTGACGCCAGCGATATCGTCATGCCCTCCAAACAGGGGGCGGCACGGGCCATTTCTGGTGCATTGCGCGATGCGGGGATTGCCCCGGATCAGATCGGCTACATCAACGCGCATGGCACCGGCACTGCCGCCAATGACAAAACCGAATGCGCCGCGGTGGCGGATGTTTTTGGCGCCCATGCGGATCAGCTGATGATTTCGTCGACCAAGGCGATGCATGGCCACCTGATCGGCGGGACCGGCGCGGTGGAGCTGCTGGCCTGTATCATGGCGCTGCGTGACGGGGTGATCGCCCCAACCATAGGTTATGAAGAGCCGGACCCGGAATGTTCACTGGATGTTGTGCCAAATGAGGCGCGTGAGGCCAAGGTGGACTATGTGCTGTCCAACGCCTTTGCCTTTGGCGGGCTGAATGCGGTTCTGGCACTGAAGAACGCCTAGCACCCCCCATCGACAAACAAAAGCCGCGCAGAATATCCGCACGGCTTTTCTATTCTTTAAAAGCGTTTCAAACCGTCGCTTTACGGTTTGACCTCGGCGGTGACCTTGTCAAAGCCGGCGGTGAAACCGCTCAGCGACATCTTCAGATCCACACGCTGGTCGGGTGCAACGAAGGGCACCAATGAGACGATGGCACCTGCACCCCGTTTGAACGCATCAATATCGCCCTGAGTCAGACCGATGCGGGCATAGCAGCCCAGCGGATCACAGACCGAAAACGGGTAGCGGCGCGGCTGGTTGGCATCAACCATGATGGTCAGCTGCGCGGTCAGCAGGGTTTCCAGCGGCACAGCAACAACGGCACCGGCAACAGCCTGGCCACCAGCGGGCAGGCGGAAGATGCGCACATTTGCGACCTGATTGCCCTCAGCGCCATAAAGCGGCTGCAACAGTTGACAGGGTTCGGTTTCCAGGTTGGCGCGGAAACACTCCAACTTCCAGTCACCGCTTTCTTCGCGGATGTAGGATTGCGGCTCCACCGGGGTGCCCATCGCCAGACCGTCCTGTGCGGTTTCCGGGGTCTGCTCAGCGGTGTCTTGCGCCAGCGCCGCACCACCAAGGGTCAGCGCTGCCATCAAAGACAGGGTTTTGGACAGTTTGTTCATCAAAAGGTTCCACCCAAGAAGTCATTTTCTGCTCAAGCTCTAGCATGTGCTGAAACGGGATGTCAGGCTGAAACTGCCGCAGGTGCTCTCAAAACAGCAAAAACCTGCCTATTTTTCTAAGGTACGTGAGCTTCGGGCGGCAAATATCTGGAATATCGAATAGAAAAAGGGGCCGCGAACTGGCCCCTTTTCCTGATTTTTGCTCCCCGTCGGACTGGCCGACTTAGTCATTGGTTGAACGCTAGGATTTTTAAACCTCAGCGTCAACAGGCAGAGCATGGTTTTTTTGTCAAAAAAAAGACGCTGCTCTGAAACGATCAGAGCGGCCAGTCTGACAGGGAGGAAGTCACCCACCTGCAATGGACATGAGAGGTGGGTCAGGTCACTATGCAGCAAAGGTGTTAATAGAGTATGTGTCCTGCGTTCGATTTGGCCGCGGGGATCATACAGGCAGAATTGGGGGCTGAATTGAGCGAATCCATTTTTATCGGCGGTGGCGGTGAGGCTTATGGCGAAAAACAGGGGCTGACCCTGAAATATGCCAACCGGCATGGCCTGATCGCAGGCGCCACCGGCACCGGCAAAACGGTGACCCTGCAAATCATGGCCGAAGGGTTTTCGGCGCAGGGCGTCCCGGTGTTCCTGTCTGATGTGAAGGGCGATCTGGCCGGACTGGCCAAAGCAGGCAGCGCCAGCGCCAAGCTACATGGTGCCTTTACCTCCCGCGCTGCCAAGATCGGGTTTGATGACTACAGCTATCAGGGTTTCCCGGTCACCTTCTGGGATCTCTTCGGCGATCAGGGCCATCCGGTGCGCACCACGGTTTCTGAGATGGGCCCGTTGCTGCTGGCCCGCCTGTTGGAGCTCTCAGAGGCGCAGGAGGGTGTGTTGAACATCGCCTTCCGTCTGGCGGATGAACAGGGGCTGCCATTGCTGGATCTTAAGGATCTGCAGGCGCTTCTGGTCTGGCTGGGGGAAAACCGCGGTGAGATTGCGCTGCGCTACGGCAATGTCTCCACCGCCTCCATTGGCGCCATTCAGCGGCGGCTTCTGGTTTTGGAAAACCAAGGGGCCACTCAATTATTTGGCGAACCCGCGTTGGATCTGGCGGATCTGATGCGCTGCGGTCCTGACGGGCGCGGGATGATCAACATCCTTGCGGCGGACAAGCTGATGGGCGCGCCGCGGCTTTATGCAACCTTCCTCTTGTGGCTGCTCTCGGAACTGTTTGAGCAGCTGCCTGAGGTCGGTGACCCGGACAAACCCAAGCTGGTCTTCTTCTTTGATGAGGCGCATCTATTGTTCGAAGATGCCCCAAAAGCGCTGGTCGATAAGGTGGAGCAGGTGGCGCGCCTCATTCGGTCCAAAGGGGTAGGCGTCTATTTCGTCACCCAGAACCCCGATGATGTGCCCGAGGATATTCTGGGCCAGCTGGGCAACCGGGTGCAACACGCGCTGCGCGCCTTTACTGCCCGCGACCGCAAAGCCCTGCGCATGGCGGCAGAGACCTATCGTGACAACCCGCGCTTTGACACCGAGGAGGCGATCCGTGAGGTCGGCGTCGGCGAGGCGGTGACCTCTTTCCTGGCCAAAAAGGGTGTGCCGGGCATTGTTGAGCGTACCTTGATCCGCCCACCATCGTCGCAGTTGGGGCCAATCACCAAAGCAGAACGGCAGGGTGTAATCGATGGATCCGACCTGTCGGGCAAATATGAGGACCGTATCGACCGCGACAGCGCCTATGAAATGCTGAAACGCCGGGCAGATGCCGCCGCGCAGGAGGCTGAAGCCGCCGAAGCCGAGGAAGAGGCGGCAGAGCCGATGGTGCGTGAATTCCGTGCCGCGCGTCGGTTCAGTGGCAGCCGGGTCGGGCGATCCTCCTCACGCAGCCTGCGCAGCAACCGCAGGGGGGACACGGTGACCGAAGCCCTGGGCAAAGCGCTTGTGAAAGAACTCAGCGGCACAACCGGGCGCCGCCTGGTGCGTGGGGTTTTGGGCGGCTTGTTTAAAGGCCGCTAGGCGTCACTGCCATCAAAGAACATCCAACAAAGCCCGCACCGCGCGGGTTTTGTACCGTTTGGGGTGGCTCAACACCGCAAAGACCCGCGCCGGATGTGCCACCCAAGTCACCCGCCGCATGGCCAGACCACGCCCTTTGGCCGCACCAACTGCACGGGCCGACAGCATGGTCACATAGGGGCCTGCCGCCACCGCCGCCAGTACCGCCTCATTCGAGGGCAGTTCCAGCGCCACCTCAAGGTTGGCGACCGACAGGCCCATTTCGGCCAGATGCGCCTCAGTCTCACTGCGGGTGCCGGAGCCTTCTTCGCGCAGGATCCATTGCATCTGCACGTAATCCTCAGCGCCGAAATCCGCCGCCCGCGCCATCGGGTGATCGCGGGCCATGACCAGCACCAGTTCATCGCGTGCCACCACCTGCCGGTGCAGATCACTGTCAGGCAGGGCCCCTTCGACGAAGCCAAGATCGGCCTCACCCTTGGCGACGGCCTCGGCCGCTTGGGCAGTGTTGCCTACGTGCAGATCAATGCTGACACCGGGATGGCGTTCATGCAGCAACATCAGCCGGGGCGGCAACCAATAGCTGGCCACCGTCTGGCTGGCCTGAATGCGCAGGGATCCACGGGTTTCCTGACTGAGGTCAGCCAGCACCTGCCGTGTCACCTCAGCCTCTTGCTGGAGCCGTCTGGCCTGCGGCACAAAGGCCTCACCCGCCTGTGTCAGCGCAATGCCACGCCCCACGCGATCAAACAGCTTCACCCCATGTTGGCTTTCCAGGGTGGAAATGGCGGAGGACACGGCGCTTTGCGTCATGTTCAGCAGTTCAGCGGCACGGGTCACATGACGACGCTCCGCCACGGCAAGGAATACTTTGATCTGATCCAGGGTCATGCCCATATCATCGGTAAAATCGAACGTTTTAACAAGATCAATAAATTGGAAGAATGAGATAAACGCTGTCATAAAATCCCAATGTCGGCCCAGAATACTTTCCCATCAGAACTGCCTTTGGTAAAACAAATCATCCGCCATCTGCCGGGCGTTGCCCTTGTTGCGGCGCTGGCCGCAGGGGCGATGTGGCTGAAACAGGCGGTGGATCTGCCCCTGTTGGGGCCGATGGTGATTGCGATGATCCTTGGTGTTGCGGTGCGCAACATCGTGGGGCCGATGGCCTGGGCTGAGGATGGCATCTGCCTGTCGCAACGGCCCCTGATGCGGCTGGGCATTGTGCTGCTGGGGTTGCAGCTGAGCATCGGTCAGATCTGGCAGGCCGGCGCACCGGTGTTTTTGGGCATTGCTGTTCTGCTGTTCGCGACCTTCTGGTCGACGCAAGTAATCGGCCGTTGGCTGGGCGTTGCCCCGGATCTGGCACGGCTGATTGGGGCGGGCACTGCGGTCTGCGGTGCCTCAGCCATTATGGCGGTGCAGGGCGCACGTCCGGGCAGCAACAGCGATCTGGCCTATGCCATCGCCTGTGTGACGCTGTTTGGCACCTTGTCGATGCTGGGTCTGCCGTTGATGGCAATGGCCTTTGGGCTGGACGGTCAGGCTTACGGTCTGTGGGCCGGTGCTGCCATCCATGAGGTAGGGCAGGTTGTCGGCGCAACCGACAGCTACAGCGCTGAAGCGCAGCAATGGGGCATGATGGCCAAGCTGAGCCGGGTCCTGCTGCTGGCGCCCCTGATTGTCCTGCTGACCGGTTTTGGCCGTGGTCCGGTTGACGCTTCCGCGAAAAAGCCAAGCCCGCTACCGCTTTTCGTGGTCGGCTTTGCGGCAATGATGGTGCTGAACTCAACCGTGGCGCTGCCTGTCGCCGCGTTGGAGGCCGGTTCGCTGATCTCTGGTTTCTTCCTGACCATGGCGCTTGCGGCGATGGGGCTGGGCACGGATATCGCGGCCTTGAGGCGCGAAGGCCTGCGCCCCTTGGCGCTGGGGGCTTTTGCCACTGTCTTCGTCACTCTCGGTGCTCTGGCACTGGTTGTTCTGACGCAATAATCCGAGATTTCAACGCTCTGGCTACACCTTCCCGGATTTCCGGGAGGGGCAGGGGCTTTGCATGGGTTCCTGCCGGGATGCCCTAACGCGCCTACGTGCCCTGTGAAACCTGCAAAGCGGGGCGCCCCTTGCCTGAATGCTCCCCAAGTGACTTCGCCAAATGGAACATCCAATAAAAAAGGGCCCCATCCGGGGCCCTTCTGTGTTTCTGGATCAGTCTGATCACTTCTCAGGGATCAGGCCCCGTGGGCTGAACCGCAGCACCAGCAGCAGTACGATGCCCATGGTCATCAGACGCATATAGGCGGCGCTGCCTTTCAGGTGCTCCTTCAGCGCGTTGCCATCCGGCAGGCCAGAGGTCAGCACGTCCAGCAGCCAGGTGCCCATCGGCTCCACCTGAATCCACAGGAAGTAGATCAGGAAGCCGCCAAGAACTGCACCGAAGTTGTTGCCGGAGCCACCAACAATCACCATCAGCCAGATCAGGAAGGTGAAGCGCAGCGGCTGATAACTGCCGGGGGTCAGCTGACCGTCCAGCGTGGTCATCATCGCACCAGCAACACCACAGATGGCCGAGCCGAGGATGAAGATCTGCAGGTGCCGTTTGGTGACATCCTTGCCCATGGCACGCGCCGCAACTTCATTGTCACGGATCGCACGCATCATCCGGCCCCAGGGTGATTTCAGAGCCAGCTGGGCCATCACCAGGATCACCACCAGCACGACCGAGAACAGGCCGGCATAAAGCGTCTTGATCCACAGGGTCGACGCGGTGGTCGGATCCAGCCCCAAGGAGGTTGCGCGTTCCACGAAGGCGCTGCTGTCCTGCAGGGTCACCTCATAGGGTACCGGACGCGGCAGGCCGGATACGTTTTTCACGCCACGGGCCAGCCAATCTTCGTTTTTCATCACCGCGATGATGATCTCAGCAATACCCAGCGTTGCGATCGCAAGGTAGTCCGAGCGCAGGCCAAGGGCCGTCTTGCCGATGACCCAGGCAGCCCCCGCCGCCAGCAAGCCACCAACCGGCCAGGCCAGCAGGACAAACAGATCCGCCTGACGCACTGAGGTGTCACGTCCAACCGCCAGCCAGTTCAGACCGCCCAGGTTGCCATGCATCGCCGGGTTAATCGCCTCCACAGCGGCAACCGCCGGGTCAAACACCGCGCGGTAGATGAAGAAGCCGATGATCAAGGTGGCCAGCATAGCGATGGTGCGGGTGCGGCCTGCGGGCAGGCGGGTGTAGACCAGCACAGTGGCCACCACCGTAGCCGCCCCCAGAACCAGCGCCAGCAGGATCTGGAAGCCACCGGCACTCCAGGCGCCTTCAACGGGTTTTGCCCCGATCAGAACCGTCGCCAGACCACCAAGGGCGACAAAGCCCATGACGCCGACGTTGAACAGACCGGCAAAGCCCCATTGCAGGTTCACCCCCAACGCCATGATGGCCGAGATCAGCGCCATGTTGAGGATAGTCAGTGAGGCATTCCAGCTTTGAAAAATACCGGAGAGCACAAAAAGTGCCGCCACCAGTGCGAAAAGAGCGGTGTTTTTGGTTGTCTCGCTCATACCGATTTCCCCTTGAACAGACCGGTCGGCTTGAACAGCAGCACCACCACAAGGATCGCAAAGCTGACAGCGAATTTATAATCGGTCGACAAAAGCTGCACGAGGCTGGAAGGCTCCAGGTTCTCCGGCAGCAGATATTTCAGCACTTTCTTCCAGGCATAGGTGATCGTGACCTCGGAAAAGGCGATCACGAAGCCCCCGGCGATGGCACCCAGCGGGTTGCCAAGACCACCAACAATTGCGGCCGCAAAGATCGGCAGCAGCAGCTGGAAGTAAGTGAAGGGTTTGAAGGTCTTATCCAGACCGTAAAGCGTGCCCGCCACAGTGGCCAGCGCCGCAACGATCAGCCAAGTGTAGAGCACCACACGTTCCGGGTTGATGCCCGACAGCAGCGCCAGATCTTCATTGTCTGAATAGGCGCGCATCGATTTGCCGGTGCGGGTCTTGTTCAGGAACCAGAACAGCAGCGCCACCACGATGATCGCCGTGACAACGGTGATGCCTTGGGTGGTGCGGATTGCCAGACCTTCGGAAAGGCCGGTCATCTGCTTGAATTCACGCACGGAAATGATGAACCGTTCGCCATCGGCAAAACGCTGATCGTTCGGACCGATGATGAAGCGCACCAGGCCGTTCATGATGAACATGACACCCATCGACACGATCACCAGAATGACCGGCTTGGCCTTTTGCTGACGATAGAACCGATAGACAGTGCGGTCGGTGACTAGCACCAGCGCCATACAGCCCAGGATCCCGAAGGGCAGGGCCAGCAGAGCGGTCGGCAAAGGGCCAAGGCTGAGGCCCCAGCTTTGGAACAGGTAGGTCACCAGCACCACAACCATGGTGCCAAAGGCCATCGTGTCGCCATGGGCGAAGTTGGAAAAGCGCAAGATGCCGTAGATCAGCGTCACGCCAAGCGCGCCAAGCGCCAGCTGGCTGCCATAGGCAACGGCCGGGATCAGCACAAAGTTGGAAAGCACCACAAGGGCGTTCAGGAAGTCCATGTCTTAACCCCCAAGGAAAGATTGGCGCACTTCCGGATCGGCCAGCAGATCTTTGCCGGTGCCGGTGTGGGCGTTGCGACCTTGGACAAGCACATAGCCTTTGTCCGCTATTTCAAGGGCTTGGCGGGCGTTCTGTTCCACCATCAGGATCGAGATGCCGGTGCGGGCCACCTCAATAATCCGGTCAAACAGCTCATCCATCACGATGGGGGACACACCTGCGGTGGGCTCATCCAACAGCAGCACCTTGGGCTGGGTCATCAGCGCGCGGCCGACGGCCACCTGCTGACGTTGACCACCCGAAAGCTCACCCGCCGGTTGGCGCCGTTTGTCACGCAGGATCGGGAACAGGTCATAGATCTGTTCGATGGTCTGGCGGTAATCGTCCTTGCGGATGAAGGCCCCCATCTCAAGGTTCTCTTCCACCGTCATCGAGGTGAAGATGTTTGAGGTCTGCGGCACAAACCCCATGCCCGCGGCAACCCGCGCCTGCGGGGTCAGGCCAGTGATATCGGTGCCGTCCAGACGGACCGAGCCCTGACGCAGATGCAGCATGCCAAAGGTGGCTTTCATCGCGGTGGATTTGCCGGCACCGTTGGGGCCGACGATGACCGCGATTTCACCCTTGTTCACCGCAATGGTGCAGTCATGCAGGATATCAGGGCCGGATTTGCCATACCCACCGGTCATGCTGTCGCCGATCAGAAAGGCCTCATCGGTGCTCATGGCGTGGTCGGTGCCGGTCGAAACCTGCATCGTGCCCCCGCCTGTTTTGGTGATCGAGGCATCTTTGTTGCCGCGATCGTCCTGGTAGGGATTGTTGCTCATGCGCCCACCTTGTCCTTGTTTTTCAGGCCGGTGCCCAGATAGGCCTCGATCACCTGTTCGTTCGCCTTGATCTCAGCCAGGGTCCCCTCAGCCAGAACCTTGCCCTCGGCCATACAAATGACCGGGTTACACAGGCGTTCGATGAAATCCATGTCGTGCTCAATCACCACAAAGGTGTAGCCGCGTTCTTCGTTCAGCTGCTTGATCGCATCCGCAATGGTATAAAGAAGCGTCCGGTTCACGCCGGCGCCCACCTCATCCAGGAAGACGATCTTGGCGTCGACCATCATGGTGCGGCCCAGTTCCAGCAGTTTTTTCTGACCGCCAGAAATCTCACCCGCTTTCAGATCGGCGATATGGCTGATAGTCAGGAACTCAAGCACCTCATCAGCCTTGGCCCGCAGCGCGCGTTCCTCATCGGCGATGCGTTTGCGGCCAAACCATGTGTTCCACAAGGCTTCGCCCGACTGTCCGCCCGGAACCATCATCAGGTTTTCCCGGCAGGTCATTGAATGAAATTCATGGGCAATCTGGAAGGTCCGCAGCAGCCCCTTATGGAACAGCTCATGCGGCGGCAATCCGGTGATGTCCTCACCATCCATGGTGACCCGGCCCGAGGTGGGCGGCAAGACACCGGCGATGACGTTGAACAATGTGGTTTTTCCGGCACCATTTGGGCCAATCAGCCCGGTGATGGAGCCTTTTTCGATGGTGAGTGTCGCGCCATCTACGGCGTGAAATCCCCCGAAATGCTTATGGACGTCTTCTACGACGATCATGAAGCAGTTCCCCCGTCTTGGCGCATTGTTTGCGCCTGTTTGATTGGTGTGACGCGTTTTCGCGTCTGGTTTTACGCGCAGGGCGAGATTGCCCCGCTTTTGATGCAGCACAGCCCGGCACAGGGCCGGGCTGACTGAATTTTTACAGGAAAGCTAAAGGATTAGCGGTACTTAACCGTTTCCAGCTTGCCACCCTGAACTTCGATCTCACGGTAGCCGCCTGCGGCTTCACCGGGGCCGATCAGCTCAACCGCGGTTGCGCCGACATAGTCGATGTCACCACCAGCTGCCAGGATCTCCAGGCCTTTGGCCAGTTCACCCGGGTAGATCTTTTCGCCCGGAGCGTTGGCAACCATTTCCACTTTGGATTTGTAGTCGCCCGGCTCAACCGAACCTGCGGCCTGCATGGCCAGCATGATCAGCGCTGCAGCGTCGTAGCTTTCGCCCACATAGGGGCCCGAAGCGTCCACACCGGTGGCAGCCACTTTTTCAACAACCATCGAGGCGTCTGCAGCGTCGCTGCCCGGCGCGGTGCCGATCGAGCCTTCGATTTCGTCACCAAAGGTGGTTTCCAGGTTCGGGCCGATCATACCGTCGGGCAGAACAAAGGTGTCAAATGCACCGGTGTCCAGTGCCGCACGGATCACGCCCGGGCCACCCTGGTCAACATAGCCCGCAACAACCAGCGCGTCGCCGCCGGCCGAGGCCAGTGCGCCAACTTCAGCCGAGTAGTCGGCTTTGCCGTCTTCGTGGGCGGTGGTGGTGGTCACGGTGCCGCCAGCAGCTGCGTAAGCAGCGGCGAAGCTGTCTGCCAGACCTTTACCGTAGTCGTTGTTGGTGTAGGTCACAGCCACTTCGCTGATGCCTTTTTCCATCAGCACGTCGGCCAGAACCTGACCCTGACGCGCATCCGACGGGGCGGTGCGGAAGAACAGGCCGTTGTCTTCAGCAGCGGACAGGGCAGGCGAGGTCGCCGAAGGCGAAATCATCACAATGCCGTTTGCCAGTGCAACGTTCGACAGAACCGCGCCGGTCACACCCGAGCAGTCTGCGCCCATGATGCCTTTGACGCCGTCCGAGGTGACCAGACGTTCAGCCGCTGCAGTTGCAGCGCCCGAGTCGATGCAGGTCGAGTCAGCGCGTACGGGCATGACAGTCTTGCCGCCCAGCAGTTTGCCGCTTTCGGAAACTTCGCTCATCGCCAGTTCCGCGCCGCCTGCCATGGCAGGGGTCAGCGATTCAATCGGGCCTGTGAAGCCCAGGATGATACCCAGTTTAACCGCGTGGTCATCTGCCATTGCGCCGCCAGCCATAAGCGCGGTCGCGGCCGAAGCCATCAGAAACTTTTTCATGATTTTCTCCCAAGTTGGAACTTAAGTCCGGATTCGACCCTATCTCCGGAGTCTGGAAAAGAAAAGCACCCTTGAACGGGGTTTTTGATCACAAATTCTGAGTTCCGCCAGGGCAGATATAAGAATGTTTGTTGAAAGAGCGACAGGGCGAACTAAACTTACTCAACGGCCCCTTCCCGCACTGAATGTTCGACCTGATTGAAACAAGGCTGCGAGATGCTGAGATGAGAGACACCACACCCCGGACCCGCGCCCGGCCGCATCCCTTAGGGATCGCGTTCGTCTTGTTCAGCCTGATGGTGCTGGCCTGGATCATGCTCCTTGCCATGCCAGCTCGCGCGGTGGAGTACCGGATTGATAAGGTCGCTGATGGCTTTGTGGTGCCCTGGTCGCTGGCCTTTTTGCCGGATGGCGGTTTTCTGGTCACCGAGCGTGATGGCGCCCTCTGGCAGGTTGCGCCGGATGGGACGCGCCAACAGATCAAAGGTCTGCCGGATATCACCGCGATCGGGCAGGGTGGCCTTTTGGATGTGGTCGCGGCCGAGGATTTCATCACCTCACGCCGCATCTTTCTCAGCTACACAACTAATGTCCCCGGTGGCGCAGGCACCGCCATGGCCACCGCGGTCCTGCCGGAAGGCTCTGACCGGATCGAACGTGTGTTCCGCATTTTCCAACTGCAGCGTGGCAATCAAAACGGGCGCCACTTTGGCGGTCGGATCGTTGAAACCGCGGATGGCCACCTTTTCCTGACAATCGGTGACATGGGCGAAGCGCGTGAAGCGCAGAACGTTGGCTCCCATTGGGGTAAGATCATCCGCCTGCGCATCGATGGCACCGTGCCGCGCGACAATCCGTTTCAAATGCGCCGCAACGCGCTGCCTGAGATCTGGAGCCTTGGCCATCGCAACCCGCAAGGTCTGGCACGCACCCGGGAAGGGGCACTGGTATCCTCGGAACATGGCGCTAAAGGCGGGGATGAGCTGAACTGGGTTGAAGCCGGCGCCAATTATGGCTGGCCGGTCATTTCCTATGGCACCCACTATAGTGGCCGTAAGATCGGCGAGGGCACGGAAAAACGCGGCATGCGCCAGCCGCTGATCTATTGGGATCCCTCCATCGCGCCCTCAGGCATGATGGTTTATGAGGGCACAATGTTCCCGGAATGGCGCGGCGACCTGTTTGTCGGTTCATTAAAGTTTGACCATATCGCACAGGTTGCCGGCAAAGGGCTGGCGCAGGTGCGTCAGATCAAAACTGATGAGACCCAGAGGGTGCGCGACGTGCGCGAAGCCCCTGATGGATCCATCTGGTTTCTGAGCGAAGGAAATGGCGCCGTTTACCGTTTGTGGCGCCCCTGACCCTAGGGTCCCTTAGTCTTCGGCCTTCATCATCTGGCTGCCGCGTTCCCGGTACGGGGTGGTGTTATAATGCGAGCGGTAGCATTTGGAAAAATGTGATGGCGAGGCAAAGCCACAGGCCAGCGCCACGTTGATCACACTCATATCCGTCTGCATCAGCAGATTGCGCGCCTTCTGCAGCCGCAGCTCCATGTAATAGCGTTTTGGGGAGCGGTTCAGGTAACGGCGAAACAAACGCTCCAGCTGGCGGGTCGACATGCCAACATCCTTGGCCAGCAGCGATGGGCTGATCGGCTCCTCGATATTGGCTTCCATCATCTGAATCACCTGACTCAGCTTGGGGTGACGCACACCGATGCGGGTGGGCACCGACAGGCGCAACGGATCCTGATCGGTCCGGATGGAGGAATAGATCAACTGATCCGCAACCGCATTCGCCAGCTCCTCGCCATGATCGGCCGCAATCAGGGACAGCATCAGATCCAGCGAGGCCGTGCCGCCCGCCGCCGTCATCCGGTTGCCGGACATCACAAAAACCGATTTGGTCAGCTCAATATCAACAAACTCTTCTTCAAAGCTGTCCTGATGTTCCCAATGAATGGTGGCCCGTTTGCCGTCCAGCAGGCCCGATTTGGCCAGCGCATAAGCGCCAGTACATAGGCTGCCGACGCTGATGCCACGCCGGGCTTCGCGCCGCAGCCAGGAAATCAGCCGCTTTGAGGTGTTGGATCGCACATCAACGCCACCGCACAACAGCAGCCGGTCATCACGGCCCAATTCACCCAGGTCACTGTCCAGATTAAAAGCAACCCCAGATGAACTGGTGACCGTTTCACCGCCTTCGCCCTGCAACTCCCATCGATAAAGCTCTTTGCCTGCGGTATAATTCGCGATCCTCAGACAATCGAGCGCCGCCGCAAAGGGCAGCAGCGTGAACTGCTCAAGAAGAACAAAAACAACTTTTTTAGGGTGCTCTCCGACCGGAGGGGCAGAGCGCGGAATGCGGTTTGGGTCCATCGACGTATCCTTGCCAAAGAGGAAACGACAGAAACAGGTTTGCGCCCCGGGTGCAAGAGGTTGCAAACATCGAATGGCTCAATCTTAACAACGCGCTGCCAGAACAACAATAGAACCCGTTAGCGCACGTATTTTTACAATTCCTTTATGGTCAGCCCTAATCTTGTTCGATATAGAAAGGCGACGCCCAAATACCTAATCGGAGGATAGAATGAGCGATTGGCAAAAAACCGACTGGCGCAGCAAGCCACGGGTCCAAATGCCTGACTATACGGACGCCACCGCTCTGAACGCGGTTGAGGCGCAGCTGTCGAAATATCCGCCGCTGGTTTTTGCCGGTGAAGCCCGCAAGCTGAAGGCCCAGCTGGGCGCGGCATCGCGCGGCGAAGCGTTCCTGCTGCAGGGTGGCGATTGCGCCGAAAGCTTTGATCAGTTTTCCGCCAACGGCATTCGCGACACCTTCAAGGTGATGCTGCAGATGGCGATGGTGTTGACCTATGGCGCCAAAGTCCCTGTGGTAAAGGTCGGCCGGATGGCGGGACAGTTCGCCAAACCCCGTTCGGCACCCACCGAAACCGTCGATGGTGTGGAACTGCCCAGCTACCGTGGCGATATCATCAATGAGCTGGATTTCACCTCGGCGGCCCGTATTCCCGATCCGAAAAAGATGCTGCAGGCCTATACCCAGGCGGCTGCTACTTTGAACCTGCTGCGCGCCTTCTCGACCGGTGGTTATGCAGATGTGCATCAGGTGCACCAGTGGACGCTGGGCTTCACTGAGGGCGAAAAGGCCGCTAAATATCGCGATATGGCCAACCGCATCAGCGACACGCTGGACTTCATGCGCGCCGCTGGCGTGGACAGCGATCGTGCCCACACGCTGCAGACCGTGGATTTCTACACCAGCCATGAATCGCTGCTGCTGGAATATGAAGAGGCGCTGACCCGTCTTGATTCCACCTCTGGCAAGTGGCTGGCAGGCTCGGGCCACATGATCTGGATCGGTGACCGCACCCGTCAGCCTGATGGCGCCCATGTGGAATTTGCCCGTGGCGTGATGAACCCGGTTGGCCTGAAATGCGGTCCGACCACCACGGCTGAGGATCTGAAGGTCCTGATGCAGAAGCTGAACCCGGAAAACGAAGAGGGCAAGCTGACCCTGATCGCCCGTTTCGGTGCCGGCAAAGTGGGCGAACATCTGCCGCGTCTGATTCGTGCGGTTGAGGAAGAAGGCGCTAAGGTTCTGTGGACCTGTGACGCGATGCACGGCAATACGATCAAATCGGCCACCGGCTATAAGACCCGTCCGTTCCAGTCGGTGCTGCAGGAGGTTCAGGAATTCTTCCAGATCCACCGCGCCGAAGGCACGGTTCCGGGCGGCGTTCATTTTGAAATGACCGGCCAGGATGTGACCGAATGCACCGGCGGCGTGCGCGAAGTCACCGAAGAGGATCTGTCGGATCGCTACCACACCGCCTGTGACCCGCGCCTCAACGCCAGCCAGTCGCTGGAACTGGCCTTCCTGGTGGCCGAGGAGCTGTCGGCCCTGCGCGAAGATCGTCCCGCCAAGGCTGTCTAAGGGCAAGGCCACAGATCAGTTTATGCAAAGCGAAAGCGCCCCATTGCCGGGGCGCTTTTCGTTTTTACCGGTACTCGGTTAACCACTCAGCGGTCGGTTTTCACCAGCCTTAGATGCGGGGCCCCTTTGGTGTGAGCCATGTCTTGGACAGGATCACGCGCCACAAAGGCTTCGCTCGCCTCAGCAAATCCAACCGCCTGTTGGGGGGCCGGCAGCATGGATTGCCCAGACAGCACCCGCAACCGGTGGCCGGCCATTTGGAAATGTCGCGGTGTCTCACCAATGACACCTTTGTAGGACACCGTGCCCAGAATACGGGTGCTGTGCCCGCGGTCATCGCTCAGCGGCCAAAGGGTCATCCGCCCCTCAAACAGGGGCTTGCCGCGGCCCCGTTCGGCGCTGAGGGTCATTTGGGCGATACCCGGTTTTGCGCAAACTGCCTCGGCCAGATCATCGATCTCTTTGCGGTAATGCGGGGCAAACAGGCTACCAAAGGGCATGCCGCGCACCTCCATCCCTTGAAGATCATTGAAGATTTGCCCTGCCAGCCGCAGCCGCGTCATACCGGGCGCGATCCGCTCCAGAATAAAGGAATGGGCCAGCGCGCCTTCAATCCCGCGTGGATCAATATCAGCCCGGGCGGGCATCACCCGACCAGCCCGTTTGCCCTGCCAATAGGCGTCAATCTCAGCAATCTCAGGAAAGCGGCGATCCGACAGGAAGGGCGACATTTCGATAACATTATCTTTCTGCTCCGCCTGCGCTGCGGGGCCGTGGTGATCCATCTCAAACATAAAACCGCCTCATCACTCTCGTCCAAACAACAGATGGCCCTCGGCCCCCAAAAGCGGTTAAGAAAACCCTAAGGCAGCAAAGGTTACCGATACCTTAATATGCCACGAGTTATTTCAAATTCGCCGAAATTCCGTTCGGTTGGTTAACTGAACTGTTACAAAGATCGGTCATGATCACCCGGTCTGATCGCCGGAGACAGGCACCTCAGTGGTATTCTCCCTTGCTGCGCAGCGCAGGCTGTGACCATATCAATGCGCGCAACCACGGAGGACAACGTGCTGCAATCAATGACAGGCTTTGCATCCGGCAAAGGGGAACTGGCCCCTTACAGCTGGACTTGGGAAATCCGCTCGGTCAATGCCAAGGGGCTGGATCTGCGCCTAAGGGTGCCGGATTGGATCGAAGGGTTGGAAACCACCCTGCGCGCCCGGCTGGGCAAGGCGATGGGGCGTGGCAATGTCACCCTGTCGCTGAAAGTGCAGCGCGAAGACAGCGGCGGCAGCCTGTCGCTGAACGGTGCAGCGCTCGACTCTATGCTGGAGGCAATGGCCACCGTCACCGCCCGTGCGGAGGCAAATGGCGTCGCACTGGCCCCGGTCACAGCCGTCGATCTGATGAACCTGCGCGGCGTGATGGAGCAGGGTTCCAGCGAGGAAGAGACCAAAGCCCTTGGTGCGGCCGTGTTGCAGGGGTTTGAGCCGGTATTGCAGCAGTTTCTGGACATGCGTGGCAACGAAGGGCGGGCCCTGCATGAGGTGCTGACACGCACCGTGGATGAGATCGAAACGCTGGTCGGTCAGGCCGAAGCGGCGATCGGCAACCGTAAAGAGGCGATGGAAGAGGCGCTGCGCGCCGCCCTGGCCCGGGTGATGCAGAATGTTGACACGATGGATGAGGACCGCCTGGCGCAGGAAATGGCGTTGGTTGCGGTCAAATCTGACGTGACCGAAGAATTGGACCGGCTGCGCGCCCATATCGGCGCGGCGCGTGGTCTTTTGCAGGACCGCAAACCGGTGGGCCGCAAACTAGACTTCCTGATGCAGGAATTTAACCGTGAGGCGAACACGCTCTGTTCGAAATCGCAAAATACCGCGTTGACGCGCATTGGTCTGGACCTCAAAACCGTGATCGACCAAATGCGTGAACAAGTACAGAATGTGGAGTAACCCAAGACCATGACCGCATCCACCTCCCGCCGCGGCCTGTTGATCATCCTGTCCTCGCCCTCGGGCGCGGGCAAATCGACCCTGACGCGCAAGCTGCGTGATTGGGATCCGACCATCCGGTTTTCCGTCTCAGCGACCACCCGCCAGCCACGTCCCGGCGAAGAGGATGGCGTGCATTACCACTTCCTGACCGAAGACCACTTCAAACGTGATGTGGCTGAGGGTGAGATGCTGGAACATGCCCATGTCTTCGGCAACTTCTACGGTTCGCCCAAAGGGCCGGTTCAGACCGCCATCGATGGCGGCGAAGATGTGCTGTTTGACATCGATTGGCAGGGCGCCCAGCAGATCCGTAACTCGGCCCTTGGCGCACATACGTTGTCGGTCTTTATCCTGCCGCCCTCGATCAAAGAGCTGCACCGCCGGCTGGTCAGCCGTGGTCAGGACAGCGATGAGGTGATTGCCAAACGGATGCAGAAAAGCTGGGATGAAATCAGCCATTGGGGCAGCTATGACTATGTGCTGGTCAATGACGATCTGGACAAAACCGCTGAGGAGCTGACCACCATTGTCAGTGCCACCCGCCTGCGCCGTCTGCAGCAACCCGCCCTGATGGAGCATGTGCGCACGCTTCAGGCTGAATTTGAGGACATCCAATGACCCTTTACGCCCTGAATGACATCACGCCGAAAACGCCGGAGGATGGCGATTTCTGGATTGCGCCGGATGCCAATGTGATCGGCAATGTGGTGTTGGAAACCGCGACCTCAATCTGGTTCGGCTGCACCCTGCGAGGTGACAACGAAGAGATCCGCATTGGCGCTGGCAGCAATGTGCAGGAAAACACGGTGATGCATACCGATATGGGGTTCCCGCTGATCATTGGTCAGGGCTGCACCATCGGACATAAGGCAATGCTGCACGGCTGCACGATCGGCGACAATTCCCTGATCGGCATGGGGGCTACCGTGCTGAACGGCGCCAAGATCGGCAAGAACTGCCTGATTGGGGCAGGGGCCTTGATCACCGAAGGTAAGGAAATCCCGGACGGTTCACTTGTCATGGGGGCGCCGGGTAAGGTGGTGCGTCAGCTGGACGACAAAGCGATCGAGGGGCTGAAACACTCCGCGCTTGGCTATCAACTGAATATGCGCCGGTTCCGTGCGGAATTGAAACCGGTCTGACAGAAACCGCAGCATCGCCCTGATGTGATCTGCGCCTGAGGATATCATCATGTCCCAAGATCCCCAGTTCAGCGCCGCCCATGCGCTGCTGTCGGCGGTGCCGCAACCGGCGCTGCTGGTGACCGGCAGTGAACGGATCATCGGTGCCAATGCCAAGGCTGAGGCGCTTCTGGGGGGCGGTTTAAGCGGTCGTCATCTGATCACGGTGATCCGCCAACCTTCGGTGCTAGAGGCGATTGAACGCTGCGACCTCAATCGCAGCACCCAAGAGGCACGCTACTTGGGCCGCGATGTGCGCAATGAGCTGACCTACAAGGTCAACTGCGGCTTCGTCGATCTGCGCGATGTGCAGGGGGTTCTGGTCAGTTTCGAAGATATCAGCCAGGCCGAGGCCATAGGCCAGATGCGGCGCGATTTTGTCGCCAACGTCAGCCATGAGCTGCGGACGCCTTTGACCGCGCTGATCGGGTTTATCGAAACGCTGCAAGGCCCCGCAGCCGAAGACGCCAAAGCGCGCGATCGATTCCTGTCGATCATGGGAGATGAGGCCAGTCGAATGAACCGATTGGTCAGCGACCTCCTGAGCCTCAGTCAGGTGGAGGCTGAGGCGCGGTTGCGGCCGTCACAAAATGTCGACCTGGGGCACCTGCTGGCCGAAACAGTGGAGGGGCTGAGCCCGGTTGCGGATGCAGCCAATGTCACCGTCGACTGGCACTTGCCCGACCAACCCGTAACAGTGCCGGGTGATAGTGATCAGCTGCGCCAGATCTTCACCAACCTGATCGAAAACGCGATCAAATATGGCGGCCGGGACAACACCGTCACCCTGCGGCTTAGCGAAAGCCCACGTGATCCGGTGCTGCGGCAGGCCGGGGTGCGGGTGGACGTAATTGACCGCGGCCCGGGGATTGAGGCGGTGCATCTGCCGCGCCTGACAGAACGGTTCTACCGCATCGACAGTCACCGCTCACGCGAGATGGGCGGCACCGGTCTGGGGTTGGCGATTGTGAAACATATCGTCAATCGCCATCGTGGCCGGTTCAAGATCCAGAGCACGCCCGGCGAAGGGAGCACCTTCTCAGTTTTGCTACCTATGGAAGGGTAATTCGCCCCTATAAGCGAGGCCGGAAAATACATTCTACCAGCGATATGTATGTACCGTATTTTTACTAAACTGCCCAATAGTTAAGCCGTTTTGCCCTGCGACCGTTCCTCATTCCGGGGAACGGAGTGTGTACCCTGTCGGCTCCTCCATTTACCGCCGACCCCAAGCAGGAGAAGTTCATGTCTCTCAAGAGGCTCACCGCCGCCACGGCGATGTTCACTGCAATTGCAGCTACCGCCGCGCTGGCTGAACCGGTCGAAGTGGCCGGCTCCTCCACTGTATTTCCCTACGCCATGATGTCCGGCGACACCTTTGTCGAAAACCACGACTTCGGTTACCCCAATGTTGAATCGATCGGCTCCTCCAAGGGGCTGAAACGGTTTTGCGAAGGTGTTGGCGCCGATACGCTGGATATCGCGACCGCGTCGCGCAAAATCAAAGCCAAGGAGATCAAAGCCTGTGCCGAAAATGGTGTGACTGACATCATCGAAGTGCGCATCGGTTATGACGGTCTGGTTTTCGCCAGCGCCAAGAAAGGCCCGTCCTTCAACTTCGTTCCGGCCGATTGGTATCAGGCCCTGGCCGCACGTGTGCTGGTCGACGGGGCATTGGTTGAAAACCCCTACACCTCCTGGGCGGAGTTCAACGCAGATCTGCCTGACGTCGGCATCCGCACCTTTATCCCGGCTTCCAGCCACGGTACCCGCGAAGTGTTTGACCAGAAGATGATGTTGGCGGGCTGCAAAGCCA
This sequence comes from Thalassovita sp., assembly GCF_963691685.1. GTDB lineage: Bacteria > Pseudomonadota > Alphaproteobacteria > Rhodobacterales > Rhodobacteraceae > Thalassobius. The sequence continues at coordinate 2,281,921 of NZ_OY829290.1, forward strand.
CCGGCGCATATGATCTGCTGCTGGCCGAAAATGGTGGTGACGCCAAAGCCGCGGGCAAAGCCTGCCTGATCACCCGTGAAGGCAAAGCGGTTGAGGAGCTGGAAGTCACCGGCACCGAAACCCTGGATAAAATGCGTGGCGCCAAAGGCAGCATCGCGCTGCTGGGTCTGGCATTTTATGAAACCAACGTCGGCGAGCTGCAGGCCGCAACCGTTGAAGGTGTGTCCCCGTCGTCTGATGTGATCGCAAACGGCGAATACCTCGTGTCGCGCCCGCTGTTCATGTACGTCAAGAAGGCCAACATCGCGCTGACCCCGGGCATCAAGGAATATGTCCAGACGGTCCTGTCGGATGAGCTGTCGGGCCCCGGTGGTTTCCTGACCATCTTTGGCCTGGTGGCAGATCCCGAACTGGCCAGCACCCGTGAAATGGTGACCAATGAGGTGACCATGGGCGCCTCAAGCTAAGCGCCCCCAGTGCCCCCAGTCAGGGGAGGGGCGCAACTGCCTCGGCCTGCAACTGTTGGTCTGAGCGCCCCAGAAACCGCGGCTTCCCCCCCGGAGGCCGCGGTTTTCTGTTGTGAGGTGTCATATTGGATTCGGAATTCCCTCACCGGAGCGGTGGTAAGGCAGTAAATATGACACATTTCACAGACATCTGTCACAAAACCCCTCTACCAATCGAAATAGTTGTCTAGTTTTTTGCACTTTCTAGAAAAGATAGGTGCGACATCTGATAAAATTTAAATGTATAATTTCAATAGAATAGAGAGATTTGCTTCGCCTATATGACAGTTTGCACCGGCAAAAACTGGATCTGTCATATCCCTGTTACACACACGTCACAAAAGCATCGTGCAAGACGCTTAGATCGCCTTTCAGTGGCCGTCGTGGGGATGGCCCAAGACTGAAATCAGGAGAGAGTCTCTTTATGTCGTTCGTGAAACTGACCGCCTCAACCTTGGCCATCGCGGCCGTATCCGCAACCGCCGCTGCCGCTCGTGACCAGGTGCAGGTTGCCGGTTCTTCCACCGTTCTGCCTTACGCTTCGATCGTTGCAGAAGCCTTCGGTGAAAACTTCGACTTCCCGACCCCCGTTGTTGAATCGGGTGGCTCCTCGGCTGGTCTGAAGCGCTTCTGCGAAGGTGTTGGCGAAAACACCGTTGATGTTGCCAACGCATCGCGCAAGATCAAAGACAAAGAGATCAAAGCCTGCGCCGAAAACGGTGTCACCGACATCATCGAAGTGCGCATCGGCTATGACGGCATCGTCTTCGCCTCGGACATCGCTGGCGAGAAATTCGAATTCACCCCGACCGATTGGTTCCTGGCCCTGTCCGACAAAGTTCTGGTCGACGGCGCGCTGGTCGACAACCCGAACAAAACCTGGGCTGACGTAAACGCCAACTTCCCGGCGCAGGCCCTGGCCGCTTACATCCCGGGCACCAAGCACGGCACCCGTGAAGTGTTCGAAGACAAAGTGATCCTGGCCGGCTGTGAAGCCACCGGCGCCTTTGACGCCTTCCTAGCCGGCGCCGAGGGCGACAGCGACAAAGCCAAGAAAAAAGCAGCTGAGAAAGCCTGTATCGCTCTGCGTACCGATGGCGTTTCGGTTGACATCGACGGCGACTACACCGAGACCCTGGCCTCGATCGAAAGCAACAAAGACGGCATCGGCGTCTTCGGCCTGTCGTTCTATGAGAACAACACCGACAAGTTGACCGTTGCGACCATGTCGGGCATCGTTCCTTCGACTGGATCGATCGCAACCGGCGAATACCCGGTATCGCGCCCGCTGTACTTCTACGTGAAGAAAGCCCACATCGGCGTGATCCCCGGCCTGAAAGAATATGCTGAGTTCTTCATCGCGGATGAGATCGCCGGCCCCGACGGCCCGCTGGCCGAATATGGTCTGGTTGCCGATCCTGAGCTGGCTGAGACCCAAGCGGTTGTCGCCGACGAACAGGTTCTGGGCGCCAACATGTAATCAGCCCCCTGGCTGACAAGACAACGGGGGCTGCGTGATTTGCGCGGCCCCCAACAATTTCCAAACCCAACACACTCGGAGAGACCATGCCTGCTACTTGGCCCGTTTCCTGGCTTGTCTTGATCCTGCTCGGTCTATCAGTGATCGGCTACTTCCTTGGGCGCCAACGCGCCCTTGCTTCTGCAGGCGGCGACAGCCGGTTGCTACACTCTCTTCCGAATTTCTACGGGATGAACGTGCTCCTGAGCGCTTTGATCCCCTCCGCCGTGGTTCTTGGCGCCTGGGTGCTGATCCAACCGATGGTGATCAACTCCACCGTTTCCAGCGCGATCCCGGCTGAGGTGATCGCCGAAGGCTCCAGCCGTGATCTGGTGATGAGCGACGTCAAGCGCGTTGCTGAAGGTATTGAAATCGCGCGTGAAAGCGGCGCTGTCACGCTGGAAGAGATCCGCGCATTGGACGCCACACAAACTGACATCCGCGCGCTTCTGGAGGAGGTTGGCGTTGCCCTTGGCAGCGATGTACAGCCCGCAATTTTGAAGGCCGCGCAGGATTATCGCGCCATGTCGATCACCGGCAGCAATGCGATGATGATCATTGTGTTGCTGATCGCGATTGTCGGCTTTGGCCGCTCCTACGCGCGCACCCATCATGAATATCGCGCCCGCAACATCGTGGAGCGCGCTGTGCTGGCGCTGCTGATTGGCGCGGCGTCGCTGGCGATCCTGACCACCGTGGGCATCGTTCTGTCGATGCTGTTTGAAACGGTGAACTTCTTTGGTCTGCACGACTGGAAGGATTTCTTCTTCGGCACGGTCTGGGCGCCGAACTTCCGTGGTGACTCGGAACTGGCGATTTTCCCGCTGCTCTGGGGTACGCTCTATATCTCAGTGGTGGCGCTGTTTGTGGCAGTTCCGATCGGCCTGTTTGCTGCGATCTACCTGTCTGAATACGCATCGAAAGCGGTGCGTGGCTTCGCCAAACCGCTGCTGGAAATCCTGGCAGGCATCCCGACCATTGTTTACGGCCTCTTCGCGCTGGTGACTTTCGGCCCGTTTCTGCTGCGCATGTTTGGTGACGGCGGGGTTCTGGGCGTTAACTGGATGACCGACGCCCGTTCAGTTGCCACCGCTGGCATCGTCATGGGCATCATGCTGATCCCCTTCGTCAGCTCGCTGAGTGATGACATCATCAACGCTGTGCCGCAGTCGCTGCGCGATGGCTCCTACGGGCTGGGCGCAACCAAATCCGAAACCATCCGCCAGGTGGTGCTGCCTGCGGCCTTGCCCGGCATCGTTGGTGCGATCCTGCTGGCCGCCAGCCGCGCGATTGGCGAAACCATGATTGTGGTGCTGGGGGCAGGGGCCATTGCCCGGCTGTCTGCCAACCCGCTGGATGCGCTGACCACCATCACCACCCGTATCGTCAGCCAGCTGACCGGGGATGGCGATTTCGCCTCACCTGAAACGCTGGTTGCCTTTGCACTGGGTCTGACGCTCTTCGTGCTGACCCTCGGCCTCAATGTCCTCGCGCTCTACATCGTGCGCAAATACCGGGAACAGTACGAATGACCGACGTTTCGCAAACCCCGCAAAACGCGCCGAAAACCTCGATCCACACGGTGGATGCGCGCACCAAGAAGCGCAACGCCGCGGAGCGCCGGTTCAAAGCCTACGGCATCGCCGCCATCACCGCGGGCCTGTTGGTGCTGCTGGTGCTGATCGGCACCATCCTGAGCAACGGTCTGGGCGCCTTTCAGCAGACATTTGTCACACTGAATGTGGAGCTGCTGGAAAGCAAGCTGGACAAAAAAGGTGAGCGTAATCTTGAGGACATCAAGAAAGTCTCAACCTTCGGCTATGCCCCGCTGATGAAAACAGCCTTTGAGGAAAAGGTGGCTGAACTGGGTCTGGACACTGACCTGAAATCCAAAGACATGGCGGCGATCCTGTCGAAGTCCGCCGCTGCGGAGCTGCGCAATTACGTGCTGGAAGATCCCAGCCGGATCGGCACGAAGGTGGAGTTCACCTTCCTCGCCAACAGCCGTGTGGATGGCTACCTGAAGGGCCGCGTGACCCGGGAAAGCATCGCCAATGACAAGAAGATCTCAGCCGCACAGCTGGATTTCGTCGACATGATGGTTGCGACCGGGGTGGTCAAGAAAACCTTCAACATCGATTTCATCATCGGCGCCGATGCCTCGGACCAACGTCCCGAAGCGGCCGGCATCGGTGTGGCGATGATGGGCAGCTTCTTCATGATGCTGGTGGTTCTGGTGCTGGCCCTGCCGATTGGGGTGGCCGCCTCGATCTATCTGGAAGAGTTTGCGCCGAAAAACTGGATCACCGATCTGATTGAGGTGAACATCTCAAATCTGGCTGCGGTGCCCTCGATCGTCTTTGGTATCCTTGGTCTGGCCGTTTTCATCAACTACATGCACCTGCCTCAATCCGCGCCGCTGGTCGGTGGTCTGGTGCTGACACTGATGACGCTGCCAACAATCATCATCTCCACCCGTGCCTCGCTGAAGGCGGTGCCACCGTCGATCCGCGACGCGGCACTGGGGCTTGGCGCCTCCAAGATGCAGTCGGTGTTCCACCACGTTCTGCCGCTGGCCGCACCGGGTATTCTGACCGGTACGATCATTGGTCTGGCGCAGGCCTTGGGTGAAACCGCACCGCTGCTGTTGATCGGGATGATCGGTTTCATCGCGTCAAATGCGCCGGACAGCATCAGCGCTGGCCTGCTGTCGCCAAACTCCGCCATGCCGGCCCAGATCTATGAATGGGCCAAACGTGCCGAGCCAGCGTTCTACGAACGCGCCTGGGGCGGCATCATCATTCTATTGATTTTCCTTGTGACCATGAACACGATTGCGGTGATCCTGCGCCGCCGGTTCGAACGTCGCTGGTAAGACTTGCGAGAAAGGGATCATCGCCATGTATGACTCACCCGCTCTGGAGGCCTCTGTGGACCAGAAAGAAACCAAAATCGCCGCCAAGGACGTTCAGGTCCATTACGGCGACACCCACGCGATCAAAGATGTCTCCATCGACATTCCGGCCAAGACCGTCACCGCCTTTATCGGCCCGTCGGGTTGCGGCAAGTCGACCTTCCTGCGCTGCCTGAACCGGATGAATGACACCATCGACATCTGCCGGGTCACAGGTGACATCCTGCTGGACGGCGAAGACATCTACGACAAGCGCGTCGATCCGGTGCAGCTGCGCGCCAAGGTGGGCATGGTGTTTCAGAAGCCGAACCCGTTCCCCAAGTCGATCTATGACAACATCGCATACGGCCCGCGGATCCACGGGTTGGCCCGCACCAAGGCGGATCTGGATGTGATCGTGGAAAAGTCCCTGCGTCGCGGCGCGATCTGGGATGAGGTCAAGGATCGTCTGCACGCGCCGGGCACCGGCCTGTCGGGCGGTCAGCAGCAGCGTCTGTGCATTGCACGCGCCGTGGCCACCGAACCTGAGGTCCTGCTGATGGATGAACCCTGTTCGGCGCTGGATCCGATTGCAACCGCACAGGTCGAAGAGCTGATCGATGAGCTGCGCCACAAATTCGCGGTGGTCATCGTGACCCACTCGATGCAGCAGGCGGCGCGCGTCAGCCAGAAAACCGCCTTCTTCCATTTGGGCAATCTGGTTGAGTTTGGCGACACCAGCCAGATCTTCACCAACCCGCAAGATCCCCGCACCGAAAGCTATATCACTGGCCGTATCGGCTAAGGAAACCGGACCCATGAACAGCGACACCATTCTAGACGAAAGCCATATCGTCACCTCATTCGACCGCGATCTGGAAAGCATTCAGGCGCAGATCATGAAGATGGGCGGCCTTGTCGAAGAGGCCATCCTGAAAGCCGCACAAAGCCTGAACGACCGCGACGAAGAAGCGGCCGAAAAGGTGCGCAACAGCGACAAAGCCATCGATGCCCTGGAAAACCAGATCAACGAAGGCGCGGCGCAGATCATCGCGCTGCGGGCGCCGACCGCGTCTGACCTGCGGGTGATCCTGTCAGTGATGAAAATCTCGGGCAACCTGGAACGTATCGGTGACTACGCCAAAAACATGGCCAAACGCACCGGCGTTCTGGTGCAGATGGCGCCGATCAACGGCAGCCACACCGCGATCCGCCGCATGGCGCGCGAGGTGCAGCTGATGCTGAAGGACGCGTTGGACGCCTATATTCAGCGTGACGCCGATCTGGCCCGCGATGTGATTGCCCGCGACGAAGATGTGGATCAGATGTACAACGCCCTGTTCCGCGAATTCCTGACCTTCATGATGGAAGATCCGCGCAACATCACCGCCTGTATGCACCTGCACTTCATCGCCAAGAACACCGAACGGATGGGCGATCACGTGACCTCTATCGCGGAACAGGTGGTCTATCTGGTCGAAGGTGCTTTGCCGGACGAAAACCGCCCCAAGGGGGATAAAACCTCCTTCGATGCGGATCTGGGTGAGGTCTAAGCCATGGCTGCCAGTCAACCCACCGTCCTTGTGGTTGAGGATGAGCCAGCACAGCGTGAAGTGCTGGCCTATAACCTGGAGGCCGAAGGCTTCCGCGTGGTGAAGGCCGAAAACGGCGAAGATGCCCTGATGTCGGTGGCCGAAGAAAACCCTGACATCATCGTGCTGGATTGGATGCTGCCCTCGGTTTCGGGGATTGAGGTTTGCCGTCAGCTGAAAACCCGCAATGAAACCCGCGGCGTGCCGATCATCATGCTGTCAGCACGATCCGAAGAGGTGGATAAGGTGCGCGGTCTGGAAACCGGCGCGGATGACTATGTGGTCAAACCCTATTCGCTGGTTGAGTTGATGGCCCGTGTGCGCGCCCAGTTGCGCCGCACCCGACCTGCCACTGTGGGCGAGCGGTTGGAATACGAAGACATCGTTCTGGACGCCGAAACCCACCGGGTGACCCGTGGTGGCGATCCGCTGAAACTGGGCCCGACCGAGTTTCGCCTGCTGTCGACCTTCATGGAAAAACCGGGCCGTGTCTGGAGCCGCGAACAGCTGCTGGACCGCGTCTGGGGCCGTGACATCTACGTCGATACGCGCACCGTGGATGTTCACATCGGCCGGCTGCGCAAGGCCCTGACCCGTCAGGGTGGATCGGACCCGTTGCGCACCGTGCGTGGCGCAGGTTACGCACTCGGCTAAATCCGAAAAAATATTAGGTTAGGGGGCGTTACGCCCCCTTCTTTATGTTCAGGTTAGCGCGGCAGTGCATCTTCATCCTCGGCCTGCGTGGCCAGCCAATCGCGGAAGGTCTGCAACGCTCTGTCCTGCGATTTCTCCACCGGCCAGACCAGAAAATATGACCCCAGCGACCGGGTTGCGCCACCATAGGCATGCACCAGACGGCCGGAGGCCAGATCCTGCTCCACCAGGTAATCCGGCAGCAGTGCCACCCCCAGCCCGTGCAAGGCCGCCTGTGTGATGGTGGAAAACTGATCATAGAGCGTGCCGGCAACGCCGGTGGCCTCAACCCCATAGCTTTCAAACCACTGCGCCCATGCGGAGGGGCGCGTTTCGATATGCAGCAAGGGCAGGGTGAGCAGATCGCGCGGATGGGCCACCACAGTTTGCCCCAGCAAATCCGGCGCACAAACCGGCACGACGTTTTCAGGTTTTAGCCGCAACGACTCACAGCCCGACCAATCGCCATTGCCAAAATGTAGAGCCGCATCAAAGGGTTCTTCGGCAAAACTAAACGGTTTCAGGCGGGTCGACATGTTGATTGTGATCTCAGGATGGCGCTTGGCAAAATCTGCCAGGCGCGGCACCAACCAGCGCATGCCAAAGGTCGGCAGGATGGCCAGGTTCAGCGATCCGCTTTCCGGATTGACCTGCACCTTGAGTGAGGCTTTGGCAATCATCTCCAAGGCATCGCGAATGGTCGCGGCATATTCACTGGCGGCGGGCGTCAGCTTCATCATCTTGCGGTCGCGCACGATCAATGTGGTACCCAGCTGGGTCTCCAGCGCCTGCAACTGACGGCTGACTGCACTTTGGGTCTGCGAAAGTTCATCGGCCACCGCTGTAGCGCTGCCCAGACGATCCAGGGCTTCCAGCGCCCGCAGCGATGCAACAGAGGGCAGGTAACGGCGGGGCGCAGGCATCTATGACTTTTCCTCATGACATAATGCGGAAGAATTGCTGTATCCTGCCTTAAACCCGGTATATCCCTGCGTCAATCGTAATGAAAACTCATGAAGTGGAGGTCCAACATGACCGATCGTCCCGCGCTGCGCGCCAAAGATAAACCCGATCTGGGGGCTTTTGATTGGGCCGACCCGTTCAAACTGGACCAGCAGCTGACCGAAGATGAGCGGATGATCCGCGACAGCGCTCAGGCTTACTGTCAGGAAAAGCTGCAGCCACGTGTTCTGTCGGCGTTTGAAAACGAAGAAACCGATCCGGAAATCTTCCGTGAAATGGGCGATATGGGCCTGTTGGGCGTGACCATTCCCGAAGAATACGGTGGAATTGCAGCAGGTTACGTGGCCTACGGTCTGGTTGCCCGCGAAGTGGAGCGTGTTGATTCCGGCTACCGTTCGATGATGTCGGTGCAAAGCTCGCTGGTGATGTATCCGATCTACGCCTATGGCTCGGAAGAGCAGCGCAAGAAGTATCTGCCGAAACTGGCCTCGGGCGAATGGATCGGTTGCTTTGGCCTGACCGAACCCGACGCAGGCTCGGACCCGGCCGGAATGAAAACCCGCGCTGTGAAAACCGAAAACGGCTATGTGCTGACCGGTTCGAAAATGTGGATCTCCAACAGCCCGATCGCCGATGTCTTTGTTGTTTGGGCCAAATCCGAAGCCCACGGCGGCAAGATCCGTGGTTTCGTGCTGGAAAAAGGCATGAAGGGCCTCAGCGCGCCGAAGATCGGCAACAAGATGTCGCTGCGCGCCTCGATCACCGGTGAGATCGTGCTGGACAACGTGGAAGTGGGCGAAGACGCGCTGCTGCCTCATGTCGAAGGCCTGAAAGGTCCGTTCGGCTGTCTGAACCGCGCTCGTTACGGCATCAGCTGGGGCGCATTGGGCGCGGCTGAGTTCTGCTGGCACGCCGCACGTCAGTACGGTCTGGACCGTCACCAGTTCAAAAAGCCGCTGGCGCAGACGCAGCTTTATCAGAAGAAACTGGCCGACATGCAGACTGAGATTTCGCTGGGGCTGCAGGCCAGTCTGCAGGTGGGCCGCCTGATGGACAACGCCGAAGCCGCACCGGAGATGATTTCGATCGTTAAACGCAACAACTGCGGCAAAGCGCTGGAAATCGCGCGCCACGCCCGTGACATGCACGGCGGCAACGGCATCAGCCTGGAGTTTGGCGTGATCCGCCACATGGTAAACCTGGAAACGGTCAACACCTATGAGGGCGCTCATGACGTCCACGCGCTGATCCTGGGCCGCGCACAAACCGGGCTGCAGGCGTTTTTCTAAAGACTTAACAGAATACCGATCGAAGCGGGCGCCAACGAGCGCCCGTTTTTGCGTCTGTGAGGTGATGTTTGGCCGATAGGGGATTGTTTTATTGGTGTTTTCGGCAACAGGCTTGTTGTATGATAAGCGTCATAACCATCAATCCATCATTCGTATAATTAGTATTATGGTAAATATTTGCAAACCTAAGAGACACCCTGCATAGCAACGCCCCCATACAGCACGACAGACCTGCAACACTGATATCGCAAAGTTTGAATTTGGCGCGTTGTAGGCCTCGACAGAACACGCGCTTGGGATGTAAGTTTTTTATGCATACCCTGTGTGCCCCTGTGACGCATCTCTTCCCCCATGCATCACGCATTGGAATGCAACAACACTCGAGGACGGAATGAGGAATAGCAAATATCTGCAAGCGCTCACCAATACGCAAAGTATTGAGGAGCTTTGGGATATGCACACGCGCAAAATGGCCTCCTACGGGTTTGACCGTCTGCTCTATGGCTTCACGCGTTACCGCACCTCCACCTCGCTTGGGGATCCCGATGACTTCATCGTGCTGACCAATCACGATCCGGCCTACACCGATGTATTCATGGGCAAAGGCCTGTATTTCCATGGCCCGATGGTCAAATGGGTGCTGGAAAATGAAGGTGCCGCCAGCTGGAGCATCCTGGGCGAAATGCTGGATCAAGGTGCGCTAAGCGACAGCGAGAAACGGGTTCTGGAGTTTAACCGCAAAATGCAGGTGACCGCCGGTTATTCGATCAGTTTCAAATCGATCTCACCGCGGGCCAAAGGCGCAATTGCGCTGACCGCGCAGGCCGATATTCCGCAGGAAGAGATTGATAAGGTCTGGGCCGAACATGGCGACGAAATTCTGGTGATGAACAATGTGTGTCACCTGAAAATCATGACCCTGCCCTATGCAACACCGAACCAGACGCTAACCAAGCGGCAGCGTGAGGCGCTGGAATGGGTTGGCGACGGCAAGACAACACAGGACATTGCGCTGCTGATGGGGCTCACGCCTGCCACGGTTGAAAAACACCTGCGTCTGGCGCGTGATAACCTGAATGTTGAGACCACCGCACAGGCTGTTTTGAAGGCGGCACTGCAGAACCAAATGTTTGTTATCGAAGCCTAAAAATTGACGCTACGGCATTGATAACCATAGGTTTTAGCGCAAATCCTGCAGGTTGATATTGCAAGGTACGGAAAACCTTACTTTCTCTTCAGCGCTGTATTTTGCATGTTGCAGGAGTTCCGTGAGTGGTGGCTTTGGCCAGGGAACATACGGAGGGGACCCCTTGTTGTTGCAAGGCTCTCTGCTTCGTCCGGTTTTCCGGATGCCGATCTATACGCTTATTGGTCGCGTATAGGTCGGTTATCGGTTGCACTCCCGCTCATCCCCAATTGTCCAGGGGTGCATCCGGTGTTTCAAGGAACGGCGTCGCAATTAAATGCGGCGCCGTTTCCGATTCCAGAGACATCTCAAGCAGTATCACCACAGATTGGCAGGGCACGGATTGGCTGGGCCATGACACGCCCCCTGCCCCAATGCCGCACCAGATCCACAAAAGAAAACGCCCCGCGCAGCAAGCACGGGGCGTTCAAAGAAATTCCTGAAACTTCAGGACTGTCTGACTTACGAGCCTTTGACAGCGGCAGCAACTTCAGCTGCGAAATCTTCTTCTTTTTTCTCGATGCCTTCGCCCACTTCCAGACGCACAAAGCCGAGAACTTCAGCGCCGGCTTCGGCGGCTGCTTTCTCAACGGTCAGGTCGGGGTTCACAACAAACGCCTGACCCAGCAGAGTGCTTTCGGCGATGTATTTCTTCATGCGGCCAACGATCATTTTTTCGATCACGGCGTCAGGCTTGCCCGATTCCTTGGCGATGTCGATCTGAACCTGACGCTCTTTTTCAACAGCAGCCGGATCCAGGTCCGCTTCGCCCAGGGCCAGCGGGTTAGCAGCTGCGATGTGCATTGCAACCTGCTTACCAAACGCTTCGTCGCCACCTTTCAGCGCAACCAGAACACCGATCTGGCCCAGGCCAGCGGCAGCAGCGTTGTGCACGTAGGAGGCAACAACGTCACCCTCAACCGATGCCATGCGACGCAGCGACATGTTTTCGCCGATGGTGGCGATTTTGTCGGTGATGGTGTCGGCAACCGATTTGCCACCCATGTCAGCAGCGGCCAGCGCTTCAACATCAGCGGCGCTCAGAGCAGCAGCTGCGATGCCTTTAACCATTTCCTGGAAGTCGGCGTTTTTCGCAACGAAGTCGGTTTCCGAGTTCACCTCAACGGCAACACCCTTGCCACCTTCAACGGCCAGAGCAACAAGGCCCTCGGCTGCGGTGCGGCCCGATTTCTTGGCGGCTTTCGCCAGACCTTTGGTGCGCAGCCAATCAACCGCGGCTTCCATGTCGCCATCGGTTTCGGTCAGCGCTTTTTTCGCGTCCATCATGCCTGCGCCGGTCGAATCGCGCAGTTCTTTCACCATCTTTGCAGTGATCGCCATGAGAGGCTCTCCTTGGTAATATGTTTGAACTTCCGGGGGCGGCCTTAACCGCGCCCCGTGTCACTGTGATGACGAAGCTTAGGCTTCGGCGCCTTCTTCGGTGGCAACGGCTTCTTCAACCATGCCATCTTCCAGCGCGCCCAGGTCAACACCTGCGGCATCCATCTGAGCCGACATACCGTCCAGGGCAGCGCGGCTGACCAGGTCGGTGTACAGAGCGATCGCGCGGGCCGCGTCGTCGTTGCCGGGGATGATGTAGTCTACGCCTGCGGGCGAGCAGTTGGTGTCGACAACAGCCACAACCGGGATACCCAGTTTGTTGGCTTCTGCGATGGCCAGCGACTCTTTCTTAACGTCGATGACGAACAGCAGGTCAGGCACGCCGCCCATGTCACGGATACCACCCAGCGAAGCCTGCAGTTTCTGCTGGTCGCGGTCCATGTTCAGACGCTCTTTCTTGGTCAGGCCTTCGGCGCCCGATGCCAGTTTCTCATCGATCTCTTTCAGACGGTTGATCGACTGCGAAACGGTCTGCCAGTTGGTCAGGGTGCCGCCCAGCCAGCGGTGGTTCATGTAGTACTGTGCGCATTTCTCAGCAGCTTCAGCAACCGGGCCAGCGGCCTGACGCTTGGTGCCTACGAACAGAACGCGGCCGCCTTTGGCAACGGTGTCACGTACAACTTTCAGAGCCTGGTCCAGCAGCGGAACAGTCTGGGTCAGGTCCATGATGTGGATGCCGTTGCGCGAGCCGTAGATGTACTCGCCCATGCGGGGGTTCCAACGCTGGGTCTGGTGACCAAAGTGTACGCCGGCTTCCAGCAGCTGGCGCAGAGTGAATTCAGGAAGAGCCATTCTCTTATTCCTTTCCGGTTTGTACCTAAGCGGGACTTTCAAGGGCATGCGCCCAACCGGCGGACCGTTACAGGATTTCTCCCTGCAAGGCCCAACCCCGCCTGTGAAGTGCCGCGCGTATAGACGGGTTTTGCGGGGGTGGCAAGCACTATCAGGCAGGAAAAGCCAAGTTTTCCACAGTCAGCCTGCGCCCTGCGTTTTTACGCCTCTTGAGCCTGCCAAAAATCTCTCTATGGTGTGACGCTTCGCCTGCTGACTGCTACAACAGATCCAACAGTCAAACCAGCGGAAAGGGAGCGTGACCTGGTCGCGCCGACCCTTAGCTTGAACATCATAGTCTAGGTGACAACAGGCATGGATCAACCAACTGATAAGAAACAGCAAATCCTGTGCATCGGCTCCGTCCTCTGGGACGTTGTGGGCCGCGCTACAATTGCGATGCGGGCTGGCTCGGATGTGCCGGGCCGGATTGAGCGGATCCCCGGTGGGGTGGCGCTGAACATTGCCATGGCGCTGGGGCGCTTTGGTTTGAACCCTTCGGCGCTGACCGCGATTGGCCGCGACCCTGAAGGCGAGGAGCTGATGGCGGCCTGTGGCCGTCTGGGGGTGTCAACCGAACACGCCTATCGCTCCGACGATCTGCCGACAGATCAATATATGGCCATTGAAGGCGCCAACGGTCTGATCGCCGCCATTGCGGATGCCCATTCGCTGGAGGCCGCGGGCCCACGAATCCTGACACCGCTGATCGAAGGGCCGCTTGGCACCCGTGAGGCCCCGTTTGACGGGTTGATCGCGCTGGACGGCAACCTGACCCACGCGCTCTTGGAAGAGATTGCCACGGACGCCGCTTTTGCCAGGGCCGATCTGCGGGTTGCGCCCGCCTCGCCCGGCAAGGCCGAACGGTTGGCCCCCTTCCTACGTCATTCCCGGGCGGTGCTTTATGTGAACCTCGAAGAGGCCGGGCTGCTGTGCCAGCGAACCTTTGAAACCTCGGCCGAAGCCGCCGAAGCACTGGTCGCGCGTGGTGCCAAACGTGCGCTGGTCACCAACGGGGCCAAGCCCTGTTCCGATGGCACGGCGGATGGCGTCATCACCGCCTGCCCGCCTGAGGTGCTGGTCACCCGCATCACCGGCGCCGGTGACACCTTTATGGCTGCCCATATGGCCGCCGAACTGTCCGGCATGGACCGTGAAGCCGCGCTGGAGCGCGCCCTGCATGCCGCCGCAATCTACGTATCCGGAGAACTCCCCGCATGAGCCTCAAACCCGTACTCAGCCCCGAAGTTGCCGCCGCACAAGCCGAGGGCAAAGCCATCGTGGCGCTGGAAAGCACCATCATCACCCACGGCATGCCCTATCCGCAGAACCTGGAAACAGCGCGCCGGGTTGAGGATGAAATCCGCGCTGCGGGCGCTGTGCCTGCAACCATCGCCGTCTTGAACGGCACGCTGCACGCCGGCCTGACCGACGCCCAGTTGGAAGAACTGGCACAGGCCAAAGATGTGGCCAAGATCAGCCGCGCCGATATGGCTGTGATCATGGCGCAAGGCCGCACCGGGGCCACCACCGTGGCCGCCACCATGATTGCCGCACATCTGGCGGGCATCCACGTCTTTGCCACCGGCGGCATCGGCGGTGTGCACAAAGGCGCCGAGGACAGCTTTGACATCTCCGCCGATCTGCTGGAACTGGCCGCCACGCCCGTCAGCGTTGTTGCGGCAGGGGCCAAGGCCATTCTGGATGTGCCGAAAACGCTGGAAGTGCTGGAAACTCAAGGGGTTCCGGTCATTACTTACGGTCAGGACAGCTTCCCTGCGTTTTGGTCTGCAACCTCGCCGCTGACGTCACCTTTGCGGATGGACGCGGCCGAAGACATTGCCAAGGCTCATCAGATGCGCGGCCAGCTGGGCCTGCCCGGTGGTCAGCTGATCGCCAACCCGATCCCGGCCGCCGCCGAAATCCCGCAGGCGGAAATGAACCCGATCATCGATGCCGCCACCACTGAGGCGGATGAAAAAGGGATCACCGGCAAAGAGGTCACGCCCTTCCTGCTACAGCGCATTTTTGAGCTGACCGAAGGCCGGTCGCTGACCGCCAATATCGAACTGGTCCTGAACAACGCCCGACTGGCGGCACAGATCGCCAAAGCCTTGGGCTGACCCTTCAGAAAACGCCGCTAAAGGCGCAAAAACATGCTGCTTTTCCCCGACTTACCGCAAGATGCATTGTGATAGCGGGGGAAAGCCCCTAAGTAAGCGTTGACGCTGTTTTCAAACACCTATCGACGCCTACCGATCCAATGACCACACCTTTTGACGAAGATATCCCAAAGCCACGCAAACCGGGGCTGTTTGCTCGTGTGCGTTCGTCCTTCCTGACCGGCATCGTTGTGATCGCCCCTGTCAGCCTGACGATCTGGTTCCTGTGGACCTTCGCGGGTTGGGTCGATGGATTTGTGCTGCCGCTGGTGCCCGGTCAGTTTAAGCCCGAGCCCTATATCGGCATCAACCTGCGCGGCGTCGGCATCCTGTTTTTCCTGGTCTTCACCGTTGTCATCGGCTGGATCGCCAAGGGCCTGATGGGGCGTTCCCTCATCCGATTTGGCGAAAGCCTGGTGCAGCGCATGCCGGTGGTGCGGTCAATCTATTCCGGTGTCAAACAGATCGCCGAAACGGTTTTCGCGCAGTCGGAACGGTCCTTTGAACGCGCCTGCCTGATTGAATATCCCCGCAAAGGCATCTGGGCGATCGGCTTTGTCTCGACCGAGGCGAAAGGCGAGATTCGCCAACGTGCCGGTGAAGATGACAATGACCTGCTGTCCGTCTTCGTGCCGACCACGCCAAACCCGACCTCGGGCTTCCTGCTCTATTTCCCACGCAAAGACGTGATGGAGCTGGACATGAGCGTAGAAGATGCCGCGAAACTGGTGATTTCAGCCGGTCTGGTCTACCCAAACGGCAAAGATCCCAGCCAACCGCCGCGCAGCAAGTCCTAACTGAACTAGCCGTACATTTCGCTTAGATCGACGGTGCTGTGACTGTTCAGCGCCGCCTTATGTTCAGCCAGAAACGCCTTGGCAGCCGTCTGTCCGGCCTCTTTTAGATGCAACAGAACCGACGGCACCGGCCAGCTTTTGGTGACCACCGACAGGCTGTTCATCAGCTCATCATCCGCGATCATATGCACCTTAACATCGCGTTTTTCTTCGCGATTCAGCACACCTTGTGCAATCAGCCGCTGGACAAAGGCAACTGCGCGCAATTCACTCAACAGGGAGGCGTTGAAACTGATCTCATTGATCCGGTTGCTGATCTGCTGCGGCGTGATCGGCAAGGCCTCCCGCCGCAGCGGGTTGATGTTGATGATGACCACATCTTCGGGAAGATCGCCGGAATAGAGCGGCCAAAGCGCCGGATTGCCGGTATAGCCGCCGTCCCAATAGGCCTCCTGCGTGCCGGTGGTGGGATCGGCAATCTCCACAGCCTGAAACAGGGTTGGCAGGCAAGCGGAGGCCAGCAAAGCATCAGTGCTGATCTAAGCCCCCTGAAACACTCGCGCCTTGCCAGAACGCACATTGGTGGCGCAGACAAATAGCGCCGGGCCCTGATCGGCGCAGACCAGATCATATTGCAATCGCTCCACCAGCCCACGCAGCGGATGGGCATAAAGCGATCCCAGCGCATAAGGTGAGGTGAAGCGTTGCATCACATCAGCCGCGATGAAGGGCCAACTGACCTCCATCCCCTGGCTGATCCAACTGGGGGGCAGCGCCCCCAGCCACAGATTCAGCCCCGGCAATTCAATCGCGCCCAGCTGCTGCCAGAACCAATCAAGGTTTTGCCGCGCGCCATCACGGCCGCCGGTCAGCAAGCCGGCCTTCAGCGCCGCGCCGTTCATCGCCCCGGCGGAGGTGCCGGTGATGCCCGCAATCTCGATCTCTTCGTCCTGCAGCAGCACATCCAGCACGCCCCAGGTAAACGCCCCATGCGCCCCGCCGCCCTGCAAAGCCAAGTTGATCCGTTTCATCCTTCTCTCCTCGGCTTTTTGCGGGCTGCGGGGTTTACATGATCTGACGGGATCAGAGGGCGGTCCAGCCACCGTCCACCGACAGCGTGGTGCCGGTCATCTGTGTAGCCGCCTCAGAGCAGAGGAAGACACAGGTGCCGCCCAGTTGCTCCACGGTGGCGAATTCCTTCGACGGCTGGCGCTCCATCAGCATTTCCACAACCTCTTCGCGGGATTTGCCGTATTTTTCCATCGTGTCGGGAATCTGCGCCTCAACCAGTGGCGTCGCTACATAGCCGGGGCAGATCGCGTTGCAGGTGATCGGTTCGCGCGCGGTTTCCAGCGCCGTCACTTTGGTCAGTCCGACAACACCGTGTTTGGCTGCCACATAGGCCGATTTGAAGGGCGAAGCCGTCAGACCGTGGGCCGAGGCGATGTTGATCACCCTGCCCCATCCTGCATCGCGCATCATCGGTAGCGCCGCCGCGGTGGTGTGGAAGGCCGACGACATGTTGATCGCAATGATCGCGTCCCATTTCTCCACCGGGAAACTGTCAATCGGCTCCACATGCTGGATGCCGGCGTTGTTGATCAGAATGTCGCAACGTCCCGCTTTTTCAATCAGTTGGCGACAGTCATCGGCCTTGGACATATCGGCCTGAATATAGCGCACGGTGACGCCGAATTCCGTCGACATCTCAGCGGCCAATGCGTGATCTTCCGCGCTGTCGGTGAATGAGTTCAGCACCACATCCGCCCCGGCGCGTGCCAGTTCCCGTGCCACACCCAGACCAATGCCGGAGTTCGATCCCGTCACCACGGCAGTTTTTCCCTGCAATGTCATTTTTACCCTCGCCATTACTTTGCAACCGCAGCATAACCGCTCCTCTGCCCTGCGGCGAGTCAGCAGAACTACGATGATTCGGGTTGTTTCGCGCCCCGCCTAAAGAGAGGGCGCCTTCGGCGAAAAACCGCGCAGAGCCAAGAAATATGGGCTCTAAACAAAAAAACGCCGGCACAAGGCCGGCGCAAAGTTATTGAGGCAGGTTTCATACAGGCAAGAAACCTATCGAGCAGTGATCCCTTTATAAGCAAAACATCCGCTCGTTCCAAGCTAAAAAATTGAAATCACACAAAAGCCACATTAGGCTAAGTCCAAATAAAATAAGGCAGAGTAGGATTGTTGCCAGAATGCGACCAGAGATTTTCCCACGACTGAAGACACTTACCAGCGCCGCAGCACTTGTTTTGTTGGGCAGTGCGCTGCAGGCCGCCCCGAAACACGGAATTGCAATGTACGGCGAACCGGCCCTGCCCGCCGATTACCAGTCCTTGCCCTACGTCAACGCCGATGCCCCTAAAGGCGGGTCCTTTATCGAAGGCAACACAGGCGGCTTTGACAGTTTGAACCCGTTTGTGCGCAAAGGCACGGTGCCGTGGCAGCTGCGCTTCTTTATTTCCGAATCACTTATGGGGCGCAGCTGGGACGAACCCTTCACGCTTTACGGGCTTCTGGCCGAAAGCATTGAGGTGCCCGAAGATCGTTCCTGGGTCGAGTTCACCCTTCGGCCTGAGGCCAAGTTTTCCGATGGCAGCCCGCTGACCGTCGAAGATGTGATCTGGTCCTATGAAACCCTCGGCACCGAAGGGCATCCACGCTACCACGGGTTCTGGAAGAAGATCGACAAAATCGAAAAGACCGGTGACCGTTCGGTCCGGATCACCTTCAACGTCGAAGATCGTGAACTGGCCCTGATCGCAGGTCTGCGGCCGATCCTGAAGAAGGCGCAGTGGCAGGACATGGCCCTGACCGAGGGCAGCCTGCAGGATGTGCCGATCACCTCGGCGCCTTATGTGGTTTCTGACTATGAGGCGGGGCGATACGTCTCGCTGAAGCGCAACCCGGACTATTGGGGCAAGGATCTGGCCTTCCGCCAGGGCACCGGCAACTTTGATGAGCTGCGGATTGAGTTTTACGGCGACCAGTCGGTGCTGTTTGAAGCGTTCAAAGCGGGGGAGATGAATTTCTACCGCGAAGGCAACGCTGAAAAATGGGCCAGCCAGTATGACTTCCCAGCGGTGTCTGATGGTGACGTGCTGAAATCTGAAATCAAACACCAGCGCCCCACCGGCATGGTGGGCTATGTGATGAACTCACGCCGGCCGGTGTTTGAGGATTGGCGCGTACGTCAGGCGATGATCACCGCCTTCAACTTTCCCTATGTGAACGGCACCGTCACCGGTGGCCGCCAGAACCGGATCCAATCTTACTTCTCCAACTCGCACCTTGGGCTGCAAGAGGGCCCCGCCACCGGCAAGGTGCTGGAGATACTGCAACCCTATGCCGCGGATCTTCTGCCCGGCACCATCGAAGGCCTGACCTTGCCCGCAGGGGACGACAGCCCGCGCAACCGCGCCGACACGCGCGCCGCCCTGAAACTGCTGGAAGAGGCCAGCTGGACCGTCAAAGACGGCACGCTGGTCAATGCGGATGGCGCGCCTTTCACCTTCGAAGTTGTGATCCGTCAGGGCGACAAAGAAGCCCAATCGATCATGGAGATCTACCGTGAGGGGCTGACCCGTCTGGGCATCACCATGCAGATCGCCCAAGTCGACAATGCGCAATTTGCTGAACGCCGTGATAAGCAGGACTTCGACATGATGCCCTATGTGCGTTACCTGTCGCTGAGCCCGGGCAATGAACAGAACCTCTATTGGGGATCGGCGCAGGCCGATATCGAAGGATCGCGCAACCTGATGGGGATGAAATCCGCCGCTGTGGATGCCACAATTCAGGCGATGCTGACCGCCACTTCAAGTGAGGACTTCACCGCCGCAACCCGGGCGCTGGACCGTCAGTTGATGGCCGGTCGCTACGTCATTCCGCTCTGGGCGGGTGGCCCGGCCCGGATCGCCCATCGCAAAACGTTGCAATTCCCGCAAAATACCCCGATTTATGGCGACCGTATCGGCTACACGCCAGATGTTTGGTGGTCTGAGGAGTAACAGGCATGAAGAAGCTCTTTGTCATCGCAACCCTGACCCTGCTGGCGGGCTGCGCAACAATTGATGGGATTGGCCAGGATATCTCGGGCGGGTCCCGCCGGGTTCAGGGCTGGTTCTGAACCACACTGGTTCCAAAGGAAAAGGCGGCCTCACCCGGCCGCCTTTTTCATTTGTTACCCCTCAGATATCGCCGAGAGTTACTATTTACACCAGTGAGGTCACCCATAGGATCGTTGCATCCTCCGGGCTGAGCGAAATCACGTTATGCCCCATGGTGGCATCGTAATAGGCGCTATCCCCGCGACGCATTTCGACCGGTTCGTAAAACTCAGTGTAAAGCCGCACAACGCCGGTCAGAACATAGAGGAACTCTTCGCCGTCGTGACGCACCCAGCCGTCAAATTCCTCCATCGAGCGGGCACGGACACGGGCGCGATAGGGCAGCATGGTCTTCTTGGTCAGGCTGCCGCCCAGCATCTCATGTTCATAGGTGGCGGTGGCGTGGCCGGTGCCTTCATCATTGCGGGTCAGCGCCATACGGCCGTTGACCTTTTCGCGGATGGGTGGGGTGAACAGCTGTGGTACCGAAATCTCCAGCCCCGTCGCCAGCTTTTTCAACGCCTCATAGGTCGGTGACATCTGCCCGTTTTCGATCTTCGACAGGGTCGAACGCGCCAGGCCCGCCTGCCCGGCCGCCTGTTCCAGCGTCAGACCGCGCGATTTGCGCAGCTCACGCACGCGGCTTGGCAGATCCAGCGGCTCAGGGCTTTCCTGATTGCCGTTCTCACGCGCGATCCGAACGATCGATCCTTGGGGCATCTGTTCTGTCATAGCGCTGTCATACGCGGCTGCGCCCCATGTTGCAACGCAGCTTGCAACCGGATCGGCCTTTGCCTATCCCGAGGGTATGCAAGCACTCTTTGATCAAGGCGCCTTTGCGCCCTGCCCGACGCCGTTCAATCTGGCCGCCCATGTTCTGGCTGCGGCCGACAGCCACGCAGATAAAATCGCCCTTGCGGTCCTGTCCGCAACCAGCGCCGAAGAGTGGAGCTATGCGCAGCTAAAACAGGCGGTTCTGGGCACAGGCACCGGCCTGCTGCAGCGTGGCTATGAACCCGGAGACATCCTGCTGATGCGGCTGGGCAATACGGTGGATTTCCCGATCGCCTATCTAGGGGCCATCGCCGTTGGGCTGATCCCGGTGCCGACCTCGTCAATGCTGACCGAGGCTGAGGTTGCCAAGATGATCGCCCAGCTGTCGCCCCGTGCGGTGTTGCGGGATCCCGATGTGGCCTGCTCCGCAGGTATTGAAACCGTCACAACGGCTGATCTGGCCGCGATGCGCAACCTACCGCAAGCCGCGTATGAAATGGGGGATCCCAACCGGCTGGCCTATATCATCTACACCTCAGGCACCTCAGGCACGCCGCGTGCAGTGATGCACGCCCATCGCGCGATCTGGGCGCGGCAGATGATGCATCAGGGCTGGTACGGGCTTCAGCCCACGGACCGGCTGCTGCACGCTGGTGCCTTCAACTGGACCTTCACGCTGGGCACCGGGTTGATGGATCCATGGTCCGTCGGCGCGACCGCGCTGATCCCGGCGGAAGGC
This sequence comes from Thalassovita sp., assembly GCF_963691685.1. Classification (GTDB taxonomy): domain Bacteria; phylum Pseudomonadota; class Alphaproteobacteria; order Rhodobacterales; family Rhodobacteraceae; genus Thalassobius. The sequence continues at coordinate 2,303,381 of NZ_OY829290.1, forward strand.
GTGGCAATGGATCATCTGCCACATCTGTTGAAACAACATGACGCCACGCTTTTTGCAGCCGCGCCAGGGGTTTATCGCAAGATGTTACAGTCCCGGGACCAGCTGGATCTGCCCGCCCTGCGCCATGGTCTGGCGGCCGGGGAAAAACTGTCCGAGGCCATTCGCGCCGCCTGGACTAGTGCGACCGGGGGCAAGGCGATTTACGAAGCCTACGGCATGTCAGAATGTTCCACCTTCATCTCCTCCAGCCCTGATCACCCGGCAACCGATGGCGCGTTGGGTCAGCCGCAGATCGGGCGCCGGATTGCGCTGCGAAATGAGGATGGCGCGGTAAGCATCGGGGAAGAGGGCGAAATCTGCGTTCACGAAACAGACCCCGGCCTGATGCTGGGCTATTTCGGCGCCGAAGACGCCACCAAGGCGCGGTTCCGCGATGGCTGGTTCCTGACCGGCGATCACGGCGTGATGCGCGCAGATGGCCAGATTGAGTACGCCGGTCGTGGCGACGATATGATGAATGCCGGCGGCTATCGCGTGTCCCCGCTGGAGGTGGAGGCCGCCCTGACAGGCCTGCCCGGCGTCACCGCCCTGGGCGTCACAGACGTTGAGGTTAAGGCCGACACCAAGCTGATCGTTGCCTTTTACAGCAGCCCGGAACCCATTGATAAGGCATCGCTTTCTGAATTCGCCTCAGAACGTCTGGCGCGCTACAAACAGCCGCGCGACTGGGTGCACCTGCCGGTACTGCCGACAAATCCAAACGGCAAACTGTCGCGTAAGGCCTTGAAATCGCTCTATCCCGTCAAGGCATGACCGCGGCTTCGCAAATAAGTGAAGTCCACTGTGCGGTTCTGCATCTTTCCTTTTTGAACGAAACCGTTTAGGCACAGCGATCTTCTATAGGAGAGCGCGCAATGGACGGTTTGGATACAATGGAACAGGCAGTGAAGCTGGACATCCTGTCGGATCCGATCTGCCCGTGGTGCTACATCGGCAAAACCTATCTTGACCGTGCCTTGGAACAGCGCCCCGGCCATCCCTTCGTGATCGAATGGCATCCGTTTCAGCTGAACCCGGATATGCCGGCCGCTGGCATGGACCGCCGCACCTATCTGGAAACCAAGTTTGGTGGCAAAGACGGCGCGGTGAAGGCCTATATGCCGGTGCAACAGCACGCGGATCAGGCCGGGCTGAAGGTGAACCTTGAAGGGATCAAGGTGACCCCCAACACGCTGAAGGCCCATCGCTTGATCCATTGGGCCGGGCTGGAGGGCAAACAGACCGCCGTGGTCTCGGCCCTGTTCAAAGCCTATTTTGTCGACGGCCGTGACATTGGCGATACCGACACGCTGGCCGATATTGCCGACGGTGCGGGCCTCGATGCCTCTGTGGTACGCAAATTGTTGGAGGGTGAGGCCGACGCGGCTGAAATCCAGCAGCGCGATCAGGCGGCCCGTCAGATGGGTGTCAGCTCGGTCCCGACCTTTATCGTGGCCAGTCAGCACGCCGTGCCGGGTGCGCAATCGACCGAAATGTGGCTGAAGGTCATCGATGAGATCATCGAAAACCATGTGCAGACCGCAGCGTCGGACAAGACCGGCGATGGTGCCGAACCGCCAAGCGCATAAGGCAACACCAGCGGGCCGGTTCGTCACCTTCGGCGACACCTTGCCTACTGCATGAATACCGTATTTAGCGCGTATAGCGGTCCCACCGCTGACGCGCTACCCTCATAAGTGCTCCGCGATTACGGGGCCATGTCTCGGGTCACATTTCTGGCCCAAGCAAACCCAGTGAAAGTAGACCGATGTCTGAACCCGCCCGTCTCTCCCGTGTGGAGTTTGTCGCCCTCTTGGCGATGCTCTTTGCCACGATCGCCTTCTCCATCGATTCCATGCTGCCCGCCCTGCCCGAGATTGGCCGCGCCCTCAGCCCGGATGACATGAACCAGGCCCAGCTGGTGCTGACCTCCTTTGTTTTTGGCATGGGCATCGGCACCTTCTTCACCGGCCCGCTGTCTGACAGTTTTGGCCGCAAGAAGGTCATCGTCATAGGCGCTGCGCTTTATATCGCGGCCTCGGTCGTGGCACTGCTGACACAGGGGATGGAGATGCTGCTGATCGCCCGCGTCCTGCAGGGCCTGGGCGCGGCGGCCCCGCGTGTGGTTGGACTGGCTATTGTGCGTGACCTGTATTCGGGCCGCGATATGGCGCGCATCATGAGCTTTGCGATGATGGTCTTCACGCTGGTGCCGGCCGTTGCGCCGCTGCTGGGCGCTGGGGTGATCAGCCTTGTTGGATGGCGCGGTATCTTCGGCTCCTTCATCATCTTCTCGGTGTTTTCTGTGGGCTGGCTGATGCTGCGCCAACCGGAATCCCTGCCGGTTGAGAACCGCCGCCCCTTTAGGGTCGGCAAGATCGGCAGCGCCATTAAAGAGATGTTTGCCCATCCCACCGTGCGCCTGTCGATTGCGACGCAGACCTTGTGTTTTGCCACACTCTTCATGTCGATCAGTCTGATCCAGCCGATCTTTGATGATGTGTTTGACCGCGCCGCCAGCTTCCCCTTCTGGTTTGCTGTTGTGGCGCTGGTGTCGGGCACCGCCAGCCTGCTGAACGCTGCAATGGTGATGCGTTTCGGCATGCGCCGGATGATCACCGTGGCTGTGGCCATGCAGGTTGTTGCCGCATCCGCCATGTCGCTGGCCTGGATGAACTTTGGCCTCAATGGTCTGCCGGGGGATGCGATGTTCTATGTCTTCGTGATCTGGATCACCTCGGTCTTCTTCAATGCCGGTCTGACCCTAGGCAACCTCAACGCCATCACGATGGAGCCCATGGGCCACATCGCGGGCACCGCGGCCTCGGTCTCGGGCGGGGTGGCAACGGTGATTTCTGCTGCCATCGCAGCCCCTGTCGGCCTGACCTTCAACGGCACACCTTTGCCGCTGACCATCGGGGTTGCCATCGCCATGGTTGCAGCACTTTTTGTGATGCTTTGGATGCAGCGTCTTGAAACCCGCGCGGCAGTGGCTGCGCAGTAAGGGATTTTCGGCACTGAGGGATTTACGGTCAAAGGTATTGCGCGCGGTATACCATCGCATACCGCAATTGCCTTTGCCGTAGATTTCCTGTATGAGGGCGTCAGAATATCGCACTCATATAGGTACGAAAGACTCCTCTTATGTCGAAAATCAAGGTTGAAAACCCCATCGTCGAAATGGACGGCGATGAAATGACCCGCATCATGTGGCAGTTCATCAAGGATAAATTGATCCTGCCCTATCTGGATGTGGACCTGCTCTATTACGATCTGGGCATCGAAGAGCGTGACCGCACCGAAGATCAGATCACCATCGATGCGGCGGAAAAAACCAAAGAAGTCGGCGTTGCCGTCAAATGTGCCACCATCACACCGGACGAAGCCCGGGTTGAGGAATTTGGCCTCAAGAAGATGTGGCGCAGCCCCAATGGCACCATCCGCAACATTTTGGGCGGCGTGGTGTTCCGTCAGCCGATCATCTGTCAGAACGTGCCGCGTCTGGTTCCCGGCTGGACCTCACCCATCGTGGTGGGCCGTCATGCCTTTGGTGATCAGTACAAGGCCACCGATTTCCATTTCCCCTCGGCCGGTAAGCTGACCATGAAATGGGAAGGCGCCAATGGTGAGGTGATCGAACGTGAGGTCTATGATGCGCCGGACGCCGGTGTCTACATGGGCATGTACAACCAGGATGAAAGCATCCGCGATTTCGCCCGCGCCTCGCTGAACTACGGTCTGAACGTCGGTTGGCCGGTTTACCTGTCGACCAAGAACACCATCCTGAAAGCCTATGACGGCCGGTTCAAAGACCTCTTCCAGGAGATCTATGAAGCTGAGTTTGCGGATAAGTTCAAAGACGCCGGCATCTGGTACGAACACCGTCTGATCGACGATATGGTTGCCTGCGCGCTGAAATGGAACGGCAAGTTTGTCTGGGCCTGTAAGAACTATGACGGCGATGTGCAGTCTGACACGGTTGCACAGGGCTTTGGCTCACTTGGCATGATGGCCAGCCAGCTGATGACCCCGGATGGCAAGATTGTCGAATCCGAGGCTGCGCATGGCACCGTGACCCGTCACTATCGCCAGCACCAGGAAGGCAAATCGACCTCGACCAACTCGATCGCGTCGATCTACGCCTGGACCGGCGCGTTGAAGCACCGCGCCAAACTGGACGACAATGCTCAGCTGAAACGGTTTGCCGAAACGCTGGAAAAGGTCATCATCGACACCGTTGAATCCGGCCACATGACCAAAGACCTGGCGCTGCTGGTTGGCCCCGATCAGGGCTGGCTGACCACCATGGGCTTCCTTGAGCAGATTGACGAAAATCTGAACAAGGCGCTGGTTGGCTAATCCCACCGCGATAAAAAACAAAACCTCCGGAGGCACCCCTTCCGGAGGTTTTTTCTTGCCTGCCCACTGGATTTTTCTGCAATGCAGCGATAAGGCCGATGTATGGTTGAGAACACACAGAAAAACCCGCAGAAACATGGCCTTCTTGCTGATGCACAGGGGCTGATTTTTGGCACCACCATGGCGTCGTTTGCGATGGTGATGCTGACCCATCTTGGGCTCGTCACCGGTCAGACAGCGGGTCTGGCGGTGCTGATCTCCTATGTCACCGGTTATGGCTTTGGTGCGGTGTTCTTTGTGGTCAACCTGCCGTTTTACTGGCTGGCGATCCGACGCATGGGTTGGCGCTTCACTCTCAAGACCTTTGCGGCGGTGGCGATGCTGTCGGTGATCTCAACTCTGATGCCCGGCTATGTTAGCTTTGCGGCACTGGATCCCATTTTGGGCGCCGTATTGATTGGCATGTTGTCTGGCGCGGCGCTGCTGGCGCTGTTCCGCCATGGCGCATCCCTAGGCGGCGTCGGCATTCTGGCGCTGTACCTGCAGGACAAAACCGGCTTTCGTGCCGGCTACACGCAGCTGCTGTTTGACCTTGGCGTTTTCACGGCGGCACTATTTGTGATTGACCTGCCGTTGGTTCTCTATTCCCTTCTGGGGGCCGTGGTCATCAACCTGACCATCGCCGTCAATCACCGCAAAGACTGGTATATCGCCACCTAACCGCCGGAGCCGCCCATGCCCAAGACCTATCTGATCCTGCTCCTGGCGGTTGCCGCCGAAACCATCGGCACCTCGGCCCTGCAGGCCAGCCAACAGTTTTCCAAACTGTTGCCGTCGGTTCTGGTAGTGATTACTTATGGCACCAGCTTCTGGCTGCTGTCGCTGACGCTCAAGACATTGCCCGTGGGTGTGGTCTATGCGCTTTGGAGTGGGCTGGGCATCGTGTTGATCGCCATCATCGGCTATCTGGTCTTCGGTCAGAAGCTTGACTGGCCCGCGGTTCTGGGGATCGCGATGATCCTTGCAGGCATTCTGGTGATCAACCTGTTTTCGAAAACCGCGGGGCACTGACCCCAGCTGCGCTTCCAATTGCCAATTCTGCGATTTGGCTGCACGCGAACCGCCCCGTCAATCCAGAGGTTTGCCTACTGCAAAATAGGGCGGGCGCACCTCATCAGACTTCCTCGCCCCAAACAAAATCGCCGAGCCATGGGACGGCCCGGCGATGCGCGGTGGCCTTCGGCCTTGAGCCCGCGCCCCTTCAACAAAACGTCTTACGACAGCGCGCGCAGGCGTTTGATCAGGCTTGAGGTGTCCCAGCGACCACCGCCCAGGGCCTGCACATCCTTGTAGAACTGATCCACAACCGCCGTCACCGGCAGTGAGGCGCCAATCTCATCCGCGGTGTCCAGACAAATGCCCAGATCCTTGCGCATCCAGTCCACCGCAAAGCCGTGTTCAAACTCATCATCGGCCATGGTGCCCACACGGTTCACCATCTGCCAGCTGCCCGCAGCACCGCCGCCGATGACCTCAACCACGTCACGCGCATCCAGACCGGCCTTTTCAGCAAAGTTCAGCCCCTCAGACAGCGCCTGTACCAGACCGGCAATGCAGATCTGATTGACCATCTTGGTCTTCTGTCCCGCGCCGCTGTCGCCCAGACGTTTGCACAGTTTCGCATAGGCATCGATCACCGCTTCGGCTTTATCATAGTCGGACTGATCGCCGCCACACATCACAACCAGCTGACCGTTTTCCGCGCCCGCCTGACCGCCAGACACCGGCGCATCCACAAAGGCCACGCCCTGCCTCTTGGCGACATCATAAAGCTCTGCGGTGACTTTGGCCGAAACCGTGGTGTGATCCACAAAGATGGTGTTTTCCGCCATGCCGGCAAAGGCACCGTCATCGCCCAGGCAGACCGAGCGGAGGTCATCGTCATTGCCAACACAGGCCATCACAAAATCCGCGCCTTCGGCCGCTTCGCGTGGGGTCACACCCATCGCGCCGCCATGCTCTGCCACCCATTTTTCCGCTTTTGCGGCGGTGCGATTGTAAACGGTGACCTGATGACCGGCCTGTACCAGATGACCTGCCATCGGGTAGCCCATCACGCCTAGGCCGAGAAATGCTACTTTTGCCATTTTTACCCCCTCGGTATTTGTGTTTCTCTTGGTTTGTGGCTAGCTAGCGCGGCAAAGGCAAGAGTGAACAGGACAACACCATGGCATTGATTTTCCGGTGGCTTATGAGATTGACCGGTGGGATGATCGCGGTGGCGGTGCTGACCATGCTGGGGATCTACTTCCTGGCCTCCCGTTCGCTGCCCGATTACGATAAAACGCTGCAGGTTTCGGGCCTCTCGGCGCCGCTGGAAATCGTACGCGACAATGCCAATGTGCCGCATATTCTGGGGGCCAGCGACGCGGATGTGTTCTTTGGCCTGGGCTATGCCCATGCGCAGGACCGCCTGTGGCAGATGGTGACGCTGCGCCGCACCGTGCAGGGCCGCCTGTCCGAGGTTTTTGGCACCCGCACGGTTGAGATTGACACGGTGATGCGCCGGCTTGACCTCTACCCGCTGGCGCAGGCAGCGGTCCGCCATCAGGATGCCCGCACGCAAGTGGCCCTGAAAGCCTACGCCGATGGGGTAAACGCCCGCCTGGATGAGATCAACCAGAACGCCCTGGGCCGTGGCGCGCCTGAGATGTTCCTGTTCAACATGCCGATCGCCCCCTGGCAGCCCGCCGACAGTATCGCGATGGTGAAACTGATGGCGCTGCGCCTGACCGGCCAGATTGACACCGAAGTGCTGCGCGCCCGCTCCTCGCTCTTGCTGCCTGCGGAACGGTTGCTGGACATTCTGCCTGATGCGCCCGGGGCTGGCATCGCAGCCCTGCCCCGTTATGCAGATCTGTTTGATGCCACGCTGCCGCGGTTTGCGACCTCCACCCCGCTGCCAGAACATCCGCTGTCGCCCTTCAGCCGCGCCGGTTTCTCCGGCGCCTCCAACGCCTGGGCCGCCGCCACCAGCCGCTCCGCCGCGGGTGGCACACTTCTGGCCAGCGATCCGCATATGGGCTTCACCGCGCCCGGCAGCTGGTATCTGGCCCGGCTGCAGCTGCAACAGGGCGGCGTGATCGGCGCCACCATCCCGGGCATTCCCGCCGTATTGTCGGGCCGCTCAAACGTGTTGGGCTGGGGCATCACCGCCGCCTATCTGGATGATCAGGACCTCTATGTTGAAGAACTGAACCCGGATAATCCCGAAGAATACCGCACGCCCGAGGGGTTCAAACCCTTCCGCAGCCGCAAATCAATCCTGCAGGTCGCCGAAGAAAAACCCGTCACCCTGACCCTGCGCTGGAGTGATAACGGCCCGGTCCTGCCCGCCAGCTTCAACGATATCGGCACCATCACCCCCAAAGGTCACGTTGCCACGCTGAACTGGACCGCGCTGACCGAGGAAGACCGCTCCATCACCGCGGCGATCAACATCATGTATGCCCGCACCGTGCAGGGCGCGATGGCCGCCGGCGAAGATATGGTCGCCCCGGCGCTGAATATGGTGCTGGTGGATGACAGCCAGATCGCTATGAAAACACTGGGCAAAATGCCCCGCCGCCACTCCGGCCACCAAAGTCAGGGCCGCATGCCCAGTCCCGGCTGGCTGGAGGAAAACCGCTGGCAGGGCAGCCATTCCTACGCCGCCAACCCCGAATTTGTGAACCCGATCGGCGGCATCGTCGGCAACACCAACAACAAAACCGTTGATCGCCCCTTCCCGCTGCATGTCAGCTTTGACTGGGGCGACACCCAGCGGATCCAACGCTGGACCCGGCTGATGCAAAGCCGTCAGGTCCACACCCGCGACAGTTTCATCGAAACCCAGCTGGATACCGTCAGCCCCGCCGCCCGCACCCTGCTGCCGCTGATCGGCGCAGATCTTTGGTTCACCGGCGCCGCCGCCCCCGATGGCACGCCCGAGAGGCAAAGACAGCGCGCATTGGCGCTCTTGGCCAATTGGAACGGTGAGATGAACGAACATATGCCCGAACCGCTGATCTACGCTGCCTGGGTCCGTGCCCTGCAGGAGCGTCTGATCCGCGATGATCTGGGCCCGCTGGCCGATCAGTTCAATCAGGTGGAGCCGCTGTTCATCGAACGTGTCTACCGCGACGTTGACGGCGCCAGCATCTGGTGTGACGTGATCCAATCCGCCCCGGTGGAAAGCTGCACCGATATGGCACGCCTCGCGCTGGATGATGCGCTGCTGTGGATCGAGGAACGCTACGGTCAGGCGCTGGAAAGCCTGCAATGGGGCGAGGCACATCAGGCCGCCCATGACCACCCGGTTCTGGGCGACGTTCCGCTGCTGCGCAGTTTCGTGAACATCCGCCAGCCCACCTCGGGCGGCGATCAGACGCTGATGCGCGGCCTGGCCTCCGGGGATGCGGCTGATCCCTTCCGCAACATCCATGGTGCGGGTTATCGCGGGGTCTATGACTTTGAAGATCCCGACAGTTCGGTCTTCATCACCGCCACTGGGCAATCCGGCCACTTCCTGTCACGCTACTACGATGATCTGGGTGAGCTGTGGCGGCGCGGCGAATATATCCCGATGTCGCTGGATCAGGATCTGGCCCGCGCGGCCGCCGTTGGCGTGACGGTGCTGCGTCCGGTCAACTAGTGTTTCGCGGCGATAAGCGCTTCGGCATTTGAGTATTTTTGAAACAGCTCCAATGGTCTGAGGCCGTCAGACCGAGGTTTAGGGCGCGCGCCACATAGGCGCGCACCTTTTGGTTAACAGATCTTAAAGATCGCGGAAGCGTTTTTCCTGCCGGGCGGTCCAGCGCACGGTGAGGTCAAAACCGGTTTCGGTCTGTTCCTCCTGCTGCACCAGATCCTCCTGAAACAGCCAGGCGCGTTTGCGGCCCTCGGCAAAGCTGAGGCTCAGCTGGCTTTCATGGGTTTCCGAGGCCAGCTTGGCCTTCACCGCATCCAGCAGCTTGCCCTGACCTTCCCCGGTGATCGCCGAGATCGCAAAGATATCCTCTTCGCGGTCCGCGCGTTCATTCATCACCTCGCGGGTGTCCTCATCCAGGAGGTCGATCTTGTTCCAGACCTCCAGAACTGGGGTGTCTTCGCCCACACCCAGGCTCTCCATGATCGACAGCACGTTTTCCGCCTGCCCCTCGGTTTCGGGATGGGCAATGTCACGCACATGCAGGATCAGGTTGGCGCTCAGCACCTCTTCCAGCGTCGCACGGAAGGAGGCGACCAATTCCGTCGGCAGGTCCGAGATGAAGCCCACCGTATCACTCAGGATCACCTCAGGCCCGTTGTCGGGCAGATCAACCCGCCGCATGGTCGGATCCAGCGTGGCAAAGAGCATGTCTTTGGCCATCACATCGGCGCCGGTCAGATGGTTGAACAAGGTGGATTTGCCAGCGTTGGTGTAGCCCACCAGCGCCACCACCGGAAACGGCACCTTGGCGCGGGCGGCGCGGTGCAATTCGCGGGTTTTCACCACCTTGTCCAGCTGACGGCGCAGGCGCACCAGCTGTTCGTCGATCGCACGGCGGTCGGCCTCAATCTGGGTTTCGCCGGGACCGCCGACAAACCCCAATCCGCCCCGCTGGCGTTCCAGGTGGGTCCAGGCGCGCACCAGTCGGGTGCGCTGATAGCTCAGCGCCGCCATTTCCACCTGCAACACACCTTCGCGGGTGCGGGCCCGGTCCGAGAAGATCTCAAGGATCAGACCGGTGCGGTCCAGCAGTTTGACCTTCCAGGCCTTTTCAAGGTTACGTTGCTGCACGGGCGTCACTGGCCCGTCGATCAGCACCAATTCGACCTCATTCGCTTTCAGGAGCTGTTTCAGTTCCTCGATCTTTCCCGAGCCAAACAGGTAGCCCGCGTGCGCGCGGGGCAGCGGCACTTTGGTGGATCCAACCACCTCCAAATCGGGCAAAGCCGCCGCAAGCGAGACCGCCTCTTCCAAGGCATAGTCTGCTTCACGACGGTTCTTGTCGGTTTTCAGATCAGGATGCAGAACCCAGGCGCGGGTCGCGATCCGTTCATGTGTTTCCAATTAGGACTCTTCACCATCGTAAAGGTTGATGGGTTGTGCCGGCATGATGGTCGAGATTGCGTGTTTGTAGACAAGCTGCGACTGGCCGTCACGGCGCAGGAGCACACAGAAATTGTCAAACCAGGTGATGACCCCCTGCAGCTTCACGCCGTTGATCAGAAAGATGGTCACCGGGATCTTCGTTTTCCGGGTGTGGTTCAGAAAGGCGTCTTGCAGGTTCTGTTTGTCGGAAGCCATTTATGGTTACCTTTTATTATTTGCCGCTTTTCCGGCGTCCCTGTTCATCAATAGGTGCTACTATGTCGCGCCAGCAGAGGAGTTTCCACCCCAAAAATCAACAGGGTATCTTCGCGGGGATCACTGTGGCCAATCGGTGACCTAGCGGCGGAACAGCCCAGAGGTAAAGAGCGCCACAATCGCCAGCATCTCCAGCCGGCCCAGCACCATCGCCGCAGCGAAGGTCAGTTTTGCCACCGGCGCCAGTGAGGACAGGTGCACCGTGGTTTCCGGCGCAATGCTGACCAGCGGTCCGGTGGTCGAAAGGCCCGCAATCGCCAGTGTCAGCGCGGTTTGCAGGTCAGAACCGTAGCCCGCAAAAACCATGGTGAAAAAGGCCAGCGACAGGGCAAACATCATAAAGAAGATCCACGCGATAAACGCCCCCTGACGCCGGATGCGGCGGCTCATCCCATGGGCGCGCCCCACCGAGGATGGATGCACCAGACGCTCAATCTCACGCAATCCGTTGAGGTAGAGCGCCCAGACCCGCAGCAGCTTTACACCGCCCGCCGTGGTGGCCACACCGCCGCCAATCATCGCCAGACCGAGGAAAATGAGGCCCGGCGTCGGCAGGCCCGACCAATCGCGCGCGGTCTTCCACTCAACGCTTTCAAACCCGGTGGTCGACAGGAACGACAACGTGGTGAACAGACCGCCCCAGAGCGCCCGCAGCGCCACCATGACGCTTTGTTCCTCCTCCATACTGTAGGAGGCCACCCAATGGCGCATGAACAACAGCGTCGGCACTGCGACGACCAGAACCAATCCCAGACGGAATTCCGGATCCTCATGCAGGCCGCGGCGGGAGGTGGTGATCGTGTCGGTCGAAAAGGTCAGCCGCGACAGGGCAAACAGCATGAAGAGCGCAGTGATCGCTTCACCGGTGACACCCGCCTGCGCATCGCCTGCCGATTGCAGCGGGGTGATCCCGCTGGTGGCCATCACCGACATGCCATGGATCAGCGCCACCAAAGGCAGGTCGCCACTGATCGTCAGCATCACCCATAGCGCAAAGGTCAAACCGATGTAGATCGGCAGCAGCTGCACCGCCACGCGGATGATCCGGCGCTGGGGATCAGGACGTTCGAACCGGCCGTGCAGCACATCGCTTTGGCCGGGCTCAGCCGTTGCGGTGACCTCAAAACCACCAAGGTTCAGCGGCGCCAGGATCGCCGCCGCGGCCACCCAGATTAGCGCGCCGCCCATCCAGCCGACCATGCCGCGCCACAGGTGCAGGGTGTCACTCAGCCGATCAGCCTCAAAAAACGCAGCCCCCGTGGTGGTCAGGGCCGAGACCATCTCCACATAGGCGTTGAGGTAAGAGGTGGTGCGCAGCGCCTCATAAAACGGCAGCGCCAGAAACAGCGGAAGTGCGGCAAGCCCGGCAAACAGCGCCAGCAGATTGCCCATTTCACCGCGCCGGCGCAGCAGATTGGCCCGGGCGATCCCGACCAGCGCCACAATCAACCCTCCGAGCACTGCGGAATAGAGGAACGCCCGCCCCTCAGCGGCGTTTTCCAAGGCAAAAGCATGGGCGGCAGGCACCAGCATCGACAGCGCAGAAATCCCCGCCATCAACAGAAACAATGGTTGCTCAAGCAGCCGCGCCCACATCACAGGGGTCCCTATGCTATTGGTGAATGCTAGAAGAAATCGATGGAGACCTGCAACAGCCGCTCCACCTCAGGCACGTCGGAGGCCAGAGAGAACAGCGCCACAACATCGCCGTCATCAATCCGGGTATCGGCCAGCGGTTTCACCACCTTGTCGCCCTTCAGCACGCCGCCCACCAGCACACCTTCGGGAAACTCAATGTCGCGGATCTTGCGGCCCGCGATGGGCGAGGTCGAAAGCACCTCCGCCTCAATCATCTCCGCCTCAGCGTCGCCGATGGAATACACACTGTGCACCTTGCCGTGCCGCACATGGCGCAGGATCGACGACACGGTGGTTGAGCGCGGGTTGACGTAGGCATCAATGCCCAGCGGCGCCATCATCGGAACCAGAGTCGGGTCATTGATCAGCGCGATCGCCATCGGGCAGCCTTCGGCCTTGGCGCGCACCGCTGCCAGCATGTTGGTCTTATCATCGTCCGTCACACAGAGCACCGCATCAGCGCGTTCAATGCTGGCTTCCGACAGCAGGGATACGTCCAGTCCGTCGCCATGCAAAACGATGGTTTTCTCAAGAATATCAGCAGCTTTCTCGGCGATGCTACGGTTGCGCTCCACCACTTTGGCCCGCACCCGTTCGGTTCGTTCTTCAAGCGAGCGCGCCACCGCAAGCCCAACGTTGCCGCCGCCGATGATGACCACACGTTCCTGCTTTTTGGCTTCTTTGCCAAAGATTTCCATCGTGCGATTAATGTCTTCGTTCACGGTGAAGATATAGCATTCATCCCCGACAAAAATCTGATCGCCCGCTTCTGGCGCAAACAGGCGACCGTCACGGCGGATCCCCACCACAATCGCGCGCAGGGTGGAAAACAGATCATTCAGCTGGCGCAATGGCGTATTCACCACCGGGCAGCCCTCTTCGATGCTGATGCCCAAAAGATGCGCTTTACCTGACAGAAACTTCTCCGTGTCAAAGGCGGCCGGTGAGGCGATGCGCTGCAGCGCTGCCTCGGCAACTTCGCGTTCCGGGCTGATCACCACATCGATCGGCATGTGGTCACGCCGGTAGAGGTCAGAATAAATCGCGGTCAGATAGCTTTGTGAACGCAGACGGGCGATTTTCCGCGGAATGGCAAACACCGAATGCGCCACCTGACAGGTCACCATGTTGACCTCATCGGAATGGGTCGCCGCGATGATCATATCCGCGTCCCGTGCCCCGGCCTGATCCAGAACATCCGGGTAGGAAGCAAAGCCCGCAATCCCCTGCACATCAAGCGTATCCGTGGCCCGACGCACCAGATCGGCATTGTTGTCGACCACGGTGACGTCGTTCTTTTCACCAGACAAATGGCGGGCGATTTGCCAGCCGACCTGCCCTGCCCCGCAGATGATGACCTTCATCACATGTTCCCCTGCAATCAGGCGCTTTGCATCGCATGCGCAGCCCAAACGGTCAATGCAATTGAATAACATGGGCCATCACGGCACCTTCTTGGCAATAAAAAAGGAGACATAGATGCAACGATTCGCCCTAGTCGCCCTCTGCGGCGTTTTATTGAGCGGCTGCAATTACACCGTCTATCATCAGGCCGGCAAAAGCGTGCAGGACCGTGACCGCGACATCACCAATTGTGACGTTCAGGCGCTGCGCGATGCGCCGGTGCAAACCCAGATCCGCTACACCGCGCCACAGCCTCGTGAACGCAAGATCTGTGACGACAAAGGCAACTGCCTGACCGAGACCTATTGGACCCGCCCGGAACCCTACACCGTGGACATCAACGAAGATCTGCGCAGCCGGGTCAAAGCGCAATGCATGATGGATCAGGGCTACAGCCAGGTGTCGCTGCCGATGTGTGACAACGGCACCTCGGTTTCAGTTCCGGTCACTATGAAAGGCATCAGCGCCAATTCCTGCGTTGTGCGGGTCAATGGCAAACTACAGGTGGGTGAGCCCAGCTAAGCCCCACCCCTGAAACATCGATTACACCGCCGGGGCTTATTCAGCCTCGGCGGTTTCTTTATCTACGGTCGCAACCCGCGCACCTGCCTTGGAGGTGGTGACAACCCCCAGCGACTTCAGCTTGCGGTGCAGAGCAGAACGCTCCATGCCAACAAAATTGGCGGTGCGGCTGATGTTGCCACCAAAGCGGTTGATCTGCGTCAGCAGGTATTCCCGCTCAAAGACTTCCCGCGCTTCCCGCAGGGGCAAGGTCGCCAAGGTGCCGGTCAGAACCACCTGATCGGAACTGTCGCCGCCTTCGCTGCTGCCCGGCAGCTCCTTGGCCTCAATCGCGCCACTGCCATCGCCCAGGATCAGCACCCGTTCAATCAGGTTGCGCAGCTGGCGCACATTGCCGGGCCAACGCATGGTCTGCATCAGCGCCACCGCATCCTCGGACAATTCGCGCAGCGGCAGGCCCTGGGTCTGGTTGAACATCTCAATGAAATGCTGTGCCAGCACCGGAATATCCTCGCGGCGTTCTTCCAGCGACGGCACGGCTATCGGCACCACGTTCAGACGATGATACAGCTCCTGCCGGAAGCGACCGGCGGCAATCTCACCCTCCAGATCCCGGCTGGTGGAGGAGATCACCCGCAGGTCCACCCGCACCTTGTCCGCGCCACCAACGCGCTGGAATTGCTGGTCCACCAGAACCCGCAGGATCTTGGACTGTGAGCCCAGCGGCATATCCGCAACCTCATCAAAGAAGATCACGCCGCCATGCGCCTGCTCCAGCAGCCCCGGTTCCACGCCGCGCTCAGCGCTTTCGCGGCCAAACAGCACCTCTTCGATCCGCTCAGGCTCAATCGTGGCGCAGCCAACCGTCACAAAGGGAGCCGAGGCCCGATTGGACTGGGCATGGATGTAGCGCGCCGCGACCTCTTTCCCGACACCCGAAGGACCCGAGAGCATCACCCGACCGTTGGATTTGGTCACCTTCTCCAGCTGCCCCACCAAGGTGCGGAAGGAGGCAGTGTCGCCGATCATCTCGGCCTCATTGCTGTCCTTGCGACGCAGCTTCTGGTTTTCACGCCGCAGCCGCGAGGTTTCCATCGCCCGGCGGATCACCACCAGCAACTGATCGATGTTGAAGGGCTTTTCGATGAAGTCGTAAGCGCCCTGTTTGATCGCCGCGACCGCAATTTCAATATTGCCGTGCCCCGAAATGATCACCACCGGCACATCCGGATTGTCCCGCTTCACCGTTTTCAGAATGTCGATCCCGTCCATCCGGCTGTCCTTGAGCCAGATATCCAGAATGATCAGCGCCGGCGGCTCGCCGTTGATCTCATTCATCGCCTCATCAGAGTTACCTGCAAGGCGGGTGGTAAAGCCTTCATCTTCAAGGATATCCGAGATCAGCTCGCGAATGTCCCTTTCGTCGTCAACAATCAGAATATCACTCATCTTGTCCTCACGTCTGTCATTCTGCCGCCTCTGTTGCGGCTGTGTCTTCGCTGTCTTTGCCGGCGGAGGTCACCCCCAACCGGATGATTGCCATGGCGCCTCTGTGGGCCCCTTCTTCGAATGCCGGCGCATCTTCAAGTGAGAGCGTACCGCCATGTTCTTCAATGATTTTCTTCACAATCGGCAGGCCGAGCCCGGTGCCTTCGCTACGGGTGGTCACATAGGGCTCAAACAGCCGGGTCCGGTCCTCGGGCAGGCCGGTGCCATTGTCCATGATCCGGATCACCACGCTGCGCCCCTCGCCACACATGGTGATATTGATCCGGCCGCCGATCGGCGCTTCAGGTGTTTTTTGATTATAACTTTCAATGGCTTCCCCGGCGTTCTTGATCAGATTTGTCAGCGCCTGAGAAATCATCGTCGCATCAAGATCAGCCAAAACCGCGCCCTCCGGCAGGTCGGCGGTGATCGTCACATCCGGCTGCCCGGCCTGCTGCAACAGCACCGCATCCTGCACCAACTGGCGCAAATCCTCGGGGCGGCGTTCGGGTTCCGGCATCCGGGCAAATTTGGAAAATTCATCAACAATACGCCGCAAGTCATTGGTTTGGCGCACAATAACCTCAGTAAGCTGCGCCAGGCTGCCAGCATTGTCTTCGTTCAAATGACGGCTGAACTTGCGTTTGATCCGCTCCGCCGACAGCTGAATTGGCGTCAGAGGGTTCTTGATCTCATGAGCAATCCGGCGCGCCACGTCGCCCCAGGCCGCCATACGCTGCGCGGCCACCAAATCGCTGACGTCATCAAAGGCCACAACGTAGCCTTCCGGCGCGCCCTCCTCGCCGTAGCGCGTTGCCATCCGCACCAGCAGATTTTCCAGCTGACCGTTGCGGGTCACCTTGACCTCTTCCTGCAGGGTGCCCAGCTCATCCGCTTTCAGCCGCTCAAACAGCGATGCAAACTCCGGCACAGCAACCGAAAGCGCCAGGCTGGCGCGGTCTTCGCCCCAATCCAACAGACGTTCTGCCGACCGGTTCACAAAGGTCACGCGCCCCTCTTCATCCAGGCCAACAACGCCCGAGGTGACCGAGCTAAGAACCGAGTCAAACAACCGGCGCCGGCGTTCGATCTGTTCGGTGTTTTCCAACAGCGTCTCGCGCTGCGCCTTCAGCTGCCTGGTCATCTGGTTGAAGTAACGGCCCAGCATGGCGATCTCATCATCGCCGTCCTCTTCCATCACCCGCACATCCAGATCGCCTGCGCCGACCCGCTGCGCCGCACCAGTCAACCGCCCGACCGGACGCGACAAACGTTCGGCAAACCACAGCCCCAGCCAGATCGCGGCGAGGATCAGGATCACTGCAAAGCCAAGGTAAATCAGGCCAAATTCAAACAGCACCCGTCCGCGTTCGCTTTCCAACTGCTGGTAAAACTGCGCGGTTTCTTTGGTGTCATCCAACAGGCTCAGCAGCTCACCGTCGACCTCACGACTGATATAAAGGAACCGGTCCACAAACTCATTCAGCCGCACCAGCGCGCGAAACTCGTTGTTTTCCCAATCCTCGATGATCTGCGCGCCATTTTCACTGGCGGCCTGCAACTGGCTCGAGGAAGGCTGTTCGAAATCAAATAGATAGCTACGTTCGCCCCGGGCGCGGATCTGGCCGGTGCCGTCGATCACATAGGCCTCACGCAGGCCGCGCTGGATCTGTGCCTGCCCCTGGGCCAGCACGATCCGCACATCGCCATCGGTCATGAAAAACGTCTGCCGGCGTGATCGATCGATGTGATCGGCCAGTGCCGAGATATCCAGCATCAGATCGCGGCGGTGCTCTTCCTCATAGGCTTCCGCGGCCTCAAGCGAGGTGCCAACCACCTGGCGCACCCGGTCTGAAAACCAGCCCTCAAGACCGATGTTCACCGTCAGGGCTGCAAAGATGGCCACCGAAACGGTGGGGATCAGCGCCAAAATTGCAAAGACGCCGGTCAGGCGCAGGTGCAGCCGGGATCCTGCGGATTTTGCCCGACGCGCCGCGATCAGCGCCACGATCCTCTGCAGAACCAACGCAGCCACCAACATCGCATAGACGAAGTCAGCCAGCAGGATTACCCGAAGGGAGAAAGACGAGGCCCCCTGATCCAGAGGGCCCAGCACCAGATAGGTGGCGATCACCAGAACCGGTGCAAGGACCACCAGACAGAAGGTGGCAATATTCTGCACCCTCCGCTGCCGTCGCAACCGGCTGATTTTCGCCCATGAGCGTTTCTGCTGTGCCTCGGAGGCCACGCTTTGCCCTCATTCTGATGTGTCGCTTTGCGCGACGAACCGCTTTATTTGGGGGTCAAACCGATGTTTCCAACCGATTTGCCACGCCATTGTTGCGGTTTTACATCAATTTCCGGCGTCGTGTCACGTTAATATCCAGATCGGTGATCTTCTTGCGCAGCGTATTGCGGTTGATGCCCAAGAGATCTGCGCATTTCGCCTGATTGCCGCCGGTGGCCTCCAGCGCGATTTCGATCAGCGGCAGCTCCACCTCACGCAGGATCCGCGCGTAAAGCCCGGCGGGCGGCAACATGGCGCCATGCAGATCAAAATAGCGGCGCAGATGACGCGCGACCGAGGCCGATAGCTTTTCAGTATCCCCGCCGCCCAGCACCGGCTCCATCTCGGGCTGGTTGCCCAGCACCATCTCAACCTCAGACCGGGTGATCTCTTCGGCGCGGGAGGTCAGCACCAAACGGCGCACCGCGTGTTCCAGCTGGCGCACATTACCGGGCCAACTGTAGCTGCGCATCAGCTCCATCGCATCCTCAGACAGGCGGCGTGACGGCTGGCCGTCCCGCTCTGCCCGCAATAGGAAGTGTTCGGCCAAGAGCGGAATATCCTCCACCCGTTCCCGCAGAGAGGGCACCATCAGCGTCGCACCGCTCAGCCGGTAATAAAGGTCCTGACGAATATCGCCGCGATCCAGCGCTTCGGTCAGGTCGGTCTGGCTGGTCGCCATGAAACGCGGCACATGTTCGCCCGGGTTGTCGATCATCCGCACGATGCGTGCCTGCACCTCAGCGTCCACATCGCCGATCTCATCTATCAGCAGCGTGCCGCCCTTGACCCGCGCCAAACTGCGCGACGGGCCTTCGATGTCCTGCAGATCGCTGGCCGTCACGGTGACAAACGGCAGCGTGCGCCGGTCGGATAAATCGTGAATTGCACGTGCGATCAGCGACTTACCTGTCCCACTTTCACCAGCTATCAGCACCGGCAGATCGGTGTTCATCACCCGCGCCACCAGACGGTAGAGCGACTGCATTGCAGGGGTGCGCCCCACAAGCGGCAGCTCATCCGGGCGCTCAGCCTCTTCAACGCGGGCTGCGGGCGCCGCACGCTGACGCTGCTCCAGCGCCTTGGCGGTGCGTTTCATCAGATCGGGCAGATCGAAGGGTTTGGGCAGGTAATCATAGGCCTCGGCCTCAGCGGCCTGAATGGCGGTCATGATGGTGTTCTGGGCCGAGATGACGATCACCGGCAGGCCGGGCCGGTCCTGAGCGATTTTCGGCAGCATTTCCAGACCGTTACCGTCCGGCATGACCACGTCCGAAATCACCACATCACCCTTGCCTTCGGCCACCCAGCGCATCAGCGTGGTCAGCGATGAGGTGGCATGCACCTTACAGCCGGCGCGGGTCAGCGCCTGGGTCAAAACGGTACGGATCGTGCGGTCATCATCCGCGACCAGAACGGTGCCATCCATCGGTTAGCTCTCCTTTTTTAAGCGCTTCTTTGGCGCCTCTGCGAGCGGCAGAGATATTTTAAAAACCGTGCGGCCGGGGGTGCTGTCCACCGAGATCCAGCCGCCGTGGTCGGATATGATTTTGCTGACCAGCGCCAGCCCCAGACCGGTGCCGTTTTCCCGCCCCGAAACAAAGGGATCAAAGATATCGCCCTTGATGTCTTCGGGCAGACCCGGCCCGTCATCGATGATCTCGATCTGCAGCGGCAGCGATTGGCCGGTGCCATCCGCACGCCGCAGGCGGAACGAGTGTTCATAGAAGGTATGCAGACGGATGGTTCCGCCTTTCTTGTCAGATGCTTCCGAGGCGTTCTTCACCAAGTTCAAAACCACCTGCAGCAGCTGATCCGGATCCCCCAGCGCCATAGGCAGCGAAGGATCGTAATCCTCAACAATCTTCATATGCGCGCCGAAGCCCAATAGGGCCGAACGCCGCGCGCGATCCAACACGTCGTGAATATTGACCTCTTGCCGCTCCGGCTCAGACAGGTTGCCGAACTGCTCCACCTGTTCCAGCAGCTTCACAATACGGCGGCTTTCTTCAACGATCAGATCCGTCAGTTCCAGATCCTCGGGGCTGAGGTTCATGGACAAAAGCTGCGCCGCGCCGGTGATCCCTGCCAGCGGGTTCTTGATCTCATGCGCCAGCATCTCGGCCATGCCGATCGCGGATTTGGCGGCGGATTTGACCGAGTTGCTCTGCGTCATCCGCCCCGCCAACTCGCGCGGCGAAATGAGAAAGATCATATGCCCCGGCCGGCCCTGAAGGGGGGCGATTTGCAGGTTACAATGCAGCGGCGCCCGGCTGCCGGTGCCCACATCCACATCGTTTACAAAAAGCGGCGAATTGGTTTCCCGCGCCCGCTCAAAGGCTTCCTCCATCGGGGCATCAACCATGATGCGGTCCCAGACAGGTTCGCCCTGAATGGATTTGGCCGAGGTGTTCAGGAACCCCTCTGCGGCGGAATTGATATCGGTGATCCGATCCTCCGGGTCGATCAACACGCCGGGAATGGGCAATGACGACCACAGGTTTACGTCCATCTGCGCCTCATCGATCATGCTGCGGCCTCCTCTGGGTGCAAGATGGCCTGTGGCAGCAGCTTGATGACCTTGGCCGGATCCTTTTCCGTCAGGACGGCACGGCGCAGTGCGGTATGGGTACCTGCCTCATCCATGTACCAGCCCAGATGTTTGCGGGCGACACGCAGCCCCAGTTCCAGGCCGTAAAAGGCCAGCATCGCCTCATAATGTGCCACGATCATATCGGCGAGCGCCGCACCCTCTGGCACCTCTGGCGCCTCTGACCCGTAAAGATCGGCCGCGACCTGCGCCAGCAACCAGGGCCGCCCTTGCGACCCGCGCCCGATCATCACCCCATCCGCACCGGAAAGATCCAGCGCCTGACAGGCGTCTGTGGCGGAACAGATATCGCCATTGGCAATCACCGGGATCGATACCGCCTCTTTCACGCGGTTGATCGCCGCCCAATCGGCGCTGCCTTTGTAGAACTGGCAGCGGGTGCGGCCATGGATGGTGATCATCTGAATGCCCGCGGCCTCGGCCCGTTTGGCCAGCTCAGGCGCGTTCAGCAGGTTGTCATCCCAGCCTAGACGGGTTTTCAGGGTGACCGGCAGATCAACCGCTTCCACCACCGCCTCAATCAGGCTCAGCGCGTGATCTAGGTCTTTCAAAAGGGCTGAGCCGGAGTAGCCGTTCACCACCTTTTTGGCGGGGCAGCCCATGTTGATGTCGATGATCTTGGCGCCATTGTCCTCAACCATCTTGGCGGCCAACGCCATCCAGGAGGCTTCGCGCCCTGCCAGCTGCACGGCGGTGTTCACCTTGTCAAAGCCCAACTCGGCCTTTTCGCGCACGCCGGGCTTGGCCTGAACCATTTCCTGACTGGCCACCATTTCACTGACCACCAGCCCGGCGCCAAAACGCGACACCAGATCGCGAAACGGCAGATCGGTGATTCCGGCCAGCGGGGCCAGAAAGACCGGGGATGTGATGGTTTTATCTGCAAGCCTGAGCGGCATCACTGCTTAATCCTTGTGCGTTACTCTCTGGCTAGACCAGAGATTGAGGGAGTTTCAACGAAACCCGCTACGTTTTTAGCCACCCCAATGTCAATCGCCTAATATTTAGGCAATTGCCTCTGGATCAGGCTCAGCGTTGCTCTTACCGGCCTCTCCGCCTATGCAGGATCGCAAGACACTGACCTCAGTCGCACCTCCAGATGTGCGGCCCTTCGTTGCGGAGCCTTAGATGACCACAGCCGCCCTTATCGTTGCCGCCGGACGGGGCACCCGCGCAGGCGCAGGACTGCCGAAACAATGGCGCCCTCTGGCCGGGCAGCGGGTGGCGGATCAAACGCTGCTGACGCTGGTGGATCATCCGCGCATCGATCAGGTGATGTTGGTCATCCATCCCGATGATGTGGCGCATCTGGCTGAGTGGTCCAGTCACCCGAAGGTCAGCCATTGTTTTGGCGGCGACAGCCGCGACCAATCGGTGCTGAACGGGCTGCAGGCGCTTGCTGGCAGCGATGTGCACAAGGTGCTGGTGCATGACGTCGCCCGCCCCTGCCTGTCAGCAGATCTGATTGACCAGCTGATTGACACACTGGACATCCATCAGGCCGCCGCCCCGGGGCTGGAGGTGGTGGATGCCCTCTGGCGTGGGGATGCGGGGCTGGTGGCCGGGGTGCAGGACCGCAGCGCGCTCTACCGCGCCCAGACGCCACAGGCCTTTCACTATGATGCGCTGCTGGAGGCACATGATGCCCATCCCGGCGGCGCCGCCGATGATGTTGAGGTGGCGCGCGCCCATGGCATTGACGTGGCCATCGTTCCGGGCGAGGAGAGCAACCTGAAAATCACCCGGCCCGGCGATTTCGCCCGCGCCGAAGACATCCTGCGTGAGCAGACCAAAAAGGAAGAACACATGGATATCCGTCTGGGCAATGGCTACGACGTGCATCGGTTTGGCGAGGGGGATCACGTGATCCTTTGCGGGGTGAAGATCCCCCATGGGCGCGGGCTGCAGGGACATTCAGATGCGGATGTGGGCATGCATGCGGTGACCGATGCACTTTATGGCGCGATGGCTGAGGGTGACATTGGTCGCCACTTCCCCCCGTCGGACCCGCAGTGGAAAGGCGCCGCCAGTGAGATCTTCCTGAAACACGCCGCAGATCTGGCGCGCTCCAAAGGGTTCACCATCTCGAACGTCGACTGCACGCTGGTCTGCGAATACCCCAAGGTGGGGCCACATGCCGCTGCGATGATGACGGAAATGGCGCGCATCTTGGGGATGGAAATGGATCGCGTGTCGATCAAGGCCACAACCTCGGAACGGCTGGGTTTCACCGGCCGCGAAGAAGGCATCGCCGCCATCGCCACTGCAACCCTGATCAAGGTGTAATGACATGACCAAGCTGATCGCGACCTTCTTCTATGCCGGCCTGATGCGCCCAGCCCCCGGCACCTGGGGATCCCTTGCCGCCCTGCCCGCTGGCGCATTGATCTTCTGGCTTGGCGGGCTGAATGCCTTTCTGATCGCTGTGCCGCTGGTCTTTGCCCTGGGCTGGTGGGCCACAGCGGTTGAAACCCGTGGTAAGGACGATCACGACCCGTCTGAGATTGTGATTGATGAGGTGGCCGGCCAATGGATCGCCCTGATCCCGGTCTTTATCGGCATCACCCATTCCGGCGCGGGCATGCTGGCGCTTTGGCCCGGCTGGGTCACGGCCTTTGTGTTCTTTCGCCTGTTTGACATCACCAAACCCGGCCCGATCGGCTGGGCTGACCGGCGTGGCGACGCCTTGGGGGTGATGCTGGATGATGTGATCGCCGGGGTCTTTGCGGGCATCGTTGTGATGATTGCCGCCTGGATCAGCCACGGGGTTCTGGGCCTATGATCGCCGAGGCGCAGGCCCGCCGGGTGCTTGAGGCCGTCAAGGCGCGGGGCTGGATGGCCACCGCCGCCGAAAGCTGCACCGGCGGCATGGTGATGGCGGCCCTGACCGACATCGCCGGTTCCTCCGCCGTGGTGGACCGCGGTTTTGTCACCTATACCAACGCCGCCAAAGAGCAAATGCTGGGGGTGCGGTCCGAAACCCTCGCCGCCTTTGGTGCCGTCTCAGAACAGGTGGCCCGCGAAATGGCCGAGGGCGCGCTGGCGCATTCCGACGCGCAGGTCGCCGTTGCCATCACCGGCATCGCAGGCCCCGGCGGATCCGAGCATAAGCCCGAAGGCCGGGTGTGCATTGGTCTGGCCTTTGAAGGCGGCGAAACCCGCACCGAAACCATTGAGTTCGGCGCGCAGGGCCGCGCCAAGGTGCGCCTGGCCGCCGCCCAAAAAGCACTCAGCCTGCTGGAAATTGCGGCAACTACGGTGTGATGCTAAATTAGGCATCTGCACAAATTTTTCGCGTAAAATTTAGACACTTTGCAAAACGGGTGTTTTTTAGCCTGTTTTTGCAGTGTTTGCTGTTTTCTTTCGCGCCCGTTCGGGAATGCATCGCCGAAATGGGAACGGAAGGAACACAATCATGAACGGAGCGGATACCGCCTGGATCATCGTCGCAACAGCCCTGGTGCTGTTCATGACACTGCCCGGATTGGCGCTGTTTTACGGCGGTCTGGTGCGCGCACGAAACGTGCTGAGCGTCTTTATGCACTGCTACGCCATCGCCTGCCTGATGAGCGTGTTGTGGTTTGTCATGGGCTATTCGATCGCTTTTGGCGACGGCAACGCCTTCTGGGGCGGCCTTGGCAAGATGTTCCTTGGGGGCATCACCGCTGACACCCTGTCGGGCAACCTGCCTGAGGTTCTGTTCTTTGCCTTCCAGATGACCTTTGCCATCATCACCCCGGCGCTGATCGTGGGCGCCTATGTGGAACGGATCGGCTTTGGCTTTGTGCTGCTGTTCTCAGCCCTGTGGATGCTGCTGATCTACGCACCCGTGACCCATTGGATCTGGGGCGGTGGCTTCCTGTCAGATGGCGGCATCTTCGGTGAAACCGGCGTGAAGGATTTCGCTGGCGGCATCGTGGTGCATGAAACCGCAGGCATCGCAGCACTTGTGCTGGCCGTCATGCTGGGTGCCCGCAAAAACCAGACCACCCCGCCGCACAACCCCGGTTACGTGATGATCGGCGCCTCCATGCTGTGGGTCGGCTGGTTCGGCTTCAACGGCGGCTCGCAGCTGGCCGCGGATGGCGGCGCAGCCATGGCGCTGACCGTCACACATATCTCGGCCGCCACTGCCTCGCTGACCTGGGCCGCCTGGGAATGGGTCAAATACGGCAAGGCCTCGCTGGTGGGTCTGGTCACCGGTACCATCGCAGGCCTCGCCTCGATCACCCCGGCCTCGGGCTTTGTCGGTCCGGTTGAGGCGCTGATCATCGGTGCGGTGGCAGGGATCCTCTGCCAGGAAGCGGTGAACCTCATTCGCAACAAGATCAAAATCGACGACACGCTGGATGTCTTTGCCGTACACGGCGTGGGCGGCATCTTCGGCACCATCATGATCGCAGCCTTCGGTGCAGGCTCCTGGACTGCACAGCTGGGTAGCCTGGTTATCGTGGGGGTCTTCACGCTGGTCGGATCGGTGCTGATTGCCAAGCTGGTTGGCCTAATCACTCCGCTGCGCGTCGATGCCGAGACCGAGGTCAACGGGCTGGACCTGATGGCCCACGGCGAACGCGCCTACGACCACTCGTCGTAACGCATTTTCCACTCACCCGGCGCCCTCTTCTCCTGTGGCGCCGGCCCTTGAACCCCAAGGGGTGTGAGAGACTGAGCGGGCCTTACGAGGCCCGCTTTTTTGTTGACGGAGTAAAATCAGAACCACTTGGGCTCAGATTAGACTTCAACTTTTGCGAGCGGATACATATCTTAACCGGATATGAAGCTGAGGGACTTCTGATTTGCCAGATTATGAACGCGACGAAGAGCGGCTGGAGGACTTGACGCATCTTGCTTCACTGGTCGCGGATCGGTCTGAAACCGATTTTGAGTTCAGACGCGCCACAGGGTCACTGGCCCAGGACATCGACTACATTTCAAACGCTCTTCGCCGTGATGGCGAAGTCTGGCGCATGAACAGGGCGTTTCATTCGGTTCACGTCCCCAGTTTCATCGCGGTGGTGTCGATGCTGTCTGACATCGATGATATGAAATCGATCAGCGAAGACGAACGTCATCAGCTCTACAGCTCCATCCATCGTGCAGCGCAACTCGCATCCTCAGCCCGGGAACGCCTGGAACACTCTGCCCTGACAGAAACCCAGGTGGAGGTTGGCGTGCTGGCCGATTACGCCCCCGCCACTGGCGAAGCGTACAAACCCGCATCACTGTTTGAACGGACACGCGAAGGGCTTTTCTCTGCCTCAAACGCGGCATTGGACAAGGCCAAGACCAGCATTGAGGCGCTGCCAAGCGTGACAGGTGCGCTGAAAGACGGGGTGAACAGCTCACTGGAACGCGCCAATGCGGTGCCGATCCTTGCCTCCAATCTGCAGCGGACCCTGACCGGGACGTTGTCCGACAATGTCACCAAACCGATTGGGATGCGCCTTAAGGCCAGCGGCAAGGCCCTGACCCATGGCGCGGGCGCCAGTGTTGGGCTAGGCGCCATGGCAGCCGTGCTGTTTCCCCCTTTGGTGCCCATCAGCGCAGGTGCCGGCATCCTTGTGGCGCTGCGGTCCTGGCAAAAGGAAATGCAAAAGGCGCAAAGCCTGAACACGCAACTGCGCGCGCAACGCATTGCGGAATTGCAGGCTGAAAGGAAAGCAGCGCTGCTGCAACTGACCAACGGCGCCCCATCGCTTCAGATGGAAACAGATGAGTTGAGCCTGACATTAAACGCCGAGACGGGCGAAGCCGATGCCCTCATCCTCAAAGGCCAACATGCCGGGCGGACGTGGTCTGACCTGAGCATGATCGAGAAGGCAGAAACCGCCACATATGTGGCTGAAGGGGCCATTGCAATTTTGAGAATTCTTGAAATTGTGGGGGAAGACCACTGAGAAGCTTCTCAGACCGACACCTGCAATCCTGCAGTACTGCGTTGGCTTAACCGCCAGCTTACCCCCGCAGCGCTTCACCTTTGTCGGCTACCGCTTGTAATGTCTACATTGCCCAACAGAGACTTCACTTCTGAAAAACGCTGAGCCAGGAAGACAGTCCAGATACCCCCCTGCGCCTTCATTTACCTCGAACGTCAATATAAAATCATCATCAACGATTAGCTTGCAGTCAACACCGGCAGGATCCAACTCGATTTCTGGATTAGACAACGCCAATAGCGCACAATTTGCCTCAGCCAGCACAACGGACTGAGCATAATTCGTCCTCATATCAACGAGTGAATGAAACCCATACCCCAATAGAAATCCAGCAAACAAAAACAAAAATTTCATCATTTTTCCAAAACAACCATCTGGCTGAAGTCGAGCATTCGGCAAACAAGAACTAAGGCAAATCGTTCTCAATCGTTTCGGTACTAAAAACACGACTTATTTTGGGGCATCCAACGCCCAACTTTCGAACACACATTCAGCGCGATTTATTGATTGCTGTTTAGGAAACATCAAAAAATCTGAAACCACAAATAACTATCTAATAACCGCTTACCCCCGCAGAAGCGCCCCCAGTTCCACCGCATCAGCATAACTCGCAACCAGCGCCTCCACCCGCTGCGCGCGCTCTTCGCCCAACAGGCTTTTGGCTTTGCGCAGTACTTTGGCTTTGCGATCCTGCAGCTCCATCGGGGTGATCAGGTCGTGGGTGGCCTCAAACATGCCAGAGCGGGTCTGCAGCCGCAGCCGGGTGCCGGTTTCACTGGTGCTGTCATCGGCGGTGACGCGCACCTTGGCGCGCAAGGCCTGCAAGGCGGGATCGGCGCAGATCTGATCGCTGTAGCTGTCGAGCCGCGCCGTATCATGCCCCAGAAGGGCCATGGCCAGCACCGTGCTGTAGGAAAACTTAGCCCCAAGCCCAGTCATTGGCGCTGGTTGATTGCAGACGCTCATCCAGCGCGGATGGGTGGTGACCTCAATCACGCTGACCTCTTCCGGGCGCAGCGGCATCAGCTCTTGCAGCGCCTCCAGCGCCGCATGCAGCCCGTGACAACACGCATGGAACTTGTGGCTGACGGTTTCAAACAGCCAGTCCTGCCCCAGCCCCGCCAGCGCCAGCAGGTCGCCCTGCCCCATATGGGTTGGCCCGAAGCCCTGTGCCAGTTCCAGCGCGCCGGGATTGGCGACAAACCCACGCGCCACCAGCTCCGCCGCTTCAACGCCATTGGAGGCAGCGATCCCGGCATTATAGGGTTTGCCCATGGTGCCAAACTGACTTTTCAGGCCCGAGGCACGGGTGGCCACCAGGCCGAGGGTCATTTCACATTGCGCTGCTGAGAACCCCATCAACCGGGCCGCCGCCAATGCTGCACCAAAGGCCCCCGCCGTACCGGTCTGATGGAACCCACCCTGATAGTGATCCCGGCCCAGCCAGACGCCGACACGCGTCGCGGTCTCCACCCCGATCAGGCAGGCCTGTTGCAGGGCACGGCCTGAGGCGCCTTGTTTTTCCGCAACCGCCAGCGCGGCGGAGACCACCGCGACCGAGGGGTGGCCGATATGGGCAAAATGGGTGTCATCGTAGTCCAGCGCATGGCTGATCGCGCCATTGGCCAAAGCTGCCGCGCGGGCCGGCACCTGGCCGCCCCCCACCACCGTGGCCTGCGGCGCACCACCCTCCGCCATAACCATGTCTCGCAGGATGTTGGAGACCGGCTCATCCGCACCTGCCACCGCACAGGCCACCCAATCAAGGAGTGACAGCTGCATCACCGCCATCGGCGCCTCAGGAATTTGGTTTTCCGCAGTTTCAGCGGCAAACCGGGCCAGGGCCGCCGTTATGGGGGCCGTGGTTTCAAAGGCTGAGGTCATCGGATTATTCTGGGCTTTGGGCATTCACGTCTCTCCAGTCGGGGGGCAACCCTAGCCGTGCCCTGCCGGAACGAAAAGCCCTCCGTGAAAGGCTGTTAGCCGTAAAGCGCCACGGCGCGCTGTTCAAAGGCGCGCACGATGCGTTGCATCGCCTCATTGAAGACAACACCGATAATGCCCTGCAGCACCGCGTTCTTAAACTCGAAGTCGACGAAGAATGAGACATCGCAACCGCCATCTTCGCGGTCGGTGAATTCCCAATAGCTCTTCATGTATTTGAACGGGCCATCCAGATATTCGGTATCGATCCGTTTCTTTTCCGGCGCCAGGATCACACGGCTGCCGAAACGTTCGCGAAACACCTTGAAGGAAATCACCAGATCCGCCTCCATCAGGTCGGTGCCATCGCCCTGCGGTGTCACTTTGCGGATGCGCGCGGCGGCGCACCAGGGCAGGAATTTCGGATAGGCGGCGACATCCGCGACCAGATCATACATCTGCTGGGCTGAGTGCGGCAGCGGTCGTGTTTCGGAATGGGTCGGCATTTCGCGCGTCTCAGCCTCTTTTCGCATGGTAACTTTGAGGCTCATTTCGTAGAGTATGGCCGAAATTGCAAGAGGGTCTCATGTCCAAGCGTCCATATGTCATCGACGAAATGATCTCAGCCAAGCAAATCGCGGCCCGGATCGAATCTCTGGCCCGTGAGATTGAGTTTGAATTTGGCAGCACCGACAAGCTGATCGTGGTTGGCCTGCTGCGGGGCAGCTTCGTCTTTATCGCGGATATCGTGCGGGAACTTGGCCTGCCGGTTGAGGTCGACTTCCTCGAAGCCTCCTCCTACGGCAATGAGATGGAAAGCTCGCGCGAGGTGCGGATCCTGAAAGACATCCGGGGGGAAATCGAAGGCCGCGATGTGCTGGTTGTTGAAGATATCGTCGACACCGGATTTACCCTGCAACATGTGCTGCGGCTGCTGAACGGGCGCAACCCGAAGAAACTGCGCACCATTGCGCTGCTGGACAAACCATCGCGCCGTGAGGCAGAGGTCAAAGCCAACTGGATCGGCTTTGAAATCCCGGATGAATTTGTGGTGGGCTATGGCATCGACTACGCACAGCGCAACCGCAACCTGCCCTTCATCGGCAAGGTCCGCTTTGTTGAGGAAGATGAGGCCTGAGGCCCGGCCCAAACTGACAGATCAAAGGCCGCTCCTTCCAGGGGCGGTCTTTTGCTTTTCCGGCTTAGGGGTGACTGGCCAGATGTTCGCTGTGACGCAGGCTGATCAGCACCTGACGCTTCAGCTGCTTCAACCGGCGGCTGCCCGATAGATCCGGGTGATTGCCGATATGCAGCGGGATCATCTTGCCGGTCAGGTCGATTTCATAGCGTTTGAGCCAGGCAAACTGATCCCCGACATAGCTGGGCAATACCGCGCGCCCGACGCCTGCCTGCACCAACATGGCAAGCGTCACAAAACTGTCGGAGCTGAGCGTGATTTCATTGGCCGGCACGTGTTCCCGGTACCATTTAGCGGCCGGCGCCCGTTCCAGCACACCAGAGAGCCCCAGCCAGCTGTTGCGGCCATCCGCGCGTTCATAAACCGCGAAGTCGAAATAGCCCGCCACCTCGGCGTCCAGCTCATCCGCCATGCCATGACCGGGGCGCACCACAAGTTCGGTGCCCAGTTGATCCAGCGGCTGCACCTCCTGCGTATGCCTCAGGGACACCACCGGCAAGGGCGTGCCTTCGGGGATCCGCGCCATGCAATCGACCAGCAGATGTTGGTTGATGCAGTCTAGCGTCGAGATGGTGATCGGGGCGATCCCGCTGGCGGATTGCTGGCCGCTTCCCTGCCCCACCTTTTCCATCGATGACATCACTTCACGCGCCGCTGAGACGATCCTGCGGCCCGAGGGCGTCAGCTCCATCAGGTCGCCAATCCGGTCAAACAGCGGCTGACCGACGGAATCCTCATAGGACTGCACCCGCACCAGAACGTCAGTCGGTTCACAGCGCAGGGTCTTCGCCGCCCGGCGCAGGCTGCTGGTTTCCACCAAGGTCAAAACGTAGCGAAAGTTTTCCCAGTTGCTGGGCACTGGCATGTTCCTTTGTCGCGCGCACTTTGGCGCATTTCAGCTCTAGCACCTGTATATACGGGAGCCGCCAGCGGGAGCCGAGGCACAGCGGCGTCCAATGCACAAATTGCGCCGCCAATACATGTATATTTGTCGCACCTTTTAAGATCTTAACAACCCAAGCGTCGGCGCGCCCTGCAGGCCACAAATCTGACGCGCAGAATCGCATCCCCCTGACAGGGATGTGAAGACGCGCAGCCTGTTTTCAGCTTATCCTCAAGGTGTCGAGACTTTGCCTTTACTACATTTAGGAGAGCCAGATCATGTATCTAGCCAACAAACTTGTCGCCCTCACCGCCCTTACCCTTGCCCTGTCTGCGCCGGCCTTTGCGCAGGACGCCAAAGCGATTGACGGCGCCGTCAAAGCGCGCAAGGCGCAGATGGCGCTCTATGCCTTTAATCTGGGCATCCTTGGCACCATGGCCAAAGGTCAGTCTGACTATGATGCCACTGTGGCCCAGGGTGCTGCCAGCAGCCTGCTGGCCCTGACCCGTTTGGATGCGTCGCAGATGTGGCCGGCGGGCAGTGAACAGGGCGCCGCGGCCGGCAGCCGCGCCAAGCCTGAAATGTGGAACAACATGGATGACGTCATCGCCAAAGCGATGGCGATGCAAGCCGCCGCCGAAGTGATGGATGGCGCAGCCGGTCAAGGGCTGGAGGCGATGCAGGCCGCAATGGGCGGTGTTGGCGGGGCCTGCAGCGCCTGCCACAAAGCCTACCGTGGTCCCAAAGGGTAACTGCCGATGCTGCGTTTGGTGAAATGGCTGGTGCTCTTGGGTGTTGTGGTATTGGCGACCGGCTATTGGATGACCCGCCCGGTTAAGCTGGACCCGCTGGCGATGGACGGTTTGGTCGGCGATGCCGAAGCCGGTGCGCTGGTCTTTGCGGCGGGGGGCTGTGCGTCCTGTCACGCAGCACCCGATGCCACCGGCGAGGCCAAGTTGATCCTTGCAGGCGGCCATGCCTTTCCCAGCGATTTCGGCACCTTCTATGCGCCAAACATTTCCCCCGATCCCGCCAAGGGCATCGGGGGCTGGCAGGCCGTGGATCTGGCCAATGCAATGCTGTTTGGCACCAGCCCCGCGGGCCAGCATTACTACCCGGCCTTTCCCTACACGTCCTACAACCGCAGCTCGATGCAGGATATCGCCGACCTCTGGGCCTATATGCAGACGCTTCCCCTGTCGGGAACGCCAAGCAAAGCCCATGACGTTGGCTTCCCTTTTTCCATCCGCGCCAGTCTGGGGGGCTGGAAACTGCTCTTCGCCGGCAACGAGCCTACAGCGGTCGAGCCGACAAACGCCCAAATGCAGCGTGGGCAATATCTGGTGGAGGTTCTGGGTCACTGCGGGGAGTGCCACACCCGCCGCAACGCTTTGGGTGGGATGAGCTATGACGCCTGGCTAGGCGGTGCGCCAAACCCGTCGGGTCAGGGCCGTATACCTAACATCACCCCAGCCGCGCTGGACTGGTCCGAGGCTGATCTGGTGGAATATTTCACCTCAGGCTTCACACCCGACTTCGACAGCGCGGGTGGTGAGATGGCAGATGTCGTCGAAAACCTTGCCAAATTACCGGAAAGTGATCGCGCTGCCATTGCGGCCTATCTGAAAATGGTTCCGCCCGTTGAATGACCAACGGGCGGTGAACGCAGTTTAATCTGTAAAACGATGGGCGGCTCAGGCGCGGCCCAGTTTTTCCATCCGGGCCTGACGCAGCTGCGCAAAGTCATCGCCTGCGTGGTAGGACGACCGGGTCAGCGGCGTGGCCGAGACCATCAGGAAGCCTTTGCCGTAGGCGGCTTTCTCATAGGCTTTGAACTCATCCGGGTGCACAAAGCGGTCCACCGCATGGTGTTTCGGCGTCGGCTGCAGATACTGGCCAATGGTCAGGAAGTCGATGTCCGCAGCGCGCATATCGTCCATCACCTGATGTACACCCTGCTTGTCCTCACCCAAGCCAACCATGATGCCGGATTTGGTGAACATGGTCGGGTCCAGCTCTTTCACGCGCTGCAGGATCCGCAGAGAATGGAAATAGCGGGCACCGGGCCGCACCTCAGGATAAAGGCCGGGAACGGTTTCAAGGTTGTGGTTGAAGACATCGGGGCGCGCTTCAACGATGGTTTCCAGCACCGACATGTCACATTTCAGGAAGTCTGGCGTCAGGATCTCAATCGTGGTTTTCGGCGAACGATGGCGCACGGCGCGGATCGTCTGGGCGAAATGTTCGGCGCCGCCGTCTTTCAGGTCATCGCGGTCAACCGAGGTGATCACCACGTGGTTCAGCCCCAGCTTCTGCACGGCCATGGCCACCCGGCCCGGCTCAAACGCGTCCAGACCGTTGGGCTTACCGGTTGCGATGTTGCAGAAGGTACAACCACGGGTACAGATCTCACCCATGATCATCATTGTGGCGTGGCCCTGGGACCAGCATTCACCTGCGTTGGGGCAGCCAGCCTCTTCACAAACTGTGACCAGCTTGTTTTCCCGCATGATCTTGTGGGTCTGCTTATAGCCGTCAGACACGGGCGCTTTGACGCGGATCCAATCGGGTTTCTTTGGCTGGGCATTGTCGGGCCGGTGGGCCTTTTCGGGATGCCGCTGCTGGGGAATCTTTAGGTCACGCACGTCTTTGATCCTGATTTCAACCTGTTGGTCATCCCGGCACATCACCGGGTCATTCCGACATACTATATCGCCTCTACCGAGAAAGTACCATCATCGCATAGGGGCTATGCACTGAGAACATAGTAAAATGTTGCATCGCAGCAGCTTTTACTGTCAGCGACGCCAACAAGCTGCCATTGCGTCAATTTTTCCACAATTTCCGATTTCTGCATCGCAGCGACATTCTGATCTGGCCGCTAGTTTGGAATCGTTATAAAGAAGCCATCGAACAGTCAAAATTCGAATAAAGGGACGAATCCATGCAAACTGGCCAGAAGCTGCCCAACGTGACCTTCCGCACCCGTGTCCGCGACGAATCCGTTGGCGGCCCGAACCCGTTCCGCTGGCAGGACATGAGCAGCGACGACTATTTCGCAGGCAAACGCGTTATCCTGTTCTCGCTGCCGGGCGCCTTCACCCCGACCTGCTCGACCTACCAGCTGCCGGGTTTCGAAGACAATTTCGCCAAGTTCAACGAGCTGGGCATCGAAGACATCTACTGCATGTCCGTGAACGACAGCTTCGTGATGAACAAATGGGCCGAAGCGCAGGGCATCAAGAACGTCAAAGTGATCCCCGATGGGTCCGGTGAATTCACCCGCAAGGCCGGCATGCTGGTCGCCAAGGACAACCTGGGCTTTGGCATGCGCTCCTGGCGCTACGCCGCCGTTGTGAACAACGGTGTTGTTGAAGCATGGTTCGAAGAGCCGGGCCTCAGCGACAACCACGGCGAAGACCCCTACGGTGAAAGCTCGCCTGAGAACCTGCTGAAGTACCTGGAAAACGCAGGTGCCGAGGTCGCCGCAGAGTAATCTGCCGCCTCAGGTAAAGATGCAAGCCCCGTGGCCGGAAACGGCTGCGGGGTTTTCATTTGCGCAGGATCAATTGCCGTGTGCCGTTTGGCTGCCATATTAACGACCAAGCGTTAGGAGGCACCGGAATGGCACTGAGCTTACGCGGATCTTTGAAACAGGTGATCTATGGCGGAAATGACGGCATTGTCACCACTTTCGCCATTGTTGCGGGCTTCGCAGGCGCGGGCGCAGATGGCGCTGCGCAGATCGGCGCCTTTGCGGTCATCCTGTTTGGGCTGGCAAACCTTCTGGCCGATGCGTTGTCGATGGGCATGGGCGAATACCTCTCCGCGCGTTCACAGCATCAGGTCTACCGGCGCAGCCTTCGGGAAACGCGCGCGCTGCTGGACAGAGCCCCTCAGCAGGGTCTGGCCCAGCTGATCACAGGTTTCCACGCGCAAGGGTTGGCGGAGGATCAGGCGACGCAGGCAGCCGCCGCTGTGATGAGCAACACTGATGCAGCAGCAGCCCAGATTTTGATATTGGATCAGGGCCTTACCCCGCCGGACCGTGACAATCCCGCGCTGAACGGCATGGTCACTTTCGTGGCTTTCGTGTGTTTTGGCCTCATGCCAATCTCCCCCTATCTGATCGGGGTTGAGCCTGCGCACCAATGGACCACGGCGATTATCTGCACGCTGGTTGCCTTGACCACCCTCGGCCTTTTGCGGGTACGGGCCACCGATGAAAATGCCCCGCAAGCGCTGGTGGAGACGGTGGGCATCGGCGGCCTTTGCGCCGCGGTGGCCTATGGTGTTGGCTGGGTTCTGGGCGGCTAGCCGATTAGCGCCCCCTCCTCCCCCAGCCCCTCATAATGCTGGCGCAACCGCTGCAGCGCGATGCGCAGGACGATCTTGCCAGAGCGCGCCGACCAGCCCATGCGTTTTTCGGCGGTTTCCAGCCCTTCCAGATAACAACAACAGCGCAGCACCACATCGCCCAATCCCGGTCCCAGATCACGCAGGGCAGCGGCGGTGCGCGCCCGCGCGGCCTCGGGCCCGAACGCCATCAGGGGTACAGTATCAACGCCACCGCCCCGCAGCGGGTTCCAGTGATCCTCCTGCGCTTGGCTCAACTGCGCCAGCTCATAATCTTCGCGCAGACGCTCGCCCGCCTGCACCAGCGCCTCCTCCAGAAAGGGTTGACCGCTTTTGTCACGACGGCGCGCCAGCAGGGCCAGCGGGGTTTCCCCCTGCGCCAACCTGCGGCGCTGGCTGTCGCTGAAACGGGGCAAGGGCAACGGTGTGGCGCCCGCAGGAACGGGCTCAGCGCCCTGAAAATGCGCGGCGGCTTCGGCCATGCCTGACGCGGCGGAGGGATTGTTGGGCTGCGTCTGAAGCAACTGTCGCCCAGCCTCTGACAGGCGGTAGCGCGACACACGACCGGGGGCGTCACACTCAATCCAGCCCTGAAGCGCCAGCGCCTCAGCCAAGGCTCGGGCCACCACGGTTTTCTGCGCCGGATCGCCGCCTGCAATCACTGCCTTTTCCATATCTGCGGCCACCGCCAGAACGTGACCCTCCGCCGTGAGGGCCTGTAAAACGGGCAAAGCCTGCTGCAGCAGATCGGGCGTGCTGTGGGGCGGGTCAAATGAGGGGACAGTGTTCATTTCAGGCTCCTTCTTACAGCGGGGTGGCATTTGGTTTTCAGCAACGGGGTTGCGCGCAGTGGGAAACAGGCGGTCGGTCCCTTTGGCAACTTGGCGGCCAAGACGATACAGCGCCTGATCGATCAGCCCGTCGTCGCGGCGGTTTTCCAGCTTGCGGATTTGCCGCATGACGGTTGAGGCATGGCAGCCCCGTTCCCGGGCAAGCCGCCGCATCGAGAGACCCTGTTCGACATGCGCCAGATAGAGCTGAGCATCGACCGGCAGCCACTCGGGCATGTTGAGGCAATCCGCTGATGGATCAGGCCCGTTCCATGACATTGCGCCCTCCTTTGGCCCAACCGACGTGCCGTGTGGACCATTTCTTTACCCTTTGGTGAAATTCACAACCTAGAGGTGAGACATCTAAGTATTGGTTAACAAATCAGAATTGCCTCCATCATTGTTTCCAAAATGTGAACAACGCTGAAAGGCGCCGCACGCTGCTCGCGTCGCGCGCAACACCCCTAAAAGCTGTGATATGGCTGCCCGCCTTACCCCTGATTGGAGAGGGAACATGTGTGAATTAACGATTGCTTTGAAGACGTTAAAACGGCCACGCCTGCTGACCGCGGCGGCGCGGCACGGGCTGGGCCCCTATCGGCGCGAACGTCACCTCAGCCGAATATTGCGTCAGGACAGCCTCCCAGCGCCGCGAAAGGCGTTAACAAAACTACTGGATCTGGAAACAGAGATGAACGCGCGGCGGCAGCAGGCCCAAAATGACTACTGCATTGCCGATCATGTTGCGGTGCTGACCGCCCTCATGGCAGAGGCGCGCCTTTTGCAAAGCGCGCCCCCGAAGATGTCTCAGCGGTTGGAACCAGCCTAGATCAGCCGATCACATCCGGCATCGAGGCCTTTTTGTTGGCGATGTAGCTGCTCAGCGCCTCATTCACCGCCGGATCAATCGCCGGCTGCTGGTAATCGGCCAGCAGTTTCTCAACCCGTGCCGAGGCCAGCGCCATGGTGTCACGGCTGCCTTCTTCGGCCCAGGTTTCAAACGGTTTGTAATCCAACAGGTCCGAACGCCAGAAGGCGGTTTTGAAATTGGCCTGCGTATGGGCGCAGCCCAGATAGTGACCGCCCGGGCCGACCTCACGGATGGCGTCCATGGCTTGCGCGTTGTCGTCAATGGCAACGCCCTGCGCCATCTTGTGCAGCGCGCCCAGCTGATCGGCATCCATCACAAACTTCTCATATGACGCCGCAAGGCCACCTTCCAGCCAACCACAGGCGTGCAGCATGAAGTTCACACCGGCCAGCAGCCCCATATTCAGGCTGTTTGCGGTTTCATAGGCCGCCTGCGCGTCCGGCAGTTTGGAGCCACAGAAAGATCCCGCAGAACGATAGGGCAGCCCCAGGCGGCGGGCCAACTGGCCAGCGCCATAGGTGATCTGGCTGGCCTCAGGGGTGCCAAAGGTCGGCGCGCCCGAGTTCATATCGATCGAGGTCACAAAAGCCCCCATGATCACCGGCGCACCGGGACGGATCAACTGGCTGTAGGCAATGCCGGCCAGACCTTCGGCCAGAACCTGCGTCAGCGTGCCCGCAACCGAAACCGGTGCCATCGCCCCGCCCACAATGAAGGGCGAG
This sequence comes from Thalassovita sp., assembly GCF_963691685.1. Taxonomy (GTDB): domain Bacteria; phylum Pseudomonadota; class Alphaproteobacteria; order Rhodobacterales; family Rhodobacteraceae; genus Thalassobius. Next base: position 2,340,839 of record NZ_OY829290.1, read on the forward strand.
ATGATGCAGGCCTGATTGTTCTGCGCATAAACCTCAAGCGCGCCCATCATCACATCGTCGAAGGTCATCGGCGAGTTGATGTTGATGAGCGAGGTCATCACGGTGTTTTCCTGAACGAAGTCTTTGCCGAACAGGATCTCACACATCTCCACACTGTCCTGCGCCCGGCTGGGTTCGGTGACCGAACCCATGAACGGCTTGTCCGACAGGGTCATATGGGCGTGCAGCATGTCGAGGTGACGTTTGTTCACCGCAACATCCGTGGGTTCGCAGACGGTGCCGCCGGAATGGTGCAGCCATTTCGACATGTAGCCCAGCTTCACGAAGTTCTGGAAATCTTCCATTTTCGCGTAGCGACGGCCGCCTTTCGCGTCATGCACAAAGGGGGGGCCATAGACCGGCGCCAGCACCAGATTGTTGCCACCGATCACCACGTTCCGCTCAGGGTTGCGGGCGTGCTGGGTGAACTGCGACGGCGCGGTGGCGCAAAGTTTGCGCGCCAGACCTTTGGGGATGCGCACCCGTTCGCCCTGCACATCAGCACCGGCGTCGCGCCAGCGGTCCAATGCGGCGGGGTTGTTGACGAAGTTGACGCCAACCTCTTCCAGAATGGTTTCGGCGTTGGCCTCAATGATCTCCAGCGCTTCTTCGGTCAGAACCTCGAAGTTGGGGATATTACGCTCAATATATTTGGCGGTTTCAAACGATACCGCGCTGCGCGCTGCCCGACGGGCTGCACCGCCGCCACCTCTTGCTCTTCTGCGGGTTCCTGTTTCGGACATGACGCCCCCTCAAGTGCTGGTTCAAACGTTAGACAAAGATGTAACGCGCCCTGCCCGCCCCCTTGATGCCGGGAACGTCACCTAAGGCGCAAAAGCGACATTGCGGCGAATGAAACCCCGCGAAATCCGCATCTCATTCCAAAGCGCGACATATATCAGCGCCTTAAGCGCGGCAATTGTGCATTTGCAGCACGCGCCCCCTTGCGTCAGCGCCGCCTCTTACCTAATAGGCAAACATGACCCAGACATCACACGACCGCCTTCTCATCATCGACTTCGGCAGCCAGGTCACGCAGCTGATTGCACGGCGCCTGCGCGAGCTGAACGTCTATTGCGAAATCCACCCCTATCAGAATGTCACCATCGACTTTGTGCGCGAGATGGCGCCCAAGGCTGTGATCTTCTCCGGTGGGCCTGACAGCGTCACCCGTGAGGGCAGCCCGCGCGCGCCTGAAGGAATTTTTGAGCTGGGTGTGCCGATCCTTGGCATCTGCTACGGTCAGCAGGTGATGATGCACCAGTTGGGCGGCAAGGTCGAAAGTGGCCATGGCACCGCCGAATTTGGCCGCGCCTTTGTCACCCCTGAGAACAGCCTGGACATTCTGGATGGCTGGTTTGCCGAGGGCGACGAACAGGTCTGGATGAGCCACGGCGATCACGTCAGTGAAATCGCCCCGGGGTTTGAGGTCTACGGCACCTCCCCCAATGCGCCGTTCGCGATCACTGCGGACACCAAACGTCATTTCTACGCGGTTCAGTTCCACCCCGAGGTACACCACACCCCGAAGGGCGCAAAGCTGTATGAGAACTTCGTCAAACTGGCAGGTTTCTCGGGCGATTGGACCATGGGGGCCTACCGTCAGGAAATGATCGAAGACATCCGCGCGCAGGTTGGCGACAAAAAGGTCATCTGCGCCTTGTCTGGCGGCGTCGACAGCTCGGTCACCGGGATCCTGCTGCATGAGGCGATCGGCGATCAGCTGACCTGTGTGTTTGTTGACCACGGCCTGCTGCGCAAGGATGAGGCCAAAGAAGTCGTCGCCATGTTCCGCGACAACTACAATCTGAACCTGATCCACGCCGACGAAAGCGATCTGTTCCTTGGTGAGCTGGAGGGCGTCAGCGACCCCGAAACCAAGCGCAAGATCATCGGCAAGCTGTTCATCGACGTGTTCCAGAAATACGCCGACCAGATCGAAGGCGCCGAGTTCCTGGCGCAGGGCACCCTGTACCCGGACGTGATTGAATCGGTTTCCTTCTCCGGCGGTCCTTCGGTCACCATCAAATCGCACCACAATGTGGGCGGCCTGCCTGAGAAGATGGGCCTGAAACTGGTGGAACCGCTGCGTGGTCTGTTCAAGGATGAGGTCCGCGTGCTGGGCCGTGAGCTGGGCCTGCCGGCCAGCTTCATCGGCCGCCACCCCTTCCCCGGGCCGGGTCTGGCGATCCGCTGCCCTGGTGAGATCACCCGTGACAAGCTGGACATTCTGCGCGAAGCGGATGCGGTCTATATCGACCAGATCCGCAAACATGGCCTCTATGATGAGATCTGGCAGGCTTTCGCTGCCATCCTGCCGATGCGCACCGTTGGTGTGATGGGCGACGGGCGCACCTATGACTATGCGGTGGGCCTGCGCGCTGTGACCTCGGTCGATGGTATGACGGCGGATTATTACCCGTTCAGCCACGAATTCTTGGGCGAAACCATGACCCGCATCATCAATGAGGTGAAAGGCGTGAACCGCGTGTTCTACGACGTCACCTCAAAACCGCCGGGCACCATTGAGCTGGAGTAAGCAGCTCTAACACATTGGTTCAGAACTCAATTCGCAGGCGGCACCCCAACGGGCGCCGCCTGATTTCGTTCTGCAGCAGCGCCCAATCACAACATAAACCTTAGTTTAAAAGGCCCGGATTAGGCCCTGCGTTTAATTGCCAGCCCCCTCGGCGGATTTTTACGGTCGTGTTGTCCCCAGAGGAGCAAGCCCAGATGCCAACGTCGCCATTTTTCCCCCATGTCACCTATGCGTTCAACGCGGGCTTTGTGCGGCAGGGGCTGATCTCGATCTATTCGCTGCTGGTCGCGACCCACGGCAAAGTGACGGTGGTGGTGCACATCGATGCCCCCGCCGAGGAGTTGAGCCGCGGCATCAACGCGCTAAGTGCCCTGTTTCCCGATGCCCAGATCACCCAACACATTAACCCTGATCTGCCGCAGCAGGATCACCCACATCTGAAACATGGCCGCCCCTATACCCATTGGATGATGACGGCGCTGGCCTCAACCAAGGTCAAAACCCTCTACGTTGATGGCGACACGCTGTTTGTCGATGATCCGACGCCGCTTTACCATCTGGATCTTGATGGCAAGCTGCTGGCGGGCGTGCCCGACACGCCTTTTGAAATCCTGCACCATAAAATTGGTTTCTGGTCGCAGTTTGGCGCCCTTGGTGCAGCCTGCAGCAGGCCGTTCCGGCAGGTGATTGCCACCCAAAAACACGACCTGCAAATGGCGCGTTACATCAACGCAGGCCTTTTGCTGTTGGATATGCCCGCCCTGCGCCGGGCCGGCCTGGCAGAGCAGTTGGATGATTACAAATCCTACAGTCAGATCTACGACCAGAAAGGCTGGACCAATTACGATCAGGATTGGTTCAACTATCTGTTCGGCACCCAGCACGACGCTATTCAGCTGCTCTCGGCCCGTTGGAACCTACTGGCCAATCTGGCCAATATGGATCGCTTCTGGGCGATTTCTGTTCCCAGAAAGCTTCGCGCGGCCTACCGCCGGGCCCAGAACAATCCGGCGCTTTATCATTTTGCCGGCAGCGTCTTCAAACCCTGGCAAAGCCAGCCTCTGCAACGCCCGATGAGCCCCCTCCAAAAACGCGCGCTGGGGGCCTGGTATCAGGCGGCTATCACCTTTTCTGCAAAAACCGGGATGGACATTCCACCGATGATAGAGAAAATCAGCCGGATTGCAGAAAAGGAACGCCACAAATGGACCGCCACATTCGCCTGAGCCCACCTGCCAAAGGCCCCCGTCCGGGGCGGACGGCATGATCAGCCAGACCTTTGCTGCCATTTTGTGGATGTCAGGCGCGATTGTCTCGTTTTCGTCCATGGCCGTAGCGGGCCGCGCCATCAGTTTTGAACTCGATACCTTCGAGATCATGATGTACCGCAGCTTCGTCGGTTTTGCGATTGTACTGGTCGTGGCATCGGCGACGGGCCACTTGGGTGACGTGACCAAACGTCACTTAGGAACCCATGCCATTCGCAATCTCAGCCACTTCGCCGGACAGAACCTCTGGTTTTATGCGTTGACTGTGATCCCTTTGGCACAGGTCTTCGCGCTGGAGTTTACATCTCCGCTTTGGGCCATCGCCCTGTCTGCGATTGTGCTGGGGGAACGCATCACCCGGACACGTGGCATTGCTGCGCTGATCGGCTTCATCGGCATTCTGATCGTCGCCCGCCCTAGCCCGGACAGCCTTAATGTTGGCCAGTTGGCCGCCGCGCTTGCCGCCATTGGTTTTGCTGGCTCTGCCGTCTTCACCCGCAAGCTGACGCGCAGCGAAACCATCACCTGCATCCTGTTCTACCTAACGCTGATGCAGGCGGTTTTTGGTATCATCGCAGCAGGTTATGACGGCGATGTGGCGCTGCCCTCGGCCCAATCCGTGCCCTGGCTGGTACTGATTGCGGTCGCCGGGCTGGTCGCGCATTTCTGCCTGACAACAGCGCTGAAACTGGCGCCGGCCACGGTTGTCATGCCGATCGATTTCATTCGCCTGCCGCTGATCGCGGTGATCGGCATGCTGCTTTATGCCGAGGCATTGGACCCTTGGGTGTTCCTGGGCGCTGCGGTCATCTTTGGCGCGAACTACCTCAACATCCGTGCAGAAATGCCACGCAACTCAAAATAGATAATGCAAGGCTTCCTTCACAAACTGCGACAAGTTTACGCTGGGGCTGCGTTGACAGGCGGAATCTTGCTTGGCTATGCCTGACAGATGCACAAGTTTGTGAAGGGGAGGAATGCATGCAGCGTTATTTGGTAGGAGCCGCAGTACTGGCTCTGACGGCAGGAGCAGCACAGGCGGGCGGCCTAGATCGATCTCAACAAAGTGTTCTTTCGTTGTTTTCACCGGACAACACCTTTGACCTAAGTTTTGGTGTGGTCACACCAACCATTACCGGCAGCGATGCGCTGGGTACGGATTACGACGTTGGTGAAAGCTACACTCAGATCGGTCTGAGCTACACAAAGCAAATCAACGATCAGTTTGCACTGGCTCTGATCTTTGATCAGCCATTTGGCGCCGACATCAATTATGACAGCGATCCGCTGACCAGCACGCTGGGCGGCACCATGGCAGATCTGAACTCCAAAGCTTTCAGTGCTGTTGGTAAATATCAGCTAAACGACCGTGTCAGCGTATTCGGCGGTCTGCGCATTCAAGGTGTGGACGCGAAAGTGGCACTGAACGGCGTCGCCTATCGTAATGCTATCACCGTTGCCGGTGTCGCTGCTACGGTCTCGGGGCTGGATTCTTCTTTGCTCGCAGCCGCTTTGGGTGGTGATGTCACCGCCGCGACCGCAATCGACACCACCTATGGTCTCGGTACGACTGCTTCGCTTGGCGCTGCGGTTACCACGGCGCAGGGCACTTTTGCAGCGACCAACGGCTACAACTTTGAAATGGCCAATGACTATGCTGTTGGCTACACTTTGGGTGCGGCATACGAGATCCCGGACATCGCGCTTCGCCTCGCTGCGACCTACCATTCCGAAATTGAACATACCGCGGACACCACCGAGAGCCTTCTTGGATCTGCGACAAACAGCACCGTTACCTACGTGACCCCTCAGAGCTTCAACCTGGACTTCCAGACTGGCATCGCGGCGAACACCCTGCTGATGGCAAGCTATCGCTGGGCGGAGTATGAAAAAGTTGACGTTATCCCGACCGCGCTTGGTTCGGATCTGGTGAACCTTGGCAACAGCCAGCGCTATACCCTTGGGATCGGCCGTAAATTCACCGACAACTTCTCGGGTTCGATCACTCTGAGCTATGAGCCGGAAGGTGGAGACGATACTGTTTCGCCGCTGGGTCCGACCGATGGTCTGATGGGCATCACCATTGGTGGCAAATACACCAAAGGCAACACTTCGATCAGCGGTGGTATCAACTACACCAAGCTGGGCGATGCAGACGCAGGTGTCGCGGACACCGCAGTTGCCTCGTTCACCGACAACAGCGTAGTTGGCATCGGCTTCAAAATTTCGACCACTTTCTAAGACAGCATAGTCGGTCATCAAATTTCAGGCGGGGCAAATGCTCCGCCTGTTTTTGTTTTCGACGATCCTTAGCAAAGCTTCAAATCTTCGCCGCCTTTTTCAGCCGCTCATCCAGCGCTTTTTGGTAAGCCGCTTTTGCCGCCTCATCCACTTGGGCGCTTTTGGCGTAGTAGATGAACCCCAAAGCCTGACGCGACCGTGTGGGTGAGTTGTTGGCGCCGGCCCAATGCACCGTTTTGGCGTGATGCATCAGAAAGGTTCCGGCGGGGCCTGGGAAGCTGACTGTGTTGGCGTGATCTGCATCAGTACCAAAATCTGTCATCCCTTGTGAAAAACCCAACACTCCGCTCTGGCCATGATCGCGAAATCCGCCCTTATGGGATCCCCGCAGATAGTGGATGCAGCCGTTTTCTGCGTCGACCTCCTCCAGCGCCAGCCAACCGGTCACCGCCTCACAAGGGGTGAGGTGGAAAAACACGCCATCCTGATGCGGCGGGGTCGGCTGACCGATGCCCACGGGTTTGTTGAAATACTGCATGTTGATCGGCACCACCTCATCCTGCAGCACCTCTTCAGCGATCTGGCGGGCGGGTCCGTTCAGCATCATCTCAGCAAACCAGTCATCATAGTGAAACATCTGCTGCAGCTGTTTCAACGTGCTGCGATCGGCGCGGTCTTCATAGTAGACCTGCGCTTCGGGCATTTGCGGCACCTTTTCCCGCACAAACCGATCCAATTGACGCCGGATTTCAGCCACTTCGGGCGCAGAATACAACGCATCGACATGGACATATCCATCCCTGTCGAAGTCAGATTTCAGAGGTGCGGCGGTCTGTTTGGTGTCATTTTTCATCGCGGGGTTTCCTTTTCTATTCCCCTTCAGCCTATGTCCGCCAAAGCCCTTTCCCTATTGAGCAGATCGGCTAAGATATAGGAATTCCGATTGATACTGGGGAAGCTGTGGGCGCAGATCTGAACATATTGCGGCAGGATTTGGGGCGGTTTGACCGGCGGTTTGGCATTGGTCCGGCCTGTTGGCCGTTCTTTGACCTGTTGTGGATCCACAGCGGCAGTGTTCAGATCAGAATTGGTGAGGCGGATCTGACCCTGCGGGCCCCGGACGGGGTGTTGATCGCGCCGGATGTTGCTTTTGAGGGGCGCTCGCAGGGGGCCGATGCCTCGATTTGTCATTTCAACTGGGCAGCGCCGGATCTGGCTTTTCCGCAGGGGTTTCTGCGCCCCGGGCTGGTGGCGGGGGCCGATCTGCAATCGATGATCCGCCTGTTGCATAGGCACGCCGGGCAAAACGCATCGCTAGAGATCCGGCAACGCCTGTTGCGGGCTATACTGGATGGGTTTTCGCCACCTGCGGAAACCGATCCCCCCAGCCGCGTTGATCGCGCCTGGCAGGAGGCAAGGGAGAAGCTGGCCGAGATCCGCAGCCTACAGGACGTGGCCGCGCTGGCGGGCCTGTCAGAAAGCAGCTTCCGCGCCGAGCATCGGGCGCAACACGGCGCGCCTGCGGGGCGCCATTTACAAAGGTTAAGACTGCGGCATGCCGCGCGGCTGCTGACAACCACCGGGCTGACCTTGCCGGATGTTGCTACGCAGGTGGGCTTTGCCCACGCCGAAAGCCTGTCTGCCGCCTTCAGCCGTCACTATGGTCAATCGCCGGGGCGCTATCGTCGCGCCCATCGGCATCTGGCATGATCAGCCAACAATTTAGGTCAGCCGCAGAACGCAGCGAAATCCAAGATGCGACGTTGTTGACCGCACCTCTTGTGGGCTGCGCGCGGTGGCCCGGTAGCGGCGGCAATAGCTTGGCGCACAGAGGAAGGAGCCGCCTTTGGTGACATAGCTTTGCCCCGGCAGAACCGTTCGGCTGGGCGTGCAACAGGCGCCGGATTGCGCCTGGGAATGCCCGCTGCGATAGGGCGTCACGGTCCATTCCCACACATTGCCGATCATGTTGTAAAGGCCGTAACGGCTGGATTGCCCCTGCCTTGACGCACAGGAAAGAAACCGACCCTTCTTTCTGTTTTTATGAGGAAATTCACCGTGCCAGATGTTGGCCAACCGACGCCCGTTGGGCATCAATTGGTCGCCCCATGGATATTCGGTGGAGACCCCATCGCGGGCAGCTAATTCCCACTCTTTTTCCGTTGGCAGCGCCTTGCCCGCCCAGGCCGCATAGGCCATCGCATCATTGAGTGAGACCTGAACCACCGGATGATCCAAACGGCCCAGCAGGTCAGATCCCGGACCCTCTGGCTGATACCAGCAGGCCCCCGGCACAAAGCGCCACCATTGGCGAAAATCCCCCAAAGGCACCGGGCGATCCGTCATTGTGAACACCAGTCCGCCGGGTTCACGCGCTTCCGGTGGCAGATCGGGGGCTTCGCACGGTGGGATCGCCTTTTCAGCGTCGCTGACATAGCCGGTGTCTAGCACAAAGCGGCGGAATTCGGCGTTGGTGACCGTGGCCTCATCGATGGCAAAGGGGCGTACCTCGGCCATATGGGCCGGGGCCTCCTCGGGGTAGTGATGGTTACTGCCCATCTGGAAGGTGCCGCCTTTCAGCGCCACCATTCCCGCCGTCTTGATCATTCCCAGCCCTTTACAAATCCACGATCGCCATCAACGACACCCAGATCTTCCTTCAGATCCGCGCACTCCTGCACAAAGGCGGCAAGCTGATCCTGCAATGCTGCAAATTCTGCAGGCAGATCCGGCTGACCGTCATTTGTCAGGCAGCGCAATTCCTTTGGGTCGGTGGCGAGATCATAGGCCTCATCGCCATTGTCCGGGTCATTGATGTAGCTGCGGGTCTTGGTGCGGATCGCATGGGTCAGGCTGGGGTGACGTCCGGATTTGGGCATGCCGGAGGGCCAACTGGTGCCGATGAAGCCGTGATAGTCGCCGACCTGAGCAAAGACGGCCTCCCGAAGAGGCGCCTCATGCCCGTCCCGCACCCATGGCAGCAGCGAATGCCCCTGATTGCGCGGCGCGGTGATGCCCGCCATATCAAGGATGGTTGGGAACAGATCCACCGTACTAACCAAGTCCTCAATGCGGCGCGGTCCCGGTTCCGCCGCGCCGGCGGGCGGCACGATCACCATGGGGACGTGCAACAGACAGCCATATAGGGATTCCGATTTGTTAAAGAGCCCCTTCTCGCCGGTATAATCACCATGGTCCGAGCCCAGGATGATCCAGGTGTTTTCCAACAGCCCCTTTTCAGACAGCGCCTTATGCAGCCGCGCCATTTCATCATCGATGTAGCGGATCATGCCGTAATAAACCGCCAGCACTTTGCGAAAATCCACCTCGGATCCCAGGTCTGTGCCAACATCTGCACGGGCTTTGGCCTGCCAGGCGGGCAGATCAGCCGGATCACCTGCCTCAGGCAGGGTCAGGTTGTCAGGGTCATACATAGTGTCATAGGGGCGCGGCACGAAATAGGGCGGGTGCGGATCATCATAGGCCAGATGCAGGAAAAACGGCCGGCCCGTGGCCTCAGCCTGATCGAGCATGCGTAGCGCGCGATCGGTCAGCAGGGCCGAATTGCCATCCTTGGCCTCACAGTCAATTGCCCCCGAAGACCAGGCCACATCTTTGCGGCCCGATTTGATATGCGCGATCCAGCTGTCAAACAGCGGGCCGCGTTCGTGCATCGGCGCCTGTTCGTGCCAGCCGCGGCTGAGGTTCCGCTCAGGCTCATAATGGCCCAGAGCGGCGGTGTAATAGCCTGCACCCTGCAACAGCTCCGCCAGTTGCGGCAGGTTATAGGCCACGCGGTTTTGGTGACAGGTCGCGCCATGCACCTGCGGGAACATGCCCGTGTGCACCGAAGCGCGCGAGGGGGTGCAGATCGGCGCCGCCGCATAGGCCTGATCGAACACCCAGCCAAACGCGGCCAGGTGATCACAATAAGGCATCTCAATCTCAGTGTTGCCCATGAAGGACATCGCCGAGGCCTTGGCCTGATCGAACATCAGGTAGACGATATTGGGGCGCTGATCTGCCATCTGATCCCCCTACCCTTAGTCCAGCATCGCGGCCGCACCGCGATCCAACGACAGGTTGACCGACGCCATCCAGGCATCCAGTTCTTTCGCGGCCTCCACAGACACCGGTGAGAACGGCGCGCGCACCGAGCCAACCGGCACGCCCAGCTGGTTGAGGCAATGTTTCAGACCCGGCACAACTCCGGCCCGCAGCAGAATCGCGATGAAGTCATTGGCGATGCGCTGTGCCCGCCGGGCCCGGTCGACGTCGCCAGCGGCAATTGCGGTTTCAATGGACAGGTAGATGTCCCCGATCAGGTTATAGGTGGAACCGATGCCGCCATCTGCCCCAGCTGCTGCGGCGCCGATGAACATTTCATCCGTACCGAAGTAGAGTTTTTTCTCAGGCGCGGCTTTTTTCAACTCGCCAAACTGGAACAGGTCCTGCGCGGTGTATTTCACACCGGCAATCCGCGGATCTTCCATCAGTTCCAGCAGTTTGTCGGTCGACAGATCGGTGCCCGAAAGCGCCGGGATGTTGTAGATGATCAGCGGCAGGCCCGAGGCATCGGCGATCGCTTTGTAATAGGCGACGATGTCCTCATAGCGGTGTTTGTAATAATAGGGCGGCACGGCGGAAACTGCATCATAGCCCTTTTCGCCGGCCAGTTCTGCCAATGCCACCGCTTCGCGGGTGGAGGCGGCACCAACATGGGCGATCAGCGTGGTTTTACCCGCAGCATGGTCCGCCAGGGCTGTCAAAACCGCGGCCCGTTCTTCGCGTGATTGCAGCACGCTTTCCCCTGTGGAGCCCGAGGCATAGAGCCCGTGGACACCACGCGACAGGATATGGTCAACCAAAACTCCGACATTTTCCGGTGCTACATCCCCTTGGTCATTCATCGGGGTGAGCATGGCAGCAAAGACTGAACCGTTGATATCCATTACTTTTTCCTTGTTTTCACGGGTATTTGGTCACGAAACCACTTGGGATTCGGACCAAAATGCTTCATTCTCGACCTTATTGGTGGTCCGAAAATTATTTTTGGTCAACCAAAAAGTAAAAAGTAGACACCAAAATAGAATCGCGGCTAACCTTTGGCCACGAGGAGGACGCAATGGCTGAGGACATGACGGCTCAAGAAATCGCAAATCACCTGTCTTCGGAGGTGCATTCCGGCAAATTTGCCGCCGGGGAAATGCTGCCGCCGGAACGGGATCTCTGTGAACGCTTCGGCGTGGGTCGCAATGTTGTGCGTGAAGCTCTGACCATCCTGCATGGTCGTGGCCTCACCTCTCAGGAAAAGGGCAAACGCCCGCGTGTTGTCCTGCCGACCCTGACCACAGTTATGGAAGGGGTTGGTGAGGCGGCTCAGTTCTTCTTCTCGGGGAGCGAAGGTTTGGCCCATCTGGAACAGGCCCGCCTGTTTCTGGAAACCAGCATGCTGCGCTACACAACGGTGCATGCCACCAATGCGCAGATTGCCAAAATGCTCGAAGCAATCGAGGCCTGTGAAGCAGGTCTGGATGACGTCGAAGCCTTCCGCGATGCGGATGTTCAGTTTCACCGGGTCCTCGCAGAGGTGCCGGGAAATCCCATCTTCATCGCATTGCACGACACCTTTGTTGAGAAATTGATGAAGAACCGTGCGGTCCTGCCAGACTTCCCCGAACGCAACCGCGCCAGCAACGCAGAACACCGGGCCATCGTCTCGGCCATTCTGGATAAGAACGCCGATAAGGCTGTCGAAACGCTGACGCGTCACCTGACACGGAACTACGGCACCTATTTCCGCATCGCGCTTGAGCACGGTCCGGAGGCAGGTGCCCGACTGAAGTCTGCTATCCAAGAGGAGGAAGCACAATGAACAAGCTGTTTGGGATGGCCATCGCGGCCGCGGTTGGGATGACCTCAACCTTTGCCTATGCAGAGCGGGTGAACCAGCTGTCGGACGAACGGGTTCGCCAAGCCATCGCCTACGCCATCGACATGGACACCATCGTGGACACCCTGTTTGAAGGCAAAGCCATCGTTGCGGATTCGATGATCCCCAACGGCAGCTTTAAGGCCGAAGGTCTGAACGCCTATAGCTATGATCCTGACAAGGCCCGCGCCCTGCTGAAAGAGGCCGGCTGGGATGACAGCCAGGTTCTGGACGTTGTCTATTACTACGGGGATCAGCTGACCGCCGACCTGATGGTGGCGATGCAGGCTTACCTGGGTGACGTGGGCATTCAGATGACCTACCGCAAACTGGAAGGTGACGTGGGTGGCCAGCTGAACAAGCTGCCGACCGCCGAAGACACCTCGGGCATCGAATGGGACATCGCTTATGGGGCCAAGGCGGCGCTGGCGCTACAGGAATACTACAACGGCTACAAATCCGGCAGCAGCTCTTATGCGCCCGGCGATGCAGACCGTGACGCGCTGATCGCGCGCATCAATGCCTCGGCCGATCCGGCTGTGCAGCAGGACGCCTTCAAAGATTTTGAGCGTTTTGAAAACACCAAACTGTCGGACATTCCGCTCTACTACCAGCAGCTGTTCATCTATGAATCGGCCCGCATGAACCGCAACGGCGGCCAGTATGGCAATGACCAGTTCAACTACGACTGGGGCATCACCAATTGGACTGTGGAACCTGACGCCAACGGCAAAGAGGTGCTCTACACCAACACCGCACCGGCGCAGTTCTTTGAGCATCCCTGGCTGAACCCGGGCATCTATGTCTTCTCAAAAATCGGTCTGGACCGTCTGCTGACCGCCAACGGCTCGCTGGCCCCAACCGGTGGTCAACTGGCCGAAGACTACTCGGTCTCTGACGATGGTCTGACCGTGACCTTCGACCTGAAGGACGGGCTGACCTGGCATGACGGCGCGCCGCTGACCGCCGAAGATGTTCTGTGGTCGATTGAGACCGCCAAGAAAGTTCCGGGCATCAACGCTGTGTTCCAGTCGACCTTTGAGGCGATTGAGAGCATGTCGGTCGAAGGCGACGTGATCACCCTGAACATGAGCCAGCTGGACCCGAACGTCTTCTTGACCTTCAGCCAGTTTGCACCGCTGCCCAAGCACCTGCTGGGTGACGTGAACCCGGCTGAGTTCCAGCAGCATCCGTTCTGGCAGAACCCGGTTGGGTCGGGCCCCTATAAGATCGCCGAAGTGCAGATGAACGACTATGTGCGCTTTGTGCCTTTCGCGGGCTATCACGGCGGCGAAGCCAACATCGATGAGATCGTGGCCTTCCCCAGCGGTGAAAACGACGGCAACGTTGTGACCAACGCCGCCTCGGGTCGTCTGGACTTTGGTTTCACCAAATCGGTGGCCGATGTGGCCTCGCTGGAAGCGATGGATCACATGCGGATCGTCCCTGCGGACATCCCCTACACCCGTTCGCTGCGCATGAACGCCTTCCCGAAGGCCGCCAGCAAGTAAGCTAGCCTAAACAGACCTCACCTCGCAGCCCCTCACGGGGGGCTGCGAGACACTCTGACCAAGAGCACCCCTCATGCTGACATTTATTATCCGCAGGTTGCTGATCACCATCCCGATGATGCTGGTCATCAGTTTTCTTGTGTATCTGGGCCTTGAACTGACGCCCGGTGACGCCGTCTCTCATATGATCGATCCCGAAGCCGCCGCCCGGATGACGGAGGAACAGTTTGCCGAAATGCGCGAAGCGCTGGGGCTGAACAAGACCTTCCTGGAACGCTATTGGATCTGGCTGACCAATGTGGTGCAGGGCAACTTTGGCCACTCACTGTCAGGTGGCGTTGCGATCTCGACCATCGTGCTGGACCGCCTGCCTGCGACGCTAGAACTGTCGGTCTTTGCGCTGGTGTTCTCGACCCTGATCGGCTGTGTGCTGGGCACCCTTTCGGCGCTGCGTCGCGGCTCGGGCACCGACAACGCGCTCACCGTTGTTGGCATGCTGGGTGTGTCGATCCCTGAGTTTTTCTTTGGCCTTGTTGCCATCCTGATTTTCGCCCTGAACCTGGGCTGGCTGCCCGCCGGTGGCCGTTTGTTGCCGGGCTATGAGACGATCTTTGACCGCCTGCCCCACATCGTACTGCCGGGCATCGTGCTGTCGCTAATGATGACCGCCGGCGTGATGCGCTATGCGCGCTCGTCCATGCTGGACAGCCTCAGCCGCGAATTTATCCGCACCGCCCGCGCCAAGGGTCTGCCGGCCTGGCGCATCAACCTGATCCACGGTTTCCGTGTGGCGCTGACCCCCGTAGTCGTGCTGATCGGTTTCCGCCTGCCCACCCTGATCGGCGGTTCGGTCATCATCGAACAGGTCTTCCAGTGGCCCGGCATCGGGTCCGAGTTCATCGGCGCCGTGCGCGGATCGGACTACCCGCTGGTGATGATGATTGCGCTGCTGTCGGTCTTTGCCGTGCTGATGGCCAGCCTGATCGTCGACGTGCTGACCGCGCTGATTGACCCACGCGTGCGACTGGGCTGAGGCGGAGGATAGAGACATGAAACAAACCGCTCTTGATAAGAAATTCGACAAGATCCGCGCCATGGAAGAGGCCGGGCAGCTGAAGCCCGCCAAAGGCAGCCGCGTCCTGCGCAAGCTGATGGCGAACCGTCTGGCGATGGTGGGGCTGGTGATCTTCTCGGTGATCCTGCTGATGTCGATCTTCGCGCCGCTGCTCACGGAACATGACCCGCAGAAAATCAACCTGCGCGCCATGCTGAAACCGCCCAGCTGGGACCACCTGCTTGGCACCGACCGCACTGGCCGTGATGTTTTCGCCCGGATCCTTTACGGTGGCCGCATCTCGATCCTTGTCGGTCTTGGCTCTGCCCTGATGGCGGCGGTGATTGGCGTCGGGATTGGCTGTTACACCGGCTACAAAGGCGGCTGGATTGATACGCTGGCGCTGCGGATTTCGGAAATCTTCATGTCCTTCCCGCAGATCATTCTGGTGCTGCTCCTGGTATCGATCGCAGGCCAAAGCCTGATGAACCTGATCATCATCTTTGTGCTGACTGGCTGGGCGCCGATGTACCGGATGGCGCGGGCCAAGATGCTGTCCTTACGCGAAGAGGAATACGTGCAAGCGCTGCGCAGCTTCGGCGTGCCGACGGTCAAGATCTGCTACAAACACATCCTGCCCAACGCCCTTGGCCCGATCATGGTGAACATCACCCTGTCGACCGCCATGTTCATTCTGGCCGAAGCGGGGCTCAGCTTCCTTGGCCTGGGCGTGCCGCTGTCGGTGCCGACATGGGGCAACATCCTGAACGTGGCGCAGGATCTGCGCGTGCTGCAGAACAACTGGTGGCTCTGGCTGCCGGTGGGGAGCGTGATCTCGCTCTTTGTTCTGAGTGTGAACTTCATTGGTGACGGTCTGCGCGACTCCACCGATCCGACTTTGCAAGGGTAAGCGACATGACTGATCTCGCCCTCTCCGTGAAGGATCTTCAGACCTTCTTTTACACCAACAACCGCTGCAACAAGGCGCTCAACGGCGTGTCCTTTGACATCCGCAAAGGCAAAACACTGGGCATCGTGGGCGAAAGTGGCTGCGGTAAATCCGTCACCGCCTCCTCGATCATGCAGCTTCTGCCGCGGCTCAGCCGGATCGAACAGGGATCGATCACCTATCACTCTGAGGCTGAGGGCGAAATTCGCATCGATCAGCTGGAACGTGACGGCGCTGAGATGCGGCGGCTGCGTGGCGATGACATCGCAATGATCTTTCAGGATCCGATGACCGCGTTGAACCCGGTTTACACCGTCGGCTTCCAGATCGCTGAGGCGCTGCAATACCACACAGACCTAAGCCCCAATGCGCGGGGCGAAAAGGTGGTGGATCTGCTAAAGGACATGGGCATCCCGATGCCGGAAAAACGCGCCAAGGAATTCCCGCACAACTATTCTGGCGGGATGCGGCAGCGGGCGATGATTGCCATGGCCATGTCCTGCGCCCCGAAAATCCTGATCGCGGATGAGCCGACAACAGCGCTGGACGTGACCATTCAGGCGCAGATCTTCCGGCTGATGAACCAGCTGAAAGAGGAGCACGGCACCGCCATCATGCTGATCACCCATGATATGGGGGTGATTGCCGAATTGGCCGATGATGTGGCCGTCATGTACATGGGCAACATCGTCGAAGCGGGCACCGTGGATGAGGTGCTGCGCACCCCGCGCCACCCCTATACCCGCGCCCTGCTGGATTCTGTGCCCGTCCTGGGCCGCGGTAAGGATCAGGACATCAAATCGATCCGCGGCGCCACGCCGGATCCTTATGAACGCCCCCCCGGCTGCCAGTTTGAACCGCGCTGTGACTATGCCACCGCCGCCTGCCAGCAGCCCCAATCCGAAGACTATATCACCAACACCCACCGTGTGATGTGCCACCGTTACAAGGAGATCTTTGACAATGTCTGAGGCTCAGGACCATCAGGAAAACATCCTGTCGCTGCGCGGGGTACAAACGTGGTTTGGCGTGCGCTCCGGCCTGTTCAAACGCGTCACCGGCCATGTAAAGGCCGTGGATGGCATCAACCTGGATGTGAAACGCGGTGAGGTGCTGGGGCTGGTGGGGGAATCCGGCTGCGGCAAGACCACGTTGGGCAAATCGATCCTGCAACTGGTGCGCCCCACAGGGGGGGAGATCACCTACCACGGCGCCGAAGGTGACGTGCAGCTGCGCGGCTTGCCTGACAGCGAAATGGTCAACTATCGCAAGAAGTTACAGATCGTTTTTCAGGATCCGCATTCCTCGCTCAATCCGGCGTTTACCATCTTTGGCTCGCTTGAGGATCCGCTGAAACGCTACGGGGTGAAATCCAAGGCGGAGCGGCGCAAGATCATTGGCGATCTGCTGGAGGCGGTGAACCTCAGACGCGATTATATGGATCGCTATCCGCATGAGTTCTCTGGCGGTCAGCGACAGCGGATCGGCATTGCCCGGGCGCTCTGTATTGATCCGGAACTGGTGGTCTGTGATGAGGCGGTTTCGGCGCTGGATGTCTCCATTCAGGCGCAGGTGCTGAAGCTGCTGATGGACCTCAAGAAGGAACGCAACCTCACCTATATCTTCATCACCCATGACCTCAGCGTGACTGAATATATCTGCGACCGTATCGCGGTGATGTACTTGGGCCGCATCGTGGAACTGGCACGCACCGAAGATATCTATGCCGACACGCTGCACCCCTACACGCAGGCGCTGCTGTCGGCGATCCCGGTGGCGGATCTGGACAAAAAGACCGAGCGGATCGTGCTGGAAGGCGACGTTCCGTCGCCGATGAACCCACCCAAGGGCTGCCCGTTCAACCCGCGCTGCCGCTTTGCCACTGACACCTGCCGCAGCGAGGTGCCGGAATTGAAAGAATACGATCGGGGCGGCACCCCACATTTCGCCGCCTGCCACTATGCAGGGGAATTGGCTGAGGCCTAAGCCACAGCCCCCCGAAATACCAAAAAGGTTTTATCGGCACCCGCTGGCCGGGGGCGCGGTCGCTTGCGGCCGCACTCTCCCGATCCCTGCGGTTCAGCGGGCGCCACTTAAGTGAGGAATTTAGATTAACCACTTGCAAACTAAGGAGGATATTATGTTTGCAAATTTGAAGAGCGGGGTTGCTGCAACAACCCTCTCCCTTCTCGCCACCGGCGCCATGGCTGACAGCTGGCCCGATCTGCCCACTGCGATCAAAAACGGCGTGTCCGGCCAATCCGGCACCACGGCGGTGATCGGCCTCGGCTCCGGCGGCGATGCGCTGTTTTCGATGGATCTGGCAGATCCCGGCGCTGGCTGGCAGGCCCTGGCCAGCTTCCCCGGTCCGGTGCCCTCTGGCGCGGCTTCGGCGCTGGTCGGTGGCAATCTCTACGTTTTCTCCGGCTCAGGCAAGGTCAATGCCGATGACGTGGCGCCGATCATTTTCACCGATGTGCATGCCTATGATCTGGCCACCAACAGCTGGGCCAAGCTGGACACCCAAACGCCGGCTGGATTGCTGGGCGCAACGGGGTACGCGCTGGATGACGATCGGATTGCTATCTTTGGCGGCTACAACAAAGAGCTGTTTGATCAATATCTGAACGACGTTCTGACCACCGACAAAGAGGCAGAGCCGGAGAAGTGGCAAAAGATCGTTGATGACTATATGGGGATGGAACCTGGCGATTATCGCTGGAATTCCAAGACCTTGGTCTACACTATTTCCACCAATTCATGGTCCGATCTGGGGGACAATCCCTATCTGCCCAACACCGGTGCCGCCCTTGTCGAAAGCGGCGATGATATCCTGCTGATCAATGGCGAGATCAAGCCGGGCCTGCGCACGCCGCAGATCAAACAGGTCTCCTTCAGCGGCGATACCGCCAGCTGGCAACAGGTGGCCCCGATCCCAACAAAGGCGGGCGATGATCTGTCCGAAGGTCTGGCCGCGCCCTATGCGGGCTGGTCCAACGGCGCATTGATCGTGGCCGGTGGCGCCAACTTCCCCGGTGCGCGGGCCAATGCCTTTGCCGGTCAGTGGTTCAGCCATCAAGGCCTGACGAAAACCTGGAATGATGATGTTTACGTGCGCCTGAACGGGGCCTGGAAACAGGTAAACGACCTGCACGAGGGTCTGGCCTATGGCGCCACTTTCACCACGGATGATGGTCTGCTGGTTGTCGGCGGCGAAGGCGGTGACCGCAAAGCCCGCGCCGATAGCTTCCTGATCAGTTGGGACGGCGAAAAGGTGAACTTCACCGACTAAACATATATTCCTAAACGAAATTGCGTCGGCCGTCTCATGGCCGACGCGGGTTAAGAGGTGCGCACCTATGCCAGAGACACAGCCAAACATCCTGCTGATCCTGACCGATCAACAGCGCGCGGATACCCTGGGGTTTCTGGGCCAGACGCCCTGCAAAACCCCGCATCTGGATCGGCTGGCGGCGGAGGGCCTCTGTTTTGAAAACACCATCACGCCATCGCCCCTTTGCACGCCGTCCCGCGCCGCGCTGTTCACCGGGCGCTACCCGTCCGAGCGCGCGATGATGTCCAACGATGGCAGCGCCTTGCAGCGCTGCTATATGCTCGATCACTTTCGCGCCGGCGGCTATCAGGTCAATTACGCGGGCAAATGGCATCTGGGCGAGGACAACATCGCCCAGTTCACCGACCGCCACGCTGGCGACAGTACCGCCATCTATACCCAGTGGTGCCTGGATCAGGGGCTGAATGACGGCTGGATGTTCAATGATCCGGCCACCCGCAGCGCCCGCCCGCCGCATATGTCGACCCCGAAGGTCCATAGACAGGACCTACCGGTCGATAAAACCAATGAAGCCTATATAACCCGCATTGCCATCGACATGCTGCGCAGCCGTGATCCGGACAGGCCGTTTTTCCAGATCTGTTCACTCAACGGGCCGCATCCACCCTTCATGATCCCGGATCCGTGGTTTTCGATGTATGACCCGGCCGACGTGCCAGCGCCTGAAAACTTCGGTCCGCAGCGGGGTGAACATCCCGTTCATACCAGCAGCTACTACCGCGATCTGTTTCACGATCAGGGGGATGATTTCGCAGATTGGCGCGCTGCTTATGCGGTTTATTGGGGCTTTGTCAGCATGGTGGATCACTTCATCGGCCAGCTGTTGCAAACCCTGCAGGAGGAAGGGTTGATGGAGGAGACCCTCATTGTCTTCACCTCCGACCATGGCGAAAACCTGGGTGCCCATGGCCTCTGGCAGAAAATGGTGCCTTTTGAGGAAAGCCTGCGGGTGCCGCTGCTGATCCGGTTGCCGGGGGATGGCCCGACCGGCCATAGCGACACCCCGGCCAGCCTGATCGATATTGCCCCAACTCTTGCTGCGGCCTGCGGGCAAACGGGGGGCACATGGCGTGGGCGCGATTTGCTCAGTCCTGATACGGCACAGGCGCCTGATCGCTTTGCCATGCACACCCCTCTGGGCGATTGGATGAAGGTCACCGATTGGCGGATGATCCAACGTGGCAGGATGAAATACACTTGGCATCGAAGACAGGGCGAAGAACTGTTTAATCTGGCAAAAGACCCAGGCGAATGCCACAACGTGGCAACCGACCCAGCGCAGGTAGATCAACTGAAAGAGCTGCGCGCCGGGCTGACAGATTTCCTCCGGTCAACACAGGATCCGCTGCTGACTGACTGGATCACCGATTTGGAGACACTTGAATGCGCCAACTGACCCGCGTTGACCCGGAGTTGCTGACCACCTTCGTGGCGGACGACCCGATGATCCCGATCCTGCGCGACACGATGGCGATGATCCGCAAACGCTCCGCCGAACGTTATGGTAGCCGCCCGATGGGGGGCAGCACCCTGCCCCGTAAAGAGGTGATTGAGGGGCCAGACGGTGCCGTGGACCTCTATATCTTTGAGGGACCGGAACAGCCGGGTGGCGGCGCCAAACCCTGCCTGATCTGGCTGCATGGCGGCGGCTATATCATGGGCCATGGGGAGGATACCTGGAACGGGCCCCTCTTTGCCGAAGGGGCTAACTGCACCGTGATTTCCGTCGATTACCGGCTGGCCCCCGAACATCCCTATCCGGCGGGTATGCTGGACAGTTTTGCCGCGCTGAAATGGGCACATGACAACGCGGATCACCTCAACATTGATCCCAACCGCATCGCGGTGGGCGGGGCCAGTGCCGGGGGTGGCTTGGCGGCGGGTCTGTGCCTGCACAATCGCGACAATGGCAACCTGCCGATCTGTTTTCAGCTGCTGCTTTATCCGATGATCGACAACCTGCATGATACCGCTTCGGGTCAGGCGGTGGATCACCCGGTCTGGTGCCGGGCTGACAGCCTGTCCGCCTGGGAGATGTATCTGAACGGCACCCCGCGGGCTGAGGCCCCGGCAGGGGCTGCGGCGGCGCGGGCCGTTGACCTGAGCGGCCTGCCCCCGGCCTTCATACCGGTGGGTGATGTGGACCTCTTCCATGATGAGGATCGCGATTATGCGGCACGGCTGAACGCAGCCGGTGTGCCTGCCGAGTTTCGCAGCTATCCCGGTATGTTCCACGCCGGTGAGGTGGCGGGCGTCAACACAGTGATCGGCGGGCAGATGCTGCGCGACTATGTTGCGGCGTTGAAAACGGCGTTTCACGGATAAATCCGCTTGCCTCAGCCCAGATGTAACGCGCTAATAGCGGCACGTTATCAAGGGGATATAGATATGGCAGCGGAAGATCAGGCAAACCCGACCAAGGCAAGCACAGCACAGGGCGGCTGCCTTTGCGGTGCGATCCGCTATGAGATCGCCAAGATGCCCGAGCGGCTGACAATCTGCCATTGCCGGTTTTGCCAGCGTTCCACCGGGGCGGCGCAGATGACACAGCCCGCCCTGCCCGCTGCAGATATCGTCCTGCTGCAGGGCAATCCGAAGCGTTACACGCATATTTCCACGGGCAGCGGTGAGGCGATCCATATCCATTTCTGCGACACTTGCGGCACCAAGCTTTATCAGACATTTGATCGGTTTGGCGGTGCGGCGGGGCTCTACAGTGGCACGTTGGATGATCCCAATTGGCTGGATGTGCCTGCGGAAAACACCAAACACATCTTTGTCGAGGAAGCCCGGAACGACACGCTGATCCCGGCACATGTGGCGGTGTTTTCGGGCCACGCCCTGGCCCCGGATGGCACGCCCCTGGTGCCAGAAACGCTGGATCAGATCCGCCGCGCCGGGGAGCTTTGAGAGGTTACTGGGCCTAGGGTGGCCTATCAGCGCTGCGTCAGAACCCCCACATGGGCTGCTTCAGCCCCTAAGGCGACAGGCACCACGTCAGGTCGGAAAATCGCAGGCTCCGACGCCAGATGGGCGCGGACCTGATCCAGATAGCCCTCGGCCATGCCGATGCTGCCGCCAATTGCGACGCGGTCCAGATCCAGCAGTGAGGTCAGGTTGCCAATCAGTTCAGCCACTGCTTGGGCACTAGTGTCGATCAAATCACTAGCCCAGCCCTGTCCGGCAAGGTGCGCTTCAAACACATCCTTGGCTGTCAGGCCACCCTGGCCCATTTCAGCGGCATAATGGGCAATCGCACGCCCTGAGGCACGGCTTTCCACCGTATTCATCCGCCCCGATCCGCAGCGGCGATCGCCAAGGGTTGAGGTGGTGAACCCCACATGCCCCGCCAGACCCCGCGCCGATATCACGGGACGGCCGTCCAGCACCAACCCACCACCGACACCGGTGGAGACGGTCAGGAAGGCGAAATCGCGACAGCCCTGCCCGGCACCGAAGTGGTATTCGCCAATCGCAGCAGCCACCGCATCATTTTGTACGGTGACCGGACGCGCCAGACGGTCCGACAGCATGGCGCGCAATGGCACGGCCTGCACATCGCTGAGGGTTTCAGTGTTCAGCGCATGCCAGCAGCCCTCCCGATCGACCCGCCCCGCAAGCGCCACGCCGACCGGTTCCTGCGGCTGCAGCGCCAGCTGGTCCAGCAAGTCACAAATCGCCGCCACTTGGTCCGCGGCGGAGGCGGCCCCGTCGGTGGCAATTTTCAAACTGTCCTGCGGTGTGCCATCGACCAGCCGCGTGGCTGAGATTTTGGTGCCGCCAAAATCCACCGCCACGCCCGATGGCGCCGTCATGTGAGATGCCTCAACCATCTGCGCCCCGCGCCACCGCTGCGGCAAACCAGCCGGTGATATGTTCCACCCGGGTGATCGCGCTGCCGACGGTCACACAGTCAGCGCCCTGCCGCATGGCCTCCTCCGCGCGTTCGGGGGTGTTGAGACGCCCCTCTGCCATAACAAAGGCACCCAGGTCCTTGTAGGCGCGGATCAACGGGTAATCCGGCCCGGCACCGGCAGGTGCAATGTCATAAGCGTAGCCCGACAGGGTGGTGCCAAGGATATCCGCCCCCTCCGCCAGCGCCTGTTCGCCATCGGCCAGCGTCGCCGCATCGGCCATCGCCAATTTACCCGCCGCTTTGATCGCCGCAACGATGTCTGCGGTGGGCACCGGACGCGGGCGCTGGGTGGCATCATAGGCGATAATATCCGCACCCAGATCCGCGAGCCCGGCAACATCCTCCAGAAACGGGGTGATCCGCACCTCGGAATCGGCCAGGTCACGTTTCACAATGCCAATGATCGGCAGTTTGGTCAGCGGCCGGGTTGCCTCCAGATTGTCCAGCCCTTCGATCCGCAGGCCGTTTGCGCCGCCGGCTTCGGCCGCTAGTGCCATGGCTGCGGTGATCAGGGGATCATCCATCGGGCCATCATCCACGGGCTGGCAGGAGGCCACGAGGCCCTGACGCAACTGGGTCAAAACAGTCATTGGTGTGCTTTCTTTCGGGTTATTCAGCGCTGTCTGGGGACAGGCGCGCGGGTTTGCTGAGCCGGCTGCGATAGGCACGGGACAGGTGGCGATCCATGATATCCATCGCGGCCTCGGGGTTGCTGGCGGCAATCGCCTCATAGATCTGGCGGTGTTCTTCATAGCTTTGCCGGTTCATCTCCACCCGTTCGGGCGCGGTGGGGCGGCTGGCCACCATGTCAAAAACAAAGCGGTCATGCAGTTCCAACAGGATCGGGTTTTGCACCACGGCCACGATGGCCCGGTGAAAATCCGCATCCGCCCGGGCAAAACGCGCATCATCCTGCAACGCTGCATAACACCGTTCCAACGCCCGGTGGATCTGGGCCAGCTGCAGGTTCGAAGCCTCCTGCGCGGCCTGACGCACCGCCCCGACCTCAATGAACTGGCGCATCTGATCCATATGGGCAGTGGCCTCCACCGTGCCCAAAACATCGCGCAGCCCAGCCCCCGCTGCTGAGAAGACACGGCCCACGGTTGGCTTGCAGGCGCGTGGGCGTCGGGTGGCCTCCTGACTGGCGTAACCGCGCAGCTGCAGCTGCATCAGTGCCGCCCGCACCAAGGGGCGCGACACATCAAAGCGGGCGCAAAGATCCCGTTCAGACGGCAAGGGCGCGCCATCCGCAATCACACCTGCACGGATCTCCTCCATCAAGGTCTCCGCCAGGCGCTCCGCCCTCGTGGATGCCTGCGCGAGGGCGATATCATCGACATTTGCCATTTTGGCCTCCGAATTCTTGCATATGGAGATACCAAAATGTGAAATTCGGTCAAGTCCTCGCGGAAAATCTTTTGCGATCGGGAAAATATCCGGTATAGCAGATCAGTTTCGCACCAAATTAGAGGATTTGGTAATACCAAATGAAAATCCTGATCTTCCCAACCGCCGAAGCCGCTGCAGAACGCGTGGCGCAGCAGATCCTCACCACCGTCCGGGCCAAGCCGCAGGCCCGGCTGGGGTTGGCAACCGGGGGCACGATGCCGCCTGTCTACCAAAGGCTTGCCGCCGCCTACCGCGCCGGGCAGGTGTCCTTTGCTGAAACCCTCAGCTTCAACCTGGATGAATATGTTGGTCTGCCTGCGGATCATCCCTGTTCCTACCATCACTTCATGCAGGACACGCTGTTTGCACAGACGGATTTTGCCCCCAGTCACACCCATCTGCCCAAAGGGGATGCCCCGGATGCAGCCGCCGAAAGTGCCCGGTATGATGCGCTGATCGCAGCGAACGGACCGATTGATCTGCAGCTCTTGGGCTTGGGGCCCAATGGCCATATCGGGTTTAACGAACCCAGCTCCTCGCTGGCGTCGCGCACCCGGGTGAAAACCCTGACCAGTGCCACGCTTGCCGCCAACCAACGCTATTTTGCGGCGGGGGAGCAGCCGCCGAAATACGCCATCACCGTGGGCATCGGCACCATTCTGGACGCAAAGGAAATCGTGCTGCTGGCCACCGGGCCCGGCAAAGCCAAAGCCGCAGCGCAGATGATCGAGGGCCCGCTGAGCGCGGCCTGCCCGGCCTCCAGCTTGCAAATGCACCAGAACACCACCGTGGTTCTGGACGCCGCCGCGGCCGCGGAGCTGCAGCACCTTGACTATTACCACACCGTTCACCCGGAGGGCCGTGAAAATGCCGCCTAACACGCTGAGCCCCGCGAAGGATCTGCGCATCGCCGCCGCGCAGCTTTATGACGGCAGCTCCAACGCGCCGCTGCAGGATGTGGTGATTGAGGTGCAACAGAGCCGCATCGCCGCGATTACCCCCCGTCAGGGCGATGTGGACCTGCAGGTCGCCATCGCCGCGCCAGGGTTTATCGACCTGCAGATCAATGGTGCCAATGATGTGCAATTCAATGATCAGACTGACGCCGCAGCGGTCGCGGAGATTGCCCAGGGCGCCCGTCAGGGGGGCAGCGCCCATATCCTGCCGACCTTCATCACCGATGAGGGCATCCGTTATCAACAGGCCGTTGCTGCTGTGGCTGAAGCCCGCGCGGCAGGCACCCCGGGCATTGCCGGTGTCCATCTGGAGGGGCCGTTTTTGTCCCCCAACCGCCCCGGCATTCACCCGCCCCACTGCATTCGCCCGCTTGGTGCTGAGGACATGCAGTTCCTACAGGCCAGCGCAGCGGACGGGACCTGTGGCACGCTCCTGCTGACGCTTGCGCCCGAATGCACCGCCGCTGGCCAGATCCGCCGCCTGAACGATGCGGGCGTGACGGTATTTGCCGGACATTCCGCCGCCAGCCATGCAGAGATGCAAAGCGCGATCCGCGAAGGGCTGCGCGGTGCAACCCATCTGTGGAATGCCATGTCGCCGCTGACCAGCCGCGAACCGGGGGTGGTGGGCGCTGTTTTGGCCGCGCGGCAGCTCTATGCCGGGATCATCGCGGATGGGGTGCATGTTGATTTCGCCAATGTCGGTATTGCCGCCCGGCTGATGCCCGATCACCTTTGCCTGGTCACCGATGCCATGCTGACGCTGGCAGGCACCACCACGCAGTTCCAGATCCACGGTGTGGAGATTCATCGCGATGGCAACCGGTTGAGCGATGCCAAAGGCACGCTGGCGGGGGCGCATCTGGCGATGGATGAGGCGCTGCGCAACATGGTCCAGCAGGTGGGCATCCCCCTGCCCCAAGCCCTGCGGATGGCAGCCGGCAATCCTGCCCGCGCCATTGGCCGCCCGGACCTGGCCCAGATCCGTCAGGGCGCTGCTGCCTCGTTGACCTTTCTCACCCAAGACCTTGGCGCCATTGGCACGCTTGCCGATGGCCAGCTTCATCTGACACAGGACACCCCACATGTCGCAGCTTAAAACCCGCTTTGAACGCGATGGATATGTCATCGTCCCGGGCTTCCTCAGCCCGGAAACCCTGACCGGATTGCGCAGCATCACTGCCACTGTGCTGGACGGTCTGGATGCCGCGCATCGGGAAAAATTCAAAGCCACCGGATCGCTCTGTAACTTTGGTGACCACCCCGAATTTGCCGAAATCGTCGCCCACCCGGATGTCCTGCCGCTGCTGCAGGGCCTGGGCTATGACGATATCCGCTGGCTGGCCGGTTACCTGATTTCGAAACCCGGCAAAGCGCCGCCGTTGTTCTGGCATCAGGACTGGTGGGGCTGGTCCGAGGCGGTTTCCTACCGCGCCGCGCCCATGGGCATCGGCTTGATGTATTACCTGTCAGACACACGGCCGGAAAACGGCTGTCTGCGGGTGATCCCGGGCAGTCACCGGCGCTGGCACCCTTTGCATGATCTGCCTGACGCCCATGGCGACGCGCTGAGCCGCGCCGAAGATCTGCAAAGCCCCGCCTTTGCCAGCCACCCCGATGAGGTCGCGGTGAAGGTCACTGCTGGCGATCTGGTCATCATGGATTCCCGGCTGCTGCATTCGGCCTATGCCAATACCTCTGGCGCGGAGCGGAGTCTCTTGACCCTGTGGTACCTGCCGGAGTTCAGCAGCCTGCCCGATGGTATCCGCAACCAGCTGCACCAGATCTTTGCCCGCACCGATCTGGATATTGACGCCGACAAAACCGCGCCGCCCTGCCCGGCAGACTGGCCCGCAGCGGCACGTCAGCAGGTGACGGACCTGTTCCCAACCCCCGCAGATCACCCGACAGAACGCATCTTCCAACGCCGCCCAGACCCAAAGCGGATGTTGAAAACCTAGGCACCGCTGCAACAGGTACCGGCCCTTTAGCGGCCGGCGCCGCCTTCCCCCTTTGAAACATTGACGCTTCAGGCGGCCAAAGCTAGGACACTAGCAGCAATACGGGGAAAGAAATGATCTATCGCAGTGCAGACGATTGGCTGAAGGCGCCGCAGAAGCGCATCTTGTTTTTTGGCATGTCGGGGTTGGGCAAAACCTACCTGTCCAACATTCTGCGCGATCAGGGCGACTGGTTTCACTACTCCATCGATTACCGCATCGGCACCCGCTACATGGGCGAATATATCGCCGACAACGCCAAACGTGAGGCGATGAAGGTGCCGTTCCTGCGGGAACTCTTGATGTCGGACTCGATCCATATCAGCTCCAACATCACCTTTGAGAACCTGACGCCGGTGTCTTCTTATCTGGGCAAACCGGGCAACCCCGAAAAGGGTGGCCTGCCCTATGAGGAATACACCCGCCGTCAAGAACAGTTCCGTCAGGCCGAGATCAAGGCGCTGATGGACACCACCTATTTCATTGAGCGCGCGGAAGCGCTTTATGGCTATCCGCATTTCATCTGCGACACCGGCGGGTCAATCTGTGAATGGGTGGACCCCGAAGATCCCAACGATCCGATCCTCAAGACACTGGCCAACAACACCCTGCTGGTCTGGCTGAAGGGCGATGAGGCCCATACCGATGAGCTGATCCGCCGCTTTGATCGTGCGCCCAAGCCGATGTCGTATCAGGCGGCCTTCCTTGATCGGGTCTGGACCGAATATCTGACCCTGTTCAAAATGACCCCGGAACAGGTCGACCCGGATGAGTTTATCCGCTGGACCTATGCCCAGGCGCTGGCCCACCGCCAGCCGCGCTATGAGGCGATGGCGCGCAATTGGGGCATCACGCTGACCATGGAAGAGGTGGCCACGGTCAAATCCGCTGAAGATTTCGGCATGTTGATTGCAAAGTCACTTGAGCACAGCTGAAACCCACCCTAGGTTTCGACTTTCGTAATCACCCAATGCTTCCAGAGGAGCCCGGATAAAATGCCGATTAAACTGCCCGCCGACCTGCCTGCCTTTGACGTGCTTTCGCGCGAAGGCGTGATGGTGATGTCGGACGACCGGGCCATGCGGCAGGACATTCGACCGCTGAAAATCGGCCTGCTCAATCTGATGCCGAAAAAGATCCAGACGGAGAACCAGTTCGCCCGTCTGATCGGCGCCACCCCGTTGCAGATTGAGCTGACGCTCATCCGGATGAGTGAACATCAGACCAAGAACACCGCCGCCGAACATATGGCCAGCTTCTACCGCCCGTTTGAGGAGGTCAAAGCCTCGGGTGAGAAGTTTGACGGGCTGATCATCACCGGCGCGCCGATTGAGCATCTGCCGTTTGAAGAGGTCACCTACTGGCAGGAACTGACTGAGGTCTTTGAATGGACCCAGACCCATGTGCATTCCACCTTCGGCGTCTGCTGGGGCGGCATGGCGATGATCCACCATTTCAACGGTGTCGCCAAACATATGCTGGACCACAAGGCCTTTGGCTGTTTCCGCCATCAAAACCGCGCCCCGGCCTCGCCCTATCTGCGCGGGTTTTCGGATGACTGCGTGATCCCGGTCAGCCGTTGGACTGAAATCAGCCAGTCTGAGGTGGACGAAAAATCGGACCTTGTGACGCTTCTGGGCAGTGATGAGGTGGGTCCCTGCCTGATTGAGGATCCCAAACACCGGGCGCTCTATATTTTCAACCACTTCGAATATGACAGTGGCACGCTGAAAGAAGAATACGACCGCGACGTGGATGCGGGCACCGAGATCAACGTGCCGATGAACTACTACCCCGAGGATGATCCCTCCCGCGATCCGCAGAACCGCTGGCGCAGCCACGCGCATCTGCTTTACGGCAACTGGATCAACCAGATTTACCAGACAACCGCGTTCAATATGGACGATATCGGCAGCGAGAGACGTGACTGACGCCCTAACCACTCTTCTTGTTTTGCTGACGGGGCTGGGCGGATGGACACATATCCGCGCCAGCGCGGCAGAGCTTCAGGCGGAAAAGGACTTTCCGCCTGAGGGAGAGTTTGTCGACGTTGACGGCCGCAAGGTGCATGTGGTTGTCAAAGGCGAAAGCGGCCCGGATGTAGTGCTAATCCATGGACTGTCGGGCAATTCACGCGATTTCACCCATTCGCTGGCGGATCGTCTGGCCAGCAGCTACCGCGTTTTGGTGATGGACCGCCCTGGCATGGGCTACACGGACCTTTTGCCCTCAGATAACTCGATCGTCGAACAGGCGCGCGTTTTGAAAAAGGCCGCCGGCGCCCTTGGTGCACATCTGCCCATTGTGGTGGGCCAGTCCTATGGTGGATCGGTAGCGCTGGCCTGGGCCGCGCGGTTTCCCAACCGTCTGGCCGCGCTGGTCACGCTGGGGGCCCCGGCCTACCCCTTTGATCCCGGTATGCCGCTGCATTACTGGCTGAACTCCAACCCGGTGCTCAGCCAGTTTTCCGCGCCGCTGATCACCGCCTTCCTGCCTGACAGCAAGGTGCAAAGCGAACTGGCCGAGGTTTTTGCCCCGCAACACCCGCCGCTGGGCTATGGCAGCCATATCGGCGCGCCCTTGACCCTGCGCCGCAAGTGTCTGCGCACCAACGCGCTGCACCGGGCCAATTTGGTGCGCGAACTGGCGGCACTGGAACCGCTTTACGCCTCGATCACAACGCCGACGGAAATTATCCATGGTGAGGCCGATCGCACGGTCTCGGTCGATATTCACGCCATTCCGCTGGCCAAGAAGATCGTCGATTCCAACCTGACCCTGCTGCGCGGCATCGGCCATATGCCCCACCATGTGGCGCGCGAAGATGTGATGCGCATCATTCACCGCGCCGCCCACCGTGCCGGATTGCGCTAATCCGCCAAAGCCCCCATATTACAGGGACATAAACCCTTGTCCTTTGACCGGAGTGCCCCGGATGCCCCTGCCCTTTGACGGCGCGATCAGCCAGTATCACCAGACCGATGCCCCCGCGGCGATCCGCGAGCAGCTGCGCAATGCCGGCAAGGATGACATCCTGTCGCCAAGCTACCCCTACCGCGAAGAGATCAAGCGCAAGACCTATGAGGCCGAGATGGCCGCGCTGCAGATTGAGCTGGTCAAAATGCAAAGCTGGGCGCGCGAAACCGGGGCGCGCATTGCAATTGTGTTTGAGGGACGCGACGCCGCCGGTAAGGGTGGCACCATCAAAAGGTTCCGCGAAAACCTCAACCCCCGGGGTGCCCGGGTTGTCGCCCTGTCAAAACCGACTGAGGTGGAACAGACCCAATGGTATTTCCAGCGCTACATCGATCACCTGCCCAGTGCAGGACAAATCGCGTTTTTTGACCGCAGTTGGTACAACCGCGGCGTTGTGGAAAAGGTGTTTGACTTCTGCACGGATGATCAGCGCGAACATTTCTTTTCCCAGGTCGGCGCCTTTGAAAACATGCTGGTGGATGACGGCATCCATCTGGTGAAGTTCTGGCTGAACGTCGGGCGCGGTGAACAATTGCGCCGCTTCCTGAAACGCGAAGGCGACCCGTTGAAACAGTGGAAACTCAGCTGGATCGATGTTGAGGGGCTGAAACGCTGGGACAGCTACACCAGCGCCATCCAAGAAACGCTAAATCGCAGCCATAGCGCGACTGCGCCGTGGACAATTATACGTTCGGATGACAAAAAGCGGGCTCGACTGGCCGCCATCCGCCATGTCCTTGCCGGATTGGACTATTCGCATAAGGACACACAGGCACTTGGCGCGCAGGACACATCGATTTGTGGAGGCCCCGAGATCTGGGATGGCTAAACGCGGCTATCATCACGGCAACCTGCGCCAGGCGCTGGTCGAAGCGGCCCTGCATCTGATTGAGGAAAAAGGCCCTACCGGCTTCACCCTGTCAGAGGCGGCAAAAACCGCGGGCGTCACCCCGGCGGCGGTCTATCGCCATTTTGCCGGTCGTGAGGATCTGATCGCCGAAGCGGCGCGTCAGGGCTATGACATCTTTGCTGATGTAATGCAATACGCCTATGAGACCGGCCAACCCTCAGCACTTGCTGCTTTTGAGGCCACGGGGCGCGCCTACCTGGCCTTTGCACGCAAATATCCCGGCCATTACATCGCCATGTTCGAAAGCGGGATCTCGGTCAACAAAACCCCGGAACTGGCGGCGGTTGCCCAACGTGCCCGCGATGTGATGGAACGGGCAGCCACTGAACTGTCGGAACATATCCCGCCGGAAAAACGCCCCCCCGCCAGCATGTTTTCGGCCCATGTCTGGGCGATGAGCCACGGCGTGGTGGAACTGTTTGCGCGAAACTCCCCCGGCAGCCAATCGCCCTTCCCGCCGGACGATCTGCTGGAAACCGGCATCGGCATCTACCTGCGGGGGCTGGGGCTGATCGACAGCGATCAGTGATCCTTGCCGGGATCCGCCTGCGCGCGCAAAAACTCCAATATCTCTGATGTTTTCTCTGCCGTGATGATCTGCGCCGTGCCGATCTCCGCCGCGGCCACAATCAGCACGCCGTAAAAGCTGATCGACAGGGTGGTCACCGCAAAGCCGCGCACCCCCACCTCGATCAGCGCCAGAACCGCCAGCACCAACCCGAAGAAGACAACCATCCACCCGATCACCATCAGCCCCTGAAACACCGATTTCGCTGTGTGAAATCCACCCATCACCTGTCAAACCTCTCTGTCTCAATTGCGCAATTCAATGGCTCAAGAGATGGCGCAGCGCGCTGAAAAAGAAAGGGGGCGCATAGGACCCTGCGCCGCCACGCCGCATTGAGGCCCGCATGGCGATAGATCAGGTTGACCGCAGCAGCCATCCACCCCGTCGCGCAACTTTCGATGGGCCAGACCGCCGGAAACCGGACTCATCCAAAGATGAGAGCTGACCAAGGACAAAATGATGACATTTGAACTGAACCGCCGCCAGGTGATCCTGGCGGGTGCTGCGATGCTGCTGGCCCAACCCAGCCTGGCCCAGCAGGTCCACACCGTTGAAATGCTGAACAAAGACCCCGATGACAAAAAGCGCCGGATGATCTTCCGCCCGCTAGTTCAGGTGCTGGAGGCCGGCGACACCGTGCGCTTCGCCTCGGTCGACAAGGGCCACAACACGGAGTCGCTGAAAGGCATGCTGCCCGAAGGCGCCGAAAAGTGGAAAAGCAAGCTGAGCAAAGACTTCGATCTGACCCTCACCGTGCCGGGGTTTTACGGCTACAAATGCACCCCGCATACCGCCATGGGCATGACCGGCCTGCTGATCGTCAAAGGTGAAGGCATGATGAACAACTATGAGGCCGTGCGCGGCGTCAAACACAAAAGCCGCATGCAAAAGGTCTGGGATCAGATCTGGGCCCAGGTCGAAGCCGACGGCCTGCTGAACACCTAACACCCCGCGCTGGCCTTACTGATAGGCCAGCGCCACCCAAATATGCACCGCGATCAGCGGCCAGAGGGCGGCGGACAGCGCGATATGGCTGCCGAGCCAGATCAGGTACAAAAGGTTGGAACGGTAGCCCAGAACCTCGCGGTTCAGCACCCCGGTCAGCGCCACCAGAAAGAACACGATGCTGAGGC
Source organism: Thalassovita sp. (assembly GCF_963691685.1). Lineage (GTDB taxonomy): Bacteria > Pseudomonadota > Alphaproteobacteria > Rhodobacterales > Rhodobacteraceae > Thalassobius. The sequence goes on from NZ_OY829290.1 coordinate 2,373,578, forward strand.
CCGACATCCACAGATGCCCCATGCGCACCGCATGGGCGGCAAACAGCAGGGTTGCGATGACGCCGTACCACCGGTGCAGCTTCTGATGCAGGCGGATATTGCGATTGCTGCGCAAAACACGTTTGGCAAACAGCATCCATTGCAGGCAAAGGCAGATCAGCAACGCCACCCCGGTGACCACCTGAAACGCGAAGCTTGGCAACCTCAAACGCAGCGGTAGAGCCATCTGACCAGCCAGGGCCAGGATCACCAGAATGAGCGCCAAGATGATGCCGCCCGCATAGGGCACGCGGCGGATGTGCTGGATCACGGCTTGCATTTGTCCTCCGCTTGCGTGAGCGGCAGCAACCCCGCCGCCAGCGCGGGCCCGGCTGTCAGACGCACCCGCTTCATGAAGGTCTCGCTATCCGGCAAAACCGCCTGCTGGGTTCCGGTGGCCGCCCCCGGCCAGTCAGATCCCGGCTGCAGAGGTTTCGCGAACCCTGCCGCTTTGATCAGATAGTCCTCATAGGCGAGCGATACTGCCTGAAACGTCGCCTCCACCGCGGCAACATAATGGTCCGCGCCGACCATCTCATCCGGGTAGACCCAGGTCGTCGCCCCCATGACATCGTTTAACGCCCAGTTTACCTTAGGGCTGTCGCGATGTTCATTGTGGCAGGTCACACAGGGCGCCGCGGCTGCGATATCGGGATACATGGCGATCTGGCCAAACCCGTCCTGTGTTGCAAAAACAGGTTCGCGGCTGTCTTTCATCGCCCGGAACTGCTGCAGCTGCACCTCATCAAACAGGTTGGATTTGTTGATCGGCGCGTCTGAGCCCAGATAGAGGCTCAGACGGATTGGCATCGCCTCAAGCTTGGCGGAGGTCAGGCGCAGAAACAGCGCCGGCAAGGGGCCTGCCTCAACCGCTGGCTGCTGCCAGTCCTCATCAAACCGCAGCCCCGATTTCAGACCCGGGCCAACGATATCGCGGGTGTAGACGTCACGCGCGGCCTGATTGATGGCATTGACGCTGTCAAACAGCTGACCAACCGGGCGCAAACATCCCTGCTGGGCGGTCTGATCCACGTCAGGCAGTGGCGGCGGCGCCGAGGCAAAGAGGTAAAGCCCCAGACACAGGGTGCCCGCCATCGCCAAACTATAGGTCCGCCACGCTGTCATGGTGTTGCCCCGCGATAGTATTTGAAACCGCCATAAGGGTCATGCCCGCCGCGCAGATAGGCCTGCACCTCCTGGATCGGCAGCGCATTTTCGATCCGGTCCGGGGTGTTGTGGCCGTGGTTGCCATGGAAATCATGGCAGCCCATGCAACTGTCCCATAGGCTTTCGCGGATCAACGTCACGTGTGACACATCCAGCGGGTCGGACTTAAGCGCCAGACCGTCATGGCAGACACTGCAGAAGGTGCTGCCGCTGTGGATTTTCACATCGCCGTGTTCTGAATGGCAGCCCAGACAGCTGGTTGCCGCCACCTCTGTCAGTGCCTGACGGAACCTGGGTTCCTGAAAGCGATAGATCGGATGGCGTTCATTGGCGCGGGCGTGACAATGCAGGCATTGATCTGAACGCACCGGCTGATAGCCAAAATCAACCGGCGTTTGGCGCAGCCCAACCATATGGCGCAGCTCCGCCTGGATCTGTTGCCGCGTGCTGCCCAGGGCCCGCAGATGACAGGTGCTGCAGGCCAGCCCGTCATGTTTTTCCAACAGCGGACCATGCGCCAACACCCGTTGCCCCTGCCCCGGGATCATCACCGAAACCGACAGCGCCGTGACCGGCACAATCATCAAAGTCGCATAGAGACGCAGCGATTTTGCAGGTGGCATGCGCATGCCTGCCCTCCAGCCCCTCAAAAAAATGCAATGGTCAGGCTGAAGATCGCGGCACAAGCTTAACAGGCGGTTAACGTGATAAATTAACCTGGAATTTTAGGCAAAAAAAAGCCAGCCCCCACCCAGGCCCCGAAACAACTGCAGCGCAAAAGAAAAAGGGCCGCCCGAAGGCGACCCTTTGCAACATGTCTTCCAGGAAGCAGATTAACGCTTCGAGAACTGGAAGGAACGACGTGCTTTACGCTTACCGTATTTCTTACGCTCAACAACGCGCGAGTCACGGGTCAGGAAGCCGGCGGCTTTCAGAGCGCCACGCAGCGACGGTTCGTAAAGCTGCAGCGCCTTGGAGATGCCGTGCTTAACCGCACCAGCCTGACCGGTCAGACCACCACCTTTAACGGTCGCGATCACGTCAAACTCACCTTCAACGCCGGCAACTTCGAACGGCTGACGCAGGATCAGCTGCAGAACCGGACGGGCGAAGTAAACGCTCATGTCGCGGCCGTTTACGGTGACCTTGCCGGAACCCGGCTTGATCCAAACACGGGCAACAGCGTCTTTACGCTTACCGGTGGCATAGGCACGACCCAGTTCGTCACGAACCGGCTCACGGTTTACTTCAACTTCAACGGCGGCTTCGGCGACGTCGCCTGCAACTGCGCCCAGCTCTTCGAGCGAATTGATTTGATCAGTCATCGATTAGCTCCGGGTGTTCTTCGAGTTCATGGACTTCACGTCCACAACTTCGGGGGCTTGGGCTTCGTGCGGGTGCTCAGCACCGGCGTAGACGCGCAGGTTGGTCATCTGCTGGCGGCTCAGGCGGTTGCCCGGCAACATGCGCTTGACGGCTGCGGTTACAACGCGCTCAGGATAGGCGCCTTCCAGGATCTGACCCGCGGTGCGGTGCTTGATGCCGCCCGGGTGACCGGTGTGCCAGTAGTATTTCTTGTCGGCACGCTTGTTGCCGGACAGCTGGATCTTGTCAGCGTTGATGACAATCACGTTGTCGCCCATGTCCATGTGAGGAGTGAAGGACGGCTTGTGCTTGCCACGCAGACGCATGGCGACGATCGAAGCGAGACGGCCCAGCACCACGCCTTCGGCGTCGATGATGATCCATTTCTTCTCGATGTCTGCCGGAGTAGCAGAGAAGGTTTTCATCGCGGGAGTACCCTTGTTCAGTGATGGAAATAGGGCAAACCCCGATTTCCGAATTCGATTGCGGGGTTATACAGCGCCTATTTGCACGGTCAACACACTTAATGATGATTTAATTGTTTTAAATCAATACTTTGCAAAATAGGTATCAAAATACCCCATACACAAACCCCTCTCAGACCCCGATTTCTTCGCGTGGATTGTCCAAAAGCTTGACCAGACGGATGATGCCGTCCTCAAAACACTCAGGATCGACCATACCATTGACCGCAATGCGCACCGCATGGGGTGGGTTGCCGTCGCGCAGGGTGAACTCTTCGGCGCTGCGCACCAGAACGCCGCTGTTTTCCGCCGCATGGACAAACTGCGCCGTGCGCCAGCCATAGGGCAGCCGCAGCCACAAGAGCGGCACATCCTCATTCCAGGCCACATCATAGCCGCCCAGATGATTGACCGCGACCCGGACCAGATCGTTGACCCGCGCCCGCACCTTTGCGGCGACGGTCAGCAGGCGCTGATCCTCCATGAAGCGCAGCGCCAGATCAGTCAGCGGCGGCGCCAACCCGAAGGAGCTGAAATGCGCCGTCCGCTCCAGATCCGGCACATAGGCTTTCGGCGCCAGCACATAGCCCACCCGCAAGGCCGGTGACAGCGCCTTGGACAGCGAAGACACATACCACCCCAGTTCCGGCAGCAACGAATAATAGCTTTCGGCGGTGTGGTTGCCGATGGAATAGCAATCGTCATCCAGCACATGCAGCCCCAGACGGCGCGCCAGCTTGGCAATCTCCTGGCGGCGACGGGCTGAAGTGAAACGCACCGTGGGATTGTTCACCTCGGAGGAGGTACAAAACAGCTGCACCCCTTCTTCGCGCACCAGCTTTTCCAGATGGGCCACCACCGGCCCCTCCTCATCGGTTTGCACACTGACCACCCGCGCCCGGCACAGGGCCGCTGCCCGCCGGAACCCGGTGTAGGTCAGATCCTCAACCGCCACTACGGGCTCTGGCCCGGTCAGCACGGTCTGCATCACAGTGATGATCGCGTTCTGGGCGCCATGGGTCAGCACCAGCTCTTCGGCGGTGAAGGCCCCGATGGGCAGATCCGACATCCAGCGCCGCAGGGCCCGGCGCAGCGGCAGATCCATGGCCCGTGTCGGGTAGCTCAGCAGATCGCGCCCGCCGATGTTGTCAGCGGTTTTGCGCATCGCATCGCGGATCATATCGCCCTGCCCCATATCCGGCAGCAGCGGGCTGCGCAGGGACAGCATCTGCGGCCATTCATGGGAGGGATCGCTGCGTGTTGCTGCCTCAGCCACAAAGGTACCGCGACCCACGCCGGCGCTCAGCACGCCCTCTTCTGTCAATACCGAATAGGCCCGCGCCACCGTGCCCGGGGTCACAGACATCTGATAGGCCAGTTCGCGCACCGGGGGCAGCCGGTCACCGCTGGACAACAGATCATTGGCCACCGCATCGCGGATCGCGTTGGCGAGGGCTTTGTACTTGGATTTTCCGGATTGACTCAGGTCCGGCACCCAATTTGTACCCATAACAATGTTTTCCTAGACGTATTGTATCGAGATTTGTATCACAACACATGTAGCCATCTTGCTATATTGTGTCAATACAATTGAGGGCAATACAATGCAAAACGCCGAAACAATGACCGTCCACACCGTCATCACCTACGATCTGGGTCGCACCGCCCCGATCGTGGCGCAACTTGCCTTGAAATTTGCTGTTGTGCTGACCGTTTGGCATCGCCGACATCATACGCGCAAAGCGCTTCGTGCGCTGCCCGATTACTTGCTTATGGATGTCGGTCTGTCACGTGACGCGGCTTATACGGAGGCCCGTCGCCCGTTCTGGCGTGTTTGACATCCCCGTCCGCGCTTGAACGTCACTGGGGCCGAGGAGAAATCCTCGGCCTCTTTTTCTTTCTGTTTAAAGGTTCAGTCCCGCCTCACCGCGGCGGGATCGAATAGGTCATGGAGGCACGGGCAACCGGCGCCGCCATGCCTTCGGAAAACAGCAGCACATCACCCACTGCCAGCACTTTGCCCAGTTTCAGCAGGCGACATTCCGCAATCAGATCAACACCTGCGGCCGGTTTGCGCATGAAATCGAGGGATGAATTGGTGGTCACCGCCAGCGCCTTGGGGCCGATCATCGCCATCACCGCCAGATAGACCGACACATCGGCCAGCGCGAACATCGATGGCCCGGAAACCGTGCCGCCCGGGCGCAGATGCTGCTCACCGATGACCATCCGCACCTTGACCCGCATCTCCTCCAGCTCTTCGATGACAAAGTCATCTTTCACCTGCGGAAAAACTTCGCTGACAAAATCCTGCAACTCCGCTGCGGTCATTTGCAATGGCATGGCACGCCTCCTCTGGCCACTTCTGAACTTGCCGATTAGAGTTGCCGTGACAGGGTGAGGAGAACAAGATGCCGATTTTGGAACGTTGCGACACAAAAGCAGTCGCGCGGCTGACACTGAATGTGCCGGAGAAGCTCAATCCGCTGAGCGATGAGATGCTGGCAGCCCTGCAATCCGAACTGGACACCCTAGCCGAAGATCGCAGCATCCGTGCCGTTGTGATCGCAGGTGCGGGCAAGGCGTTCTGCGCCGGCCATGACCTGAAACAGATGACGGCCGGACGCGCGGCAGAGGATGGCGGCAAAGCCTATTTTGCCGATCTTTTTGCCCGCTGCGCCACCATGATGCAGACCATTCAGCGCCTGCCGCAGCCGGTGATCGCCGAAGTGCAAGGCATCGCCACCGCCGCCGGCTGCCAGCTGGTCGCCACCTGTGACATGGCGGTCGCGGCCGAAGGCACACGTTTTGGCGTCAATGGCGTCAACATCGGGCTGTTCTGCTCAACCCCTATGGTGGCGCTCAGCCGCAATATTCCCCGCAAACAGGCCTTTGAGATGCTGACAACCGGCCAATTCATTTCCGCCGAACGCGCGGCAGAACTGGGGCTGGTGAACAAAGTGGTGCCCGCCGATCAGCTGAGCGCGGAAACCACCGCCCTGGCCGAACTGGTTGCCAGCAAATTGAGCGCAGCGGTGAAAATCGGCAAGGAGGCGTTTTACCGGCAGTTGGAAATGGGTCTTGCCGAGGCTTATGCCTTTACAGGGGAGATGATGGTCGAAAACATGATGTATCGCGACACCGAAGAGGGCATTCAGGCGTTTCTGGAAAAACGCAGCCCCGATTGGGATCAATAAGATCACAGCCAGCCACCTAAAGGCCCAGCAACAGGAAAATCCGTAGAATGTTTCCAAAATTGATTTCGATTATTTCCAAGTGACCACTTTCCTGCCGCATTTCCCCCTGTTATTGCCTCAATTGAGGCCAAAGTTTGGCTTCTTGATCATGCGAGCCTGGGTCGCCATCGGCGTCACATCTCTCACGGCCAGCTTCTCACTGGCCGCCGACCTGCCAGAGCGCGATCTTATCGATCTGCCCCGGCCGGCGACCCACGCAACCTTCCCCGAACCAGATCTGACCGAAGTGCTGCTGGGACAGAAACTGTTCTATGACCCTGTGCTGTCGGGCAATAAAACCATCGCCTGCGCCACCTGTCACCATCCCAGCCTTGGCACCTCGGACGGTATGTCCCTCTCGATCGGGGATGGCGGCAGCGGCCTTGGTCCGGCCCGCAAGCTGCGCGACGGCGAAACCGTGGGGGCGCGCATTCCCCGCAACGCCCCTGCCCTGTGGAACCTTGGCGCGCGCGATGTCACCGTCATGTTCCATGATGGCCGTGTTGCCACCGATCCCACGGCGCCTTTTGGGTTTCAGATGCCTCCAGACCGGCCGCTGCCCGGTCCCGTCGACAGCGTTCTGGCGGCGCAGGCCATGCTACCGGTCCTGTCCGCAGCAGAAATGGCGGGCCAAGCGGGCGAAAACCCGGTGGCTGATGCCGTGGACAAAAACGATCCATTCGCGGCCTGGGCCCTGCTGGCGGCGCGGGTGACGGCGATCCCTGAATACCGCCAACGCTTCACCACCCTGAATGGCTCAGGCACCATCACAATGCCTGACATCGCCAATGCCATCGCCGCCTTCATCGCCTATGAGTTTCGCGCGGTGAACAGCCCGTTTGACCGCTATCTGGCGGGTGATGACACAGCGATGAGCGCACAAGCCCAACAGGGCATGGCCCTGTTTTACGGGCAGGCGGGCTGCTCAGGATGTCATGCGGGCCTGTTGCAGAGCGATCAGGGGTTTCACGCCATCGGCACGCCCCAAATTGGCCCCGGCAAAGGGGGTGAGGTTCCTTACGGTGACACTGGCCGCCATCTGGTGACCGGCGCACTGGTGGATTTTTACCGGTTCCGCACCCCCTCGCTGCGCAATGTCACCCAGACCGCGCCTTACGGCCACGCGGGTGCTTTTGCCACACTGACCAGGATGCTGCTGCACCATATGGGCCCAATCGACAGCCTGATGACCTATGACCGGTCGCAGGCGCGGCTGCATCCGCTGCCCCTTAACGATTTTGCCGCCCTTGATGATGAGGTTGAGCTGTTGGACATCGCTGCCGCCAATGAGCTGTCCGGCATCGATCTGGAGGAGGCAGAAATGCGCGCGATCCTCGCTTTCCTTGACGCCCTGACCGATGAGGCATCCCTCCACGGCCGCCTTGGCGTGCCAGACAGCGTGCCGTCTGGCCTGGCTATAGATCAGCCTTGAGCCGCGCCCCGACAACCTTCGGGTCTTTCCAAAACGATCAATCTGCCCTACATCGCGCCCATGGATAAAAGATTGCATATCGTCGGCGGCGGCATGGCCGGGTCCGAGGCTGCCTGGCAGGCGGCCAACATGGGTGTTGAGGTGGTTCTGCATGAGATGCGCCCCGAGGTGGAAACCTTCGCGCATCAGACCGGCAACCTTGGCGAAATGGTCTGTTCGAACTCCTTCCGTTCGGATGACCATGAACAAAACGCCGTTGGCCTGTTGCATTGGGAAATGCGCGCCGCCAACGGGTTGATCATGCAGATGGCGGAAAAGCACCGCCTGCCCGCCGGTGGTGCCTTGGCGGTAGACCGCGATCCCTTTGCCGAAAGCGTCACACAGGCGCTGATGGATCACCCTAATGTTACGGTCGAATATGGTGAGATCACCGAACTGCCCGATGAGGGCACCTGGATCTTTGCCACCGGCCCCTTGACCTCCGCCACTTTGGGCGCAGCCATTCAAGCTGAAACCGGATCAGAGCGCCTGGCGTTTTTTGATGCCATCGCCCCCATCGTCTATGCCGAGTCGATCAATATGGACGTGGCCTGGATGCAATCGCGCTACGACAAGGGCGAAACCGAGGAAGAGCAGAAAGCTTACCTCAACTGCCCGATGACCAAAGACCAGTATGAGGCCTTCATCGACGCGCTGATGGCGGCCGACAAGACCGAATTTCATGAAGGTGAAACCGCCGTCTATTTCGACGGCTGCCTGCCGATCGAGGTGATGGCCGAACGCGGCCGCGAAACCCTGCGCTTTGGCCCGATGAAGCCGGTGGGGCTGACCAACCCGCATGATCCGGACAACAAACCCTACGCCGTGGTGCAGCTGCGCCGCGACAACGCCCTAGGCACGCTGTTCAACATCGTTGGTTTCCAGACCAAGATGAAATACGGCGCCCAGACCGAAGTGTTCAAGATGATCCCGGGGCTGCAGGACGCCAGCTTTGCCCGTCTTGGCGGCATCCACCGCAACACCTTCCTCAACTCACCCACATTGCTGGATGACCAGATGCGGCTGAAATCCCGCCCCAACATCCGTTTCGCCGGTCAGGTCACCGGGGTTGAGGGCTATGTGGAAAGCGCCGCGATGGGCCTCCTGGCCGGTCGTCTGGCCGCAGCAGAACTCCTTGGCAAGGACCTGCAGACCGCACCGCAAGACAGCGCCATGGGCGCGCTGATCCACCACATCACCGGCGGGGCTGAGGCCAAGACCTTCCAGCCGATGAATGTGAACTTCGGCCTGTTCCGCCCTGTTGAGGGGTTGAAAGGTGGACGTCGCGGCCGCAAGGACCGCTACAAAGCCTACACTGATCGTGCCAAAGTGGTTTTCCAGGAATGGCTTGACGGCCAAAGCTAAGGTAACCCCATGCCCTATGTGACCCGGTTTGCCCCCAGCCCCACAGGGCCGCTGCATCTGGGTCACGCCTATTCGGCACTGCTGGCCTTTGACCGGGCGCAGGCCACCGGCGGGCAGTTCCTGTTGCGGATCGAAGACATCGATCAAAGCCGCGCCCGCCCCGGGTGGGAGGCGCAGATTTATGAGGACCTGCACTGGCTGGGCCTCCGCTGGCCCACCCCGGTGATGCGCCAGTCCGACCGGCTACCGCAGTATCGCGCCGCTTTGCAAACCCTCTGGGATCGCGGTCTCCTCTACCCCTGCCAGTGCAACCGCCGTGACATCCTCGCTGCAGTTTCCGCCCCGCAAGAAGGCGCTGAGCCCGCCTATGGCCCCGACGGGCTGATCTACCCCGGCACCTGCCGCACCCTCCAGCGCCCGGGCGAAATGCCAGCGCAGGCCCTGCGGCTCAATCTCACCAAAGCGATTGAGGCCATCGGCCCCGCCCCTCTGCGGTTTGAAGAAACGGGCGCGCACCCGGCGCAGCATGAGATCGCGCTCGCCGCCTTGCCCGACACGCTGGGAGATATCGTGCTGGCGCGGCGTGACATGGGCACCTCTTACCACCTCTCCGTGGTGCTGGATGATGCCACCCAAGGCATCACCGAAGTCACCCGCGGCGCCGACCTGATTGAGGCCACACAAATCCACGTGTTGCTGCAGCGCCTGCTCAACCTGCCAACGCCGCGCTATCACCACCACCGGCTGATCCGCGACGAGCAGGGCAAACGCCTGGCCAAACGCGACGATGCCCGCGCCATTGCGACCTACCGCGCCGAGGGCGCCAGCCCGCAGGACATTCGCCAGATGGTCGGGCTCTAACACCTTTCAATGATCCCAAAATACTCTGGGGTGAGCCGCAAAGCGGCGAGGGGCAAAGCCCCTCACTCCTGACCTTACCGCCGGGATCACACCATCGGCTGCATCAGCTCCACCGTCTCACCATCACGCACGGCGGTATAGAAACAGCTGCGGCGGTTGGTGTGGCAGGCCGGGCCTTTCTGTTTGACCAGAACCAGAATGCAGTCCTGATCACAATCATAGCGAAAATCCACCAGCTCCTGCACATGGCCCGAGCTTTCGCCCTTCACCCAGAAGCTCTGGCGCGAGCGTGACCAATAGGTGACCTTGCCGGTCTCCAGCGTTTTGGCCACCGATTCCGCGTTCATCCAGGCCATCATTAGAACCTCATGGGTCTCGGCATCCTGTGCAATGGCCGGGATCAGACCTTTGTCATCGAATTTCAGCGCTTTGGGATCGAATGCCATTTGAAAAACCTTTTGCATCTGCTGTTCAGCCCCCTATCTATGAGGAACGCAAGCAAAGGAAAAGACATGTCCGGCGAGACCGACCTGATCAAACTCTATTCTGCCCGCATTTTGGAACTGGCCGCCGATATTCCTCATATCGATGAGCTGGATGCGCCGGATGCCACGGCCAAACGTCGCTCGCCGCTTTGTGGCTCTACCGTGACGGTTGAGATCAAGCTGGAGGACGGCAAAATCGCCGCCTTTGGTCAGGATGTGAAGGCCTGTGCTTTGGGTCAGGCCGCGGCCTCGGTCGTTGGCAGTGCCATCATTGGTGCCGATCGGTCGATGGTGGAAAAGGCCCGCGATCAGCTGAAAGAGATGCTGAAAAACGAAGGCCCGGTGCCCGATGCGCCTTTTGACGGGCTGGAGGTACTGATCCCCGCCCGAGATTACAAAAACCGCCACGCCTCGATCATGCTGGTGCTGGAGGCGACGCTGGAAGCTTTTGATCAAGCACTAGAACGAAGCTGTGCCTGATCTGCGGGTTAGATTCCCGATTTCAGGGACGTGAAAAGCGCCCACGGGCGCCTTTATCGTCTCCGCACCTAAGGCACCTGCGCCCGATTGCGCACAACATCCTTCAGCATTAAAAAACCGCCGCGCATCCGGGTGGATAGCGGCGGCAAAGTCGCTTGATCGTGTGCAGTTCCGGCATCCCGCAACAGGAAGAGGCACTCCCGTAGGACCTAAATAGGACAGGCAGGTCAGTTGCACCGCATGGGGACAGATGGTGCGGCGGGCCCGGCACGAACAGGCAGGCAGAAACTCAGGTCAGAAGCGGCAGGTGCAGACCGATCACAAACATCACAACCAGCGCAGCAGCGCCAATCGTATCCGCCAGCAGCGTGTCAGAGGACCGTTCGATGGTGGCTTTGATATCGCGGATCATGTCGTGTTCTCCCTTCCCTCACCTTTGTTGCTAATTTGTTCTCATATACCCTGAGTCGAAGCAAGAACTTTTTAAGAACATTTGTGAACAAAATGCCCTGCGGAGTGGAACAAAAGGGTTAACCCACTGAAATCAAACGGATCGCCTGATCCTGTTCCATCAGCCACAAAAGAACACGCGCCGCCTGTCCGCGCGGGCTTTCCAGGGTGGGATCATCATGCAGCAGCTTGCGCGCATCGCTCTGCGCCACCGCCATCAACGGCGCTTGGTTTTCCAGATCCGCGACCCGGAACCGCGGCAGCCCCGATTGCGCCGTGCCGATCAGATCCCCCGCGCCGCGCATTTCCAAGTCGACCTCAGCGATGCGAAAACCATCTTCGGTCTCCCGTAGGGAGGTCAGGCGTTTTTCACCGGTTTCATTCAGCGGCACCTGATAGAGCAACAGGCAGGTCGACTGGGCAGATCCCCGACCCACCCGGCCGCGCAGCTGGTGCAGCTGAGCCAGACCAAAGCTTTCGGCGCGCTCAATCACCATGATGGTGGCATTGGGTACGTTCACACCCACCTCAATCACCGTGGTTGCGACCAGAACGCTGGTCTTGCCGGCCACGAAATCCGCCATGGCGGCATCTTTTTCGCCGGGCGGCATCTGACCATGGACCAACCCCACCACATCCTCGCCAAGGGCCGCGCGCAGGTGTTTGAACCGCTCCTCCGCCGCGGTCAGGTCCATGACCTCACTTTCCTCCACCAGCGGGCAGACCCAATAGGCCTGTTTACCTTCACTAACGGCGTTGCGCAGGTGGTTTACCACTTCCTCCATCCGCGTGGTGGAGACCATGGCGGTCTTGATCGGTTTGCGCCCCGGCGGTTTTTCATCCAGCACCGAGACATCCATGTCACCGTATTGCGCCAGCGCCAATGAGCGCGGGATCGGCGTTGCCGTCATCACCAGCACATCCGCAGCCGCGCCCTTCTTGCCCAGCTCCAACCGTTGCCGCACGCCAAACCGATGCTGTTCATCCACCACGGCAAGGCGAAGGTCCTGAAACTCCACATCTTTCTGGAACACCGCATGGGTGCCCACCAGCATGTGAATATCGCCGCGCGCCAATGCGTCCAGTTTCGCCTTGCGCTCTTTGCCCTTGTCGCGGCCGGTCAGCAGTTCCAGCACCACACCGGCCTCTTCGGCCAGGGGCTGCAACCCCTCCATATGCTGGCGCGCCAGAATTTCGGTCGGCGCCATCATCACGCCCTGCCCGCCGGCCTCCACCGCTGTCAGCAGCGCCATAAAGGCGACCAGCGTTTTGCCCGCGCCCACGTCGCCCTGCAGCAACCGGTTCATCTTGGTTGACGCCGCCATATCGGCCTGAATTTCACCAATCGCCCGGCTCTGGGCCCCGGTGGGCTTATAGGGCAGTGAGGCAAGAACGTGCTGTTGCTTGGCGCCGGTGCCGCGGGTCACCATGCCCTTGGCCTTGCGCAGCTGCGACCGGGCCAGGGCCAGCGTCAGCTGATGCGCCATCAGCTCATCATAGGCCAGCCGCACCCGGGCCGGTGCGGTGGCGGCCAGATCTGCAGCCTGCTTAGGTCCATGGGCGGTGGTGATAGCCGCGTGCCAATCCGGCCAGCCTTCGCGCTTTTTCTGTTCCGGATCAATCCATTCCGGCAGGTCCGGCACACGGCCCAGGGCCGAGGTCACCGCCTTTGTCATCTGTTTCAGGCTCACGCCCGCGGTCAGCGGATAGACCGGTTCAAACGCCGGGATCTCCGCCGCCTCTTCCAGCGGCAGGATGTGATCCGGGTGCACCATCTGCACCACGCCATCAAACATCTCAACCTTGCCGGAAATCACCCGGCGCGCGCCCTCCGGCAGGATCGATTGCAGATAGTTGCTGCGCGCATGGAAAAACACCAGCTGAAAGGCAACCTGCTCATCCTCCACCGTCACCCGGTAGGCGCCTCCCCGGTTTCGCGGCGCCTTATGGGCGCCAACCGTCACCTCAACCGTCACCACATCGCCCGGCAGTGCGCCCTGCACACTTTCGCGCGGGCTGCGATCCACACCGGAATGCGGCAGCGTGAAGATCAGATCGCGCGGCCGTGAAATATGAAGCGCCCCAAGGTGTTGCGCCGTTTTCGGGCCAACACCTTGCAGCGTTTCCAGATCCGCAAACAGCGGAAACAGGGGTTCGGGGCGACTGCTCATAGGCCTTTGATCAACTCCAGCCAGCCGTCTTCATCCAGGGTTTCAATGCCCAGATCCGCCGCCTTTTTGGCCTTGGATCCCGCGCCGGGCCCCGCCACCAGCAGATCGGTTTTCTTGCTGACAGACCCGGCCACCTTGGCGCCGAGGTTTTCGGCGGTGGCCTTGGCCTCATCCCGCGTCATCTTCTCCAGTTTGCCGGTGAAAACCACAGTTTTGCCCGCCACCGGGCTGTCCTGCGTGGGCGCCGCGGGGGACTGGATGGTCAATTGCGCCACCAGCCGGTCAATCGCGGCGCGTTCTTCCGGGTTTGCAAAAGCATCGGTCAGCGACAGGCCCACCGTGGCGCCGATGCCGTCAATCGCGATCAGATCATTCCAGGCCGTCGCGGCTGCCTCGGGCACGTCACAGTCGGCCGTGGCCAGATCGCGGCTTTCTTTGATGCGCGCGCGCCGCCCTTCGGATTTGGCGGCCAGGCGTTCCGCCTCCTCCGCCAGATCCGCCCGCCGATAGGCCAGCGCTGCGGCGCGGGCCTGATCTGCCGTCTCGGCCAGCCTGTCAAACGACATGAAATGCAGCGCCAGATCCTTGGCCGCTGTTTCACCGACATGGCGGATCCCCAGCGCAAACAACATGCGACCGAAGGGGATTTCACGTTTTTCTTCAATCGCTTGGAAGAGATTTCTCGCACTTTGATCGCCCCAGCCGTCACGGTTTTTCAGCCGCGCGAGCGTGGCCTGATCCCGTTCCGCAAGTGTGAAGATATCTGCCGGTTCCCGCACCCAGAGCGCATCATCACCATGGAACATCTCAATCTGCTTGGCGCCAAGACCTTCGATGTCAAACGCCTTGCGGGACACGAAATGCTTCAGCTTTTCAACTGCTTGCGCCGCACAGATCATGCCACCCGTACAGTAACGCACCGCGTCGCCTTCTTCGCGGATCGCAGGCGACTGACAGATCGGGCAGATCTGTGGGAAGGCAAAGGGCGCGGCCTCAGCAGGACGTTTTGTCAGATCAACATCCGCCAGTTTCGGGATCACATCGCCGGCGCGGTAGACCTGCACCCAATCGCCGACGCGGAAATCCTTGCCGCCGCGAATTTCTTCGCCTTTTGAATCAGAGCCGCGGATGTAGTCTTCGTTATGCAGCGTCGCGTTGGAGACCACCACACCGCCCACCGTGACCGGGGCCAGCCGGGCCACCGGCGACAGCGCACCGGTGCGGCCCACCTGGATGTCAATCGCCTCCAGATGGGTCCAAGCCAGTTCGGCCGGGAATTTATGCGCAATCGCCCATCGCGGCGTGGTGGATCGGAACCCTAGCCGAGCCTGCAGATCCAGATCGTTAACCTTATAGACCACGCCATCGATGTCATAACCAAGATCTGCGCGCTGCTGTTCGATCATCCGGTAATGGGCAATCAGCTCCCCCGGGCTGGCGCAGAGTTTGGTCAGCGGGTTGGTCTGAAACCCAAGTTCTGCCAGCCGTTCAATCGCGCCGAATTGCGTCTCGGCCAGTGAGGCAGACAGATCCCCCCAGGCATAGGCGAAAAACTTCAGCGGGCGATCCCGGGTGATCTCCGCGTTGAGCTGCCGCAGGGATCCTGCCGCTGCGTTGCGGGGATTGGCAAAGCGTTTGCCGCCGCGCGCTTCTTGCCGGGCGTTCAGGTCGGCGAAATCGGCGTGGCTCATGTAAACCTCGCCGCGGACCTCCAGAACATCGGGTGCCCCGTCGAGCACCTGCGGGATGTCAGCAATCGTCAGGGCATTGGCGGTGACATTTTCCCCTGTTTCGCCATCGCCGCGGGTGGCTGCCTGCACCAGCTGGCCCTGTTCATACCGGAGCGACAGCGACAGGCCATCGATTTTAGGTTCGGCCGTGAAGCTGAGGCTGTCCACGCTCGCGCCCAGAAACTTGGCACTTGAACTGGCGAAATCGTCAACATCCCCATCCTCAAAGGCATTACCCAGCGACAACATGCGCACGACATGGGTGATCTTGCCAAAACCGTCCCCGGGCGCGGCTCCGACTTGATCACTGGGTGAATCCGCCCGCTTCAGTGCGGGGAACCGCGCCTCAATCGCCTGATTGCGCCGCTTCAGTGCATCATATTCTGCGTCGCTGATCTCTGGCTGATCGGCGCCGTGATAGGCGGAGTTTGCCGCTGCCAGCAGCTGAGCCAGCCTTGCCAATTCCTGTTCGGCCTGCGCCACTGTTAGGTCTGCGACCGCTCTTTCCTGATCCCGTTGTGCCACCTGATGCGCCCCACTTTGCGCCCTCGGGTGAGGGCCTTCCCTCGGGGAGAATTGCCCCGCCAAATGGCGCAACGTTCGCGCCCTGTTCTCCTAAGTGATAGGGCGCAGGGCGGCGGAGGTCCAGACTGTCAGGGGGTCCAGGGCGCAGAATTTAACACAGCGTGCACCTAGGCGCCGAGGGCCAGCCGATCAACCCGCGGATCCGAGGCCACCAGCGACGGATCAGGATCGCGCAGCACATAGCCCCGCCCCCAAACCGTTTCGATGTAATTCTCACCATCCGGGGCTTTGCTGAGCTTTTTACGCAATTTGCAGATAAACACATCGATGATCTTCAACTCAGGCTCATCCATGCCGCCGTAAAGATGGTTCAGGAACATTTCCTTGGTCAGCGTGGTGCCTTTGCGCAGCGAAAGCAGCTCCAGCATTTGATATTCCTTGCCGGTCAGATGCACCGTTGTGCCGGCCACATCGACCGTTTTCGCGTCAAGGTTCACATTTACCTTGCCGGTGCGGATCACCGATTGCGAATGCCCTTTGGAGCGACGAATGATCGCATGGATGCGCGCCACCAGTTCCTCACGATGGAAGGGTTTGGTCAGGTAATCATCAGCGCCAAAGCCGAAGCCTTTGATCTTGCTTTCCGTGTCATCCGCCCCCGACAGGATCAAGATCGGCGTTTCCACCCGTGCCAGGCGCAATTGCCGCAAAACCTCATGGCCATTCATATCGGGCAGCCCCAGATCCAGCAGGATCAGGTCATAATCATAGAGTTTGGCCAGATCGACGCCCTCTTCACCCAGATCGGTTGTATAGATATTCAGGTTGGCATGTGTCAGCATCAACTCGATGCTTTTGGAGGTACTTGGATCATCTTCCACGAGCAATATACGCATTATAATCTCCAAAAATCAGCGCGGAAAAACAGTCGTCTCAGTCCATTGTGCCCCAAAAAGGTTAACCAGCCGTTAGCGACAAACCCGCTCTGAGAAAACAACCTAGGGCTGACGAAATTTTTTCAACCTGGTGGTTTTCAACGCGCCGATCCCGTGCCTGCTCATCGCGGCGACCCACTCCTGAAATTCTTCGTCTGACAGCGCATATCGCTGCAGCGCCTCTTCTCGGGAAATCAGCCCGTAGAGCACCCCGCGCACCACCGCTGCCTTGCGGCTGGCGACCCATCGCGTGGTGGTTATCGGGGGCAGATCAGCCTGCGTCATATGTTTGCCGTCTGGCAGAGTCACGGCCCTTGGCCCGCCCAATTTCTTAAGATACATCACGCCACTCCTCCTGCTGAGACCGGATGTGGGCGTGAGTCTCTCGCCTCAGTCTTAACAGGGGGTGAAACGCCCCCTTGAGACTATTTAGAATTTTCCTATATTCTCGCAGTCTTTCCTATGGAGTCGCGACCGATGCTGGATGAAAGCACCGCCCCAAGCACTGAGCTGAACTCATTGGGCTTTGCCAAGCCCCCCTCTGAAACCCGCGTGGTTGTGGCCATGTCGGGGGGCGTTGATTCGTCCGTTGTGGCCGCACAACTGGCGGAAGAGGGCTATGATGTGGTGGGTGTGACGCTGCAGCTTTATGACCATGGCGCGGCCCTGGCCAAGAAAGGTGCCTGCTGCGCGGGGATCGACATTCATGACGCACGGCGTGTCGCGGAGGAGATGAACTTCCCCCACTATGTGCTTGATTACGAAAACATCTTCCAGGAAGCGGTGATTGATGAGTTTGCCGACAGCTACCTGGGCGGCGCAACACCTGTGCCCTGCATTCGCTGCAATGAGCGGGTTAAATTCAAGGACCTGCTGGAAACCGCACGCGATCTGGAGGCCGATTGCATGGCCACGGGCCACTACATCCAGCGCATGATGGGCCCCAACGGTCCTGAGTTGCACAGCGCCGAAGATGCCAACCGCGATCAGAGCTATTTCCTGTTCTCAACCACGCCTGAACAGCTGTCATACCTGCGCTTCCCGCTGGGCCATCTGCCCTCCAAGGACGCGACGCGGGAACTGGCGGCGAAATACGGGCTGGCCGTCGCTGATAAGCCCGACAGTCAGGATATCTGCTTCGTACCAAACGGAAATTACGCGTCGGTCATCGAAAAACTGCGCCCCGGCGCGGCGGAACCGGGCGAGATCGTTCATGCCGACGGTCGGGTGCTGGGTGAACACAATGGTGTGATCCATTACACCATCGGCCAGCGTCGCGGTCTGGGCATCGGTGGCCTGAGCGAGCCGCTCTATGTGGTGAAACTGGACGTTGACAACAAACAGGTGGTTGTCGGCCCCAAGGATATGCTGGCCACGCGCACCATTCCTGTCAGGGAAATCAATTGGTTGGGCGACGAAGCCTTCACCTCGCGCAAGGAATGGCACCTGAAGGTCAAAGTGCGCTCCACCCGTCCCCCGCGGGAGGCGATCATTCGCCCGATCTCGGAAACTGAGGCTGAGGTTGAGCTGCTGACGCCCGAAGAAGGTGTCAGCCCCGGTCAGGCCTGTGTGTTCTATGCCGGCGAAGGCAGTCGAATCTTTGGCGGCGGCTGGATCTGGCGCGGCGCGTAAGCCACTGATAAAATAAACAAAGTCGGGTTTGCGCCCGGCTTTTCTATTGGCTTATTCGCCGGGCAGGCCCTGCCGATCTTCGGGCATGCCGGAACGCACGATCGCCTCAACATGGGCGGCTAAGCTTTTACGATTGGGGAAACTATCGACGCGTACAGGTGGATGATAAATCACCTCCACCGATCCCTGACGTCGCGCGGCCAAAGTCTTGAGCAGATGGGTGCCGAAATTCATATCGCCCCACCAGCCATAAAATCGCGGCTCTTCACCCTCCGGCGCGCGGTAGATCACAGTGACCGGTTGGATATGCATTTCATGGCGCAGATGATCGTGGAAGAACGCCTGAAAGAGCGTTGATTTAAATGGCAAAACCCGCAAGCTATCGGTGGAGGTCCCTTCGGGAAAAAACAGCAGTTTATGTCCCGCCAGCAGACGATCCTCAAAGACCTGCTGCTGTTGTTTGGCCTCTTTGGGATCCCGACGGATAAACACCGTACCCGTGGCCCGGGCCAGCCAACCGATGCCGGGCCAGGCGGCCACCTCAGCCTTGGAGACGAAATACACCCGTTTGCGGGCGTTCAGCGTAAAAATATCCAGCCAGGACGAATGGTTGGCCACCACAGCGCCTTTCTGGCCCATCCGTTCGCCACGCACCTTATGGGGCATCTGCAGTATGCGGAACGCATTGCGACAGACAAACTGGGTGATATGTGGCGTCAGCGGGCGATGCAGCCCGTAGATCGGCCGTTCAATCAGGCGGATCAACAGGAGGAGCAGCAGGCCGCCGAACACCAGAACACCCAAAGTGACGCCGCGCAACAGCACCCGGATCCACCCGGCGACGGAAATCCGCTCCGCTGATGGCTCTTCGGGCATGTCCCACTTTACGTTCACCGAGTAACCTCTTTGGTATAAATG
Source organism: Thalassovita sp. (assembly GCF_963691685.1). Classification (GTDB taxonomy): domain Bacteria; phylum Pseudomonadota; class Alphaproteobacteria; order Rhodobacterales; family Rhodobacteraceae; genus Thalassobius. The sequence goes on from NZ_OY829290.1 coordinate 2,392,872, forward strand.
CTTTTCTGCTTTGCATTCATACGTTCGGTGTCCATGATCAAACAGACATCGGTGGTGTTGAACGTATGATCCACATAGGCGCCGTCGCCGACGAAGCCCCCAAGCCGCAGGTAGGCCTTGATCAGTGCCGGCACCTGAACCATAGCGGCGCGGCGATCCAGATCAGCGGGGGCGACCCGGTCCATCGCGGCGTAATGCCCGGCCTGTGCCCGCACGCGCAGATCCTCGGGCGCAAGGTGGTTGTGATGCAGCATCGACAGGGGCTGCGCCAAGGTCGCGAGGTCCGTGCCATGGAAGCTGGCCACACCAAAGAGGATCTCAACCTCATGCCGCAGAACATAACCCGCCAGTGCATTCCACAGATGATACATCGCGGCGCCACCGCGATAGTCGACATCCAGACAAGACCGACCTAATTCCAACAACTTACGCCCCGAAGCTTTCAGGACGGAGAGGTCATATTCATCCTCGGAATAAAACTGTCCGGCCGCCGCGGCCTGATCCCCGCGCAGCAGGCGATAGACGCCCACAACCTGGTCCTCCTTGGCACCAGGGCGGGCGTGATCAAACAAGATGAGGTGATCGAAAAACGGATCAAAGCGATCTTTTTCCAACCGCGCCTCATGATCCACCTCAGCGCCGCCAGCGCCCAGTTCCTCTACAAAGACCCGGTAACGCAGCCGTTGTGCCGCGCGCAGCTCCTCCTCGTTTTCGACCAGTTTTGTCGAAAATTCAGGCTGATGCATTGTTTCTTGCGTCCTTTGCCCACCTCAGAGTGCGCCCAAAGCGCCCTGACTGTCCGCCGCTGTTGTAGGCAAGCCCCCGCAGCTTGGCAACGCCTCCGCTACAAACTTGTTTGCAAGAAAGGCGTTTCACTCTATGCTTGTTTACCAATTGCTAACGAACTTCATTCATCAAAGACCGGCATCAAATCGATTCTGCTGCCATCGATCACAACTTTGCCTGCTTCGGGGAAATTGACGGTCACTTTGCCGCCGATATTGGATTGGACCTGACCAATGCCCCATTCAGGCTGCGACGGATGGCGCACGCGCATGCCGGGTTCAAGAAAAGACGTCATATTTGTCATCGAAAGATCCTATCGGGGGAGTTTTTCATGGATCTTAACGAAGAGATTTCACAACTCATAGGGTCAAGGATCTGTCATGATCTGGTCAGCCCCATTGGCGCCATTGGCAACGGGCTGGAGCTGATGCAAATGACCACGCCCAAAACCGCGCCAGAGCTGGAACTGGTGCAGGAAAGCCTGAACAGTGTGAACGCCCGGATCCGGTTTTTCCGGCTGGCCTTTGGCAAGGCCAGTGCGGCGCAGATCATCGGCACGATTGAGGTCAGCGGCCTGTTGGGCGATCTGGGGCGCGGCGGGCGCATCACCTATCATTGGCTGGGCCCTGACAGCGCGCCGCGCACCGAGGTGCAAGCGGTCTGCCTGGCGCTGATGTGTCTGGAAACCACCCTGCCGCTTGGCGGTGCCATCTCCATCACCCAGGACTGTGGCCGCTGGATACTGACCGCCAAGGGACGGCGCATCAGCTGGGATGGCCGCACCTGGGATTCACTGGTGCTGGGCACCAAAGACGGGTTGAGCCCGAAGGACGTGCAATTTGCTCTGTTGCCCAAGGCGCTGACCAAGATGCAGCGCACCCCGGTTGTCAGCGCCTCGCAGGACTGCGCCAGCCTGACGTTCTAACGTTTACGGCCGGGTGGTGCCGTCGCCAACCACAAGATATTTGAAACTGGTCAGCTGCGCGGCGCCAACAGGGCCGCGGGCGTGCATCTTGCCGGTGGCGATGCCGATCTCGGCCCCCATGCCAAATTCACCGCCATCGGCAAACTGGGTGGAGGCATTGCGCATCAGGATCGCACTGTCGAGGCGTTCAAAGAACCGATCAGCGACGGCGTCATCTTCGGTCAGCACACAATCGGTGTGGCTGGAGGAATAGGCACGGATATGGGCGATGGCCCCGTCAACATCCTCAACCACTTTGGCTGCGATGATACTGTCGAGGAACTCTTTGCCCCAATCCGCATCGGTTGCGGCCAGTGTGCCGTCCAACTGCAGGCCAGCGCCGGCGTGCACCTCAACCCCGGCCTCCACCAACGCGCGGATCAGATCGGCGCCCAGGCCTTCGGCAATATCGCGGTGGATCAGCAGACATTCAGCAGCGCCACAGATGCCGGTACGGCGGGTTTTGGCGTTCAGCACCACATCCAGCGCCTTTTGCGGATCTGCAGCCTTATCGACGTAGATGTGCACGATCCCTTCCAGATGTGCAAAGACCGGCACACGGGCTTCGCGCTGGACAAGTCCCACCAGCCCTTTGCCACCACGGGGCACGATCACATCCACATGGTCGGTCATGGTCAGCAGTTCCTGCACCGCCGCACGGTCACGGGTGGGCACCAGCTGAATGGCAGCTTCGGGCAGGCCTGCGGCCTTCAGGCCCTCGACCAGACAGGAATGGATCATGCCCGAGGAATGGAAACTTTCCGAGCCACCGCGCAGGATCACCGCATTGCCCGATTTCAGACAGAGCGCGCCGGCATCCGCGGTCACATTGGGGCGGCTTTCGTAGATCACCCCGATCACCCCCAACGGAGTGCGCACACGGCGGATGTTCAGACCCGAGGGACGATCCCATTCAGCCAACACCTCACCCACGGGATCATCCTGACCGGCAACATTGCGCAGGCCATCAACGATCCCTTGAATACGGGCCTCATCCAGCATCAGACGGTCCATCATCGCGTCTGACAGACCCTTGCCCTGGCCAAATTCCAGATCCTTGGCGTTGGCGGCGATGATCTCGGCCCGGTTGGCCCAGACAGCATCGGCCGCCGCCTCCAGCGCCTGCTGGCGCTGCGCGGCTGGTGCGAAACCCAGCTCTGCTGCGGCGGCCTTGGCGCGTTGGCCAAGCTCTTGCATCATTGCGGGGATGTTTTCGCTGTCTTTCATGAGATCATTCCGTTTTTGCAAAACAGGGTTTCAGGGGTCTTATGCTAGCGCGCCCGTCCTCAGAGCGCCATATCATCACGGTGGATCAGCGCCGCCCGGCCCGGATAGCCCAGGAGCGCCTCAATATCTTCGGAGCGGTGGCCTTTGATCTTGCCCGCCTCAGCCGCATCATAGCGGGCCAGCCCCTGCCCCAGCTTGTGGCCTTTGCTGTCCAGGATCGCCACCGGATCGCCACGCCCAAAGGCGCCTGAGACCAGGGAAACGCCAGCCGGCAGCAGGCTTTTGCCGGTGGCCAGCGCCCGTGCGGCGCCGTCATCCACCATGATGTCACCCTTGGGCTTCATCGAGGCGATCCAGCGTTTGCGGGCCTGTTGCGGATCGCCGAGGGCGGTGAACCAGGTGGCATTTGCCCCCGCTTCCAGCGCCTGCAGCGGCCGGATGACCGAACCTTCGGTAATCGCCATGGCGCAGCCCGCTTTGGTCGCGGTTTTTGCCGCCATCAGCTTGGTGATCATGCCGCCCTTGGACAGGCCGGAGACGCCATCGCCCGCCATCGCCTCAATCTCAGGCGTGATGGTGTCAATGACGTCATAGCGGTGGGCCGAAGGATCGACCTGCGGGTTGGCAGAATAGAACCCATCGACATCAGACAGCAGGATCAGCTGATCCGCGCCCACGGTCACGGCAACCTGCGCGGCCAGGCGGTCATTGTCCCCGTAGCGGATTTCATCGGTGGCGACGGTATCGTTTTCATTCACGATCGGCACCACGCCCAGGCTGACCAGCTGTTCCAAAGTGGCGCGGCTGTTGAGGTAGCGGCGGCGGTCGGCGCTGTCTTCCAGCGTCACCAGCACCTGTGCGGTGGTGATGCCGAAGGGGGCCAACACTTCCTCATAGGCGCGGGCCAGACGGATCTGCCCCACAGCCGCGGCGGCCTGGGATTGTTCCAGCGCCAGATCGCGGGCCGGCAGGCCCAGCACACCACGCCCCAGAGCAATGGAGCCAGAGGAGACAAGGACCACATCCTTGCCCTGCCCTTTCAGCCAGGCCACATCTTCGGCCAGTCCCTGCACCCAATCAGCGCGCAGCTGGCCCGTCTTGCGATCAACGAGAAGCGCTGATCCAATCTTGATGACCAGCCGCTTCGCCTCTTTTAGGGATGCCACTGCTCTTCCTCACCCTCTTGGGCTAGTTTTTCCTGTTTGATCCGCAGCCGGTTGTCATCGATCTGCGCCCGCAGTGCCCGCAGAACATCCTCGGTGCCTTCGTGTGAGACACCGGACATCATCATCACGGGCCCACCAACAACCGCCTCCAGCTCCTCTTTGAGGAAGGCGCGTTCTTCGTCATCCAGCGTGTCGATTTTATTCAACACGGTGATACGGGGTTTGTCGGCCAGACCTTCGCCATAGGCTTCGATCTCACCAATGATGGTTTTGTAGTCTTCCAGCAATGTGCCAGAAGAGCCATCCACCAGATGCAGCAGCGCCGCACAGCGTTCCACGTGGCCCAGGAACAGATCACCCAGACCGCGGCCCTCGGAGGCGCCTTCGATCAGGCCGGGAATATCGGCGACCACAAATTCAGCGCCATCCACACCCACAACGCCAAGGTTCGGGTGCAATGTGGTGAACGGGTAATCCGCCACTTTCGGCCGGGCGTTTGATGTGGCCGACAGGAAGGTGGATTTGCCCGCGTTGGGCAGGCCCAGCAGGCCCACATCTGCGATCAGTTTCAGCCGCAGCCACAGGGTTCGTTCCACCCCTTCCAGACCGGGGTTAGACCGCCGCGGCGCCTGGTTGGTGGAGGATTTGAAGTGCAGGTTGCCCCAGCCGCCGTTGCCGCCTTTGGCCAGCAGGAAACGCTGGCCCAGTTCGGTCATGTCGGCAATCACGGTTTCCTGATCCTCATCCAGGATTTCGGTGCCCACCGGCACCTTCAGGATGATATCACCGCCATCCGCGCCGGTGCGCTGGTTGCCCATGCCGGGGCGGCCATTGTCGGCGAAGAAGTGTTGCTGATAACGAAAATCGATCAGCGTGTTCAAACCGTCCACGGTTTCAGCCCAGACGGAACCGCCTGTACCACCATCGCCACCATCGGGGCCGCCATATTCGATGTACTTCTCACGGCGGAAGCTGACACAGCCGTTGCCGCCGGAACCCGAACGAATATAGACCTTTGCGAGATCAAGAAATTTCATGTCTGTCTCCTATCGCAAAGGTCGCGGGATGCACAACACGCTTTGCGCATCCCCCTTTGCTTACGCCTGTTTTTGATCGCCGGCGTTTAGTTTTTTCAGGTAGGTCCAGGTGGCCATATTGGCCCCGCGCGCAACCGAGAAGGTTTCCGCGTCCCCCAGATATTCAAAACCGCAGTTGGTCAGCACCCGGGCTGAGGCCGGATTGTCCTGAAACACCTCAGCAAAGATGGTCTCGGCCTCTTGCGGGTTTTCTTCCAGGATTGCAGCCACGGCCGCCGAAGCGATGCCATTGTTCCAATGCGGCGGCGCCACCCAGAAGCTGATCTGGCTCTGATTGCGGTCCATCCGCTCCAGCCCGATAAGGCCCATGACCTCACAGCCGCCCACAAGGGTGCCGTCAATCGCCCACAGATCTTCGCTGCGCTCATCATCAATGGCGCGGTCGACAAAGGCATCGATGGCCCCCGGCGGCAGCGGATGTGGGATCGTACGGGTGTTGCGCGCAACCCGCAGGTCGGCGCTGTTCAGTTCAATCAGACCTTTGTCAGACTTACGCAGCGGGCGCAAAACAAACCGGTCCGTTTCAATTGCCGCCTGCAGCGGCTGGGTGTCGAGCATCATACTTAATACTCCTCCAAACAAACTTGCGTCAGGCTGGGCTGGTCCGGTCTCCTCAAACCTTTGTCCCAATTCGCGAAAAGGGCAAACAGACCCCCTGACGTGTCAAACAGATGGCAACCCGGATCACGCAAAACAAGCAAGGGCGCCAAAACTCTTTAGAGCAAACAACCGATCGGCAAGACCTGCGCCAAAATCTTCGCGGCGCAAAACGAGAAAGGGGACCGGCTGTTGCCGATCCCCCGTTTTCTTAAAGCGAAACCGATCGGCTTACTCTGCAGCCTCCGCCACTGGCAGGACAGAAACGAAGGTGCGTTTCTTAAGGCCTTTGTGGAAAGTGACTTTACCTTCGACGGTAGCAAAGATGGTGTGGTCTTTGCCCATGCCGACGCCTTCACCCGGCCACATCTTGGTACCGCGCTGACGCACGATGATGTTGCCCGGAATGGCGGCCTGGCCACCGTAGAGTTTTACGCCAAGGCGGCGACCAGCTGAGTCGCGACCGTTACGGGATGAACCGCCAGCTTTTTTATGTGCCATGAGGTGTCTCCTTGAGCTCTACTTATTTCGCCAGTTCGGCAGCTTGTGCAACCCACTCGGGTTTCACTTTGACGTCAACGGCGTCGACATCAACAGCAGCCAGCTGTGCGAAAGTGGTGATGCCGGCTTCGGCCAGCTTCTTGGCGGCTGCGGGACCTACACCGGTGATCTGGGTCAGATCGTCGGCGGCGGCTTCTGCGGCTGCCGGTGCAGCGGGTGCAGCAGCTTTTTTGGCGGCCGGCTTGGCGGCGGCGGCGGGTGCAGCAGCAACCGAACCGGAACCAATGGCAGCTTTCACGCCCGACTTACCTGCGCCCGAGGCCAGGATGTCGGTGATTTTGATCAGGGTCAGTTTCTGACGGTGACCTTTGGTGCGCTTGGAGCTGTGCTTACGACGACGCTTCACGAAGTGGATCAGCTTTTCGCCTTTGATCTGGTCAACAACTTCAGCCTGAACAGCCGCGTCGTCTACCAGCGGTGCGCCAACAACCATGTTGTCGCCGCCCAGCATCAGGATCTCGTTGAACTGGATGGTTTCACCTGCGTCGGCAGCCAATTTTTCCACGCGGAGGATATCGCCCGCTTGAACTTTGTACTGCTTGCCGCCGGTTTTCAGAACCGCAAACATTTGCATTTCCTTCAGATTTCCGCGTTCTATGGTCCCCGTTGCCGGGCGTTTCTGGCCAGATGCCACCGCGAACTGCGCGCCCTTTTCGGGCTGTATCACAACAAAACAGGGCAGAGTTCCCCCTGCCCTAGGATCGCGCTTATTGTCGGATCTTGGGGATAAG